>NZ_WWCS01000100.1 GCF_009857535.1 Duganella margarita
CTAAAACAGTCAGGATGTTGGCTTAGAAGCAGCCATCATTTAAAGAAAGCGTAATAGCTCACTGATCGAGTCGTCCTGCGCGGAAGATGTAACGGGGCTAAGCCAGTCACCGAAGCTGCGGATATGCTTTTAGCATATGGTAGGAGAGCGTTCTGTAAGCCTGCGAAGGTGTCTTGTAAAGGATGCTGGAGGTATCAGAAGTGCGAATGCTGACATGAGTAGCGATAATGGGGGTGAAAAGCCCCCACGCCGTAAGCC
>NZ_WWCS01000101.1 GCF_009857535.1 Duganella margarita
CCTCCGTTACACTTTAGGAGGAGACCGCCCCAGTCAAACTGCCTACCATGCACTGTCCCCGATCCGGATAACGGACCAAGGTTAGAACCTCAAACAAACCAGGGTGGTATTTCAAGGTTGGCTCCACAGAAACTGGCGTTCCCGCTTCAAAGCCTCCCACCTATCCTACACAGATTGGTTCAAAGTCCAATGCAAAGCTACAGTAAAGGTTCATGGGGTCTTTCCGTCTAGCCGCGGGTAGATTGCATCATCACAAA
>NZ_WWCS01000102.1 GCF_009857535.1 Duganella margarita
TTTGTGATGATGCAATCTACCCGCGGCTAGACGGAAAGACCCCATGAACCTTTACTGTAGCTTTGCATTGGACTTTGAACCAATCTGTGTAGGATAGGTGGGAGGCTTTGAAGCGGGAACGCCAGTTCTCGTGGAGCCAACCTTGAAATACCACCCTGGTTTGTTTGAGGTTCTAACCTTGGTCCGTTATCCGGATCGGGGACAGTGCATGGTAGGCAGTTTGACTGGGGCGGTCTCCTCCTAAAGTGTAACGGAGG
>NZ_WWCS01000103.1 GCF_009857535.1 Duganella margarita
TAGAGTGCTCTTTCGTAGCAACTAATGACAAGGGTTGCGCTCGTTGCGGGACTTAACCCAACATCTCACGACACGAGCTGACGACAGCCATGCAGCACCTGTGTAATGGTTCCCTTTCGGGCACTCCCCAATCTCTCGAGGATTCCATCCATGTCAAGGGTAGGTAAGGTTTTTCGCGTTGCATCGAATTAATCCACATCATCCACCGCTTGTGCGGGTCCCCGTCAATTCCTTTGAGTTTTAATCTTGCGACCG
>NZ_WWCS01000104.1 GCF_009857535.1 Duganella margarita
CTCCGTTACACTTTAGGAGGAGACCGCCCCAGTCAAACTGCCTACCATGCACTGTCCCCGATCCGGATAACGGACCAAGGTTAGAACCTCAAACAAACCAGGGTGGTATTTCAAGGTTGGCTCCACGTGAACTGGCGTTCCCGCTTCAAAGCCTCCCACCTATCCTACACAGATTGGTTCAAAGTCCAATGCAAAGCTACAGTAAAGGTTCATGGGGTCTTTCCGTCTAGCCGCGGGTAGATTGCATCATCACAA
>NZ_WWCS01000105.1 GCF_009857535.1 Duganella margarita
CGGTCGCAAGATTAAAACTCAAAGGAATTGACGGGGACCCGCACAAGCGGTGGATGATGTGGATTAATTCGATGCAACGCGAAAAACCTTACCTACCCTTGACATGGATGGAATCCTCGAGAGATTGAGGAGTGCCCGAAAGGGAACCATTACACAGGTGCTGCATGGCTGTCGTCAGCTCGTGTCGTGAGATGTTGGGTTAAGTCCCGCAACGAGCGCAACCCTTGTCATTAGTTGCTACGAAAGAGCACTCTA
>NZ_WWCS01000106.1 GCF_009857535.1 Duganella margarita
GTGGCTGGTCGTCCTCTCAGACCAGCTACTGATCGATGCCTTGGTAGGCTTTTACCCTACCAACTAGCTAATCAGATATCGGCCGCTCCAGGAGCACAAGGCCTTGCGGTCCCCTGCTTTCATCCTTGGATCGTATGCGGTATTAGCGTAACTTTCGCTACGTTATCCCCCACTCCAGGGTACGTTCCGATATATTACTCACCCGTTCGCCACTCGCCGCCAGGTTGCCCCGCGCTGCCGTTCGACTTGCATGTG
>NZ_WWCS01000107.1 GCF_009857535.1 Duganella margarita
CTGCTTTTACCTAAGCATCTCTTGCTTACGTAAAAACAGGTGGTGGAGGATGACGGGATCGAACCGACGACCCCCTGCTTGCAAAGCAGGTGCTCTCCCAGCTGAGCTAATCCCCCATGGGTACCACGAATACAGGCAACTGGTAGGGCTGGTTGGACTCGAACCAACGACCCCCGCGTTATCAACACGGTGCTCTAACCAGCTGAGCTACAGCCCCAATATTTGCTGTTCTCTAATTCATTACAGTCGATAAGT
>NZ_WWCS01000108.1 GCF_009857535.1 Duganella margarita
TCGGTTCGATCCCGTCATCCTCCACCACCTGTTTTTACGTAAGCAAGAGATGCTTAGGTAAAAGCAGTATCGTTCTTTAACAATCTGGAAGAAGTAAAGTTTTATTAGGTGTGTGTCGACAGATACACGCCTGGGTAGTAAAACTCATCATCACAAAGTAGTAAATGCTTGCACTATAGCCGTCAAGGTTATAGGGACAAGTGAATAAGTGCACATGGTGGATGCCTTGGCGATTACAGGCGATGAAGGACGTAG
>NZ_WWCS01000109.1 GCF_009857535.1 Duganella margarita
GAACGGCAGCGCGGGGCAACCTGGCGGCGAGTGGCGAACGGGTGAGTAATATATCGGAACGTACCCTGGAGTGGGGGATAACGTAGCGAAAGTTACGCTAATACCGCATACGATCTAAGGATGAAAGCAGGGGACCGCAAGGCCTTGTGCTCCTGGAGCGGCCGATATCTGATTAGCTAGTTGGTAGGGTAAAAGCCTACCAAGGCATCGATCAGTAGCTGGTCTGAGAGGACGACCAGCCAC
>NZ_WWCS01000010.1 GCF_009857535.1 Duganella margarita
TCTGGTGGCGCAGCGGCGCGGCGTGCGGGCCGCGCTGCGGCTGGCGCCCTACCTGCGGCGGCTATGGCGCGCCGCCGGGCGCGCCCAGCTGCTGCACGTGATGGCGACGTCCGGCTGGTCCTGGCATCTGCACGCCGCGCCCGCGATCTGGATCGGCCGGCTGCGCGGCGCCGGGGTCGTGCTGCATTACCACGGCGGCGAAGCGCCGGCGTTCCTGGCGCGCAGTCCGCGCCTGGTCGGCTTCAGCCTGCGCCGTGCCCACGCCGTCATCGTGCCGTCGGCCTATCTGGCCCGGGTCTTTGGCGCCTCCGGCGTCGCGGTGCGCATCGTGCCCAACGTCGTCGACCTGGCGCGCTTCCGGCCACCGCCGGCGCGCCCGGCGCAGGCGCAGGTCCTGATCGCCCGCCATCTCGAACCGCTGTACGACCACGCCACCGCGCTGCATGCGTTCGCGCTGCTGCGCCGGCAGCTGCCGCAGGCGCGCCTGACCATCTGCGGCGACGGCCCGGAACTGGCGCGGCTGCAACAACTGGCGGCGGCGCTACAGCTACAGCACGCCGTCCACTTCGCCGGCAAGACCGACAACGCCGCCATGCCCGCTTATTATCAGCAGGCCGACCTGATGCTCAATCCCAGCCGGGCCGACAACCTGCCGGTGTCGGTGCTGGAGGCCTGGGCCAGCGGCGTGCCGGTGGTCAGCACGGCGGTCGGCGGCGTGCCCGACCTGATCCGGCACGACGTCGACGGCCTGCTGGTGCCGCCGGGCGATCCCGCCGCGATGGCGCGCGCCATGGCGGCCCTGCTGGCCGACCGCGCCACCGCGCAACGCCTCGCCGGCGCCGGCCTGGCCGCCGTCCAGCGCTTCAGCTGGCAGCAAGTGGCCCCGCTGCTGTTCGCGCAATACCGGCGGCTGCTCGACCGTCCGCGCGGTGCCGGCTACACCGCCCTGGTGTCGGCCGTGCTGTTTCCATTGCATGAATGGTTCAAGCGCCACAACAGCGCGCCATTGCGGCGCCAGATGGAAGTCAGCCAGTGGTGGCGGCGCGACCAGATCGAAAGCCTGCAGCTGCAGCGCCTGCGCGCGTTGCTGCTGCACGCATCGGAGCACGTGCCCTATTACCGCCAGCAATACGCCCGCATCGGTTTTGACGCCAACCGGGTCCAGCACGTGCGCGACCTGCGCCTGCTGCCGATCCTGCGCAAATCGCATATCAACGACCACCGCGATGACTTCCGGGCCGATGACGCCGGGCGCCTGCAGCGCTTCACCACCGGCGGCTCCAGCGGCGAACCGCTGATTTTCTACCTGGGCAAGCGACGCGTCAGCCATGACGTCGCCGCCAAATGGCGTGCCACGCGCTGGTGGGGCGTGGACATCGGCGACCGCGAGGCGGTGCTGTGGGGCTCGCCGATCGAGCTGAGCGCCCAGGACGTGTGGCGCGCGCGCCGCGACCGCGTCATGCGCAGCGACCTGTTGCCAGCCTTCGACCTGGCCCCCGCCCGCCTCGACGCCTACCTGGCCCACCTGCAGCGGCAGCGCCCGGCCATGCTGTTCGGCTACCCGTCGGTGATGTGCCTGCTGGCGCAGCATGCGCAGGCGCGCGGCGTCCGCCTGGACCGGCTCGGCGTATGGGTGGTGTTCGTCACCGCCGAGCGCCTGTATGACGACCAGCGCGCCCTGCTGGCGCGCGCCTTCGCCGCCCCGGTCGCCAACGGCTACGGCGGCCGCGACGCCGGCTTCATCGCCCACGAGTGCCCGGAAGGCGGCATGCACATCACCGCCGAGGACGTCATCGTCGAGATCCTCGATGCGCATGGCGAGCCGGTGCCGCCGGGCGACAGCGGCGCCATCGTCATCACCCACCTGGCCAGCCGCGAGTTTCCGTTCATCCGCTACGCCACCGGCGACATCGGCGCGCTCGATCCGGCGCCGTGCCGCTGCGGCCGCGGCCTGCCGCTGCTGCAACGGGTCGAAGGCCGGGTCACCGATTTCGTGGTGGCCCGCGACGGCACGGTGATGCATGGCCTGGCGCTGGTCTACATCCTGCGCGACCTGCCGCAGGTGCGCGCCTTCAAGATCATCCAGGAAACGCTGGACTGCACCCGGGTGCTGCTGGTCAGCGTCGACGGCCTGCCGCCGTCGCTGCGGCTCAGCATCGTGACGCAATTCCGCGCCCGGCTGGGAGCGACGGTGGAGATTGTTATCGAGGAAGTGACGGCGATACCGGCCGAGGCGTCCGGCAAGCATCGCTACGTCATCAGCAAGGTCGCCAGCCATTGAGCCCACGTCCGGTCAAGGTTGCCTGACCATGGCCGTCTCAACCGGATGCTGCCGGTGATAGCGCGCCAGCGCCTGCCGTTGCGCCGCCTGGTGCGCGGCCACCGTGGCCGGTGTCAGCTCGACGCCAAAGTCGCTGTCGGCGCCAAACAGGCGCGCCAGCACCATCGCCCCGACCCGCGTCCGGTAATGCGAGGTTTCCCAATAATTGCGCATCTCGGGCTGGCCGCTGACCTGCGGCGGCGGCTCGGTGGTCACCTCGTTAAAGCCGGCAAAATCAAACACCCGCACATCGCAGCCCTGCCGCCGCTGCTGGTCGGCCAGCGCCGCCAGTTGCCCCTGCCAGCGTTCCAGCGCCGGCCACTTGCCGGCCCAGTACAGGGCGTCGCTGGTCATCGCATGGGTCGGATTAAGGTACAGTCGCAGCCGGGTGCCGGCGCGGCACAGCCGGTCCATGCTGGCCGCCAGTTCCTGCATGGCGTCCGTCGTCGGCCCGCCGCCGCGCGCGAATTCCCGTACCCGCGGCAGGATGGCGGCGCCGGTGCCGCCGAGGCTGGCGATGCGATCGCGCACGCAGCGGCCGTCACGCTGCCCATACAGCGCCAGGCTGGACTGACAGATGTCGCCAAACGTGCCGCGCAGCACGCGGATCGAATCGAGCGTCATGTCGATGCTGATCGCCCGTTTCAGATTGATCAGCGCCCGCCGCAGAAAATACCAGCGGTCGGCCGCCACCAGCGCCCGGTCAAAGTCGGAATTGCCGATTTCCATGGAAAACGATGGCGCGTCGATGCCCCACACCACGGTCTCGAGCCGGCTGACGGCGGCCGCGTGGCGCAGCATCGCCGCCGCGTCGCCCAGCGAGGCGCCGGACAGCGCGCCGTTGAACACCCGCTGCCCCGCGAACTCCGGCGTCTGCACCGGCAAGCCCAGCTCGGTGCGGGAATTGCCGAGATACAGCACCTGCGGCTGAAACCGCGCCAGCGCGTAAGTCTTGCCCCAAGGACTGAGTTTCTCCCGCCCCGGCAACAGCCGTTGCAGGTGCGGCGTCTGCCACTGGTGCGTCAGGTAGGGATCGACCTGGTAGTTCAGCGCGGCCACCGCGCCCGTCAGCCCCAGGCTCAGCGCGCAAAAGATGGCGACATAGCGACGCCAATCGGCTTGTGTGTTCATGATCAGAATTGGAAGTAGAGAAACTCGGTGACCTTGTTCATATTGAACAGGCAGCACAGAAACACCATCGCGATCAGCGTGCTGCGCCAGGTGGCCGGCGTCCATTGCCCCGGCGCGCCGAACAGCTGCTGCGTATTCGGCGCAAATAACGCCAGCCCCATCGCCACCGCCAGGGTCGGCAGCGCCGCCCCGCGCATGTCGATCCAGCGGATGCCGTCAAACACCGGATGCAGGCCCAGCGCGGCCAGCGGGCCCGCCCAGCCGGCCAGCGGACGCGGCAGTGCGATGCCGTTGGCGCCGGCCAATCCCTGCAACACTTCGCCGGCGGTGGCCAGGTCCGGTGCGCGGAACACCACCCAGGCCGCCATCACCGCCAGCAGCGTCAGCCAGCGGCCCCAACAGCGCGGCGTCGCCGACCGCGTCAGCGCCTGCCAGCCGTGCTGGATCACCAGGTAGCCCCCGTGCAGCGCGCCCCACACCACGAAGGTCCAGCCGGCGCCGTGCCACAGCCCGCCCAGCAGCATGGTCAGCATCAGGTTGCGGTAGCGGCTGACAGCGCCGTGGCGGTTGCCGCCCAGCGGCACGTACAGATAATCGCGCAGGAAACGCGACAAGGTCATGTGCCAGCGCCGCCAGAACTCGCTGATATTGGCCGCCTTGTACGGCGAATTGAAATTCAGCGGCAGCCGCACGCCAAACAGCCGCGACAGGCCGATCGCCATGTCCGAGTAGCCGGAAAAATCAAAGTACAGCTGGCAGGTGTACGCCAGCGTGCCGATCCACGCTTCCACCAGCTGCGGCTGGGCGCCGGGCGCGAACACCGGCGCCGCCAGCACCGAGATCGGATCGGCCAGCAGCACCTTCTTGGCCAGGCCCACCACGAATATCGACAGCCCGATGGCCACGTCGGCCATGTCGAAGCGAGGCAGCCGATCGAATTGCGGCATCATCTCCTTGTGGTGCAGCACCGGACCGGCAATCAGGTGCGGAAAATAACTGACAAACAGCGTGTAATGCACCAGCCGGTACTCGCCGTTGCCGCCACGGTAGCAATCGACCAGATACGCGATCTGGGTGAACGTAAAGAACGAGATACCGACCGGCAAAATAATCTCCCAGCCATGACCCGGCAGGAAGAAATTGGCGTATTTATAGTAGGCCAGCACGGCCAGATTGGCCGCCACGCCGAACAGCAACATGCGGCGGTGCTGCGCGCACCAGTAGTTGAACAGGATGGAACCGAGCAGCAGCGGCAGGTAGCGCGTATCCCAATAGCCGTAGAAGAACAGCGACGCCAGCGCCAGCCAGCCGGCAATCCAGTGCGGACGCCAGCGCAACAGCACGAAGTAGCCCGCCAGCACCGCCGGCAGGTACAGAAACAGGAAGCTGAACGAATTAAACAGCATGGCCCGCTCCGTGTTGGCGACGCTGGTACAGCAGCTGGTAACAGTCGGCGATTTTCAGCGCCGCGCGCCGCCAGGCGAAGTCCTGCACCAGCGCGCTGACCGCAGCGCGCGGCGGCGGCGTCGCGACCAGCGCCTGGATCGCCAGCCGCAGCGCATCGGTGTCGCTCCAGCGCAACTGCTTGAGCGCAAACCCGCTGCCTGGCAGATGAAGTGGACTGTCATCGGCCATCACCACCGGCGTGCCGGTCGCCAACGCCTCCAGTACCGGCAATGGAAACGCTTCGCCCTGGCTGGGCAGGACCAGCACCGACGCCGCCGCATACGCACTGGCCAGCAAGGGATCCTGGTGCGCCAGCTGGCCCAGCCAGCGGACGTTGGGCGCCGCCACCAGGCCCTGCAGGTAGGCCTGATGTTGCCGCCGCGCGTGGCCGAGCAATACCACCGGCAGCTCCGGAGTCGCCAGCATGCGCGTCAGGTCCTGTTGATGCTTGTACGGCGCGATGCTGCCGGCCATCAGCACAAACGGGCCGTCCAGGCCGGTATGGCGGCGAAACGCCTGCGCATCGGCGGCGAAAAACCGTTCGGCCACACCATTGGGCAGCAAGTGAATCCGGGCGGGGGCGACCTTGAAGCCATCAATCAGCGCGTCTTGCTCCGCCTCGTCCGCTGCGATCACCAGTTGCGCCAGCTGCAAAGCGCGCTTGGTCTGGGCGTAGCTGGTTTGCACGTTCCACCGGGTCAGCCGTCCGGTCAACTGCTCGGCGACGCCGGCGCGCCAGCCCGCACTGCGGCTCCATCCCGGCGCCAGCAAGGCCGACAGCACCACCGGCACGCCCAGCTCGTGCGCCAGCTCCACCACCCGGACATTGCCGTTGATTGCCGAAAACACATGAAGGACATCGTAACGGTCGAGGCGCTGACGGTTGGTATCGACCAGCTCGATCTCCAGTCCCGGCACGGCCAGCTGGCGCAGGGCGGCAATGGTGGACCGCACTTGCAGCTGCAAGCCGCTGTCCCGCTGAAACAACATGGCATACGACAAAATACCCACCCGCATGACTCGCTCCTTATCGATGCAGCAACGCCAGCGCCTTGCGTGCCGCCAGCGAGCATTCGTTCGCCAGCGGATGGCGCACATAGTGAACCGCCGCCAGCCAGACCAGCGCGCACAGCACAGCCGCCGCCAGCAGCTGCGGCAACGCCTGTCCTTGCGGCCGCCACTGCTGCAAGAGCGCCACACCGGACAGGCACAAGGCCGCCACCGCGCCGCTGCGCCGGGTGGCCGCCAGCAATGGTGCGCAGCGCAGCGCGACCAGGCGGCGCAGATACCAATACGTCAGCCCGCAGCGCAATAGCGCGCCCGCCACCGCCGCCCAGCCCACCCAGTACAGGCCGAACGGCGCCGCGACCAGCAGGGCCAGCACCCGTAGCGGCACCGTCATCGCATCCAGCCGCGCCTGCGCCCCGACCTCGCCCATCGCCACAAACAGGTAGCGCGCCATGTTGAACGTGCTGAACAGCGCCGACGCCAGGCAAATCACGCGGATCAGCGGCACGGCGGCATCCCACTGGTCGCCGTACAACACCCGCACCAGCGCCGGCGCCATCAGCGCGACGAAGCCGAAGAACGGCCACGCCAGCGCGCTGATGTAGCCGACGGTGGTCAGATACGCTTGCCGCAAGTCACGCCCCTCGCGCGCCTGCAATGAAAACAACGGGAAGATCACCGGCGAGACCGCCGCCGTCACCAGTTGATTAAAGACGTTGATCACGCCCATCGCCTTGCTGTAAATGCCGACCTCGGCCAGCCCGATCAGCTTGCCGATGATCAGATCCGGCGCCGCCACGCCCATCTCGTCGATCACCGTGCCGGCCGTCGACACCGTGCCGAACGACAGGATGGTGCGCATGCCGCGCCATCCCGGCAGCCACGGCAGCTCGGACGGGCGGCAGCACAAGGTCGCCAGCAGCGTCGCCAGCGCGCTGGCGACCGCGCCGCACACCAGGCTCAGGTAGCCCCAGCCGAGCAACGCCAGCCCGATCGAACACCCCATCTGCGCCGCGCACTGGCTGGTGTTGATGGCGAAGATCGCCGCGAACCGCATCTGCCGCCGCAGGTACGGCAAGGCCAGCGCGCTGAACGGAATCAGCAGGAAATTGATCGACAGCAGTTGCAAAGTGGTGCGCAGCCGCGGCTCGTGATAAAACCATGCGGCCGGTGCGCTGGCGGCCAGCACCAGCGCCGCCAGCGTCCACGCCACCAGCAGGCTGACGCTGAGCGCGGCGCGCAGTTGTTGCCGGTCCAGCTCCGGCGCGTGGATCAGGTAGGCGCCGACGCCGAAGTCGCGCACCACCTGCGCCAGTCCGATCAGCACCGCGCCGACCGCGTACACGCCGACATCGTCCGGTGTCAGCAGCCGCGCCAGCACCATCGTGCCGATGGTGTTGAGCACCAGCAGCGTATATTTCTCCGAAAACGAGAACAGGAAAGAACGATGGGGTTTCATAACAGGCCGTCGTAGAACGCTGCCACTTGCTGGCCGACCACCTCGTTGCTGTAGCGGCTGATCGCCACCTCGCGTCCGGCGGCCCCCATGGCTGCGCGCCGCGCCGGATCGGCCAGCAAGTCCCCGATCGCCAGCGCCGCCGCCGCCAGGTCATGCGCTGGAATCAATAGTCCGCCCGGACAGTCAGTCAGGATGTCGGCGCTGCCGGGCACGTCCGTCGCCACCGCCGGCACCCCGCACGCCATCGCCTCGATGGTGGCGATCCCGAAGCCTTCGTTGCGGCTCATCAGCAGGTGGACGTCGAGCGCTGGCATCAGCGTCTGCACCTCGGCCACGAAGCCGGTAAAGATCACCCATGGCGTCAGGCCCAGCCGCTCGGCCTGCTCGCGCAACGCCGCCTCCAGCGGCCCGTCGCCGGCCAGCACCAGGTACAGGTCGGGAAACCGCACCCGCAGCGCCGCCAGCAGCCCGATCGCCAGCGCCGGCCGCTTTTGCTCCGCCAACCGCGCCACCGTGCCGATCGCCAACGCCTGCTGCGGCAGCTGCCAACGCTGGCGCGCCTGCAGGCGCGTCGCCAGCGACGGCCGGAAGCGCGCGACGTCGACCGGATTCGGGATCACCGCCAGCCGCGCCGTCGGCGACAGGTAGTCCCGGTACAGCGCCAGGAAATGCGCCAGCGCCGAGTCCGACACCGCATAGACCCCGCGCACGCCGGCGAACGCCTGACGCAGCAGCCGCGCATGCCACGCGCTGAAGCTGGTCGGGGGAAACGCATTGTGGACACTGATGACCGCCGGCAGCCGGCATTGCTGCGCCAGCCACAGCACCGATGCGCCGTACGTGGTCCAGCAAAACGCCACATGCACCAGATCGGCTTTGAATGCCCGCAACCGGGGGGCGCCGAACCAGCGCGTGCGCCAGCGGCGCACTTCACGCCAGCGCCAGTTTCCCTCGAAGAACACCGGCGGATCGAATGCGGCCACGGTCACCTGTTCGCGCGCCAGGCGCTGCGTCCACGCGGTCAGGCCGGCGAAGGGCCGCAGCCCCAGCACCGCCTGGTAGCCGGCCGCCTGCAGATAGCGCGCCTCCTGCGCCATGCGCAATTCCATGCCACCCAGCTCGCCGGAATAGCTGGTCAGCAGCACCGTGTTGCGTGCCGGCGGCACGCCGTGCCAGGCTTCGTAAAAATAGCCGCGCAGATAGGCCATTTCCCAGCGATGGCTGAAGCGGCGGCCGGCGTCGCCGCTCACCACGGCGCGCAGCCAGGCCAGCGCTTCCAGCGCGTAGCGCGGCCACATCCAGCGCGGCACGCGCGCCAGCTCGGCAAACCGGCCGCGTTGCTGCTGGCGGAATTGGCCACGCCCGAAACGCCAGGCCTTCTGCAGGATGTAGTCGATCTCGACCTGATGGCGGCGGATATGGTGCGCCACCCGCGCTCCATGGTAGAAGCTGGCGCGGTAGCCGGCCATCGCCAGCCGGCGCGTCAATTCGGTCTCGCTGCCCATCGCGTAGTCGGCGCCATTGGGACCGACGCCGACCTCGAAGCGGTGCCCCGCCGCAAACGGCGCGCGCCGCACCGCCATGTTGGCGCCCCACACCAGTCCGGGAAACACCGGCCCGTCCGGCAGCGCGGGCGAGGTCAGTCCATACGTCAGTCCGGTGGGAATCAGCGGCAGCAGCCAGGCCGGCGGCGGCGCCGCCCAGTCCGGCAAAATGGCGCCGCCGAACACGCTGTCGGCCGGATATGCCTGCGCGCAGGCCTGCCATTGCAGCAGCCAGTCCGGCTCCGGCGTGGCGTCGTCATCGGTGAAAATATACAGCGCGTCGTCGGGTTCCGGCGTGGCCAGCGCCGCCTCCAGCGCCCGGTTCAGCGCCCGGTTCTTGCCGGCCACCGGTTCCTGCAGACAGCGCAGCGGCAGCCGCCCGGCGTAACTGGCGAGCAGCGCGCCGGTGCCGTCGCTGCTGCCGTTGTCGACAATCAGCAGGCGCCAGCCGCCGTCCGGCACCTGCAGACGGCAATACGCGTCCAGCACTTTCGGCAACGTCGCCGCGCCATTGCGGCTTGCCATGAGTACGGTCAACAAGGCCCGGTCTCCCCTGTCCTATGATGGCTAGATCAAAAAGCCAGTGTAGCGACAGGCTCAATCGCAACGTTGAGCCAAATCAATGACTGCCATGCGCGACATCTTCGTTACCATTATTGTATTTGCCAGCCTGCCGCTGATCATCAAGCATCCCGTCAATGGCGTATTGATGTGGATCTGGATCAGCGTCATGAATCCGCACACCCAGAGCTGGGGCTTCGCCGCCACCTTCCCGTTCGCCCAGATCGTCGCCGTCATCACGCTGTTCAGCCTGGCCACGTCGCGCACGCCCAAGACCTTGCCGGCCAGCGGCATCACCTTCGTGCTGCTGGCCATGGTGCTGTGGATGAATGTCACCACGCTGTTCGCGCTGTTCCCGGCGGCGTCGCAGGCGCAGCTGGTCAAGGTGATGAAAATCATGCTGATGAGTCTGGTAACAATGGTGGTGATCCGCCGCCGCGAGGACGTCCATCGCATGATCTGGGTATTGGTGATTTCGCTCGGCTACTACGGCGTCAAGGGCGGCATTTTCACGGTGCGCGAAGGCGGCAATTATCTGGTCTGGGGGCCGATCGGCACCTTCATCGGCGGCAACAACGAAATCGCGTTGGCGCTGATCATCGCCATTCCGCTGATGCGCTACCTGCAGCTGAGCACCAACCGGCGCTGGGTCCGGCATGCCCTGACGGCAGCCATGCTGCTGTCGGCCATGGCGGCGCTGGGCAGCTACTCGCGCGGCGCGCTGCTGGCGATCGGCGCCATGCTGGTGCTGATGTGGCTGAAAAGCCAGCAAAAGCTGCTGGGCGCCTTCATTCTGGTGCTGTGCACACCGCTGGCGCTGCTGTACATGCCGGAACGCTGGACCGAGCGCATGGACAGCATTGCCAGCTATGAAGCCGACAGCTCCGCCATGGGCCGCATCAATGCCTGGCACATGGCGTACAACCTGGCCAAGGACCGCTTCTTCGGCGGCGGCTTCGAAATCGCCGATCCGTCCGTATTCTACCTGTACGCGCCGGACCCGACCGCGGTGCACGCCGCCCACAGCATTTACTTCCAGGCGCTGGGCGAACACGGCTTTATTGGACTGGGGCTGTATTTGCTGCTGGGTACGTTGACCTGGCGGTCGGCGTCGTGGGTGGTGCGCAACAGCCAGCACGACCCCGAATGGCAGTGGGCCAGCAACCTGGCCAAGATGATCCAATCGAGCCTGATCGGCTTTGCGGTGGGTGGCGCCTTCCTCAGCCTGCTGTATTTCGACGTGCCGTATTACCTGATGGCGGCCGTGGTGGCGCTGCGCGCGCTGACCGCGCAACGGCTGGCCGAACGCCAGGCCGGGGTGGCGGCATGAGCGCCTCCCGGCTGTCGGTGCTGATCTACCACCGGGTGCTGGCGGCGCCGGACCCCTTGCTGCCCAGCCTGCCCGACGTGCAGCGCTTCGACCGCCAGATGGCGCTGCTCCGGCGTCACTTCACGGTGCTGCCGGTGAGCCAGGCGGTGCGTCGCCTGCAAGATCAGACGCTGCCGCCGCGCGCGGCCTGCATCACCTTCGACGACGGCTACGCCGACAACGCCGAGCACGCGCTGCCGGTCCTGCAAAAGTACGGCCTGAACGCCACTTTTTTCATCGCCAGCGGCTATCTGGACGGCGGCCAGATGTGGAACGACGACATCATCGACTACGTCCGCCAGGCCGGCGGCGGCCCGCAGACGCTCGACCAGCTGCTCATGGAACTCAAGTACCTGCCGTTCGAGCACCGCCAGCGCACCGCCAGCGCGCTGGCGCCGCCGCGCCGCCGGCCACTGATGCTACGCTCCGACCAGCTGCGGGCGCTGCACGCGGCCGGCATGGAAATCGGCGCCCACACCCACCGCCACCCGATCCTGGCCGCCGTGCCGGACGCCGACGCGCGCGCCGACATCGCCCAGGGCAAGGCCATGCTGGAGGACATCATCCAGGCGCCGGTCACACTGTTCGCCTATCCCAACGGCAAACCCGGGGCGGATTATTGCCAGCGCCATGTACACATGGTGCAGAAGATCGGCTTCGACGCCGCCTTCAGCACCGTCGCCGGCGCCGCCTACGAAGGCAGCGACCTGCTGCAATTGCCGCGTTTTACGCCGTGGGAGCCGGACCGGCTGCGATTTCTGCTGCGTCTGCTGGCGCAGCGGCGCGTGGCGGTATAGCGTGCTGCTGCAGCCACTGTTCCAGCATCATCAGCACCCACACCATGGTGCCGTGATAGGCGGCATGCTCGTGCACCAGCGTCTGTGTCAAGCGGTCGATGAAGTCCGGGCGCACGATACGGCGCGCTTTCAAATCGGCCAGGCTGTCGAAGGCCAGCTCGCGTAAGCGGACGTCGGTCAGCAGCCAGTGACCGAACGGCATGCCAAAGCCGTGCTTTTTCTTGCGCAGGATGGCGCGCGGCAGGTGCTCGCGCAGGGCATGTTTGAAGAAGTAGCGCAGTCGCGTGCCGTTCAGCTTGTCGCTGGGCGGCAGGCAGGCAGAGAAGGTCAGCAGCGCGTCGCTGAGGAAGGGAAATGCGGGCTCCACGCCGGCCAGCTCGCAGGCCAGGCTGACCTTGCGCAGATCGTTGTCGGCCAGCGTGTAGCGCAGATCCAGCGCCTGCATGCGGTTGATCTGGCTGAGGCCGTGCGCTTCCCAATAGCAGGCATGCAGCTGCCCCAGCGGCGCGGCTTCGTCGACGGACGCCAGGAACTCGCCGTCCAGTACCCGCGCCGCGCCGTAGCGTTGCAGCAGATTGTAGCTTTCCAGCCGCGCCGGCATCGGCAGCAGCGCCTGCTCGACGTAGCTGCGCGCCTTGCGCAGCAGCGGCGCCTGCCAGCCGCCGGCCAGCCCGAACAATAGCGGCTCGAGCAGCAATTGGCGCACCGAAGACGGCCATTGCTCATAACGTGCAAACAGCGCCTGGCGCGCGTAACGCTCGTTGCCGCCGAACAGTTCATCGCCGCCGTCGCCGCCCAGCAAGCGCGTGACGCCATCCGCACGTGCCATCTGCGCGCAGAAATACGCCGGCACCACGGACGAATTGCCGAACGGCTGCGCGCTGGCCGCTGCAATCTGCGGAATCGCGTCGGCCACATCGCCGGCGGTCAGGTAATATTCGTGATGGTCGGTGCCGAAGTGGCGGGCGGCGATGCGCGCATAGGCCATTTCATCATAGCCATCGACATCGAAGCCGATGGAATAGGTGCGCGCCGGCCGTTCCAGCAAACCGGCCAGCGTCGAACTGTCGGTGCCGCCGCTGAGGAAGGCGCCGATGTGGTCGTTTCCGCTGGCGGCTTGCCGCACCGACGCGCGCAGCGCGCCCAAAAACTGGCTTTTCAGCGCGACAAACGGTACGCTGCGCTCTTCGCGGAAGCGCATGCGCCAATAGACGCTCCGCTCCAAGCGCCCGCGCCGATACAGCAGGTATTCGCCCGGCTGCAAGCGGTGCTGGTGGCGGTAGACGCCGCGCGGCGCCGGAATCATGTGGAAATACAGGTAATCGAACAGCGATTGCGGGTCCAGCTCGCCCGCCGGCAAGGCCGCCGGCGAGGTCGCGAACAGCAGACCGCGCTGGTCGCTCTGATAATGCATGGTGTGCACGCCGCTGCGGTCCACGGCCAGCAGCACGCTACCCGTGCTGCCATCGACGATGCACAGCGCGAAATGTCCGCTCAGGTCGGCGCAGGCCTGCGCTCCGCGCGCGCGCCACTTGGCCACCAGCCGGTTGGCGAGCTGGTCCGCGCTGCCATCCAGGCTGGCGTGTCCCCAGACGGCGGCCATGAGCCCCGGCTCCTGATACAGGCTGACCGCAGCCGCAGCGGCCGCTACGCCGATTCCGCACGGCTCCTCCGTCACAATGCTGACCGGGCTGCCGTCAAAGCGCGCCATGCTGGCGGTGCGGGCGGACAGCGGCCGCGCGCCGAATTCGGCATCCCGGCGCAGATTCAGATAACCGCACAGTCCGCTCATACCAGTACCTCCAGCGGCGGCGGATGACCGAGAAACGCGGTCGGGCTGGCCGTCAGGCCATAGGCGCCGGACTGGAACACCACCACGTAGTCGCCAGGCTCCACGCGCGCCAGCTCCATGCTGTCGGCCAGCATATCGAGCGGCGTGCACAGCGGGCCGACCACGGTGACCACTTCGCGCGGCGCGGCATGCATGCGGTTGCCGACCGCCACCGGATAATTCTTGCGGATCACCTGCCCAAAATTGCCGGACGCAGCCAGGTGATGATGCAGGCCGCCATCGGTAATCACAAACACCCGACCGTGCGACAACTTGCGCTCCAGCACGCGGCAGACGTAGACGCCACCTTCGGCCACCAGATAGCGGCCCAGTTCCAGGATCAACTGCGTCTCCGGCGACGCCGCGGCCAGTGCTTGCACGGTGTCATGCAGGCCTTCGGCCACTGCAGTGAGATCGAGCGCACGTTCGCCCGGAAAGTACGGCACGCCGAAGCCGCCGCCGATATTGAGCAGGCGCAGCGGCGCCGGCGCGTGTTGCGCCAGCCGCAGCGCCAACTCCACGCTCAGGCGCTGCGCCTCGCAGATCGCCTTGGCGGACAAATTCTGCGCGCCGCAAAACAGGTGAAAACCCTGGAAATCGAGCGCCAGCCTGCCGAGCTTGCGCAGCATCGCCGGCACCCGCTCGGCGTCGACCCCGAACTGCCGCGCGCCGCCGGCCATCTTCATGCCGGCATACTTCAATTCAAACTCGGGATTGACGCGCACCGCGACCCGTGGCGTTATTCCCAGTAACTCACCGCTGCGGGCCGCGCGCTCCATCTCATCTTCGGACTCCAGATGCAACACCACGCCGGCCGCCACCGCGCTGCGCAACTCGGCATTGCTTTTGCCCGGGCCGGCGAAGCTGACGCGCGCCGGCGGCATGCCGGCGTCCAGCGCGGTTTTCATTTCGGCGGCGGAGGCCACGTCAAAGCCATCCACCAGCGACGCCATCATCTGCACCAGCGCCGGCATCGGATTGGCCTTGATGGCGTAGTGCACATGCACGCTGGACGGCAATACCCGCCGCAGCAAGCCGACGCGCAACTGGATATGGTTGCGTTCGTAGGCGTAGAACGGCGTGCGGCCGACCCGCTCCGCCAGCCGCGTCAGCGTGATGCCGCCCAGTTGCAGACAATCATCCAGCACAGGAAATTGGCGCAACTCCGCATGCGAAATCATCATTGACTCGCTCCCAGTTGCTGCGCCAGCAACGGCCGGTCGATCTTGCCGTTGGGATTGCGCGGCAGCGGTTGACTCCGCATATCAATCCGCGTCGGCACCATATAGGCTGGCAGGCAACGTTTGCAGGCGGCCAGCAGCGCCGGAGTGTTCAATTCGTCCCCCACCGCCACCAGCGCGATCGCCTGGCCCAGCGTCGGATGCGCGACGCCAAGTGCGGCGGCCTCCGACACCAGCCCGCTGGCATACACCACCTCCTCAACTTCGGCCGGGCTGACGCGGTAGCCGGAGGTTTTAATCATGTCATCCGTGCGCCCGATGAAATACAGGTAGCCTTCGTCATCGGCGCGCACGGTGTCACCGGACCAGACGGCCAGTTCCGGTATCGTCAACCCGCCGCTGCGGTCGGGCAAGGGCCGGAAGCGTTCCGCCGTGCGCGCTGCATCGTTCCAGTAACCCATCGCCACCAGCGCGCCACGATGCACCAGCTCACCCGGCTCATGGGGGCCGCACGGCGAACCGTCGCTGCGCAGCACCAGGATTTCCGCATTGGGAATCGCTTTGCCGATCGATTCCGGCCGGATCGCCAGTTGTTCCGGCGCCAGGTACGTTGAGCGGAACGCTTCGGTCAGTCCATACATCAGATAGATTTCGACATGCGGCAAGGCCTTGCGCAGCGCCTTGATGGTGGGCTGCGGCATGACGCCGCCGGAATTGGTGATGTAGCGCAGGCGCCGCGCATGGTGCCAGTTCAGTTCCGACAGCTGGATCCACAGCGGCGGTACGCCCGCCAGACCGGTAATGCGGTCGCGGTCCACCGCGTCGATCACATCGCGCAACAACAGGTGATTGAGCAGCACCGCGCAGGCGCCGACGGCGAACGCGGTGGTCAGCTGGCTCAGGCCGTAATCGAAACTGAGCGGCAACACGCACAGCAAGCGGTCTTCCTCGGTGTTATCCAGGTAGCTCGATACGCTAAGCGCGCCGGCCACCAGATTGCGGTGCGACAGCACCACGCCCTTGGGCTTGCCCGTGCTGCCGGAGGTGTACAGGATGGCGGCCATATCGCTGTCGATGCACGGATGCGACAGCTGCTGCGCCGCCGCCAGCATCGCCTCGCGCCATGAATGCAGTTTGATGCCGCCGGGCGGTTGCAGCGCCTCCATCGAGCCGATGATAATCACCGTGTGCAGATCCGGACACCCGGCCAGCGCAGCGGCCAGCTGATTGAACCGCTCACGCGAGGTCACGAGTATGCGCACATTGCAGTCGGCCAGTATGTACGCCACCTGCTCCGCCTTCAGCACCGGGTTGACCGGCACAAATACCGCCCCCGCCGCCGCCGCGCCAAACATGGCCGCCACCGCCTCCTCGCGCTTCTCCAGATAGACGGCCAGCCGCTCGCCGCGCCCCAGGCCGTGATTCAGCCAGGCATACGCGGCCTGCCGCACCATCTGCGCCAACGCGCCATAATTGAGTCCAACGCCCTGGTAGCACAGTGCCTGCCGCTCCGGCACCCGGCGCGCCGACTCGAAGATACATTCGTGGATAAGCTGCGGCATGACGGTTAGCCCTGGCAATGAACGGTTCTCCATGATCGGGACAAACCGCTGAGCCGTTCTTGATGCGCATCAAATGCCACGCGCGCTTGTGCTGGCGCAAACCGTGCGCGCCGCGCCCATAGTTTAATCAGAACCCCGCTCCCGATCGGACTGACTGCCATGAGCAAGCGCCTGCGTCTCACTCTCGCACAACTGGGCTGGCTGAACACGGCCCTGTATCTGCTGGCGCGCGCGCTGGAGCGGGCCAGCGACGGCCGCTGGACGCTGTTCCGCTACCTGTTCGTCGCCCAATATGTCAGCGATTCGCCACTGACTCCGCTGCGCGGCGCCGACATCGACATTCAAACCCCCGACGCCAGCGCGCCGCTGCCGGACGGCTACCCGCGTCCCGCCCATGTGGTAAGCGACCGCTACGCCCAGGGCGCCAGCACGCTGACCGCCTGGCGCAACGGCCGCTTGGCGGGCTTTCTCTGGCTGATCTCAAACGCCTACCAGGAAGACGAAGTGCGCGTCCGCTACCGGCTGTCGTCACCACGGGAAAACTGGGATTTCGATGTGTGGGTCAGGCCCGACGAGCGTCTGGGCTGGGTCTTCCGCCGCCTGTGGGACAGCGCCCGTCAGCAACTGCGCGGGCGCGGCGTGCGCTGGACCTGCAGCCGCATCTCCGCCTTCAATCCCGCATCGCTGCGCGCCCACGCGCAGATCGGCGTGGTGCGCCTGGGCCACGCCTTATTCCTGCGCTGCGGCCAGTGGCAGTGGATGTTCAGCAGCCTGCGGCCGTACTTCCATTTATCGCGCCACCCAGCGTCTTTTCCCCAATTGATGTTCGACACCAGCCAGCTACAGGAGCCGCCATGCCGCAATTTTCGCAAGTCTGCCACATCCTGAGAAGCACTCTCTCGCTCGGCCAGATGCCGCTGACCGCAGACACGCCGCTGCTGGGCAGCCTGCCGGAGCTGGACTCGATGGCGGTAGCCAATCTGATCCTGGCGCTGGAACAGTCTTTCGGTTTCGAGGTACAGGACGACGAAATCAGCGCCCGCCACTTCGCCACGGTTGGCTCCCTGGCCAGCTTCGTCGCCAGCAAAACGGCGTGACCGTGGACGCGCCCGCCCTCGCCGCCCTGCCGTTCTTCCTCAATGCCGATGAGGGCGAACGCTTTTGCCTGTACCACGCACCGGAAATGGGTACGCCGTCGCGCGGCGCCATCCTCTACGTCCATCCTTTTGCGGAAGAGTTGAACAAGAGCCGGCGCATGGTGGCCTTGCAGGCGCGCGCCTACGCCCAGGCAGGCTTCGGCGTGCTGCAAATCGACTTGTTCGGCTGCGGCGACAGCAGCGGCGAACTGCCGCAAGCCGGTTGGGATACCTGGCTGAGCGACCTGGCACGCGCGTGGCAATGGCTGCAGGCGCGCCATGCCGGTCCGCGCTACCTGTGGGGACTGCGCCTGGGCGCCCTGCTGGCGCTGGACTTTGCCACGCAGGCGCACCCGGATGGCGTAATCCTGTGGCAGCCCGCCCTGAGCGGACGGGCGCACTTGCACCAGTTCGCCCGCCTGCAAAGCGCGGCGCGCCTGTTCTCCGGCACACCGGCGGTCGAGCAAAGCGCCGAAATCGCCGGCTACCTGATGTCGCCGGCGTTGTCGGCCACCATCGGCCAACTGGAGGCGGCAACACTGGCGCCGCGCTGCCCGGTGCAGTGGATGGAGCTGAGTCCCGCGCCGCAGGGCGCGGCTGCCGAATACGCTAGCTCGGCAGGCAACCACCAGGCGGCATTGCAGCCGGCCTCCGAACTGCTGATCGAACGCTGGCGCCAGGGCGGCGCCAGGGTGCAGGCCTATCCCGTCCACGGCGAGGCTTTCTGGAGCAGCAGCGAAATTGGCGTCGCCCCCGAACTGCTGGCCGCTACCACCGCCGCCGCACCGCGGGAGCCGACATAATGCCGCAGCAGCGCGTACTCCACTTCACCTGCCAGGACTGCTGGCTGTTCGGCATCCTCCATGTGCCGGACCAGCCGTCCACGCGCGGCGTGCTGATCGTCACCGGCGGACCGCAATACCGCATCGGCAGCCACCGCCAGTTCGTGCTGCTGGCACGGCATCTGTCCGCCCACAATGTGCCGGTAATGCGCTTCGACTATCGCGGCATGGGCGACAGCGAAGGCGACATGCGCGACTTTGAATCAATACAGGACGATCTGGAAGCTGCCATCGGCGAATTTTTCAGCGCCATGCCTGTGTTGAAGGAACTGGTGCTGTGGGGGCTGTGCGACGGCGCCACCGCCGCCGCGTTCCATGCCCCGGACGATCCCCGCATCGCGGGCCTGATCATGCTGAACCCCTGGGTGCGCACCACGCAAGGCGCGGCCCGCACCACGCTGCGCCACTACTATCTGCAGCGGATCCGCGACCCGGAATTCTGGCGCAAGCTGGCGCACGGGCGCTTTGGCGTGCGGCGCGCGCTGGCCTCGTTCCGCCAGGTGGCGACCGCCGCCAACCGGCCGTCGGCGCAGATCGAATCACTGCCCGAGCGGCTGCATCAAGCCCTGTGCCGCTTCCGCGGCCAGATCCTCATCATCCTCAGCGGCGCCGACCTGGGCGCGCGCGAATTCATGGCGCTGCCGCGCCAGCACGCCCACTGGCGCAGCTTGCTGGCTTCCCCGCGCGTGCGCCAGACCATCATCCCGGACGCCAACCACACCTTCGCCCGCCAGGTCTGGCGCGACGAGGTGGCCGACCTCTGCACCAAATGGATACAAGCATGGTAAAGCGCGTGCTGATGATCGCCTATCACTATCCGCCCATGCGCGGCGGCAGCGGCATCCATCGCACGCTGGCTTTTACGCAGTACTTGCCGCAATTGGGCTGGCAACCGCTGGTGCTGTCGGTCAGCCCCAACGCCTACCCGGACTACAGCCGCGCAGACGCCGTGCAGCAAGTGGCGGTGCACCGCAGCTTTGCGCTCGACACGGCACGCCAGCTGGCCATCGCCGGCCGCTATCCGTCGCTGCTGGCGCAGCCGGACCGCTGGATCTCCTGGTGGCTCAGCGCCGTGCCCACCGGGTTGCGGCTGATACGCCGATATCAGCCGCAGTTCATCTGGTCCAGCTACCCGATCGCCACCGCGCACCTGATTGGCCTCACGCTGCATCGGCTGACCGGCATTCCGTGGATCGCCGACCAGCGCGATCCGATGATCGATACCGGCTATCCGCCCGACCCACGACGCCGCCGCATCCACCGCTGGATCGAGCAACAGGCCATGCAACGCGGCGCCGCCGTCATTTGCACCACGCCCGGCGCCGTGCGCGACCTCAGTCACCGTTTTCCGCACGCCGATACCCGTCGCATCGTCCTGATCGAAAACGGGTACGACGAAGTGAGTTTCATTGGCGCGGAAATCGCCGCACTGCGGGCCGCATCGTCGCCCGCCCCGTTCCGGCTGCTGCATAGTGGCGTCATCTACCCGTCGGAGCGGGATCCCGGCGCGCTATTTGCCGCATTGGCGCGCCTGCTGGCGCTGGGCGACATCCAGCCAGCCACGTTCCGCCTGGTGCTGCGCGCCACCGGCCACGACACCTACCTGCAAACCCTGATCGCGCGCCACCCGCATCTGGCGCAGATCATCGAACTGGCGCCGCCTTTGCCATACCACGAGGCGCTGGCCGAAATGCTGACCGCCGACGGCCTGCTGCTGCTGCAGGCGGAAAACTGCAACGGCCAGATTCCGGCCAAATTGTACGAGTACCTGCGCGCGCGCCGGCCGCTGCTCGGACTGACGCACCCTGACGGCGACACCGCCGGCCTGCTGCGCCGTGCCGGCATCCACACCACGGCGCGGCTGGACTGCGCCGACGACATCGCCACCGCGCTGCGCCATTTCCTGCGCCTGTGCCGTCAACGGCAAGCGCCGACCGCACCGCCGGCCCTGATCGCGCGCCACTCGCGCGCCGCCCGCACCCGCGAGTTGGCCGCCCTGCTCGACCGCCTCCACCACAAGGACCGCCTATGAAAACGCTCGCCCCCGCCCTGATCCTCGCCCTGATCCTCGCCTGCGCCAATGCCGCAGCGGCCGACGACTGCCCCCCCTACGTCAAGCACAATCCCGGCGGCGACTACAACAACCCCGACGACCGCCAGGGCCTGACCATCGTCGAGCATTACCACTTCACATCCAACGTCGAGCAACTGATCCGCGGCGCCAGCGGTCCGCTGGCCGCCGACATCGGCTACACGCTGGAACACTTTCCCAACCATCCGCGCGCCCTGGCGGCCATGTCGCGCCTGTCGCTGCGCGACAAGAACCGCAAACCGCACGGCGCCCACTTCACCATCGAATGCTACTTCGACCGCGCGCTGCGCTACACGCCCGACGACGCCCGCGTCCATTCGCTGTTCGGCGCCTACCTGCTGGCAATCGGCCAGACCGACACCGCGCTGGAACAGCTGGAGCAATCGGCGCGGCTGGCCCCGGACAACGCCACTGCCCACTACAACCTCGGTCTGCTGTATCTGAAGAAGAAGGACTATGACAAGGCCCGCGCCAGTGCCCAGAAGGCCTACGGCATGGGGTTTCCGTTGCCAGGCCTGAAAAACAAGCTGGCCGCCGCCGGTGAATGGCGCGACTGAGCTATTTCAAGCCGTGGTGATTCATTAAATCGTACAAGGTGGGGCGGCTTACGCCCAGCAGTTCCGCCGCCTTGACGATATTGCCATCCGCCCGCGACAGCGCCTTGACCATCACCTGGTACTCGGCGCTCTCGCGCACCTGGCGCAGATTCACCGATTCCTCCTGTCCGTCCGGCAGCCCCAGATCGGCGGGGGTAATCTGCGGGCCATCGGCCATGATCACCGCGCGGCGGATACAGTTTTCCATCTCGCGCACATTGCCGGGCCACGCGTAGGCCTCAATGGCGGCCAGCGCCTCCATGCTGAAGGCCAGCAGCGAACGCGATTCGCCGGCGCAGAACTTGTTGCGGAAATGATGCGCCAACAGCGCGCAGTCGCCGACCCGCTCGCGCAACGGTGGTATGGTCAGCACGATCTCGCTCAGGCGATAGTACAGGTCTTCGCGAAAGCCTCCTTCCGCCGACAGCGTCTTCAGATTGCGATGCGTGGCGCAGACCACGCGCACGTCGATGTTGATCTCGCTGCGTCCGCCCACCCGCTCGATCACGCGTTCCTGCAGAAAGCGCAGCAGCTTGGCCTGTAACGACAGCGCCATGTCGCCGATTTCATCGAAGAAGAATGTGCCGCCGTGCGCCAGTTCCAGCTTGCCAGGCGTCTGCCGCTGGGCGCCGGTAAAGGCGCCTTTCTCATAGCCGAATAACTCGCTCTCCAGCAGGTGCTCCGGGATCGCCGCGCAATTGATGGCGACGAAGCGCTTGTCGTGGCGCGTACTCAGATTATGCAGGCCGCGCGCAATCAGCTCCTTGCCGCTACCGGAGTCACCCAATAGCATGACCGTGGCAGACGACGGCGCCACCTTCTCGACGCTGCGGCATAGCTTCAACATGGCCGGGTCGCGGCTGATGATGCCGGCCAGCGGCGAGTCGGATTGAATCTGTAGCATGCGCCGGTTTTCCTGCTGCATGGCATGCAGGTAGAAAGCGCGCGCAATCACCAGCGACAGCGTGTCGGCGTCCAGCGGCTTCTGGTGAAAATCATACGCACCCATGCCGATCGCCTTGAGCGCGTTGGCGCGATCCTGGTTACCGGACAGGATGATCACCTTGGTGTCCGGTGCGGCCGCCAGTATCTGCGCCAGCAGCGCCAGGCCCTCGCTGGCGCCGTCGGGATCGGGCGGCAGGCCGAGGTCCATGGTGACCACCGCCGGCTGGTGTCGGCGCAGTTGCGCCAGCGCGGATTCGCGGTCGTCTGCAGTGACGACATCATAGGCGTCCAGACTCCAGCGCAGCTGCTTTTGCAGGCCAGCGTCGTCTTCCACCACCAGTAGCTTATTCTTGCCCATGCTCGGACTCCTTATGTAGCGGCAGCGTCACGCGGAACGTCGTGCCTTGGGATGGCGCACTGGCGACCTGCAGCTGGCCGCCGATCTCGCGCAGATATTCGCGGCTCTCGAACACGCCGATGCCCATGCCTGCCGCCTTGGTCGAGACAAACGGCTGGAACAGACGCTCTCGCACAAATTGCTCACTCATGCCGTGGCCGGTATCAGACAGCTCGATCACCGCCGCGCCATCGTTCTCGTACATGCGCACCGCAACCTGGCCGGCACGCGGCGTGGCCTCGATGGCGTTCTGAATCAGATGGCCGATGACGCGTTCCAGCCGCCGGGCATTGGCCATCACGGTCAGTCCGGCGCTGCGCAGTTCCAGCGATGGACGCGGTTCGCTGCCGGCGTGCAGCTGGACCACGCGCATCAGCAGTTGATCCAGTTGCAGCGGCGCGGCGGCATCCGGCGCATCGTCGCGCCGCAGTTTGAGCAGCAGGTGCTTCATCTTGCCGAGCGAATGGGACAAGGTCTCCAGCATATCGTCCTGGAAGGCTGGATTGGCCTTGTGCTTTTCCGCGTTGACCAGCAGCAGAGAGAGTTGCGACACCAGGTTTTTCAGGTCATGCACGATGAAGGTCGACATGCGGTTGAACGACTCGAACTGCCGCGCCACCGCCAGACTGTCGGCCGACGCGCGGTGCGCCAGATAGCTGGCGGCCTGGCTGCCGGCGATTTTCAGCACGTCGCGCACTTCCCAATTGAGCTGCAAAGCGGTGCGCGGCAACGCCAGGCAGATAAAACCGAACAGGCTGCGGTCCAGCATCAGCGGCACAATCAGCCACACGCCGGCGCTCCATGCCGGCGGCGGCAGCCCTTCGTAGCGCCCGGGCTGGCGACGCCATTCCGGTAGATCCACCACCCAGCCGCGCACCGCCAGCAAGCGGCACAGCGGACTGTCGGCGCGTTCGTCGGCGTCGGGCAGCGGCATGTTCCAGCGGGTGGCCGGCCGGAACAGATCATCTTCGCGCCGCAGCCACAGCATGCCCGCCGGGCTCTCCACCAGTCCCGCCATGGCCTGGATCGCCCGCTCGGACAGGCCGCCAGCATCATCGGCCAGTGCGCGCGTAAAGCGTTGCCACTCTTCGCGATAGTCGTAGCGGCCCTGATAAAAATGCTTGCCGATGAAGAGCTTGAGCCGCGCGCGCATCGCGCCGGAAAACAGCACGGCGGCCAGTAGCATCGCAGCACCGCACAGGCAGGCCAGCTGCATCAGCGCGCCCCACGCACCGCCGATATAACGCAGATACCACGCGCTGACGGCCATTGCGATCAAATACATCGCCGCACCCAGCAGCGCGGCGGAATGGAACATGATCTGGCGTGACAGGCGTAGCCCCGGCGTCCACACCGGACCGCGCGCCATCGCCATCGCCAGCAGCGGCGCGCTCAAGGCGTTGACGATGCCGCGCGCGGCCCAGATATCCGGATTGACATGCCGCAGCAGCATGGCGTCGCTGTACAGGTAAAAGTCGAAAGCGAACAAGGCGCCGATGCCCAGGCAGGCAAACTTGATGCCCCAGCGCGTGTTCTGCGGCGCGCTGCGGTACAGATGTTCGACCAGTAGCATGCCCATTACCGACGACGCCAAGGGCAGCCCGGCATGCAGCAGCGGCGACGCAGCCGGCTGCAACGCCACCGCCAGCGCCGCGGCCGGCAGCAGCATCGCGCCGGCCAGCAATCGCCAGCCCGCGCTGGAGAGCTGCATCAGCAAGGCCAGCCAGCTTGCGCTGCGCAGCGCATCCGCCACCCCCTGCAAGTCCAGCAGAACCGGTGCCGAGGACGCTGCTGCCGCTGCGGCCATCGCCCAGCCGGCCCACGCTGCCGTGATCGCGGCAGCACCGCCCATCGCCCGCGCATGCGGACGCTGGCGCCATGCTGGCCGCAGCAACAGCACTGCCAGCGCGCCAAACGCCAGCACCGCCACGCCATGGCTGAACGCCGCAACGGCAACCGCACCATCCCACTGCATCAGCGGCCGCCTTTGCCGAACAACACCACCTGTACCGTGTCGACCAAAATCAGCAGATCGAGGAACAGGCTATTATTTTTCACATAATACAAATCGTATTGCAGCTTGCGCAGCGCATCGTCCACCGACGCGCCGTAGCGGTAGCGCACCTGCGCCAGGCCGGTGATGCCCGGCTTGATCCCATGCCGCACATTGTAATAGGCGATCTGCTCGCACAATTGCTCAACGAAATATGCGCGCTCGGGACGCGGGCCGACAAAACTCATCTCGCCCCGGAACACATTCAGCATCTGCGGCAGTTCGTCGATGCGCAGCTTGCGTATCCATCGGCCGACCGCCGTCACGCGCGGGTCGTCCTGCTCCGCCCACTGCGGCTGGCCGTCCCGCTCCGCGTCCTGCCCCATGCTGCGGAACTTCAGTACATGAAACAAGCGGTTGCCCCGGCCCACCCGTTCCTGCCGGTAAAACACCGGACCGCCGTCCTCGATCTTGATGGCCAGCGCCGTGGCCAGCATCAGCGGCATCGCCAGCAGGCCGATGGCGGTGCTGGCTAATAAATCCAGCAAACGCTTGACGATGGCGCGCAGCAGGCCCTGATCGAAGCCGCCGCCGAAAATCAGATAGCTCGGTTGCAGCGAATCGACGCGGATCTGGCATGCCTCGCGCTCGAAGAACGTCGCCGCGTCGGTCACCGGCACGCCGCCCAGCGCGCACTCCAGCAACTGGCGCACCGGGAAGGCGCCGTTGCGACGGTCGCCCACCGTCACCACGATTTCATCGGCGGCGTAGCGCCGCGCCAGCGTCAGCAACGGCAAGTCGGCCGGCAGCAGCATCGCCGGCGGCACCGCGCGCATCTCGCCCTGCACCGGCACAAAGCCGACCACCCGGAACGGATGAAAACCCGCGCTGCTGGCCGCCAGCGCCAGGCACTCGCGCGCAATGGCGCCATCGCCGACGATGATCAGCCGCTGTTCCAGCATGCTCGACTGCGCCGAGGTGAACACCACCAGCCGGGCCAGCAGCACCGCGCCGCCGCCCAGCAGAAACACCACGCTGCCCAGCCGCCCTAGCTGCATTTGCGGCAACAGCACGGCCAGCAATTGCATCAAGCCAAACCCCAACGCCAGCGACGGCATGATGCGCAACAGGATGCTCTTGATGTCTTCGCGCGACTGGTCGTGCTGGTACATGCCCAGCGTGCCCATGCTAAACACCATCACCAGCGCAAACGCCAGCGCCTGCATATAACGCCGCCCGGGGTCGGGCAGCCCAAGCGGTGCACTGGCGACGCCCGCCGCCAGCAATATCGACAGCTCCAGCAACAGCAGCATGAACGCTACCCTGGATACATAATGGTGAAAGATCCTGATCACGATAAACTCCCCGACGGAGCTTTCATCATGAGGAACACTGCAAAACGCCGTTTTGAGCGCCCACAATCAGCGCGCAATCCGCTCATCAAAAAGGGCTTTTGTGACGCTCCTATGACAAATAGTCTATAGTCATGGTTCATTTACCTTCACGTAATAATGTAACCATGAAATTTGATGTTGCCATTGTCGGTAGCGGATTGGCAGGCCTGTCGGTCGCCCTGCACCTGGCCGAAACACGGACTGTAGCCATTATTTCCAAACGTGCCCTGCGGGACGGCGCCAGCAACTGGGCCCAGGGCGGCATTGCCGCCGTACTGGACTCCGGCGACAGCCACACCCAGCACATCGACGACACCCTGATCGCCGGCGGCGGCCTGTGCGACGAGGGCGCCACGCGCTACATCGTCGAACACGGCCGCGAAGCGATCGAATGGCTGATCGACCAGGGCGTGCCGTTCACCCGCGACGAATCGGCGGAAATGGGCTTTCACCTGACCCGCGAAGGCGGCCACAGCCAGCGCCGCATCATCCACGCCGCCGACGCCACCGGCAACGCGGTGCAGACCACGCTGGAAGAAAAAGTCCGCGCCCATCCGAACATCACGCTGTTCGAGCACCATTGCGCAATTGACCTGATCACCTCCGACAAGGTCGACGCCAACAAGAAAGGTTCACAGCCCAAGTGCTACGGCCTGTACGTGCAGGACGAGCGCACCGGTCAGGTGCACACCTTTGCGGCAGAACACACGGTGATGTGTACCGGTGGCGCCGGCAAAGTGTACCTGTACACCACCAATCCGGACACCGCCAGCGGCGACGGCATCGCCATGGCCTGGCGCGCCGGCTGCCGCGTGTCGAACATGGAATTCATCCAGTTCCACCCGACCTGCCTGTATCACCCATACGCCAAGTCCTTCCTGATTACCGAAGCGATCCGCGGCGAAGGCGGCTTGCTGAAATTGCCGCCGGAAGCCGGCGCCGCTGCCGGCCAGCGCTTCATGCTGGCCCACGACGAGCGCGCCGAACTGGCGCCGCGCGACGTGGTGGCGCGCGCCATCGACTTCGAGATCAAGAAGCGCGGCCTCGATTACGTCCATCTGGACATCAGCCACAAGCCGGCCGAATTCCTGATCGAGCACTTCCCGACCATCTACGCGCGCTGCATGGAACTGGGCATCGACATCACCAAACAACCGATTCCGGTGGTGCCGGCCGCGCACTACACCTGCGGCGGCGTGGTCACCGACATGCACGGCCGCACCGACCTGCCCGGCCTGTACGCGGTCGGTGAAACCGCCTGCACCGGCCTGCACGGCGCCAACCGCCTGGCCAGCAACTCGCTGCTGGAATGCGTGGTGATCGGCCGCGCCTGCGCGATGGACATCACGGCCAAGGAAAAAGGCGAAGTACCGTATCTGCCGGATTGGGATGAAAGCCGCGTTGGCGACGCCGATGAGGAAGTGGTCATCTCGCATAACTGGGATGAACTGCGCCGCTTCATGTGGAATTACGTCGGCATCGTCCGCACCAGCAAGCGCCTGGAACGCGCGCAGCACCGCATCGCGCTGCTGAAGGAAGAAATCGACGAGTACTACCAGAATTTCCGCGTGACGCATGACCTGCTGGAGCTGCGCAACCTGGTCGAAGTGGCCAGCCTGATCGTCAACAGCGCCCTGCTGCGCCGCGAAAGCCGCGGCCTGCACTTCAGCCGCGACTATCCGGAGACGTTGGCGAAAGCGTTGCCGTCGATCCTGACGCCGCCGCGCCGCAAATGACGATCCTGGTCCGCCACGCCACCCCGGCCGACATTCCGGCCATGGAGGCGCTGATTGCCCGTTCCGGCATCGAACTGAGCGCCGGGTTTTACACGGCCGCGCAGGCGCAAGCCGTTACGCGTTATGTGTTTGGCGTCGACACGCAACTGGTGGCGGATCAAACCTATTTCGTCATCGAAAAGGGTGGCCAGCTGGCGGCATGCGGTGGCTGGAGCAAGCGCAGCACGCTGTTCGGCGCCGACCGCACCAAGCAAGGCGCCGATCCCCTGCTGGATCCGGCCACCGAAGCGGCGCGCATCCGCGCCTTCTTTGTCGATCCATCGGCGGCGCGCCAAGGCCTGGGCCGCATGCTGCTGCAGCACTGCACCGATGCCGCCGCAGCCGGTGGCTTCAGCACCCTGGAGCTGGCCGCCACCATGCCGGGCGTGCCGCTGTACCAGGCCTGCGGCTTCGAGATCATCGAACCGATCGAGATCAGCTTGCCGGGCGACGTCCGGGTGCCGCTGGCCCGCATGCGCAAGCTGATCTGAGCGGCCTGGGCCGCGCCGGACGGTGTGGCCTGCCGCGAGTTTTTCAGCGCTTTTTGGTCGATCGACGTCTTGTTGCTAACCGATGTTGGTTACAATAAATCGTCGCCCGCCATGGTTGCCGTCGCCGGCAGTCGCGCTCTCATGACTCTCTCTTTGTTGCGGAATTTGAAGCATCCCCCCAGCGTGAAAGCCAGTCTTGCGGTCCTCGTCATCGCTTGCATCCTGCCAGTGTCCGGCGTCACAGCCATCCTCATCCTCAGCTTCTATCACAAGGAGCGCACCCAGCTGATCAGCAACACCATCGGCCGCGCGCGCGCTGCCGCCACCGCAGTCGACCACGACTTCGGCACCGCCACCACCGCGCTGGGCGCCCTGGCCACTTCGCGCATGTTGCTGGCGGGCGATCTGCAAGGCTTTCATTCGCGCGCCGTCACCGTGCTCGGCAGCCTGCATGCCGACAGCATCCTGGTGCTCGATCCGACCGGCAAGATGCTGATGAGTACCCGCCGTCCCTACGGTGAGCCGCTGCCCACGCTGAACAGCGCGCCGCTGCTGCGGCGCATCCTGGCCAGCGGCAAGCCGGGCGTCTCGGACCTGTTCAAGGGACCGCTCAACCAGCAATTGATCTACACCGTCGGCGTGCCGGTGTGGCGCGACGGCCGCGTCGTCATGACGCTCAACGCCACCGCCACCCCGGCGCAGCTGGCCCATGTGCTGGTCGAGCAGCAACTGCCGCCCAGCTGGCGCGCCAGCGTGCTGGACGCCAGCGGCCGCGTGGTCACCCGTTCTCACGAGATGGAGAAGTATGTCGGCCAGCGCCTCAGCGACGAGCAATTGCGGCATGCGGCCACTGCATCCGAAGGCGGCTTCAACACCACCACCCTGGACGGTATCGAGGTTTTCGTCGTCTTCAGCCGCGCGCCGGTCAGCGGCTGGACCGTCTTCCTCGGCATCCCACAGCGCGAGCTGACCGCCGGCCTGCGCGCCAACACGGCGTGGCTGATCGGCGCCACGCTGGCGGCGCTGGCGGCCGGCCTGGCGCTGGCCTGGCTGGTGGCCGGCCGCATCACGCGCTCGGTCCAGCTGCTGATTCCGCCGGCGCTGGCGATCGGCCACGGCCAGGCGCCGGCCATCCCGCCGCTGCAATTCAAGGAGGCGATTGAACTGGGCCAGGCGCTGCGCAACGCCGCCGCCAGCGTGCGCGAGGCGCGCGCCGCCTCGCAGGAAAGCGAACAGCGGCTGCTGCTGGCGGCCGACGCCGCCCATCTCGGCATCTGGATTCGCGACCTCAAACGGCAGGAGATCTGGCTCTCCGACCAGTGGCGCGCGCTGTTCGGCTTCGCCGCCGGGCAGCCGGTCGGGCTGGCCGACCTGCTGGCGCGGGTGCACGCGGACGATCGCGCCGCCGTCCAGCGCACGCTCGACAACGCCGAACTCGGCGTGCCGCGCTACGAGATGGAATACCGCATCACCTTGCCCGACGGCGCGCAGCGCTGGATCGGCTCGCACGGCAGCGTGGAAACCGACGCCGCCGGCCGGCCGGCGCTGGTGCGCGGCGTCTCGCTCGATATCACCGCCCGCAAGCAGGCCGAGCTCGACGCGCTGCAGCGGCAAAAAGAGGTGACCCACCTGTCGCGCGTGGCGGTGCTGGGCGAACTGTCCGGCGCCCTCGCGCACGAACTCAACCAGCCGCTGACGGCCATCCTCAGCAACGCCCAGGCGGCGCGCCGCTTCCTCGAACGGCAACCACCGGACCTGGCCGAAGTCGACGAGATCCTGCGCGACATCATTGACGAAGACCGCCGCGCCGGCGAGGTCATCCAGCGCCTGCGGCGTCTGTTCGACAAGGGCGAGACGCCGCGCGCCCCGGTCGACCTGAACTTCCTCACGCGCGACGTGATCCGCCTGCTGCGCAACGACCTGATCAACCACGGCATCGCCGTGCGCACCGAGCTGACGGCCCCGCACGCGGTCGCCAGCGCCGACGCGGTGCAGCTGCAGCAGGTGCTGATCAACCTGCTGATGAACGCCTGCGACGCCATGGCCGGCGCCGCGCCGGACGAAGCGGTGATCGTGGTGCGCAGCGCGCCGGCCGGCGCCGCCGCGGTGCAGCTGAGCGTCATCGACCACGGCGCCGGCATCCCGGCCGCCGCCCTGGCCCATATCTTCGAACCGTTCTACACCACCAAGGAGCGCGGCATGGGACTGGGCCTGTCGATTTGCCGCAACATCGTGGCCGCCCACCACGGCCAGCTGTGGGCCGAAAACAACCCCGGCGGCGGCGCCAGCGTCCACCTGCGCCTGCCGCTGGCCACAGCCGCGATCGCATGAACGCGCCGCGCGTGTTCCTGGTCGACGACCAGCCGGCCGTGCTGAAAGCCCTCACCCGGCTGCTGACGGCGGCCGGCTACACGGTGCAGGCCTACCACACCGCGCAGGCCTTTCTCGACAGCGGCAACGCCGGCGCCGAAGGCTGCCTGGTGCTCGACATGTCGATGCCGGCCATGAGCGGACTGGCGCTGCAGCAGGCGCTGGCGCAGCGCGCCAGCCTGCTGCCGGTGATCTTCCTCACCGGTCACGGCAACCTCGACAGCGGCATCCAGGCCATGAAGCTGGGCGCCGCCGACTTCCTCACCAAGCCGGTCGACGACGCCCGCCTGATCGCCGCCATCGAGCAGGCGCTGGCGCGCAACCGCGCGCTGCGCGCCGATCACACCGAACGCGCCGACCTGGCGGCGCGCCTGCACAGCCTGACGCCGCGCGAGGAGGAAGTGATGAACCTGGTCATCGAGGGCCTGCTCAACAAGCAAATCGCCGCCGCCCTCGGCACGGTGGAAAAGACGGTCAAGGTGCACCGCGCCCGCGTCATGACGAAAATGCAAGTGCGTTCGGTCACCGCGCTGGTGCGGCTGGTCGACCGCCTGCGCGCCGGCGCCCCGCCGTAAGGCCGCCGCCGGGCATTGGCCCATGGTCCAATATCGGTCCGGCGCCGGGGGCGCTATCGTGTAGCCATGGACACTAAACTTCCCTGGGTGGCGGTGGTAGACGACGAAGACAGCATCCGTCGCGCCCTGCTGCGTTTGCTTCGCTCGGCCGGCATTCCGGCCCGCGCCTTCGACGGCGCCGACAGCTTCCTGGCCGCGCTGGCGGACGGCGCCCCGTGCTGCGCCCTGCTGGACGTGCACATGCCGGGCCGCTCCGGCCTCGACCTGCTGGCGCTGCTGGCCCGGGAGGCGCCCGGCACCGGCGTCATCATCATGACCGGCCACCACACGCCGGAAGAATATGCCCGCGCCCAGCAATACCGGCCGCTGGCGTACCTGCATAAACCGATGAACGATCTGCAACTGCTGACCGCCATCGGCACCGTCTGCCCTTCCTGGAGCCTGCCATGAACCTCGCAATCTGCTCACGCCCCGCAGTCAACCTGCCCCTCGCCAAGGCCAGCGCCGTCGCCAGCTACGACAATGTCACCACTTTGCCGACCCGCACCCCTTTTGCGCGCACGCTGGCACAGCAACTGGTGGCATTCTGGCCGCGCGCCAGCACGCTGATGCTGATCGACCTTGATGGATTCACCGCCCTTAACAACAGCCTCGGCCACGCGGCCGGTGACGCCATACTGCGCCAGTTCGCCCAGCGGCTGCAGCGGCTGGCGCCACCACGCGCCCCGCTGGGACGCCTGGGCAGCGATGAGTTCGCACTACTGCTGCCGGGCCACACCGACTTGCACGCCGCGGCGCGGATGGCGACACAGATCCGCAGCGTGCTCGATATCCCGTTCGACCTGCCTGGTGGCGCGCTATCGCTGAGCGCCTGCATCGGCATCGCCAGCTGTCCGGCACACGGCGTTGATGAGGCCTCGCTGATCCAGTGCGCCAGCATCGCGCTGCGCCAGGCCAAGCAGCAAGGGCGCGATGTCTGCTGCTTCTACGCCGAGTCCATGGCGCCGGCGCTCAAGGCGCGGTGACACCGAAGCGGCGCGCCAGCCTTTGCAGCTCGCCGTTCTTTTTCAGTTCCGCCAGCAACCGGTCCATTTGCAGCGGCAGGTCACGCAGGCGCGGCGCCAGCGGATAGGCGAAATAGGCATCCTGCACGTCGATCAGCGGCGCCAGCACCATCACCTTGTCCTGCATCCCCAGTGCAGTCACCACCGGATCGGTATCGCGGCGGTTGGTGGCAAACATCTCCACGTGGCCGATGGCCAGCATCTTCAAGCCGCTTTCGACGGAGTTGGCCACGCTGATGGTCAGCTGCGCCTGCGCCCTGGTGAAGGCGGGGCCGTAAGTCCAGCCGTTGAGCGTGACAATGCGCCGGCCCTGGAGCAGGCCGTAATCGCCCTCCCAGACCGGCATCCGGTCGGCGCGGACATAAAACGCCACTTCATCACGGAAGAACGGCTGCGTGCTGAAACGCATGGTGCGCTGCCGCGCAGCCGATTTGTATGGCCCGACCAACACATCGGCCGTGCCGTTGTTGATCAACTCCTGCGCGCGCCGCCATGGATAGATCTCGAAGCGCAGACGATAGCCATGCCGCCTGGCGCACAGGCGCAGCAACTCCACACCCATGCCGGCGAATTCGCCGTCGTCGCGGCGTTCGTAAATACCTTCGAAGCGTGTTCCCACCACCAGCAGCTCATGCGCTGCCGCCGGACGGGCAAAAGAAGATAGCGACACGGCGCCCAGCGCCATGCCGCCCAAGCCAGTCAACAACAGCCGACGTGCCTTCCGCAAGCGGGTCTCCCCTGCCGGAGAATCCGGCATCCTGCGAGTGATTCTACGCGGGTTAGCCGACGATGCGCAAAGAATAATCGGTGGCCCGGATATCCTTGGTCAGGCTGCCGATCGAGATGCGGTCGACGCCGGTTTCGGCAATCGCGCGCACGGTGTCGAAGTTGATGCCGCCGGAGGCTTCCAGCAGCGCGCGGCCGGCGTTGATCACCACCGCTTCGCGCATCATGCCGGTGTCGAAGTTATCCAGCAGGATGGAGACGGCGCCTGCATCCAGTGCTTCCTTCAACTCATCCAGCGATTCGACTTCCACCTGGATCGACACGCCCTTGTCCAGCGCCTTGGCTGCCAGCACCGCATGGGTGATGCCGCCCGCCGCCGCGATGTGGTTTTCCTTGATCAGGATACCGTCGTACAGCGCCAGACGCTGATTCTGGCCGCCGCCCACGCGCACCGCGTACTTTTGCGCCAGGCGCAGGCCCGGCAAGGTCTTGCGGGTGTCGAGAATTGCGGCGCGGGTGCCCGCGATCACGTCCACATACTTGCGGGTGGCGGTGGCCACGCCGGACAGCAGCTGCATGAAGTTGAGCGCACCGCGTTCCGCCGTCAGCAGCGCGCGCGCCGGACCTTCGATGGTGCAGACCACGCTGTCGGCCTTCATCAAATCGCCTTCGGCGTACTGCCAGTCGATTTCAATCCCGGCCTGCATGCAGTTCATCACGCCTTCAAACCACGGCGCGCCGCACAGCACCGCGTCCTCGCGCACGATCACTCGCGCCTTGGCGCGGCCGCCTTCCGGGACCAGCAAGCCAGTCAGGTCGCCGCTGCCCACGTCTTCCAGCAAGGCCGCCAGCAGATTGTTTTCAAATGCGGATTTCAGCGCGTCGTCGAACGGCGCGAACTTGTTGACCAGAGTGCTCATCATGCAGGGCCGATTCCCGAAAACAGTTTTGCTTCTTGCGCCAGATCCGGACCTGGCTGCACCTTGGCCTTCTTGGCGGCAGCGAAGTCCAGCATGCGCGTGATCGAGGTCACCGCCTGCTTGCCGATTTCCGCATCGACGAGGATTTCGTTGGCGGCGCTGGCCACCGGATCATCCATATTTTCGAGTACGTCGGCCAGGTTTTGCAGGCCGTTCATCGCCATCCATGGGCAGTGCGCACAGCTCTTGCAAGTGGCGCTGTTGCCGGCGGTCGGCGCTTCGATGAAACGCTTGCCCGGTGCGGCGGCACGCATCTTGTGCAGAATGCCGTTGTCGGTGGCGACGATGAAGGTGTCGGCGTCCGATTCCACCGCAGCGTTGATGATCTGCGTGGTCGAGCCGACGACATCGGCCAGCGCCACCACATTGGCCGGCGATTCCGGATGGACCAGGATCTTCGCCTGCGGGTACTGAGCCTTCAGCAGTTCCAGTTCCACGCCCTTGAATTCATCGTGCACCAGGCAGGAGCCCTGCCACAGCAGCATGTCGGCGCCGGTCTGCTTCTGGATGTAGGAACCCAGATGCTTGTCCGGCGCCCACAGGATCTTCTTGCCCTGCTCGTGCAGGTGCTTAACGATATCCAGGCCGATCGACGACGTCACCATCCAGTCGGCGCGCGCCTTGACGGCGGCGCTGGTGTTGGCATACACCACCACCGTGCGGTCCGGATGGGCGTCGCAGTAAGCGGCAAATTCGTCGGCCGGGCAGCCCAGGTCCAGCGAACAGGTCGCGTCCAGGTCCGGCATCAGGATGCGCTTTTCCGGGCTGAGGATCTTGGCCGTTTCGCCCATGAAGCGCACGCCCGCCACCACCAGCGTCCTGGCCGGATGATCGCGGCCGAAGCGCGCCATCTCCAGCGAATCGGAGACGCAGCCGCCGGTTTCCTCGGCCAGATCCTGCAGGTCGGCGTCCACATAATAGTGCGACACCAACACCGCCTGCTTTTCCTTCAGCAGGCGCTTGATGCGTTCTTTGAGCTCCACGCGCTGTTCGGCGCTGGGAGTCGCTGGCGTGCGCGCCCAGGCATGGGCTACGCAGCTGGCGCCGTCTTGTGGATGCTCGTACTCGACGGGTTTGATCTCGATGGCTTGCATGATGGTTTAGTCGATACCTTGGCTGGTCAGATATTCTTCGTAGCCGCCACGGAAGTCGACCACTTCGTTTTCTTTGATTTCGATGATGCGGGTCGCCAGCGACGACACGAATTCACGGTCGTGCGAGACGAAGATCAGCGTGCCGGCGTATTTGTCCAGCGCGATGTTCAGCGACTCGATCGATTCCATGTCCATGTGGTTGGTCGGCTCGTCCAGCAGCAGCACATTGTGACGGCCCAGCATCAGCTTGCCGTACATCATGCGGCCTTTCTCACCACCGGACAGCACGCGCACCGACTTCTTCACCTCGTCGCCGCCGAACAGCAGACGGCCCAGGATCGAGCGCACGGCCTGGTCGTCGTCGCCTTCCTTGGTCCACTTGCCCATCCAGTCGGTCAGCGTGATGTCGGTCGCGAAGTCTTCGGTCGGGTCTTGCGGCATGTAGCCGACGTTGGCGTTTTCCGCCCACTTGACCGTGCCGTGATCGGCATGCAGGCCGGCGATGTCGTCGCCGCCGATGCAGCGCAGCATGGTGGTTTTACCCGCGCCGTTGGCGCCGATGATGGCGATGCGTTCGCCCGCTTCAACCATGATGCTGAAGTTGTTGAACAGCGTGCGGTCGTATTTCTTGCTCAGGCCTTCGGTTTCCACGGCCAGGCGGTGCAGCTTCTTCTCGCCTTCGAAGCGCACGAACGGATAGGCGCGCGACGACGGCTTGATGTCCTCGACCTTGATCTTGTCGATCATCTTGGCGCGCGACGTCGCCTGGCGGGCCTTGGACTTGTTGGCCGAGAAGCGGCGCACGAAGTCCTGCAGCTCGGCGACTTTCTCTTTCGCCTTGGCGTTGTTGGCCAGCTGCTGGTTGCGCGCTTGCGTCGACGCCAGCATGTAGTCGTCGTAATTGCCTGGGTAGATCTTCAGCGTGCCATAATCCATATCCGCCACGTGGGTGCACACCTGGTTCAGGAAGTGGCGATCGTGGGAAATGATGATCATGGTGGAGTTGCGCTCGTTGAGCACATCTTCCAGCCAGCGGATGGTGTTGATGTCCAGGTTATTGGTTGGTTCGTCGAGCAGCAGGATGTCCGGGTTCGAGAACAGCGCCTGCGCCAGCAGCACGCGCAGCTTCCAGCCTGGCGACACGGCGCTCATCAGGCCCTGGTGCTGGTCGATGCTGATGCCAACGCCCAGCAGCAGTTCGCCGGCGCGCGACTCGGCGGTGTAGCCGTCGTATTCCGAGACTTTGCCTTCCAGTTCGGCGGCTTTCATGTAGTCGTCGTCAGTAGCGTCCGGATTGGCGTAGATCGCATCGCGTTCGGAGATCGCGGCCCACATCTCGGTGTGGCCCATCATCACCACGTCCAGCACGCGCATGTCTTCGAATGCAAACTGGTCCTGACGCAGCTTGCCGAGACGCTCGTTCAGATCCAGCATCACGTTGCCGCCCGACGGTTCCAGATCGCCGCCGAGGATTTTCATGAACGTGGATTTGCCGCAGCCGTTGGCGCCGATCAGGCCATAACGGTTGCCATCGCCGAACTTGACGGAGATGTTTTCAAACAGCGGCTTGGCGCCGAATTGCATCGTGATATTTGCTGTGCTAAGCATTGTGGATTTGGACCTTGCAGATTTAGGTAGAGCGGAAAGACGAAATTATACAGCAATCGAGGCGGATCGCGTGTTACCCCATATAAAACAAGCACTTACGCGATGCTACAAGGTCAAGTAATCGCTGATCGCCAGTTCCAGGCTGCGCGTGGTCGAAGTCAAGTGTGCCTTGCCGCCGTACGGCAGCGTGGCGCGTTCCTTGATGTGGCCGAATGGCAACCCGGTCAGGACCGGGATCGGCAGCGTGGCGCGCAGGTAGGCCAGCATGGCTTCGAAGTCGTAGCCGTTGTCCATCGCGTTCAGCTTGTATCCGGAGAAATCGCCCAGCACCAGTGCCTGCTGGTCATCCAGCGCGCCGGCGTAGAACAGTTGCAGCACCATGCGCTCCACCCGGTATGGGTGCTCGCTGATGTCCTCAATGAAGCAGATTCCACCCGCCAGCGCCTGGAAATACGGCGTGCCGAGCAGGCTGACCATCATCGCCAGGTTGCCGCCCCACAGCTTGCCGCTGACATCCACCACCGGATTATCCGAACCGCCCTCTGCCACGACGCCGCGCACCGCGTGTACCGGCCCGCGCAGGCAGTCCCAGAACTGCTTGATGGTATAGGCCACCGGCTCGTCGCGGGTGAAGTCGTCGCACATCATCGGCCCGCCGAAGCTGGTGCGGCCGGTCTGCCTGAACAGCGGCATCTGGAAGGCGGTGAAATCGCTGTAGCCGACGAACAGCTTGCCGCTGTCGGCCATCTTGCCAAAGTCGATCATCGGCAGCAGGCGCGACATGCCATACGAGCCGCGCACTGCCATCACAATCTGCACCGCCGGATCGGCGGCGGCGGCGTTCAGTTGCGCCAGGCGCCACTCGTCGGTGCCGCCAAAGCGCTGGAATTGTTTGTCGTCGTCGTAGTAGTTATGGACCAGGAAGCCCTGCTGTTCCAGACGCTGCACGCCACGCTGCAAGGCGTCGTTGTCCGGCGGACGGCCGCTCGGTGCGGCAATCGCGATACCGATTTTGGATGTACTCAAAATGTCTCTGTCAGTGATGGGTGCCGCTGCCGGCACGATGCGGCGTCAGCGGAGGAAGTTCCGGCGCCATATTACCGCGCAGATGATGGTCGAGCAAGGCTAGCAGGCGTTCGATCAGCTGCGCCGGCAGGTCGTGACCCATGCCCTCTATTACCTCCAACCGTGCTCCGGGTATGGCCTGCGCGGTGTCCACGCCGCAGGCCACCGGCACCAGCGGATCGGCCGCGCCGTGGATCACCAGCGAAGGACAGCGTATCTTGCGCAATAGCGGCGTGCGGTCGCCCGAAGCGACAATTGCCACCAGCTGGCGCGCCACGCCGTCCGGATTGGCACCACGATCCATCGCGCGTTCGATATTGGCGCGCATCACCCGCTCAGGCGTGGGAAAGGATGGACTGCCGATCACCCGGTAGACGTTGACCACCCGTTCCACCACCGCCTTGCGGTCGGACGGGTCGGCCGACCGCATCATGGCGTTGCGCGCCGCCGCCGTCGGGCCAGGCAAGCCGCGCCTGCCGCTGCTGGACATGATGGAAGTGAGGCTGAGCGTGCGCGCGCCAAAACGCGCCGCGAAGATCTGGGCGATCATGCCGCCCATGGACACGCCGACCACGTGCGCCTGCGCGATGCCCAGCGCATCGAGCAGGCCGGCCGCATCGTCGGCCATGTCGTGCAGCGTGTAGCCGCTGGTCTGCTTCAGGCCAAACAGGGATTTCAGATACGCCCACACCAGGTTGGGCTTTTTATGCTGGTGGAATTTGGTGGACAGACCGATGTCGCGGTTGTCGAAGCGGATCACGTAGTAGCCCTGCTCCACCAGGCCGTCGACCAGATCCTCCGGCCAGGCGATCAGCTGCATGCCCAGGCCCATGATCAGCAGCACCGGCGGATCGAGCGGACTTCCGCTGGTTTCGTAGGCAATCGTGATGCCGTTTACTTGTGCGGTAGCCAAGACCATCTCCCAGATAACACCCGGGATTCAGCATACCATTTTTATTCTGCCGTGGCGCGCCTGGCAGCGGTGGCTGCCGCGCGACGGGCGGCAAAGAATTTCTTCAGCATGGCGCCGCACTCCTCGGCCATGACGCCGCCGACGATGTCGGTGTGGTGATTCAGCTGCTCCTGCTGAAACAGGTTGAGCACCGAGCCGCAGGCGCCGGTCTTGGGATCGCTGGCGCCAAACACCACTTTTGCGAGCCGCGCATGCATCATTGCGCCGGAACACATCACGCATGGCTCCAGCGTGACATACAACTCACAGCCGGGAAGCCGGTAGTTCCCCAGCTTTTCGGCGGCGGCGCGCAAGGCGACGATTTCCGCGTGCGCGGTCGGATCGTGCTTGCCGATCGGCTGATTGCAACCGACCGCGATCACCTCGCCGTCCTTGACGACGACGGCGCCTACCGGCACCTCGCCGAGGTCCCACGCTTGCTGCGCCTGTTCCAGCGCCAGCTGCATGAAGGCCGTATCAGACACCATCGGTGATCTCGGCCCAGCAATTAGGGGTTTCGTGCAGCACCAGCTTGTGCAGGTGCAGGCCGGTGCCGTAGCGGTCCTTGTAGGCCGCCTTGAGGATGTCGAACGCCACGCGCGCCAGGTTTTCCACGGTCGGAATGCGGTCGATCACCACGGTCTTGTGGTCCGGCAGCGACGCCAGGAACTCGCGCACCGCGTTGTCCTTCTCGTAGACGATGAAGGCGTGATCCCAGACATCGACCAGGTGTTCCTTGGCCAGCGACTTGATGTCGGAGAAATCCATGATCATGCCGTTGTCGGAACTGCCTTCAACGTCGATGACAGCGCCGGTCAGCGTGATTTCCAGCGTGTAGCGGTGACCGTGCAGGTTGCGGCACTGGCTCTTGTGGTCGGGAATACGGTGGCCGGCGTCAAATTCCAGCTTGCGGGTGATGGTCAGCATTGATTAGGGTATCTGTAAAAGTTTATGGGTTTGCAAGCTCAGCTTCCATTTCGGGTTGCGCTTGCAGGTCTCGATCGCGAGTTTGGTATTGAACTCGGCCAGCGGGCCATCCATGGCCTGCACGAAGAAATTCTCGAAGTCCAGTTGCTCGTAGGCCGACAAATCCTGATTGGTCTGCGGGATCACGACCTTGATTTCGCTGCCTTTTTTGACCACCAGTTCCGAGCCCATTTTGGGGCTGACGCAGATCCAGTCGACGCCGTCCGGCACCGGCAGCGTGCCATTGGTTTCAATCGCGATGGTAAAGCCGACCGCGTGCATGGCGTCGATCAGCGGCTTATCCAGTTGCAGCAGCGGCTCGCCGCCAGTGAACACCACATACTTGCTGGCGGTATAAGTTTCCGGCCACAGCGCATTGATGGTCGCGGCCAGTTCCTCAGGCGACTTGAATTTGCCGCCGCCTTCGCCGTCGGTACCGACAAAATCGGTATCGCAGAACTGGCAAATGGCGCTGGCGCGGTCGCTTTCGCGGCCGGTCCACAGGTTGCAGCCGGAAAAGCGGCAGAACACCGCCGGACGGCCGGCGTGGGCGCCCTCACCCTGCAACGTGTAGAAAATCTCTTTGATGCTGTAAGTCACGATAATTCCTGATAGGACAACCCTCAATTATATCCCACGCCACAGATTTCCGGAAAGCATGCCCAGATCTTGACATTTCACAAAGCTTCCAGCCGGCAAGGGGACTAAGGTCATATGTGGGTCCACTCTGGAAAGATACACCATGAGACATGCGCCGCCCCTGCTGGAAATCGACGTCATCTGCGCCAGTGTCTGCGTGCTGGCTTGTGCCACCTGCTTGTGGCTGTGGTGGCGACAGCGCCTCCATACGCTGCGGGCACTGAAGGAAGCGCGCCGCCAGGTGGCGCGCCTGGGCGCCAGCCAGCAGTCGCTGCGCGACGCCGAACGCCGCCGCATCGCCCGCGACCTGCATGATGATCTCGGCCAGCAACTGCTGGCGCTCGGCCTGGACACCGCCGCGCTGGCGCGCCAATATCCGGCCCTGCAGGCGCCGCTGGACCGCCTGGCGCAGCGTGTCCAGCACGCCACGCGGGCCATGCGCGCGATTGTCGACGACTTGCCGGCCGAGGCGCTGGAATCCGGCCTGGAAGGCGCGGTCCAGCAGCAGATCGACCAGTTCGCCCGCCTGAGCGGCATCCGCTGCCGGCTCGAGGCCGCGCCGGACGCCTTTGCCGGCCGCGCCGGGCACGGCATGGACAACGTCGTCTACCGCGTGCTGCAAGAATCGCTGAGCAACATCGTGCGCCACGCCCAGGCGTCGGAAGTGTGCGTGCGCCTGCGCCGCCAGGAACACAGCCTGAGCCTGACCGTGCGCGACAACGGCGTCGGCCTGCCGCAGCCCAAGGCGATCCTCGGCGCCGGCCGCCGCAGCCACGGCCTGCGCGGCATCGCCCAGCGCGTGGCCGAAGCCGGCGGCCGCTTTGACATCGCCAGCGAACCCGGCGCGGGAACGGCGCTGACCATGTCCTTCCCTCTTGCATAAAAACCACCAAGGCGCGTTATGACCGGAACACAAAAAATCCAGCACCTGATGGAGTTTTCACAGGCCGACCAGCAGCACGGCTTCGCGCTCAAGCTGATGGAACTGCTGGTGATCCCCACCTTCGTGCTCGACATCCACGGCAAGGTCATCATCTGGAACCGCGCCTGCGAGCGGCTCACTGGCGTGGCGGCGTGGGAAGTGCTGGGCACCGCCGACCACTGGCGCAGCTTCTACGGCGAGCAGCGGCCGACGCTGGCCGACCTGGTGATCCAGGGCCGCAGCGCCGAGCTGCACCGGCTGTACCGGCAACATGGACGCTGCAATGACACCGATCACAATCTGTGCGCGGAAAACTGGTGCGACATGCCGCGCATCGGCCGGCGCCGCTACCTGGCGGCCGACGCCAGCCCGATCTTCGACGCCGACGGCAAACTGGTGGCGGTGGTGGAAACGCTGCGCGACGTCACCGACGAAAAGCGCGCGCAGGTGGCGCTGGAACAACTGGCCACGCGCGACGGCCTGACGGGCCTGGCCAACCGGCGCTGCTTCGACGATACCCTGACCGCCGAATGGCAACGCGCGCTGCGCAACCAGCAGCCGCTGTCGCTGCTGATGGTCGACGTCGACAACTTCAAACAGTACAACGACGCCTACGGCCACCTGGGCGGCGACGAGTGCCTGCAACGCATCGCCAGCGCGGTGTCGAGCGAGATGCGCGCCAACGACCTGGTGGCGCGCTACGGCGGCGAGGAGTTCGCCGTGATCCTGCCCAACCAGTCGCTCAAGGGCGCGGCCATCGTGGCCGAGCGCATCCGCTGCCGGGTCGAGCAGCTGCGCCTGCCCAATCTGGGCAGCCAGCAGCATGTGGTGACGGTCAGCATCGGCGCGGCGACCGCGCTCGCATCGATCGAGACCGATCCGAGCCAGCTGGTGGCCACGGCCGACTCGGCGCTATACCGCGCCAAGCACATGGGCCGCAACCGCATCAGCCTGCCGGGGGCCGATCAGGCATACGACGAGTAGGCAATCGCCACCGGCATGTTCTGGCCGATCAATGCAATCCCCTCGGCCGACTCCGAGAATCCCAGCAGCACCTGCGCGCGCGTCACATGGTTGGCCATTGCATCGGTCCAGAACTGCAGGCCGGAGGCTTCCGGCGCGCGGTGCAGTACGTTATTGTAGAGCAGCGTGACAAAGGTGGCGTCGCTGGCATCGGCGCCGTAGGTACGCAAGAATTCGGCGCTGTAGGCAAAACCGTTGGCAATCGCCTCCAGCGGCGTCCCGTGATCAATATGGTAAAGCCAGAAGCCCATGCCGGCGTCGTCCGGCGCGCGGTTAAGGGCGGCAACGTAAAGCCGGTAGATGCTGCCGGCCGTGCCGGCCGTGTCCAGCGCCAGGCCGCCGTCGGCAAACGCCAGGCGCTCAACGCCGGTCAGCAGATCGGTGGCGCCGTTGGCGCGGGTATCGGTCAAGGTCACCGTCGAACCGCTGGCAGACAGCGAATAGTTGGCGCTGCCGCCGGTCAGCTGCAGCGTGTCCAGGCCGCTGCCGCCGACCACCAGCTGGTTGCCGCCGCCGGCCGTCAGCACATCGTTGGTACCCGTGCCGACCAACAACGAACTGTAGTTGGACAACTGAATGCTGGTGTCGCTGAACTGCAAGCGGGAAATGCCTTGCAAGGTGTCGACGCCGTCGCCGCTGACGTTCAGCGCGCCGAGCGTGCCGAACAGTGAATAGGACGCCAGCGACTTGCTGAATACCACCGTATCGCTGCCGCCGTTGCCGGCGATCTGGTCGTTGCCGGCGCCTTCGTAAATCACATCGTTGCCGGCGCCGCCGATAATCACATTGCCGGCCGCATTGGCGTAGATGGTCGAGCCGCCGCTGCCGGCAATCGCCCGCTCGATGGTGACGTTATAGGCGATCGAGATATTGTAGTAGCCCGGCGCCGTCGAGCTGAAGGTGCCGGCATTCAGGTTGATCAGCGTGGCGCCGGTGCAGGCGGAAAAATCGAAGGTATCGGCGCCGCCCGCATCCCAGATGCATTGCAGCGCGGCGTCCTTGCTGAAGCTGTACGTGTCGGCGCCGGTGTGGTAGCTCATGTTGGCGCCATACAAATATTGCATGGCCTGGATGTCGTACAGCATCGGCGTGATGCCGTAATTGCCATTCAGCTTGAAGCCGGCGCCGACGTTATACGACATCTGGGAATAATCGATATTGTCGGTGGCGGCCGGCAGGAACGGACCGTCGATCTCGCCGCCGGTCGAATTGTAGTTGCCCGGATGCTTGAGGCCTAGCGTGTGGCCAATCTCATGGATCAGCACCGACATGCCGAAATCGCCGTCGGCAAAATTGAAATTGTAGCGGTCCTGGTTGTTGGTGTACAACGACGTATTGTAGTTGCGGCCGTCCGGCAGGTAGGCATAGCCGCTGCTGGACTGCCCCTGGTCATTGGTGCCGAGCTCGATATCGCCGCCGGCCGACACTTCCTGGAACGCAATGTTGGCTACCGCCGCCCAGGTGGAAAGCGCCTGGCGCACGCCCTGCTGCTGCACCGCATCCATCGGCGCGAAACCGTTGGCGTCTTCCATGGTGGCGCCGTCCGGCACGCTCGTCAGAAAGCTATAGGTTAACGACACCGGCTGGCCCGCCGTGGTGTTCCAGCTACTATAGACCAGCGAATCAATCGCATTAATTCCGGTTGTCAGACTCATTACGCTATCTCAGGCAGTTACACATTACTTGCAGAATAGCATCATTCGAAGGGATTGGCGACGATGGTGGTGACCGGCGGCGGCAATTTGTCCGGCAATTGCTGCGCCTCAAGCTTCGCCACCACATCGGCCAGCAACTGCTGCAGCGCGCGGGCGTCGGCCAGGCCGGCCTGGTCTGCGGTAAGGTCGATATCGCCATGAATGGCGATGCGATCCAGGCGATTCTCGATGCACAGGCCGCCGATGTTCAGCACGTCCGACTCGTTTTGATACGGTACGAATTTCTTCATTATTTACTCCCCGTCTTGCGTTGACGCACATTGGCCACGCGCAGCATCACGGTTTTTTGCGCCGGCGTCAGCGATGGCAACAGATTGATGCCGATCTTGTCTTCCAGCTGGGCGATGCTCAGCAGCTCATATTGGGCGTCGGCGTGATTTTCGATAAAGAACGCGGCGCCGGCGCGCTGGCGCGGGCTGTACACCAGTTTATACAAATGCGTCGGCACCAGCACATTGCCGACTTTCTGCAGATTGCCGCCAATGAAAGCCGGGCCGGTCACCACATACAGATCGCCCTCCTTCTGCGCCATCTTGCGCACCACGCCCTCAATGCCGGCCCAGATATGGCGGTTGACCTCGCTATCCTGCGGCACCATGTTGGCCAGCGTAAAGCTCTCGTGCTGGGTGGCGCGGTCCGGCATATCGCCGTTCGGCGCCATGTGGCCGCGGTCGTAGCCGCTACGGGCGTAATCGGACAACTCGGCGCGGGCCGAGGCCGGCAGCCGTGATTCAGGATGGAAGGAATTTTCGCGCGACAAGGTCTTGGCGGCATCGACGTTTTCCGCCGTCAGGTGTTCCGCCGACCACAGCGGCGTCCGCGTCACGCCACTGTGCATCACGCCGAATACGCCGTAGCACAGTTCGGTCGTGGCGGCCGCCATTTTACTGTTGCGAATTTCCGGCAGGCGGCCGTCGACGTAGAACGCGGGACAGTTACCGGCCGCGGCCAGTCCGGCCGCCAGCAGGCCGCACACCAGCGTGGCGGCGGCCACGGAACGCTGTATCAGATGCATAGATTTCCAAGGGTAAAAAAGTTGGCCGCATTCTAGCCGAGCCCCCGGGAAACAAAAAGGGCCGGCGTTCAATCGAACGCCGGCCCTCTCAAACATCCAGCCCTACCAAGGCAATGTTTTGATATTTCAAATGCAGCAACACTGGTGTTAATTATACTTCGAACTCCCCCGGTGCCGCAAGCTGTTGCGTAGGTCAAAAATATATTCATTCTATTAAGAAATATTACTTTGTTGCCATGGGTTGTCAGGCTACACTTTACATTCTCACTGGCAACTAACAATAAAACAAATCATGAATATCACTAATCTGAAGATTGGTCACCGGCTGACGATTGCCTTCTCCCTGACCACCCTGCTGATGGCGGTGGTGGTGGTGGTCGGCGCGCTGGGCTTACGCGCCACCAGCGACGCCATCAGCCTGACCATTCAGGATCGCTACATGAAAATCGGCCTGCTCGGCGAGGTCAAGGACCACGTCTCGCAACAGGCGCGCAGCCTGCGCGACCTGTTGCTGACCGACGCCAACGAGGCCGGTGCCGAATATGCTGCCATCGGCCAGCGCAGCAAGGAAATCGGCGCCCTGCTCGACCAGCTGGGCGGCATCCTGCACCAGCCACAGGCGCTGGCCATGTTCAAGGAACTGAACGACACCCGCGCCGTCTACTCGCCGCTGCGCGACCAGATGGTCAGCGCCATCAAGGCCGGCGACAAAGAAACCGCCACTTCGCTGCTGCTGCAGAAAGTGCGGCCGGCGCAAAACGCCTACATCGGCGCGCTGGACAAGCTGATCGCGTACCAGGTGCAACTGATGCGCGACGCCGGCGCGGACGCCGAGCACACCGCCGCCAGTGCCAGCGCGCTGATGATCGCCCTGGGCGTGGCCGGCGCCGGCCTGGGTCTGTTCTGCGGCTGGTACGTCACGCGCAGCATCGTGCGGCCGATCGGATACGCGGTGCGGGTGGCGCGCACGGTGGCCGACGGCGACCTCAGTTCCGACATCCAGATCCGCAGCCGCGATGAAGTCGGCCAGCTGTCGGCCGCGCTGAAGGACATGAACAGCAGCCTGATTGCCATCGTCTCCGAAGTACGCAAAGGCACCGATTCGATCGGCACCGCGTCAGCCGAAATCGCCGCAGGCAATCTGGACCTGTCGGAACGCACCGAGCGTCAGGCTGGCTCGCTGGAAGAGACCGCTTCATCGATGGAAGAGCTGACCTCCACCGTCAAGCAGAACGCCAACAACGCTAGCCAGGCCAACCAGCTGGCCATGTCGGCCTCCGACATCGCGGGCAAAGGCGGCGCGGTGGTGGCGCAGGTGGTCGACACCATGGCCTCGATCAACGCCTCGTCGCGCAAGATCGTCGACATCATCGCCGTCATCGACGGCATCGCCTTCCAGACCAACATCCTGGCGCTGAACGCAGCAGTGGAAGCGGCGCGCGCCGGCGAACAGGGCCGCGGCTTTGCCGTGGTGGCGACCGAAGTGCGGAATCTCGCGCAACGCTCGGCTGCCGCCGCCAAGGAAATCAAGGAACTGATCGGCGACTCGGTCGACAAGGTCGATGCCGGCGCGCGCCTGGTGGACCAGGCCGGCGCCACGATGGCGGAAATCGTCGCCAGCGTGCGCCGCGTAACCGATATCATGGGCGAAATCGCCTTCGCCACGCAGGAGCAGCTGTCCGGCATTGAGCACATCAACGGCGCCATCACTGAGATGGACCAGTCAACGCAGCAGAACGCCGCGCTGGTCGAACAGGCTTCCGCTGCCGCCGTGACCATGCAGGAACAGGCCACGCACCTGGTAGACGCGGTCAGCGTTTTCAAGCTCGATGGCGTCGGTCGCCGCAGCGCCCTGCCGGCACCCAGCGCGCGCTCAGTTCCAGCCCGAAGGGACGAAACAGATCCCGGTTCGCCTCGTAAAACAGCTGCCGGTGTCGACCAGCACCCCGTCGTCATCCCACAAAATCGCCCGCAGCATAATCCGCATTCCTTGTAAAGAACGGCACGCCGACTGTGGCGTTGCCGCAGCGCGCATTGTACCCGCTGGTCTTGCCTGTCAGGGTGTGACATACTCGTTTCACCACAGCCCACCACCCGTGACATGGCCGTTTTTCCAACGCTACCGCGTAGCCTCAAATTCCGTATGACGGCGGTGGTCGTCATGCTGGTACTGAGCGCCACGCTGATCGTCACGCTGGTGGCGCTGCTGCTGGCGGAACGTGACATGCGCAGCGTGATCGGCGACCAGCAGTACGCGCTGCTGTCCTCCGCCGCCGCCCAGGTGGACGCGCAACTGACGGCCCGCGAAGTGCTGCTGGCCAGTCTGGCCGATAGCCTGCCGCTGGACGCCGGCATTGATCCGGCCGTGATGCAGGCCTACGTCGCGCGCCACGCGGCAGCGCGCAAGGAATTCCTCAATCTGCACCTCTTCACCCGCGACGGCACGCTGCTGCATATGGAGGGCGATCATGCGCAGGCAACGCGGGCGCTCAACCCGCGCAGCCGCGCCTTTCTGGAAAACGCGCTGGCCGGCGGCAAGCCGGTGATCTCGCCGCCGTACAAAAGCGTGGAAACCGGCCTGCCGTCGATCATGCTGCTGCAACCGGTACACGATGCGCAGGGCCGCACCGTCATGCTGCTGGGTGGCAGTATCGACCTGACCAATTCCGCTTTTCTGGAGCAGATCGCGGCGCAGAAGCCGGGCAAGACCGGCTTCATGTTCATCATGACGCGCGAAGGCATTCTGCTGCACCACCCGAATCACCAGCGGCTGCTGGAACACATCAACGCCCGCCCCGGCTACAACCGCGCCACCGACATGGCGCTGCGCGGCTTTGAAGGCTGGACCGAGGCGGTCAACAAGGACGGCAGCGAAGGCATTTACTCGTACAAGCACCTGGAATCGACCGACTGGATTATCGGCGCCCGCTTCCCGGTCGATGAGGCGTTTGCGCCAATGATCCAGATGCGCCAGCACGCCATGCTGGCCGCCGCCGTATTTGCCGCCATCGCCGGCATCATGGCGTGGCTGGCGATCCAGACGCTATTCAAGCCGATCGGCCGTCTGCACCGCAATATCGGCGAGATCCGCAGCGGCGCGGCCGACATCGGCGTGCTGCAACGCCAGCGCAGCGACGAAATCGGCGAATTGAGCGCCGCCTTCTACGAATTGATCGCCGAGCGCGAGGCCGCGCAAAAGGCCATTCGTGGCAGCGAGTCCCTGATCAGCAATATTCTGGAGCGCGCGCCGGACGCCTTTGTCAGCTGCGACAACACCGGCATCGTCACCAAATGGAATGCCGCCGCCGAACGCACCTTCGGCTGGACCCGCGAAGAAGCCATCGGCCGCGATATCGCGGAACTGATCGTGCCGCCCGACCAGCGCGACGCCCACCACACCGGCATGACGTACTTTGCGCTGGGCGGCAAAGGGCGGATGGTCAATGCGCGCGTGCGCGTCAACGCCGTCCACAAGGACGGCCACGCGATTCCGGTGGAACTGTCGATCGGCGCGCTGCGCCACGACGGCGCTTACCACGCCACCGCCTTCCTGCACGATATTACGGAACAGGTAGCGCACGAGCAGCAGATCGCCGCCAGCGAAAAACGCCTGCGCACCGTTGCCGACAGCATGCCGGCGCTGATCGCCTACATCGGCCGCGACTTGCGCTACCGCTTCACCAACGATCATTTTCGCGTGCTACTGGGACTCGATCCGCGTAGCATGCTGGACAAGCCGGTCAACGAGGTGCTGGGTGCGGATTTTGCCGGCAGCCTGCTGCAACTGAGCGAAGCGGCGCTGCGCGGCCAGCGCGTGCACTACGAGCGCGAAGGCGTGTACCGGGGCGTCAAGCGCCAGATGATGGGCGACCTGGTGCCGGACATCGGCGCCGACGGCAAGGTGTCGGGCTTCTACATGATGGCGCTGGATATCACTGAGCGCAAAAACGCCGAGTTGCAGCAGGCCGCCAGCGAAAAGCGCCTCAAGCTGCTCACCGATAACCTGCCGGTGCTGATTGCGTACCTGGACCGCGAGCGCAAATTCCAGTTCCTTAACGCGACCTTCCAGCACTGGTTCGGCACCGATCCGCAAACCCTGATCGGCCGCCATCTGGCCGAAGGCATCGGCGCCGACCAATACCGCACCGCCGAGCCGCACCTGGAGCAGGCCTATCGGGGCCAGGCCGCGACCTATGAGCTACAGACGCGCATCGGCGACGGCATGCACACGCTGGAAACCACCTTCCTGCCCGAGCTGTCCGCCGACGGCGAAGTACTCGGCATCTACTCGCTGACGCACGATACCACGCGCATGAAGGAAATCGAGGAGCGCCTCAAGCAGCTGGCGCGCATCGACAGCCTGACCGGCATCGCCAACCGCCTGATGTTTGAGGAAATCTTGCATGCGGCCGTGCTGCGCGTACGGCGCACCCGCAAGCCGCTGGCGCTGGCCTACCTGGACATCGATTACTTCAAAGAGATCAACGACACGCTGGGCCACGGCGCCGGCGACCAGGTGCTGAAGGAGTTTGCCGCGCGCCTGACCGCCAGCGTGCGCGCCTCGGATACGGTGGCGCGGCTGGCCGGCGACGAATTCGTCATCGTCTTCGAACTGGTGGCCAATGCGGAAGAAGCGGCGCGGCTGGCCGCCAAGATCGTCGACGCCATGCACGCACCCTTCACGCTGAACGGCGCGCCGCGCCACGTCACCACCAGCATCGGCGTGGCGGTGCACGAAGGTGACGATGAAACGCCGGCGGAACTGGTGGCGCGCGCCGACAGTGCGCTGTACGCCGCCAAACGCAATGGCCGCGACGGTTACACCGTCTCCGACTGACATCAAACACCATCACAAGGTTAAACAATGAGTATCAAAGAACACACGCAAGACCTGCAAGCCCTCGAAACCGCCGTCAAACTCCTGACCGACACGCCGGTGATGATCAAAATTACCAACGTGGTCGGCTCCACGATCGAGGCGGGATTGAAGGCGCTGCCGCAAAAAGGACGGGATGTGATTCAGTCGGCGACGCACAAGGGCCTGCACAAGGCGGTAGAAATCGCCGGCAAGACGCTGGAAGCAAAAACTCAGCAGGCCAGCAGCAAGACCCACCTGCTGGCAGCGGCGACCACCGGCGCCATTGGTGGCTTCTTCGGCTTTGCCGGACTGGCGGTGGAAATCCCCGCCACCACTGTGCTGATGATGCGCTCCATCCTCGACATCGCCCGCAGCGAGGGGCACGACATCACGGATTCAAAGGTGCAGCTGGAATGTCTGAGCGTTTTTAGCCACGGCAGCGAATCGAGCGACGCCGACGACAAAACCGACGCCAGCTACTACGCCTCGCGGGCGGCGCTGGCCGAAGTGATGACGGAAGCGGCCAGGTCGCTGAGCAAAATCGCCGCCGATCGCGCGGCCAAGAACCTGTCGGCGAAAACCGCCGGCAAATGGGTGGCGCAGCTCATCGATGCGATCGCGACCCGCTTCGGCATCGTGATCACCGAAAAGGCGGCGCTGCAAGCGGCGCCTTTCCTTGGCGCGTTCACCGGCGCCACCGTCAACAGCCTGTTCATGGACTTCTATCAGGACAAGGCGCGCGGCCATTTCACCGTGCTTCGACTGGAGGAAAAATACGGCATGGAGGCGATCCGCAGCGAATTCGAACAAATTCGCCGCGCCATGGCGCCGCCGGCGCGTTAAGCCGGTACGCCGCTGGCCAGGGGATTGGGCAGCGGCTCGGCCACGCGGTGCAGCAGATTGCGGTCGGTGTGGTGGAATTCCTCCTCGCCGCGCAGCAGCATCACCGTATCTTCCTCGTAGCCCCAGGTGCCGTCGTCGTTGATGGTGACCTTGATGCGATACTCGACGGTCTTGAAGCCATATTCCAGGAACGGATTGGAACGGATGCCGTAGGTGTCGGAGTCCAGCCGCGCCACCAGCTCGAACTGCCTGGCGTCCGGCTCCACCACCGCCGACGCCATGGCGATCTGGCCGCGCGGGATGCCCAGCGTCTGGATCACGGTCTTGGTTTTCGGTTCCCACAGCCAGTAACCGACCTGCTCGTGGTAGGTCTTGACGTTATCCGGCTTGTTGACGATGATCAGGTAACGCAGGCCGTAGAACAGCTGCGGACCGTTGGTGACCGGATCGATCGGATACAGCTCGATGCGCTCGACATACGCCTGCTTGCGCGCGCCGTCGGCCTTCGGCTTGGTATCCAGGCCGCGCTCCCCTTTCCAGATGCCCGCCATCGGCGTCAGCGGGCCGAGGTTGGCCAGGGTGTTGACATCGACTGGCGACGGCTCGGTGTAGATATCGGTGGAAAACTCGGTCATGCTGGGTCCTGTGGTAAATGAATGCAGGCGCTATTGTAAGATGCCTAGAGCGTGATTTCCATGCCGTCGTAGGCCGAGACGATCTCCAGCGGCGCCTCGCAGGTAACCTCGGCATAGCGCCGCGTTTCCGCCAGCACGCGCGAGATGCGGGCATCGTCATACACCGGTTCATGATGGAACAGGCAAAGCTGGCGCACGCCTGCCAATTGGCATAGTTCGACCCCTACCACATTGCTGGAGTGCCCCCAGTCGGCCTTCACCGAAATCGACTCCTCCAGCGAATACATGGCGTCGAAGATCACCAGGTCGGCATCGCGGAAGAACTCTACAAAGCCAGCCAGTTCGGCGGCGTTATCCAGCTTGTGTTCCGAGTCGGTGGTGTAAATCATCGCCTTGCCGCCCTGCTCCAGCCGGTAGCCGTAGGAGTCGCCGCCGTGCAGCTGCAGCTTGGCCGTTACCGTCACGTCGCGCAGCTGCAACGGCACGCCGGGCGTCATCTGCACGAACGAGATGTCGGCCGCCAGCTGGTCGAACGGTACAGGGAAACTGATCGGGTCCTGCTGGCGGCGCAATGCCGCTTCCAGCTCCTGGTGGCAGCCATAGATGATGATACGGTTGCCCGGAATGTAACCTGGCGTAAAAAATGGGAAGCCCATGATGTGATCCCAGTGCAGGTGCGACAGGAACACATGATAGGTCTGCGGTTGCGCCGCGCCGTAGCGCGCCAGCTTGGCGCCGGCCAGCGGCCGCACGCCCGAACCCAGGTCGAGGATGATGTGTTCATGCACCGCGTCGGCATCCCAGGCTTCGACTTCCACGCAGCTGGAATTGCCGCCATAGGTGCCGCGCACCTCGAAGCTCAGCTCATGATCAACATAGTCCGCCACTTTTTCAGGCGTATCGAGTCCGCGGCCGATGGCGCCTTCCAGCGCTGTCACCAGCTTGGCGCGGATTTGCTTGTGGTTCAGGGCGACCGGCAACGAACCGCGCGCGCCCCAGATGCGTGCCTTCATGCGGCGCCCATGATAGAGTGTAATAGACAACTAATTTTGCATTATCGCATCCTTTTGTATATTTGGCACCTTCGGCTGCCATTGCCATCCGTGCTATTCTTTCGCCCTCGACGAATTTAACAGTCACCAGCAGGAGCACGCGCATGCCGTCACTACAACAATTTTTCAAGCTCGCAGAGCACGGCACCAGCGTCCGCACCGAAGTCGTCGCCGGCGTTACCACCTTCCTGACGATGGCCTACATCATCTTCGTCAACCCGGCCATCCTGGGCGACGCCGGCGTGCCCAAGGACGCGGTGTTCGTCGCCACCTGCCTGGCCGCCGCGCTCGGCACCATCATCATGGGCGTGTACGCCAACTACCCGATCGGCATGGCGCCGGGCATGGGCCTGAACGCCTATTTCGCCTACGCCGTGGTGCTGGGCATGGGCGTGCCGTGGCAGTCCGCGCTGGGTGCCGTGTTCATCTCCGGCTGCCTGTTCATCATCGTCAGCCTGTTCAAAATACGCGAGCACATCGTCAACGGCATACCGCATTCATTGAGGGTAGCGATTACCGTCGGCCTGGGACTATTCCTGGCGCTGATCGCAATGAAGAGCGCCGGCCTAGTGGTGGCCAATCCGGAAACGCTGGTGCGCGTGGGCGACGTCCACAATCCGCACACCATCATGGCGATCTTCGGCTTCCTGCTGATCGTTACGCTGGACCGCCTGAAGGTGCCGGGCGCGCTGTTGATCGGCATTGTGGCGGTAACGGTGCTGAGCTTCTTCTTCGGCGGGAATACCTTCCACGGCTTCATGTCGCTGCCGCCGTCGATCGAACCGACCTTGTTCCATCTGGATCTGCAAGGCGCGCTGGGTCTCGGCCTGTTTAACGTTGTACTGGTGTTTTTTCTGGTCGAACTGTTTGACGCCACCGGCACGCTGATGGGCGTGGCCTCGCGCGCCGGGTTGCTGGTCAATGGCCGCATGGAGCGCCTCAACAAGGCGCTGCTGGCCGACAGCACCGCCATCGTCGCCGGCTCACTGCTGGGCACTTCCAGCACCACCGCGTATCTGGAAAGCGCGGCGGGCGTGCAAGCCGGCGGCCGCACCGGCCTGACCGCGCTGGTGGTCGCCGTGCTGTTCCTGGCCGCGCTGTTCTTCGCGCCGATTGCCGGCGTGGTGCCGGCCTACGCCACCGCTCCGGCGCTGCTGTTCGTCGCCTGCCTGATGCTGCGCGACCTGGTCGACGTTGACTGGAGCGACACCACCGAAAGCGTGCCGGCAGCAATTACCGCACTGGTGATTCCGTTCACCTATTCGATCGCACACGGCATCGCCTTCGGCTTCATTACCTACGCCGGCCTGAAACTGCTGACCGGCCAGGCGCGCCAGGTCAAGCCGGTGGTGTGGATCATCGCCGTGGTGTTCCTGATCAAATACACCTACGTCACCGCCTAGCCCCCGTCGTTCCCGCGCAAGCGGGAACCCATGCTGAAATCGTTCCTGCGCGGTTCTATGGATTCCCGCCTGCGCGGGAATGACGGTGTACGTTGTCGACCACCAGCGTCGGCATTTCGCGGATCGGCAGCACGCCAATCAGGTTATGCAGCCGCATGCGGCACAACGTCAGAATATCTTCCTGCGGCGCTGCCAGCCGCATTTGCACCTCCATGCCGTATGGCGTGGCGGTGGTGCGCAACGCGCGCAACTCAATATCCAATCGCCGCACGACCTGTAAAGCCGCCTCCAATGTGGCGATCGACGCATCCGGCTCGATGCAGAAACGGTAGCTTTTTTGTGTGGTATCCATGCTGATAGCATAGCCATAAACGCGAAAAATAGGCTTCTCGGATTTATGCCAATTCCAGCGAATAGCAGCAGATTATCCTACCTGGATTAAAATGCCTGGAATATTCATCCTCTATTACGCCAATCCATGGAAATCGACGAAATCGATCGCCGCATCCTGCGCGAATTGCGCAAGGACGGCCGCCTGAGTAACACCAAGCTGGCCGAGAAAGTCGGCCTGTCCACCACGCCCTGCTGGAACCGCGTGCGCGCGCTGGAAGAAGGCGGCATGATCGAAGGCTACGCCGCCCTGCTCAGCCAGACGGCGCTCGGGTACCCGGACACCGTCATCATCGAAGTGACGCTGGACCGGCACGACGACGACATCTTCGAAAAATTCGGCCAGGCGCTGGCCACCCTGCCGGAGGTGATGGAAGCCTATCTGCTGACCGGCGACTACGATTACCTGATCAAGGTGGCCGTCGCCGGCACCGCCGGCTACGAGGAATTCCTGCGCAAGAAGCTCTACAAGCTGCCGGGCCTCAAGCACAGCCGCTCCACCTTCGTGCTGCGCTGCCTGAAGCGCGCACATTCTGTCGAGCCCTAACTGTGTGCGCTTGCGTACAGATGCATATCCGGAAAAAGTTCATGCTTAAAGTTCATCCAATCAGGAGAAGATAATGAACAACACAATCAAGATCGCCGTGGCCGCCGCCGCGCTGGGTATGGCTTCGCAAGCTTTCGCACAAATCACATTCTATGAAGGCGAAGGCTTGCGTGGCCGCGCCTACGCCGCCAATGGCCAGGTGCGCGACCTGTCGCGCAACGGCTTCAACGACCGCGCCTCGTCGGTGGTGGTGGAACGCGGCCAATGGGAAGTCTGCGAAGACGCAAACTTCCGCGGCCAATGCATGGTGCTGCGCCGTGGCAGCTACGAGTCGCTGCGCGGCATGGGCCTGAACGACCGCATCTCGTCGGTGCGCCCGGTCAAAATGCGCGACCGCTATGAAAATGAAGCGCCGCCGCCAGTTGCGCAACCCAGCTACGAATGGCGCCGCCGCCCTAGCGAGCGTGTCATCGACGTGCCTATCCGCGACGTGCGCGCAGTGGTCGGCTCGCCGGAGCAACGCTGCTGGGTCGAGCGTCAACAGGTCAACGAGCCTTCCCGTCCTAATGCCGGCGGCGTCATCGCCGGCGCGCTGATCGGCGGCATCCTCGGCCACCAGGTCGGCGGCGGCACCGGCCGTGACGTCGCCACTGCCGGCGGCGCGATTGCCGGCGCAGCCATCGGCAACAACGTCGCCAACCAGAACAACGTCTCCACCCGCGACGTACGCCGTTGCGAAAACGTCGGCAACCAAAAGCCGGAATACTGGGAAGTGACCTATGACTACCGTGGCGTGCAGCATCGCGTGCAAATGACTACGCCACCGGGCAACACCATCGCCGTCAACGCCAAGACCGGCGAACCACGCATGTAAGGTGCTTGCGGCGGCTGTCCGCCTGATATAGAATGAGAATCATTCCCATTCTCATATTATGACAGTCGCCGCTTCCTCGATCAAGCATCCGCACTTCACCGCCCTGTACAGCCAGCACCACTCGTGGCTACAGCGCTGGCTGTGCGTCAAGCTGGGTAACGCCAGCGATGCAGCCGATCTGGCGCAAGACACCTTCACCCGCATTCTCGGCCGCGCCGATCTGGCCGCGCTGCACGAACCGCGCGCCTTCCTCACCACGGTAGCAAAAGGTGTACTGGTCAACTGGTATCAGCGTCAGGCGCTGGAACGCGCCTATCTGGAGGCATTGGCCGCGCTGCCCGAGCCGACCGCCATCTCGCCCGAACAACGCCTGCTGATCCTCGAAACGCTGCACGTCATCGACGCCATGCTGGATGCGCTGCCGCCCAAGGTGAAGCAAGCCTTCCTGATGGCGCAACTGGACGGCATGGGCTACGCCGACATCGCCACACATCTCGACCTGTCGCTCATCACCATCAAGCGCTATATGAAGCAGGCGTTCCTGCAATGCCTGCTGGCGATGGAGGACGCGCCGTGAACGCCCGCGTATCACCCGAGGCGCTGGAACAGGCGGCCGAATGGCTGGTGCGCCTGCAAGACGGCGCCACCACTGAAGACCACGCCGCCTGCGAAGAGTGGCGCGCCAGTGACCCGCAGCATGCGCTGGCGTGGGAACGCGCCGAACGCCTGCTGGATAAACTGGGCACGCTGCCGCCGGAACTGGCGATGCCGGTGCTGAATCGCGTGCATGATGGCCACCGTGCCGGCCGCCGCGCGGCAGCCGCCCGCATCGTCGCGCTGATGCTGACCGTGCCGGTGGCATGGGGCGGCTGGCGTTACGCCCAATCGCAGCAGTGGACCGCCGATATCCGCACAGCTGTCGGCGAACGCCGCACAGTGACACTGGCCGACGGCACCAGCGTCACGCTCAACACCGCCAGCGCCATCGACGTCCGCTTCACCGCCACGGAGCGCCTGATCGTACTGCGCGGCGGCGAGATCCTGGTCCGCAGCGGTCATGCGCCGGCTGCCGGCCCGCTGCGCGTGCGCACGCCGGAAGGCGTGATGGAGCCGCTCGGCACCGTGTTCAATGTACGCCGCTACGAATGCAGCACCAGCCTCGCCGTGCTGGAAGGCGCGGTGCGCGTTACGCCCGCCGCGAGCGGCGCAGCGCACACCATCAACGCCGGCGACCAGACCCGCTTCAATCAGCAGCGCATCTCTCCGCTGCGCATCGTCGATCCCGCACTAAGCGCCTGGACCCGTGGCATGCTGCTGGCCGACCAGATGCGGCTCGACACACTGGTGACCGAACTGTCGCGCTACCGCAATGGCCTGGTGCGCGTCGATCCGTCGGTGGCGGCGCTGCGCGTCTCCGGCGCCTTCCCGATCGGCGACAGCGAACGCACGTTGGATATGCTGGTCTCCACCTACCCGGTCGATGCCGTCCAGCGCCTGCGCGGCTATTGGATTACGCTGATTCCCCGCACCTGAAAATATTTTTGTATTTGGCTGATACTTTTTTGCGGCTCGGCTGGCATACAGACAGACACCCTCTATCTGCCACCGAAAGGAAGTAACCGCAATGCCAGCCAATCGCCCTGCCTCGTCCGAACGCCGACTCCCGCGCGCCATCCGTATCGCCCTGCTCAGCATGACGCTGGCCGCCGGCCATGCCGCCACAGGCGCCAGCGCCATGGCCGCAGAGGCGCCGGCCGCCGCCCAGCAGGCGTACCAACTGCCGGCCGGCCCGCTGGGCCGCACGTTGTCAGGCGTCGCGGTCAATGCAGGCATCTCGCTGTCCTTCGATCCGGCCCTGACCTCAGGCCTGAACAGCCCAGCACTGCAAGGCAGCTACACCCCGCGCGCAGCGCTGGAACATCTGCTGGCCGGCAGCGGCCTGGTACTGGTGTCCCGCACCGACGGCACGTTGACGCTGCAAAAACAGGGGGCGGTGTCCAGCGCCGTGGCCGGCGCGGCAGCTGCCCCCCCAGCCACGCTGGCCCAGGTGGAAGTCCACGGCGTCACCGATGGCGCGCCGGGCCAGACCCGCAGCACCGGCGCCACCGGACTGGAACTGTCGATCCGCGATACGCCCCAAGCCGTCAGCGTCATGACCGCCCAGCGCATCGCCGACCAGCACCTGGAAACGCTGCAAGACGTGGTCGGACAAACCACCGGCATCACCCTGGAGCACTCGTCCGCCAGCCGCGAGACCGATCAATTGTTCTCGCGCGGCTTCGCCATCGACACCTATATGTTCGACGGCATCCCGACCACCAAGCTGGTGGAACCGGCCGGCTTTGACGCCGCCATCTACGAGCGCATCGAGGTAGTGCGCGGCGCCGCAGGTCTGATGGGCGGGAACGGCAGCCCGGCCGCCGCCGTCAACCTGGTGCGCAAGCGGCCAACGCGCGAGCTGCACGCCGATGTGGAACTTGAAGCCGGTAGCTGGGACAAGTACCGCGCGCAGGCCGACATCTCCGCGCCGCTGAGCGAAGATAAGCACGTGCGCGGACGCGTGGTGGTGGCCCATCAGAATGCCGATTCCTACGTCGACCGCTATCACCAGGACAAAGACCTGTTCTACGGCATCGTCGAAGCGGACCTTGGCCCGTCCACGCTGCTGAGCGCAGGCTTGAGCTACCAGAACGAGCGGCTGGATGGCGCCAGCCGTGGTTTCGCCGCCTACTACAGCGACGGCGCCAAGACCGATTTCCCGCGCTCGACCAACAGCGCCTCGAGCTCCAGCTATTACATCCGCAAGCAAAGCCTGGCCTTTGCCACGCTGGAACACTACTTTGCCAACGAATGGACCGCGAAAGTCGCGTTCAACTACGCCGCCAATCAGTACGACGCGGTGCAAGGCTACGCCGCGCGCGGTTCGCTGGACCGGCAGACCGGCGCCGGCCTGTCGCTATGGCAGACCAAGTGGGACAGCAAACCGGAACAGTTTTCGGTTGATGCCTTTGCCAGCGGCCCGTTCGAGGCCTTCGGCCGCAAGCACGAAGCGGTGATTGGCTTCAGTGCCTCCGACATGAAGAACACCGGCCCAAGCTACCCATCGTGGGTATTGCCGGGTTACGACGCCACGGTGCCGAACTTCTTCACCTGGAACGGCAATTCGCCGACACCCAACTACGTCGGCACCATCAGCGGAAGCTATACGGAAAAGGAAAAGCAGCTGGCCGGCTATGGCTCGCTGCGACTGCGTCCGACCGATGATGTATCTGTCATTCTCGGCGCGCGCGTCGCCAACTGGAAGCGCACCACCGAAAGCGTGAGCTGGGGCTCGCCGACCGTGAACGACGAAGTTGAAAGCAACGGCAATATCACCCCGTACGCCGGCGTGGTCTACACCATCAATCCCCAATGGTCCGCTTACGCCAGCTACACCGGCATCTTCGCGCCGCAGACCTACCGCGACCGCAACAACCGCGTCATCGATCCGCTGGAAGGCAGGAACGCGGAAGTCGGCATCAAGGGCGATCTGCTGGACGGTCTGCTGAGCACCAGCCTGTCGGTGTTCCGCATGCGCCAGGATAACCTGGCCGAGATGGATGCCGACCAGCTGGTGCTACCGGACGGCTCCAACGCCTATCACACCGTCAAAGGCGCGACCGCAAAAGGCTTTGAACTGGAAGTGTCGGGCCAGATCCAGCGCGGCTGGCAGCTGACCGCTGGCTATGCCCATTCGCGCATCGAAGACCAGCAAGGCAAGCGCCTGCAAACCAGTCAGCCTCTCAACAACTTCAAACTGTGGACCAGCTACGACCTGGCCAACGTCGGCAACGGCCTGACGCTGGGCGGTGGGGTCAACTGGCAAGGCGACATCTATCAGGACGGCATGGGGCCGAACGGCGAACGCTTCACACAGCACAGCTACGCGCTGGTGGCCTTGATGGCGCGCTATCGCATCAGCAAGGAACTGTCGGCCACGGTCAACCTGAATAATGCGCTGGACAAGCATTATTACTCGACCGGCTACGGCAATTACTACGGCGATCCGCGCAATGTGACGCTGTCCCTGAACTACCGCTTTCGCTAAGCCGACGGAGGCCGCGACATGAACCGCATTGCTGCCGCCATCATAGGCGGCTACTTGTTTGCCTCCTGCGGCGGCGCGCTGCTGTCCGCGCTCAATGGACCGGGTAGCGACGCCATGCTGGGCGGCGCGCTGCTTGGACTGGCCTTGTACGCGCCGGCCATCATCTGGGCGTTTGCCACGCGCAGCGCGACGCGCGCCTGGGCCGGACTCCTCGGCGCTAGCTTCAGCCTTGCAGTGCTGACCGCAGTTGCTGGCGCCGCCGGAGCCGCAGCGTGACCGGCGGCCTGCGTCAACGCATGGCGTGGCTGCACACCTGGGTAGGACTGTGGGTGTGCTGGCTGGCCTTCGCCATTTTCCTGACCGGTACCCTGAGCGTATTCGTCGATCCCATCTCCGACTGGATGCGGCCGGAGCAAGTACAGGAGCCGGCCGCCGCGCCATTTGCCGGGCCGCTGGATCACGCGCAGCAGCTCCAACACGGCTTGAAATATCTGGAACAGCATGCGGCGAACAGCAAGATGTGGGAGCTATGGCCACGCGCCGGCAAGGATGAATTCCAGGTATTCTGGCTAAACGATAAAGGCTATTACGCCGACGCGCACCTGTCCACCGCCACGGGCGCGGCGTTGCCGGAACAAGCCAGCGCGGTGCGCGACACCCTGGGCGGCCAGCATTTCGTCGAGTTTCATCACGCGCTGCATGCCGGGACCACCGGCCTGTGGATCGTCGGCGCGGCATCGGCGGCCATGCTGGTGGCGCTGATTTCCGGCGTCATCACGCATAAACGCATCTTCAAGGATTTCTTCACCTTCCGGCCGGCCAAGGGCCAGCGTTCGTGGCTTGATGCGCACAACCTGGCGGGCGTGCTGTCGCTGCCCTTCCTGTTCATGATCGTCTACAGCGGGCTGGCGATCAGCTGGAGCACGTATGTGCCGGCCATCCCATGGGCACAGGAGCTGCGCACCGGCGAGACCGCGAATGTGCGCGAGTATGGCCCGCAGAGCAAGCCATCCGGCCGGCCCGGGGTGCTGACGTCACTGAATCCGCTGGTGCACATCGCCGAAGCGACCTTTCACAGCCCGGCCTATGCGGTGGTGGTCAACCATCCCGGCGATGCGGCGATGACGGTGGAGGTCTACAGCACCACGTCGCCGGAGACGCAGAACGGCAACTTGCTGAGCAAGCGTGGCGTGATGAAGTTCGACGGCGTCACCGGCGCGCTGCGCGAGACCGAGATGCCGCACCGCGCACCGCCCAACGGCGCGCGCGCCACCATGGCCATGCTGGACGAGCTGCATCGCCTGCATTTCGCCGGCGCGGTGATCCGCTGGATCTACTTCGTGGCCGGCATGGCGGGCACCATGATGATGGCGACCGGCGCGGTGCTGTTCATGGTGAAACGCCGCCAGAAATCGCTGAACGAATTCGGGGCCGGCACACCGCGCGTCTACCGCATCATCGACGTGTTGAATGTGGCCACTGTGGCCGGCCTGTCGCTGGCGTGCATTGGCTTCCTGTGGTCCAACCGTCTGCTGCCGCATGACCTGGTGGAACGGCACGAATGGGAGGTGTCTGCCTTCTTCGGCGTGTGGCTGACGGCCTTGCTGCACGCCGCAGTGCGTCCGCCGGCGCAAGCGTGGCGCGAACAGTTGTGGGCCGGCTCGGTGCTGTGCGTGCTGCTGCCGCTGCTGAATGTGCTGACCACCGGCCAGCATGTGCTGGCGTATCTGGCGCAGCGCGACATCGAACGCGCCGCCGTTGAGCTGACCGCCATCGCCATCGGCGCCCTGCTTGCCACTGCCGCGCTCCGCGTTGGCGCTGCGGGGGCGCGCAAGACCGCTTCCGCAACGGCCATGACAAAGGCTGCGTTATGAGTTACGCCCTTGTCGTACTGACCGCACTGGGACTGTGCTTTGCCGGCATGGTCGCGTTATCGCTGGCGATCGACCGCCATCACAAACAGGTCTACGGCGCCGATGCGCCGCCGCGCAAGCGTTACCTGCTGCGCGTTGGCGGCACGCTGCTACTGGCATTGGCCATCGGGCCATGCGTGCTGCTGTGGGGCTCGGGCGCCGGCTTCGTCGCGTGGGTCGGCATGCTGACAATCGGCGCGCTGCTGGCTGCCGGCTTGCTGCCCTACTGGCCGGCTCGCGTAGCGCCATTGGCCGCCGTCGCCGGCGCACTAGGGCTGGTCGGCCTCGCGGATCTGGCGCTGACTTGAGCCGGTGTATGAAGCGGTGCATCGGCCGGCAAGCACCCCTGTCCCTGCAAGGTGCGGCGCACCGCGACGTCCAATGGTGTATGCGGCTCAGTGCCAAGCGCCTTGCGTAGCTTGGCGTTGGACATGCGCACCGGCTGCCGCCACAGATAGCGCATTTCGCGCAGTTCGCGGAACACCGTCACAAACGGCGCCGCCAGCGTGACCAGCCACCACGGGAACGCGCCGGCCTTCATTTGCGGCTGACCGGCGGCACGCGCAATCGCAGCCGCCATCTGCATGCCATCACCATCCCAGTGTCCCTCTATCTGATAGACAGCCACCTGCGGCAGCGCCTCGCCCAGTTCCAGCAACCGCACCATGGTCTCCGCCACATCCGGCAGATAGGCCCACTGGTGGCCTACGCCTGGCGATGCCGGATTGCTGATCGCCGTCACCGGCTTGCCCGGCTTGACCAGCCCCTGCGCGAACCAGTTATTGCCGGCATCCGGCCCGAAGAAATCGCCCGCCCGAACGATCAGCACCGGTAGGCCGGAGGCGCGCAACCGCCGCTCCATCTCCACCCGGATCGCGCCCTTGCGCGTCAATGGCCGCTGTGGCGCATCCTCCGTGATATGCAAGAACGCATCCGGCCCGTAGTTATAGACGGTACCCGGCAGCAGAATCCGCGCACCGCTCGCACGCGCCGCCGCCATCGTATTCTCCAGCATGGGCAGTACCAGCTGGCCCCAATTACGGTAGCCCGGCGGATTCACCGCATGCACAATCAGCTGCACGCCCTGCGAGGCGGCCACCACGTCGTCGTGTTCCATCGCATCGCCGGACAGCCATTGCAGGCCGTCGCCGCTCTTCGCCACACGCTCCGGCGCGCGATGCAAGGCCTTCACCTGCCAACCGCGCGCCAGCAGCACCCGCGCCACCTCGCCGCCAATGCCGCCCGTTGCGCCCAATACCAGTGCCACTTTGTCCATGCTGTTCTCCTGTGTGAGTTGATGGATGTAGTGTGCCCTCGCGCGAGCCAAAAGAAAATTACCTAAAGCTGCATAGGCGCTATACAATTTCGTATGACTATCGTTGAACCAAACTGGGATTTGTACCGTTCCTTCCTGTCTGTGCTGAAGGAAGGTTCGCTGTCCGGCGCCGCGCGGGCGCTGGGACTGACGCAACCGACCGTCGGCCGCCATATCGACGCGCTGGAGCAGGCGCTGGGATTATCCCTGTTCACCCGTTCACAGGCCGGCTTCATCGCCACCGACGCCGCTCACGCGCTGCAACCGTACGCCGAAACCTTGTCCTCGGCGTCATCCGCGCTGCTGCGCGCCGCCTCCGGCATAGGCCGTGGCGCCGACCGGCAGATCGAAGGCACGGTGCGGGTGACCGCCAGCGAAGTAGTCAGCGTGGAGGTGCTGCCGCCGTTACTGGCGCAGCTGCGCGATAGCCACCCCGGTATCACGATAGAACTGGCGGTCTCCAACCGCATCGAAAACCTGCTGCGGCGCGATGCCGACATCGCCGTCCGCATGCAGCGCCCGGAGCAGGAGGTGCTGGTGGCGCGCCGCGTAGGACACATCGATCTTGGTTTCCATGCGCACCGGCGTTACCTGGAGCGCCACGGCATGCCACAAAATATGGAGGAAATGACGCAGCACACGCTGATCGGCATCGATACCGAAAACGCCTTTACGCGCAAGTTAAAAATGCTATTGGGAGGGCTGGCCAACAGCCATTTCGCGCTGCGCAGTGATAGTGACCTGGTCCACCTGGCATCGATCCGCGCGGGGCTCGGCATTGGCATCTGCCAGGTGCGGCTGGCCGCGCGCGATCCGGATCTGGTGCGGCTGGTGCCCGAAGAATTCAACATCAGCATGGAAACCTGGCTGGCCATGCACGAGAATCTACGCAGTAATCCTGCCTGCGCGGCCGTATACACTGCTCTGGCGGCGGGACTGGAAGACTACATCAACGGGCACTGACCAGGCGGCGCTGCTTGCGCAACTCATCTTCCATGGTCATGTTTTGACGCGCGGCCTGCAACGTCGCGACATCGGTACTAACGGTCTTGCGCACTTGCGCGCGCGGCAGATCGGCCCAGCGGCTGCGCGGCGCCGGCGCTGAGGCCACCGAAGTGGTCATCGCCGCCGGCACGCGCTCGATATTGTCGTCTTCCGCGCGGCTGCCTTGCGGGCAATCGACGTCGGTCAGCAGCACATGGCCTTCCGCGTCAACACAGCGGTTGACGGCGGCGCCGGCCACACCAGTCATTGCGACCAACGCCGCGCACAGAATGAATTTCATGATTGATGCCCCTTTGATAAGAGCCTTCATCATCCGCTCCGGCGCTTTGTCAGTCTGTACGTCCTCGCACATCCAGTCTGCGATGCGGCATTGTCGCTCTATGTCGGGTACAATACCGCCTTCTTTCCGTATCACGACAGCGTGTTGCCGCGGCGCGGCGCCGTGTCCTCTTGCCTATGAAATCTCTCCTTATTCTTTCTGCGCTTGCGCTGGCCCACGGCTATGCCGCCGCAGACTCGATGGACCCGGTCAATGCCCACGGCTGGAACACTTCCGCCGAACTGGGCGCCATCTCCACCTCCGGTAACACGGTCGGTACTTCGGTCACCGGCAAGATCGACGCCCGGCAGGAGATGCACAACTGGAGCAACGAATACATCCTGTCCGGTTATTTCAAGGATGAACAGGTCACCAATGACGAAGGCCAGCAAGTGCGGGAGCGCTCGGCGCAGCGCTACGCAGCATCGGCCAAGGCAGCATACAAGCTGCTGCACGACGAGCATGGCAAGCTGTATGCACTGGCTACCCACGTCGACGACAAATTCGGCGCCTACACCCGCTACTCGACCATCGGCGTCGGTTACGGTACACAGATCTACCAATCGGACACGCACACGCTCGACGTGGAAGTCGGTCCCGGCTACTTCCGCGGCGTACGCTCGCCCACTGAAACCGAAAACGGCCCTACCGTGCGCGGTGCGGCACTGCTGAAATGGAAGCTGAGCGACAGCGCGCAATTCAGCCAGAACGTCATCGTCGAACGCGGCACCGACAATATCCACTCGATGGCGGAAACCGCACTGCGCACCAAAATCAACAGCACCATGCAGATGAAGGCCGCGTTCAACATCCGCAGCGATACCAACGTCCCGGCTGACAAGAAAAACACCGACACGCAAACCTCGGTGACACTGGTTTATTCTTTCTAACTTCAATTCCCAAGCTATGAACACTCCACGCACTCTCGGCACGCCCCTGTCCCCTACCGCCACCAAAGTCATGCTGCTTGGCTCCGGTGAACTCGGCAAGGAAGTCATCATCGCGCTGCAGCGCCTGGGCGTCGAAGTGATTGCCGTCGACCGCTATCCAAACGCGCCCGGCCACCAGGTCGCGCACCGCGCCCACGTCATCAACATGACCGATGGCGATGCGCTGGCGGCGCTGATCGAGCAAGAGAAGCCTGACCTGGTGGTGCCGGAAATCGAAGCCATCGCCACCGACAAACTGGCGGAGCTGGAACAAGCTGGCAAGATCACCTGCATCCCGACCGCGCGCGCTGCGCAGCTGACCATGAACCGCGAAGGCATCCGCCGCCTGGCCGCCGAAACGCTGGGCCTCGCCACGTCGCCATACCGTTTTGCCAGCAGCCTGGAAGAACTGGCCGCCGGCGCCGAAGCTGTCGGCTTCCCATGCGTGATCAAGCCGGTGATGTCGTCGTCAGGCAAAGGCCAGTCGAAGATCGACAGCGCCGCCGAAGTGAAAGCGGCGTGGGATTACGCCGCCGCCGGCAGCCGCGTGGATTCGGGCCGCGTGATCGTTGAAGGCTTTATCGACTTCGACTACGAAATCACCCTGCTGACCGTGCGTTCGCTGGGCGAAGACGGCCAGGTGATCACGCAGTACTGCGAACCGATCGGCCACGTGCAGGTGCAAGGCGACTACGTGGAATCGTGGCAGCCCTGCCGCATGGACCCGGTGGCGCTGGTGCGCGCACGCGACATCGCCGGCAAGGTGACGGCGGACCTGGGTGGCCTCGGCCTGTTCGGCGTGGAACTGTTCGTCAAGGACGATATGGTGTGGTTCTCGGAAGTGAGCCCACGTCCGCACGATACCGGCATGGTCACCATGGCGACCCAGGTGCAAAGCGAATTCGAACTGCACGCCAAGGCGATTCTCGGCCTGCCGGTCAACGTGGCGCTGAGGGCGCCAGGGGCTTCGGCCGTGATCTACGGCCAGCACGAAGCGGCAGGCATCGCCTTTGAAGGCGTGGCCGATGCGCTGAGCGTGCCGAACAGCGACATTCGCCTGTTCGGCAAGCCGGAATCGTTCGCCCGCCGCCGCATGGGCGTGGCGCTGGCGACCGCCGACGATGTGGAAACCGCGCGCGTCAACGCCAAGCTGGCGGCTTCCAAAGTCAAGCCGGTGCTGGCCAAGTGAGTCACATCCCCCGGAACAGATCGACGTAGTTACGGCTGACGACCAGCTGTTCCGGGCGGCCTTTCAGCTGCACCATCAAGCGACCGCGGAAGTCTTGCCGCGTGCCGGCCACATGGCGCGCGGCGACAATCACACTGCGGTGGATTTGCCAGAACTGCTGCTCATCGAGCTGCTCGCGCAACTTGCTGATCGGCGTGCGGATCAGGCTTTCGCCATCGGCCACGAACACGCTGGTGTATTTATCGTTACTCTGGAAGTAGATCACGTCGTCGATCGGGATCAAGCGCGTTTCTTCGCCGTGCGAGGCGCGTATCCATTGCAGCGGCGCTGTGGACGGCGGAGCCACCGGCGCGGCGACGGCCAACTGTGCCAGCAACGCTTGCAATGCCGCTGCCGGCACCGCGCCTTCGGCCGACGCAGGCTTCAACCTCGCCTTGAGTTTGGCGACCGTCTTTTCCAGACGTTCGATGTTGGCTGGCTTCAGCAGGTAATCCACCGCCGAATGTTCAAACGCTTCAACCGCATACTGGTCATATGCCGTGACGAACACAATGTGCGGCGGCTTGGGGCTGTCCACCAGTTTGGCGGCGACATCCAGCCCGGTCAGGCCCGGCATGCGGATATCGAGAAACACCACCGCCGGCGCTTCTTCGTCGATCATGCGTAGCGCCTCGATACCGTTGGCGGCGCGGGCCACGACCCGCAGTTCCGGCCAAACGGCTTTCAGCTGGCTTTCCAGGTATTCGCGCAGATGGGCTTCGTCATCTGCAATCAGGGCACGGATGGTATCGATGTCGGACTCACATTCAAAGGCAGCAGCAGACGCACCGTCATGCCGCAGGGTTGATTTTCCAATAATTCTACCTTGGCGGCGCCGCCATACAAACTGCCCAGGCGCTCGCGCAGATTACTCAGGCCGACGCCCCCGCCCGGCTTGCGCGGCGCCGATTCGTTCAGGCCAGCGCCGGTGTCGCTGATGCGGATGCTGACATGCTTTCCTTCGACCCGCGCGCTGACCGCGATCTCGCCGCCCTCCACCTTCGGTTCCAGGCCGTGCGCAATGGCGTTTTCCACCACCGGTTGCAGCAGCATCGGCGCGATGCGGAACTGGCGCAACTCTTCCGGCACGTCGATGCGGTAGCGCAGGCGGTCGCCCATGCGTACCGCCAGCACGTCCAGATAGGCGGCGATCAGCGCCGCTTCGGACGCCAGTGTCGCCTCGTCGCTGCGGCTGGCGGCCAGGCTGGCGCGCAGATAATCGATGAAGCGCTCCAGCATGTGCTGCGCCTGCGCCGGACGGGGTCCGATCAGGCTCACCACGTTGGCCAGCGTGTTATACAAAAAGTGCGGCTCGATCTGCGCCTGCAACGCGCGCAGCCGCGCCTCGGCCAGCATGCGGGCGCTGGCCGCCACGAATTCCTTCTGGCGCGCCGCCTCCATGGCACGCGCGCCGCGACGCTCGGCGGCGCTGCGCACCATGTACATCAGCAGCGCCACAAACGCACCGATCACCAGGCATTGCATGACCACCGCGCGGTTGCCCAGCAAGTGCAGCGGATTGCTGCCGTTCCAGATCATATTCCCCAGCAGGACGCCCAGCAGCACACTGAACGCCATCAGGGCCATGTTGAACAGGATGCGCGGCAGACGGGGAGCACGACGCGGCCAGCCTGCCAGCAGACGATTGGCCAACAATGCGCTGCCATGGAAGATCGCGCCGACCAGATTGGACATCAGCAGCATCGACCACAACCGCTCGGCCAAGGTGGCGCCGTCGTTCGTCAGCAGGCGCACAAACGCGGTCAGCACCACGCCGAGCAAGGTACTCCAGATCACCGTGTACAGCCAGTCGCGGACCAGCGACGGCTGCCATCGACGGAAAAACGGGATCAGTTCCAGCGGGTGCTCGCGCACCAGGCTACGGTCTTGTTGCGTCATTTCTGCTTTCATTTAATTCATGCCGCCAGAAAGTTACCATGAAAGCAAACCGGCGCGCGATAGGGCAAGCGTGCCAGTGCTACCGGACCGGCCTTGATGTTGTGCGCATCAAACACCGTCAGCACGCTTTGCGCGCGGCGCGTATCCTGCGCTACGCCGACCACATAGCCATCGGTCTCGGAACGCGCGCCACGGCGCGGTATCAACACATGCTCTTCGACTTGCCAGCCCGGGCCAAAGGCATAGCCGTCCACTTTGCCGCTGTCCGTGTCGATGACATTGACGCTGTCGAGTATCAGCTCGCGGCCGCTGGCGCCAAGCACCAGCAGTTTGCGGTGACGGGCCGACACCACCTGTGGCATCACGCGCGGGAATTCGCTGACGCCGAACATCCGTGCCTCGCGCGCCTGGCCGCTGGCGTAGTCCAGCGTGATCTGCACCGTACTGGAAGGGTTGTCGTCCACCATGCGCATCTGGCCGCGCATCGGCAGGCCGACCTTGCGCAAGGCGTCACCTTCGTGCAGCACTACGTCAAGCCGGGTACAGGCGCCGTCTTCATAGGCGTTCCCGAAGTGGAACACCGAGCGCGCCGGCAGCTCGAACACCTGACGCAGCGCCAGCGTATCCTTGGAGATGACAATGGCGCGCAGCGGCAGCCTGTCGCCGGCCCAGTGCATGCTGTCGCCCAGGCTGACCTCCGGGCCGGAGCGCATCTCGTATGGCGCTACCAGGAAGATCAGGTGACGGCCGCTGACCACAAAGTCGTGCACCATGTTCAGCTGCGGTACCGGTATCATTGCGGTGCGCGTGACTTCACCCGCCGCGTTCATGCGGTAGATTGCCAACTGATTGGAGCCTGGCGCATTACCGAAGTTCCACAAGCCGCCGTCCGGGTCGATCTTCGGATGCGCCGAAAACGGCATCGCTTTCAGGTCCGGGCGCCAGGTCTTGATGCCGCGCGTGGCCAGCGTTTGCGGATCGACTTCGGTGGCCGAACCGCCTTCCCACAGCGCGTACACGCGGCCATTGAACGGCAGCAGATTGGTGTTGGCGACATTGACGCTGTCGTTGTTTTTGACAGCCTTGCGGTCGATGTAGGTGCCGAAGGCCGGATACAGGAAGCGCCCTGCCTTGCTCTCGTCCTGGAATTTTTGCGTGGCGACGAAGCGGCCGATGTGACTGACCTTGCCGTCGCTGATCTGCCAGCGCTGGGCGAAGCCGTCGCCGTCAAACCAGTGATGGTAGCGTTCCCCGCCCAGTTCAAAACGTCCCGGCCCGTTGCGGTAAAAGACGCCGTTCAGGTCTGCCGGCATCCGGCCCAGCACTGAGGCGTCGCCGGCGACGTCGCCGGTATGGTCGGCGTAAGCCATCAGCCGCGCATTGCCGTCCAGCGCGTGGTGGAACGATTCGTAGGTCAGGCTGTCGGCCAGGGCGGACGAGGAAGCCAGGCCAAGTGCGGCGAAACTGAGGAATTGGCGGCGGTTAGTCATGTTCGGTCTCCGATCAACGCAGGTTGACGGCGGTGATGGCGCCATCGGCCGGCAGCGCGATGCGGGCATCCTCAAAGCGTGGCGCGCCGCGCTTGCCGAAGGCATTGTTGCTGAAGGCGTAGTCCTCGGTCGGCACGCCGACCATGTTGCGGTCCATTTTGCCGTTGGCGTTGGCGTCGTGGTAGACGGCGAAGGCATAGTCGCCGGCCGGCAGGTCGGTCACCTTGACGTCCACCGCGCCGTTTTGGGCCGGCGCCTGCACCGCGCGCAGCGGCTTGGCGAGGAAGGTATCGGCCGAGTTGTAGACGGCGACCATGACATTGCCTTCGGCGCTAGTGACGCCGTCAACATGGATGGTCAGGTCGGCGGCATGGGCAGAGCAGCAAACAGCAAGCAGCGAGGCGAGGATCAATTTGGACATATCAGGCTCCCGGTTGGATCAAGTGGTTGAGGTGTGATGCCACTTTATCCACGCACCGCGGCGTCCGTGCGGCCATGTGACGAAATGCGTTCAGCGCGCGCGAATTGCGTCCCAATGGCGCGAAATGGTGTCCAGCATCTGCTCCACATCCACCGGCTTGGCGATGAAATCATCCATGCCGGCGTCGATGCACTGGTCCTGCTCCGATTGCATCACCCCTGCCGTCATCGCCAGCACCGGCAGTGTCAGGCCCAGCGCGCGGATGTGGCGCGTGGCCGCAAAGCCGTCCATCACCGGCATCTGCACATCCATCAGCACGATGTCGTAGTCTGCGGCGCGTTCGCGCAGGCGGTCCACCGCCAGCTGACCGTTTTCCGCCACCTCCACGCTGGCGCCGACGTGTTCCAGCATGCCGCGCGCCACCAGCTGGTTCAGCGGATGGTCTTCCACCAGCAGCAGCCGCAGTCCTTGCAGCCGCAGCGCGGGCGCCGGCTCAGGCTCGGGCGGCGCGTGCTGTAGGGCTGGCGCCTCCGGCACCATCCACGCTTGTGCGGCGGCGGTCTGCAAGGCGGGATGCTCGACCGCGACGTCGTCATCGGCCACGCCAAACGGCAGCGTCACCACGAACTCGCTGCCGGCGCCGGGCGTGCTGCGCACCGAGATAGCGCCGCCCATCAGCTCCGTCAGCCGGCGGCAGATCGCCAGTCCCAGGCCGGTGCCGCCGAAGCGCCGCGTGGTCGAGGCGTCGGCCTGGTTAAAGGCGGAGAACAGGCGGCTCTGCTGTTCCAGGTCCATGCCGATGCCGGAGTCGCGCACCGCGAACCGCAGCTGCAAGCCCTGCTCCACCGCGTCCTGGTCCAGCGTCACCCGCACCGACACGCCGCCGCGTTCCGTAAATTTGACCGCGTTGCCCACCAGGTTGAGCAGGATTTGCTGCAGGCGCATGGCGTCGCCGACCAGCACCGCCGGCACTTTGTCGTCGGCGCCGATGGCCAGGCTGATGCCGCGTGTATTGGCGGGCAACGACATCACATTGGATAGTGAGTCCAGCACTTCGCGCAGCAGGAACGGCTGCGGCGCCAGCTCCAGCCGCCCGGCCTCGATTTTGGAAAAATCCAGCACGTCGTTCAGAACACCGAGCAGCATCTGTCCGGACGAGCGTATCACACCGACATATTCCTTCTGTACCTGGGTCAGCGGCGTGTTCTCCAGCAGGTAGGCCACGCCCAGCACCGCGTTCATCGGGGTGCGGATCTCGTGGCTCATATTGGCGACAAACTCGCTCTTGGCGCGGCTGGCCGCTTCGGCGCGCTGCTCGCTGTTCTTGCGGTCGGTGATATTCATCGCGGTCAGGTAGAAGCCGGCCACGCGACCGTCCGGCGCGATGTCCGGCACCAGGTCGACCAGGAAGTGGGCGACGCCATCGCGCCCCTGGAAGTCGCGTTCGTAATGCAAGCGACGCCCGGCCAGCGCGGAGTTCAAATCCTCCAGCCAGGGCGCGGCGGCAGGACCGAATACCTCGCTGACGGTTTTACCCAGCATCTCCTGCGGCTCCAGTCCCCACTGCGTGCGGTAATGGGCGTTGGCGAAGCGGTAGCGCAGGTCGCGGTCGAGGTAAGCGATCAGCAATGGCAGCGTGTCGGCGAGCACCCGCGCGCGCCGCTCGCTTTCCTGGCTGCGCTGCCGGGCCGCGTCCCGCGCCGCCTTCTGGCGCGCGCCCATCACCAGCGACAGCAGGCCGGCCAGCGCCGCAAACACCACAGAAACAGCAACGATCAAAGTATCGTTGGAAGACAGAGACAAGGTTCACCCGCTATCGACAAAGATGACAAAATATACCGCGCGACGGGTAGATCTGCCAAACCATTATGGCAATATTTACGCTATAGTGGCTCATCGTAGACAACCCCCGAATCCGCCATGCGCGCGCTTGTGCTGCTCACGCTGTGCTACGCCTTGATCGCCCGCGCCAGCCTGTTGCTGGCGTTCGCGCACACCAATGCGACGCCAGTCTGGCCGCCGTCCGGGATCGCCTTTGCGGCCCTGCTGCTGATCGGCTATCGCGCCTGGCCGGCCATTTTCCTCGGCGCGTTGGCCGCCAACCTCGCAACCTTCCAGGCCAACGGCCTGCCGCTCAACGGCGGCGTGCTGCTGGCGTCCACGCTGATCGCCAGCGGCAATACGCTCGAAGCCTTGTCCGGCGTGTGGCTGGTCAAACGCTACTTTGACGTCAAGCAGCCGATCGGCCAACAGCAGAACGTCTACAAATTCGCAGTGGTGGCGATGGTCATGAGCGCGGTCAGCGCCGGCATCGGCAGCACCACGCTGGTCTACAGCGGACTGGCGCCGGCCGCCGCGCATGGCGCCATCGCGCTCACATGGTGGGTCGGTGACATGGCCGGCGTGCTGCTGGTCGGCCCGGCCATCATTATCTGGTGCGTGCGGCGGCTGCCGCGCTGGAACTGGCGCGGCGCGCTGGAGATTGCGCTGTCGCTGCTGGTGCTGGCGGCGCTGTCGTATGCGGTGTTCGGCCGCCGCTACTCCTACGACGACGGCCTGGGATGGCTGCCGTATCTGTTCGTACTGGCGATCGCCTGGTCTGCGCACCGCTACGGCCTGCGTGGCGCCAGCACCATCTGCATCGTCACCGCCGGCAGCGCGGTGACCGGCACCATCCACGGCTACGGCCCGTTCGCGGTCGGCACGCTGAACGACGCGCTGATTGCGCTGGTCAGCTTCATCATGCTGTGCAGCCTGATCGCCATGGTGCTGTGCGCCGATGTCAGTGAACGCAAGCGCGCCGGCAACGACGCGGTCAGCTACAACGCCGCGCAATGGGGCACGCTGCTGATCGGCGTCGGCCTGACAGTGGCGATGTGGCACCTGCTGTCGGCCAGCACCGAGCGGCGCGCGCAGGAGCAGTTCGAGTCCGAATGCGCCGATATCGCCAAGCGTATCGCGCGCCGCATGACGCTGTACGAATCCGGCCTGCGTGGCGCCCAGGCGCTGTTCAGGGCGCAGCAGGAACCTACGCGCGACCAGTGGCGCGACTTCGCCGAAGGCATGGACCTGCCGCATAACTTCCCCGGCGTGATGGGGCTGGGCTACGGCATGTACCTGCGCGCCGACCAGCGCGCCCCCACCGAGAAGGACATCCGCAACCAGGGCTACGAGGACTTCCACATCTGGAGCAACAATCAAGGTCCCGATAGCGGCAGCTCGGTGGTGGTGATGTACCTGGAGCCGTTCGCCGGCCGCAACCTGCGCGCCTTCGGCTACGACATGCTGTCCGAACCAACCCGCCGCGCGGCCTTGCTGCAGGCGGCGCGCAGCGGTGCGCCGGCGCTGACGGCCAAGGTGGTGCTGGTACAGGATCACGACAACACCGGCTTGCCCGGCTTCCTGATGTACTTCCCGATCTACCGCAGGGACACGCTACTCGGCCCGCGCAGCACGCCCGCGCAGCGCATGGCGGCGTTGCAGGGTTTCGCTTATAGCCCGATCCGCGCCGACGAATTGATGCGCGACCTGCTCGGCCCCGCCGATCACACGGTGCGGGTAGAAATCTTCGATGGCAACGACGCCAATCCGGCATCGCTGCTGTACTCCAGCGAGCGCGCACCGGCCGATCCGCAGCAGTATCCGAATCCATATCTGCGCACCATGTCGCTGGACCTGCTGCGCCACCAATGGACCCTGCGCTTTGCCTCACAGCCGGCGTTTGAAGACGCCATCGACCGCCAGAAGTCGCACATCGTGCTGCTGGCCGGCGTCATTATCAGCCTGCTGTTCTTCGGCGTGGTGCGCGCCCTGACGGCACGCCAGGCCTACGCCACCGCGCTGGCGCGGCAGATGACCGGCGCGCTGCGGCAGTCCGAAAGTTCGCTGATCGCCGCGCGCGACCTGGCGGAAGCGGCCAGCCGCGCCAAGAGCGAATTCGTCGCCAACATGAGTCATGAAATCCGCACGCCATTGAACGCGGTGCTGGGCATGGCGCATTTGCTGGGCAACACCACGCTGTCGGGCGAGCAGCACAAGTACGTGGAGATGATACGGTCGTCGGGTCACTCGCTGCTCAGCATCCTGAACGATGTGCTGGATTTTTCCAAGATCGAAGCGGGACGCATGGAGCTGGCGCCAGCGCCGTTCCACCTGTCGGCCATGCTGGAGGCGGTGGCCGCCATCATGACCGTCAACGCCGGCGAGAAGGATCTGGAGCTGGCGATCGGCGTCGAGCCGGGCGTGCCGCAAGCGCTGGTCGGCGATGGCCACCGCTTGCAGCAGGTGCTGGTCAACCTGGTCGGCAACGCCATCAAGTTCACCGAAAAAGGATCGGTGTCGGTGCTGGTGGAACTGGCGCAGGCGCCGGCCACGCTGCGCTTCACGGTGCGCGACAGCGGCATCGGCATTCCCGCCGACCGGCTGACACAGTTGTTCGCGCCCTTCTCGCAGGCCGATGCATCGATGACGCGCCGCTTCGGCGGCACCGGCCTGGGACTGGCGATCTCGCGCCGCCTGGCGGCGCTGATGAGCGGTGACATCGACGTTCGCAGCACGCCGGGAGTCGGCAGCGAATTCATTCTCACCGTGCCGCTGCAGGCAGGCGTCGAGCCGGCGCAGGAACCTCCCGGTGCGGTGCAGCACCTGCTGGTGGTGGACGACGACAGCACCAGCGCCGACTACCTGTGCCGCTCGATACGCGCGCGCGGCTGGAGCTGCGATAGCGCCAGCACCGGCGAGCAGGCGTTGGCGCTCCTGCACAGTCAGGGACCACGCTACGACGGTGTACTGGTGGACTGGAACATGCCCGGCATGTGCGGCCTGGCCACCATGCAGGCGATCCGCGCCGACAGCACCATCGCCGGCACGCCGGTGATCCTGATGATCAGCGCTTTCGGCCAGGGCAAGCTGCTGCACACCGACGGCGCGCAGATGGCCAACGCGGTACTGCTCAAGCCCGTCACCGGTGCGCGGCTGGCGGAGACGCTGCAACAGGCGCAGGCCGGCGCGCGCGATGCCGCGCCGGCGGCCGACACCGATATCCTCGGCCAGCGGCTGGACGGCGTGCGCATCCTGCTGGTGGAGGACAATCCGATCAACCAGCTGGTCGCCAGCACCATGCTGACGCACGCCGGCGCGACCATCGAGACCGCCGACAACGGCCGCCTCGCCGTCGAACGGCTGCGCACCGAGTCGCACCGCTACGACCTGGTGCTGATGGACGTGCAGATGCCGGAGATGGACGGCTTTGAAGCCACCGGCAAGATCCGCGCGGAACTGGGCCTGCACCTGCCCGTGCTGGCGATGACCGCCGGCGTGATGGAGTCGGAGCGCGAAGAATGCATCGCCTGCGGCATGAACGACTTCATCGCCAAGCCTATCGATGTTGAAGACATGCTGCGCGTAATTGCCCGCAACCTGCCCGCCACGCAAAAAACCGCGTCCGGACGGGCCTAACCTTCGATCACCAGCGGAGAGCGCAGGCGCTTGCGCGAACTGCGCGCATGCGGCACCCAGGCGTGCGTCTGCCAGCGGCGCCACATGATCAGTCCCCGTATCCATTCATCGGCGGCATAGGCGATCCAGACACCGGGCAGGCCCCAGCCCAGCACCACGCCCAGCAGCCAGCTGCCGCCGGCCAGCACGAACAGCATCGAGAACGCGCCGGCCATGACAGGAAAGCGCGCATCGCCGGCCGCGCGCAGCGCGTTGATCACCACCAGGTTGAAGGTGCGGCCCGGCTCCAGCAGCACGGTGATCCACAGCAGCGTGGCGCCGGCGGCGAGAATCTCCGGGTCCTGCGTGAACCAGCCCAGCAGCCAGCGGCCCAGCAGCGCGGCGCAGGCGGCGATCAGCACGCACACCACCAGCCCGCGTGCCAGCGCGCGCCGCACCACGCGGTGCGCCTCCCGTAGCCGGCCGGCGCCGATCAGATAGCCGACCACGATTTCCACCGCCAGCCCGGTGGCGATGCTGAACATCATGACGCCGCCCATCAGCTGCAATACGTAAGCCTGCGTGGCCAGCGCCCTGGTGCCCAGTTCGGCCGCCGTCGCCACGCTGACCATGAAGGCCAGCCGCCAGGCGATGTTTTCCGCCGCGCCGGGCAAGCCGATATGCAGCACGGCCGACAGTTCGGGACGCGGCAAACGCCACCAGTCCTCGCGCGCCACGGTAATGCCGAGGTGGGTACGCCACATCAGCAGATGCAGCGCCAGCCCGATCATGCGGCTGACGGCCAGGGCCAGCGCGTAGCCCGGCAGCCCCAGCGCCGGCAGCGGTCCCCAGCCGTACATCAGCGGCAGCGCCAGCAGCAGATGGCTGACGTGCATGATAATCAGCACCACCAGCGTGTCGCGCGTGCGCAGGTGTGCGCGCATCACGCCGGCCATGGAGGCGTTCCATGCATCGAACAGCATGGCCGGGCCCAGCGCGATCAGGAATGGCGCGGCAATTGGAAAGACTTCAGCGGGGGTGTTCAGCAGATGCAGCAGGCCGTGCGCGCCAAGCATGGCGATCAGGCCGGTGACCGCACCCAGCCAGGTACTGGCGCCAACCACGGCGCGAGCCACCTTGTCGGCCGCGGCGCGCTGGCCGCCGCCGAGATTCTGCGTGACCACCACGCTGACGCCGGCGCCGATGATGCGGAACAAAATGAACAGCGCCGCCGACACCTGGCTGGCGATGGCGAAGGCGCCGCCCGCCTGGTCCGAAATGCGCGAAGCCAGCGCGGTGCCGATGATGCTGGAGGCGATCGCCAGGCCCAGCTCGACCAGCAGCGGCCACGCAAGATTGAACATGGGAGGCGTGCTGATCGGCGTTCTGACGGAGGGCATGGCATGAGCGAGTGAAAGTATTGCCACTTTATACCATGTGGAAGCGCTTTCATCACCGCAATTTAAAAAATCTATTGCCTGCCGGCGCGGCTTATTTCTGGAAGAAGAACACGATGCCCAGCACGGCCAGGATGTATGGCCAGATTTTCACGGGAATAAAGAACAGATCGTTCTTGGGATGGACGATGATCTCTTCGCCGGTGGCCTTGTCGATGTAGGCGCGGGGCGATTGCCGGGACTGGATCAGGCGATGCAGGCCGTAGACGATGGCGGCGGCCAGCAGCATGCCAGCCAATTCCGAGCCGGGACGATACGCCGCCGGCAGCGGCGCCCCCCAAATCTGCTCGGCGCCCACCTTGCCCAACGCGTAGCCCAGCACAGCAAATACCAACACCAGAATGCCATATCCGCGCCAAACAATCATTCAGCCCTCGCCAGTGAGATTAACTTTACGAGGAAACTATACAACCTTTATAGAGATGCAATACTCACCTATTGTCACCGTTATTCAATAATAAAAGCCAGCCTGCCCTCCTCTTCGCAGCGCTGCGCACTCTGTCCCGCTTGCTCAAACGCCGAACACAGACGGTTGCCCTGCGGATCTTCCAGCCGTGGGTGGATGCGCAACAGATGCGTACCTGGACGCCAGTTTTGCGCCGGCATGAATCGCCATTCGCGCTCGCCGGCCGTCAGCATGGCGACGCCAGGGACGCGCCGCCCATCCGGCCCCTGCACGGCAATCGCCTGGGCGGCATCGCCGTCCAGCGCGGCGGGGGCGACGACCCTCAACGGCTGCCGGCCGCCTTGCCGCACAGCTTGCACTGTCCATTGACGGGGATCGATACGCTCGCGCAACGGCGGCGTCACCTGCCAGTGCTGTTCCAGCCGGCGGCCAAGCTGCGGATCGTCGATGCGCAGCGTCACGGACTGGCCGCTGCGCATCGCCGGTCCCAGCGCAACATTGGGGCCGACGCCGGTCTTGATACGGCCGGGATGCAACAGCAGCGTCACGTTCTTGCCGCTGCGGTCGAACAGCGGCAGGTCGAGAAAGGCATCCGGGATCGGCGTGCCGGCGCTGTCCAGCAGCGTGACGTGGGTCATATCCAGCGCCGCCGGCAAGGGCCGGTCAAGATGCAACTCGATCCGCAGCAGATTTTCCGCCACCTCCGGGCCGGACGGGGTGACGCTGGCGCCAGTCGCCACCCCGGTCACCCCGGCCTCCCCGCCACCCAGCACGAGCGCCAGCAGCGCCGCGTCAACGCGCCAGTTCGCCATAGCCTTCAAGCGTGCGCGCGTACTTGTGGAAGTCGCGGAATTTATCGCCGTCCGGGTAACGGTAATCCGGGAAGTCATATTCGTTGACGAAGTCGCTCAGGCGCAGGTAGCCGCCCTTGGGAATCGACACCAGCTGCATCTCGCCACCGGCGTCGGAGCGGCGCAACGCCAGCAACAGCTGCGGATTCAGATTATCGATCCGCATCACCGCCGACATCGGCGTCATGGTCGCCTTCACGCCCAGATACGGCTTGGCCGGCCATTCGATCGGCGTGGACAGGCCCGGCGCAGCTGAGGCGCTGGTCAGATCGGTGGCGCTCAGCAGATCGGCCGAGCGGCTGGAATTGACCAGCAAGGCATATTCTGCATCGCCCACCTTGAAGCTCACCAGGCCGTTAGGCGCACTGCCCCACCCCAGTTCGCCCACGGTGCGGGCGGCGATGTGCGCGCCGTCTTTCAACTCCTTGAGCGGGATGGTGACCAGCGGCGTGCAGGTATAGGCCGCTACCAGCGTCGGCTCGCCGCCGATGGTCATCACGGTCATGCTGCGGATCGGCGCGCGGGTTTCGATCTGGTTGTGCACCGGATGGTACATTTCGATGGTGGTGGCGGTGGCCTTGCCGTTGAACGGGTAGTCGTACACGCGCAAGGTGGACGCGAAACTGCGGTCCGACAGGCCGGCGACGTACAGCTTGTGATCGTAATAGCGCATGTCGGTCACGGTCAGGGTCTGTTCCGGCAGGTCGCGCCAGAACGTGACATCTCCCTTCGGCGCATCGCTGATCGCTGCCGAGCCAGAGGCCTTGGTCAGATCCAGCCGTTTGACTTTGCCCGCTGCGTCGATGCTGACGATGGCGGGCTTGCTCTGGCCCTTGGCGCCGCGCACGGTCAGCGCCACGTAGGCCAGTTCGCTGCCAGGCTGGACGGCCAGGTCTTCAAACCGCAGCGCGGTTGGCGCCACGCCGAGTGCTTTGGCGATTGGCGCCTGCACATCGAGCAAATTGAACGGTTTGCCCGCCGGGCTGGCGGCGGCTGGCAGCGGTAATGCAAAAATGCGCGCGCCTTTCCAGTCGGCGACGAATAAGGAGCTGGCATCGCCGAAGCTGAGCTTGCTGGCCGACTGGATCGCCGGCGCCGGCGCCGCGTAGACGAACTTTACTGCAAGGAGTAGAGGCAGCAACAACTTGAAGCGGGTATTCATCACGTCTTCCTTCATTTGATGGTAAAAGATCAGTATAGGCAGGGGGTGGCGCGCCAGTCGCTCCGCCTTTGGTCAGTGTGGATGTGCGCCCGATCGTGTGTATGACCTGTCTCGCCGGGTGGCTATTATCAGGAGTCAATCAACCAAGGAGAGTCGATATGAACTTACAACTCAATGGCAAGCTGGCATTGGTAAGTGGCAGTACCGCAGGCATTGGTTACGCAATCGCGTCCACGCTGGCCCTGGAAGGCGCCAGCGTGATCGTCAACGGCAGGACGCAGCAAGGCGTCGACGAGGCGGTTGCGCGCATCCGCGCCGAGACGCACGGCACGGTGCACGGCTACGCCGGCGACTTGAGCAAGGCCGACGCGGCGCAGGAGGTGGTGCGGCGCTATCCGGGCATCAGCATTCTGGTCAACAACCTGGGGATTTTTGAGCCCAAGGCGTTTGAAGATATTCCCGACGAAGACTGGCTGCGCTTCTTCGACGTCAATGTGCTGAGCGGCGTGCGCCTGGCGCGGCTGGTGTTGCCGGAGATGAAGCAGGCCAACTGGGGCCGCATCATCTTCATCTCCAGCGAGAGCGCGGTGCAGATCCCGACCGAGATGATCCACTACGGCATGACCAAGACGGCGCAGCTGGCGGTGTCGCGCGGGCTGGCGGAATCGGTTGCCGGCACTGGCATCACGGTCAACAGCGTGCTGCCGGGCCCCACCAAGTCACGCGGCGTGGGCGATTTCGTCGAAGACATGGCGCGCGCGGCTGACAAGACTTTCGAGCAGGTTGAGGCCGAGTTTTTCGTCCACGTCCGCCCGACGTCGCTGATCAAACGCTTCGGCACGCCGCAGGAAGTGGCGTCGATGGTGGCTTACATCGCCAGCCCGCTGGCATCGGCCACCACCGGCGCCGCACTGCGGGTCGACGGCGGCGTCGTCAAGAGCGCGTTTTAGTCCCTGGCGGCCGCTGCATCGCGATGACCGCCTGGCCGTTGGTCAGATAGGACGCCAGCCGCTTGGCCAGAAAATCCGGCAGATCGGCGTTGTCTGCTACGGTGAATCCGGCTGCGCCGTAAAAAGGCTGTAGGTGTGCGTATGGCAGGCAGTACGAGGCGTGCTGGTCGAGATATGGCCGGCATGCTGTCAGCAATTGGGCGCCGATGTCGGCAAGATCGGATGGACTTGCGATGGCGATGTTCATTTGCAGCGGGCGTACATGAAGCAGGCGCGCGGCTCCTCGCTCAGGTTGGGGACGACGGTGTGCCGCTCCAGCCGGCCTTCCAGCAAGAAGCCGGATTTCTCCAGCGTGCGTGCGGACGCGGTGTTTTCGACGTCGCAGGTGGCCTGGACGCGGAAATACTCGGGCAGCGACAGCGCCAACTGGGTGAATGCCTCGATGGCTTCCGGCATCAGTCCCGCGCCCCAGGATTGTCGTTGCAGCACATAACCGATGTCGATCGTGCGCGGCTGCAAGCGCGCGTCCAGCATGCCGATCGGCACATCGTCATTGTCGTGCGGGACCAGCAGATAGACGCGGCTGCGGTTCTCCGCCCAGGCCTTCATGCAATACGCGATAAAGCCTTCGGTTTCAGCCAGCCGCGTTTGCGGCCGCCACGTCATGAAGCGCGCCACTTCCAGATCTTGGGTGTAAGCGGCGAACAGATGGACAGCATCGGAAGCACGCGGTGCGCGCAGCGTCAGTCGCGACGTGCGGATTTCGTCAGGCAGGGAAATGGGCATGCAAACTAAGGCGTGCAAATAAAGATGTTGGGACTTTTGACAGTCCTGACGTCTGCCGCCGACAGGTTGCCTTTCAATCCCGGGAACAGCCTGTCGATTGGCGCCTTGGCCTGTGCCAGATTCTGGCGCAATGTCACGGCCCGGTTTTTCTCGTAAACGAATTCGCCCACGTAAACGTGCTTGCCCGCCGCCGCCTCGAACGCGACATTGCCACCGGCAAGAAGATTGGCGTTAAAAGGGCTGTAGACATACTGCCCCGGCGGAACCTCAAAGGCAAAGTACTGGACATCACGCGCAGCGCTGTCAACCGTGGCCTGGGTTTTGGTATGGACCAGGCAATTGCCGGTAATCTTGCCGGTCTGGGCGTCATACTCATCGAGCAGAATGGAGAACTTAGCATAGCCCCATTGCCCCTCGACCTTGACGCCATAGACAATCACCGCACGATCATTGCCGACCGTGTCGCCGGGCGACAGCTGCTTCACATAGTTTATCCCGCAGCCACTGAGCAGCACGAGAATAAGCGGGGCGAGATAGCGTCGCATGTCTACTGCATGGAAGCGGTAGCCGAGGCCGGCGAAATCAGCGGGTCTTTGCGCGTCGGTTGCAACACCATGGTGCCGCGCCGGTCGCCGGTGCTCGCCCGGTTCGCCAGTTGCGTGACCTGGTACTGCTCTTCACGCGAGTTATAGATGATGTGCTCGCCAACAACCTCGTCAGTCAAGGCGCCCTCCGTCGTGCGGCGCACCCTGGCGTGGTCAATCAAGTCCACCAGCTCGGCCTTTTCGTCGTAGACAACTTCCAGCGCCTCACCTTCCATCCACACGTTCTGGCCGCCGTCACGCCGCTGGCGGAAAAACACCGGCGCCTCGCCCGGCTTGGTGCTGAGCACGATGTGCTGGTAGCCCTGCGCATCCTCGGTCATCACGCCGTGCTCGGCGCGAATCAGCAGCGTGCCACGCTGAATTTCGATGTTGCCGGTCAGCGTAGTGACCTTGCGCGTCAGCTCGCCGGACGCATCGCGCGCGCGGACCACCGTCTTTTGGAAGCTGTCGGCGCGTTCCGCGTGGGCGGCGGACAGGCCGAGCAGCAGGGAGCAGAGAAGCAGGCTAGTGTTTTTCATACAATGACTATACAACATTTGCAGATCCGCAATACTCAAATTTTGTAACTTGTGGCTCAGGCGGCACGCCGCAGCCGGTTATCGTCCGACGCCGGCAAAGCCAGTCGCTGCGGCAAAGGCTGGATGACGGCCTGCTGCGCATCCAGCTTGAACGACCCGACCAGCTCGGCCAGTTCGCGCGCCTGCGTCTGCATCGCCTCGGCCGCCGCCGCAGCCTCCTCTACCAAGGCTGCATTCTGCTGGGTGACGCCATCCATATCGCTGATGGCCGTATTGACCTGCAAGATCCCGTGTTCCTGCTCGGCGCTGGCGGCGCTGATGTCGCCGATAATCGCCGTGACCTTGTGCACGCTGGCAACGATGTCGCTCATCGTCGCGCCAGCCGTTTCGGCCAGCGCGCTGCCATTGGCCACACGCTCGGCGGAATCCTGAATCAGCTTCTTGATCTCCTTGGCCGCCTCGGCCGAACGATGCGCCAGGCTGCGCACCTCGCTCGCCACCACCGCAAAGCCGCGTCCTTGCTCGCCGGCGCGGGCCGCTTCCACCGCTGCGTTCAGGGCCAGGATATTGGTCTGGAAGGCGATGCTGTCAATCACGCTGGTGATGTCGCTGATCTTGTGCGCGTAATCATTGATGCTGGCCATGGTGCGCACTACCTCCGACACTACCGCCCCGCCCTTGCCCGCCACTTCGGACGCCGACAACGCCAGTTGATTGGCCTGGCGCGCATTGCTGCTGTTCTGCCTGACCGCCGACGTCAGCTCCTCCATCGCCGACGCCGTCTCTTCCAGCGCACCGGCCTGATGCTCGGTGCGGCGCGACAGATCCAGATTGCCGTTGGCGATTTCGCGCGAGGCCGAATCGATCGCCACCGCGCCGTCGCGCACGCGGCCGACGGTATAGGCCAGGCGGCCTGTCATATGGCTAAGCGCGTCGAACAGCTTGCCGATCTCGTCGCTGCGGTCATGCGCCAGCGCGCCGCGCAACTCGCCGCCGGCCACCTGCTCGGCCAGCGACACCGCCTGCGTCAGCGGCCGCACGATGCTGCGCGTCAGCAGCCAGGCCAGCACCGCCCCCAGTGCCAGCGTCGCCAGGCCAAAGCCGATCAGCAAGGCGCGGCTGCTCTGATATTGGGAAGCCGACTGCGCCGCCAGCGTCTGGGCCTGCCCGGTCTGGTAGGCCAGCAGTTGCGCGAGTGCGCCGGCGTAGGCTTTGAACATGGCCGGCCATTTGTTATCCAGCAGATCGCCCACCTCCTGGGTGCGGCCGCTGTCCTTGAACTTGAACAGTTCGCCGCGCAGCGCCATGAAAGCCGCCTTTTTGCCGGCCACCGCCCTCAGCAGCCCGGCTTCCTCGCCGCCGGCCGGCATGGCGGCCAGTTGCCGTTCCATCTCCGCCGCGCGCTGGTCGCCGGCGGTCAGCTGGGACTGGAAGATGTCGGCCACCTCCAGGCTGTCGCTGCGGGCAATCGACATCGCCCGCAGTCCATTCAGTTCGGTCACGCCCAGCAGTTCTGACGTCAGTTGCTGCCGCGCCAGCTTTTCATGCACCAGGTTGGAGGCCGTGTCGTTGGCCGTTTGCAGCCGCCACAGCGACAACACGGACATGCAGGCCATCACCATCAACAACGCGGCAAACGAGGCCATCACGCGCATGCCGGTATTCAATTGGGGAAATTTCATAGCTTTTCTTGAGGGAAAATGCGCCTTCTGCGCGAATTCTCACCAATCTACACACGCATTATGACGTCACTATTACCTTGCGGCAATATATGCAACAGTGTTTTCTTTTAGTTAATATGTAATGAGCGTGTAACAATTGCCCGTTAGCATGTAAGACTCAGTGTTGATAAAGGGTTCCCGGCCGTGGAGTTCAATGCCTCTCGTTTGCACCTGCCCCGCTTTCGTCTCTCGGTTGCCGCCGACCTGTGCGTGGAGACGATTTCGGTCCTGTCCGACACGACCAATTTCGCCGTCCTGGAGCTGTTCACCGAGCGCCGCGACCTGATGAGCCTGCCCGTCATCGAGAGCGGCCGCCCGATCGGCCTGATCAGCCGCAACATCTTCATGTCGCAGATGTCCAAGCCCTTCTATCACGAGCTGTATGGCAAGAAGAGCTGCATTGCCTTCATGGACAAGGAACCGCTGATCGTCGACGCCAACATGAGCATCGAAGCGCTGACCTTCCGCGCCGTGGAGTCAGGTGAAAAGGCGCTGGCCGATGGCTTCATCGTCACCCGCGACGGCGCGCTGGCCGGCGTCGGCTTCGGCTTGCAGCTGATGAACGTGGTGGCCAATATGCAGGCCGAGAAAAACCGTCAGATCATGCACAGCATCGACTACGCCAGCGTGATCCAGCGCTCGCTGCTGCGCCCTTCCAACCTGGCGCTGTCCGATGCACTGGACGACGCCCATCTCGAATGGCAGCCGCGCGACGTGGTCGGCGGCGACTTCTACCACTTCGCGCGCTATGAAGACGGCTGGTTCGCCGCCATCGCCGACTGCACCGGCCACGGCGTGCCGGGCGCCTTCATGACGCTGATTTCGTCGTCGACCTTGAGCCAGGCATTGCAGCAACTGGGCCCGCGCGATCCGGCCAAGCTGATTGCCGAAGTCAATCGCGGCGTCAAGGGTATGCTGGGCCAGGTCGAAGGCCATGGCCACACCGAATCCAACGACGGCATGGACGCCGCCTTTATGTGGTTCGACCACGCCACCCGCCAGCTGCGCTTCGCCGGCGCCAAGCTGTCGCTGTTCCAGCTCGATCCGGACCAGCAATCGGTGCAGACCGTCGACGGTGACCGCATGGGCGTCGGCTACACCGATTCGCCGCTGGACTACAGCTGGACCAACAAGATCATCACCATCCCGGAAGGCAGCCTGCTGTTCCTGACCACCGATGGCCTGATCGACCAGATCGGCGGCGCCAAGGACATCGCCTACGGCAAGCGCCGCATGCGCGACGTGCTACTGGCCAAGCGCACCGAGTGCGCGCGCCACGTGGCGCAGGCGATGCTGGACGATTACCAGGCCTGGCAAGGCGAACAGCCGCGCCGCGACGACCTGACCTTTTTCTGCTTACGTCCGTAATAGGAGTTCCACTTGTTGTACAAAGAATTCAGCGATTTTTATGAAGTGGCCCGCAAGCGCCACATCATCTTCTTCTACGTGGGCTACTTCTCGCAGCACGTGGTAGCGGCCATTTCGGAGACCATCAAGGCGCGCCTGGATACGGCCGGCGCGGCCGGGCCGACGCGCCGCCGCATCTTCTCGTCGTTTGTCGAAATGTCGCAGAACATCATGCACTATTCGTCCGACACACTGACGCCGGGCGACGCCACCGAGAACCAGATGCGGCGCGGCTCGTTCTGCATCGGCATGAAGGACGACAGCTTCTTCCTGCTGTGCGCCAATCCGGTCGACAGCGCCAACGCGGAGAACATCCGCAACCGCCTGGAACCGCTGCACTCGATGAGCATGGAAGAGATCAAGCTCGCTTACAAAAAAGCGCTGCGCGACGAAACGCCAACCGACAGCAAAGGCGCAGGCCTGGGATTCCTGACCATGGCGCGCGACGCCAGCGAACCGCTGGAATTCGAATTCGTGCAGGATGAGCACAATCCGGACACCACCGTCTTCTGCATCAAAGCGATTATCTGAACATACCGAGAACTATAAAATGGAACCACTCTTCATCGCCGCTTCGCCCACTTCGCCGGAAGTCGATTTCCGCTTCGACCAGCACACGCTGTCGATCAAGGGCGAATCCTACCCGGAAAACGCCGCCGCCTTCTACGGTCCCGTGATCGCGCGCGTCAAGGCTTACCTCGACCAGTGCAGCGATGCCGAGATCACCGTGCATGTGTCGCTGGCCTACTTCAACAGCTCCAGCACCAAGATGCTGTTCAGTTTCTTCGAGGCGCTGAACGACGCCGCCATGGCCGGCAACCAGGTGCGCCTGAACTGGTATCACGACGAAGACGACGACACCATTCTCGAATTCGGCCAGGAACTGCAGGACGATTTCGGCGCGCTGGACTTCCACGATCACGCAGTGAGCAACTGATGAAACCCATGGCCGACGCCGACCTGTTTGCGCTGGAAAGCGCCGCACTGGCTAACGCCAAGGCGGCATATGCCGATTCCTGCGCCGACCCACGCGCGGCGCTGGCCGAAATGATCGTCCACTACGAGCGCCTGATGCGCGAGAGCCGCCGCCTGATCCGCCGCAGCGACCGCGCGGAACTGGACATGAACCAGATGAACCGCCAGCTGCACGAACTGGCGCAGCAGCTGGAATACCGCGCCACCCACGATCCGCTGAGCGGCGCCCTGAATCGCGCCGCCGTGATCGAGCAGGCGTCCGATTGCCTGGAGCACGGCGACATGGCGCTGATCGTGCTGGATATCGATCACTTCAAGTGGATCAACGACGACTTCGGCCATCCGGCCGGCGATACCGTCATCAAAACTGTGGTGAACTGCCTGAAGGCGCTGTTCGGCCCCGGCATCGCCATCGGCCGCGTCGGCGGCGAAGAATTCTCGGTAGTGTGGCCCACCTCCTCGCCCGAGGAAGCCAAGGAAGTGGGCATGCGCATCTGCGACGCCATCGCCGATCAGGTGTTCGGCGCGCCGATCAACCGCCAGATCACGGCCAGCGTGGGCGTCAGCTGGAACAGCATGCACACCAGCTTCGAGCTGGCCTACAGCCGCGCCGACGAGGCGCTGTACGCCGCCAAGCGCGCCGGCCGTAATTGCGTCAAGCTGTACTCGCAGCTGCCGTTGCCGGTTACGCCGCCACCAGCGTCCGAAGACGCTTCAACTCCTTGCCATTAGCCTTGCAGACGGCGCGGAAGCCGGCGCTGATGCGTTCATCGGCGCCGGCCGCGCGCCAGAAGACGATGGCTGCATCGGCCGCCGCCAGCCAGTCGGCGCGCTCCGCCGGCAGCGGCAACGACGGCGCATACTCGCGCTGCGGCAGTTCCACGCCACGTGCCGGCGCATACAGCATCGGCAGCATATCGTAGGCTGGCGCCAAAGCCAGCGGCGGCTGGCCGCTCTCCCCCGGCACGAAAGCCAGGTTCCCCTCATGCATATCGCTGTTGGCGATCAGCCGGCCAAAGTGATACAGGCGATTGATCGACGCATGGGTGTCGGCGCTGATGTAGCGTGCCGCCAGCAGGCGGGCGGCGGCGCGGCTCCAGTTTTCACCGGCCATGCCGAATAGCGCAGCGTCCAGCGCTGCCCAGGTGCAGACTGCCGAGCGGCCGAATTCACCATGGCGGTCGAAGCGCTCGACTTCCAGAAAGGTACGATGGGCGGCGCGATGGATGCGGCTGCGCGCGGCCGGCAGCCGTAGTTCTGCCGCAATGGTGTCCAGCGCCAGATGCTCGCACACCAGCAGGTCGGCCCAGCGCTGCACCCCAGGCGTCTGGTCGTTGCCGGAAAATTTGACGATGACGTGGGCGCTTTCGCCGCCGTGCTGGCGGAAGGCGGTAAATTTCGGGAATTCGCCGCCGGCGGAGGAGCCGGCGTCGCCGGCCTGCATCGCCGCTGCGGCCAGCCCGGGATAAGCGCCTTCTGCCAGCGGCGCATGCCCTTGCTGCATGTTCTCCAGGTGACGCCGGTACGCGGCCTCGCCGATGATGTAGTTGCCTGCGGTGTCGTGACCCAGCTGCGCCAGCATGTACAGGATGTCGTCCTCCGGCCATTTCTGCGGATCGGGACCGACCTGCAGCAGACCGGCGTAGTTGCGGGCGAAATTGCGGCCCAAAAAACCCTGCGGCCGCATGTCGTCCAGCGGATATGGCAGGCCGGGGAACCAGCCGTCGCGCATTTCCGGCGCCAGCGGCCATTCGAGCGTTTGTTCGTAGCGCAGCGCGCAGCCGGCCGGGTAGATCGGTTCGAGCATGGCGATCTGCTCGCCGCGTCCTTTGCGGTCGATGCGGTAGACTGGAATCGATTCGGTGCTGCCGCGCAGCGGACGGCGCGCGGCGTAACTGGTGCGGCGGGCGGCGCCGCGCACCACGATCTGCTCGCCCAGTTCACGCACCATGCGCATCATGGTGGCGCGGCTGAGCGTGGGACGGGTTTTCTGCAGGCGTAACAGCAGATCGGCGCCGGACAGCACGCGCGCAAGTCGGAGAATTTGCAGTATATCAGCCATGTGAAACGTTTTATGAAACGATTCTAATTAACCAAATATAGCATATTCAATGACTTACGTGCATATCTAGCGCAGTTGTGAAACGATTATTTGACTGGTGTGAGTAGCGGCTTGCCGTCAAAATGCGCACGCAGGTTGTCCACCACCAGTTGTCCCATGGCGTGGCGGGTTTCCACCGTCAGGCTGCCGATGTGCGGCGTCAGCACCACGTTGTCCAGTTCACGCAGCGCGGCCGGCACATTTGGCTCGTCGGCAAAGACGTCCAGCGCCGCCATCCCCAGCGTACCGTCGCCGAGCGCGGCGATCAAGGCTTGCTCGTCCACCAGCGAGCCGCGCGCGATGTTGACCAGCGTGCCTTGCGGGCCGAGCGCCGCCAGCACCGCCGCATTGACCGTGTGGTGCGTGGCCGCGCCGCCCGGTGCAGCCACCACCAGATAGTCGCTGGCCTCGGCCAGTGCCAGCAGCGAATCGGCGCGCGGCACCGGCGTGCCCTCGATGGCGCGCGGCTGGAAGTATTGCAGCGTCATGCCGAAGGCCTGCGCGCGCGCGCCGATGGCCTGGCCGATGCGGCCAAAACCATAGATGCCGCACACTTTGCCGCGCAAGGCGCGCGTCGGCTTGATTGGTTTGCCGGCTTCCCACGAACCATCGCGCACGAAAGTATCCAATGACGGCAGGCGGCGCGCGGCGGCCAGCAACAGCGTCAGCGCCAGGTCGGCCACGTCGTCGGTCAGCACGCCCGGGGTGTTGGTGACGGCGACGCCGCGCGCGCGCGTGGCGGCCAGGTCCACCGCGTCGGTGCCGATGCCGTTGACGGCGACGATTTCTACTTTTGGCAACTGCGCCAGCAAATCGGCCTTGATGCCGATCGCGCCGGTGGTCAATACGCCACGCACTTGCGGCGCCACGCCGGCCAGCCATCCGGCCTGCTGCTCGCGCGGCTGCTGCCACAGATGGTGACAATGAAAATGCTGCTCCAACTGAGCCATCACATCGGCCGACGGACTGGCTGCCAGGACTAATACTTCGGGTTTCATATGAATACCTACATGGTTAGCATGTGGTGATTGTACAAGCGCAGGTGAATTCCCGTTGCCAGTCATGGACTTTCGGTCAGCATTTCCGTATGCTTGACTGACCAACCAGAGGAGCGCGCACGGATTTTGAACGATCACGCACCCATCTCCCCCGCTCCGGCAGCCGTCGCCCGCTGGCTGCGCGCGGCCACGTTCGCACTGGCGGCCTGGCTGGCCATGTGCGGCGCCGCCGGCGCCAGCCCGCAGCGCTGGGATGCACTCTCCACGCCATTGTTCGAGCATCTCGGACTGGATCAAGGCCTGCCGCACGCGGTGGGCATGACCATGGCGCAGGATGGCGACGGCTATATCTGGATCGGCACCCAGAGTGGCCTGGCGCGCTGGGACGGCTATCGCGTGCGCAGCTTCCATCATGACCCCACCCAGCCAACCAGCCTGCCCGGCGACTTTATCCAGGTGCTGCACGCCGACGTCGCCGGCCGGCTGTGGGTCGGCATGGCGGCCGCCGGCCTGGCCATGTACGACAAACGAACCGAAAGCTTTATCCGCCCGCTCGATGAATTGAGCCGCGGCGCGGTCAGCGCCATCGCCAGCGACAGCAAGGGCAATCTGTGGATCGGCACCGCCGACGGTCTGAAATACTACGATACCGTCAACCGCACCATCCGCCGCTACAGCCACGAAGACATGCCTGGCCTGCCGGACAACCAGATCCGCTCCCTGCTGATGGACCGCGCCGGCACCTTGTGGATCGGCAGCGCCGGCGGGCTGTCGCGCATGAAGCCCGGCGGCGCCATCACCACCATCCCGATCAGCGGCGAGACGCCCGGCGCCTGGAGCGACGCCGTGCTGTCGCTGGGCGAGAACCAGCGCGGGCAGATCGCCTTCGGCACCCTCAAGAGCGGCATCGGCATGGTCGATCCTGGCGCCAACGCCGGCCGCATTGTCGCGCTGCGCGGCGTCAAGGACGCCCAGGCCAATATGGTGCTGGCGGTGGTGGAGACGGTGCCCGGCATCTGGTGGGCCAGCACCTACGGCGGCGGCGTGATCGAATACCGCACGGAGGCTGGCCGCGGCACCCGCATCCTGCACCAGCCGGCGGTGACCTTCAGCCTCAGTAACGACCGCGCCGCCGCCCTGCTGCGCGACCGCAGCGGCATGATCTGGGTTACCACCGAGCGCGGGGTCGACATCTTCGATCCGCACAGCGAGGCAATCGACGCGGTGTTCGGCGCCGAAGGCGCGCAGGAAGCCAGCATCTCGGCGCTGATGAGCGACAGCCGGGGCGACGTCTGGATCGGCCTGGCCGACCAGGGCGTCGACATCGTGCCCGCCAGCGGCGCACGGCGCGCCGCGCTGCGCCCGGATCCGCACAAGCCCGAGACCGCGCTGCCCAACCGCATGGTGCTGGCGATGACCGAGGCGGAACCCGGCGAGGCCTGGATCGGCACCCAGCTAGGGCTGTACCGCACCAGCAAAAACGGCACTGCGGCGCGGCGCGTGCCGCTGCCGCAAGCTAATCCCTATCCGCGCATCGGCACCATCCTGGTCCGCAAGGGTGAACTATGGCTGGGGACTTTTGAAGGCCTGCTGCGCTATAACCCCGGCACCGGTGCGCTGCAGCACTATGTGCAGGGGCCGCAGGAAGGCGGTGGACTGACCGACAACCGCATTCACGCCGTGCTGGGCGACGCCGACGGCGCGCTGTGGGTAGCCACCCGCAATGGCCTGAACCGCCTTGACCCGGACAGCGGCAAGGTGGAACAGATCAAGGCCAATGCCGCCAAGCCCGATGCGCTGTCGGAAGCGGTCATCAGCTCCCTGGTGATCGACCGGCGCGGCCGGCTGTGGGTCGGCACCTACGGCGGCGGCATCTGCATCATGACCGGGCGCGATGCACTGGGCGAAGCGGTGTTCGAGCGGCTCGGCACCAGCACCGGGCTGACCACCGGCACCATCATGGGACTGCAATCCGATCCGGCGGGACGGATGTGGGCGGCCACCTCGGACAGCATCTCGGTGATCGACTCCGGCACCTTGAAAGCGCGCGCGCTGAGCCGCGCCGACGGCCTGCCGTTCCGCACCTTCTTCATCGGCGCCAGCACCGTCACGGCGGAACGCGATTTGCTGTTCGGCGCCACCTCCGGCCTGGCGGTGGTCTACCCGGGCCGCCTGAACGACTGGTCATATCGTCCGCCGCTGGTGATCAGCGGCGTGCGGCTCGACCAGCGTTCGGTCACGCCTGCCGAACTGGAAGCCAAGAACGGCCCGACGCTGGTGCTGCAGCCAGGAAACCAGAGCTTTGAAGTGGAACTGGCGGCGCTGGACTATTCGGCGCCACAGCGCAACCGCTATTCCTATCTGCTGGAAGGGTTCGACCAGCGCTGGCTGGAAGTGGACGCCAGCCGCCGCATCGCCTCCTACAGCCATCTGCCGCCGGGCTCCTACATCCTGCGCATGCGCGGCAGTAACCGCGAAGGCCTGTGGAATGCCGAAGAGCTGACGCTGCGCGTGATCGTGCTGCCGGCCTGGCACCAGACCTGGTGGGCGCGGCTGAGCTACCTGCTCGTCATCTGCGCGCTGGCGTGGACGCTGGTGCGCTGGCGCGTGCGGCACCTGCAACGCAAACAGGAAGCCTTGCAGGCGCTGGTCTACTCGCGCACCCAGCACCTGGAGAAGCTGAACGCCATCGTCAAATCCATCAACGAACAGATGGACTTCGACGCCCTGCTGCACACCATCCTGCATGAGTCGACCATCATCAAGGGCATCGACTCGGCGCTGGCCCTGGTGCGCGAACAGGGCACCGACACCCTCACCCTGCGCGCGGCCTGGGGCCGCATCGACGCCGCCGCCGACGCCTACCGCATCGACCTGCGCCAGGCGGAACTGCGCTACGCGCCGGCCGACTGCATGATCGCGCCCGACATCTTCGAGGTGCACCATTCGAACTCGCTGCCGGGCGACGTCTGCGCGCTGCTGTCGGTGCGGGTGGTGATCGACGGCCAGGTCGAAGGCTATCTGATTTTTGAAAACTACCAGTACCAAGCCACGTTTGCCGAGAGCGACCTGGAGCTGCTGAAGGCGCTGAAAGAGCCGTTCACCTCCGCCTACCTGAAGGCGCGCGCCATGCGCGTGATCGAGAAAGCCCGCGCCAACGCCGAAGCGGCCACGCGCGCCAAGAGCGAGTTCCTGGCCAATATCAGCCACGAGATCCGCACCCCGATGAACGCCATCCTCGGGTTCGCCGGCCTTGGCACCCATCTCGACCTGCCGGCGCAGCCGCTCGACTACTTCCGCAAGATCAGCCGCGCCGGCCAAAGCCTGCTACAGATTATCAACGACGTGCTGGACTTCTCCAAGATCGAATCGGGCAAACTGGAACTGGAAGCCCTGCCGTTCGACCTGCCCGACACGCTGAACCAGATTGCCGACCTGTTTGCGTGGCGCGCCGCCGAGCGCGGACTGGAACTGGTGATCGGCGCCGCGCCGGACGTGCCCTCCAACCTGCTGGGCGACCCGCTGCGGCTTGGACAAATCCTGGTCAACCTGGTCGGCAATGCGCTCAAGTTCACGGCGCGCGGCCACATCGAGCTGCGTGTGGAAGTGGACGCCAGCAGCCCGACCGTGATGGCCGGCGCGCCGCTGGTGCTGCGCTTTACGGTGGAGGATTCGGGCCTCGGCATCAGCGACGAGCAGCAGGCGCGCCTGTTCCAGGCGTTCGCCCAGGCCGACGCCAGCACCACGCGCCTGTACGGCGGCACCGGCCTGGGTCTGGCCATCTCGCAGCAGCTGGTGCGCAAGATGGGCGGCGAATTCCGGGTCGACAGCGAACCTGGCGTCGGCAGCAGCTTCAGTTTCACCGTGCATTTGCAGGCTGCGGCCGACCTGTCGCCGCGCGTGCAGCCGGTGCCGCCGGCCGCCGAGGGCAAGCGGGTGCTGGTGGTGGACGACAGCGAATCGAGCCGCCACATGCTGAAGGCCCAGCTGGCCACGCTGGGGCTGAAGGCGCGCGCGGTCGGCTCGGGCGCGGCGGCGGTGGCGGCCATGCAGCTCGATCCCTACGACCTGCTGCTGATCGACGCCGACATGCCGGACCTGGACGGCATCGACACGCTGCATCGCATCGCCGAAGATGCCGAACTGGCCGCGGTGCCGGCGGTGCTGATGGTAACGGCCTACTCGCGCGAGCATGACAAGGATGTCATCGAGCAGACCCGCAACATGCCCTTCCTCGACAAACCGGCCAATCCGCAGCAGCTGCGCAACACCGTGCTGTCGGCGCTGGGACTGGAAACCAGCCAGCAGATGGCGGCCAGCAGCGCGCCGCCGTCGCTGGCGATCCAGCGCATCCGCAGCGCCCGCGTGCTGGTGGTGGACGACAACTCGATCAACCAGCAGGTGGCCAGCGAGATCCTGCAACGGGCGGGGGTGAAGGTCGACCTGTCCGGCAGCGGCGAGGACGCGGCGCGCATGATCGACGCCGGCGCTTACGATGCGGTGCTGATGGATATCCAGATGCCGGACATGGACGGCTATCAGTCGACAGCGCTGATCCGTAAGAACGAACGCCATGCGGCGCTGCCGATCATCGCCATGACCGCGCATGCGGTGGCCGGCTACCGCGAGCGCTGCCTGGAACGCGGCATGAACGATTACGTCACCAAGCCGATCGACCCGGATACCCTGTATGCGGTGCTGGCGACCTGGGTGCAGCCGGATTTGAGTCGCGCCGCAGGGACGGAGGCGCCGGCGGCGGGTGCGGTGTCGGCCAGCGCGGGCATGCCGGTGACGCCGCGTGCCGGCATCGACATGCAGGCGGCCATGGAGCGCCTGGGCGGCCACGGCGCACTGCTGGTGCAGCTACTGGGGCTGTTCGCCCACGATTTCGAGTCCACTGTGCAGCAGATTCATGACGCCATTCACGCCGGCGAACTGGCGCGCGCCGCAGACCTGGTGCACAGGATCCGCGGCGCGGCCGGCAACCTGTCGGCCACGGCGCTGTTTGCCACCTCGGCTGCGCTGGAGGACCGCCTGCGGGCGGAACCGCAGGCGCTGGCCGATTTGCTGCGCGACTTCGTCGGCGAGTTCGACGTCGTCATGGCCAGCGCGCGCAGCGCGGTGGCGGCGCCGGAGACCGAAGTCCCCGAGGTGCTTTAAGCGCGCGCCTTGGACACGGCGATCTGGTCCAGGATGTGTTTCGGCACTTCCGCGTAGTGCTTGAACTCCATCGTGTAGGTCGCGCGGCCCTGGGTCAGCGAACGCAGCGTGGTCGAGTAGCCGAACATCTCGGCCAGCGGCACCGAAGCGCGGATGATCTTGCCGCCGCCGCCCGGAATCTCGTCCATGCCCTGCACCATGCCGCGCCGCGACGTCAGGTCGCCCATGGCGTTGCCCATGAATTCTTCCGGCGTCTCCACCTCGACCTGCATCACCGGTTCCAGCAGCACCGGACCGGCGCGCCGCATGCCTTCCTTGAACGCCATCGAACCGGCCATGCGGAACGCATTCTCGTTCGAGTCGACGTCGTGGTACGAACCGAAGGTCAGCGTCGCGCGCACATCGACCACCGGGTAGCCGGCCAGCACGCCGGAACGCAGGGTTTCCTGGATGCCCTTGTCGACCGCCGGAATAAATTCGCGCGGCACCACCCCGCCTTTGATGGCGTCGACAAACTCGTAACCCTTGCCGCCCGCCGGCAACGGCTCCAGCGTCAGTACCACATGGCCATACTGGCCACGGCCACCCGACTGCTTGACGAACTTGCCTTCGACATCGGTGGCGATCTTGGTGATGGTCTCGCGGTAGGCCACTTGCGGCTTGCCCACGGTCGCCTCGACGCCGAATTCGCGCCGCATGCGGTCCACCAGAATCTCCAGGTGCAGCTCGCCCATGCCGGACATAATGGTCTGGCCCGATTCCTCGTCGGTATGCACGCGGAACGACGGGTCCTCCTGCGCCAGGCGATTCAGGGCGATGCCCATTTTCTCCTGGTCGACCTTGGTCTTCGGTTCCACCGCCTGCGAAATCACCGGCTCGGGGAAAATCATTTTTTCCAGCACGATCACATGATCCGGCGAACTCAGCGTATCGCCGGTGGTCACGCCTTTCAGACCGACCGCCGCGGCGATGTCGCCCGCGTACACTTCCTTGATCTCCTTGCGCTCGTTGGCGTGCATCTGCAGGATGCGGCCCAGGCGCTCCTTCTGCGACTTGGTCGGGTTGTAAACCGTGTCGCCGGAATTCACCACGCCCGAATACACGCGGAAGAAGGTCAGCTGGCCGACAAACGGGTCGGTCATGATCTTGAACGCCAGCGCCGCGAATGGATCTTCGTCGGTCGGATGACGCTCGATCGGATTGTCCGCTTCATCGGTACCGGCGATCGCCGGCACGTCCACCGGCGACGGCAGATATTCGATCACCGCGTCCAGCATCGCCTGCACGCCCCGGTTCTTGAACGCGCTACCGGCCAGCATCGGCACGATTTCGTTGCGGATGGTGCGCAGGCGCAGGCCGGTCTTGATTTCCTCTTCGGTCAGCACGCCGCCGTCCAGGTATTTCTCCAGCAGTTCGGGCGTGCCTTCGGCTGCGGCTTCGACCATCTTGTCGCGCCACTCCTGTGCCACCGCCTGCAACTCGGCCGGGATATCTTCATAGGTGAACTTGACGCCCAGCGTCTCGTCATCCCAGTTAATCGCGCGCATCTTGACCAGGTCGATCACGCCATGGAAATTATCCTCGGCGCCCAGCGGCACCTGGATCGGCACGGCCACGCCCTTCAGGCGGTTGGCCACCTGTTCGCGCACGCGGAAGAAGTCGGCGCCGACGCGGTCCATCTTGTTGACGAAGGCGATCCGTGGCACCTTGTATTTATTCGCCTGGCGCCACACGGTTTCCGACTGCGGCTGCACGCCGCCGACGGCGTCGTACACCATCACGGCGCCATCCAGCACGCGCATGGAACGTTCCACCTCGATGGTGAAGTCGACGTGCCCCGGGGTGTCGATGATGTTGATGCGATGCTCGGGGAAATTGCCGGCCATGCCTTTCCAGAAGGCGGTGGTGGCGGCCGAGGTAATGGTGATCCCGCGTTCCTGTTCCTGTTCCATCCAGTCCATCGTCGCGGCACCGTTATGTACCTCACCGATTTTATGGTTGACTCCGGTATAAAACAGGATGCGCTCCGTCGTCGTCGTTTTGCCAGCGTCGATGTGCGCGCTGATGCCGATGTTGCGGTAACGCTCGATGGGGGTCTTGCGGGTCATTACAATCTCCTTGGATATACAGCTTCGGAAGTCTCAAGTGCGGCGATAGTTGCCGAATTCAAGAGCCCGTTACCGTGCGACATGTTCAATAGCAATTAATGTAATCTCTGACATTATTTAACAGCTTACCTCTCACCTGGACCTATTGCATGCGCGCATCAACGAAAACGACACTTTTCCTTACTTTAGGCATGGCCCCGGCTCTGGCTTTGGCCCAGGCCTCCGACGTTGAGCTGCGCCTCGAGCGCTGCTCGGTGCTGGGCGACGCCAGCGCTCGCCTGGCGTGCTACGACGGCCTGGCCAAAAACGCGCCGGTGGTGCAGAAAGCCGGCGAAAACGCCATCGTCGCGCCGGCCGCCGACGCCAACAATGGCACGGTCGCCTCGGCCGATGCCCCGGCCCGCACCCAGCCGGCCGCTCCGCCGCCGGAGCCAAAAGTGCCGGCCACGGTCGCGGCGCTGACCACCATCCCGCCCGAGGAGACGGTTTCGCGCATGGTGCAGGAATGGGAACTGGACCGCTCATCCAAGCGCGGCGTGTTCAATTTCCGCCCTCATCGTCCCAGCTATTTGTTACTCGCCAATTACAGCACCAGCTCCAACGATACGCCTTTTGAGGAGTTTACGCCGGGCGGCATCAAATCCAAGCACGTGGAGCTGACCTACCAGATCAGTTTCAAGATGAAGATGATCGAGCAGTTGCTCAGCACGCCGGTCGACCTGTGGTTCGGCTACACCCAGAACAGCTTCTGGCAAGCCTACAACCGCGCCGCCTCCAGCCCGTTCCGCGAGACCAATTACCAGCCTGAGCTGATGCTGACCACGCCGCTGGCACTGGACCTGGGTATCCTGGACGTACGCTATCTGACGCTGGCGCTGAACCACCAGTCGAACGGCCAGACCTCGACGCTGTCGCGCAGCTGGAACCGGATTTATGCGGAAGTGGGTGCGGAAAAAGGCAAGTTCGGCGTCTCGTTCCGCCTGTGGAAGCGGCTGGATAACGCCCGTTCGGACAACGACAACATCGACATCACCGATTACATGGGCCATGGCGACGTGCGCGCCACCTACCGCTTCAATGGTCACGAGCTGTCGCTGCTGGCGCGCCGCAATATCTCGACCGGTCACGGCGCGTTGCAAGCCGGGTGGGCCTTCCCAGTGGTGGCCAACCTGAACGGCTATGTGCAGGCGTTCAGCGGCTATGGCCAGAGCCTGATCGACTACAACTACTCGCAGAAGTCGATCGGCGCCGGCTTCCTGGTCAAGTTTTAACGGGGATTGCCGCCCAGGATGCGCGCCGGCAGCATGACGACGGCGCGCAGCAACTCAAACACGCCTTCGACGCCGATGCCCACCAGCCGGAACGGCAAGGTAATCAGCCACAGCACCGGATATAACACCAGCGCCAGCAACGCCAGCGGCCAGCAAAAGAACAGCAACGCCAGCCACAGTAGAAAACTCAGCATGAGAAGCTCCCGATACGGTTGATTTATTGTCTATAATGTCACTCTAATAGAGCAGCACCGCGCACGCAATCCTGGTGCGACCAGCTGCATAAAACGCCGATCAATCGTCGGTTTCTGGGGACAAACGGAGTAGATGATGCATCCATCGTGGTATCTGGCGGCGCTGCTGAGCAGCGCCAGCCTGTTGCAAGCGCACGCCCAGCAACCAGCGCCTGCTGCTGCACCCAGCGTCACCGTCGCCGGCCAGCGCCATGCGTCCGAGTGGTTCCGGGTCGAGAGCCAGCATTTCATCGTGTATTCCGACACCAGCAACGACGACGTCGCCCTGCTGCTGAACCAGCTGGAAAAGCTGGACCAGATGCTGCGGGTCTACACCAAGCCCTTCCTGAAAGCCACCGGCAACGAGCCCAAACTGACTTTCTACTACCACGACAGCGCCAACGACCTCGACGGCCTGGCCGCCAACCAGCCGGCCGATGCCATCGGCCTGTACACTAGCTGCACTGCGGCAGTCCAGGGCTTCGGCGTCCAGTTAAACAAGCTGGAGCGGCCGGACAAGCTGGTCAAGCCCAAGGCGGAACAGAGCGAAAGCCTGGGCTATCTGTTCGAGGCCTATACGCGCCACTTCATCTACCGCTACACCGATATCCGGGCGCCGACCTCGTTCATCGACGGCCTGGCGCAGTATTTCGCCAGCGCCCGCTTCTCCGACGCGCAAATGCTGGTCGGGCGGACCCCGCTCAACGTCAACCGCTATCTGTCCTTCCTCGACCAGGGCAATCCCTACTACCTCGACTACAAGGACGTGCTGGAGCAGAACGACTCGCGCGCCATCGGTAATATGTCGCAGGCCGGCATCAAGCTGGAATTCGCCGCCCGCTCCTGGCTGCTGACGCATTACATGCTGTCTTCCGACGACAATCGCAACAAGCTGGTCACCTATCTGGCGGCGGTGTACCGCGACACGCCGATTCCGCAGGCGTTCGAGCAAGCCTATGGCATCAAGACCGGCGATCTCGGCAAGGAGATGTGGCGTTACCGGAATACCTCGGTCAAGGTGCTGCAGGTGGATGTCCCCGAGCTGACCCCGGCCGTCATGGAATTCAAGAGCCTGCCCCAATCGTCGGGCGAATTTGTGCTGGCCGAGTCAGCGCTCAAGTCCTGCCCTACCCGCCCGGCCGGCGAAGCGCTGCTGCGCCAGACCGCGCGCGCGGCCGCCAATTACCCCTCCAACGATTATGCCCAGCTGGTACTGAGCCGCGCGCAGATCGACTGGGGCAATCCACAGGACGCGCTGCCTTATCTCAGCGCGGCGGCGAAAAAACCGGGCGCCAGCGCCGAAGTGCTGTACCTTCTCGGCCAGACCCAGCTGCGTTTGTCGCAACTCGACGCCGCCCGTAACAGCCTGGGGCAATCGCTGAATCTGGACCCAAAATCGGCCGAAGCCGCCTACGCGCTGTACCAGGCAGGCCTCCAATCGGGCCAGCCGCCGGACGACGACACGCTGGCCGCCGCCATCGTCGCCTTCAACAACGGGCACGAAGTCACCACGCTGGCGCGTTCGGCCGCACTGGCCTATGCCTATGCGGGCGATAAGGCGCGTGCCCGCAACGCCCTCAAGCTGATGGCGCATAACATCCGGGAGCCGGAACTGTCGGCGTGGGCCAAGATCTGGCTGGGCAAACTGGCGGCCGGCGTCGGCAAGGACGCGCTGCTGGCCGAGATGCGCGTGCAGCCAGCGGCCGGCACGGTGTTCAGGGAATGGACCATCGCCACGGCGACGGTGATGCAGGATATCGAGCGTAACGCCGGGCTGCAGAAGGCCCGCAGCTACCTCGACCAGCAAAGCGTCAATCCGGCCAATCCGGACAGAGCCTTGCAGTCGACGTTTGGCGGCAGCCGTTAATCAGGCGAAGGCGGCGACGCGCTGCGGTTGCAGCGCGGCTTCGTACAATACTTCAGCTTGCAGTGACGCTTGCAGCGACGGCAGCGAACCGCCGGCGCGGTACTGGAAGCTGACTTGCAACACGTCGCCCTCGCGCGCCTTGACCGGCGTCGCCAGCGGCAGCGTCATATAGCCCATCAGCCAGTCGATGGTGCTGGAACGCTCCTGCACCACCTGCAGGATGTTCTTGGTGACAAACCGCATGGCGTTGATCTCGCCATTGCGCTCGACCACAAACTTGCCCTGCCACGAGTACAGCAGTTCGTTCGGCTGGTTGAAGTCGATGATGCTGTAGACGGCCGGCGGCGCCATCTCCACCGTGCCCGGGTAAATCACCGTGGTTTCCTGGAACTGCACGATCGGCGCGTAGAAGCCTTCGAAGTCGTACTCCTGCTGCAGGGGCTGCACCGCCATGATGACCGCTTCCGGCAGGAAGATCGGCAGCGGACCGCCGAAACGCTCCAGATAGCGGCGCTTGAACGATTCGATCACCTCGACCTGCTTTTCGCGCAGCATGCCGACGTGCAGCATCTCGCAGATGACCACATCGACCGGCTCGGGCGGCAGGTATTCGAAGGCGTCGGCGTGGATCACCTCGACCTTGTCGCCATTCGGATTGAGCGCCAGGAACTTGCGCGCTTCCTTCACCATGTCCGGATTGAACTCGACGCAATACACCTTGGACGCCTGCGACGCCGCAAACCACGACAGCACGCCAGTGCCGCCACCCAGCTCCAGCACCTTGGCGCCGGGCTTGACCGCATAGGCGATCGCCGACTTGAACGGATGCATGCGGTTCTGGTCCATCAGCATATTGTGATGGTAGTGGAGTGGAATGAACTGCCCCAGATAGCAGCTTTCGATTTCGCGTTCGTTGAGCATGGTGGTCCTTGGTAGATGCGCTAAGGACATTATCGTTAAGATTGTTGATGTCCTATGCCGGGAACTGCAAGGCAAATACCCGCCAATTCAATTCGCGCTCAGCGGTTAACCAATAGGCATTATTGCGCTTATACTAGCGGCGATTCGCTTCGGAGATACCATGTCCATCCAGTTTCGCAATAATGTCCACTGTCACGGCGACGGCCCGATTACGTTGATGTTCGTCCATGGCTATGGCTGCGACCAGCAGATGTGGCGTTTCATCTACCCATCGTTCCTGGGCCGCTACCGGGTGGTGCTGATGGACCTGACCGGCAGCGGCGGCTCGGACCTGAGCGCCTACGACCGCGACAAGTACAGCACCTTGTATGGTCATGCGGAGGACGTTCTGGATGTGATCGACCTGTACGCCAAGGCGCCCGTGGTGTTTATCGGCCATTCGGTCAGTGCCATGATCGGCATGCTGGCGTCCATCATGTCGCCGGAAAAATTTACCGCACAAATCATGGTCGGTCCGTCGCCGTGCTACATCAACGATGGCGACTATGTGGGCGGTTTCAATGCGGAGGACATCGACGGCCTGCTGCAGCTGATGGAAATCGATTACGACAGCTGGATCAAGCGCATGGCGCCGGTGATCATGGGGGCGCCGCGCCAGCCTGTCCTGCAGGAAGAGTTGCTGACCCGTTTTGCCAAGAACGATCCGGAAATCACCCGCCACTTCGCCCGCGTGACCTTTACCGCCGACCATCGCGCGGAGGTGGAAAAATCGACCGTGCCGGCGCTGATCCTGCAATGCAGCGACGACATGATCGCGCCGCGCGAGGTGGGCGATTATCTGCACCAGCACCTGGCCAACAGCCAGTTGGCGGTCATCGACAACGTCGGCCACTGCCCGCATATGAGTTCGCCGTCGGCCAGTTCGGACCTGATCGAAGATTACCTGCTGCATCTTGGCGTTTAGTGCGCGGTGTTTAGTGCGATCAGGCGCGCACGTTACAACAGGTAACAGCTTGGTCTGCAGACGCCTGATAACCTAGCCTCAACTATTAGCGAGGAAGGAAGTCATCATGGCCGCTCAAGCAAAATATGTGATGTCGTCAACGCTGTTGCTGAGCCTGCTCACGCTGGCTGGCTGCAACAAGCCGGTCGAGCCGCAACAGCCCAAGGTGGCCGCCGCCCAACCGGCGCCACCGTACACGCCGCCTACTGCGGAGCAACTGTCGCAGATGGTCGCACCGATCGCCTTGTTCCCGGATAAGCTGGTGGGCCAGGTGCTGGCGGGCGCCACCTATCCTGCGCAAGTGACCGCCGCCGACCAGTGGCTGGCGCAAAATCCGTCCCTGAAGGGCGATGCGCTGCAATCGGCCGAAGCCGCCCAGCCGTGGGATGTCAGCGTCAAATCGCTGACCGCGTTCCCGAGCGTGCTCGATCAGATGGCCGGCAATATCCAGTGGACCACCTCGCTCGGCCAGGCCTACGCCAACGATCCCAACGATGTGATGAACGCTATCCAGGTGATGCGTCTGCGCGCGCAGCAGGCCGGCAATCTGAAGAGTTCGCCGCATTTGAAGGTGACGACCGCAGTGCGGGCCGCGCCGCCGCCGAACTACGTTGATCAGGCGCCGCCGGACCAGGTGGTGTACGCCGGGCCGGCGGTCATTCCGCCGCCACCGCAAACCATCATCATTGAGCCGGCCGAGCCGGATGTGGTCTACGTGCCGCGCTACAACCCGACCATCGTCTATGGTGCGCCGGTGGACGTGTATCCCGGCTGGACCTATCGTGAGCCGGTGTACGCCAGCAACGATCTGGTGACTACCGGTGCGATTACCTTCGGGATTGGTATTCTGGTCGGCGCGGCGGTTAGCCATCATTACCATGACTGGGGCTGGAATGCCTGGGGCGTCAACTGGGGCGGGCCGGGGTATGGAGGCGGCGGCTGGCATCGTCCGGCGGTGGTGTACAACAATAATACCTACGTGACGAAGTCGGTTACCGTGATCAACAATTACCATGGCGCGCCGCGTGGCCCAGCGCTGGCCGGCAACCCGCAGCCAATGCGGCCGATGCCGCCAACCCAGCAGATGCAGCACATGCAGCCGATGCAGCCGACGCGGCAGGCCGGGCCGATGACTATGCCACACTTTACCGCGCACGACGCGGTGCCGGGTTCGCGCCCGCCAATGATGGCAGCGTCACATGGTCCGCAACCACAAGCCATGGCGCAGCACGATTTCCGTCAGCAGCCGGGTCAGTCGCCTCGTATGGCGCAGCAGATGCAGGAACATGGTGCGCAGGCGATGCACATGCAGACAGGACAGCAGCATCTGCCCATGATGCAACATCAGCAGCCCAGCCCACAGCAGCATCAACCGCCAGCGCAAGTGCAGCAAGCGTCAGCCCAGCAGCACCAGCCGCAGATGCAGCAGCATCAAACGCTAGCTCAGCAGCGTGAGCCGCAACCGCAGCAGCACCAGCCGACCGCTCAGCAACAGCAAGCGCCGGTTCAGCACGGGGGCGCTGCTATGCGTGCGGACAATGGCATGCGGGCGGACGCTGGAATGCCACGCGCGCTGGAGCCACACCGCGAATTCAACGGGCCCGATCGCGCTCAGGCGCAGGCAAGGCATCAGGAAATGGCGGCGCGTGCCCGTCCGGAAATGGCAGCGATGGCTCAGCATCCTGCGGCGCAGCCTCGCCCCCAGCAGCCCCACGCCGAACCGCGGCGCGAGGAGCATCATCAACAAGCCGCTCATCACGAGCAGCATGATAAGCACGAGCATCACGGCTAGCGAACCCGGTCAGCAGCCCGCGCTGGCGTGTGACTTCTGGCTGGCTGCTAGCGTGGGGAGGCTAGCGCGGCTTCTTGTTCGCCAGGAAGGTGTTGATGGTCTTGGCGATCCAAGGCTTGTCGGCCTTCTCGGCAAAACCGGCGGCGGTCAGGTGGAAGCCCCCGTCCTTCAGCGTCGCGTCGGCGCCTTGATTTAGCAGCAGCTCGACGACCTCTTCCTGCCCTTCGCGGGCGGCGATCATCAGCGGCGTCATGCCGGACGGCGTTTCGGCGTCAATATAGGCGTACTTGTCGAGCAGGATGGTGGTGATCTCCACGCTGCCGGACGCTGCCGCGTAATGCAGCGCCGTCCAGCCCTTCTGGTTCACCTGCGCGCCGCGCTTGAGTAATTCCAGCAACGCTGTCTTGTTCTTGCGGAAGGCCGCCATCATCAGCGCCGTGTTGCCATTCGGCGCCTTGGCTTCCAGGTCGATGCCTTTTTGGTCCATCAGCACCCGCGCCACATTCAGCGCCTCATAACGCATAGCCACGATCAGCCCGGTCTCGCCATTGGAATCACGCGCATTCGGATTGACGCCGCGCGCCAGCATCTTCTTCACCCGCTCGGCACCATCCAGCTGCGCAGCGCGGAAGAACTCCACCTCGTCGTCGCTCTGCTCGAAGGCAAATGCTGGCACCACCGCCAACGCGGCCAGAGCCAGCAACACTAACCGGCGCCGCATCATGCCGGCACGTTAAACAGTGTGCGGAAATTGGCCGTGGTCTGCTCAGCCACCTGTTCCACCGACACGCCTTTCAGCTTGGCGATGTATTCGCCCACATGCGCCACAAAGCCCGGCTCATTCATGAGGCCACGGAACGGCACCGGCGCCAGATACGGCGAATCGGTCTCAATCAGGATGCGCTCCAGCGGCAGTTCCAGAGCCACCGCCTGCAAATCCTTGGCGCTCTTGAAGGTCACGATGCCCGAAAAAGAAATATAAAAGCCTATCTCGATGGCCGCGCGCGCCACTTCCAGCGACTCGGTAAAGCAATGCATCACGCCGGCCACGCCGCCCGCCTCGGTGCCGGCGCCTTCTTCACGCATGATGCGGATGGTGTCCTCGCTGGCGCTGCGGGTGTGAATGATCAGCGGCTTGCGGGTAAGCCGCGACGCTTTGATATGCGTGCGGAAGCGCTCGCGCTGCCATTCCAGGTCACCTTCCAGCCGGAAGTAATCCAGCCCGGTCTCGCCGATGGCGATGATTTTCGGGTCGTCCGCGAGCTGCACCAGCTGTTCGACGGATGGTTCCGGCGTGTCCTCATAGTCCGGATGCACGCCAACCGAGGCGTAGATATGCGGATACTGATGGGCCAGCGCCAACACTTGCGGGAAATCCGGCAGGTCAACCGACACGCACAGCGCGTGGGTCACCTGGTTTTCCGCCATCTTGGCGAGAATCTCAGGCATGCGAGCGGCCAGCTCAGGGAAATTGATGTGGCAATGGGAGTCGATATACATGCCGCGATTGTACCTGATCGCGTCCCACACTCCTTTTGTGGAATCGATACCACTGCGTCTCAAGAAAACGCTTTCATTTTTAATATTGGCAAGTTAGTATCGTTCGACGGTATGTAATTACGTTACGCAAAATAAAAAATACGGAGACCTAATGAACACTAGCGAAATCTTCCTGCTGGCGATGCTGCTCATCTTCGCCGTGCCTTATCTGTTTTGGCGGCTGCTGAGAACCGACTATTTTGCGCCGCTGGTGGTGGTCCAGATCATCATGGGCGTGATCCTCGGCCCTGGCGTGATGGGCAACCTGTTCCCCGAATACCATCAATTCGTCTTCAATCCGGACGTGGTGAAAACCCTCAACGGCGTCTCGATGTGGGGCGTGATCCTGTTCGTGATGCTGGCCGGGGTGGAGCTGGACCTGAAAAAGACCTGGCAATATCGCCGCGAAAGCATGACCACCGCCGGCCTGTCGCTGGGCATGCCGCTGCTGTTCGGCTGCGGCGCCGCCCTGCTGCTGCTGAACTACCAGGGCTGGATCGGCGCCAAAGCCGCTCCCTGGCAATTCCTGATCGGCACCGGCATGGCCTGCGCCGTGACCGCGCTGCCGGTGCTGGTCATGCTGATGGAAAAGCTGGAGATCCTGCGCCAGCCGATGGGCCAGCGCCTGCTGCGCTACGCCAGCCTGGACGACGTCGCCATCTGGGGCGTGCTGGCGCTGCTGATGCTGGACTGGGAACGCGTCGGCCGCCAGGCCGGCTTCCTGGCCGCCTTCGCCATCCTGACCTTCGCTTACCGCCGCCTGATGGTGCGCCTGAGCAAAAACGACCGCTGGGCGGTGGCCCTGATCTGGCTGATCGCCTGCTCGTTCGGCGCCGACTGGGCCGGCCTGCACTTCATGGTTGGCGCCTTCCTGGCCGGCGTGGTGATGGATGCGGACTGGTTTGGCCAAGAAGCGCTGGACGCCATGTTCAAGAACGTGCTGCTGATCCTGATGCCAGTGTTCTTCCTCAGCACCGGGTTGCGCACCAAGTGGGACCTGGGCGGCTATTCGGTGTTCTTCGTCGCCGGCCTGCTGCTGCTGGCCTCGGTGGGCGGCAAGCTGGCGGCGGCGCACATGGCCGGCAAAATCCTCAAATGGAAGGAAGGCGAAGCCTCGATCATCGGCTGGCTGTTGCAATCAAAGGGCTTGATCGAAATCGTGTTCGCCAATATCCTGCTGGATAAACAGATCATCACCAGCGAGACGTTCACCGCGCTGCTGTTGATGGCGGTCGGCAGTACCATGCTGACCATCCCGCTGGTCCACCCTAAGCTGCACCGCGCACAGAATCGCGGGCTGGTCGGCCAGGCAAGTTAGGAGACAGAGAACATGGCACGCATGGGACTAAGCAAATCGGAAGTCAAAGCCAGCCGCGACCAGCTGCTGGCCGAAGGACGCTACCCGTCCGTCGATGCGGTGCGCGCCGCGCTGGGCACCGGCTCCAAGTCGACCATCCACCGCCACCTGAAGGAACTGAGCGACGAAGACGCCCAGCCCGGCATCAAGCGGGACGACACGGCGCGCAGCCTGCAAGTGATGGTGGAGCAACTGGCCAGCCACCTGCACGACGACGCCGAACGCCGCTACCGCGCGCTGTATGCCGAGCACCAGCAGGCCATGCAGGACAAAGAGCAGGAGCTGGCCGCGCTGCGCGAGACCGTGGAGAAGCTGCAATCACGCGTGGACGAGCTGGAAATCGACGCCTACGCCAGCCAGCCGCACGACCACGGCTTCGGCAACTTCAGCCACCTGTACGCCAGTTCGCGTGGCGGCCTGAATGACAGCACGGCATTCAGCATGGTGCTGTCCGGCGGCCGGGCGTCGGTGTTTGACGTCGACAGCCGGCCGATCCACTACAAGGTGTGAGTGGCGCGTGACGAGCGCAGCGCGGCGCCGAGGATTTCTTCAATCCGCAGCCTGGCGCGCTGGCCGCTCTCGTCGTCTGGGAAATGCACGCCGATGCCCTGCGCCTTGTTGTTGTGCGCGCCGGGCGGCGTGATCCAGGCCACCTTGCCGGCAATCGGGTATTTGTTGGGGTCGTCCATCAGCGCCAGAATCAGGTAGATCTCGTCGCCGAGTTTGTACGGCTTCTGGGTCGGCACGAACATGCCGCCGTTTTTCAGGAACGGCATATAGGCCGCGTACAACGCGGCCTTTTCCTTGATTGCCAGCGATAGCACCGTCGGCCGTGGCGCCATGGGCACGGTGTTCGGGTCAAGTGGGCTGGCAGCGGACATTCCTTACCTTTCAGGCACAGCAGCTGGCGTAATCCAGCAGCATCTCTTCCAAAAACAGCTTGGGCGACAGCGGGTGATCGGCCGTCGCGCGGCGTTCGTTCGCGCTCTTGATCGCCGCCAGCAGACGACTGACGTGGATCTTGTCGGCCAGGCTGGCCAGCTCTTTCTGGTAGCGCGGATAATACCGGATGTTACCTGCCAGTTTGTACGAAAACACATCGTAAAGCCAGCGCTGCAACCAGGACGCAGGGCCACTCAGTGGCACTTTCTGCAACTTGTCCGCCACTTTCAGCGCGCCTTCCACACTCGGGTGGGCCAGCAGTTGCAGCAGCGTTTCCAGATCCTCGCGGCTGCCGGCTTCCGCTTGCGCCATTGCGGCCAGCGGCGCGCCGCCCTGCTCGCGCAGCCAGCTGTCGGCGTCCGGCACACCCTGCTCCTTGAGCCAGGCCAGCGCCTCGGCGTGGTTCGGCATCGGCAAGGCAAACTTGCGGCAGCGCGACAAAATGGTCGGCAGCAGCCGGTCCAGGCTGTTGGACGCCAGCAGGAACACGGTGCCCGGCGGCGGTTCTTCCAGCGTCTTCAGCAAGGCGTTGGAGGCCGGCGTGTTCAGCGCTTCGGCCGGATACAGCACCACCACCCGCAGCCCCTGGCGGTGGGTGGAAATATTCATGAAATCCGCCAGCGCGCGAATCTGCTCGATCTTGATTTCCTTGGACGGCGTCTTCGACTTGGCGGCCTTCTTGCTCTCACCCTCGCCTTCCTCGTCGGCGGCCGGCTCGTCCTCCATGGACTCGGGCCGCACGCGGCGGTAATCAGGATGGTTGTGCTGCGAGAACCAGCCGCAGGAGGCGCAAGCGCCGCAGGCATGGCCGTCCGGCTGCACGTTCTCGCACAGCAGGCCTTGCGCAAATTGCTCGATGAAATCGGCTTTGCCTATCCCGGCGGCGCCATGGAACAGGATGGCGTGCGGCATGCGCTGGCGCAGCGTTTGCAGCTGCTGCCACGACGATTCCTGCCACGGGTAGATGGAATGACTCATTATTCAGTATTCTATTTCAAAAGAACGCGTCGAGGATGGCGGCAATTTGCTGCTGGATCTCGGCGATGCTCTGGGTCGAGTCGATCACGCGGAAGCGCTGCGGAAACTCGGCCGCGCGACGCAGGTACTCGGTGCGGGTGGCAGCAAAGAAGTCGCTCTTTTCCTGCTCAAACTTGTCCAGCTCGCGAGTGGCGTCCAGGCGCGCGCGCGCCACGTCCAGCGGCACGTCGAACAACAGGGTCAGGTCGGGCTGCAATGCGGGATGTACCCACTGCTCCAGCGCATCCAGCTTGGCCAGGCTCATGCCCCGGCCGCCGCCCTGGTAGGCGAAGGTGGAATCGGTGAAACGGTCGGAAATGACCCAGGCGCCACGCGCCAGCGCCGGTTCGATGACTTGCGCCAGGTGTTCGCGGCGGCTGGCGAACACCAGCAGCGCTTCGGTTTCCAGGTGCATTTTTTCGTGCAACACGATCTCGCGCAGTTTTTCGCCCAGCGGCGTGCCGCCCGGTTCGCGGGAGCTGACCAGATCGACGCCGCGCTGCTTGATGTAATCGCTGACGAAGGCAATGTGCGTGGACTTGCCGGCGCCGTCGATGCCTTCGAAGGTGATGAATTTACCCATTGATTCTTATCGTTGATACTGGTTGACTGCCCGATTGTGGTCGTTCAGATTGTCCGAGAACTGGCTGGTGCCGTTGCCCTTGGAGACGAAATACAGCGCGGCGGTCTTGGCCGGCGACAGCGCCGCCATCAGCGACTGCACGCCCGGCAGCGCGATCGGGGTCGGCGGCAAGCCGGCGCGCGTATAGGTATTGTACGGGGTGTCGGTCTCCAGATCCTTTTTGCGGATCTTGCCATCGTATTTCAGGCCCATGCCGTAGATCACGGTCGGATCGGTCTGCAGCAGCATGCCCAGCTTGAGGCGGTTGACGAACACCCCGGCAATCATGGCGCGCTCTGACTTCTGGCCGGTTTCCTTCTCCACGATGGAGGCCATGGTCAGCGCCTCGTACGGATTCTTGTACGGCAGCGACGGATCGCGCTTGGCCCAGGCGTCGGCCAGGCGGGTCAGCATGATGGCGTGCGCCTGCTTGTAGATTTGCAGGTCGCTGGAACCCTTGGCGAACAGATAGGTGTCCGGGAAGAACAACCCTTCGGCCTGCTTGTAGTCGGCGTCGATCGCGGTCATCAGCTCGGTGTCCGACAGCGCCACGGTGTCATGCTTGAGGCCCTTGTGGGCGGCGATGGCGGCCCGCATCTGGCGGAAGTTCCAGCCTTCGATGATGGTCAGCTGCTCCTGCGCGAACTCGCCGCGCGCCAGCTGGTCGATCAGGCGCAGCGGCGTCGAGCCGGGCTTGAGTTCGTAGGAACCGGCCTTCAGCTTGCTGCTCTTGCCGGTGGCGCGCGCCAGCAGGTTGAACAGCAAGGGCTGGATCGGCACGCCCGCTTCGGCGATCTGCTGGCCGGCCGCATGCGCACCGCTGCCGGGCGTAATGGTGAAGTCGATCGCTTCGGCATCGGCCGGAATGATCGGATTTTGCGACCAGTACATGAAATACCCGCCGCCCACGATGGCCAGCACGATACACAGACTAATTATTTTTTTGATAAAAGCCATTATTAAAGCCATCTGATTGGATCAAGTCGCACAGCTTGCCAGTTCCTGACCCGGTGCGCCAGTGCGATGTTTTGTGCCCCGTCCGACGCGATCGGCGCGACATCACTATAATGAGCCCGTAATGATAATGCTTTCACCGTCAAAAGATTGAAAATTATGCCTTCCTGGAATGAACTTTTAACGCAGCAGGCTGCCCCGCTGACCACAACGCAGCTGGCAGTCGGTTTTGTCGCCCCGATCACCGACCTCGGCCTGATCGCGCTGGACGGCGAGGACTCCGCCAACTTCCTGCACACGCAGCTGACCAACGACGTCGAACACCTCGGCCAGGGCGAAGCCCGGCTGGCCGGTTACTGCTCGCCGAAAGGCCGCCTGCTGGCCTCGTTCCTGATGTGGCGTAACGAATCGACTATCTTTCTGCAACTGGCGCGCGACATCCAGCCGGCGATCCAGAAGCGCCTGTCGATGTTCGTGCTGCGCGCCAAAACCAAGCTCAGCGACGCCTCTGAACTGCCGGCCAATCACGTCGTATTGGGCCTGGGCGGCGGCCTGGCTGAAACCACGCTGCAAACCTGGTTCGACACGCTGCCCGCCAAACCGTTCGCCAAGCTGGATCATCCGCTGGGCACGCTGATCCGCGTGGCCGACGTCTTCGGCGCGCCGCGCTACCAGTGGCTGATGTCGGCCGAGACCGCCGCAACCGTGGTGCCGGAACTGGCGGACAAGCTTAGCGTCGGCAGCAATGATGCGTGGCACCTGTCGGAAATCCACGCCGGCGTGGCGCACATCAGCAAGGCGACGCAGGAACAATTCGTGCCGCAGATGATCAACTACGAGCTACTGGGCGGCGTCAATTTCAAGAAAGGCTGCTACCCGGGTCAGGAAATCGTCGCCCGCAGCCAGTACCTCGGCAAGCTCAAGCGCCGCACCACGCTGGTCAGCATCCCTGACGCGACGGCGGCCGCCGGCATGGAGGTGTTTGCCACGGCCGATCCGGAACAGCCGTGCGGCATGATCGTCAACGCCGCGCCGAACGGCGAAGGCGGCGTCGATGCGCTGGTGGAAATGAAGCTGGCGGCCATCGAGGCGGCGTCCGTGCGACTGGGTTCGGCGCAAGGCACGGCCTTGAGTTTCCTGGCCATGCCGTATGTGCTGGAACCACTCGATCTCTAGCATGGATCTCTACATCTATTACAAGGTCAAGGACAGCGACGCGGTGTCCTTGCTGGCGGCAGTCGTGCCGATGCAGACGGCGCTGGCACAGCACCACGGCGTGACGGGCCTGCTCAAGCGCCGTCCGGACACCAGGGAAGACGTGCAGACGTGGATGGAAGTTTATCCATCCGTGCCGGAAGGCTTCGCGGCGGCACTGCACGACGCCGTCGCCGAGGCCGGCGTGGACCAGTTCACCACCGGCCTGCGCCACACGGAAATTTTTATGGACGTTGTCCCATGTGCCTGATTGTCTTTGCCTGGCAGGTGGTACCGGCGGTGCCGCTGATTGCGGCCGCCAACCGCGATGAATACTATCAGCGCGCCACCGCGCCGGCCGGTCCGTGGCCCGAACATCCGCACATCTACGCCGGCCGCGACTTGCAGGCCGGCGGCAGCTGGATGGGGATCACCCAGCCGGGTGCCGAAGGCGGGCCATCGCGCTTTGCCGCCATCACCAACATCCGCGCACCGTCCGAGCACAGGGATGACGCACCGTCGCGCGGCCATCTGGTGGCCGATTATCTGGCAGGCAGCATGACGCCGCAGGAATACGTCGCGTCCATCCGCGCCACGGCCCACCAGTACAACGGCTTTAACCTGGTGCTGGGCGACCGCGACACGCTGATCTGGTACTCCAACAAAGGCGACCACGACCCGCGCAACGGCCAGCCGCTGGAAGCCGGCATCTATGGCCTGTCCAACGCGCTGCTGGATGCGCCGTGGCCAAAAGTGTTGAAGACCAAAGCCCAGTTCGCCAGCCTGCTGTGCCTCGGCGCGCCGGAAGAAGCCTTCTTCGAAATGCTGTCCGACACCACGCCGGCGTCCGACCAGCGCCTGCCGGAAACCGGCGTCTCGCTGGAGCTGGAACGCGTGCTGTCCGCCGTGCGCATCGAAAGCCCCGGCTACGGCACCCGCACCTCCACCGTCGTCAAACTCTACGCCGACGCCTCCGCCACGCTGCATGAGGTGCTGATTCACTGAAGCCTGACGCCATGCGACGAGCGGAAGCCCCTACAAATTCCGGTTCCAAAACCAGATGCGGTAAAAGATATCATCTTTGTCGACCAGCAGATGCTTCAGGGCCGCCAGCACGTGCAGCGCAATGAGCATCGTCAGGGCAATCGCCAGTGACGCATGCAGGTCGAAAAATTGTTCCGCCACGTCATGATCGGGCATCGCCCAGACAGGAAGCTGCATGCCGAAGAAAGCCACTCCCTGCCGGGTGTGAGAGGCGCCCAGGTAGCCCAAGACTGGCATCGCCAGCATGCCGCCGTACAGCAGCCATTGCATTAACCCGGCCAACTTCTTTTGCCAGCCAGGCAGACTGTGCGCTAATGGGACGGGCTTGTGCGTTACTCTCCAAATGAGCCTGACGATCACCAGCACGAAGAACAGCAGACCGAAGGATTTGTGCTGATCAAAATACCAGGCGCTACCAGGTTCATCCTCTATCGACATCATGTACCACCCGATGCAGAGCAGCCCGATGACCAACAGTGCTGATATCCAATGCAGCCATATCGCCGGCGCCGCATACTTCCAGGAGCGGTCGGCTTTTGTACTGATGCTGTGACGATTCTCCATGTCGCTTCCTCGATTGCTTTGTGTGATTGAAATAGCCGGCGCTCAGATCGGCGCAGCCGTCCTGACAGTATTGACCCGTTTCGATGTCGCCCACTTGATGAATTCGAACCAGGCGATGCTCAACGCAGCCACCATCAGGCACGTGAAAAGCAGCATGGGATCGAGCGCAGCGAAAGCAAACAAGTCCCTGAGGGGCGCCAGCACAAGCACCAGTCCCAGCAGCGCTAGTGCGGATAAACTGACCCATGCAAACGACCGATTCGACACCCCGCGGCGCCGCCAGGACGGCTGTGACCAGCTGCGATTGGTGTAAATCAGTCCTATATTTGACAACACGAGTGCGAGAAAGGTCGTGGTGCGCGCCACGCCGTCGGCCCGGCCGGACGCGATGACCGCCAGGTACACCCCAACCAGCATAATCAATAAGCCGAGCCCCTGCAGCAGCCCGCGCACCAGGATTTCACGGTCGAACAAGTGCGTGTCCGGATTACGTGGCTTGCTGCTCATCGCGTCGGCTTCTATCGCCTCGGCCTCAAACACGATGGAGCAAGCCGGATCGATGACCAGTTGCAGAAATAGTATATGCCCCGGCATTAGCAGCATCGGCCAGCCAAACAACACCGGCAGGATGGAAAGACCGACGATCGGGACGTGCACCGCGACGATAAAGACGATCGCTTTGCGCAGGTTGGTGAACAGGCGACGGCCGTGCTGCACCGCCAGCAATAGCGACGAGAAATCGTCATTGAGCAGGACCAGGGCTGCCGCTTCACGCGCGACATCGGTGCCCCGTGCGCCCATCGCCACACCAATGTTAGCCGCTTTTAATGCTGGTGCGTCGTTGACGCCATCGCCGGTCATGGCCACGACATCACCACGCCGCCGAAACGCTTGCACCAGGCGTAGCTTCTGTTCCGGAGCGATGCGACAAAAAACGGCCGTGTCGTTGAGCCGCACCTGAAGCGCGCGGTCGTCGATCGCGGTCAGTTCGGCGCCGGACAATATGGCGCCCCTGCCCTCGGTGATTCCTGCTTGCTGCGCAATGGCCGTTGCGGTGGACGGGTGGTCTCCGGTGATCATCACAACGCGTATGCCAGCCGCATGACATTGTGCAACGGCGTCCGGGACCTCCTCACGGACCGGGTCTTGCAGCGCCACCAGGCCCAGAAACGCAAATGCAAAAACGTGCTGATTGTCCGGTAACGGCGGCGCCGGGAAAGTCGCCCTGGCGACACCGATAACGCGCAATCCCTGGTCGGCCATCGTCGTCACTTGCGCTGCAAGCGCGGCATGTCGGTCGGCATCCATGTGGCAAAGATCGGCAATTGCTTCGGGCGCTCCCTTGGCGGCAACCAGGTATTCAGAACGATCCGGCGATCGCCAGACCCTGGACATCGCCAGCATTTCGCGCGACAGCGGATAGTCGTCAATCAGCGTCCAGTCTGAGTGCAGGTGTTCCGTGTTGGCGAGCAGCCGGGCGCCGGCTTGCACGATGGCCGTCTCCATCGGGTCGAACGCCTGTCGATGGCTGGCCAGTACCGCATATTCAAGCAAACTGTGCAGCTCCTCCTGCAGTGCCGCCGCCCCCGCGCGCTGTCCATCGTAGCTGGCGTGGTCGTTCCACAACTGCACCAGTTGCATGCGGTTGGCGGTCAATGTGCCGGTCTTGTCGACGCAAAGCACCGTGGTAGCGCCCAGCAATTCGATCGCCGGAATGCTGCGGGCCAGAATTTTCTCACGCCCTAATCGCCATGCCCCCAGGCCGAGGAACAGCGTCAGAATAACCGGCAATTCCTCCGGCAGAATCGCCATGGCGAGGGTGAGTCCGGCAAGCAGGCCTTGCAGCCAGTCGCCGCGCAACCACCAGTAAGTGATGCTCAGGCCAGCGGCCAGACACAGTCCACCGAGCGCGACGGTTTTGACGACACCGCGCGTTTCAAGTTGAATCGGCGTCAGCTCGCCGCCCAGGGTCGCCAACGAGGCGCCAATCCGCCCCAGAGCGCTGCTCGCTCCAGTGGCGATCACCAGGCCGCTTGCCGTGCCTTGCGTGATCAGGGTTCCCGAATAGATACGGCCTTCCGTGCCGGCCTCGGCGTCGGCATGCTTTGCCACCGGCACGGACTCGCCTGTGAGCATGGATTCATCGACACTTAAATTCGAGGCGGTGACGAGGTCGATATCGGCGGGCACGCGGTCGCCCTCGGCGAGCAGCACCAGATCGCCGAGCACCAGTTCCCTGCCGGCGACGCGCATCTGTCTGCCGTCCCGGATGATCAAGGCACGCGGACTGGCGAGGTCGCGCAGCGCGTTGAGCGACCTTTCAGTGCGCCGCTGCTGAAAATACGTCATGCCGATGACGATGCCGACAAAACCCAGCAGCATCAGCGCTTCGCTACGGTCGCCCAATAACAGATAAATGACGCCACACGCTACCAGCAGCAAGAACATCGGCTCGGAAACCACGTCCAGCAACAGCCGCCAGGCACTCAATGGACGGGAAGCAGGAAGCTCATTGGGTCCGTTTGCGCGCAGGCTTTCGGCCGCCTGCGCCGCCGTCAGACCAGCGGTGACTTTTTGCGGAGACATATGATCAATTATCCCGGGCGTTTCGAGCAGGGTGGCACGAATTACGCTGTATTCAATCTGGTCAACGGCACGATCCATTAGCCGGGTTCATACGGTGGATAGGGTGGAAATGGCTTTGCCAACAGATGTCACTATGTTAAGTGAAATTCTGTGTCAAAGCGAGCGTGGGTGCTCCGAATCATTGTCGCAATGATTCGCATTTCCTACCGCCGCCGGCATGCACGTCTTCTGTCAATCAGCCCACTGAGTGGGCCAGCATCTCGCGAAAGGCCTTGAACACCTTGCGCATGGCCGGCGCTTTGTAGGGGAACATGTCTTCCGGGTCCATCGAGTGGACGATCATGGCGTTGTCGGCCTCGAAGATCAGCAGGTCGCCGTTGGGCATTTCGGCGCAGTCGATGCCCAGGTACGGCAAGCCCATGCGCTGGTCGATGGCTTGCAGCGCGGCCTGGTGGCGCACGGCGAAGCCCTGGTCGAAGCGCGCCATTTCGGCCGCTTCCTCGGCGCGTTTTTCGGCGCTTTCGGTCATGCCGGCGTTCAGGTAGTGAATCATCCAGTTTTGCGAAATCGCGTAGTGGCAGATGTACGGCTTGCCCTCGATCAGCACGATGCGGTATTTGCGGAACAGGCCATCGGCGCCGCGATAGTCGACAAAGCGCGACACGTAGAACTGCGGTCCCTCCACTTCCTGCAAATATTGACCGAGCGCGGCAGGCGTGTCGAGCTTCTGCAGATTGGTGCCAGCATGCGACCCCAGCGGCCGCACGATGATCGGAAAGCCGCCATCGGGCAGCAGGCTGTCAATGGTCTGGGTGCCGGCGGCGATGGCATTGAGCGTGCTCAGGCCGGTGCGCACGGCGACCGGCATTTCCACGCCCGACAGGCCGCGCAAGGCGGCGCTCAGGCCGTCACGCGAAGTCGCCCGCAGTTGCGCCGGACGATTGATGACCGGCCGCGGCCAGTCGCTGGTGTAGTCGATCAGCCGTTCCAGCAGTGGCTGGTTGGTTTCCGATTCGGCCACCGCCACCAGCATCACGTCGTGGTCCGGCACCTGTTCCGGGAAGTCCTCGTCGGCGCGCAGGTACAGCAGTTCCAGCGTGACGTCGCTGTCTTCCACCAGGAATTCGACCGGCGTGTTGGCCATCAGATCGCCCGGCCCCATCAGCACCAGCAGCGTCAGGCCCGGCGATGCGGCGGGAATGGTGTAATGCGGTTGCAGCATGATCGCTTCCGCCTGCACCGCCAGCGCGTCGTCGCGGTTGCCGGTCAGTTGCAGCACCGTGGAGAAGTCCATGTAGGCGTGCGCGTCGTTGGGATAGGTCTGGGCGCGCTCCAGCAGCACCTGGCCGATGGGCGACAGGTCCTCGCCGGCAAATGCGCGGCGCATCAAGGGGGCGACGCCGATCAGCGGGGCGTTGTGCTGGCCGATAGTGCTTGCGTCAAATGTCATGCGGACTCCGTGTTGGTAAGGGACAGGCGCTTCGCGCCCAATTGCAGCACTGCATCCAGCAGCGCGTCGATGTCGGATTGGCCGGTGCGGTGGTTGACGATGGCGGCGCGGATCGCCAACTTGCCGCGTACCGTCGTAGCGGAGGGAGCCGCAATGCCGGACTCCTGCACGTCGGCGATCAGCGCGGCATTGAAGGCGTCGATATCGGTGTGACCAGCCGCGCGGTGACGGAAGCAGACGATGTTCAGCGCCACCGGCGCCAGCAATTCCAGTTCCGGCTGCGCCTGGATGCGTTGTTCCAGATAGCGCGCCAGCAAGCAGGTTTCGTAAATCACCTGGCCAATGCGCTCGGCGCCGAAGACCTGGAAGGTGAACCAGGTCTTCAAGGCGCGGAAGCCGCGCGACAGGTCCGGGCCGAAATCGCACGGCCACGGCGAATTGGCCGCCATGCCGCGCTCATCGCGGCGCAAATAGGTGTCGCGGCTGGCGAAGGTGTCCAGGTGGACGTCGGCGTCGCGCACCAGGATGAAGCCGGCGTCGTACGGCACCTGGCCCCACTTGTGAAAATCACAGGCGATGGAATCGGCTAGTTCAATGCCGCCCAGCAGCGGCCGCAATTCCGGCGACAGCGCCGCCAGCGCGCCATACGCGCCATCGACGTGGAACCACAGGCCGTTGCGCTCGGCAACGGCGGCCAGGAGCGGCAGCTCGTCAATCGCGCCGACATCGACCGTGCCCGCCGTGCCGGCCACAAAGAACGGCTGCAAGCCGGCCTGGCGGTCGGCGGTAATCGCGGTTTCCAGCGCCGTGATATCCATCTGAAAACGGGCATTCATCGGGATCTTGCGCAGGTTGGCGCTGCCGAGGCCAGCCAGATCCATGGCCTGGGCGATGCAGCCATGCGCGCCGGCGGACGCGTACGCCACCAGCTGGCGCTTGGGCGGAATACCGTGGCTGCGCACCTCGCGGCCCAGCGCGCGATAACGCGCCACCAGCACCGCGATCATATTCGCCATTGAGCTGCCGGTCACGAACAGGCCAGAGGACGAAGACGGGAAGCCGAACAGCTCGGCCATCCAGCGCACTACCTGGCGCTCGACTTCGATCGGGATATGGTCGCGGCCGCCACAATTGGCGTTGAGGCCGGCCGCCAGCATCTCGGCCAGCATACCGGCCGCCGTGCCGCCGCCATGCACCCAGCCGAAGAAGCCGGGATGCGTATTGCCGATCGCATACGGCAGGATGTTGTCCATGAATTGCTGGTGGACGTCGGCCAGATCGCTGCCCTGCGCCGGCAGCGGGCTGCGGAAAGCAGCGCGGGCCTGGTCCGGCACCGGCTGCCAGACGGGCCGCTGGCGGATGCCTTGCAAGTAGTCGAACATATCGTCCAGCATGCGGTGGCCCTGCGTGCGGAATTGCTGCCAATCTGCCGGTTCCAGTGGGCCAGCGAAATTTTCTTGCGTTTTTTTTGCCATGTGACTCAATTTTTCTTCAGACCTGCCGTTATTGCCAGTAGCGGGGTATTTTATCCAAAGCAAATCCCCCGCGCGAACGAAGGAAACCAACAGCATGGACCCGAGCAGCATCAACCGATTAGATTCGCTACCCACCACCACCGCCACGTGGGCGGTGTTGCCCCTGCCTGCCCTGGACAAAACTACGGATACAGCATCCGCACAATCTATTGTCGCCGGTAAAGACGATGCTGCGTTGAAAACTCCTAGTAAATCTGAGTTAAAAAAATCGGTTGACGCGATAAATCGTTTCCTCGAAAACAATAGTGAGGTAGAGTTCAGCATAGATGACCACAGTGGCCTGTCGGTGGTCAAGGTGATCGATACTGAAACCAAGCAGGTCTTGCGTCAGCTTCCATCCGTGGAATCGCTGGAAATTGCCAGGAACCTCAACAGCATGAAAGGCCTGCTGATTAATAGCAAGGCATAGTACTCCAACTTGATCAAGCACGCCGCCGATCTGCATCAGCTTCCCCCGACCGACGACCTGCTGCTTGCCGGCGGCGACGACAGATTGACGCTGGATGCCGGCAGCGGCCGCTCCCGGTATGGCTGCCGGCCCACGCCGGACCGCGATCTGGTGTCGCTTGGCTCCTCTACCGCCTCACACATCTCTCCCTACGCTTACCAGGCCGCCGACGCGTTGCGGCAGCGCTGTGTGCAAGCCATGCGGAGGGAGCCGGAACTGGTGGTGTACCGGCGGGCATTGACCACCGTGCGGCAGCGTTTGCTGGCCTACTGCGGCTGCGCGCCGGCAGACAGTCCGATGACGCTGCTGGCGCCATCCGGCACCGATTTGTTCATGGTGGTAGCCAATCTGCGGCAGCCGCAGTGCACGGTGCTGATAGATGGGGCAGAGACCGGCAGCGGCGTGCCGCTGGCCTTGCTCGGGCCGCGTCAGGGTGCACCCCATATGGTGGCGGTGCGCGAGACGGATGGCAGTTTGCGCGACGCCGGCGAGGTCGATGCCGAGTACGCCGCCATCGTTGAGGAGGCGGCATCCCAGGGGCAGCGTGTGCTGCTGGTGCTGACCGATGTCAGCAAGACGGGGATGATTGCGCCGTCGATCGCCTCGGTGCAGGCGCTGCGGGCGCGTTGGCCGGATCACTTGGATGTGCTGGTGGATGCTTGTCAGTTCCGGCTGGACCCGATGACGGTGCGGGCGTATCTGGCGCAGGGTTTCATGCTGGCGCTGACTGGCTCCAAGTTCCTGAGCGGGCCGACCTTCAGCGGCGCCCTGCTGCTGCCGCGCGCGATGGCGGCCAATGCGGTCCACGCAGTCACCAGCCACAGCAATTTCGGCATGCTACTGCGCTGGGAGGCGGCGCTGACGGAAATGGAGCGTTTTGCTGCTGTGCCGCAGACCGCGCGCCTGCGCTGGGCGAGGCATTTTGAGGATGCGGTGACGCACGGATTGGCGCAAAATGCAGCGTTCGCGCAGCTGCCAGTCGCCGCCATCGACCGCTCGGCGCTCGGCGTGCCGGCCGGCTGGGACGGCGTGCAAACCATCTTCCCGTTCACGCTGCGCGGCGCTGACGGCCACCTGCTGGATGCCGCCGAGGCGCGCCGTGTGTATCTTCAGCTGCAACTGCCGGCCATTGGCACACGCCGTTACCAGCTGGGTCAGCCTGCAGCGGCCGGGGCGCTGCGATTGTGTCTCAGCGCCCGCATGATCGCCGACCTGCACGAGGGCGTGGCGCCAGACATCGATGTCGTCGCGCCGCTGGCCCGCATCGCCCAGTTGCTTGCTTAGAAGCTGCGCTGCATATTGATGTGGGCGATGCCCGCTTCGTAGAACTCTTCGCCTTCGATGGCAAAGCCGTGACGCTGGTAGAACGGCGCCGCGTGCGTCTGCGCGCTCAGCGCCACCAGCAGGTCGCCACGTGCCTTGGCCTGCACCATCAGAGCCTGCAACAGCTCGCCGCCCACGCCACTACCGCGCGCCGACTTGCGCACCGCCATGCGGCCGATATGACCATCCGGCAGCAGGCGGCCGGTACCAACCGGCGTACCATCCGCCTCGTAGGCCACCGCATGCAGGCACAGCGCGTCCATGCTGTCCATTTCCAGCTCGGCAGGAACGCCCTGCTCCTCAACGAAGACTTCGGTGCGGATGGCCTTGGCGTCGGCGCTCAGCGTGCCCCAGTCGCCCAGTTTGATTTCGTGCTTGCTCATCGTTGTGATCCTGTTCAGCAAAAGCACGATTGTAGTACGTCAGCCCTGCGGTTTGGAAGCACCCTGCATTTTGGCCTTCAGCAGCTCGCGGATCTGCGGCGTCGCAGCATAGGGGTCCGGCGGATTGGTGCCAGCGACAACGCTCTCCAGATTCAGCCGCACGCCAGCCAGTGCCTCCGGATGCGAGTAAATGTAGAACTGGCCATCGGCAATCGCCTTGAAGGTAATCTCCGCCACTTCCCCGGCCGATACCTTGCCCGACGAAACGGCCTTGTCGGTCATCACCTGCGCGGCGATCTGGCTGGCGGTTGGGCCGGCGGTCATGCGCACGTCTTGCGGACGGTTACGGTGCGACTGGCTGATCCCGGTCGGCACAAAATACGGGCACAGCACCGACGTGCCGATCGGCGCACCGACCAGCTGCAAGTCGTGATACAGCGTTTCCGAGAGCGACACCACCGCATGCTTGGAGACGTTGTAGACGCCCATCGCCGGCGCATTCAGCAGGCCGGCCATGGACGCGGTGTTGACGATATGGCCTTCAAACGAAGCGTCTTTTGCGGCCGCCTCCAGCATCAGCCTGGTGAAGATGCGCACGCCGTGGATCACACCCCAGACGTTGACGCCCATCACCCATTCCCAGTCCGCCTCGGTGTTTTCCCAGATCAACCCGGCCGAACCAACGCCGGCGTTGTTGAACACCAGATGCACCGCGCCAAACTCGGTCATGGCCGCATCGGCCAGCGCCTGCACCTGTTCGCCCTTGCGCACATCGCACAGCTGCGCGATGACGCTGGCGCCCTGCCCACGCAGCTCGGCGGTGGCCTGCTCCAGCGCATCGGCCTGCACGTCGGCCAACACCAGCTTCATGCCCTCGCGTGCGGCGATGTTTGCAAATTGACGACCCAAACCACTTGCACCGCCGGTGATGACGGCGACTTTGTCTCGGAATGTTTTCATTTTTAAATGAGCTTCACCAGTTGTTTGCCAAAATTACGCCCTTGCAGCAGGCCCATGAACGCTTCCGGCGCGGCAGCCAGGCCGTCCGCCACCGATTCGCGGTATTTGATTTGACGATTTGCAACCAGCACGGCCAGCTCCTGCAAGCCCTGCTGCCAAAACTCCATGTGCTCGGTCACGATGAAACCGCGCACGGTCAGGCGATTGATCAACAGCACCCGCGCATTCTTGATCGGCATGTCGGCGCCGTTGTAGCCGGCGATCAGGCCGCACAGCGCAATGCGCGCGAAGGCGTTGGTGCGGGCCAGCGCCGCGTCCAGACACGCGCCGCCAACGTTTTCAAAGATGGCGTCAACGCCGTCCGGCGTCGCGGCGGCCAGGTCGGCCTCCAGGTTGCCGGCCTTGTAGTCAACGCAGGCGTCGAAGCCCAGCTCGTTCACCACGTAGGCGCACTTGTCCGGTCCGCCGGCGACGCCGACCACGCGGCAGCCGCGCAGCCGCGCCAGCTGGCCGACCACACTGCCAACAGCGCCGCTGGCGGCTGACACCACCACGGTTTCGCCGGCCGCTGCTTCCATAATCTGATTGAAGCCGTACCACGCCGCCATGCCCGGCATGCCGACCACGCCGAGAAACGCCGACAACGGAATGCGGGTCGTGTCCAGCTTGCGCAACAACAGGCCATCCGACACGCCCATCTCGGCCCAGCCCAGCATGCCGTTGACGTAGTCGCCAACCTGGTAGAACTCGTTGCGCGAGGCGATCACCTGGCCGACGGTGCCGCCGATCATGGTGTCGTCCAGCGGCTGCGAGCTGGCGTAGCTCTTGGCCGCGCTCATGCGGCCGCGCATGTACGGGTCCAGCGACAGGTAGTGATTGCGGATCAGCAGCTCGCCGTCGGCCAGCGCCGGCACCGGCACGATCTCCAGCCGGAAGTTCTCTGGCTTGACCGGGCCGCGCGGACGTTCGGCCAGCACGATGCGCTGGTATGTTTCGGGAATACTCATACCGCCGACACGCCTCCGTCCACCGCCAGGATCTGGCCGGTGATGTGCTTGCCCGCGTCGGACGCGAACAGCACGGCGGCGCCTTTCAGGTCTTCGTCATCGCCGAGGCGGTTCAGCGGCGCGTGGCCGATCAGCTGGTCGCCCATGGCCGTCAGCAAGCCCTTGGTCATCTTGGATGGGAAAAAGCCCGGCGCCAGCGCGTTGACGGTGATGCCGTATCGGCCCCATTCGCCGGCCAGCGTGCGGGTGAAGTTGACCAGCGCGCCTTTCGAAGTGTTGTAGGCGATAGTCTGCATGGTGCCCGGTGGGTTGCCGGCCAGGCCCGCGATCGAGGCGATGTTGATGATGCGGCCGGACTGGCGTGGAATCATCGAACGCTTGCCGACCAGCTGCGACACCAAGAAGATGCTGCGGATGTTCAGGTCCATCACCTTGTCCCAGGCTTCGACCGGATGGTCTTCGGCCGGAGCCCCCCAGCTGGCGCCGGCGTTGTTGATCAGGATGTCGATATGGCCGAGGTGGCCGATGGCGGCGTCAACCAGCGCTTCGGCCTGGGCGTCCTGCGCCAGGTCGGCGGCCACCGCGTGCGCGCTGATGCCGCGCTGGGTCAGCAAGCTGACAGCTTCATCCAGCTCGGCTTGCTTGCGCGCCGAGATGACGACCCTGGCGCCCTGCTCGCCCAGCGCCAGCGCCATTTGCAGGCCGAGGCCGCGCGAGCCGCCGGTGATCAGCGCGGTCTTGCCGGCCAGTGAAAACAGTTCTTGAGTAGTACGCATCGTGTCTCCTTTATGCTGCCCCGCGTCGTCCCCGCGAAAGCGGGGATCCATGCCGAGCGCGTTCTATAGGCTCCTGCGTACGCAGGAGCGACGTTCAGGATTGCTTATTCCTTGTTAAAACCAAGCATCCTGCATGTCGAGCGTGGTGGTGTCTATGCTCGCCAGCAGTGCCAGCTGCGGCCCCACCTTCGGCAGCTCCCACTGGAAGAAATACTGACACGCCTGTAGCTTGCCGCGATAGAAATCCGTATCGCCGCTGGCCAGCGACGCCGCCGCCAGCAAGGCCTGCTGCAACCAGATCCACGCCACCACCACGTGCCCGACCGCTTCCAGATAAAGGCTGGCGTTGGCCAGCGTCTTGTTCAAATCGCCGACAGCATACAACTTCTGCGTGACTTCTTCCACGCTATGCCAGGCCTGTTCCAGCGCATCGGCATGCGCCAGCAGCTCGACGCTGATGGTGGCCAGGCCCGGACCGACCGCATCCGGCGCGCCAACACTGCCGCGCACCTTGCGTATCGTCTTGCGCAGCTCGGTGCCAAAGGCACGGAACAGCGCGCCATCCTGCAAGCTGACCTTGCGGCCCAGCAGGTCCAGGCCGTGGATGCCATGTGTGCCTTCGTGGATGGCGTTCAGGCGGTTGTCGCGGTAAAACTGCTCGACGTTGTATTCGCGCGTGTAGCCGTAGCCGCCGTGTACCTGGATCGCCAGGCTGTTGGCCTCGACGCACCATTGGGAAGGCCACGACTTGGTGATCGGCGTCAGGAAGTCCAGCAGGCGGCCAGCATGTTCGCGGGCTTCCGGGGTTTCGGCCGTGTTCTGCTCGTCGACCAGTCGGGCGCTGTACAGCACGAGGCCGAGGCCGCCTTCGACGTACGCCTTCTGCGCCAGCAGCATGCGCCGCACGTCGGTGTGCTGGATGATCGGCAGTTGCGGCTGCGCCGCGTCTTTCTGCGCCGGGTGGCGGCCTTGCGGCCGGTTGCGCGCATAGTCCAGCGCGTGCAGATAGCCGGTGTAACCCAGCACCGCAGCGCCGAGGCCGACACCGATGCGCGCCTCGTTCATCATGTGGAACATATTCGCCAGGCCGTGGTGCGGCTTGCCGACCAGATAGCCGATGGCGCCGCCGTTTTCGCCAAAATTAAGCAGGCAGTTGGTGGTGCCGCGATTGCCCATCTTGTGGTTGAGGCCGGCCAACGAGATGTCGTTGCGCGCGCCGAGGCTGCCGTCGTCGTTGACCAGGTATTTTGGCACGATGAACAGCGAGATGCCTTTGACGCCGGGAATCAGCTTGCCATCCTCGCCGGGAATCTTGGCCAGCACCAGGTGGACGATGTTGTCCGCCAGCTCGTGTTCGCCGGCCGAGATCCACATCTTGTTGCCGGTGATGCGGTACTGATTGTCGCCGTCGGGGACGGCGCGGGTGGTGATGTCCGACAGGCTGGAACCGGCCTGCGGCTCGGACAGGCACATTGTGCCGAAGAAGCGGCCAGCCAGCATCGGATTGACGTAGGTTTCAATCTGCGCCGGCGTCGCGCATTTGAGCAAGGTGTTGGCGTTGCTCATGGTCAGGAAGGTGTAGGCCGAGGTGCTGACGTTGGCAGCAGTGAAATACGCCGCCAGCGCCTTCTCGACCACCACCGGCAGCTGCATGCCGCCGCGCTCGTAGTCCTGACCGGCGGCCATCAGGCCCGCCAGCGAGAACGCTTCCAGCGCCGTCTTCACTTCGGGGATGATCTGCACCTTGCCGTCCACCACATGCGGCTCGTTGGCGTCGGCCTTCTTGTTGTGGTTGGCGAACAGATCGGTGGCGAGACGTTCGGCCGTATCAAGCGCGGCGTCGAAGGTCTCGCGGTTGTGGTCCTCAAAGCGGGCGCGGCGCGTCAACGCCTCCGCGTCCAGCCACTCGTACAACATGAACGACAGGTCGCGGCGCGACAGAATGGTCGAGCGCATGGCTTACACCACTTCGAACAGGCCTGCCGCTCCCTGGCCGCCACCGATACACATGGTGACCACCACATATTTGACGCCGCGGCGCTTGCCTTCGATCAGCGCATGGCCGACCAGGCGCGCGCCCGACACGCCATACGGGTGGCCGACCGCAATCGCGCCGCCGTTGACGTTGAGGCGGTCCATCGGGATGCCCAGCGTGTCGGCGCAATACAGCACCTGCACGGCGAACGCCTCGTTCAGCTCCCACAGGCCGATGTCCTCGACTTTCAGGCCGGCTTTTATCAGCAGCTTGGGCACGGCGAATACCGGGCCGATGCCCATCTCATCCGGCTCGCAGCCGGCCACGGCGAAGCCGCGGAACACGCCCAGCGGTTTCAGCCCCTTGGCGGCGGCAGTCTGCGCGTTCATGACGATGGCCATCGAGGCGCCATCCGAGAACTGGCTGGCATTGCCGGCGCTAATCACGCCGCCCGGCAGCGCGCTACGGATCTTGGACACGGCTTCGTACGTGGTATCGGCGCGGATGCCCTCGTCGGCCGAAATGGTCACTTCGCGCGACAACAGCTGGCCGGTGGCCTTGTCAGCCACGCCCATTACCGTGGTCATGGGCACGATCTCGGCATTGAACAGCCCAGCAGCCTGGGCGGCGGCGGCGCGCTGCTGGCTCTGCACGCCGTATTCATCCTGACGCTCGCGGCTGATGTTGTAGCGCTTGGCGACGGTTTCGGCGGTTTGCAGCATCGGCCAGTAGATTTCCGGCTTGTTTTTCGACAGCCAGACTTCCTTGTACATATGCATATTCATCTCCTGCTGCACGCAGGAAATCGACTCGACGCCGCCGGCCGCATAAATATCGCCTTCGCCGGCGATGATGCGCTGGGCGGCAGTGGCAATGGTTTGCAGGCCGGACGAGCAGAAACGGTTGATGGTCATGCCGGCGGTGGTCACCGGGCAGCCGCCGCGCAGGGCGATCTGGCGCGCGATATTGCCGCCGGTGGCGCCTTCCGGGTTGGCGCAGCCGGCCAATACGTCTTCCACTTCGCCGGCTTCCAGGTTGGCGCGCTGGATTGCAGCTTGCAATACATGGCCACCCAAGGTGGCGCCGTGCGTCATGTTAAACGCGCCTTTCCAGGATTTGGCCAGACCCGTGCGGGCGGTAGAAACAATGACGGCATCGATCATGAGAAGTCTCCTTTAGTGAAGGTGTTATCAATCCAGAATAGCATAGTTTTAGTACGGTCGTTCGCAAAATTTATTGTAAGTTTCGCGTAAGCCTCGTGAAAGCATCGCGTAAGGTTCAGCGCCCAAACTCGGACCAAGCTGACGAAGTACCAACTATCTCGGCTGGGGACAAAACATCCTACAAAATCAAAGGAGACACATCATGGCAAACAGCGGTACCGCGGATACCCGCAACCTACCCAAGCAAGCCACGCCGATGACGGCCGAAGAGCGCAAGGTGATTTTCGCCTCCTCGCTCGGCACCGTATTCGAGTGGTACGATTTTTATCTGTACGGCGCGCTGGCGCCGATCATCGCCAAGCAGTTCTTCATCGGCGAACCGACCACCACCTTCATCTTCGCGCTGCTGGCGTTTGCCGCCGGCTTCATCGTGCGGCCGTTCGGCGCGCTGGTGTTCGGCCGCCTGGGCGATATGGTCGGCCGTAAGTATACCTTCCTGATCACCATCCTGATCATGGGCGCCTCCACCTTTATTGTCGGGCTATTGCCGGGCTATGCGGCGATCGGCATCGCGGCGCCGATTGTGCTGGTCGGGCTGCGGATTCTGCAGGGGCTGGCGCTGGGCGGCGAATACGGCGGCGCAGCCACTTACGTGGCCGAGCATGCACCTGCCGGCAAGCGCGGTTCCTTCACCGCCTGGATTCAGACCACCGCGACTCTGGGCCTGTTCCTGTCGCTGCTGGTGATTCTGGGCACCCGTACCGCAATCGGCGAGGAAGCCTTCAATGCCTGGGGCTGGCGCGTGCCGTTCCTGGTGTCGGTGCTGCTGCTGGGCGTGTCGGTGTGGATTCGCATGTCGATGAATGAATCGCCAGCCTTCGCCAAGATGAAATCCGAGGGCAAGACCTCGAAGGCGCCGCTGAGCGAAGCCTTTGGCCAATGGCGCAACCTGAAAGTGGTGATCCTGGCGCTGATCGGCCTGACCATGGGCCAGGCGGTGGTGTGGTACACCGGCCAGTTCTACGCGCTGTTCTTCATGACCCAAGTGCTGAAGATCGACGGCGCCAGCGCCAACATCATGACCGCGCTGTCGCTGGCCCTGGCCACGCCGTTCTTCATCTTCTTCGGCATGCTGTCGGATAAGATCGGCCGCAAGTGGATCATCCTGGGCGGCTGCATCCTGGCGGCGGCGACCTACTTCCCGCTATTCGGCGCCCTGACCCACTATGGCAATCCGCAGCTGGAAACCGCGTTGAAAAATTCGCCGGTGGTGGTGATTGCCGATCCGGCGTCGTGCCACTTCCAGTTCAACCCGACCAACACCAAGAAATTCCCATCGTCGTGCGACATCGCCACCGGCATGTTGTCCAACGCTTCGGTGAACTACACCACGCAAGACGCGCCAGCCGGCAGCGTGGCCAAGATCAAGGTCGGCGACAAGGAAATTTCGTCGTTCAACGCCGTCATGACGCCGGATGGCCTGAACTTCGACAAGCCATCGAAGGATACGGAAGCCGCGCTGAAGAAAGAAGTCGGCGGCGCCATCAAGGCGGCTGGCTATCCAGCCAAGGCGGATGACGCGCAAATGAACAAACCGATGGTGGTGCTGATCCTGTTCATCCTGGTGCTGTATGTGACCATGGTGTACGGCCCGATCGCCGCGATGCTGGTGGAAATGTTCCCGACCCGTATCCGCTACACCTCGATGTCGCTGCCGTACCACATCGGTAACGGCTGGTTCGGCGGCCTGCTGCCAACCATCTCGTTCGCGCTGGTGGCGTTCAAAGGGGACATCTACTACGGCCTGTGGTACCCGATCGTGATCGCCCTGATCACCGTCGTCATCGGCGCGGTGTTCGTCGGCGAGACCAAGGACAACAACATCTACGCGGCCGACTGAATCTGAATCGGCCCATCTAGAAACCGCCTTCGGGCTAATGCCGTTAAGTTAAGCTGAAATTTCACATCGTCATTCCCGCGCAAGCGGGAATCCCTAGGACGTTTGCCGGGCAAACGCGGTATGGGTTCCCGCTTGCGCGGGAACGACGGCGCTTAACTTAACGGCATTAGCCTTCGGGCGGTTTTTTTTAGTCGTCACAGTTCAATCGAAACCATACGATTTTCGTCCCTGGAGTAGCTGCCGCAGGTAAGCGATCAGGTCGCCAACGCCACCCAGCCACAGCAGCACAAAGGCCCAGACTATGCAGCACCGGCAGCAGGAAGGAGCGCGCGCGGTAAGCGAACCAGGTGCGGCTGAATACCGGATACTGGCGCGCTTTGGCAGACCAGCCCGCCAGTTGGCCGGCCAGCCGGGCAGGAATCGGCTGTTCGTTGGCGGCGTCTGTTACGGTGGGTCTGTTCATCACTGACATTCAGAAGATTATTGCATCTGGCTGCGAATCCAGTCCGACATCACGGCCAGCGCCGATGGCGCCAGCGTTTCCTCGATCTGTCCGTATTCGGCAGGCGCGCCAGTGGTCGCGGTCTGGAACAGGTGATTCAGTTTGGGCAGCTCTTTTACCACGGCACGCGGGTTGTTGGCCAGTGCGATGCGCATCGCGTCGAGGTCAAGCTTGGCCGGCACCTGACGGTCCAGTTCGCCGTTCAGGACCAGGACAGGCTGGCGCATGGCGCGCAAAGCCGGTCCCGGCTCCAGACTGAGGAAGGTGCGGAACCACGGCGTGGTGAAGGTTTTCGCCTCCAGCGCCGCCGCGCCCTGCACCACCAGGTCCTCGCGTTCGCCCTGTTCGAGGATGGCCTGGGCTTTACTACGCGCCTGCTCCGGATCGCGCTCGGCGACGATGGCGGCCAGCATGGTCTGATTCATGGCGCGCTGTCTGGCGGCTTTGTCGACCTCGCTGTGGTACGCCAGTTGTTCAACCATCAGCAATTCGCCGCGCACGCCGGGACCGGCCATCAGCACCACGAAGCCCAGTTGCGGGTCGCGCGCGGCGAGCATCGGCGCGATCAGGCCGCCTTCGGAGTGGCCGATGACGCCGAGGTGGCGAGCGTTGATCTGCGGCCGCGTGCGCAGGAAATTGACCGCCGCTTGCGCGTCGTCGGCAAAGTCGTGGGTGGTGGCGGTCTTGTAGTCGCCGCTGGAGCCGCCGATGCCGCGCTTGTCGTAGCGCAGCACGGCAATGCCCTGGCGCGCCAGATGGTCGGCCAGTACCAGGAAGATCTTGTGGCCAAAAACTTCTTCGTCCCGGGTATTCGGTCCGGAGCCGTGCACCAGCACCACCGCCGGCCAGGGTCCGGCACCTTTCGGCACGCACAGGCTACCGGCCAGCTGCACGCCGGCGGCCGAACTGGCGAACTTGACGTCCTCGCTGGTATAGGTCGGCACGGCGGCGGCGATGGCTTTTTCCTGCGGCCGCGATGGCGCCGTCACAGCCGGCGTGCCGGCCGGCACGCGCTTGAGCGTCAGCGGCGCTTTCTGGCCCTCGGTCCAGGTGCCGGTCCAGGCCTTGGCCTGATCGTCCCACGTGGCCTGATAGCTGGCCTGCAGTTTGGGCAGCGCGAAACTGAGATGCGTCGCGTCAGTCGTCAGCTGCTCGACCTTGGCCGAGAACGACTGGCTCGGGCTGGCCAGCGTGGCTTGCCATTGGCCGTCGGCGCTCTTGCTGACATCCAGCACCACCGTCAATTGGCCGGCGATCACGCCGCTCCATTGCCCTTGCGCGTCTTCCGCGCTGGCCGGCAAGGCCGCGCCCATGGCCGCGATGACGGACAGGCCGCCGAGGAAGGTCTTCATGCTGTTGCGCTTTCCGGAATTGAAGAAGGCTCTACCTTAGCCAAACGGCAAGTTCCGCGCAACAATATGCGACCAATCCGCTCCGGGATGTCATCAAGCCCCGTTTTCCCGTCACGAATAAAAAAACCGCCCCGGAGGTAATGCCGTTAAGTTAAGCTGGAATTTCACATCGTCATTCCCGCGCAAGCGGGAATCCATAGGACGTTTGCAGGGCAAACGCAGCATGGATTCCCGCTTGCGCGGGAACGACGTTGCTAACTTAACGGCATTACCCCGGAGGGCGGTTAAACTTGCGGTAACGTACTCGATTCAGGCAGCTTTGCCTTTGCGGCGACGGGCGACCACACCCATCAGCGCCAGGCCGCCCAGCATCATGGCGTAGGTTTCCGGTTCCGGCACCGGCGCGGCGATGCTGGAGGTGCCAAACTCTACGCGCAGGCCGGTCGGGTTGCCGCCGTTCTGCTGCCAGTTGGTGACCACGAAGTCCAGCGTGTTGACGCCGGAGACAAAGCCGCTGGCGGCGTTGAACGAGGTCCAGTCGGTAAAGCCGGCGGCGGTGCTGATGACCTGGTTGTTCAGTTTAACGGTGACCGCGTTGTCAGCCGCCAGGCGGCCCGCGAACGATGCCGTGGTGGCGTTGTAGCCGGTCAGATCGAACGACAGCGTGTAGGTGTAGGTGCCGGCGCTCCAGGCGTCAAAGGTCTGGCCCTGGCTGCTGGTCGGCGTGATCCATTTCGAGTCGACGCTATTGGCCAGCCATGGACTCACCGGCCACTGATTGTCGTAGCTGATGAACGGCGCAGTGTTGGCGATCGTGGTGTCGCTGCTGGCGGCGGTCAGCTTGTAGCTGGTGTCGGTGCTGCCGCTGGTGCCGACGCCGGTGTTTTTCAGACCGGTGATGGTCGTGGTGGTGGCGGCTTGCGCCGAGCCGGCAAATGCTGCGATGGCCAGGGCGGTGGTGATGACGATGCGTTTCATGGAAGCCTCTAAAAGTAAGTTGGTGAAGTTGCCGGCGTCGATAGGGAGGCCGGGTTTTCATCATCGAACCGTTTTTTAGGGCGTCGAAGGAAGGAACTGCTGATGTCGAAATTATAAACGAGTTTTTTGAAAAATGCTCACATGCCACTTAAATTTCTTTGCAGCATGTGAGCATCGTGCAATCAGCGGTTGAAGCTACCACCTTCCGTTGCCAGCTTTTGCAGCAGCGGCGCCGGTTGCCACGCCTGGCCCTGATGGCCCTGGGCGTATTTGCGGATCGCCGCCAGCACATTCGGCAGGCCCACCGTGTCGGCGTAGAACATCGGGCCGCCGCGGTACAGCGGGAAGCCGTAGCCGGTCAGGTAGACCATGTCGATGTCGGACGCGCGCAAGGCAATGCCCTCTTCCAGGATCAGCGCGCCTTCGTTGACCAGTGCGTAGACCAGACGCTCGACGATTTCCTGATCGCTGATCTTGCGGCGCGTGATGCCGAGGTCGGCCGAGTGCTGAACGATCATGGCGTTGACCTGCTCGTTCGGATACGCTTTGCGGTCGCCGGCCTTGTAGTCATACCAGCCGGCGCCGGTTTTCTGGCCATAGCGGCCCATTTCGCATAGCAGGTCGGCGGTCTTGGAGTAGCTGATTTCCGGCTTCTCGACGTAGCGGCGCTTGCGGATGGCCCAGCCGATATCGTTGCCAGCCAGGTCGCCCATGCGGAACGGGCCCATGGCAAAGCCGAACTTCTCGGCCGCCTTGTCGATCTGCTCCGGCAGCGCGCCCTCTTCCAGCAAAAAGCCGGCCTGGCGGCTGTACTGCTCGATCATGCGGTTGCCGATGAAGCCGTCGCACACGCCCGACACCACGCCGGTCTTCTTCAGTTTCTTCGACAGCGCCAGCGCCGTCGCCAGCACGTCCTTGGCGGTGGCCTTGCCGCGCACGATTTCCAGCAGCTTCATGACATTGGCCGGCGAGAAGAAGTGGGTGCCGATCACATCCTGCGGGCGCGTCGTGAAGCTGGCGATCTGGTCGACGTCCAGCGTCGAGGTATTGGTGGCCAGGATGGCCCCCGGCTTCATCACCTCGTCCAGCTTGCGGAACACCGCTTCCTTGACGCCGATTTCCTCGAACACCGCTTCCACCACGATGTCGGCCTGGCCGATCTCGTCATACGACAGCGTGCTGCTCAGCAGGCCCATGCGCTGGTCCAGTTTTTCCTGGGTCAGCTTGCCTTTCTTCAGCGTGTTTTCATAGTTCTTGCGGATGGTGGCGATGCCCTTGTCCAGCGCTTCCTGTTTGGTTTCCAGCAGCTTGACCGGAATGCCGGCGTTGAGGAAGTTCATGGCGATGCCGCCGCCCATGGTGCCCGCGCCGATGATGGCGGCCGACTTGATCGGCCGCACCGGCGTATCGGCCGGCACATCCGGCACCTTGCTGGCCACACGCTCGGCAAAGAAGGCATGCCGCAGCGCCTTCGATTCGGTGGTCTGGATCAGGTGCAGGAAGCGGTCGCGCTCGAATTTCAGGCCGTCTTCAAACTTCATCGTCACCGAGGCGGCGACGGTTTCCACGCACTCCAGCGGCGCGGGGAACGGGCCGGCCATGGCCTTGACGGTATTGCGCGAGAACTGCAGGAAGGCTTCGTAATTCGGGTAATCGACTTGGCGGTCGCGCACCTTCGGCAGCGGCCGCGCATCGGCGATTTTCTCGGCAAAGGCCACGGCCGAGGTCAGCAGGTCGGCATCGGCGGCGAAGATTTCGTCAAACAACGCCGGCAGTTTTTCCGACAGCACCGGGTTGCCGGACACGATCATGTTCAGCGCCGGCTCCAGGCCCAGCACGCGCGGCAGGCGCTGGGTGCCGCCGGCCCCCGGCAGCAGGCCGAGTTTGACTTCCGGCAGCGCGATCTGCGCGCCCGGCATCGCCACGCGGTAATGGCAGCCGAGCGACAGCTCCAGGCCGCCGCCCATGCAGACCGTGTGGATCGCCGCCACCACCGGCTTGGTCGAGCTTTCGGCGGTGGCGATAAAGGTGTGCAGGCTGGGCTCGGCCAGCGCCTGCGGGGTATTGAATTCCTTGATGTCGGCGCCGCCCGAAAACGCCTTGCCGGCGCCGGTGATGACGATCGCCTTCACCGCCTCATCGGCCAGCGCGCGCTGGATGCCGTTGACGGCGGCGGTGCGCGTCGCCAGCCCCATGCCATTGACCGGCGGATTGTTCAGCGTAATGACGGCCACTGCGCCGTGCACTTGGTATTCAGCAGTCATGTCTCTTCCTTATGATTTTAGTGGGTGAGCTACGCGCTCACTATACCGCATAAAAGAACGATCGTATTATTATTTTGACGGGTTTTGCATGCCGAGAAGAAACTTCGTAACGCTGCGAAGCAGGCCCGTCTTTGTTGCTGCGAAGGGACAATTTACCCCCCTTATTCATTGCTCAGCTTGCTTCGACTTTAATTAGACGAAATAATAAACCAACGCCGCATATTCCCCGCCCCCGAATATCATATTAATTCTCACCAAATACCACCGCGAATAAATATCAAGGGTATTTGGATATTTATTTATATTGATAGGGATTTCCATGAACGCTCCCAGCCAGATCATCAACGTGCAGGATATTGAGTTGCAAGCCATTCACGCGGCATTGAACCGGGTGCAAGCGGTGATTGAATTCGACCTGGAAGGCAAGATCCTGCATGCCAATGAGAACTTCCTGCGCGTACTCGGCTACTCGCTGGAGGAGGTCCAGGGCCGCCATCACGCGATGTTCTGCGAACCGGAATTTGCCGCCAGCCCGGCCTATAAACAGTTCTGGGCCAAGCTCGGCGCCGGCGAGTATGAACACGGCGAGTACAAGCGCCTGGCCAAGGGCGGGCGCGAAATCTGGATCAACGCCTCGTACAACCCGATCATGGACGCCGACGGCAAGCCCTACAAGGTAATCAAGTTCGCTACCGACATCACCGACACCCGCATGCGCAACGCCGAGTACGAAGGCAAGGTCAGCGCCATCGGCAAGGCCCAGGCGGTGATCGAGTTCGACATGGGCGGCCACGTGCTGGCTGCCAACGAAAACTTCCTCGACGTCATGGGTTACTTCCTCGATGATATCAAGGGCGAACACCACCGGATGTTCTGCGACCCGGAATATGCGGCAAGTGCGGAATACAAACGTTTCTGGCAAAAATTGAATCGCGGCGAATTTGACAGTGGCCGCTATAAACGATTTGGCAATAATAAAAAAACGATATGGATTCAGGCCACTTATAATCCGATCCTGGATTTAAATGGCAAACCATATAAAATAGTTAAATATGCAAGCGATATTACCGCCCAGGTGGCGCTGGAGGAATCCGTCGCCGCCAAGGCCAAGTCGGACGGCGAGAAAATCGCCCGCCTGCTGGACTCGGTCGAGCATGCGGCCAACGGCGACCTGACCAGCAAAGTGCTGGTCGAAGGCGACGAGCCGCTGGACTTGCTGGCCGGCGGCATCAGCAAGATGATCGCCGACTTGCGTAAAGTCATCAGCGACGTGGTGATGTCGGCCAGCGGCCTGGCTGACGCCTCCACCACCATTTCCGAACGCAGCAATGGCGTCGCGGTCGGTACCCAGGCGCTCGGCGCCACCGTGGAGGAAATGAATGCGTCCATCGACGGCCTGACCAGTTCGATCAACATCATCGCCGGCAACACCACCGACGCCGACACCATGGCCAAGCAGACCCAGCACGAGGCGGAAATCGGCGCCAAGGCGGTGGCCAAGTCGATCGAGGCGATGGATCTGATCAACCGCTCGTCGGAAGACATCGGCGAAATCGTCAAAGTCATCAGCGACATCGCCAACCAGACCAATATGCTGGCCTTCAACGCCGCCATCGAGGCGGCGCGCGCCGGTGAACACGGCTTGGGCTTCTCGGTGGTGGCCGACGAGGTGCGCAAGCTGGCCGAGCGCTCGTCGCAGGCGACCAAGGAGATTTCCAAGTTGATCAACGAGTCGGTCAAGCGGGTCTCGGCCGGCAGCGAGATTTCGCGCCAGGCCAGCGACGCCTTCGACAAGATCCTCAGCGGCGTGCACCGCACCACCGAGGCGATTTCCGACATTTCCAAGGCCACCAACGAGCAGCTGCTGACCGCGCGCGAAGTCAGCACCGCGGTGCAGTACATCGCCGAGGAGGCCGAGAAATCGGCTGCCGCCTGCGACAGCATCGCCCGCTCGACGGAAGGCTTGAACCAGCGCGCAGGCGATCTGAATAAAACGGTTTCCGGCTTCACGGTGTAACCATGGAAGCCACTGGCTTTAGCCCTGCGACGCTGAGCGCGCTGATTGCGCTGGTGCGCAAGCACACCGGCATCGCCATGACTGAGCGCAAGAGCGTGCTGCTGGAACGGCGGCTGCGTCCGCGCGTGCAGGCGCTCAACCTGGGCAGCTACCAGGCGTATCTGGACAAGGTGGAACAGGACCGCGCCGAGGTGCCGCACTTTATCGATCTGGTGACCACCAACGACACGCTGTTCTTCCGCACGCCGCAGGTGTGGGATTACGTCGAAAAGGAATTTCTGCCGCAGTGGTGGGCCGCGTATCCGGGACAGCGCCTGAAAGTGTGGTCGGCCGCCTCCTCCAGCGGCGAGGAACTGTATTCGATGGCGATACTGTGCGAGGAATTCGCCGCCGCCAATGCCGGCTTCAGCTACCGGATCCACGCCACCGACATTTCGCAGCAGATCCTGGCGCTGGCGCGCGACGGCCAGTACACCGGCCGCTCCGTCGAGCGCATCCAGTCCACCCACCCGGACTGGGTCAAAAAGTATTTTCGTTCCAGCAGCAATGGCCTGCGGGTGGTTGATGCACTGAAGAAAAACGTGGAGTTGGCCCAACATAATTTGCTGACTCCTTTAAAGCCCGCCAAACAGTTTGACCTGGTGTTCCTGCGCAATGTCCTGATCTATTTCTATCAGGAACAGCAGCAGACCATCCTCCAGCAAGCGCGTTTGAGTATGGCCCCCCACGCAATCATGATTGTGGGCGAATCCGAATCGATCACGGGCCTCAACACCGCCTACCAGTTCGACCGGCCGATGATTTATCGAATGGAATAGGCGGTCAGCATGCAAGCGATCTTCACCCCTCCCGTCCAGCAGCCCATGCCGGGCGCTGCCATGCCTTGGGGCATGCCCGAGCGCGCCGACCACGGCCTGCGCGCACCGCTGCAAGTGGCCATGGGTCAACTCAAGCTGGGCGCCCGCACCGATCAGTTGCAGGCGCTGCTGGGTTCCTGCGTCGGCATCGCGTTGATCTGGAAGAAACGCGGCCAGTGCGCACTGGCGCACTGCCTGCTGCCGGAATGTCCGCAGATGGCCGACGAGTTCGGCGCCCGCTACGTCAACCAGGCCGTGCCGTCGCTAATGCGCCTGCTGGGGGCCAGCGAAGAGGACTGCGCCGATATCGAAGTGGTGATCGCCGGCGGCGCCACCATGCTCAACAGCTGCTCCAGCCGCTTGCAGATCGGCCAGCAAAACGCCGAAGCGGCGCGCAAGCACCTGCGCAAGCATGGGCTGAACGTCAGCTATTGCCGCATCGGCGGCAAGTGCGGCCGCACGCTGACCATCGATTGCGCCACCTGCACCTACGCCGTGCAGGAAATCGTCACCAATTGCTCCGGAGCTACGCATGCCTGATGCCTCGGCGGTTACCTGTACTGAATTGTTTGGCTCGTTCGTGCTGGGCGGCGATGAATTCGCCCTGCCCGCCAGTTGCTTCCGCGAGGTGGTCAACTACCCGGACAAGGTGTCGGCGCTGCCACTGTCGCCGAAATTCCTGGAAGGCGTGTTCACCCTGCGCGGCAGCGTAATCCCGGTGGTCAACCTGGGCCGGGTGTTCGATCCGGGCGCGCGCGGCGCGCTGCCGACCGACAAGATCGCCATCCTCGATTACGAGGGCGTGCTGATCGGCATCCTGTTCGACGCCACCGGCGAGATCCTGCGCGTACGGCCTGAACAGCGCAGCCGGCTGGCGTACACCGATGGCGAACAGCGCGGCGTCGTGGCCGGCACCATCCTGCTCGACCACGGTGCGCGGCTGGTGCAGATCCTCGATCCCGACACGCTGATTCATATCGAAAACGTGCCGCAGGTACGCGCCATCCAGTGCGCCGACAAGGAAACCCGCCGCCACCACGGCGAACGGCGCCAGTGCGTCAGCTTCCGCGCCGGGCCGTCCTCGTTTGCGTTCGAGATGGCGGCCATCCAGGAAATCATCCGCGTGCCGGAATTGCAGCCATCGGTGCTCAACAGCGCGCTGTGCCTGGGCCGCATCAACTTCCGTGGCGCGCCGGTGGCGGTGGTCGATTTCGCCACGCTGCTGAACGCCGCGCCGAGCCGCGAGCAAGCCGCCGCTGCGGCCGCCAGCCCGGACCAGCGCATCATCGTGGCCCGCATCGACGACGCCACCATCGGCTTCCTGGTCGACTCGGTCGACAACATAATCAATTTCTACAGCGAAGAAGTGATGCCGATTCCGCTGTTGAGCAAGGCACGCGCCGGCATGTTCGGCGGCTGCCTGTCGCGGCCGCAGCTGGGCGATATCTTCTTCCTCGATCACCGGCAGATTTTCTCTAGCAACGAAATCAAGGAAATGCGCACCGGCCACGCCAACCTGTATCCCAAGGATGAGGAACTGCTGGCCAGGAACGACCGCCGCGACGCCCGCCGCAGCCAGCGCCAGGTGTACATCACCTTTGCGCTGGAAAACAGCTATGCGGTGGAAATCAAGCAGGTGCGCGAAATCATCGACCTTAGCATGGGCGAGCTAACCCGGCCGCCCGGCCTGCCCGGCTTCATGCGCGGCATGCTGAACCTGCGCCAGCAGATGGTCAGCGTGATCGACCTGCGCAGCCTGTACCAGATGACGCCGCTGGAAGACAGCGGGCTGGCAAAAATCCTGGTGGTGGAGCGCGGCGACGAATGCTACGGCCTGATGGTGGACGCGGTGGAAAACATCATGACCATCGAGGACAGCCACCGCTTCGGCGCGCCGAAGATGATGCGCAATGCCGGCGCCCAGGGCGATCCGCGCAGCGAAATGGACGAAGTGATCGACATCGGCGAAGGCGACACGCGCCGCACGCTGAGCGTGTTCCAGTGCGACCGCCTGCTGGAACGGCTGGCGCGCGAAATTCCGGCGCTGGCGGCATGAAGGCGGGAGGAGTACAGTAGCAGGATTGCTCACTCCTTGCCTTACTGACCATGCCCTACATGTCCACCTCCCGCCGTAGCATCGCCCTGTTTATTCCGATGAGCCTGCTGGCCGTCAGCGCATATGCAATTTCGCTGTCCGACCTCAGCAACGAGGATGCGTCCAGCGGCCTGAAGGCGGCGCTGACTACCGGCACCAACGCCGCCGTCAGCAAGCTGGGCGCCGAAGGCGGGTTCCTCGACAACGCCAAGGTGCGCATTCCGCTGCCCAAGATCCTGGAACAGGCGCGGCCGATCCTGAAAATGACCGGCAAGGGCCAGCAGCTGGACGACCTGGTGGTGCAGATGAACCGCGCCGCCGAATCGGCCGTGCCGATGGCCAAGCCGCTGCTGATCGACGCCGTCAAGTCGATGTCCATCAACGACGCCAAGAACATCCTGACCGGCGGCGACACTTCCGTCACCGATTTCTTCCGTTCCAGGACGCAGGAAAAGCTGGCGGTTCAGTTCCTGCCGGTGGTGAAGAAAGTCACCGACCGTTCCGGCGTGGCCACCCAGTACAACGCCGCCATGAGCCTGGCGCCGAAGATGGGCATGCTGGCCAAGGACCAGGCCACGGTGGAAGGCTACGTCACCCAGCGCGCGCTCGATGGCCTGTACACCATGATCGCCGAAGAGGAAAAGGCCATCCGCGCCGACCCGCTCGGCACCGGCAGCAAGCTGATCGGTAAAGTGTTCGGCGCCCTCAAATAAGTTGCCTCCTCCCCTCAGCCCGGTTAGCAGGGCTTTTTTTTCGCCTTGAATTTGCCAGCGGATCGGATTAAGATGGGTAGGTAGCCTACCTATCATCCGAGCCATGACCACCGACATCTCCCCCCAAGCGATCGCCCTGGCCGACGAGTTGCGCACCGCCCTGCACCACGTATTCCGCCGCCTGCGCCAGGAGAGTGACACCGATCCATCCGGCCTGACCTTGCAGCAGAAAATGCTGATTTTGACCATCAGCCTGCAGCCCGGCATCGGCGTGGCCGAGCTGGCGCGGCAGGAAAAGCTGCGCGGGCCGACCATGAGCGGCCACATCAAGGCGCTGGAAGCGCTCAACCTGGTCAAGCGCGACGCCCCCGATCCGGACGATCGGCGCCGCAGCGGCCTGCTGCTGACCGAGCACGGCACGGCGGTGCTGGAAGAACTGCGCGCGCGCCGCCGCGACTGGCTGGCGCGCCGGCTATCACTGCTGCCACCGGAAGGCGCGGCCGCGCTGCGGAATGCCCTGGTCTATCTGAATGAAATCGGCGAATAAATGAACACTTCCATCCGTAAAATCTATTTCGGCCTGGTCACCATGATCGGCCTGGCGGCGCTCGACCAGAGCATCGTCGCCACTGCGCTGCCGCGCATCGTCTCCGAGCTGGGCGGCGTGGCGCACCTGTCGTGGGTGGTTACCGCCTACGTACTGGCGTCCACCGCCACCATGCCGCTGTACGGCAAGCTGAGCGACCAATATGGCCGCAGGCCGCTGCTGTACACGGCCATCATCACCTTCCTGGCCGGCTCCGCGCTGTGCGGGCTGGCGCAGAACATGGCCGAACTGATCGCTTTCCGCGCGATTCAAGGCTTGGGCGCGGGCGGCTTCATGCCGCTGGCGCAAATCGTCATCGGCGACCTGGTGCCACCTGCCGAGCGCGGCAAGCGCCAGGGCAGCATTGCCGCCGTGTATGCGCTGACCAGCGTGCTGGGACCGGTACTGGGCGGGCTGCTGACCGACTGGCTGTCGTGGCACTGGATTTTCTACGTCAACCTGCCGATCGGCGCGGTGGCGCTGTACCTGATCGCCAAATCGATGCCCCATGACAAGCCGCACAATGCGCACAAGATTGATTATCTCGGCTCCGCGCTGCTGACCGGCGCCATTACGGCGGCGCTGCTGGTGCTGGCGCTGGGCGGCACCGAATGGCCGTGGGACGGCCAGCAGGTGCGCTGGCTGGGCGCGCTGGCGGTGCTGCTGACCGTGGTGCTGGTGTGGCATGTGCGGCGCGTGCCGGAGCCGGTGCTGCCGCCGGACCTGTTCGACAACCGCGTGTTCAACGTCGCCAGCGTGGTGCTGGCGCTGACCTTCGTCGGCATGATGGGTTCCAGCGTGTTCTTCCCGCTGCTGTTCCAGCTGGTAATGGGGGCGTCGCCGGCCAGCTCTGGCCTGCTGACCATGCCGATGATGGTGGGACTGGTGATCTCGTCCGCGCTGGGCGGCCGCGTGCTGGCCAAGTCCGGCCGCTACAAACCGGCGCAGGTGGTCGGCCTGACGCTGGCCACGCTGTCGTTCGGCGTGCTGGCCTGGGGTATTGCCAGCTCGGCCGGCTATATGGTGCTGGAGCCGGCCATCTTCGTGCTCGGCATGGGCCTCGGCCTGGTCATGCCGAATATGACGATGGCGGTGCAGAACGCCCTGCCCGCCGCGCGGCGCGGCGTCGGCACGGCGATGCTGGGCTTCTTCCGCTCGTTAGGTGGACTGATCGGCGTGACCGGCTCCGGCGCGATCCTGGCGCAGCAACTGCACGGCCAGGCGGCCAATGCGGCCAACGCTCTACTATACCGTGACGCCATCGGCCAGATCTTCGGCGTCGGTACGGTGATGGTTGGACTGGGACTGCTGATGCTGGCCTTCCTGCCGGAAGTGCCGCTGGCGACGACGACCGCCAAACGCTAGCGGTGTCGCTCCCGCGCAGGCGGGAGTCCATGCTGAGTATGGGCTCCCGCCTGCGCGGGAGCGACGGGAAGGTTACTGGCCCAGCGCCAATGCCGGACGGCGCAAGGCCGGACGGTTGCCGCCGCCGAGGCGCTGCGTGCTGTGGGTATCCAGCTTGAAGGTGCTGACCATCTCTTCCAGCTGCGCTGCCTGCTCCTGCATGGCGTTGGCTGCGGCAGCCGCCTCTTCCACCAGCGCCGCATTTTGCTGCGTCACTTCGTCCATCGACACGATGGCCTGGTTGATCTGGTTGATGCCTTCGCTTTGCTCTTCGCCGGCGACCATGATCTCGGTCATGATGCTGGTCACGCGCTCCACGCTGCTGACGATTTCATCCATCGTGGCGCCGGCCTTGTCGACCAGCTGATTGCCGGCGTCCACCTGCGACACCGATTCCGTGATCAGTTCCTTGATTTCCTTGGCTGCTGCAGCCGAACGCTGCGCCAGATTGCGCACTTCGGTCGCCACCACCGCGAAGCCACGGCCTTGTTCACCGGCCCGCGCCGCTTCCACCGCCGCGTTCAACGCCAGGATGTTGGTCTGGAAGGCGATGCCATCGATCACGCCGATAATGTCGGCAATCTTGCGCGACGAGGTGTTGATGTTGCCCATGGTGTCCACCACTTGCGACACCAGCTGGCCGCCTTTGCCTGCCACGTCCTGCGCGCTCAGCGCCAGTTGATTGGCCTGGCGGGCGTTGTCGGCGTTCTGACGCACGGTCGAGGTCAGTTCCTCCAGCGACGACGCGGTTTCTTCCAGCGCCGCGGCCTGGTTCTCGGTACGGCGCGACAGGTCGAGGTTGCCCGCAGCGATTTCCGCGCTGGCGGTGGCAATCGCGCTGCTGCCGGTGCGGATGCTGCTCACGGTGCTGGACATCTGGTCCTGCATCTTGGTCAGGCCCTTCATCAGCTTGCCCATTTCATCGTTGCGCGAGATGTCGATCTGGTTGGCCAGGTTGCCGGCGGCGATCTGGTCGAAGTGGCCCAGCGCGTGTCCCAGCGGCCCCAGGATGGCGCTAAGCAGGCGAATCGCCGAGAAAATGATCAGCGCCGCGCCGAACACCAGCGCCACCGTGTAACCCTTGGTAAAGCCGGAGAAGAACGACTGGCTTTCGTCGTAGTGTTCCTTGGCCGACGTCAGCTGATAACCTTCCAGCTTGACCGAGGCGGCGTCGAAGATGCCGAACTGGGCCGACAAGGTCTTCATTGACAGAACTTCAATCTTGTCGGCGTCCTTGGCGCGCAGTGCGGTGATCAGGGCGACCAGTTCCGCGCGATACAGCGTGCGCTTGGCGTTCAGATCGTTGGCCAGCACTTTCTCGTCGTCGCCCAGCGGCAGCGCCAGGTAGCCTGCCCACGATTTATCGGAGTCGTTGAGAAATCCTTCGGCGCGTGAAAGGGTTTTTTCCAGGTCCGCCGCTTCCGGGTGAAATACCCCGCGGTCAATGACGAAACGCGAGCGGTTCATGAAATTCTTGGCATTGGCCAGTGCGATGGTCGAGGCCATCTGGTTGGAATACACGTCCTTCAGGGCGAAGTTGACGGTATTCATGCCGAAGATGCTGAGTACGCCGAGTACCAGCATCAGGATGCCGATGACGGACATGGTCGCGATCAGGCGCGTGCGGATGGTTATGCTATTGAACATATCGTTTTCTCGTCTGTAGAATGGACCGGGAGCGTGTCGAATAGATAACCTATCGCCGGGAATGACTTTTGCCGGGGTGCGCGCCTGGGGTGGCCGGTGTGGCCTAAAAGTGCCGTAGGGCAATAATGTAATAGCATTGACCGTTAGTAGTCAAACTATTTATTTCTGAACTTAAACAAGTTTCATGTTCCAGGCAATAAAAAACCCGGCGCGCGGCCGGGCCTGGATGCAACATTGTCAGCTAATTACGCGGTTGGCAGGCAGTAATCGCGGTACTGTTCGCGCAGCTTGTTTTTCTGGATTTTGCCGGTGCCGCCGACCGGCAAGGCATCGGCAAACACCACGTCATCCGGCAGCCACCATTTGGCCACCTTGCCGTCGAAATGCGCCAGCAGCTGTTCCCGGCTGACCTCCTGCCCCGGCCGCCGCACCACCACCAGCAGCGGCCGCTCATCCCATTTCGGATGGAATACGCCGATACAGGCGGCCTGCATCACCGCCGGGTGCGACATGGCGATGTTTTCCAGGTCGATGGTGCCGATCCACTCGCCGCCAGATTTGATGACATCTTTTGCCCGGTCGGTGATCTGCATGAAGCCGTCCGGGTCGATGGTGGCGACGTCGCCGGTCGGGAACCATCCGTCTTGCAGCACGTCACCGCCTTCATGCCTGAAATAGCTGGCGATGATCCACGGCCCTTTCACCAGCAAATCGCCGGCGCTGACGCCGTCCCACGGCAATTCCACGCCCAGCTCATCCACAATCTTCATGTCGACGCCGTAGATGGCGTGGCCCTGCTTTTGCAGGATCTTGCGCTGCGCCTCTTTCGGCAGCGCCAGGTGTTTCGACAGCAAGCCACCAGTTGTCCCGAGCGGCGACATCTCCGTCATGCCCCAGCCGTGGATGACTTCCACGCCGAACTCGTCGATCAGCGTATTCATCATGGCAGGCGGACAAGCCGAGCCGCCGATCACCGTGCGGCGGAAGGTGGAAAACTTCAGCTGATGCTGCAAGCAATAATTGATCAAGCCCAGCCAGACGGTCGGCACGCCGGCCGAGAACGTCACCTTCTCGCTTTCCATCAGCTCGTAGACGGATTTGCCGTCCAGCGCCGGGCCGGGAAACACCATTTTCGCGCCCGACAACGGCACCGAGTACGGCAGCCCCCAGGCGTTGACGTGGAACATCGGCACCACCGGCATCACCGCATCGCGCGACGACACGTTGAGCACGTTCGGCAAAGCCGATGCGTAGGCGTGCAGCACGGTCGAGCGGTGCGAATACAGCGCGCCTTTGGGATTGCCGGTGGTGCCCGAGGTGTAGCACAAGGTGGCAGCGGCGTTCTCGTCGAACACCGGCCAGGTGTAGTCGCCGGTCTGCGCGGCCAGCAAATCTTCGTAGCACAACAGGTTGGGAATCTTGCTCTCAGCCGGCATGCGGTCGGCCGCGCCCAGCAAAATCCAGCCCTTGACGGTCTTGCAATGCGGCGCGATGGCCTCGATCAGCGGCAGGAAGCAGAAATCGAACAGCAGGTACTGGTCTTCCGCGTGGTTGCAGATGTAGGCCAGCTGTTCCGGATGCAGGCGCGGGTTGATGGTGTGCAGCACGGCGCCGCTGCCGGACACGGCGTAGTACGCTTCCAGGTGACGGTAGCCGTTCCACGCCAGCGTCGCCACCCGCTCGCCCATGCGCACGCCCAGTTGCTGCAACGCTTGCGCCAGCTGCCTGGCGCGCCGCTGGCAGTCGCGGAAAGTGTAGCGGTGCAGGTCGCCTTCGACGCGCTGCGAGACGATCTCGCTGTTAGCGTAGTGGCGGGCGGCGAAGTCGATGATGGTGGAAATCAGCAAGGGCTGGTCCATCATCTGGCCCATCAGAGGTACTTGTGATTGCATGCATGTCTCCTATATATGTGAGGAAGAGTGTCGAATGCCCGCTTGAACAGCGTCAACGGTTTTCGATGCTGCACTGCCGCATTCGCTCGCTGCGGTAAAATCCGAAGCTTAGTTAAACTGGAGCACATCATTACTGCCTCTACCCTGCCGCTGGACAATTCTTTTGCGTCTTTGCCGCCTGCGTTTTACACCCGCCTGATGCCGACCCCGCTGCCGTCCCCTTACCTGGTGGGCGTCAGCGCGCCGGCTGCGCAGTTGCTCGGCCTGACGCCGGCCGATGTGGCCGCCAGCCTCGATGTCGTGATCGGCAATACCGTGCCGGAGCGCGCTTTGCCGCTGGCGGCCGTGTATTCCGGCCACCAGTTCGGCGTCTGGGCCGGCCAGCTCGGCGACGGCCGCGCCATCCTGTTCGGCGACGTCGCCACCGAACAAGGCCCGATGGAGCTGCAATGGAAAGGCGCCGGCATGACGCCCTACTCGCGCATGGGCGACGGGCGCGCCGTGCTGCGCTCGTCGATCCGCGAATTTTTGTGCTCGGAAGCCATGCACGCGCTGGGCATTCCCACCTCGCGCGCGCTGGCGGTGGCCGGCTCGGACCAGGGCGTGATGCGCGAAACCGCCGAAACCTCCGCCGTGGTGGTGCGCATGGCGCCATCGTTCGTGCGCTTCGGCTCGTTCGAGCACTGGTACTACCGCCAGAAAAACGCTGAGCTGAAAGTGCTGGCCGATTACGTGATCGAACGCTTTTATCCGGCGTTGCGCGAGGAAGCCAATCCTTACCGTGCATTGCTGGAAGAAGTCACGCGCCGCACCGCCCATCTGATCGCCCACTGGCAAGCGGTCGGCTTCATGCATGGCGTGATGAACACCGACAATATGTCGATCCTCGGCCTGACGCTGGATTACGGCCCGTACGGCTTCATGGAAGCGTTCGACGCCAACCACATCTGCAATCACACCGACCAGCAAGGCCGCTATTCCTACGCCAACCAGCCGCAGGTGGGCCACTGGAATTGCTACGCTCTGGCGCAAGCGCTGCTGCCGCTGATCGGCGAAGTAGACGAGACGCAGGCCGCGCTGGACGTCTACCAGCCGGAGTTTGCCGCCAAGCTGGACGAACTGCTGCACGCCAAGCTGGGCCTGTCTGTGCTGGACCAGCACTTCGACACCGACCGCGCATTGCTGGACGATATGTTCGCCATGCTGGAAGGCGTCGATTTCACGCTGTTCTTCCGTCGCCTGAGCGGCGTGCGCGCGGCCGACGCCAGCGGCGACGAACCGTTGCGCGACCTGTTCATCGACCGTGCCGCCTTCGATGCCTGGGCCGAGCGCTACCGTGCCCGCCTGCGCGCCGAACAAAGCGACGACCAAGCGCGCACGCTTGCGATGAATCAAGTCAACCCCAAATACGTGCTGCGAAACTATCTGGCCCAAGTGGCCATTGAAAAGGCGCAAAACAAGGACTTTTCCGAGGTGGAGCGCCTGCTGGCGGTATTGCAGCGTCCCTACGACGAACAGCCCGAGCACGAGCATTACGCCGCCTTGCCGCCGGACTGGGCAAGTCACCTGGAAGTCAGCTGTTCTTCTTAAGCGAGAAATAAGCCATGAGCAATAAAGTTGTCAAACCCGACGCCGAATGGCGCGACCAGCTGGACCCGATGGAGTACCAGGTCACGCGTCACGCCGCCACCGAACGTGCTTTTACCGGCAAATTCTGGGATCATCATGAGCACGGCACTTACACCTGCGTCTGCTGCAACACGCCGCTGTTCCGTTCCGACGCCAAGTTTGATTCCGGCTGCGGCTGGCCGAGCTACTTTGAACCGATCGATCCGGCCAATGTGATCGAGAAGGTTGACCGTACGCATGGTATGCTGCGCACCGAAATCATTTGCGCCGTATGCGATGCACACCTTGGCCACGTGTTCCCGGACGGTCCGCCGCCAACCGGGCTGCGCTATTGCATCAACTCGGCGTCCTTGCGCTTTGACCCACAAGACTAATAAGACACCATGAAATTCCTGTTCGACCTGATCCCCGTCCTGCTGTTCTTCGGCTCTTACAAGCTGGCTGGCTGGAACGCCGAAGCGACGCAGCACTTCATCAACACCCACATGAGCGGCATGATTTCCGGCGGTTCCGTCACCGCCGAGCAATCGCCCATCGTCATCGCCACGCTGGTCGGCATTCTGGCGACGATGGCGCAGATTGCCTGGATCAAGCTGCGCGGGCGCAAGGTCGACGGGATTTTATGGCTGTCGCTGGGTATGTTCGTCGTCTTCGGCGGCCTGACCATTTATCTGCACGACGAAGACTTCATTAAATGGAAGCTGAGTATTGTGTATTGGCTGTTTGCCGGCGCGCTGCTGGTCAGCGACCTGGTATTCAAAAAGAACCTGATGCGCAAATCGATGGGCGAGATCATCGAATTGCCGGACCAGATCTGGACCCGTTTGAATGTCGCCTGGATCGCCTTCTTCACCTTTATGGGTGTATTGAACTGGTATCTGGCGTTTGTGTTGTTCAAAGGCGATACCGATTCCTGGGTCAGTTTTAAAGCCTTCGGCGCCACCGCCATCATGTTTGTGTTTATCGTGGCACAAACCGTTTATTTGTCGCGTCACATGAAGGACCAGGCATGAATCCGATTCAAGATACCCGTCTGGGCCGCATCCGCGCAGCGCTGGAAGCGAAGCTGGCGCCGGTCGAACTGGTGGTCGACGACGACTCCGCAGCCCATGCCGGCCATGCCGGCGCGGCCTCTGGCGGCGGGCACTACAACGTCAGAATTGTTTCGTTACAATTCGAAGGGCTGAAACTCGTCACAAGACATCGACTCGTGTATGATTCCGTGCACGATATGATGCATAAAGAAATTCATGCATTGGCCATTACCGCGCTGGCGCCGTCTGAAGTATGATTTTGTGCCGCGTCTGTGAATGATTGCCGTCGGGCTTTTAAAATAACACTTTTTCCAAATACAGGAATTAATAATGACCTTTAAGCCAGCCAAGTTGCTGATTGCACTTCTCGTTGTCGCCGTACCAGCTTTTGCGCAAAACGTTGCCGTCGTAAATGGCAAGGCGATCCCGACCTCGCGCGTGGAAGCCGTGGTTAAGCAAGTCGTGGCCCAGGGCCAGCAGCCGGATTCGCCACAGCTGCGCGAACTGATCAAGAAAGACCTGATCGGCCGCGAAGTGATGATGCAGGAAGCCGAAAAGCAAGGTTATGGCAAGAAAGACGACGTCAAGACCGCGATTGAAAACGCCCGTCAGGCCATCATCATCAACGCGATGATCGCCGACTACGTCAAGAAAAATCCGGTATCGGACGCCGACATCAAGGCTGAGTACGACAAATTTGTTGCCCAGGCTGGCGACAAGGAATATCACGTGCGCCACATCCTGCTGGGCACCGAAGCGGAAGCCAACGACGTGATCGCCAAGATCAAGGGCGGCGCCAAGTTTGAAGACCTGGCCAAGCTGTCGAAAGACACCGGCTCGGCTGCCAATGGCGGCGATCTGGACTGGGCCTCGCCTTCGTCCTTCCCACCAGTGTTCTCGCAAGCGTTCGTGGCGCTGGGCAAAGGCCAGGTGACCGAGAAGCCAGTGCAGACGCCGAACGGCTTCCACGTGATCAAAGTGGACGACATCCGTCCAGCCAAACTGCCGACCCTGGAAGAAGTGAAACCGCAAATCGCGGAAGCGCTGACCCAGAAGAAACTGCAGGCGTATCAGGAAGAACTGGTAAAGAAGGCAAAAGTGCAGTAATGTTATGAAAGGCGGCGCCCTGCGGGGCGCCGTTTTTAATTCCGCGTTGGTATGATGCACCTTCAGAGTGTAATTTTTTAAGGATTTAGATAATGATGTTGAAGCCAGCCCGTCTGATGTTAGCCCTGATCGCCATGGTTGCCGTCCCAGCGTTCGCGCAAAATGCCGCGACCGTGAATGGCAAGGCGATTCCTGCCGCCCGCGTCGACCAAATGGTCAAGCAAGTGGTAGCCCAGGGTCAGCAGCCTGATTCGCCGCAACTGCGCGACATGGTCAAGAAAGAACTGATCGGCCGCGAAGTCCTGCTGCAGGAAGCCGATAAACAGGGTTATGGCAAGAAGCCTGACGTGACCGCTGCTATCGACAATGCCCGTCAAAGCATTATCATCAATGCGATGCTGGCTGATTACGTAAAGAAAAATCCGGTATCGGATGCGGAAATCAAAGCCGAATACGACAAATATAAAGCAGCCATGGGCGGCACCGAATATCACTCGCGTCATATTCTGGTTGCAACCGAACAGGAAGCCAAAGATATTATCGCCAAGCTGAAAGGCGGCGCTAAATTCGAAGAACTGGCCAAAGTATCAAAAGACGGTTCGGCCAATAACGGTGGCGATCTGGGCTGGATGACGCCAGGCAAACTGGTCAAACCATTCGCCGATGCGATGGTCGCACTGAAAAACGGTGAAATCACCCAGACGCCAGTGAAAACCGAATTCGGTTATCACGTGATCAAAATGGAAGAATCCCGTCCAGTAAAACTGCCGTCGCTGGAAGAAGTCAAACCGCAAGTTGCCGAAGCGCTGCAACAGCGCAAGATCGTCGCCTACCGCGAAGAGCTGGTGAAGAAAGCCAAAATCCAGTAAGCTGGATTACTCAGCAAAAAGCGCCTGCATGCAGGCGCTTTTTTTACGTCCTCTGCATTTGATGCACCTACAAAGCAAAAGAGCGGCTTGCGCCGTAATGTCGTTCAGTAAGCGACGTCGTTCCCGCGAAAGTGGGAACCCATACCGCGCTTGCTCGGCAGACGTGCTATGGATTCCCGCTTTCGCGGGAATGACACTGTAGAATCTAAGCTTAACTGGACGGCATTGCGGCTTGCGCCGCTCCTGACTTACCCGACGAATTTACGGGCATTGCGGAACATGCGCATCCAAGGCGATTCCTCGCCCCACGCTTCCGGCGCCCACGAATGCTGGACGGTGCGGAACACCCGCTCGGCGTGCGGCATCATTACCGTGAAGCGTCCGTCCGCTGTCGTGACCGAGGTCAGGCCTTGCGGCGAGCCGTTCGGGTTGTACGGGTAGGCTTCGGTCGCGGCGCCACGGTTGTCGACGAAACGCATGGCGGCCACGGCTTCGCCGATGTTGCCGGTCTGCGAGAAGTCGGCATAACCTTCGCCGTGGGCGATGGCGATCGGCGTCTGGGTGCCGGCCATGCCGCTGAAGAAGATCGACGGCGAGTCCAGCACTTCCACCATGGCGAACCGCGCTTCGAATTTCTCCGACTTGTTGGTGGTGAACTTCGGCCACGCTTGCGCGCCAGGAATCAGCGGTTTCAGGTTACTCATCATCTGGCAGCCGTTGCAGACGCCCAGGCCGAAGGTGTCTTTGCGCGCAAAGAACGTGGCGAACTGGTCCGACAGCGCATCGTTGAACAAAATGGTCTTGGCCCAGCCCTCGCCGGCGCCCAGTACGTCGCCGTACGAGAAGCCGCCGACGGCGATGATGCCCTGGAAGTCGGCCAGCTTGGCGCGGCCCGAGATCAGGTCGCTCATGTGGACGTCGATCGCGGCAAAGCCGGCCTGGTGCATGACGTAGGCGGTTTCGATATGCGAGTTGACACCCTGCTCGCGCAGGATCGCAACCCGTGGACGCACGCCGGTCGCCAGGAACGGCGCCGCAACGTTGTCGCTCAGGTCGAACGTGATCTTCGGCGTGATGCCGGGATCCTGCTCGTCCAGCAGACGGTCGTATTCGGCATCGGCGCAGGCCGGATTGTCACGCAGACGGGCGATGCGCCAGCTGGTTTCGCTCCACAGGCGGTGCAGTTCGGCACGCGGTTTGTTATAGATGACTTTGGCGTCGCGGGTGAATTCGATCACGCCACGGTCGTTCGGCTTGCCGATGATATGGCTGCAGGCGCCGAGGTTAAACGAGCGCAGCACATCCATGACCAGCGATTTCTCGTCGGCGCGCACCTGGATCACCGCACCCAGCTCTTCCGAGAACAGCGCGCGCAGCGTCTGCTCGTTGCGGCGCTCGGCGATTTGCGTCGCCCAGTTCTTGGCGTCGCCCTGGTCGGCGCCATGGCCCTCTTCCAGCGTCAGGATGTCGAGGTTGATCGACAGGCCGGCGCGGCCGGCGAAGGCCATCTCGGTCAGCGTGCCGTACAGGCCGCCGTCCGAACGGTCGTGGTAAGCCAGCAGCTTGCCATCGGCGTTCAGTTGCTGGATGGCGGCGAAGAAGCCTTTGACGTCTTCCGCACTGTCCACGTCCGGTACCGAATTACCCAGCTGGCCCATGACTTGCGCCAGCGCCGAGGCGCCGAGGCGGTTCTTGCCACGGCCCAGGTCGATCAGGATGATGGCGGTGTCGCCGGCATCCATGCGGATTTGCGGGGTCAGCGATTTGCGCACGTCATATACGGGCGCAAACGACGACACGATCAGCGACACCGGCGACAACACGGCCTTGGCCTGGTCGCCGTCTTTCCACGTCGTGCGCATCGACAGCGAATCCTTGCCGACCGGGATAGAAATCCCCAGCGCCGGGCACAGCTCCATGCCGACTGCCTTGACGGTGTCGTACAGCGCAGCGTCCTGGCCAGGCTGGCCGCAGGCCGCCATCCAGTTGGCCGACAGCTTGATGTCTTCGATCGAGCGAATCGGCGCGGCGGCGATGTTCAGCACCGCCTCCGCCACGGCCATGCGGCCCGACGCGGCGGCATTGATCACGGCCAGCGGCGTGCGTTCGCCCATGGCCATCGCTTCGCCCTTGTAGCCTTCAAAACTCATTGCAGTGACGGCGCAGTCAGCCACTGGCACCTGCCAAGGACCAACCATCTGGTCGCGCACGGACATGCCGCCCACGGTGCGGTCGCCGATGGTGATCAGGAACGATTTGTCGCCCACGGTCGGCAGCAGCAGCACGCGCTCGGCGGCGTCCGCCAGATCGATACCGGTCAGGTCGATGGCCGGGAAATCGTTTTGCACGTGATGCACGTCGCGCTGCATTTTTGGCGGTTTGCCCAGCAGTACGTCCATCGGCATATCGACCGGCTCGTTGCCCAGTTCCGGATCGATCAGCTTCAGCTGGCGCTCTTCGGTGGCAGTGCCAACCACGGCAAACAGGCTGCGCTCACGTTCGCAAATCGCCTGGAACAGCGGCAGGTCGCCCGGCGCAATCGCAAGCACATACCGCTCCTGCGATTCGTTGGACCAGATTTCTTTCGGCGCCATGCCGCTTTCTTCCAGCGGAATCTTGCGCAGGTCGAAGATCGCGCCGCGCTTGGCATCATTGGTGATTTCCGGGAAGGCGTTCGACAGGCCGCCGGCGCCGACATCGTGGATCGAGATGATCGGGTTCTTGGCGCCCAGCTGCCAGCAGGCGTTGATGACTTCCTGCGCGCGGCGTTCCATTTCCGGGTTGCCGCGCTGGACCGAGTCGAAGTCCAGGTCGGCGGTATTGGTGCCGGTTGCCATCGACGAGGCGGCCGAACCGCCCATGCCGATGCGCATGCCGGGACCGCCCAGCTGCACCAGCAAGCTGCCGACCGGGATGTCGTTCTTGTGGGTGTGTTGCGACGAGATGTTGCCGATACCGCCGGCAATCATGATCGGCTTGTGATAGCCGAACACGGTATCGTGCGCGCCGGCGAACTGCTTGCCGATGTTCTGTTCGTAGGTACGGAAGTAACCGCCCAGCACCGGACGGCCGAATTCATTGCTGAACGCAGCGCCGCCCAGCGGGCCGTCGATCATGATTTGCAGCGGCGAAGCGATCCGCTCCGGCTTGCCGTATGGATTGCCGGTGTCGCGGTAGTCGCCGTCCTTGATCGGTGCGGTGACCACGGCGTCGCTTTCCCACGGACGCACGGCGCCCGGCAGCAGCAGGTTGGACACGGTAAAGCCGGCCAGGCCGGCCTTCGGCTTGGCGCCGCGGCCGGTGGCGCCTTCGTCGCGGATTTCACCGCCGGCGCCGGTCGAGGCGCCCGGGAACGGCGAGATCGCGGTCGGGTGATTGTGGGTTTCCACTTTCATCAGCGTGTGGGTCAGCTCGGTCATCGGCGCGTACTGCTGGCCTTCGCCTTGCGGGAAGAAGCGCATCACTTCCGCGCCTTCCATGATCGACGAGTTGTCGCTGTAGGCGACCACGGTGCCCTTCGGCTGCAGCTGGTGGGTGTTCTTGATCATGCCGAACAGCGACTTCGGCTGGGCGACGCCGTCGATGGTCCAGTCGGCGTTGAAGATCTTGTGGCGGCAGTGTTCGGAGTTCGCCTGCGCGAACATCATCAGCTCGACGTCGGTCGGGTTGCGCCCGGCCTTGGTGAAGGCGGCGTCCAGGTATTCCACTTCATCGTCCGACATGGCCAGACCGAGGTCGGTATTCGCCTTGTCCAGCGCGGCCTTGCCGCAGCCAATCACGTCCACCGATTCCAGCGGACGCGCTTGCAGTTCGCGGAACAGGCCGGCTGCGTCGTCCGGCGAGCGCAGCACCGATTCCGTCATGCGGTCGTGCAGCAACGCAGCCACAGCCTGCAATTCCTCGTCGCTGAGCTTTTTGGCCGCACCCAGCGCGGTGCCCAGGATGCCGGTCTTCAGGTTGATGCGGTACGCCACGCCGCGCTCGACGCGCTTGATGTGCACCATGCCGCAGTTGTGGACGATGTCGGTGGCCTTGGAGGCCCACGGCGAAATCGTGCCAAAGCGCGGGATCACGAAGAATTCCTCGGCGTGGCCTTCGGTGTTGTCGGCATGCGCCGGCTCACCGTAGGTCAGCAGGCCCTGCAGGCGCTGGGTGTCGTCGGCCGACAACGGCGCGCCGGCATCGATGAAGTGGACATAACGCGCCTGGACGGCGGCAACGGAAGGCAGCAGCGCTTGCAGTTGGTTCAACAGGCGTTGGCTACGGAATGCGGACAGGGCGTTAGAGCCCGGCAGAATCAGCATGATTGGAAGAGAGTTGATGCAGCTGGGCTGCGGTTTAAAGGGAGATGGGGCACTAGATACTGTGTTGCGAGATTTTCCTTTGCGCGCATTATACCCGCTATCAGCGTTGCCATATAGTGGCACTGGCGCGTAAAAGCTGCCACTGAAGCAACATTCTGCGCCGAAAATCATCAATTTTCATTTGCCTTGGAGTATGCTGAGCAAAACTTAGCTTGGATGTGGAACAATGGCGGAATATAGCGACTTGTCAGTGCTGATCGTGGATCCCAATCCGGGCATGCGCGGCAACCTGCACAATATGCTCAGCCAGGCGTCGATCACTAAGATCGATTACGCGGTCAGTTCGGGCACGGCGATCCGCCAGCTTACGAAGAAACCGTTTGACATCATCTTGTGCGAATACGACCTCGGCAACGGTAGCGGCGAAGCGAACGGCCAGGACGGCCAGCAGCTGCTGGAAGACTTGCGTCATCATAAATTGATCACGCCCTGGACGATTTTCATCATGCTGACTTCGGAGGGCGAGTACGGCAAGGTGATCGGCGCGGCGGAACTGATGCCGACCGACTACGTGCTCAAGCCGTTCACGGTGGACGCCCTGCTCCAGCGCCTGCAGCGCGCGGTCGACCGCCGCAACTCGTTCTTGCCGATCTATCAACTGGTTGAAATGGGCAATGTGCGCAAGGCGATCAGCGAGGCCCGGTTGGCCGAAGAAAAAGCCCCGCGCTACGCCGTCGACTTCGCGCGCCTGCGCGCCGAGCTGCTGTTTTCCATCGATGAGCTGGCCGAGGCGGAGACCGTCTACCTGTGGATATTGATGACGCGGCCGGTGCCCTGGGCCCACCTGGGCCTGGCCCGCTGCCGCTTCGGTTTGCAAAAATACCTGGAAGCGCAGGAAACCCTGTCCGAGCTGCTGGAACAAAATCCGCGCTACATGGCCGCCTACGACCTGCTGGCACGCTGCCACGAAGCGCTGGGCCAGCAAGAGGCCGCCAAAAAAATCCTGGAAGACGCGGTGGCGATCTCGCCGCACATGGTGCGCCGCCTGCGCCATCTGGGCGACGTCGCGTTTGAGACCGGCGACGTCGGCATGGCCGAAAAAGCTTTCAAGCAAGTGGTGGCCAAGGCCAAGTACTCCGAATTCCGCGATCCGGAGGACCACGTCAAGCTGGTCAAGACGCTGGTCAAGAAAGGCGACGCCCACCAGGCCAGCGGCGTGATCCGCGACATGGAGCGCTCGCTGCGCAGCGGCCCGAATGTGGACGTCTGCCGCGCCATCGCCGCCGGCCTGCTGCAGGAAATGACCGGCAACCTGACCGCCGCCGCCACCGAGCTGACCAACGCGGTCAATGCCGTGGCCGGCAGCCGCGGCCTGTCGACCGGCCTCAAGGTGGGCCTGGTGCACAGCTGCCTGGCCGTCAAGCTGGACCAGCAGGCGTCCGACCTGATGCTCAACCTGATGAACGACACCGAAAGTGGCGTCTCGATGGACGACGCGGTGCAGGTGTTTGAAAAAGCCGGCCGCCACGACCTGGCGCAGGGCATGGGCGAACAGATCAAGATTCAGGTGGACGAACTGATCGCGCACGCCAGCGAACAGCGTTCGCACGGCGATTTGCGGGCGGCGGTCGATACGCTGAGCGCCGGCCTGCGCAAGGCGCCCGGCAATATGGCGCTGTTGCCGGCGGCCGCCGCGGCCATCCTCAAGCAGCTGGACGATCTGGGCTGGGAAGCGCCGCTGGCCGAACACTGCCAGTTCCTGCTGGAGCGCATGCGCCGCCTCGATCCGGCGCACCCGTCACTGGAAACGCTGACGGCGCAATATCACTACACCCAACGGAAATACGGTATTTCGGCGGTGGCCTGATCCACCGTCATTCCCGCGCAAGCGGGAATCCATGCTGATACGGCTCAGCATAGGTTCCCGCTTGCGCGGGAACGACGGCATCAGTCGGGGCTGACCACTTCGTAGCCCTTGGCTTTGAGCGCCGTCAGATAACTGTCCGGGCCGATGAGGTCAGACAGGCGCAGCATGGCAAAGCTGGTGGTATTGGCGTCCAGCGCTTTGTCGACGGCAGTGAGCCACGCATCCTGCACGCGCTGCTGGACGTTCTGCCAGTTTTTCTGGTTCTTGACGAAATCGGCGTTGCGCAAGGCGTCGCGGCATTCCGCTTCCTGGTCGGCATAACTGAGTTTCTGGATCGCTTCCAGATCGCCCTTGGCCCAGGCGTTGGCGCGCACCCGCATGGCGTCCAGATCGCTTTCCAGCCGCGTCAGCGTCTTGTCGAAGCACGCCGTGTCGGCCAATGACGACTTCTTGAAATCCTTGAGCATCCTGGAGGCATCGTCCATTTCGAGCGCGATGCTGGTGTCGGTCTTCTTGATCTTGCGTTCCTTGACGATGGCGTTGATTTTATTGCTGACATCGTAGCCCTTGCCCAGCCCAGCCTGCTTCAGCGCCGCGTCGTACAGCGCATCCGCCACGAAAATCGGCCGTTCACGCTCGATGCTGTCGTCCTTGCCCAGGTATTTGGTCTTGAGCGGCTGCCAGCGCGCATACACGTCAGCCGGCAGCACATCCTTGAGCGTCGCCCCGTCCGGATTCTTCTTGATGCCGATCAGGCTCGGCAGCAAGGTCAGGCCGCGGAAGAAGCCAACATGGCCATGCGCGCCGGGCGGCCCCAGATACTCTTGCGACTGCGCCAGAATCGACTCCACCTGCTGCGAGCGCCACTCCATCTTCAGTGGCAGCGGCGAATAACTGCCGAACACCCACAACACATGATCGCCCTTGCTGACCTTCCACAAACCCGGACCGGGACGCTGCCCAACCAGCAGGATGGTTTCAGGTTGCGGCGCGGCCTCCTCGGTGGGGGCTGCTGGCGTGGCTTCTTGGGCCAGCGCGGCAGTCAGTGGCAGGAGCAGGCAAAACGTGGGCAGCAGGCGTTTGAGCATAGGTCAGATTCAGAAAGCGATGAGGCCGTTGGCCAGGCAGTGACTGATGAAGTACCAGGAGACAAAATACAAACCGCACAGCAGGAAGGCGGACACAATCGCGGCGCGCGGTGAGCTACGGGATTGAAAAATCCTCAATAAAGTGCGCATGATGTCCTCCCAACCTGTCTAAAGTTCAACTGTACGTTGCAGGCAACAGCCGGACAAGACCCGATTGGGAGGTGGCGCCATCCGATGCCAGGGGTATCGCCTAATCGGCTGATGGCGGCAAGGGCGTGCCAAAACCGCCACCGCCCGGCGTTTCAATAATGAACACATCGCCCGGCTGCATATCGGTCTTGCCGATGTGGCCCAGCACATCCACGCTGCCGTCCGCGCGCTGCACGCTGTTGCGGCCCAGCGCACCCGGCCAGCCGCCCGCCATGCCGAATGGCGCGTAAATGCGGTTGTTGGACAGGATGGCCGCCGTCATCGGCTCCAGGAAGCGCACTTTGCGCACGCCGCCGTTGCCGCCGTTCCAGTGCCCTGCTCCGCCACTGCCGGCGCGGATTTCGTAGCTGTCCAGCCGCACCGGGAAGCGGAACTCCAGGATTTCGGGATCGGTCAGGCGCGAGTTGGTCATATTGGTCTGCACCACCGACGTGCCATCGAAGCCGTCCCCTGCGCCGGAGCCGCCGCTGATGGTCTCGTAATACTGGTACTTCGCGTTCCCGAAGGTGAAGTTGTTCATGGTGCCCTGCGCCGCCGCCATCACGCCCAGCGCGCCGTACAGCGCATTGGTGATGCAGGTCGAGGTCTCCACATTGCCGGAGACAACCGAGGCCGGATAATGCGGATTGAGCATCGAGCCTTCCGGAATCAGCACCTTCAGCGGCTTGAGACAGCCGGCGTTGAGCGGAATCTCGTCATCGACCAGCGTGCGGAATACGTATAGCACCGCCGCCATGCACACCGCCGACGGCGCATTGAAGTTATTTTCCAGCTGCGGCGAAGTGCCGGTAAAGTCAATCTCCGCGCTGCGCGCCGCCTGATCCACGCGCACCGCCACCTGGATCTGTGCGCCGTTATCCAGCGGCAGCGTGAAGGCGCCGTCCTTCAAGGCGCTGATGACGCGCCGCACCGCTTCCTCGGCATTGTTCTGCACATGGCCCATGTAAGCCTGCACCACATCCAGCCCGAAATGCAGCACCATTTTATGCAGCTCGTCGACGCCTTTCTGGTTGGCGGCGACTTGCGCACGCAGGTCGGCCAGATTCTGATCCGGATTGCGCGCCGGGTACTGCGCGCCGGCCAGCAAAGCGCGCGTTTCGGCTTCGCGCAATTGGCCGCCGTCCACCAGCTTGAAGTTATTGATTAACACGCCCTCTTCTTCGATCACGCGCGAATCCGGCGGCATCGATCCCGGCGTGGTGCCGCCAATGTCGGCATGATGGCCGCGCGAGCCGACGTAGAACAGGATGCGCGCGCCGGTCGCATCGAACACCGGCGTAATCACCGTGACGTCCGGCAGGTGGGTGCCGCCGTTGTACGGGTCATTGAGCATGTACACGTCACCGGCGCGCATGCGGCCGGCGTTTTCGCGCATCACGGTCTTGATGCTCTCGCCCATCGAGCCCAGATGTACCGGCATATGGGGCGCGTTGGCGATCAGGTTGCCGTCGGCGTCGAAGATGGCGCAGCTGAAGTCCAGCCGCTCCTTGATGTTGACCGAGTATGCGGTGTTCTGCAGGCGCAGCCCCATCTGCTCGGCGATCGACATGAACAGGTTATTAAAGATTTCCAGCATCACCGGATCGGCCGTGGTGCCGATGGCGCGCCGCTCCGGCAGCGCCGCCACGCGCTTCAGCACCAGGTGATCGTGCAGCGTGACCTCGGCCTGCCAGCCCGCTTCGACGATGGTGGTGGCGTTGGCTTCGGCGATGATCGCCGGACCCTTGATGACATCACCGATGCGCGTGGCGCCGCGCTGGTACAAACTGGTTTGCCGCCATTTGCCGCCGCTGTACATCGGCACCACCGTATGCGGCATCAGGCCGGACATGCGGCGCGCCGCCGGCTCCACCGTTTCCGACGGCGCATCGGACTTGCCGACCGCCTCCACCGACACCGCCTCGACGATCAACGCGCGCGCCTGCATCAGGAAGGAATAGCGCTTGCGGTAAGCCGATTCAAATTGCTGCCGCATCGACGCCACCGTATCGAACAGGACGATCAGCGCGGTGTCGGTGCCTTCGTAACGCAGGTGCACCCGGCGGATCAGCGTAATGCGCTCATCGTCCACTTGCTGGTGATGCAGGTCGGCGCGCGCCTGCCGGCCCAGCGCATGCAGGCGCGCTTCCAGTTCGCCGTGCGCCTCTTCGCTCAACGGCGTTTCGACGGCCGCCTCGCGCATCGCCGTCTGGTCGGCCAGCCCCATGCCGTAGGCCGACATCACGCCCGCCAGCGAATGCACAAACACCGTCTTCATGCCCAGCGCATCGGCCACCAGACAGGCGTGCTGGCCGCCGGCGCCGCCGAAACTGGTCAGCGCGTATTCGGTCACGTCGTGCCCGCGCTGGACGGAAATCTGCTTGATGGCGTTGGCCATGTTTCCGACCGCGATATCGAGAAAGCCTTCAGCCACCTGCTCCGCCGTAGTGGGCATGCCGGTGGCGTCTGCGATGTCCCTGGCCATGTCGCCGAAGCGCTCACGCACCGTGGCGGCGTCCAGCGCCTGCTTGCCGTCGGCGCCGAACAATTGCGGAAAGTGATGCGGCTGGATTTTGCCCAGCATGACGTTGCAGTCGGTGACCGCCAGCGGTCCGCCGCGGCGATAACTGGCCGGGCCCGGATTGGCGCCGGCACTGTCCGGCCCCACGCGATAGCGGCTGCCGTCGAAATGCAGCACCGAACCGCCGCCGGCCGCCACGGTATGAATGCTCATCATCGGCGCGCGCATGCGCACGCCGGCCACCTGGGTCTCGAACACGCGCTCGAATTCGTCCGAATAGTGCGACACGTCGGTCGACGTGCCGCCCATGTCGAAGCCGATCACCTTGTCGAAGCCGGCCAGCCGGGAGGCGCGCACCATGCCGACGATGCCGCCGGCCGGGCCGCTCAGGATCGAGTCCTTGCCCTGGAACGCACGGGCGTCGGTCAGGCCGCCGTTGGACTGCATGAATTGCAGGTTCACGCCCGGCAGTTCGCCGGCCACCTGCTCGACATAGCGGCGCAGGATGGGCGACAGATAGGCATCGACCACAGTAGTATCGCCGCGCGCCACCAGCTTCATCATCGGACTGATGTCGTGCGACACCGACACCTGCGTAAAGCCGATCTCGCGGGCGATACTGGCCACGCGGGTTTCGTGGGCGTGATAGCGGTAGCCGTGCATGAAGACCACGGCCAGCGAGCGCAAGCCCGTAGCATACGCCTGTTCCAGACCGGCGCGTGCGGCGTCCAGGTCCAATGCAGTCACCAATTCTCCGTGCGCGCCCATGCGTTCATCAATTTCAATCACATGGCTGTACAGCAGTTCCGGCAGCAGAATGCGCCGGTCAAACAGGCGTGGACGGTTTTGATAGGCGATGCGCAGCGCGTCGCGGAAGCCGCGCGTAATGGCCAGCGCAGTCGGTTCGCCCTTGCGCTCCAACAGCGCGTTGGTGGCCACCGTGGTGCCCATCTTGACGGCGCCGATCTGCTCTACCGGAATCGGCTTGCCCTTGGCCACACCCATCAGCTGGCGAATGCCGGCGATGGCCGCATCGGCGTAATGTTCGGGATTCTCGGACAGCAGCTTGAGCGTGCGCAGCCGGCCATCTGGCGCGCGCGCCACGATGTCGGTGAACGTACCGCCACGGTCGATCCAGAATTCCCAATCCATGCGTGCCTCGCTAAGTGATGAAGCGTGTATTGTAGTGCCGGCGCTGCGGAGCCGCCCACACAAATATCGATGCTAAAATGGCACCATGAACCCACTTTACACCGTTGCCGAAATCCGTGCCATCGAGCACGCAGCCGCCGCCACGCTGCCGCCGGGCGCCCTGATGCAGCGTGCCGGCCAGGCCGGCGCCAATGCCGCGCTGGACCTGCTGCCGCTGAGCACCAGCCAGGCCAGGGTGCTGGTGCTGGCCGGTCCCGGCGACAACGGCGGCGACGCGCTGGAGGCGGCCGCGCACCTGTCGTACACCGGCGCGCAGGTCACGCTGATCCATTTCGGCCCGGCCGACGACAGCCAGTCCTCGGCCGAACGCCAGGCAGCGCTGCAACGGGCCAAGGCCAGCGATGCCCGCTTCCGCGCGGTGGAAGACGCCAGCATCGCCGGCACCGAATGGCATCTGGTGGTAGACGGCCTGTTCGGCATCGGCCTGAAACGGCCGCTCAGCGGCCCGCTACGGACGCTGGTGGAGACGGTCAACCAGCTGCGCTGCAGCGTGCTGGCGCTGGACGTGCCGAGCGGTCTGGATGCGGACACCGGCTGCGTTGTCGGCCCGGACGGCGTGGCGGTGCACGCCACCCACACCATCACTTTCATCGGCAATAAGCCGGGCCTGCACACTTGCGATGGCCGCGACTACGCCGGCCTGGTCGACATCTCGCGGCTGGAAATCGATGCCAGCCACTTTGCGCCGGCGACGCTGCACCTGAACGACGTCAAATTCTTCGCCCGCCATTTAAAAGCGCGGCGGCATAATTCGCACAAGGGCAGCTACGGCAACGTGGCGGTGATCGGCGGCGCGCGCGGCATGAGCGGCGCGCCGATCCTGGCCGCGCGTACGGCGCTCAATAGCGGCGCCGGCCGCGTCTACGCGCTGTTCGTGGAAGACGCGCTGCCATGCGATCCCGGCCAGCCAGAACTGATGTGCCGCCCTGCCGGCAATTACGAGCTGAATCAGGCCACGCTGGTGATCGGCCCCGGACTGGGGGACTCGACCGCCGCGCAAGCCTTGCTGGCAAGCGCCATTGCCAGCGGCAGCCCGCTGCTGGCCGACGCCGACGCCCTTAACTTGCTGGCCGCTGACACCTCGCTGCAAACCGTTCTGGCCCAGCGCAGCAAGCCGACGGTGCTGACGCCGCATCCGCTGGAAGCCGCGCGCCTGCTGGACGCCAACATCGCCGCCGTGCAGGCCGACCGTCTGGCCGCAGCGCGCACGCTGGCCGCGCGCCTCAACGCCGTGGTGGTCCTGAAAGGATCGGGCACGGTCATCGCGGCGCCCAACGGCAAGGCCGTCATCAACACCACCGGCAATCCGGCGCTGGCCACGGCCGGCACCGGCGACGTGCTGGCGGGCCTGTGCGGCGCGCTGCTGGCGCAGGGCTGGCCGCACTGGGAAGCCGCGCTGGCGGCGGTCTGGCTGCACGGCATGGCGGCGGATGTGCTGGTCAGCGAAGGCTGCGGCCCGATCGGCCTTACCGCTGCCGAGCTGATTCCAGCCATCCGCACGGCGCTCAACCGCATGGTGCAGCACCACGGCCGCTAGCGTTTCAGGTCGGCCTGAATGACTTTCAAGAAAGTGTCGGTCGACCACTCAAGATCGCGCACAACGATTTGTGGCGTGTAGAATTGCCCTGCCGCGCGCGGGCGGCCCACGTAGACCTTGTTCGGAATGACCACTTTCGCTGCACCGGAGACCAGCGACTGGTAGCGCACTTCCATGTAATTGCTGTCTGCCGAACTCGGCGCACCAATCAGTTTCGTATTCGGGAACATGGTGAAGTAGTCCAGCGCATCCAGACAGGCACTGGCGCACTGGCCCGGCACGATGACGTACACGGGACGGTTGAACGCAGTCGGCGCCGCTACCATGGCAGTGTCCGCTGCTGGCGGGCCGCTGCTGCTGACGTAAAACTTGTCGCCGCGCTCCAGCGCGTCCTGCATGACGTTGGCTAGCGCGTTGATGCCTTCCGCCAGTTCGGCATTGCCTTGCTCCTTCAAAAAAGCGACCATCCAGCGCACATGCGCCACATTGCCGGGCGACGTACGCCACCACACCTGCTGCTTGCCCGTGCGCTGCTGGTCGCGCCGCGCGATATCGGCATCGCCCCACAAGGCGCCGGCAAAATCCAGGCTCCACAGCGACGAGCCGCCGTGATTGCCGCGCAGGTCGATCACCACAGCGTCCGCCTGCTGATAGCGCTGCGGATGCGCGCGCAGTTCCGCCGACATTGCGCGATAGGCGGTGCGCTGCGCTTCGTCCGGCTGGAATTCCGGCATCGCGGCCCAATACAGGCGCGGGCGCGGCTCGGTCAGGCCGACCGGCAGCGTCGTGCCGTTATAGCTTTGCTGGCGCCAGAGCAGCATCTCGTTGGTGTACTGGCTCCACGCCAGCGTCATCGCAAACTGTTTGCCATCCAGCGCGAAGGCGCAGACCTGCGGCCGCTTGATAAACGGGTTGCCCTTGTCGACAAAGACATCGGGCGCTTCGCTCCACCAGCTGCCCGGCTCATCGCTGCGCCCCTGAAACGCAAATACGTTGGTTTGCACCAGTGTGCTGATCGCCTCGCCATCGCAGCCCTCAATCCGGCTACCGGCTGGCGGGCCGCCGGGCACGGTGGCATAGACATACATGCTGTCGCCGCGCCAGGCCGCGACAAAACCGGGCCAGCGCCATTCCACCGCCGGCGGCATGGTGAACGCCACGCCCGCGTGGCCGTCGTGAATCACCGTATTAAACCGCATCAGCGCGGCCTGATAGCCGGCGCCATCCCGCACTTGCGCAGCCAATTGCAGGCCCGCCTTGCGCGCCTCGCCGAGACGGGCGGCAAAGCCGGGATTCGATGGGTCGTAGGTGCCGGGGTGGTTGTCCAGGGTAATCTGATAAGCGGCGTCGATATCGGCGCTGGCCGCGCGCTGCCACTGTTCCGGCGTCTGCGGCAGGTCGGCAGCCGTGACGGCGCCTGCCGCCAACAGGCAGGCCGCAGCAAGGCGGCGCATCAGACCAGGCGACCCGCTGCGATCGTAATGGTGCGGCCGCAGCGGGCGGCCATGGCCTGGTCGTGGGTGACCAGCACCAAAGTCGAGCCATGCTGGCGATTCAGCTCGAACATCAGCTGGATCACGGCTTCGCCGGTGGCGGCGTCCAGGCTGCCGGTCGGTTCGTCGGCAAACAGCAGCGGCGGTTCGCTGACGAAAGCGCGTGCCAAGGCCACGCGCTGTTGCTCACCGCCGGACAGGTATTTCGGATAATGTTTCAGGCGACTCGACAGGCCAACCCGCGCCAGCATCGCCTCCGCCTTCTCGCGGGCGCCGGCCACGCCGGACAATTCCAGCGGCAGCATGACGTTTTCCACCGCCGTCAAATGCGCCAGCAGTTGGAAGGACTGGAACACAAAGCCCAGTTTTTCCTTGCGCAAGGCTGCGCGGCCGTCTTCATCCAGTGCATAAATGTCTACACCATCGAGCACCACGGTGCCGGCGCTGGGAGTGTCCAGCCCAGCCAGCAAACCGAGCAAAGTAGACTTGCCGGAACCGGAAGCGCCAACGATCGCCAGCGTCTCTGCCTTTTGCACTGTAAAATCTACCTCGTGCAGGATCGTCAGTTCGCCAGCGGCGTCGGCGACCCGCTTGGCCAGGCCGTGGACGGCGATGGCCGGCTGCACGCCAGCCGCCGTCACAGGCGACGACGCCAGGGCCGGGCCTTCCGGCATGAAATGAGTTGACGCTTTAGGGAAATCGGGCATGCTGAATATGTTTAAACGTTTATCTGGGAAATCACTGGCCGCCCTGCTCCTGCTGTCGGCGGCGGCGAGCGCCTATTCTGCACCAAAAACCGTGCTTGTGCTCGGTGATAGTTTGTCAGCCGAATACGGCTTGTCGCGCGGCACCGGCTGGGTCGCGCTGGCGGAGCAGAAACTCAAACAGAATAACATCGATGCGGTGGTGGTCAACGCCAGTGTCAGCGGCGAGACCACCAGCGGCGGCCGTTCGCGCCTGCCGGCCCTGCTCACCAAGTACAAACCGGACCTGGTGGTGATCGAACTGGGCGCCAACGATGGCTTGCGTGGCCTGCCGGTGCCGGCCGCCGAGGCCAATCTGCGCGCCATGAGCGACGCCGCCAGCAAGGCCGACGCCAAGGTGATGCTGATCGGCATGCGCATGCCGCCCAACTACGGCCGCGACTACGCCGACAAATTCTTCGCCATGTATGGCGCGCTGAGCAAGGATATCAAGGCGCCGCTGGTGCCGTTCATGCTCGATGGCGTGGCCGACAAGCCGCAGCTATTCCAGGCGGACCGCTTGCATCCGCTGGCGGAGGCCCATCCAACCATCCTGGCCAATATCTGGCCGACGCTGCAAAAAACCATTAAGGCCAAATGAAGTATCCGGAAGTATTAAGCATCGATCAGGTGCTGGACCAGCTCGACACCTTCGACGCTATCATCGACGCCCGCAGTCCGGGCGAGTTTGCGCTCGACCACCTTCCGGGCGCCATCAACGCGCCGGTGCTGGACGACGATCAACGCATCCGCGTCGGCACCATATACAAGCAGGTGGGATCGTTTGAAGCAAAGAAGCTCGGCGCCGCGCTGGTGGCCAGGAACATCGCGCGGCATATTGAAGAATTGTGGATCGACCAGCCGCGCGAGTGGCGGCCGCTGGTGTATTGCTGGCGCGGCGGCAACCGCAGCGGCTCGATGGCGCATATCCTGGCCAAGATCGGCTGGCCGGTGGTGCAGCTGGACGGAGGCTACAAGGCGTTTCGCCAGGAAGTGAATGCGGCACTGGAACAGGCGCCGTCGCTGCGCTTCCAGGTGGTGTGCGGCACCACCGGCAGCGGCAAGAGCCGCTTGCTCGAAGTTTTGCATGCGCAAGGCGCGCAGGTGCTGGACCTGGAGCAGCTGGCCATGCATCGCGGTTCGGTGCTGGGCCATTTGCCGAGTCAGCCGCAGCCAAGCCAGAAGGCATTCGAGAACCGCATCTGGCAGGTGCTACGCCGTTTCGATCCGTCGCGGCCGGTGTTTGTAGAGGCGGAAAGCAAGAAGGTCGGCAATTTGCGGGTGCCAGCGGCCTTGATGGACACCATGCGCGCCGCTGATTGCATCGCGCTGACGTTGTCGCGTTCTAACCGGGTGCGCCTGCTGATGGAGGATTATCAGCATTTCCTGGCTGACCCGTCGTCGCTCAACGGCCAGCTGGAACATCTGACGCAGTTGCACGGCCGCGAAAAAATCGCCCGCTGGCAGGCGATGTCGGATGCAGGGCAGATGCCGGAGTTGGTGGAACAACTGCTGGCCGATCACTACGATCCAGCGTATTTGCGCTCCATCGACCGCAATTTCATCCGCTATGGCCAGGCGCTGCCGCTGGCGCTGGATGACATCAGCGAGGATGCGTTCGCCGCCGCAGCGCGCCAGTTGATCGCTACTTGCGTGTAGCCCACCAGCAGCATAGTGATCCTGCCGTCACCAGCGCGGCGCCCTGCCAGAAGCTGGCGGTCAGCGCGGTGCGCAGGATGGCCGCGCTGAAGGCGGACGACAGTACCGGCGCAGCATACGAGACGGCAGCCAGCAAGGCCAGGTTGCCGTGTGTCAGAGCGCGGTTCCAGCTGGCATAGCCCAGCGCCATCACCGCAGCCGCCGCACACAGCAGGCCGGCGGCGGTCGCGGAGCTCACGCTGAATGGCAGCAGCGTTGCGCCGCCCAGTGCAAACTTCACCCACAGGACTGCACTGGTCAACACAAAGAACGGCACGATCGCGTCCGTGCCCTGCGACAGCGGCTTGGCCGCGCAGCAGTACGTGGCCCACAGCAACGCGCCGCCGGCGGCCAGCCCGTAGCTCACAGGATTGCGCGCCGCGTTGGCAACGATGTGCGCCAGCGACAAGCCCTCGCCGCCACTCAGAATCCACGCCACGCCGAGCAGCGACAGCAGCAGCCCCGGCGCCAGCCACACGGTCGCGCGCTGGCGGCCGCCGAGCACCATCAACGCCACCGTCAGGCACGGCCACAGATAATTCAGCAGACCGACCTCGATCGCCTGCGTGCGGTCCTGCGCGTAGCCGAGCGCCAATGCCAGTGCGACCTCATAGCCGGCAAAAAGCGCGCCGCCGATCAGCAGATAGCGGCGCGGGTACTGCCGCAGCGGCGTCCAGCCGCGCAACGCCACCAGCATCACCGAGGCCAGCGTATAAATCATCGCCGCGCCGGCCACCGCGCCCGCCGTTTCGCTAAACAAGCGTATCAGCGAGGGCGCCGTGCTCCACAAGCCGATCGCCGCCAGGCCAAGCAAAGTCCCTTTTGTCTGCGTCATATGTAGAAAGGGCCGCTAGTCGCGGCCCTTGCTGGATTACTTCACTTCAGTCACGGTGGTCTTCGTGATCGGCTTCAGGATCTTCACCTTGGCCTTTTGCTTCAGGAACTCGATGTACTGTGCCATCTCCTGTTGCGCAATCACGTTGCCGATCTGTTCGGCTTGGGATTTGCGCTCGGCCTCGTCCTGCGCCGCAGGCTGCTGCACTTTGTCGATGCGGTACAGGCCATAACCCATGCCTGGCAGGTCCACGCCCACGTAGGCTGGCAGCTTGCTGGTATCCGCTTTCATGATCGCTTGCATGGCCAGACCGTTGATGCCTTCAGGCTTCTGGCGCGACACCAGCTTGGCAGCGCCGAAACCGGTCGCATCGCCCGACTTCTTGAAGGCGGCCAGTTTCTCTTCGCCGGCTTTGAACGCCAGTTTGGCGGCTTCTTCCATGGTCACGCGCTGACGAATCTGCGCATCGACTTCCGCCAGCGGACGCTTGCTGGCCGGTTTGAATTCGACGATACGGCCCGAGACCAGGGTATTCGGCGCGGTTTCGACCGCTTCGGTATTGCGCTTGCTGCTGATCGAATCGTTGGAGAACAGCGCGGTCAGGAACTTGGCGTTGTTGAACGCGCCAGCGCCAGGAGCCGGCGATGGATTGCGCGACACATTGCTGGCGGTCTCGATCTTCAGGCCCAGCTTGTCAGCTACCGGCTTCAGGCTGTCAGACTGTTCGTAGACGGTGTTGGTGAAGGCTTCGGCCATTTCCGAATACTTCTTGGCGGCTTTCTGCTTCTTCAGCAGGTCCGTCACGTCGGCTTTCACCACCTCCAGCGGCTTGACCACGGCTGGCTTGAGCTCGGTCACGGTCAGCACGTGGAATCCGAAGTCCGACTGCACCGGATCGCTGATTTCGCCCAGCTTCAGCTTGCCGATAGCGTTTTCGACCGGCGCGACCAGCACGCCTTTTTCGATCACGCCCAGATCGCCGCCCTGCTCTGCCGAGCCCGGATCTTCCGACTTGGCCTTGGCCACCTTGGCAAAATCGCCTGGGGTCTTGCGCAGTTCGGCCACAATGGCTTCGGCCTTGGCCTTGGCGGCGGCGGTGTCGGCAGCGCTGGCGCCCTTTTTCAGGGTGATCAGGATGTGGCTGGCGCGGCGGGTTTCCGGCGTGGTGAACTGGGCCACATTCTTGGTGTAGTAGTCCGATACTTCGGCATCGGTCACGCTGACTTGCGCGGCGACGGCATCGTTGTTCAGGACCACGTATTCGATCTTGGCTTGCTCCGGCACTTCGAAGAACTTGCTGTTCTTGTCGTAGAAGGCCTTGACCATTTCATCGGTCACTTTGACCTGTGGCACGAAATCAGCCACCGGCAGCAGCAGTTCCTGCACTTCGCGCTCCTGGGCGGCGATGTCGGACAGGGTCTTGGCCACGGTGCGTGGGGCAAAGCCAGTGCCTTCGACCGCGACCGCCAGCTGTTGCAGCGCCAGTTCCTGACGCATGCGGGCATCGTTCTGCTCCGGACGCAGGCCTTGTGCGGCCAGGATGGCGATGTAGCGCTCTTTGTCGAAGCTGGCTGGGCCGCCGAACATGTCCATGATGGCTTTTTGCAGCTGGGCGTCGCCAATGCTCAGATGGCTATCGCCCACTTCAGCAGCGATGGCGCGTTGCGCGATCAGCTGGTCCAGTACGTTTTGCTTGAACTCGGGCGTGTCGAACATTTTCTGGTCGAACTGTGCGCCCATACGCTGGCGGTAGTTGTCCAACTGGTTGCGCACGGCGTTGTCGAACTCTTGCTGCGTCAGCGGCTTACCATCGATTTTGGCGATGGTGCTGGCGTCATCGCCAAAGCTCTTGTAGCTGCCGATGCCGACAAACGCAAACGATGGCACGATGATGATGGCCAGGAAGATCTGCATCAAACGCTGGTGGGTACGAATAAATTCAAACATGGTCTGCCAATTCGGATGGTGATTACTTGCACATACAAAAATGGCGAACTCGCGTTCGCCAATTCTCTTTTTAATTCAATGACTTGCACTGCACAGTGAAGCCGGAGTATGCCGAAAAATTCAGTATCGCACGATTCTACAGAAGCACCGTAGGCTTAGCAAGCATTCGCTTGCCACTTTGACAGCGCACGATTGCCTGGAGCATTTCGTTTTCGGAGATAAAAAGCGACATATGCCGGGCGCGCCGCGTTTAATCATATTCCACGTTGCCGGGACGATGGCGTGGTGTTGTATGCGTCACGCTCCCGCAAGCTCGACATTTTTCGTCCTGTTTCACGGAGGTTCTCTTCTCGGCCAGCGTGGTGTGCATACTACGTCTTACTGTAAGCCCTTCACTATTGGCCTGGGCCAATCTTGCACCGAAAGTGTGAATCTCGTCTACGGAGTCAGACAGGTCTTCAAGCATTCTGATGAACGCGTCGATCGCGGCTGCGCCACGTTGAATCGTGTCATTTGCGGCATCAATTTCCTCCTCTGCCTCAGTGAGGCGACCGATTAACGTCCTGATACGGTCCGCCGCCTCGGCACCCCCACTGAGCAAAGCGCACACCGTCAGCATGCTGACTTCCAGCATCAAATAGGCGCCGCCCTTACCTGCAACGTAAGCATAGAAATTAGGAGGAATTGCTTCCATCATCAGTCCGACGTAGGCGAGATAGCTTAAAACATTACCGTCGTCAGCGACAATTGCCAGCACCAAATCGAAATTCGGATCGCTGAGGATGGATTCTGCCAAGGCAGAATCTATATTCATCAATACGGCGTCGAGGAATTTGCGTAGCGGCTGGGGTTTGCCATCCGAGATCAGGTTCTGGAGATTTAGAATCGCATCGCGATGTTGATAGAGTTCTCTCGCCTGATCCTCGCCTGCAATGACAGTGGGCCCCGCGCTCTGGAGCACATCCCCCGCATCTTCGCGCCCGGACGCCGTTTCGGGAATTGATCGTTGCCACCAGGCCCAGTCGTCAGGAGTGTCATTTTCGCCCTGCCCCGGCGTGCCAGACGTCTGTTCCGATGCAGTAGCGCGTTGAGAGCCCGCAGCAACGCGCATCTTGCGGCCGAGGTCGGCCCACAGTTCGACGTTGAACAGCTCAACTTGGCCATCTAGCCAACCTGCACCACCAGCATTCCAGCCCTCGCGTGCGCTCGTGGCGTATGCCGCAGCCGGACTGGCATCCCACTGGCCTCGAAACTCGGTCATTTGGTCGGTCAGATTCAAGTAGGCGGCATGCAAACGCAGTTCTATGCGTTCACGCTTCTCGACAATATCGAGCTCAGTTATTCCGGTTTCATACGGGTATCCGCTCATGGCTTTTCCTGCGTGAGGCATTGTAGAGTTTGCGATAATGCAACACTATAATTCACTCACCCGTTGAAATGGCGCACGGTTCGTTTAATTCGGCAGGAGTAATAGATTACTTTTCAGACGCGGAAAAAGAAAAACCCCGCAGCTTAAATATAAGCTGCGGGGTATCTTGATCTGGCGGAGCGGACGGGACTCGAACCCGCGACCCCCGGCGTGACAGGCCGGTATTCTAACCAACTGAACTACCGCTCCTAAACGGTATTACTAATGTCTGTATTTTGTTGGCGGAGCGGACGGGACTCGAACCCGCGACCCCCGGCGTGACAGGCCGGTATTCTAACCAACTGAACTACCGCTCCAGCAAAATACAAGGTGCTACATTTTACACTAACATTTACTACCTGGCAAATGTGATTGATAATCAATCTTTGGTGGGCGGTGAGAGGCTCGAACTCCCGACCTAAGCCTTGTAAGGGCTCCGCTCTACCAACTGAGCTAACCGCCCATTTACCGCAGTGAACAGCTGTTTAACTACTGCTGCTCACTGAAGTCCGTTAGTTTACAGCATCTTTCAAAGCTTTACCAGCTTTAAATTTAGGAACTTTAGCTGCTTCAATGGTGATCTCTTCTTTGGTGCGTGGGTTGCGGCCGGTACGGGCTGCGCGCTCGCTTACCGAGAAGGTACCAAAGCCAACCAGGGTCACGCTGTCGTTCTTTTGCAGGGTGGTGGTCACGCCGTCGATCACTGCATCCAGTGCGCGAGCAGCAGCCGCTTTGGAAATATCAGCGGTAGTGGCAATATGGTCGATCAATTCAGTCTTATTCAAAGCAATTCCCCGTCACAAAGGTTATATCTGTTCCCGCTTAAAATACGGCAACGCAAAAAACTCAGGCCGTATTAAACAAGCCAGCCCACTCTCGTGTCAAGGCTACACAATAGAAAAATAAGTAAAAATAAAAAAACAGGCGCTATATAAGCGCCTGTTTTATCGGTATTACAGCTAAAGCGTTAGTGTTTTACCACTTCGACCTGGCCGTCAACCTTGGTGGCGGCGGCCGCAACAGCCTCCACCGGAGCGGTTTCCACCAGCGGTTCCGGCTGACGTTCGAGGGCGATTTCCAGCACTTTGTCGATCCAACGCACCGGCACGATCTCCAGTTTGTTTTTGACATTGTCCGGAATGTCGGCCAGATCCTTGACGTTCTGCTCAGGAATCAGCACGGTTTTGATGCCACCGCGCTGCGCTGCCAGCAGTTTTTCCTTCAAGCCGCCGATCGGCAATACTTCGCCGCGCAGCGTGATCTCGCCGGTCATTGCCACATCGGCGCGCACCGGAATCCCGGTGAAGACCGACACCATCGCCACCGTCATGGCAGCGCCGGCGGACGGACCGTCTTTCGGCGTTGCACCTTCCGGCACGTGAATGTGAATGTCCGCTTTTTCGAACACTTCATTCTTGATGCCCAGACGCTGCGCGCGGCTGCGCACCACTGTGCGGGCGGCTTCGATCGATTCCTTCATCACGTCGCCCAGCGTGCCGGTGCGGATGACATTGCCCTTGCCTGGCATCTGCACGGCTTCGATGGTCAGCAGATCGCCGCCCACTTCGGTCCATGCCAGACCAACCACCTGGCCAACCTGGTTCTCTTTCTCGGCCACGCCGAAGTCGTAGCGGCGCACGCCCAGGAACTTGTCCAGGTTTTTCGGCGTGACGATCACTTTCTTCTCCGACTTTTTCAGCAGCAGCATCTTGACCACCTTGCGGCAGATCTTCGACACTTCGCGTTCCAGCGAACGCACGCCGGCTTCACGGGTGTAGTAACGCACGATGTCGCGGATGGCGGCGTCGTTGACCGAGATCTCGTCCTCTTTCAGGCCGTTGTTCTTGATCTGCTTCGGCAGCAGGTAACGCTGCGCGATGCTGGCTTTTTCGTCCTCGGTGTAACCCGACAGGCGGATCACTTCCATGCGGTCCAGCAGCGCCGGCGGGATGTTGAACGAGTTCGAGGTCGCCACGAACATCACATCCGACAGGTCGAAATCAACCTCGATGTAGTGGTCCGAGAAGGTGTGGTTCTGTTCAGGATCCAGCACCTCCAGCAGCGCCGATGATGGATCGCCGCGGAAGTCCGCGCCCATCTTGTCGATCTCGTCCAGCAGGAACAGCGGGTTGCGCACGCCGACTTTCGCCAGCGATTGCAGCACCTTGCCCGGCATCGAGCCGATGTAGGTACGGCGGTGACCGCGAATCTCGGCCTCGTCCCGCACGCCACCGAGCGCCATGCGCACGAACTTGCGGTTCGTGGCACGTGCGATCGACTGGCCCAGCGAGGTTTTACCCACGCCCGGAGGACCGACGAAGCACAGAATCGGCGCCTTCAGCTTGTCGACGCGTTGTTGCACTGCGAGGTATTCCAGGATGCGTTCTTTAACCTTGTCCAGGCCATAGTGGTCGCCTTCCAGCACTTTTTCCGCGTTGGTCAGATCGTTGTTGACCTTGGATTTTTTCTTCCAGGGCAGGCTGACCAGGGTGTCGATGTAGTTGCGCACCACGGTGGCTTCGGCCGACATCGGCGACATCAGCTTGAGTTTTTTCAGCTCGGCAGTCGCCTTGTCCAGCGCCTCTTTCGGCATCTTGGCCAGCGCGACTTTCTTCTCCAGCTCGTCCAGGTCGGCGCCGTCTTCGCCCTCGCCCAGTTCTTTCTGGATGGCTTTGACCTGTTCGTTCAGGTAGTACTCGCGCTGCGACTTCTCCATCTGGCGCTTGACGCGGCCACGGATGCGTTTCTCGACCTGCAGGATGTCCAGCTCACCTTCCAGCTGGCCCAGCAGATGCTCCAGGCGCTTGGCGACGCTGAAGATCTCCAGGATCACCTGTTTCTGCTCAAGCTTGAGCGGCAGATGGGCGGCCACGGTGTCGGCCAGGCGGCCGGCGTCGTCGATTCCCGACAGCGAGGCCAGGATCTCTGGTGGAATTTTCTTGTTCAGTTTGACGTACTGGTCGAACTGCTGAACGATGGCGCGGCGCATCGCTTCGATTTCCGAATCGTCGCCCAGCTCGGAGTCGAGCGGCGTCAGATCGGCCACGAAGTGCGTCGGCGTATCGGTAATTTTATTGATGCGGGCGCGCTGGGCACCTTCGACCAGCACCTTGACGGTGCCGTCCGGCAGTTTCAGCATTTGCAGAATATTGGCCACGCAGCCGATTTCATAAATATCGGAAGCAGAAGGTTCGTCCTTGGCAGCGGCTTTTTGGGCGGCAAGCATGATGCTCTTGCCTTGCTCCATCGCGGCTTCCAGCGCCTTGATCGATTTTGGGCGTCCTACGAACAGCGGTATCACCATATGCGGAAATACGACGACGTCCCGCAGCGGCAATAACGGCAGTTGAGTTTGCTCAGTTAATTTGGAAGTTGTCATGGCGTACCTTATGTGAAAGCGTGATTATGAAATGGCGCTGTTCCGTCAAATCACAAGACCGACCTACAAGAAATATTCCTTATATAAAAGAATATTTTCTGCACTCTAAAAGAATCGCGAATAAAAAAAGCCACGCGCGACCAGCGTCACGAGTGGCTTTCCGACTGAAGCCTGTATTCTTTTATTGATTTTGATTGTACCGCCTTGCCCCACGGATGCGAAATGAATTTTGCTGTCGCGCGGGGCAAGTGTGCACTCGTTATTTAATTCTCACCAGAAGCTTTGGGCTGCTCCTGATAAATCAACAAAGGTTTCGCGCCACTGGTAATGGTATTCTCGTCAATAACCACTTTGGTGACGTTGGTTTCGTTTGGCAGCTCATACATGGTATCGAGCAGCGCGTGTTCCAGGATCGAACGCAGGCCGCGGGCGCCGGTTTTGCGCGCCAGCGCTTTCTTGGCGATCGCGTGCAGCGCGGCCGGGCGAATCTCCAGTTCCGCGCCTTCCATTTCCAGCAGCTTCGAATACTGCTTGATCAGCGCATTCTTCGGCTCGACCAGAATCTGGATCAGTGCTTCTTCGGTCAGCTCGGCCAGCGTCGCCACCACCGGCAGACGGCCCACCAGTTCAGGGATCAGGCCGAACTTGATCAGATCTTCCGGTTCCGCTTCCATCAGCACGTCGCTGACGTTGCGCTCGGACTTGCTCTTCACCGAGGCGCCGAAACCGATGCCGGATTTCTCCGAACGGTTCTCGATCACCTTGGCCAGGCCGTCAAACGCGCCGCCGCAGATGAACATGATGTTGGTGGTGTCGATCTGCACGAAGTCCTGGTTAGGATGCTTGCGGCCGCCTTGTGGCGGCACCGAGGCCATGGTGCCCTCGATCAGTTTCAGCAGCGCCTGCTGCACGCCTTCGCCCGACACGTCGCGGGTGATCGACGGGTTGTCCGACTTGCGCGAGATCTTGTCGATCTCATCGATGTAGACGATGCCGCGTTGCGCCTTGTCCACATCGTAGTTGCAGCTTTGCAACAGTTTCTGGATGATATTCTCGACGTCTTCACCCACGTAGCCGGCCTCGGTCAGCGTGGTGGCGTCGGCGATCACGAACGGCACGTTCAGCATGCGCGCAAGGGTTTGCGCCAGCAGGGTTTTACCCGAGCCGGTCGGGCCGACCAGCAGGATGTTGGACTTGGCCAGTTCGACCTCGTCTTTTTTACCCAGGTGCTTGAGGCGCTTGTAGTGGTTGTACACCGCCACCGACAGGATGCGCTTGGCGGTTTGCTGGCCGATCACGTACTGGTCCAGCAAGTCCTTGATTTCGTGCGGGGTCGGCAGGTCCGATTTGGCGCCCGAAACCGACTCGATGGCCGAGGTTTCGTCGCGGATGATGTCATTGCACAGATCGATACACTCGTCGCAGATGAACACCGACGGGCCGGCGATGAGCTTCTTCACCTCGTGCTGGCTTTTGCCGCAGAACGAGCAGTACAGAAGTTTTTCGCCGCTGGAGGATTTTTTGTCTGACATGGGCAGTTTTCTTTGGTTACAGAATGGCTTGGCCATTGCCGGCTAGCAAGTTTGAAGACTGGAAAAAATCCGCCTACACCACATGCTACCCGAAATAAAAACGAAACGCCCGAACGATTAATCGTCCGGGCGTCTTTTTAGCAATGCTGCGGGGAAAGCATTAAGCCCGGTTGGTCAACACTTTGTCGATCAGACCGTACTCTACCGCTTCTTCCGCCGACATGAAGCGGTCGCGATCGGTGTCTTTGGCGATCTGCTCGACGGATTGGCCGGTGCGTTCCGCCATGATCGAGTTCAGACGGTGGCGCAGGTACAGGATTTCCTTGGCCTGGATCTCGATGTCCGACGCCATGCCCTGCGAGCCGCCCGACGGCTGGTGAATCATGATGCGCGAGTTCGGCAGCGAGAAACGCTTGCCCTTGGCGCCAGCGGCCAGCAGGAAGGCGCCCATCGAAGCGGCGATCCCGGTGCACAGCGTCGATACGTCAGGCTTGATGAACTGCATCGTATCGAAGATCGCCAGGCCGGCCGAAACCGAACCACCGGGCGAATTGATGTACAGCGAGATGTCCTTGTCCGGGTTTTCGCTCTCCAGGAACAGCAGCTGGGCGACCACCAGATTGGCCATCTGGTCATTGACCGGACCGACCATGAAGATAATACGTTCCTTCAGCAGACGCGAGTAGATGTCATAAGAGCGCTCGCCGCGGCCGCTTTGTTCCACCACCATCGGCACCAGGCCGAGCATTTCGGTGTCCAGCGCCGGATTTCGGTTCATACCAGTCATTCTATTTCCTTGTGAAGCAGCCGGTTCAGAAACATTACCACCGCGTCGTTCCGGCGCAGGCCGGCCCCTATAGAACGCATGCTCAACATGGATCCCGGCTTGCGCCGGGACGACGGCGGTGGCGCTGTCTTTATTCTAACCTAACTGAATTACGCTTGTGCGTTGCTTCCCATCAGTTCGTCAAAGGCAATGGCCTTGGACGACGTCTTCGACAGGCCCAGGACGTAGTTGACGACGTTTTCTTCCAATACAAGGGCTTCGACTTCTGCCAGGCGACGACGGTCGCTGTAGTAGTACTTCAGCACTTCGCGTGGATCTTCGTAGCTTTGGGCGAAGTCTTCGATCTGGGCTTTAACTTGCTCAGGCTGGGCTTGCAGGTTGTTCTCGGTCACCAGTTGCGACAGGATCAGGCCCAGGCGTACGCGACGCTCGGCTTTTTCTGCGAACAGTTCTGGTGGGAATGGCACGTCCTTGACGTTCATGCCACGCTGCGCCATGTCCTGGCGGGTGATTTCGGCCAGACGCTCGGTGTCCTGGGCGATCAGCGATTTCGGCACGTCAAGGGTGGCGGTCTTGACCAGGGTGTCCATCACGGCTTCTTTGTTGCGTGCTTTCACGCGGCCGGCGACTTCACGTTCCAGGTTGACTTTGATGTCTTCGCGCATTTTAGCAACGTCGCCATCGGCCACGCCCAGCGACTTGGCGAATTCGCCGTCGACTTCCGGCAGGTGCGCCCATTCCAGTTTTTTCAGGGTGATGGTGAACGAGGCGGTTTTGCCGGCCACGTCTTTACCATGGTAGTCCTCTGGGAAGGCCAGTGGGAAGGTCTTCGCTTCGCCCACTTTCAGGCCGACGGTCGCGGCTTCGAATTCCGGCAGCATGCGGCCTTCGCCCAGCACGAACGGGTAATCTTCAGCTTTGCCGCCTGGGAATTCCACGCCGTCGATCGAGCCGACGAAGTCCACCGTCACGCGGTCGCCGTTGGCGGCAACAGCTTCGCCGCCGTCGCCGTGTTCGCCGGCTTCGCCTTTGGTGTGGAAGTGCACGCGCTGTTTGCGCAGGATGTCGATGGTCTTGTCGATTTCAGCTTCGCTGACTTCGGCTTTGACGGTTTCGATTTCTACTTTGGTCAGGTCGCCGATTTCGACTTCCGGATAGATTTCGAAGGTGGCGTCGAAGGCCAGTACGCCGGCTGGCGATTCGGCCTTCGGCTCAATGTTCGGGAAACCAGCAACGCGCAGCTGGTTTTCGTTTGCGGCGTCGTTGAAAGCGCGGCCAACTTTATCGTTCAGCACTTCGGTCTCGATCTGATAACCGTACTGTGCTGCGACCATTTTCAGAGGAACTTTACCCGGACGGAAGCCTGGTGCCTTAGCCGTTTTGGCTTGCACTTTCAGGCGCTTCTCAACTTCAGCGCGGACTTCGGTCAGCGGGAAGGAGATCGTGATACGACGTTCGAGTTTGCCCAAGGTTTCGACTGCAGTTGCCATGTAAAAATCGTCCAAAAAATAAAAAGTACAGTTGGTGCGAGGAGGGGGACTCGAACCCCCACACCATTGCTGGCGTCAGGACCTAAACCTGGTGCGTCTACCAATTTCGCCATCCTCGCGGCATGTGTGCACAAAAGCAAAGGGCGATCCGTAAGTGAAAACGGTCGCCCTATTCCCGCTCTTTGATGCAGGAGCTTTCAACTTCAACGCGGTATTTTAACGGGTTTTTCGCGGAATGGTGACGATTTTTAGTATGTCGCCAACATTCCGCACAAATTTCTAATTATTTGCCTGTTTTATAGGCTTTTTAACTCTAAACCAGGCCGCATACAACGCTGGCAGAAACAATAACGTTAGCGCCGTCGCCAGAATAAGTCCGCCCATAATCGCCACCGCCATCGGCCCCCAGAATACGGAGCGCGACAAGGGGATCATGGCCAGCGCCGCGGCGGCGGCCGTCAGGATAATCGGACGGCAGCGGCGCACCGCCGATTCCACGATGGCGGTCCACGGATCGTGGCCGGCCTTGATGTCCTGCTCGATCTGGTCGACCAGGATCACCGAGTTGCGGATGATCATGCCGAACAGCGCGATGATGCCCAGGTTGGCGACAAAGCCCAGCGGCCTTCCCAGCAACAGCAGCGCCATCGCCGCCCCGGCCACGCCCAGCGGCCCGGTCAGGAACACCAGCAGCGCCCGCGAGAAGCTATGCAGCTGCAGCATCAGCAGCGTGAAGATCAGGAAGATCGCCAGCGGCAGGTTGGCCGCAATCGACGCTTCCGCCGCGCCGCTGTCCGACGCCGCGCCTTTGACCGTGATCGCGTAGCCGGCCGGCAGCGCGTCGCGCAGCGCCTTCAGCTGCGGTTCGATCTGGCCGGACACAGTTGGGCCCTGGATGTGGTCGCCCACATCCGACTGCACGGTAATCGCCCAGTCGCGCCCTTCCCGCCACACCACGCCCGGCTCCCAGACGAAGTGCGCGCGCGCCAGCTGGCTGATCGGCACCGACTTGCCGCTGGCGGTCGGGATATTGGTGTCGTTTAGCACCGAAATGGTCGAACGCTCATCGAGCGGCTGGCGGATCTGGATATCGATCAGCTGGATGCCTTCGCGGAATTGGCCGATCCTGGTGCCGGACAGGATGGTGTTAGCCGCGCGCATCACGGTTTGCGACGTCACGCCCAGCGCCCGCATCTTGTCCTGGTCCAGGTCCAGCCGCAGTACCTTGATCGACTCATTCCAGTTGTCGTTGACGCCGATCGTATTCGGATTGGCGCGCATGATGTCCTTGACCTGGTCGGCAATCGCCCGCACCTTGGCCACTTCGGTGCCGGTGACGCGGAACTGCACCGGATACGGCACTGGCGGCCCGTTCGGCAGCAGCTTGACGCGGCCGCGCACTTCCGGGAAATCATGCTTGAAGACGTCGACGATCTTGTCGCGCAGCGCAGCGCGCGCCTGCAGGTCTTTCGGCAGCACCACGATCTGCGACACGTTGGTCTGCGGGAAAATCTGGTCCAGCGGCAGGTAGAAGCGCGGCGACCCGGTGCCGACGTAGCTGGTCACGCTGACCACGCCATCCTGCTTGCGGATGAAGGCTTCGAACTTCTTCACCTGCGCCTCGTTGGCCGCAAAGGTCGTGCCTTCCGGGGTCCACAGTTCCACCATCAGCTCAGGACGGCTGGAGTCGGGGAAGAATTGCTTCTCGATGAACTTGAAGCCATACACGCCCAGCGCGAACACCGCCAGCGTCGCGCCGATGGTGATCCAGCGGTACTCCACGCACCAGTTGACCAGCGCGCGGAACTTGCGGAAGCCCGGCGTATCGAACAGCTCATGCTCGCCGCCACCCTCGGCATGCGGCTTGACCTTCAACAGCACGTAGCCGAGGTAAGGCGTGAAGGTCACCGCCACCACCCACGAAATCACCAGCGCCAGCGCGTTGACCGAAAACAGCGAGAAGGTGTACTCGCCGGCCGCCGATTTGGCCAGGCCGATCGGCAGGAAGCCCGCCACCGTGATCAGGGTGCCGGTCAACATCGGGATCGCGGTGGATTTGTAGGCGAACGTGGCGGCGTCAAAGCGCGACATGCCCTCCTCCATCTTGCGCACCATCATTTCGACGGCGATGATGGCGTCGTCCACCAGCAGGCCCAGCGCGATAATCAGCGCACCCAGCGAAATCTTGTGCAGGTCGATGTCCAGTACGCGCATGAACAGGAAGGTCACCGACAGCACCAGCGGAATACTCAGCGCCACCACCAGGCCGGGACGCACGTCCAGCCGCAGTTTCGGCTTGCTGTGCAGGCCCAGCGCGACGAAGCTGACGCCCAGCACGATCAGCACCGCTTCGATCAGCGTGTGGACGAACTCGCCCACCGAGGCCTTGACCGCTTCCGGCTGGTCCGACACGCGTTCCAGCTCGATGCCAACCGGCAGCTTGGCCTTCAGCATGCGCACGGTTTTCTCCATGTGCTTGCCCAGCTCGATGATATTGCCGCCCTTCTCCATCGACACGCCCAGGCCGATCACTTCCTTGCCGTTGAAGCGCATCTTGTTGCCCGGCGGGTCCTGGTATTCGCGCTTGATGGTGGCAAAGTCGCCCAAGCGGAAAGTGGTGCCGTTGGCGCGCAGTTCCAGCTCCTCCAGATCCTTGACGGTCTTCAACGCGCCGGTCACGCGGACTTGCAGGTTGTCGGTCGGCGTCACCAGCACGCCGGTGGCTTCCACCGAGTTCTGCGTGGCGATCTGGTTGGCGATGGTCTCGATCGGAATGCCCAGCTGGGCAAACTTCTGGTGCGAGAACTCGATATTGATCTTCTCATCCTGCACGCCGAACAATTCCACCTTGGACACCAGCGGCACGCCCAGCATTTGCTGGCGCACGAAGTCCGCATAATCCTTCATTTCGGCATAGGTAAAGCCGTCGCCGGACAGCGCGAAGATCGAACCGTAGGTATCGCCGAACTCATCGTTGAAGAACGGTCCCTGCACGCCGGAAGGCAGCGTTAACTGGATATCACTGATCTTCTTGCGCACCTGATACCAGGCATCGGCCACGCTCTTGGGCGGCGTCGATTCGCGCAGCTTGAGGATGATGGTGGTCTCGCCCGGCTTGGAATAGCTGGAGATCTCATCGATACCCGGCGTTTCCTGCAGCTTTTTCTCCAGCTTGTCGGTGACCTGCTCGGCCATCTGCAAGGCGGTCGCGCCCGGCCAGTTGGCGCGCACCACCATCGCGCGGAAGGTGAACGGCGGATCTTCATCCTGGCCGAGGTTGCTATAGCTGAGGAAGCCGCCAATCAGCAACACCGCGATCAGGTAACGCGTCAGCGGGATGTGCTCCAGCGCCCAGCGTGAGAGGTTGAATCCTTCCTTCATTTGGCCGCCTTTGGCAGGTCATTGCCGAGGATGGTCACTTTCTGGCCCGGCTTGAGCAGGTTGACGCCGGCCGTCACCACCGTCTGGCCCGGCTTGACGCCGCTGGCCAGCACGATATCGTTGCCGGCCACGCCACCGATGGTCACCGGCACCAGCTTGACGGCGCCCTGCTCCACCAGCCACACCGAGGTCTGCGATTTTTCATGGAACAGCGCCGTCAGCGGCACCTTGATTTGCGGCGTTGGCGTCTTGGACGCGAACTGCACCACGGCGGTCATGCCCAGCTTGGCTTCGGCCAGCGAATCGGGAATCGACACCTTGACAGTGTAGGTGCGGGTCGATGGATCGGCCACCGGCGAAATCTCGCGGATCTTGCCGGGCACGGTGTTTTTGGGATCGGCCCACAGGCGAACCTGCACGTCCGCCACGCGGCGCAGCACCTCGACCTTGTCTTCCGGCAGACCGATGACGATTTCCTTCTCACCCGATTTGGCCACGCGCACCACCGGCGTGCCGGCCGCCACCACCTGGCCGATTTCGGCGTCAACTTCCGTCACCACGCCGTCGACATCGGACACCAGCGCCGCATAGGCCGCCTGGTTGGACTGGCCGCGATACGCCGCCTGCGACGCTTCCACATTGGCTTGCGCCGCCTTGAAGGTCGAGTCTTTGGCATCCAGCACGGATTGGCTGACGAAACTCTTGCTGACCAGCTCCTGGTAGCGCTTGAGATCGGCCTTGGCGAGGTCGCGGTTGGTTTCAGCGGCGCGTAGATTGGCCAGCGCCTGGGCTTGCGACAACTGCAGGTCCTGCGGGTCGAGCTGCATCAGCACCTGGCCTTTTTTCACCAGCGTGCCGACGTCCACCTTGCGGTTGACGATCTTGCCCCCGACCCGAAAACCGAGGCGCGACTCGATCCGCGCCCGCACTTCGCCGGAAAATTCGGCATTCACGTCGACGTCGCTGCTGGCCAGCAGCATGGCGCGCACCGGGCGGATGTCTTCGGTTTTCTCCTCGTGCTTTGAGCAGGCCCCAAGCAGCACCAGCGCCGAGGTGGCGACCAGCATATTCTTCAAAGTGAACACAGCGGCTTCCTTTTAATGACTATCAAGTTATTTATAAATTATAAGCCGAATAACTTCGTTTGCAAATGACCGAGGCGTCATTAATTTTGACCTTGCTCTTATTTCATGATGGCACTACCATTACGCGCTGGAAACCATACCCCGGCAACTGCCGCTCGCCTCGCTCTATGCCGGTTGATCACTACGAAAACTTCCCTGTCGCCTCGATTTTGTTGCCCAAGCGTTTGCGCCCGGCGGTGGAAGCCATCTATGCCTTCGCCCGCAGCGCCGACGATCTGGCCGACGAAGGCGATGCCGCGCCCGAAGAACGCCTGGCGGCGCTGACCTCCTACGAGGACGCGCTGGCCCGTATCGCGCAAGGCGGCACCGACCATGCGCCGATGTTCGAGCGGCTGGCGCAGGTGGTGCGAGAATTCGAGCTGCCGCTCAAGCCGATGTACGATTTGCTGTCGGCCTTCAAGCAGGACGTGCTGGTGTCGCGCTATCAGACCTATGACGCGCTGCTGGATTACTGCGCCCGCTCGGCCAACCCGGTCGGCCTGCTGATGCTGCACCTGTACGGCGCGGCGGACGAGGAAAATGTGCGGGATTCGGATGCGATCTGCACCGCCTTACAGTTGATCAACTTCCTGCAGGATGTGGCGATTGATCTGCACAAGGAGCGCATCTACATTCCGCTGGAGGACTTGAACCGCTATGCGATTTCGCCGGCGGCGCTGGATCATGCCAGCGCGCGTCCGCGCTGGCGCTCGCTGATGCGGTTTGAAGTGGACCGCGCGCGCCGACTGTTGCTGAGCGGCGCACCGCTGGCCTTGCGCCTGCCGGGCCGCATCGGCTTCGAGTTGCGGATGGTGGTGCAAGGCGGCCTGCGCATTCTGGACGCGATCGAGGCGGCGGAGTATGACGTGTTCCTGCACCGTCCCAAGCTGAGCAAGCGTGACTGGATGGGCATTTTATGGGCCGCGCTGCGCATGAAGAAACGCCTGAAAGGGGTGCCGCGCACCGCGTGAGCCCCTCTATTGGCCCCGCTGGCGAAGCGCAGCGCTGGGCTATCAAACAGGAGCGAGTGTCCGGGAGGAACTGAGTTTCTGGTCGTTGCGGTCGCGCAATGACGGCACGGCGGAGGATGGCGGGGCCGACACTTTGGGGGTCGCCACCGGCACCGAAGGCCTGGACTGCTTGAGCACCAGCTCGCGCACCGACGCCGCTTCCGATACCGACAACGCTGTCTGGCAATTCACGCCCTCGTTGGAAATCTGCCATTCCTGGTAATCCCCAGGGCTCAGCGTGCGCACTTTCTGCTCATCCAGCAACTTGCAGCGGCCCGCCATTTCGCGCGCCTCCGCCAGATTCTGCATGTAATAAGTGGCCGTTTTCATGGGCGTCGTATCGTCCGCAGACGAGCCCTGGCACCCAGCAAGGGCTGGAATGAAGAACAAGGCTGCAACAATCTGGTGATTCATACGTGAGCAACTCCGACAAAGGTAACATATTGTATCCGCAAAACGCCTGAAGTTGCAGACCACGCTGTTGCCCCTTCCTATAGAATAGCGGCTTCGAATAGCTTCTTGCTTTTTTATCCATGTCTCCCGACGACTACTGCCAGCAAAAGACCGCCCAAAGCGGCTCCAGTTTCTACTACAGCTTCCTGTTCCTGCCGCCGGAGCGTCGCCGCGCCATTACCGCCCTGTACGCGTTCTGCCGCGAAGTGGACGACACGGTGGACGAATGCACCGACGAATCGATCGCCCGCATCAAGCTGGCCTGGTGGCGCAAGGAAATCGGCGACATGTACGCCGGCACCCAGTCGCACCCGGTCACGCAGGCGCTGGCGCCACACTTGCAGCCGTACAACCTGCAACAGGAACACTTCCAGGCCATCATCGACGGCATGGAGATGGACCTGAACCAGACCCGCTACCTCGACTTCCCGGCGCTCAACAAATACTGCTGGCACGTGGCCAGCGTGGTCGGCATCCTGTCGGCCAGCATCTTTGGCGTGACCAACCCGCAGACGCTCCAATTCGCCGAAAAGCTTGGCTTGGCCTTCCAGCTGACCAACATCATCCGCGACGTCGGCGAAGATGCGCGCAAAGGCCGCATCTACCTGCCGATCAACGAGCTGCAGCAGTTCAACGTCACCGCCGCCGACATCATCAACGCCAGGCACAGCGACAAGTTTGAGAAGCTGATGGCGTTCCAGATCGCCCGCGCGCAAACCGTCTATGACGAAGCCTTCGCGCTGCTGCCGAAGGAAGACCGTCGCGCCCAGCGCCCCGGCCTGATGATGGCCGCCATCTACCGCACGCTGCTGACCGAAGTGGAAGCCGACGGCTATCATGTGCTGCAACACCGTATTTCGCTGACGCCGCTGCGCAAGCTGTGGCTGGCATGGAAAACGTATATCCGTGGTTGAGCGTAACATCACCGATAACGCCGACGTCGCCGGCACGCCGGCCGACAAGCGCGGCCAGGCGGAGCCGGGCCAGCCCGCCCGCTCGGTGGCCGTCATCGGCGCCGGCTGGGCCGGCTGCGCGGCGGCCATCGAGCTGGCCCAGGCCGGCTACAGGGTCACCCTGCTGGAAGCGGCCCGCACATTGGGCGGCCGCGCCCGCCGCGTCGACACCGACCGCGCCCACCTCGACAACGGCCAGCACATCCTGCTGGGCGCCTATAGCGAAACCTTGCGCTTGATGAAGCTGGCCGGCGTCGAGCGTGACCAGGCGTTGCTGACGCTGCCGCTGCAAATGCGCTATCCGGCCGGCACCGGCGGCATGGACTTCGCCGCGCCGTCACTGCCGCTGCCCGCCCCGCTGCACCTGGCTGCCGCACTGTTCAAAGCCCAGGGACTGACGCCGCAGGACAAACTGAGCCTGGCCCGCTTCTCGACCACCGCGCGCTGGATGGGCTGGCAACTGGACACCGATTGCAGCGTCAGCGAACTACTGGAACGCTTTGACCAGACACCGCGCCTGACCAAACTGATGTGGCGCCCGCTGTGCCTGGCCGCGCTGAACACGCCGCCGGAACGCGCCTCGGCGCAAGTCTTCCTCAACGTGCTGCGCGACAGCCTCGGCGCGCGCCGCCGCGCCTCCGACATGCTGTTGCCGCGCACTGACCTGAGCAAGCTACTGCCGGAAGCCGCCGCCGCCTTCATCGAAGCACGTGGCGGCACGGTACGCAGCGGCGCCAAGGTGCAGGGCATCCACTCGATCGAAGGCCGCCTGTGGCAGCTCGACATCAGCGGCGCCGCCGTCGGCGGCACCTGGAGCACCTATTTCGGCGGCGTGGTGCTGGCCACCGGCGCAGCCCAGGCCGCCGCCCTGCTGCACGATATCCCGGCACAGGACACCGCCGCCCTGTGCGGCCAATTGACCGCCTTCGAGCCGGAAGCCATCACCACCGTCTACCTGCAATACGACGCCGCCACCCGCTTGGAGCGACCGTTCTTTGCTTTGCTGGATGAGCCCTACAACCACCACTACGGCCAGTTCGTGTTCGATCGCGGCCAGCTGGACGCCAGCCAGGCCGGCCTGCTGGCGGTGGTCATCAGCGCCTCCGGCGCGGCCGCCGCCCAGCCGCAGGAATTGCTGGCGGAAGCGGTGGCGGTGCAGCTGGCGGTCGATTTCCAGCGCCCGGAACTGGGCCGGCCCGACTGGTTCAAGGTGATCACCGAAAAACGCGCCACCTACGCCTGCGCGCCCGGTCTGCGCCGTCCCGGCAACGACAGCGGCCTGCCCGGCCTGGTGCTGGCGGGCGACTACACGGCCGCCGCGCATCCAGCCCAAACCTACCCGGCCACGCTGGAAGCGGCCGTGCGCAGCGGCGTGGCCGCTGCCGCCCTGCTCAAGCGGAGCGCCGTCCAGTAGCCCTTTTTGGTCGCCTGTGCCGCCCTTTTTGCAGCCTGTCACATGGCGATGGCGCGTAGACGGGCCTGTGCGTACAGTCGCATCATCGGCAAAAGCCGTATATTGCGATGGATTTAGAGAATTATTGGAAAACTGACATCATGACCAAGCAGGCATACCTCGACGCGCTCAGGCAAGCGATGCAGGGTCTGCCACCGGAGACGGTGGCCAAGACCCTGGCCTACTACGAGCAACGCTTCATCGACGGCCTGGTGGCCGGCCGCAGCGAGGCCGAGGTCTATCAGGAACTGGACGAGCCACGCAAGATCGCCATGACCTTGCGCGCCAACGCGCACCTGAGCGAATTCGGCCAGCACAAAACCCCGTTCAACCTGGCGCGGGCGATGGTGTCGTTTGTCGGCCTGTCGATCTTCAACCTGTTCATGGTGATTCCGGCGCTGGTGTACGCCAGCCTGCTGGGGGCGATTTACGTGTCGGCGTTTGCGTTCTACATCGGCGGCGTGGCGCTGACCGCCAGCGGCCTGTCGGGCCAGAATGAACTGGCGCTGGAAGGCCCGCTGCGCCACCTGATGGAATTCACCAATTCCCGCTTCGACACGCCGCAAGAGGAAGAAGACGCCCAGGGCTGGCGGGTGTCGATCGACCGCATGGGCGTGCAGCTCAACAAGGACGAAGTGGAGGCCGCGCCGACCGACGAGGAAGGCCTGAGCCGCAGCGGCCGCCTGTTGAACCGCGCCGAAGCGGTGGCGACCGGCGACGTGCGCATCACCACCGATTTCGACAGCGGCGCCCGCACCACGCAATCGCTGATGGGACTCGGGCTGGTGCTGGGCGGGATCGGCCTGTGCCTGATCAGCATCGTGCTCACGCGCTACACGGTAATCGGCCTGAAACGCTATGCGGCGATGAATATGTCGCTGCTGCGCGGCCGTTGAGGAGAACGAGATGCGAGCATTAATGAAAATCGGCGTCAGCCTGCTGTTACTGGCCTTTGTGCTGATCGGCGTCAGTTACAGCATGCTGAAGGCCTACGGCAGCAGCAGCCCGACCAGCACCGCCGGCCGCTCCCTTGGCGGCGAGACGCGCAAGATCGACGCCATGGCCACTTCGGTGGAGCTGAGCGGCCCGATCGACCTGATTCTGACACAAGGCCAGAACGCCTCGCTGAAGGTGCGCGGCGAGCAGCGCTCGCTGGCCAACATCGAGACCGTTCAAGATGGCCGCGACCTGCACATCGGCACCAAGGGCATGCTGCTCAATCCGCGCCACCGCTTGCAGGTGGAGCTGGTGCTGCCGTCGCTGGAAGAACTGATGGTCAGCAGCAGCGGCGACACCAAAGTATCCGGCTTTAACGGCGAGCGGCTGGAATTGCAGCTGCACGGTTCGGGCAACGTGACCTTCAACGGCCGCTATCGCTCGCTGGCGGCCGGCGCGCATGGCAGCGGCAATCTGAATCTGAATGCGGGCAGCTCCGAGAATGTGGAGCTGGAGATGGTCGGCTCGGGCCAGATCACCGCCTCCGGCAGCTGCAAGACGCTGGACGCGCAACTGACCGGCTCCGGCGACCTGGATGCGCGCCATCTGGCGGCCGACAAGGTCACGGTGAATCTGAAAGGTTCGGGCACCAGCCACGTCTTCGCCAAGCAGTCGGCCGATTTGACGCTGCGCGGCAGCGGCGACATCCGCGTGCTGGGCAATCCCGACCAGCGCAACGTCAGCCGCAGCGGTTCGGGCGACGTTAGCTGGGAGTGAGCGCAGCGGCGCCGCCGTAGAGCCGCGCCACGCGCAGGCTGCAGCGCCTGTCCCGCCACGACGCTACATGTGAGGCTAGTTCGCCGCGCGCCAGGCCAGCGCATCGCGCGCTGCGGCCACGCCGCCGGCAAAGCAGGCGGTAAGCAAATAGCCGCCGGTCGGCGCCTCCCAGTCAATCATCTCGCCGGCCACGAACACGCCCGGCAGGGCCTTTAGCATGGTGCCCTGCAACGCATCCCAGCGCACCCCGCCGGCGGTGCTGATCGCCTCATCGATGGGGCGCGGCCGCAGCAGCCGCACCGGCAAACGCTTGATCGCCGCCGCCAGTTGCACCTCGTCGCTGAACTGCTCCTTGCTCAGACACTCCCGCAGCAGCCCGGCCTTGACGCCCTTGATGCCCAAACGGCTTTGCAGATGGCTGGCCATCGAGCGCGCGCCGCGCGGACGCGACACTGCGTCCAGCACGCGCTGCGGCGCCCAATCCGGCATCAGGTCCAGCCAGATCGTCGTGTAGCCCTCGGCCGCGATCTGATCGCGCAACGGCGCCGACAGCGCATAAATCAGACTGCCTTCCACGCCGCCCTGCGTCACCACAAACTGCCCCTGGCGGCGCATTTCCTGGCCCTGCGCATCGCGCGCGATCACCGCCACCGTCATCAACGGCTCGCCGGCGTGACGGCTGCTGAAATGCTCACTCCACGCCACATCGAAGCCGCAATTGGCCGGCGCCAGCGGCGCCACCGCAACGCCGCGCGACGCCAGCCATGGCAGCCACGCGCCATCCGAACCAAGCCGCGCCCAGCTGCCTCCACCGAGGGCCAGCACTACTGCGTCCGGCTTCACCAGCACCTCGCGCGCGCCGGCCACGCCCGCGTCGTCAGGCGCCGCAAAGCGCAGCGCATCATCCTGCCAACCCAGCCAGCGATGCCGCATGTGGAAGCGTATGCCGCTGTCGCGCAACTGATGCAACCAGGCGCGCAGCAACGGCGCCGCCTTCATATCGGTCGGGAACACGCGGCCCGAGGTGCCGACAAACGTCTCCAGCCCCAGGCCCTGGACGAAGTTGCGCACATCCTGCGGGCCAAAGGCGTCCAGCATCGGCCGCAATCCCTGCACGCTGGCGCCGTAACGCGTAACGAAATCCGCATACGGCTCGGCGTGCGTGATGTTCATGCCGCTGCGCCCCGCCAGCAAAAACTTGCGGCCGACCGAAGCCATGGCATCATAAACGTCCACCTGCGCCCCGCCCTGCGCCAGCGTTTGCGCGGCCATCAGCCCGGCGGGGCCGCCGCCGATGACGGCGACGCGAAAAGATGTCAAACTAGGCTGCATGCATTCGGTCCGATAAAAACAAGGGAGATAATATGGGTGCGCTATTCTGGATAAAACGCTTTTTGCTGGCGGCGGTGCCGCTGGCCGCGCTGCTGGCCGCCGTCGAATGGTTCAAGGGCTCGACCGCCAGGGAAGACTATCTGAGCGCCGGCGCATGGGCCTTGATCGCGGCCGCCATCTTCACGTATTCCGCCTGGCGGCGCCATCGCCACGCCAGGGCCTGCGGCATGTGCGACGACCTGGCCGCCGCGCGCAAGGCCAAAAAGACCACCTAGCCGCCGGTCACCGGCGGGAAGAACGCCACTTCGGCGCCATCGGCAAGCGCCGTATCGGCGTCGCACATCACCTGATTGCAGGCCATGCGCAGCGCCGGATGGCTCAAGGCCTGCTGCCACTGTTCACCACGCGCCGCCAGATATTCGCGCAGCGCGCCCACCGTGCCGAGACCAGCCGGCAGCGCCATCGACTCAGACGATGCTCCCACTGCCTCGCGCACGCTGGCAAAAAATTTTACGGTAATAACCATCTTTACAATCAGTACAATAACTCGTTAAACGGTATGAATCGAACCAGGTCGCCGGCGGCGATGGCCTGGCCGGGTGGGTTGTCGATCACGCCATCGCCCCACACCGTCGACGTCAGCACGCCGGAACTCTGGTTGTGGAACAGCTCCACGCCGCCCGCATCATTGATGCGCGCGCGCAGGAACTCATTGCGCTTGTCGGCCTTCGGCCAGTCGAAATCGGCGCGCATCGGGAACGCGCGCGGCGCAATCGCCCTCTCTACCCCTTGCAGGCGCAGCACGAACGGCCGCACGAACATCATGAAGGTGATGAAGCTGGACACCGGATTGCCCGGCAGGCCGATAAAGAACGCCTGCTGCACCTCGCCGAACGCCAGCGGCTTGCCCGGCTTGACGGCGATCTGCCACATATTCAGCTTGCCCTCGGCTTCCACCGCCGGCTTGATGTGATCCTCCTCGCCGACCGATACGCCGCCGGAAGTGATGATCAGGTCATGCCCTTGCGCCGATTCGCGCAGCACCGAGCGCGTAGCCTCCAGCGAATCGGGCACGATGCCGAAATCGGTGATTTCGCAGCCCAGATTCTCCAGCAGCGCACGCAGCGTAAAACGGTTGGAATTGTAGATCGCGCCCGGCGCCAATGGCTCGCCAGGCATGGTCAGCTCGTCACCGGTGAAGAACACCGCCACCTTCAGCTTGCGCTTGACCGGCAGTTCCGCCAGCCCGACCGATGCGGCCAGGCCCAGCTCTTGGCTGCGCAAGCGCGCCCCAGCCGGCAGCACCACGCTGCCACTGGTGATATCCTCACCGGCGCGGCGTATCCACTCGCCGGACTTCGGCGCATGCTTGATCGTGACCACGTTGCCCGCCAACTCGCACTGCTCCTGCATGACCACAGCGTCCGCGCCTTCCGGAATCATGGCGCCGGTGAAGATGCGCGCCGCAGTCCCCGGCAGCAAAGGCTGGCCGACATGGCCGGCCGGAATCCGCTGCGACACCGTCAGCGACGCATGGCCGCCGGCGCAATCGGCGGCGCGCACCGCGTAGCCGTCCATCTGCGTGTTGTCGGCGCCCGGTACGTTCATGGCCGAAACCTGGGCCTTGGCCAGCACGCGGCCATTAGCGGCCAGCGTGGAGATGACTTCGATATCCTGCACCGGTCGCGCAGCAGCCAGCATCAGGTCCAGCGCTTCGCGGACGGCCAGCATCGGCTTGCGTTCCATTACAGGCCCGTATTGGCAGCGATGTACGCCTTCATGGCGGCGACATCCGGTTTCATGACGACGAACTTTTGCGGCAGGTCTTCGATGTTCTCGAAGCCTTCAGGACGCTCGGCATCTTCGCCTAACGCTTCCAGGATGGTTTCGTTGAACTTGGCCGCCAGCGCGGTTTCCAGCACGATCATGGTCACGCCAGGTTCCAGATTCTCCTTGGCGACCTTGATGCCGTCGGCGGTGTGGGTGTCGATCACGATACCGTAATCATCAGCCACGTCGCGGATGGTGTTGACCCGGTCGTCATGGGTCGACTTGCCGGACTTGAAGCCGTAATTGGCCACCAGCTTGAACTCGTCGCCGTCGCTGCCAGGCTTGCCGGACAGGTCGAAGCCGCCGTGGGTGTCCACTTTGTGGAACAGTGCGCGGGTGCGGTCGCCGTCGCGCCCCACCAGTTCATACACGAAGCGCTCGAAGTTGGACGCCTTGGAGATGTCCATCGACGGGCTGCTGGTGTGATAGGTCTCGGCCGACTTGCGCACGCGGTACACGCCGGTGCGGAAGAATTCATCCAGCACGTCGTTCTCGTTGGTGGCGGCCACCAGCTTGTCGATCGGCAGGCCCATCATGCGGGCGATATGGCCGGCGCAGATATTGCCGAAGTTCCCCGACGGCACGGTGAACGACACCTTCTGGTCGTTGGAGGTGGTCGCCGCCAGGTAACCGCGGAAGTAGTACACCACCTGCGCCACCACGCGTGCCCAGTTGATCGAGTTGACGGTGCCGATCTTGTACCTGGCCTTGAATTCCAGGTCGTTGGACACGGCTTTGACCATGTCCTGCGCATCATCAAACACGCCTTCGATGGCGATGTTGAAGATGTTCGGGTCCTGCAGGCTGAACATCTGCGCGGTCTGGAAGGCGCTCATCTTCTTGTGCGGCGACAGCATGAAGACACGGATGCCCTGCTTGCCGCGCATCGCGTATTCGGCGGCGCTGCCGGTATCGCCGGAAGTGGCGCCGAAAATATTCAGTTCCGCGTTCTGCTTGGCCAGCGCGTACTCGAACAGGTTACCCAGCAACTGCATGGCCATATCCTTGAAGGCCAGCGTCGGGCCATTGGACAGCGCCTGCAATACCAGCCTGGTGCCGTTCTCGCCCTCTTCCAGCACGCGCAGCGGCGTAATCTGGGAAGCCTTCTCGCCTTCGCGAACGTTTTTATAAACTTCTTTGGTATAGGTCTTGGCGGTCAGCGCACGCAGATCGGCTTCCGGAATATCGGTCGCAAACTTCTTCAGGATCTCGAACGCCAGGTCGGCGTACGACAGCTGGCGCCATGCATCCAGCTCCGCGCCGGTTACTTGCGGATAGGTCGCAGGCAGGAACAAGCCGCCGTCAGCGGCCAGGCCGCCCAGCAGAATATCGGAAAATTGTTGAGGAGACGAAGCGGCGGCCGACTGGGCGGCGCGAGTAGACACGTATTGCATAAATAAGAAGAGATTCCAGTTGAGCTGCAGGACGGTACAAAGCGAGGGACTATTATAGTGCGCCTTGCGCCCAGCCGTGAAATTCACGTTGTTTTATGGTCATGACCTTGACCTGCGGTGCTGGCTGGTGACCGGGCCAGGCCCTATACTGCCGGATACTGCTGAATTACAGCCTAACTTCCGCATCTCGCCGCAAAACCACATGAAGTCCCACGTCACCCCGCCACGCCCCCAGTTCATCAGCTACCTGTGGGCCTGCTTTGCCACACTGCTGCTGGTTGCGGCAGCCTTCATGTTCTACGTGTGGACCGAAAAGCGCATCGACCACGCCAATGCGCTGCGCTACACCTCGCACAATCTGGTCGAGGAGTTGCGCCAGTCCTCCGACGACCTGACGCGCATGGCGCGCACCTACGTCGCCACCGGCGAGGAGCAATACCGCAAGCACTACAACGAAATCGTCGACATCCGCGACGGCCGCGCGCCGCGCCCGCAAAACTACGAGAACGTGTATTGGGATCTGGTGCAGGCCAACGGCCAGCGTCCGCGCGCCGCTGGCGCCGCCGTGCCATTGATGCAAATGATGCGCGAAGCCGATTTCGCGCCGGAAGAGCTGGCGCTGCTGGCCGCCGCCAAGAACGAATCGGACAAGCTGGTGGGGCTGGAGGTCGCCGCGATGGACCTGCGCGCGGCCGGCGGCGACGTCGCTCAGGCCACCGCCATGCTGTACGACGCCGCCTACCACCGCGCCAAGGCCGACATCATGCGCCCCATCGGCGCCGTCAACGACAGCGTTGACCGCCGCACCCGCAGGCTGGTCGAGGAGACCGCGCGCGATGCCAACCTGGCCCGGTGGGCCTTCATGTTCAGCGCCGTGGTGCTGGTGCTGCTGGTATGGCGCGCCAAGCGACGGCTGGACGCGTCGCTTGGCTGCTCGGTCGACCAGCTTCAGGCCAGCATGGAAAAGCTGGGGCGCGGCGATTTCTCCGATCCGCTAACCGTCACCGACGATGCCCGCGACAGCGTGTGGGGCTGGCTGGCCCATACACAGCAAGGCCTGGCGCGGCTGGACGCCGAACGCAATGAGGCGGTGGAACGCATCCAGCGCGTCAGCCGCCTGTACTCGGCGCTGAGCCAGTGCAACCAGGCGATTGTGCGCAGCCACAGCGAAGCGGAACTGTTCGAGCGCATTTGCCGCGACGTGGTCAGCTACGGCGGCATGGCCATGGCGTGGATCGGCATCATCGACAAGCAGCATGGCCGCATCGACGTCGCCGCCTCGTTCGGCGGCGGCGTCGAATACCTGGACCAGCTGGAAGTCTCGCTCGACCCGAACACGCCGGAAGGCCGCGGTCCGATCGGCCTGTCCTACCACAGCGGCCAGCCTTACTGGTGCCAGGACTACCAGCACGCGCCGGAGACGGCCCACTGGCACGCGCATGGCGCGCGTTATGGATGGGCCGCGTCGGCGGCGATTCCGTTGCGCCGCGACGGCGAGATCATCGGCTTCTTCGCGCCCTACTCCAGCACCGTCAACGCCTTCGACCAGGACGTGCGCGAACTGCTGCTGGAAATGACGCTCGATATCGAATTCGCGCTGAAGAACTTCGACCGCGAGGCGGTACGCCAGCAGGCCGACCAGCGCGTGCAGTATCTGGCGCATTACGATGTGCTGACCGGACTGCCGAACCGCTCACAGTTGCACGAACGCGCGCGCCACCTGCTGGAACATGCGCGCAACAGCCGCACCTCGATGGCGTTGATGATGCTGGACCTGGATCACTTCAAGGACATCAACGATTCGCTCGGCCACACGGTGGGCGACGCGCTGCTGTCGGAACTGGCGCTGCGCCTGACCAGCTGCCTGCGCGACACCGACCTGGTGGCGCGCCTCGGAGGCGATGAATTCATCTTCGTGCTGCCGAATGCCGGCGGCGGCGAAGCGAGCGACGTCGCCCGCAAGCTGCTCGACCTCACCGGCCAGGCCTACACGGTGGGCACGCACGACCTCAAGGTGTCGGCCTCGATCGGCATCGCCATGTATCCGGACGACGGGCTGGATATCGAGACGTTGTTGCAACGCGCCGACGCCGCCATGTACCAGGTCAAGCGCGCCGGCCGCCACGACTTCCGCTTTTTCACCGCCGCCATGCAACAGCGGGCCGCGCGCCACCTGCAGGTGGTAAACGCGCTGCGCTACGCGCTGGAACGCGAGCAGATGCACGTGGTGTATCAGCCGCAGGTCTCGCTGAAGACCGGCCGCATTGTCGGCGCGGAGGCGCTGCTGCGCTGGAGTACGCCGGAGCTGGGCGTGGTATCACCTGCCGAATTCATTCCGGCCGCCGAGGAAAGCGGCCTGATTGTGTCGATCGGCGACTGGGTGCTGCGTCAGGCCGTGCGTCAGGCGCGCCAGTGGCTGGACGACGGCCTGCCGCCGCTGGTGATGGCGGTGAATCTGTCGGCCATCCAGTTCCGCACTGCCGACCTGCCCTCGCATGTGGCGCAAGTGCTGTACGAAGAAGGCCTGCCGCCAGAATACCTGGAACTGGAATTGACCGAGGGCGTGGCGGTGCAGGACCCGCAAGGCGCCATCGCCACCATGAACCAGCTGCACGACCGTGGCATCCGCATGTCGATCGACGATTTCGGCACCGGCTTCTCGTCACTCAGCCACCTGAAGAAGTTCAAGGTCTACAAACTGAAGATCGACCAGTCCTTCGTGCGCGACATCAGCACCGACAGCGAGGACAAGGCCATTGTCAGCGCCATCATCAACATGGCGCGCAGCCTGGGGCTGACCACCATCGCCGAAGGCGTGGAGACCACGGCGCAGCTGGACTTCCTGCGCGAGCAGGACTGCGATGAGATGCAGGGCTACCACTTCAGCAAGCCATTGCTGCCGGATGCCTTCCGCGCGCTGCTGGAAGCTTAAGCTTTCACCCGCCGCGCCGCAAAGAACCGGTTGAAGCCAAAACCGGCCAGCAGAATCGCCAGGATCAGCGCCTGGGAACCCAGCGTTTCGGCGGTCGGCAGCAGGCCCAGCATGTCGATGCGAGGGAAGCTGACCGGCGTCACGCCCACCCAGCCAGCTTCCTGCAACGCCGCCACGCCCTTGCCGATCAAGATCACTGCCAGCACCGCGACAAAGCCGGAGGTGAAGGAGAAGAACTTCCCGATCGGCATACGCGCGCTGGAGCGCAGCAGCACCCAGCCAATCATCGCCAGCAGCACCACCGCCGCGATGAAACCTCCCAGCAGCGCGCCGCCGTTGCCGTCCGCCGCCAGCGCAGAGTAGAACAGTACTGTCTCGAACACTTCGCGGTAGACGGCGATGAAGGACAGCGCGAACAGGCTCCACGCAGTTTTGCGGGTCATCGCCGCCGACAGCTTCCCGCTCAAATATTCCTGCCAGCGACCGGCGCTGCTCTTCTGGTGCATCCACAGGCCAACGCTCAACAGCACCAGTGCCGCGAACACCGAGCCGACGCCTTCGCTGACTTCGCGACTGGCGCCGCTGATGGTTACCAGGTAGGTCGCCGCCACCCAGGTCAGCACACCCGCCACCAGTGCGCCGATCCAGCCGGCGTGGACATGCAGCAGCACGTCCTTGCGCTGCGCCTTGCGCAGGAAGGCGACGATGCCGATCACGATCAACAGCGCCTCAACGCCTTCGCGCAGCAGGATGGTCAGCGCGCCGACGAAGGTCGTCATCGGGTCGGCCTTGGCGTCACCGAGTTCGGCTTCCACCAACGTAAACAGCTGCGCGAGTTCCCTGCCGACCGCGTCGGCCTTGGCCACATCGCCGCCAGCGACGGCGGAGCGATACGCCAGCATGGCGCTTTCGACAGCCGCCAGCAGTGACTTGTTACGCGCGCCGACCACCGGTTCGATCGGCTCGAAGCCGTCCAGATAGGCGGACAAGCCAAGCTTGGTGGCCGCCGCGCGGTCGCCCGCATGCAAGGCGGCCAGGCTTTCCGCCAGGCGGGCGCGCGACAGCGCCAGGCCGGACGGTTTTTGTCGTTCGGCCTGCGCCGGTTGGCTGCGAATGTAAGCGGTCAAATCATGCGCCGTCTGCATGCCGGTTCTGGCGGCGATGGCTTCCTGCGTCAGCGTGGTGACTGCGGCCAGGTCGGGGAATTGCGCATGCAGCGCGGGATGATCCTTCCATAATTTTTCGCCGCGCGCGCGGGCGGCAGCATCGAACGACAGGCCGCCGATGAAGAACGCGAGATCCCAGCGGTCGGCTTCCGGCAAAGCCGCAAAACTGGCCATCGAGGTTCCCGCCACTCCTTGCGACACCACCTGGTACAGCGCCATCAGGCTGCGCGACTGCGCGCGTTCAGCGTCCGAGAAAGCAATCGGCTTGGGATCGAGCGTGGCGGCGAGTGCGCCATCGCCATGACCCGCCGCGCCGTGACAGGCGGCGCACTGCGCGGCATACAGCGAAGCGCCGCGTGCCAGATTCGGCAAGGCCTTCGGCGCCACCGGAATCGGATAGGCAGCGATCAGCAAAGCGTTGGCGCGGTGTGCAAGATTCTTGACATCGGCCGCATCGGCCTTGCGCATGACAGCGGCGCGCAGGTCTGCCACCGCAGCCGATACCGCCCCCTGGGACGCATGCGGCGGCAGGCCAGCGGCTTGCTTGACGGCGTTGTCGGTGAAGTCCAGCATTTCCGCATATTCGGACTCACTGGCCACCGCGCCATGTTCCACCGCACCGCCGTAATCGACGGCGACGTAATCAATCAGCTGCCATAACTGCCTTGCGCCGGCGCTTGGATCGCTCGCCTGCGCGTGCACGGTTCCATTCAGGCAGAAGGCCAGCAGCGCTATCGACCAGATTCTCATCGCAATCAACATGATTCTTATTCTCATTGTGTATCCAAGTCGGCGACTATATTCCAATTTCCAAGTTTCTGCAGGTTGACATCATCGATTACATGTGTAATCGTTAACCGCATGAATAAACCTATGCAAATCAGCGATGCCGAATCGCAAGTCATGGAAGTGCTGTGGAGCGGTAGCCCGCGCACGGCGGAAGACGTGGTGGCGGCGCTCAGCGATCAACAGGCCTGGCAAGTCGCCACCATCAAAACGCTGTTAAATCGCCTGCTCAGAAAAGGAGCGGTGCGCGCCGACAAGGACGGCCGGCGCTTCCTCTACTCGCCGCTGCTGACGCGTGACCAGTGGCTGGTGACGGAAAGCGGCAGCATGGTGCAGCGCCTGTTCGGCGGCCGCATCGCGCCGCTGGTCGCGCATTTCGGCCAGCACGGCAAACTGAGTGCAGACGATCTTGAAGATCTGAAGCGACTGGTCAAAGAGCTTAGCGATGGCAAATGACATCCTGCATGCGCTGCTTGCCGCCAGCCTGATTGCCGGCGCTGTCATTGCGTTGCTGTGCGCCGCGCGTGTGCCGCTGCGACGTGCGTTTGGCGCGGCGGTCGCCTACATGGCGTGGGCCGCAGTGCCGATCGCGCTGGCGGCGACAGCACTGGCCATGCTGTCCACCGTACGCATGCCTGCTCAGGTGCAGCAGGTGGTGGCACCGTTGCGCCATCTCGCCAGCGCTGGCCTGCCCGCCGCCGGCATCGCCGGCATGCCATGGCAGCAGTGGCAGACGTGGTTGGCGGCGGCCTGGCTGGCGGTGGCCGTGGCGATGCTGGCGTGGTATGGCGTCGCTCACCGTCGCTACCGCAAGCAGCTTGGCCCGCTCCGCCGCGATGGCAGTCTCTATCACAGTATGCGCACCGACGAAGGGCCGGCGGTGGTTGGCCTGTGGCGGCCCGTGATCGTGGTGCCGGCCGATTTCGCCGCGCGCTACACGCCACAAGAGCAGCAACTGATCCTCGCCCACGAAGCTGTGCATCTGCGCCGCCGCGATCCCTTGATGAACGCCCTGTGCGCACTGCTTCAATGCGCGCTGTGGTTCCATCCGCTGGTGCATCTGGCCGCGCGCCGCTTCCGGCTGGATCAGGAACTGGCGTGCGACGCCGCCGTCATGCACGCGCATCCAGGCTTGAAGCGCAGCTACGCCGAGGCCATGCTGAAGACGCAGATGTCCACCCAGGCAGCACTGATCCATTGCCACTGGCAGTCCACTCACCCACTGAAGGAGCGCATCATGCAGTTGCAGCAAACGCCACCCACCAGGCTTCGCCGCGTGTTCGGCCGCATCACCATCACCGCCCTCGTCGCCGCCTGCGGCTACGGCGCCATGGCCGCCAACGCCGGCGTGGCAAGCCCGGACAAATACATGGTCACTATGAAGTTGAGCGCGGGCGGCGAGTCGTCCTCGCCGGCACTGCTGGTGCAGGAAGGCGTGCAGGCGGCAGTGACCAGCACCGGGAAAGGCGGCAAATGGCGCACGGAGCTGATGCTGACCAAGGCCAGCGCCAGCTCCGTGTTTGTGAAAGCGGTCATCAAGCATGACGACCGCGTGATCAGCAGCCCAGGCTTGCTGGTGCCGATCGGCGAAACCGCAACCGTCGGCGTGGACGATCAGTTCAAACTACAACTGGCCGTCAGCAAGCCGCGTGATTGACGGTGATGACGTGAATCGCCAGGCCGCCCAGCGAAGTTTCTTTGTACTTCGCCTGCATGTCGGCGCCGGTCTGGCGCATGGTCTCGATCACTTCATCGAGGCTGACGAAGTGCGTGCCATCGCCCTTTAGAGCAAGCGAGGCGGCCGTGATCGCCTTGACGGCGCCCATGCCGTTCCGCTCGATACAGGGAATTTGGACCAGCCCTCCGATCGGATCGCAGGTCATGCCCAAGTGGTGCTCGATGCCGATTTCGGCGGCGTTCTCGATCTGACCATTGCTGCCGCCCAGCGCGGCGACCAGGCCCGCAGCAGCCATCGCGCAAGCGACGCCCACTTCGCCCTGGCAGCCGATTTCCGCGCCGGAGATCGACGCATTCCGCTTGCACAGCATGCCGATGGCCGCAGCCGTCAGCATGAAGTCGCGCACGCCGGTGACCGGGTCGCTCGGCTTGCAGTCTTCCGCGTAGTAGCGCAGCACCGCCGGGATGATGCCGGCCGCGCCGTTGGTCGGCGCGGTGACCACGCGTCCGCCGGCGGCGTTTTCTTCGTTGACCGCCATCGCATACAGGCTGACCAGATGCATGGCGTCGTGCGGCAGGCTGTCCGCCGGGCTGCTGGTGCTGGCCTGCTTCCACAGGCCGGCGGCGCGGCGCTTGACGTTCAAGCCGCCCGGCAACTGGCCCGGCGTGTCGAGACCATGGGCGATACAGTCGCGCATCACCCTCCAGATTTTATCCAGGCCGGTGTTCAGCTCATCGTCGCTGACGCGCACGCGCTCATTCGCGCGCAGCATCTGCGGGATGGTCAGGCCGCTGCGCACGCCGTGCGCCAGCAGTTCGTCCATGGTGCCGAACGGGTAAGGCACCACCACCGACGCCGCCAACGCCGCCTCCTCGCCCTCTTCGCGGATAAAGCCTCCACCGACCGAGTAGTAGACTTTGGCGACGCTGCTGCCGTCCTTGCGAGTCAGCGTGAAGCGCATGCCGTTCGGGTGCTCCGGCAGCGATTCGGCCATGTGGAATACCAGATGCGTGCCGCGTTTGAACGGCACCACCTGCTTGCCGAGCAGCGCGAGCTGGCCGGCCGCCTCGGCTTCCGCCAGTTGCGCATCCACGCGGGTCGGCACCACGTCCTGCGGCGTTTCGCCCATCAGGCCGAGCAGCACGGCTTTGTCGGTCGCGTGGCCGATACCGGTCAAGGCCAGCGAGCCATATAGCTCGGCCTTGACTTCGGTCACGTCCTCCAATGGCGCGTTATCCAGCAGGAAGCGGCGCGCCGCAACCATCGGGCCCACGGTGTGCGAGCTCGATGGGCCGATGCCGATCTTGAACAGATCGAAGACGCTCATGTCCATCAGGCGGCCTTGCCCAAGCTGACGTCGATATTGGCCAGCATGCTGTCGACCATTTCATCGACGCCGATGCGGGCTTTCCAGCCCCAGTCCGCAGTGGCGGTTGCGTCGTCCAGGCTTTGCGGCCAGGAGTCGGCGATGGCCTGGCGGCTGTCCGGCTGGTAGGCGATTTTAAAGTCCGGCAGCTTGCGGGTAATCGCCGCAGCCAGCTGCTCCGGATTGAACGACACCCCGGCAACGTTGTACGAGGAACGCACCTTGACCAGCTCCGCCGGCGCATCCATCAACTCGATGGTGGCGCGGATCGCGTCGGGCATGTAGATCATCGGCAGCGTGGTGTGCGGGCCGAGGAAGCATTCATAACGCTCGCCGCGCAGCGCCGAGTGGAAGATCGCAATCGCGTAATCGGTGGTGCCGCCGCCCGGTGGCGACTTGTAGCTGATGATGCCTGGGTAGCGGATCGAACGCACGTCCACGCCGTACTTCAGGAAATAGTATTCGCACAGGCGCTCGCCGGCCAGCTTGCTGATGCCATAGATGGTGGTTGGGTCCATCACCGTCAGTTGCGGCGTATCGGTTTGCGGCGTGTTCGGGCCGAAGGCGGCGATCGACGACGGCCAGAACACCTTCAGCGGCTTGCCGATGGCGCCGCGCTCGCGCGCCACTTCCAGAATATTCAGCAGGCCGTCCATGTTCAGCGTCCACGCCTTCAACGGCGCCGCTTCGCCGGTGGCCGACAGCATCGCCGCCAGCTGGTACACCTGGGTGATGCCTTCATCGGTGATCAATGAGGCCAATGCTACTTTATCCAGCACGTTCAGCATGGTGTAGCGCGCTGCCTGATACAGGTTGGTCGGGCTGACATCGCTGGCGATGACGTTCTGTGCACCGTGTTGTGTGGCCAGTGCTTCCACCAGTTCACTGCCGATCTGGCCATTGGCGCCGATGACGAGAATTTTTTGTTGTTCCATTTCTGTGTTCCTGACGATTTTCATATTAGTTCTTCAGCAGGCCCAATTCGCGGCCGGCCTGTTCGAATGCCTTGAGTACGGTGTCCAGCTGCTCGCGGGTATGCGCGGCAGACAGTTGGACGCGCACGCGCGCCTGGCCCATCGGAACCACCGGGTAGAAGAAGCCGCTGAGCAGCACGCCCAGTTCATACATTCGCGCGGCGAACTTCTGCGCCACCGGCGCTTCGAACAACATCACAGGAACCACAGGGTGGGTGCCCGGCTTGATAGTGAAGCCGAGCGCTTCGATCTCTTTACGGAAGTACGCGGTGTTCTCGTGCAGGCGATCGCGCAGTTCGGTCGATTGCGACAGCTGCTGCAGCACGGCCAGCGACGCGCCGGCGATCGACGGCGCCAGCGTGTTCGAGAACAGGTAAGGACGCGATTTCTGGCGCAGCATCTCGATTACTTCCTTGCGGCCGGAGGTGAAGCCGCCCATGGCGCCGCCCAGCGCCTTGCCCAGCGTGCCGGTGATGATGTCGATCTTGCCGACCACGTTGTGGTGCTCGTGCGTGCCGCGGCCGGTCTTGCCCATGAAGCCGGAGGCGTGGCATTCGTCGATCATTACCAGCGCGCCGTATTTGTCGGCCAGCTCGACGATCTTGTCCAGCTGGGCGATGGTGCCGTCCATCGAGAACACGCCGTCGGTGACGATGACTTTATGGCGCTTGTCGGCGGCCGCTTGCAGCTGCTTTTCCAGGTCGGCCATGTCGTTGTGGGCGTAGCGGAAACGCGCGGCCTTGCACAGGCGAATGCCGTCGATAATCGAGGCGTGGTTCAGCGCGTCGGAGATGATGGCGTCGTTCTCGTCGAACAACGGCTCGAACACGCCGCCGTTGGCATCGAAAGCGGCTGCATACAGAATCGTGTCTTCGGTGCCGAGGAACCTGGAGATGGCCTGCTCCAGCTGTTTGTGCACGGTCTGGGTGCCGCAGATGAAGCGTACCGACGACAGGCCGTAGCCATATTTTTCGGTGGCGTCGATGGACGCCTGCGCCACCCACTCCTCGCCCGACAGGCCGAGGTAATTGTTGGCGCACATATTGATCAGCATTCGGCCATCCTCACTCATCACTTCCGAGCCCTGGCGGGAGGCCAGTACGCGCTCTGGCTTGTACAGGCCCTGTTCGCGCAATTGATCCAGGCTTTGCTGGAGGCCGCTGTAGAAGGTATTTTGTGGATTGCTCATGATGGTCCTCAGGTCTGTGATACGATTTCGCTATCTTATGCGAAATTCGTTATGTCGAATTCAAATTCGATATATTGAATTTTATCGAGAACCAGTGAACTCCGCAACCAAAACAATGAAAACAACTGTATCAACCGTTTCCACCAACGCACCACCGGAAGTCGGCGCCGCCCTGCAGCGCCTGCGCCTGGCCCGCGGCCTGACGCTGGAAGATCTGTCGCGCATCGCCGGTGTTTCGAAGTCAATGTTGTCGCAAATTGAACGCGAGAAGGCCAACCCCACCATCGCCATCACCTGGCGGCTGGCCAATGCGCTGGGCGTGCAGATCGGCGAACTGCTGGCCACCGCCGAGCGCGAGACCGAAACCATCCGCGTGATCGACGCCCACGAGACGCCCACCCTGCCCGGCCTGCACGCCGGCTACGTGCTGCGCATTCTGGGCCCGCTGGAGCTGGCCAGCAAATATGAATGGTATGAACTGACGCTGTCGCCGGGCGGCGAGCTGGCCTCGCAAGGCCACGATCCGGGCGCGCAGGAACATCTGACGCTGCTGCACGGCTCGGTCGAAGTGCAAGTCGGTAACGACAAAAAGAAGGTCAAACTGGGCAGCACGGCGCGCTACCCGGGCGACCAGCAGCACATCATCCGCAACGTCGGCAAGACCGAGGCGAAGGCGCTGCTGGTGGTGATCCACCGCTAATGACTACCAGTTGGCTTCGCGCTCCGGCGTGGAGCTGATGCGGTGGATCGACAGGTCGGCGCCCTGGAATTCCTCTTCCGGGTCCAGGCGCAGGCCCAGCGTGGCTTTCAGCACGCCGTACACCGCGTAACCGCCGATCAGCGCCACTGCCACACCCATCACCGTGCCGACCAGCTGCGACAGCAGCGAGACACCGCCCATCCCACCCAAGGCCTTCTGCCCAAAGATGCCGGCAGCGATGCCGCCCCAGGCGCCGCACAGGCCGTGCAGCGGCCATACGCCCAGCACGTCGTCGATCTTCCACTTGTTCTGCGCCAGCGTAAACATCCAGACAAACACCGCGCCGGCGATGCCGCCGGTGACCAGCGCGCCGAGCGGATGCATCAGGTCCGAGCCGGCGCACACCGCCACCAGGCCGGCCAGCGGGCCGTTGTAGGCGAACCCGGGATCGTTCTTGCCCATCATGAGCGCGACCAGCGTGCCGCCCACCATGGCCATCAGCGAGTTGACCGCAACCAAACCGTTCATCTTGTCCAGCGACTGTGCGCTCATTACGTTAAAGCCGAACCAGCCGACGGTCAGAATCCACGCCCCCAGCGCCAAAAACGGGATCGACGATGGCGGATGGGCGGCGATGGCGCCGTTTTTCATGTAGCGGCCACGGCGCGCGCCCAGCAGCAACACCGCCGGCAGCGCGATCCAGCCGCCCACCGCATGCACCACCACCGAGCCGGCGAAGTCGTGGAAGGCGGCGCCGAAAGTGTGCGTCAGCCAGTCCTGCACGCCAAAACGGTTGTTCCAGGCGATGCCCTCAAAGAATGGATAGATCAGGCCGACCAGCAAGGCGGTGGCGATGGTCTGCGGATGGAAACGCGCGCGCTCGGCGATGCCGCCGGAAATGATCGCCGGAATGGCGGCGGCAAACGTCAGCAGAAAGAAAAATTTGACCAGCTCGTAGCCGTTCCTGGCGGACAGCTCCCCGGCCGAGGAGAAGAAATTGATGCCGTAGGCAATGCTGTAGCCGACGAAAAAATACGCGATGGTCGATACGGCGAAGTCGACCAGGATTTTCACCAGCGCGTTGACCTGGTTTTTCTTGCGCACCGTGCCCAGCTCAAGAAAAGCGAAGCCCGCGTGCATGGCCAGAATCATGATAGCGCCGAGCAAAATGAATAAAGCGTTGGCGCCGTCTTTGTGTGCATCCATCAACAATCACTCCCCAAAACAATGCAGAAATTAAAAACGTTTCATGCTAGAAGCAATAATCGTTCCAATTTGGTGCAAATTTTAAGTGATTGATTTCAATGGTTTTTCAAATGGTGCAAAAATGCGCACCGACCCGGTGCGCACTAAAACAAGGCGTTATTTTGGTGCGTTCTTGCAGCGACCCAGCCACCATGCTCATCAAGCCAGCCCGCCGGACGGGCGCCCGGCGTGGCGATTTGTTACTGTCCAGCAGTCGTCGCGTCGCCGCTATCCATGTGCAGCGCGCGGGTCAGGAAGCCCCAGCGGTCCACCACTTCGTCGATCTGCTTGGTGGTCGGCTTGCCGGCGCCGTGGCCCGCCTTGCTCTCGATGCGGATCAGGATCGGCGCGCCGCCGGCGGCCTGGTCGGCCTGCGCAGTGGCGGCAAACTTGAAGCTGTGGGCCGGCACCACGCGGTCGTCATGGTCGGCGGTGGTGATCATGGTGGCCGGGTAGCAAGTGCCTTTCTTCAGGTTGTGCAGCGGCGAATACTTGAGCAGCGCCTTGAATTCGTCGGCGTTGTCGGACGAACCGTAGTCCGAAGTCCACGCCCAGCCGATGGTGAATTTATGGAAGCGCAGCATATCCAGCACGCCCACTTGCGGAATCGCCGCCGCAAACAGGTCCGGACGCTGCGTCATCGCCGCGCCGACCAGCAGGCCGCCGTTGCTGCCGCCACCGATGGACAGCTTGGCCGGCGAAGTCACCTTGTGCGCCACCAGCCATTCTGCGGCGCCGATAAAGTCGTCGAACACGTTCTGCTTTTGCAGCTTGGTGCCGGCGGCGTGCCACGATTCGCCGTACTCGCCGCCGCCGCGCAGGTTGGCCATCACGTAGACGCCGCCCATTTCCAGCCACGCCAGGTTGGCCACCGAGAAGCTGGGGGTCAGCGAGATATTGAAGCCGCCGTAGCCATACAGGTAGGTCGGATTGCTGCCGTCCAGCTTCAGGCCTTTTTTCGAGACGATGAACATCGGCACCTTGGTGCCATCACGCGAGGTGAAGAACTCCTGGCGGGTTTCGAACGCGGTCGGATCGAAGTCCACTTTCGGCTGGCGGTACACACTGCTCTTGTTGGCCTTCAGGTCGTAGCGGTAGATGGTGCTCGGCGTGGTAAAGCTGGTGTACGAGTAGAAGGTCTCGGTGTCGCCGCGCTTGCCGCTGAAGCCACCGGCGGTGCCCAGGCCAGGCAGTTCGACGTCGTGCAGCGCCTTGCCTTTCAGGTCGTAGACCTTGACCAGGCTATGCGCGTCGCTCAGGTAGTCCACCAGCAGTTGGTTGTTGACCACCGATGCCGACACCATGGTGTTGCTGCTTTCCGGGACGATCTGCTTCCAGTTCAGCACACCCGGCTTGCGGGTGTCGATGCTGACGATGCGGCCGCGCGGCGCATTGCGCTCGGTGCGGAACAGGAACACCGGACCGTCATTGCCGACGAAGTCATAGGCGGCGTCGAAGTCCTCCAGCAGGCCGACCACTTTCGCGTCCTTCTTGCTCAAGTCCTTGTAGAACACGCGGTTCTTGTTCTCCGTGCCTTGCGAAGCACTGATGATCAGGAAGCGGCCATCCTCAGTGACCTGCGCGCCGAAGCCCCAGTCCTTGTGGTCCGGGCGTTCGTACACCAGCACGTCCGCGCTTTGCTGGGTGCCCAGTTTGTGGAAGTACAGCTTCTGGAAGTAATTGACGTCGGCCAGCTTGGTGGCTTCCTTCGGCTCGTCGTAGCGGCTGTAGAAGAAGCCTGAACCGTCGTGCAGCCATGCAGTGCTGGAGAACTTGACCCACTTGATGTGGTCTTCCACGTCCTTGCCGCTGTCGATGTCGCGCACCTTGATCTCGTTCCAGTCGGAGCCGGAAGCAGCGGTGCTGTAGGCCAGGTATTTGCCATCCGGGCTGACGGCCAGGCCGGCCAGCGCCACGGTGCCGTCGGCGGCCAGCGTGTTCGGATCGAGCAGCAGGCGTGGCACGTCGGCCAGCGTCTTGGTGGTGTACAGCACCGCCTGATTTTGCAGGCCGTCGTTACGGCTGTAGAAATAGCGGCCGCCTTCCTTGAACGGCACGCTGAAGCGCTCGAAGTTCCACAGCTTGGTCAGACGCTCCTTGAGCGCTGCGCGGCCGGGAATCTGCGCCAGATAACTTTGCGTCAGCTGGTTCTGCGCCACTACCCAGTCCTTGGTCTCGGCGCTGTTGGCGTCTTCCAGCCAGCGGTACGGATCGGCGATGACGGTGCCGTGGTAGTTGTCCTGCTGGTCCACTGTGTGCGTAACCGGATAGGCCAGGCCGGCGCCGGCGACGTTACAGGTTTGCGCCATGGCGCCTTGCGCCACCAGAACTGCGGCAGCCATGGCTGCGTGTTTCAATTGCTTCATTCGAGGGTCCATGTAGTCAAAGAAGTGCTGTGGATCATAGCGGTTTTTTATTCGGCGCGTAACAGCGCCTCGGCGTTGACGATGCGAACGTCGTGCATCTGGTTCAGGTACGCATCCAGATAGCCTTTGTGCGAGGCGCCGACGATCACCAGCATGCGGCCGCCGGGTTGCGTGGTCATCACCTCGCGGATGTTGGAGGCCATGCGCAGGTTGCGCGTCTCCCATGAGCCGGTGTAGTTGCGGCCATAGTGCTGCGGCGAGGGTTCTTCCAGCGCCGCGCCGAAGTCACTGTGGAAGGTCTGCTCCGGCGCGCCCGGCGCGTTATAGGCGCGGTACATGGCCAGCACCCCGGCCGGCGTGTCGAGATGCGCCTGCAAGGCATCGGAAGCCTGCTTGCGTTCTGCAGTGTAGCGATTGTCCCAGGCTTTCATCACGGCGGCGCCGTAGGCTTTTTCGTCCCCTGCAGAGGCGTCGGAGGTGTGGTCGTCCATCGGATAGACGCGCTCATGGCCACTGCGCACGGCCAGCGGCACGGCGATCAGATAGTCTTCGTTGCGCTTCTGGCGCAGCTTCTCCAGGCTGTCGACCAGGCCTTGGTCCAGGCCATCGCCGGCGCGGCGCTGTTCCGCCGGCAGGCGCAGCCACTGGACCGTGGCCGATGCAGGTTCGCCGCCAGCCAGGAACAGCGACGCCAGCTTGCGGCGCTGGGCCGGCGCTGGCGCGGCAGGCCACGCGGCGAGCATGCGCTCCGCCTGTGCGGTGGCCGCCGGCACATCGAGGCCGGTGGCGCCAAGCGCGGGCGCCGTATCAAAGCAATAGGTCTTAACGGTGTCGGCGTAGCGCTCGGGGTATTGGCGCAGGTAGGCGCATTGCGGGCCGGACAAGGCCTCGATGGCGATGGCCTTGGGCCGCCAGTTCGCCAGCAACTCCAGCAACGCGCTCAGATTGGCGGGATCGAAGGACTTGGGCAGCTGCGACAGATGCTCGGTGCCGAGGACCAGCAGCTGGTTCGGCTGGCCGTTTTGCAGCTTGAACGCGCCGGGAGAGAAATCAGTGGATTCCGCAGCGGATACCTGGCTGGCAAGGGCTGCGACGATCAAGGCGGCAAACAGACGGCTCATGCATTCTCCCGGAATGATTACGATGCCGCCAGCTTACTGCGGCTACGCGCGCGTGCGCGCTTGAAATGCGACGTAATGCAGTTTTCGTGGGATGGAATGCAAATCAGCTATCGGCGGCCACCGCGCTGTCGTCGGTTTGCGCGATGGCGATCGGCGCCTGCCATTTCTCCAGCCACGGGATCATCTGGTCGCCCGGGATCGGACGGCTCATGAAATAGCCCTGCCCCTGGTCGCAGCCCAGCTCCGCCAGCAGCCGCCATACGGCTTCGCTCTCGATGCCCTCGGCCACTACGCGCAGGCCCATGTTGTGGCCAAGGTCAATGGTGGAGCGCACGATCTTGGTGTCGCCTTCGTCGTTCTCCATATTCAGCACGAAGGACTTGTCGATCTTCAGTTCATTCACCGGCAGGCGTTTGAGGTAGGCCAGCGACGAGTAGCCGGTGCCGAAATCGTCGATCGACAAATCGAGACCCATGGCGCTCAGGCGCTCCAGCGTTTGCTGCGCGCGCACCGGATCGTCCATGATGGCACTCTCGGTGATCTCCAGGCAGAACGAGCCAGGCGTCAGCTTGTGACGCGCCAGCAGGTCGGCAAACTTGGCCGGCAGATCCTGGTCCAGCAAGTCGCGGGTGGACAGGTTGACCGACACTTTCAACGGGTGGCCCTTGAGCGCCAGTTCGCGGCACAACTCGGCCGAACGCTCCATCACCCAGCGCGTCAGCACGCGGATAAAGCCGGTCTGCTCGGCGAACGGAATGAACTCGTCGGGGAATACATTGCCGCGCTCCGGATGAACCCAGCGCACCAGCGCCTCCATGCCCACCACTTTACCGGTCTGCAGCGAGATCTTCGGCTGCACGTGCAGGCGGAACTCGTTGCGCTCGGCGGCGTTGCGCAGCTCCGTCAGCAGCGACAGGCTCTTGGCGCTGGATTTGTCCATCGCCGCGTCGTACACCACGGCGCCGTCGTTGCGCTGCTTGGCGGCGTACATCGCCACTTCGGCCATGCTCAACAAGGTCTCGCCATCGTCCGCATGTTCCGGATAGGCGGCGATGCCGAGGCCGGCGCCGATGTCGACCATCTGGTCTTCCAGCGACAGCGGGGTTTCCAGCGCCTGCAAAATCTCGGCCGCCATCAGCAGCGCGGCGTCGATGTTCGCGGCCGGCAGCAGCACGGCAAATTCGTCGCCGCCCAGACGCGCCACTTGTGCCGACAGCTGGCGGCGATTGGCCAGCAGCAGCTGCAGGCGCCCCGCCACCTGCTGCAGCAAGGCGTCGCCAAAGCTGTGGCCCATGACGTCGTTGACGTGTTTGAAGCGGTCCAGGTCCATCATCAGCACGAACAGGGCCTCCTCGCGGCGGCGGGCGTCCTGCAGCGCGTCGTTCAGCTGCACCACGAACTGTGCGCGGTTCGGCAGGTTGGTCAGCGGGTCCCAATACGCCAGCCGGCGGATTTCCTGTTCGCGCTTGGCGATCCCCTCGCGCATGGAATCGAAGGCGTGCGCCAGCTGGCCGATTTCATCTTCGCGCGTGCTGTCGATCGAAACCTTGTAGTCGCCGCCTTCCAGCCGCTTGGCGGTGGTCACCAGCTCGCTGATCGGCTGGGCGATGCGCTTGGCGGTGAACACGATGGCCAGCGCCGAGGCGAAAATGCCGCCCAGCGTCAGGCCGATCAGCCAGCGCTCGAGCCGGCGGTATTCGGCCGTCGCTTCGTCGATTGAGCGCGCCAGCAGCACGCTGGCGGTCTGGCCGCTGTCCTCGCCGATCGACAGCAGGCGCGCGCTGTACTGCGAGGTCTCCACCGTGATGTCGAACGGCCCCGCAGGCGGCTTGCCGCCCAGCGCCTGCAACTGGTCGACCACTTCCTGTGCCGACGGTCCGACGAAGGTGGAGCCGGCCGACAGCCATTTGCCCTGCGTGTCGCGGGTCAGCACCGTGGTGTGCAGCGAGCTGACTTCGCGCATGTCGTTGGCCAGCTGGCGGTCGATCGGGAAGGTCATCACAATCCAGCCGATGGTGATCGGCGCCTTGACCGGCATGGCGACAATCTGGAACGGCCGGTGGTCGACGATGGCGATGCCAATGGCGCCGTCGCCCGCTTCCGCCGCGTCCAGCATCGACAGCGCGATTTTCTGCAGGCCCGCCGCCTGCGGCGGATTGGTGGAGACGCTGATCTTGCGGTCCTCGCCGATCAGCATGGTGAGCGAAGCCTTGATGCGCCGGCCGCTGTTGACCAGCGCCGACTCGATGGTGGCGCGGTCGCTTTCATCGTTGTTGCCGATGGCGGCCACGAAGGCGGTATCGCGCGCCAGCAGCCGCGCGCCAAAGCGCAGGTTCTGCGCATTCTGCTCCAGCAGCCGGTGGAACACCTTGGCGCCGTTGACCAGCTCACTGCTGATGGCCAGCCGCGCGTTGTTGTCGATGCCGCGCTGGATCACCAGCAGCCCCACCACCTGCACGGCCACGATCAGCACCAGGAACAAGGTGACAATACGGCTTTCGAGGCTGCGAAAACGCAAGTGCATGCTGGGACTATCCTATTTAAAGCGCAGCGTCGTCGGCCGCAATGGGTTTCATCGGCAGCTTGAACAACGCGGTGGCCAGTTCGCCCGCCTTCACCGTCAACACCTGTTCCGGCGTCGCGCCGCCCACGGTATTGTAATGCCAGGCCTTGACCACGTACTTGCCGCCCGCCGGCAGGTCGATGCGCACCGCGCCGCCGCCATCGGTCTTGGCGAAATATGGCGTGTCGACGATCTTCACGTAGGCGATCATTTTGTCATGAATATTGCAGCCCAGGACCACCGTGCCGGCCTTGTCGAAGATCTGCGGCGACGCCGCCTGGCCGGAATACAGCTTCTGGTCGAACTTGTGCGCCGGCGAGAACGAATAAATGTGGTGACGGACCTTGTCGTTGTTCGGGAAGTTGATGGTGGCGCCGGTCTGCACAACGGTCACCATCGGCAGAAACTTCAAGCCCTTCTGTTCGATCAGTGCGGTGCCCGGCTTGCCGCCGGTGGCGCCGCCCTCGGCCTCGATATAGACCACGGTGTCCGGTAGCACCTTGCCAGTGGCATCCTGGACCTGCACCGCAATCCCGGTGGCGCCGGCGTGGGCCGCGCCAACCAGGCCCAGGCAAAAAGCGAAATGACGATACTGCATAAGTTCCCTGTTCTCTCGGCGACGGCATAAGTGTAGCGCATGTGCAGAACAACTGTTTCCCAAATTCATCATCCAGTCATAAATTGACTCTATGATCGTACAGTTAAACCGACAATTGGCAAATGATTCATCGTGAATTCCGCCCTCCAGCCATCCGGTGGCGCCACAGTCACCTACCTGACACCTCGCAAAGAAGACGAGGAAGCGGTGCTGCGCGCGCATTTATACGACATCCTGGCACGCAAGCAGCTGAGCGCGTGGTTTCAACCGATTGTACACATGCAGCGCGGCGAAATCATCGCCTATGAAGGATTGATACGCGGACCGTCCGACAGTCCGCTGCATGCGCCGATGAATCTCTTCCAGACGGCGCGCGCCAACGGCCTGACGGTGCAGCTGGAGCACCTGTGCCGCAAGGTGGTGCTGGAGCGTTTTGCCGAGCTGGCACTGCCGGGCAAGCTGTTTCTCAACGTCAGCCCTGAATGCCTGCTGCAACGCGACGCCCGCCGTGGCGAGACGCTGGAAGTGATCCAGCAGATCGGCATCAACCCCGAGCGGGTGATCATCGAGCTGACCGAAAACCAGCCCACCTACGATTATGATTTGATGCGCGAAGCGGTGCTGCATTACCGCAAGATGGGCTTTCAGATCGCTATCGACGACCTCGGCGAAGGCTTTTCCAGCTTGCGGCTGTGGTCGGAATTGCGGCCGGAATATGTCAAGATCGACATGCACTTCATCCAGGGCGTCAACCGCGACCCGCTCAAATTGCAGTTTATACGCTCGATCCAGGAGATTGCGGAGAAGTCCAACACCCGCGTGATTGCCGAGGGCATCGAAACCCAGGCCGAGCTGCTGGTACTGCGCGAGGTGGGCGTCGCTTACGGTCAAGGCTACCATCTGGGGCGGCCGCATCCGATGCCGGCCCGCACCGCGCCCGCCGACGTCATCAAGGCGCTGGCGCGTCATGGCCGGGCCAGGTATCCGCAGCGCGCGGTGGATCCGCATGCCGGCCGCATCCACCAGCTGCTGCACGAAGTGCCGACCGTGTCGCCATGCACGAGCAACCGCGACGTCTACCAGATATTTCAGCAGCATCCCAAGCTGATGAGCATCCCGGTGGTGGACGACGGCCAGCCGCTGGGGCTGATCAACCGCTTCGACATGATCGAGCATTTCGCCCGGCCCTATGAGCGCCAGCTGTACGGCAACAAGTCGTGCAAGCAGTTCATGGACCGCCAACCGCTGATCGCCGACCGCAATACCAGCTTGCAGGAACTCGGCTGCCGCATGGCCGAGGCTGAAGCGCACCACCTGTTCAACGGCTTCATCATTACCGAACAGGGCCGCTATCTGGGCATGGGCACCGGCCACGACCTGATGCGCGCGATCACGCAGAGGCAGATCAACCAGCCGCCGCCGGGCTAGCCCCTTAATCGACCGCGCGGTTGTGCGGCACATAACACGACGGCGGATGGGCGTCGCGCCACTTGCGCACCAATTGCTGGGCAGCAGCGATAGCTTGCGGCGTCATCACCAGCGCCATGCGACGGCGGTTGCTGACCGCCGCCACATCGCCCGCCTGCGCAGCCAGCGTGAGCCACATGAAGGACTGCGCCGGATCGCGCTCCACGCCGCGGCCGCTGCCGTACATGCCGCCCAGGTTGAACTGCGCCAGCGCATGGCCCTGCTCGGCCGCCTTGCCGTACCAGTCGACCGCCTGCAGATCGTCGCGCTTGACACCGACGCCGTTGGCGTACATCACACCCAGGTTGTTCTGCGCGCTGGCATCGCCCTGCTCGGCGGCGCTGCGATACCAGGCCGCAGCCAGCTCATCGTCCTTGCCCACACCGTGGCCGTTGGCGTACATCACCGCCACATTGAATTGCGCATGCGGCATGCCCTGCTCGGCCGCGCGCCGGTACCATTCCAGCGCCATCCGTTCATCGCGGTCGACACCACGGCCGCGCGCATACAGGCCGCCGAGGTTGTACTGGGCCAGCGCATGGCCGGCCTCGGCTGCGCGGCGGTACCAGGTCAAAGCCAGCTCGTCATCCTGCTCGACGCCATTGCCGGTGGCCAGCATCACGCCGAGGTTGAACTGGGCGTCGGCGTCTTCCTGCTCGGCGGCGCGCAACAGCCAGGCAAACGCGCGGCGCGGGTCACGCTGCACGCCCAGCCCTTCGGCGTACGCCACGCCCACCAGCCGTTGCGCCACCGGATCTTCCTGCGCCGCCGCCTGCCGGAACCAGGCCACGGCCTGCGCCTCGTTGCGCGCCACGCCGAGCGCGTGCTTGTACATCAGGCCGAGGCGAAGCTGGGCGTTGGCGTCGTTTTGCAGCGCGGCCTTGCGGAACCACGCCAGCGCCATCGGATAATTGCGCGCCACGCCGTAGCCGTTGCAGTAGGCTTCGCCGACCAGCGTCTGCGCGCTGGGCAGGCCCTGCTCGGCGGCGCGGCAGAAACAGGCCAGCGCCACCTCGTCGCTCTGCGGCACGCCGCGTCCCTTCTTGTACATTTGTCCGAGGTTTTGCTGGGCGGAGGCGTCGCCCTGGCGGGCGGCGCGGCGAAACCAGCTGGTGGCCAGATCATCGCTGTGGTCGACGCCACGGCCGTAGTAGTACATCACGCCCAGCTGATTCTGGGCGTAAGCCAGTCCCTGGACGGCAGCTTTGCTCATCCAGTCAAACGCCTGGGATTCGTCGCGCGCCACGCCATCGCCGCTTTTGTACATGCGGCCAAGATTGAACTGGGCGTAGGGATTGCCACGCTCAGCAGCGTCGAGGAACCACCGGTAGACGTCGTACCCTTCCTTGGCCGTGCATGGTTTTTTCACGATACACCTCTGACCAACGTGACAACACTGTTGATTAAAGTGTAAAACGCGTCCCCAGAACGGATTTGACGACGCTCAAACGGGCTGGCCGCGCTTTTGCAGGAATTGCGGCACCTTGGCGGCCGCCAACTTGTTGACCGACACCAGCAGGTCGGTGTCGACCTGGCGGATGCCGTACGTTGCGCGCAGATGCTGGCCGATATGGATCAGCAGCTTGGCGGCGACCTCCGCATCGGCCTCGGCCCGGTGGGCGGCGCTGCGGAACTGGATGCCCAGCGCGCCGGACAGCTGGCCCAGCTTGTAGCTGCCCAGCGTGGGGAACACGCGGCGCGACAGCTTGAGCGAACACACCAGCGACGCATGGCGCGGCGCCAGCGTCAGCCGTTCCGCCTCGGCGCGCAAGAACTTTTCGTCGAAGCTGGCGTTGTGGGCCGACAGCGGATCGCTGCCGATGAACTCCAGCAGCTGCGGCACCACCTCGCCGACCGGCGGCGCGTGGTCCACCATGGACTGGGTGATGCCGGTCAGGCCGGTGATGAAGGATGGGATGCGCACGCCGCAATTAATCAGCGACACATAGCGCTCGACCACCTCGCCGCCGACGATGCGCAACGCCGCCACTTCGGTGATGCGGTCGCCCATGGCGGGCGACAGGCCGGTGGTCTCAAAGTCGAGCATGACGATAGGTTGGTCGAGCATGGTTTATCCGCCAAATTTGCGGACGGCGTCCAGCGCCAGGCCGGCGCCGATGCTGCCGAACAGGTCGCCTTCGACCTTGCGCGCGGCCGGCAGCACGGCGCCGATGCGCTCGCGCAGCTTGCGCACGCCGCTGGAACCGCCGGTGAAGAACACCGTGTCGACGTCTTCCGGTTTGACGCCGGCGTCGCGCAGCAAGTTCTGCACCGTGGTTTCCACCGAGCCGACCAGGTGGTCGATCGCGCCGTCGAACAGCTCGCGGCGCAGCGCCAGCGTCACCGGCGGCGCCAGCCGGTCCAGCTCCAGCTGCACCACGGCGTCGGCGGACAGCGCGATCTTGCCCTCTTCCGCCTTCATCGCCAGCCAGTGGCCGGCGCGCTCGTCGATCAGGCGCTGCAGGCGGCCCAGTTTTTCCTGCTCGGCCGAATCGCGGATCAGGTCGGACAGCTGGGTCCACATCTTCTTGGTGTAGACCTGGTTGATGGTGTGCCACGTCGCCAGGTTGAAGAAGTAGCTGGACGGCACTTCGCTGTTGTTGCGCAGGCGGCTGCCGTACCCCAGCAGCGGCATGATGGACGACAGGCTCAGGTATTTATCGAAGTCGGTACCGCCGATGTGGACGCCGCCGTTGGCCAGTATGTCGTCGCGCCGCTCGGCCTTCCTGGCCCGTTCGGGCGACAGGCGCACCAGCGAAAAGTCCGAGGTACCGCCGCCGATGTCGGCGATCAGCACCAGTTCCTCGCGGTCGATTTGCGACTCGTAGTCGAACGCGGCGGCAATCGGCTCGAACTGGAAGGCGATGTCCTTGAAGCCGACCGAGCGCGCCACCTCGGCCAGCGTATCCTCGGCCAGCTGGTCGTTGTCCTTGCTGTCGTCGATGAAATACACCGGACGGCCGAACACGGCCGAGGTGAATTCCCGCCCGGCCGCGCGTTCGGCACGCTTCTTGAGCTCGCCGATGAATTGCGCCAGCAGCATGCGGAACGGCAGCGCGCGGCCGCCGACCTCGGTCTGGCCATCGATCAGGCTGGTGCCGAGCAAACTCTTCATGGAACGCATCAGGCGCCCCTCGTAGCCGGCCAGGTAGTCGGCCAGCGCCGCGCGCCCATAGGTGACTTCGTCGTCGTCCGCATTAAAGAAGACAACCGACGGCAAGGTGGTCTTACCCTCCTCCAGTCCCAGCATCACCGGATGGCCGGGACGCACCCAGCCAACGGTGGAATTGGACGTACCAAAATCAACGCCGCAAGCAATGGCCATCTTGCCCTTTCCGTTCAGCTAAAGGGGCGGGAGTTTATCAGATAAAGGCGCATCGCAGCAAACATTGCGCCTTAGCCACAAGAAAGAAGATATTTCTTTGCAGAAATGCGATAGTTGTTGCTATCGGGTAATTTTTTATTTATGCTCGTTTCACTATTAAAAGAACAATCCAATGGGCCTGCTTTCCACGATGAGCAAATCGAATCCGACTGTAGAGGATAGCGCAACCACGCTGAAAACGGTGATCGCCGGCGAAAACCGCCGCGTAACGTCGTATGACGTGGCGCAGCTGGCGGGGGTCTCGCAGTCTGCGGTGTCGCGCTGCTTCAAGCCCGGCGCCAGCGTTTCCAAGAGCACCTACGCGCTGGTGATGCAGGCCGCCGCCCTGCTCGATTATATTCCCAACGCCGCCGCCCGCAGCCTGATCACCCGCCGATCCAATATGGTCGCGCTGATCATTACCAACCAGGCCAATCTATACTACCCGGAACTGCTGGCCGAACTGAGCCAGCAGTTGACCGCGCGCGGCCAGCGCGTGCTGTTATTCACGTTGCAACATGAGGGCGATGTCGACCGCGTGCTGGCCGACGTCTGGCAATACCAGGTCGACGGCGTGATCGCCGCCGCACGCCTGACGGCCGAACACGCGGCCGAATTCGAGCGCCGCCGCATGCCGTTGGTGCTGTTCAACCGCAAGCTGCGCGACCAGTCGGTCAACACCGTCACCTGCGACCATGTGGAATCCGGCCGCATGCTGGCCTCGCGGCTGGCGGCTGCCGGGCATCGCCAATTCGGCATCATCGCCGGCAACGATCCGTACAGCGTGGCCACGGAACGCCAGCGCGGCGCCTGCGAACGCATCGCCGAGCTGGGCCTGCCGACGCCGGTGGTGGTGCCGGGCGCCTACGATTACCGTAGCGGCGCGCTGGGACTGAAAGCCATCATCGCCCAGCTGGGCAGCGTGCCGGACGCCATCATCTGCGGCAGCGACGTCATGGCGATCGGCTGCCTGGATTTCGCCCGCCACGAACTGGGGCTGGACGTGCCGGGCCAGTTGTCCGTGGCCGGCTTCGACGCCGTCGAACCATCCAACTGGATCAGCTACAACCTGACCACGCTGCGCCAGCCGCTGCCGAAAATGGCCGCCGCCGCCGCCGAACTGCTGTGTTCCCGCATCGACCGCCACGAAACCGACACCGAGCGGCGCGTGTTCAGCGCCCAGTTCATCGAAGGCGCCACCGCGCGCCTGACGCCGGTCGCCACCTCGATGGCGCCGCCGGCGATGGCGACGCCCAGCTTGCGGCTGCCGGTCGCTATAATGTAGCGGATGAACCAAACCAATCCGACCAATACACCCCGCTTCACCCCGCAAGGCCTGATTCCTACCGCAGAGCAGACCGCCATCCAGCTGGCCCAGAACAAGGTGGTGCTGGTGGACGCCAACGCCGGCGCCGCCAAGACCACCACGCTGGCGCTACGCATCGGTGAGGCGCTGGCGCGCAAGCTGGCGCCGGAGCAGATCCTGGCGCTGACCTTCACGCCGGAAGCGCGCGAAGTGCTGCGCCGCCGGCTGCAGGAAGTGGGCGTGCCGTCGGCCCTGGCGGAGCGCGTGGCAGTGCTGAGTTTCGAGGATTTCGCGGCCTGGATGATGGACCTGGCCGACAACGACGACGTACGCCAGTGCCGCGACCTGCGCGCGCTGAAAGAGCACGCGCTGCGCGCCATCGACCGCACCGCCGACCGCTACGCCGGCAGCGTCGACGGCCTGGAACTGCACACCCACAGCGTGGCGCTGAGCCAGTTTCTCGACGTCCAGCAAAGCCTGAAAGCCACCATGGCGCTCGACAGCGACGTCGAGTTCATGGGCCACGACGAAGCCGCCGAGCAGCTGGGCATACCGCTGAGCGACTACCTGGCCACGCTGGAGTACGAAGCGATGCGGCTGGACGGCGGCGCCGGCGCGGTGTTCCGCGGCCCGTTCGACGCCAGCTACGATCTGGCCTGCAACCTGCATCAGGGCGCCCGCCTGGCCGAGCAGTTCCCCGACTATCGGCTGGTGCTGTGCGACGAGCTGCACGACTTGAACGAAGCCTCGTTCCGCATCCTGGAGGCGCTGATCGACCGCCCGCCGTGCTTCTTCGTCGGCGCCGGCGACAAGGACCAGGTGATCCACGCCAAGCTGGGCGCCAGCGACGAATACCTGAAGCGCCGCTTCAACGAACGCTTTCCCAAGCTGGTGCGCTATCCGCTGACGCAAACCTGGCGCCACGGTCCGCATCTGGCCTACGCCATGGCCGAGTTCAAGCAGAAACGGGTGGAATCGGCCCTGCCGCTGCGCACCGAGATCCTGCACGCGCACTACAACGACGCGGCCGAATGCGCGCAGCGCGTGGTGGCCGCCGTGCGCCAGTGGAAGGCCGACGGCCACGCCTACGATGGCTGCGCCATCCTGATCCGCGACCGCCATCAGTCGATGGCCATCGAAAACGCGCTGATCGAAGCCGATATCGACTACCGCACGCCGCCCATGGCCGGGTATCTGCAGCGCGACGAGATCCTGTTCCTGCGCGGCCTGCTGGGCATCGCGCTCAAGGATTTCTCCGCCGTCAAATCGGAACAGGTGCGCGTGGCCGTGGTCGAAGCGCTGGTGGCGTTCAGCGAAATGAAGTTCTCCACCCACCGCATGGACAATTTCAAGCAGCAGATCATGAAGAGCCCGGACCTGCTGGGCGAACTGTTCATGATCGAGGACGAGCGCCGCGACGGCGTCGAGCCGGACTACCGCGACGTCGCCAGTGCCGGCACCAAGCGCGCCGTGATCGCCGCGCTGGCCTGGCTGTCGACCGTGGACCCGGCCGCGCCGGCCGCCGCCGTGCTGACCGAATTGTGCGAGCGCGTGCAACTGGCCGCCACCGCCCGCCGCATCTTCGTGCGCGCCTATGACGCCAGCGTCATCACCAGATCCATCGCCAGCCTGCTGGCAGCGGCTGCAGCTTCGGGCCAGAGCCTGGGCGAGTTCTGGAACGCCGTCAACGCGCGCGAAGCCTTCATCCGCCGCAAGCGTGACCGCAAGTCGGTATTGATCGAGTGCGCCGGCAATGCCAAGGGCAAGGAGTTCGAACACGTGATCCTGCCGTTCCTGGAGGAAGGCGAATTTCCCCATCCGTCGCAACCGCGGCGCGAGGAAGAAAACCTGTTCTACGTGGCCGCCACCCGCGCCCGCGCGCGGCTGACGCTGCTCGCGCCGTCCGATGCCGCCGCCCGCAGCAGCTTCATCGCGCAGATGCGGCTGCCTAAATCTTCAGCAGCCGCCGACAGCGCTTTGGAGCGCAATCAGCGCGCGCCAGTTGCCACGCCGCCTACGCGTTGCTACCTGACCGCCGGTTTCCAGGACAAGGATCACGTCAAGGCGCTGGGCGCCAAATTCGATATCGCCCGCCGCGCGTGGTATGTCGAAAGCGGGACCGACCTTACGCCATTTTCAGCCTGGATGAAAAAATAATGCAGGGGACCAATCTTTCCAAGGGAAACCCTTATATAATACCGGTCGCGGGCTGCGGAACAGCCTCACACCTAGCGTGTACACCATGTCCCTCCAACAAAATCAATTCGGGAGTATTTCGATGAAAGCTAAAACCAATATCCTGCTGGCAGCCTGCACCATCGCTCTGCTGAGCGCTTGCTCGACCCCAGCTCCGGCCCCTGCACCAGCACCGGCGCCAGCGCCAGTTGCTGCGCCAGCACCAGCGCCAGTAGCCGCACCAGTGCCAGCTCCAGTTGCTGCACCACTGCCAGCTTACCTGGACCCAAACAGCTCGATCTACAAAAATCGTAGCGTCTACTTCGACTTCGACAAGTACACCGTCAAGCCAGAGTTCGATGCACTGGTTGCTGATCACGCCAAGTTCCTGTCGGCCAATCCAAACGTCTCGATCAAAGTCGAAGGCAACACCGATGACCGCGGCGGCGCAGAATACAATCTGGCCCTGGGTCAGAAACGTGCCCAGGCCCTGATCACCGCCCTGAAAGTCCAGGGCGTGAAAGATGGCCAGATGGAAGCCGTCAGCTACGGTAAAGAAAAAACCACCGGTACCGACGATGCAGCGCGCGCACATGATCGCCGCGACGACATCATCTACCCAAGCAAGTAATTCAGCAGCATCGAACGCCCGGCACCGCCGGGCGTTTTTCATTGCGGCTCTGACTTTTGAGAGCGGCGCAAATCACTGGTAGTAGTTATGCTGGAAGTTTCCATTCATCCCATTCAGGCGAAGGAAGTTTCATGAAGAACCTCACTACTGCGGCCGGCGCACCGGTCGTCGATAATCAAAATACCCAAACCGCAGGCCCGCGCGGCCCGGTACTGCTGCAGGATGTCTGGCATCTGGAAAAGCTGGCCCATTTCGCGCGCGAAGTGATCCCCGAGCGCCGCATGCACGCCAAGGGCTCCGGCGCCTTCGGCACCTTTACGGTCACCCACGACATCAGCAAGTACACGCGCGCCGCGTTGTTCTCTGAAGTCGGCAAAAAGACCGATATCTTCATGCGTTTTTCGACCGTGGCCGGTGAACGCGGCGCGGCCGACGCCGAACGCGATATCCGCGGCTTCGCTGTCAAGTTTTACACCGAGCAAGGCAACTGGGATGTGGTGGGCAACAACACACCGGTGTTCTTCTTCCGCGACCCGCTGAAATTCCCGGACCTGAACCACGTCGTCAAGCGCGATCCAAAGACCAATCTGCGCAGCGCCGAAAACAACTGGGACTTCTGGACCCTGCTGCCGGAAGCGCTGCATCAGGTCACCATCGTCATGAGCGACCGCGGTATTCCAAAGGGCTACCGCCACATGCACGGTTTCGGCAGCCACACCTACAGCTTTATCAGCCCGGCCAATGAGCGCTTCTGGGTCAAATTCCACTTCGTTTCGCAGCAAGGCATCGAGAACCTGAGCGACGCCGAGGCGACCGCGCTGGTAGGCGTGGACCGCGAGAGCTCGCAGCGCGACCTGTACGACGCCATCGAGAACAAGGACTTCCCGCGCTGGAAACTGGCGGTGCAGATCATGCCGGAGGCCGATGCGTCCAAAGTGCCGTATCACCCGTTCGACCTGACCAAGGTCTGGCCGAAGGGCGACTATCCGCTGATCGACGTCGGCGTGCTGGAACTGAATCGCAATGCCGAGAACTACTTCGCCGACGTGGAGCAGGCGGCCTTCTCGCCTGCCAACGTGGTGCCGGGCGTGAGCTTCTCGCCGGACAAGATGCTGCAATCGCGCCTGTTCTCGTACGGCGACGCGGCGCGTTATCGCCTGGGCGTCAACCATCACCAGATTCCGGTGAATGCGCCGAAATGCCCGTTCCACAGCTACCACCGCGACGGCGCCATGCGCATCGGCGCCAGCGGCGGCGAACACACGCCCTATGAGCCGAACAGCCGTGGCGAATGGCAGGAAAGCCCGCAATTCAAGGAGCCGCCGCTGTCGCTGGAAGGTGCGGCCGATCACTGGAACCACCGCGTGGACACCGACTACTACTCGCAGCCGGGCAATCTGTTCCGCCTCCTGACCGCCGAGAAGAAGCAGCTGCTGTTTGAAAACACTGCGCGCGCCATCAATGGCGTGTCGAAGCCGGTGCAGGAACGTCACATCTACAACTGCACCCAGGCCGATCCGGCCTACGGCGCAGGCGTCGCCGCCGCCATCGCTGCGCTGGAAGGCAAGTAATACCGGTACAATGAGGCGGCCTCATAGACCGCCTCATTGACCGATGCCCTTCGTTTTTTTACTGATTGCGCTGCTCCTTCCCGCCGCGGCCTGCGCGCAGCAAGTCGCCTGGCTGTGGGACGGCGCAGCGCTTCCCGCGTGGTCACAGCAGGAAGCCGCAATCCTGCAACGCCATATTCTGCTGAGCGGCGACAACGCCCTCACCCGTCCCCGTGCCGGCTGGCCGCCCGCCTCGCGCATTACGCCGGTGGTGCATGTGGAAGTCAGCACCGTCAATCCCCCTATCGACCTCGAACGCCGGCGCGCCATGATCCTGCGCGCTATGCAGGAAGCTGCGGACGCCAGCACGTCCGGCTGGGTGCAGCTGGACATGGAAGCCAAACCGTCGCAGCGCGTATTCTATCGCTCCCTGGTGCGCCAGCTGCGCAGCGAGCTGCCGCCTCACATCAAACTGAGTGTGACGGCGCTGGCCTGGTGGTGCCGCTCGCCCGCATGGCTGGACGACCTCGGCGCCGATGAAGTGGTGCCGATGTTCTTCCGCATGGGGAAAGACAGCGCGCGGCTGCGCGACATCGTCGAGCACTCTCCCGCAACGCTGCACGCCAGCTGCCGCGACGTCGCCGGTTTTTCGCCACAAGAGCCATTTTCGCCGCAGGTGACGGCGCGCTATCGCAAAACATACTGGTTCGACCGCTACGCCTGGCAGCGTGGCGCCAACATTGGGAGCATTCCATGATTCGTTGTTTCAAAGCGGGCGTACTTGCCGGCACCCTGCTGACCATCGCCAACGCCGGCGCCAGCGGCGATGTGCCCTACGACCGCTTCGCCAGCCGCTACGCGCCGGACATCGCGTCGGGTCGCTACCAGGGCGGTGAACTGGGCGTGGTGCTGCCGACCTATGCGCGTCCCTATCTCTACGCCGCATGGCGCGATGTGATGCTGGGCGCGCGCGACCTGAAAGCATCTCCGGGCATGGAAGGTGGCCTGGCGGTGACGGTACAAGGACGCGTGGGAGGCTATGGCGACTGGCGCCAGAATGCACCGAACGACGTGTACGAAGCCTGGCGCCTGGCGGTCAGCGCAGCGTTGAAGCGCGAGATCCTGCCAGCGCGTGAGAACGACAATGTCGCCGCTACCTATCGCGCCTGTCCGGACACCAGCTACTTCTTCGCGGCGCAAACGCTGAACGATCTCGCCAGGCGCAGCGACGCCACGCCGGCGCGGTTGCAGGCGTGGGTTGCGACACAGCGGCAGGTGTTCCGCATCTGTGGCGATGATCCGGAGGTGCGTCATCCCGGCTATGGGCAGCCCAAGGTGGTGGTGGCGCAGCCGGCCGCGCTACCGGCATCGGAAGCGCTGTATTGGCGGCAGATGCAGGAGTATCAGCTGGCGTCAGCCACGTTTTACGCCGAAGACTACGCGGCCAGCGGCAAGCTGTTTGCCCGCATCGGCGCTACCGACAAACATCCGCTGCGGCATTGGGGCGAGTATCTGAGCCTGCGCTCGCTGGCGCGCGCGGCGACCTACCTGCCGTCATCGGTATCACAGGAAGAGCGCTGGAAGCAGCGCCAGGCCATCGCCGCCGAAAGTCCGGAAGCAACAGCGGCGCCGCAAGCGGCACAGCAAAAGAAAGTGGACGCCATCCAGGCCGGCATCGACCATATTGTCGCCGATCCCGCGCTGAAGGACTTGCACGAAAATGCCCGTGCCATCGGGCGCGCGATGCGCTCCACGCTGACGCCTGAAGTGCGCTTCGCAGAACTGAGCAAGGCACTCGACAACCCGCGCATCGATCCCTACGCCGATGACCAGTTGGGTGACTGGCGCCTGCTGGCGAATCACCTGATATCTGCGGTATCGCTGCGCAAATCGGTGGGTTTCATCGACTGGATACAAACCATTCAGGCTTGTTATGACTACAAGCCGCAAGCCAGCTGCGAACAGGAACGCGATCACGCGCTGGAGCAATGGCGCCGCTACGTCAAGGAGGCCAACAAGCCACAGGCGCGCGTGTGGCTGATGGCTGCCGCGATCCGTGGCGAGACGATGCCGCAGGATCTGGAGAAAGCCAGCCTGCAAGTGACGGCCGATGCGCCGGAATACCTGACGCTGCGCTATGCGCTGGCGCGTCACTATCGCGTCAGCAAGCAGGCCGATAAGGCTCGGGCACTGGAAGATGCCGTGCTAGCCAGCGCGCAGCTCCGCGCTGCAGCATCGCCGAGCGCGCGCAATCTGTTCCTGCAAGAGCGGCTGGCGATGGCGACTACGCCGGCGGAAGCGGCGCCGTATCTGCTGCGCGAACCGGTGGACGGCCATGATGGCGATACCGGCGAAAAGGCAGAGGCCAAACCGGTCAACCTGCAATTGGCGTCCGACGGCCAGCGCTGGCTGAATAGCGGCCTGTCCAACGCCGACCTGTACGCGTTGAGCGCCGACACGCGCCTGCCCGCGCCACTGCGCACGCGCATCGCCATCGCCGCATGGATGCGTTTTGATCTGCTGGGACAAGACAGCGCCGCCATCGCCGCCGCCAAACGCATCGAACAAAGCGCGCCAGCGCTGGCTGCGGACATGCGCAAATATCAGTCGCAGGCCAACGTACAGGAGCGGCGTCACATCATGCTGGTCACCGCGATGAAGTGGCAACTGACGCCGACACTGAACGCGTACATGGCGACGCGCGACGACTTGCCCTCACCTAACCTGGATGACGTCACGGCCAGCATGTGGTGCAAGCTGCCCGCCAAGGCCGGCGTCAGCATTGACGAAGACACCGGCATCGAAATCGCGCCGCCGTCGCCCGACACCGGCAACGCCGCCATCCGCGACAAGGAACTGGCGCAACTGGGCAGCCTGAAAACCGCTACCGGCTTTGTCGGCGACCACGTACTGCGTCGCGCGGCAGCGGTGCCGAAAGATCCGGAGCTGCCGTGGCTATTGTATGTGGTGGTGCAATCCACGCGCGGCGGCTGCCTGGATGCAGATGCCAAAGCGCTGTCGAAGAACGCCTTCACCCTGCTGGGCAAACGTTACGGCAACACCGAATGGTCGCGCAAGACGCCTTACTATTATTGATGTTAAGCGGTCGCCATCACGCCCGAGCGCTGCAGCAGCGCTTCGCAGCGCCTGGACAAATGCAGCACCTGCAGCGTTTTGCCGGCCTTGGCGTAACGCTCACTCAGCGAGGCCACGGCCACCACCGCAGAATGATCCGCCAGTCGCAGATGACGACAATCCAGCGTCACCTGCTGCGGATCGGCCTGCGGATCAAACAGCTCATTGAAATGCGCGATCGACGCAAAGAACAACGTGCCGTAGGGCGTGTACGTTTTGACGCCTTCGGCCTGCGTCACATCGGCGCGGATCTCGCGCGCGTGGCGCCAGGCGAAACTCAGCGCCGCAATCACAATTCCGCACAACACGGCGACCGCCAGATCGGTGGCCACGGTAATCGCCGTCACCGCCACAATCAGCAGCGCATCATGACGCGGAACCTTGCCCAGCACCTGCAGGGAGCTCCACGCGAACGTCTGCTGCGCCACCACGAACATCACGCCCACCAGCGCCGCCAGCGGAATGCGCTCGATCAGCGGCGACAAAAACAGTATAAACAATAAAATCATGATGCCGCTGACCGCGCCCGACACCCGCGTGCGGCCGCCGGAACTCAGGTTGATCATGGTCTGGCCGATCATCGCGCAGCCGCCCATGCCGCCGAACAGGCCGGAAGCCACATTCGCTACGCCCAGCGCCACGCACTCACGATTCGGCAAGCCGCGCGTCTCGGTCATTTCATCGGTCAGGTTAAAGGTCAGCAGCGTTTCCAGCAGACCGACCACCGCCATCAGCAGCGCATAGGGGAAGACAACGCGCAATGTGTCCATCGTCATCGGCAGTTCCGGCAGCGCAAACACCGGCAATCCGCCGGCGATGTGGGCCATGTCGCCCAGTGTGCGCACCGGCAGACCCAGTGTCGCGGACAACACGCCCACGCCGACAATCGCCACCAGCGCCGGCGGCAGCGCCCTGGTGAGGCGCGGGAGCAGATAGACAATCAGCATCGTCAGCGCCACCAGGCCGCACATCCACAGCAGTAAACTGCCATGGAGCCATGCCCCATCCGCCTTAAAATGTTGCAGTTGCGACCATGCGATCACGATCGCCAGTCCATTGACGAAGCCCAGCATCACCGGATGGGGCACCATGGTCACCAGCTTGCCCAGCCTTAGTACGCCGAACAACAGCATGATGATTCCGCTCAGCACCACCGTCGCCAGGAAATATTGCAACCCGTGTTGGGCCACCAGCGCCACAATCACCACCGCCATCGAACCGGCGGCGCCGGAAATCATGCCGGGACGGCCACCGAAAATCGCGGTGATCGTGCAAATAAAGAAGGCGCCGTACAGCCCTGTCAGCGGATTGAGATGCGCAACCAAGGCAAAAGCGATGCATTCGGGAACCAACGCGAACGAGGTGGTCAGCCCTGCCAGGGCATTTTTGGAAAGATTCATGAGGGGAAAAGACGGAATAACGGCGATGCGAAAAGGCAACAGTCGTGCATTTTACACGGGCTGCGCTAAATACTCATCGTTATGGTGAAGTGGCGCACATTCAATAACGGCGTGGCGAGGGCACAATGGCGACACTTATTCGATTAACCCAGCCAGTCAAACTACGCCATGACTACTCTGATATCCGCCACCTACGCCCTGCAACGCCAAAAAATCGCCGTGGAAAGAACGCTGTATGCGCGATCGGCCGAAGAATCCCAGCTGGCGGCCCGTTGGGCCAGCGCCTGGCACAAGCTGGTGCAGCGCAAACTGGACCAGGACCTGGCAGCGCGCATGCCGGCGCGGGCGGATTTCGGCGGTTTCCTGATCACGCCGCCGTCCCGCGTGCTGCATTAACTCCCTACCCTATCAAGCTGCGTAGCGTTGCTGCGCCGGTGCCGTGTTGCTGACGCGGCTCTGGTAGCAGCTGCCTGCGCGGCGTTCCATGCCTTCCCGATCCAGCACCGTGACCAGACCGCGGCGGTAGATAATCAGGCCTTCCTGAGCCAGCTTGCCTGCCGCGCCGGTGATGCTTTCGCGGCGCACGCCGAGCATATTGGCGATCATTTCCTGCGTGACCTTCAATTCGTTGGACAGCGAACGGTCCAGACGTTCCAGCAGCCAGCGGCACAGTTTCTGCTCAATGCTGCTATGACGGCTGCCTGCCACGCTTTGCGCCAACTGGGCGAACATTGCGCTGGTGTAACGCATCAGTTGCTGGGCCAGAGGGCCGCCGGTGTAGAACACATCGCGCAGCACCGAGGTCTTCAGACGGTAGCCATAGCCGGCGGTTTGCACCACGGCCGAGTAGCTGGCGCGCTCGGTAGGATGCAACGCCACGCCGACCACACCTTCACGGCCAACCACGGCGATCTCGGTCGTGGCGCCGTCTTCCATCACATACTGCAGCGAGATAATGGCGTTGGTAGGGAAATAGGTGTATTCGACGGTCGCGCCGAAATCGAACAAGTGCTTACCTTCTGGCAACGTCACCAATTCCAGGTCGCCGAACAGGGCCAGCAGATCGTCGCGCGACAGAGCGCGCAGCAAATCGTTCTGCTGAGCACCGATCAGGCTAACTTGTGGAGCAGCGGCTGGAGCGGAGTGAAGTGCGTTCATGGTAAGGCCTCTTGATAGTGTGTCTGTCTGGTTGATGTAGACACTATATCGAGCAGCCTAATCCTTCGGTATAGGAGCAACCTGCAGCCCTATGTAGGCTGCGAACATTGCAAAATGTCATCTTAGTCCTACGCACTCCGTAATCCGGGGTCAGATACCGTCTTGAATAGCAAGCCCTTTCGCCAGGTAATTGGGGTCAAAGGGCTTGTTTGTTTTGATGACGCCGTAAATGAAATGCGCCAGCTTATGCATGACGGCGCCGATGAC
>NZ_WWCS01000110.1 GCF_009857535.1 Duganella margarita
CCGTGTAGCTTTCCAGGCGGTTGCTCTCCTGCTGACGCATGTCCTTCAACGCTTGTATGCGCTGCGACCATGCCCGCAGTTGGCGTTGCTCCAACGGTGGTGGTGTCCACCGCTTCGGCGACATGGCTGCGCAGTACCGCGCGATCAGGGCCGCATCGGCCTTGTCGGTTTTATTGCGCAGATTTTCACTCTGGCCGAAACCTTTGATGCAGCCCGGATTGACCACACTGACC
>NZ_WWCS01000111.1 GCF_009857535.1 Duganella margarita
GGTCAGTGTGGTCAATCCGGGCTGCATCAAAGGTTTCGGCCAGAGTGAAAATCTGCGCAATAAAACCGACAAGGCCGATGCGGCCCTGATCGCGCGGTACTGCGCAGCCATGTCGCCGAAGCGGTGGGCACCACCACCGTTGGAGCAACGCCAACTGCGGGCATGGTCGCAGCGCATACAAGCGTTGAAGGACATGCGTCAGCAGGAGAGCAACCGCCTGGAAAGCTACACGG
>NZ_WWCS01000112.1 GCF_009857535.1 Duganella margarita
CCGTGTAGCTTTCCAGGCGGTTGCTCTCCTGCTGACGCATGTCCTTCAACGCTTGTATGCGCTGCGACCATGCCCGCAGTTGGCGTTGCTCCAACGGTGGTGGTGCCCACCGCTTCGGCGACATGGCCGCGCAGTACCGCGCGATCAGGGCCGCATCGGCCTTGTCGGTTTTATTGCGCAGATTTTCACTCTGGCCGAAACCTTTGATGCAGCCCGGATTGACCACACTGACC
>NZ_WWCS01000113.1 GCF_009857535.1 Duganella margarita
AGGATTCGTGACTGGGGTGAAGTCGTAACAAGGTAGCCGTATCGGAAGGTGCGGCTGGATCACCTCCTTTCTAGAGTTTGCAGGATTCTCCGGAATCACTTTCAAGCGCTCACACTTATCGACTGTAATGAATTAGAGAACAGCAAATATTGGGGCTGTAGCTCAGCTGGTTAGAGCACCGTGTTGATAACGCGGGGGTCGTTGGTTCGAGTCCAAC
>NZ_WWCS01000114.1 GCF_009857535.1 Duganella margarita
TACAAACAGTAGGAGCGGACTTGTTCCGTGACTGCGTACCTTTTGTATAATGGGTCAGCGACTTACATTCAGTGGCAAGGTTAACCGCATAGGGAAGCCGTAGAGAAATCGAGTCCGAACAGGGCGCTAGTCGCTGGGTGTAGACCCGAAACCAAGTGATCTACTCATGGCCAGGATGAAGGTGCGGTAACACGCACTGGAGGTCCGAACCCACT
>NZ_WWCS01000115.1 GCF_009857535.1 Duganella margarita
TACAAACAGTAGGAGCGGACTTGTTCCGTGACTGCGTACCTTTTGTATAATGGGTCAGCGACTTACATTCAGTGGCAAGGTTAACCATATAGGGAAGCCGTAGAGAAATCGAGTCCGAACAGGGCGCTAGTCGCTGGGTGTAGACCCGAAACCAAGTGATCTACTCATGGCCAGGATGAAGGTGCGGTAACACGCACTGGAGGTCCGAACCCACT
>NZ_WWCS01000116.1 GCF_009857535.1 Duganella margarita
TACAAACAGTAGGAGCGGACTTGTTCCGTGACTGCGTACCTTTTGTATAATGGGTCAGCGACTTACATTCAGTGGCAAGGTTAACCATATAGGGAAGCCGTAGAGAAATCGAGTCCGAACAGGGCGCCAGTCGCTGGGTGTAGACCCGAAACCAAGTGATCTACTCATGGCCAGGATGAAGGTGCGGTAACACGCACTGGAGGTCCGAACCCACT
>NZ_WWCS01000117.1 GCF_009857535.1 Duganella margarita
CAGAAGTAGGTAGCTTAACCGCAAGGAGGGCGCTTACCACGGTAGGATTCGTGACTGGGGTGAAGTCGTAACAAGGTAGCCGTATCGGAAGGTGCGGCTGGATCACCTCCTTTCTAGAGTTTGCAGGTTCTTCGGAACATGCCAAGTGCTCACACTTATCTGCTGTATCGTTCTTTAACAATCTGGAAGAAGTAAAGTTTTATTAGGTGTGT
>NZ_WWCS01000118.1 GCF_009857535.1 Duganella margarita
TATAACCTTGACGGCTATAGTTCAAGCATTTACTACTTTGTGATGATGAGTTTTACTACCCAGGCATGTATCTGTCGACACACACCTAATAAAACTTTACTTCTTCCAGATTGTTAAAGAACGATACAGCAGATAAGTGTGAGCACTTGGCATGTTCCGAAGAACCTGCAAACTCTAGAAAGGAGGTGATCCAGCCGCACCTTCCG
>NZ_WWCS01000011.1 GCF_009857535.1 Duganella margarita
TGGCGGCCACGCGACCCGGCCGGCCGGACCGCTGCCGGCGAGGACACCTTGTGGGTGCCGGCGCCGGACATGCCGGCGCTGTGCCGCGCGCTCCTGAAGGACCTGCCGGTGCATACCCAGGTGCAGATCGACGCGCTGCACCGCGACGCCGCCGGCTGGCGCCTGGAAAGCGGCGGCGCCACCGTGGCGCGCGAGTTCGGCGCGGTGGTGCTGGCCATTCCGCCGGCCCAGGCCGCCGCGCTGCTGCAAGCGCGGCGGCCATCGTGGGCGCGGCAGGCGCTGACGCTGCCGATGCTGCCGGACTGGACCTTGATGGGACTGGCCAGCGCCGCCGGCGACCGCAGCGACTGGCAACTGGCTTGCCCATCGGACGGCGTGCTGGCCAGCATCATCCGCAATCACAGCAAGCCGGGCCGCGTGCCGGTCGCCGGCATGGCGCACTGGGTGGCGCACGCCACCGCCGACTGGAGCGCGCGCCATCTGGAGACCCCGGCCGCCGTGGTGCAGGACGCGCTGCAACAGGCGCTGGCCCGCTGGTTCGGCCAGACGCCGGACTGGCGCTACGTCACCGTGCACCGCTGGCGTTACGCGGTCGCGCCGGCCGGCGCCCGGTCCGGCGCGGGCGATTGCTGGTGGGATGCCCAGGCTGGTCTGGGGATCTGCGGCGACGCCTGGGGCGGCGGAGGGGTCGAAGGCGCGTGGGGTTCGGCACGCGCGCTGGCTGCCGCCATCAGCGGCGTCGATCCCGCATGAACCGCCGCGCCGCCGCCGGCTTCAAGGGCAACAAGCAAGCGCTGCCGAGCAAGCTGTGCCGCAGCTGCGGCCGGCCGATGACGTGGCGCAAGCGCTGGGCCAAAAACTGGGACCAGGTTTTATATTGTTCGACCGCTTGCCGCCAGGCGGCGCACCCGAGGAGTCCGGCATGAACCACTTTCCCGCCACCCGTGACGCCGCGCTGGCGCGCGTCGCCGCGCTCGACCCGGAGGCTTACGCCCGCAGCCGCAACGCGCTGGACGGCGCAGTCAGCGGCCTGTCGCCGTATCTGACGCACGGCATCGTCAGCGCAGCCGAAGTGCTGGCTGCGCTGGCCGCGCGCCACCCGCTGACTCACCAGCACCAGTTCGTCTACGAACTGGCCTGGCGCGCCTACTTCCGGCACGTATGGGGCGCGCGCGGCGACGCCATCCTGCAGTCGCTGCACGCCGGCCCGATGCCCGAAACGGCCTATCAGCGCGTGCTGCCGGAGGATATCGGCCAGGGCCGCAGCGGCGTGCCGGTGATCGACCAGGCGGTGCGCGCATTGTACGCGACCGGCCATCTGCACAACCATGCACGCATGTGGCTGGCCAGCTATCTCGTGCACGTGCGCCACGTGCACTGGCGCACCGGCGCCGACTGGATGATCGCGCACCTGCTCGATGGCGACCTCGGCAGCAATCACCTGAGCTGGCAATGGGTGGCCGGCACCGGCAGCAGCAAGCCCTATCTGTTCAACGCCGACAACGTCGCGCGCTATGCGCCGGCGCCGTGGCACAGCTTCGGCAGCGTGATCGACACCTCCTACGTGGCGCTGATGCGGCTGGCGCAAGGCGAGCGCCCGCCGGCGCCGGCACCCTCCCACGACGGCGTCGACCCACCGTCGCTGCTGTCGGCGCCGCCCGCCGGACTGGCAACCGCGCCATCGGCGCAGGCCTTGCCCGGCCTGGCGGTGCCGCCATGAGCACGCGCGTGCAACCGGCCAAACTGCTGCACAGCAAATGGACCGCCGTCACGCCGTTGAACCGGGAGAAGCACTTCATCGTCACGGCGCTGATCGAACCGGAGCCGCCGGGCGCCGGACTGGAGCGCATCACCCTGGAAGCGGTGCTGACCCGGCGCAGCTTCGACTTGCCATGGCGCGAGCTCCAGGACAGTAGCCGGTGGCGACAGGGCTGGCGCTGAGCGGCGCCGGCGCCGCCGGCGCGGATACGGATTGGTCCCGATTTGCGAGACCGGCGGCGGTGACGTGACAGGCCTACTGTAATTCATCGATCGATTAATAGCAACGCATGCCCATGCATCTTGTCCATGCCTGAAAGCTGCTGTCAAACCAGCGTCAGTGTGCGCAATTTCCCTTATTCCGTTTGGCGGTATACATCGCCTCATCCGCTACTTTGAGAAATGCACCGGCATCCGAGAAATTCTCGCTCGCCAACGCGATGCCGATGCTGACGTCAAGCGTCACGTCGGCATCGCCGATATCGACGGGACGCTGTATTTCCTTGCGCATTCGTTGAGCAATAAGGTCGGCATCCGTTGCGTCGGCACCGGGGGCCAACAGGGCGAATTCATCCCCTCCCAACCGGCACAAGACATCCGTTTCCCTTTTGGTCGCGTTCAGGCGTTGGCTGATCGCTTTCAAGACCAGATCGCCCGCTTGATGCCCATAGTGATCATTTACCGGTTTGAACTTATCCAGGTCCAACAATAGCAGCGCGAACGTTTTGTCCGTGTGCCGTTTTAACCTGGCGAAGCTGGCCTCCAGCTCTTCGTTGAACCGCCAGCGGTTCGCCAGTCCGGTTAACGCGTCGTGTGAGGCTAAAAAGAGCGTGTGCGCATCGCGCTGACGCTGTAGCGTGATGTCGCGCGCAACGGCGTAGAGAAAGCTTGATCCAGGGATCGGCGCCGGTGTGGTCCAGTTTAACCAGCGATACTCGCCATTTTTGTGCTGGTAGCGGTTATCGAAGCTGACGGTGTCAATCCCCTCAGACAGCTTGTTTACCTCTTGCTGAGTTCTCTCAAGATCGTCAGGATGCACCAGGTCGAAAAATTTGTACGTCAATAATTCTCCTGGCGCATACCCCAGGGCTTGCTCAAAGGCGTGGTTAACTTTATGAAACTGGCCGGAGGTTGTCGCAATACACAGCATATCCAGCGAGAGATTGAAGAAGGCTTCGCGCTCCTCCACTATTTGTTGGACCAGTTGCAAACCGTGTTTTAAAGAGTCCGCCACTTGATGATGATGCTCGACTTCCTGCTTGAAGGAGCTCACCAGGCGATCCAGTAACTCGAGATTTTCGGCACGACAGCGCAAATGCTCTACCAATTCACGCAGAGAAAGTGCTTCTGATTGAGAAGGCTCAAGTTTTCCCATGGGATTGTCTCTTTAGAAAATTCTGGTATCGGGACACATTCAACTGGCGACCAAATAATCCTTGGCGTCAGATTGATACGCTGAGTGCGGCGCTCGCTGACTCCTTCTGGGTAACTACGAAGACGGTATCCAATTATGACATTCATTGGCATGTGATCGATCTGATTTGCCACCGCCTTCCCCATACTTTCGCTTAGTGTTGGGCTGCCCGTGGTATTTTTGTGGAACTTGGGCCGGCCGGCTGACAATCCATTAACCTGTCTTTCATCTTAGCTAACTTTGTCAGTGCTGCCCGGGCAGTGATGATCGACTAGATTCCGTGTATGCGCCCGAGATGCTGTATTGTCGTGCTCTTTCCCTGCCGAGGCATTCACATGAAACGTTTGATCGCACTGGTTTGCTCCTCACTTTCCCTGCATGCGGCGGCGGCCAACGTCTCCGACGAGGTCACGGCGTTTTTGAAGCAGACCATGCAGGAGCAGCGCATTCCCGCCTTGCAGGTGGCGGTCATCCGGCACAACCAGATTGTAAAGCTCGATGCATTTGGCACGGCGAATGTGGAAAACGCCGTGCCGGCAACGCGCGACAGCATTTTCTCGATCAATTCCTGCACCAAGGCGTTCACCGGCGTGGCCATCATGCAACTGGTGGAAGCCGGCAAGCTCGGCATCGATGATCCGATTTCCAGGTATCTGGACGACCTGCCAGCGGCATGGCGCGCGATCACGGTCAAACAAGTGCTGACTCACGTCTCCGGCCTGCCGAATATAATCGACAGCAAGGAAAATCCAATCGGCGACGGCAGCGATGCGTCGGCATGGGCGACCGTGAAAACACTGCCGCTGGAGTTTCCTGCGGGCGAACGCTTTAAATACAATCAAACCGGCTACGTCATCATTGGCAAGATCATCGACAAGCTGAGCGGCCAACCGTTCGCCCGCTTCATCGAACAGCGCCAGTTCAACGTGGTGGGCATGCCGCATACCCGCTTCGGCGATTCGTCCGACGTCATCCCGCATTCGGCCGGCGGCTATTCCTATCTGCGCAACGAGAACGGTGAGTGGAAACCAGGTGACCGGCTGTCGGCGATTTACGTCACGTTCCCCGGCTATTTCAGGACCGCCGCCGGCATCCTGTCCAACGCCGACGATATCGCGCACTGGCTGATCGCGCTGCAGAGCGGCAAACTGTTGAAGAACAAGTCCAGCCTGGACGTCCTGTGGGCGACTGTGGTGCTCAACGACGGCAAGACCGGCGGCATGAACGCCCTGCTGAACGGCTCGGCGCTGGGCTGGCCGGTGACCACCCGGGCCGAGCATCCCGCCGCCGGCCCCATCGGCGGCATGCGCTCGACCTTCTTCGTCTATCCCAAGGACGATCTGTCGGTGATCCTGCTGACCAATCTGCAAGGCGCGAACCCGGAAAATTTCGCCGATGAAGTCGCCGCTTACTACATTCCGGAAATGCACGCATCGAACGGCTTCGGCCTGCCGCCGCATATCAAGACGCTGCGCGCGGCCTTGCTGCGCCAAGGCTTCGAGCACGCCGCCGCCGTGTACGCCGACCTGAAGACCGCCAATGCCGCCTTCCATCCAAGCGAAGAGGAAATCAATGACTGGGCCTACCTGCTGTTTGCCCAGAAGCAGTCGAAGCAGTCCATTGCCGTCCTGACGCTAAACACGGAGCTGTATCCCAACAGCTGGAACGCCTTCGACAGCCTCGGCGAAATCCTCCAGAAGGCGGGTGACAAGACGAAGGCGATCGAGAACTACCGCCGCTCGCTGAAGCTCAATCCCGACAACACCAACGCTACGGCGCATCTCAAGGAAATGGGCGCGGCTTAGCGCAACGACAGTTATGGACGCAACTACCCAGTTCTGGCGCGACGCCGCCCTGCCCTATGCGGAGAGCCGCCGCGCCTGTATCAGCCGCGCTTGCTCCAAGCCGCATAGCCATCCCACGTTAATTCTGATTGCGATGAGCATCCTGTTCGCTTTATGGATAGGCCCAAGCCAGGTCTAGCACTCGGGTTAGGCTACAATCCCGGTTTCCCCCTGGAGCCGCAGAAATGATTTTCAAGCTGCGATGGATGTGTTTTGCCGCTTACACCCTGTTTATATCGGCCTCATCTATATCAGCGCCCGTGCCGGCATCCACCGTTGCGCCGCTGGAGCTACGGGTCGCCGTGGTGTCGGACGGACGCGCCGACTACTTCGTTCGCCTGCTGGAAGAGTCGTTGAAGCTGATTCAGCAGCCCTATCATATCCAGTATGTGAAGGATATTCCCGCCCGCCGCATGTGGTGGATGCTGGGCCAAGGCGAGATCAATCTATTCTACGGCATGCAGTCGAAGGAAAAGGATAGCGACAAACAGCTGGTGCCGGTGCGGAACGCCTTGACCAATGGCTTGATCGGCCAACGCGTGCTGCTGATACGACGCTCCGACACGGAGGCCTTCCTGCCGGTGCGCTCCGTGGCCGATTTGAAGCGCACCGGGTTGATCGCCGGGTTCGGCGCAGGCTGGGGCGACGCCAGGGTGTGGAAGAGCGCCGGCTTGCCTCTGTACGAGCATGCCGCGCCCTGGAATACGATTTACGCAATGGTGGCGGCGAGAAACCGCCATGTCGACTACCTGCCGCGCGGTGTGATCGAAGTGCTGGCGGAGGCGCGCGCGCATCCCGAACTGGCGGTGGAACAGCGCCTGCTATTCGAATACCCGGCCGACTTTGGCTTCTATCTGAGTCCATCGGTCGCCCACTATCGCCCTATCATCGAGCGTGCCTTGCAAGCAGCCGAAGCCAGCGGACTCAAAGCGCGCCTGATCGACGAAGCATACGGCGCCGACATCAAGGCGCTGAACCTGAACCGCCGTTTGCGCCTGCGCCTCTCGGCTGCGCCAGACTGAACTCACGGCGCAGCGTCAGCCTGAACATGCGAACATATTTGCGACTGAACTGAGACGCGCGTTCATAGCCGACATGCAACGCCGCGCGCGTCACGTTGGCGATCTCGGCCACCATCAGCCGCTTGACCTCCAGCAGCCGCAGCTGCTTCTGGTATTGCACCGGCATCATCGATGTCAACTGCTTGAAATGATGGTGGAACGACGACACGCTCATGCCGTCAAGCGCCGCGCTGCCTGTGCTAAGCCAACAAGCGCTGCGCCGTGCCGACAATGGCAGTGCGCAAAGCACGTGTGACCTGTGTCTGAATATTCCACTGGTGCCAGTACAGGGGCACACTGAGCGCCGCAGCCGGCGTCAACGCCACCAGCGTGCCCTGCTCCAGCTCCTGGCGGACTTGGATAGCAGGCACCATGCCATAACCATAGCCAGCCTTAATGAACGACACAAAGCCTTCGGCGCTCGGAAAGAAATGTTGCGGCACGTCTGGCGGCAGTCCGGCTTGTTCCAGATAGCGCTCGTGCAAGCGATCGCTGCGGTTGTACACCAACGCCGGTGCTGCCTTGATCGCAGCCCTGGTGACGCCGGCCGGAAACCAGCGGCGCACGAACCCCGGCGCGGCGACGCACAGATAAGACATCGTCCCTAGCGCTTCTACCGTGGTGCCGGCGACGGTATCGCCCGAACTCGTGATGCAGCCCACCACCCTTCCTTCCCGCAGATGGCGCAGTGTCTCATCCTGATCATCGATCCGCACATCGATCAGGCAAGCAGGCGCGTCCAGCAGTAGCGACAGCGCATCCAGCAACCAGGTCGCAGCGCTGTCCGCATTGACGGCAATTGCCAGTTGCGGCAGCGATGTATGCACCTGCGATTCCTCCTCGATACCGGATTCCAGCAGCTGCACCTGGCGAAAATGCGCGATCAGCCGCTGGCCGCGCGGTGTCGCTTGCGGCGGCTGGCTGCGGATCACCAGCAGTTCGCCGGCCCACTCCTCCAGCGCGCGTAACCGGTGTGACACCGCCGGCTGACTGATGGCCAGGGCCGCAGCAGCGCGGTCAAAGCTGCCTTCCTCAACAATAGCCGCCAGGGCCGCCAAGCCACGATAATCCCACATGATTAGTTTTATGAATGAAATATGAACACTATTCATTATACTAATGTGCTTGAGTTCGTTACGCTTTCGCTTTTCTATATCGGGGCGCAATGATGATCAGTGCGGTTTTCTTCAAAGGCATGGCCATGGGCGGCGGTTTGATCGTCGCCATCGGCGCCCAGAATGCCTTCCTGTTACGGCAAGCGCTACAGCGCCAATACGTTGTGATGTGCGTTCTGACGTGTATCGTCTGCGACATTCTGCTGATCGCGCTGGGCGCCGGCAGCGTCGGCCGCCTCATCGCCGCCACGCCGGTCCTGCTGGAAGGGGTACGGGTTGGCGGCGCCTTGTTCCTTATCGAATACGGCCGCCGCGCAGCGTTGTCTGCATGGCGCGGTCAAGCGCAACTGGCAGACAGCGCCGAACGCGTCCTGCCGCGGCGCGGGCCGGTGTTACGCGCCGCTATCGCCCTTAGTTTGCTGAATCCGCACGCCTGGCTGGACACGGTGGTGTTGCTGGGCGCGATAGGGGCGCAACAGCCGGATCACGGACAGATGCATTTTTCCTTCGGCGCGATGGCGGCTTCCACCTTGTGGTTCAGTAGCCTGGGGCTGGGCGCGCGCTGGCTGGCGCCGCTGTTCGCCCAGCCCCGCGCATGGCGTATGCTGGATGCGCTGATCGCCCTGGTGATGTGGGCCATCGCCGCCTCGCTTTTCATTTAACAACTCACTTCAGAGGACGTATGCACACAGAAATTCATCAGATCACACTGGAGCAGGCGCCAGGCGAGTACGCGGTCTGTCGGCTGGCGCCGCATGCCGCCATTCCCAGCTGGGCCGATGGCGCAGGCTTCGTGACCATCAGCCGCTCGGCGCACGAACTGTCGATTGTCTGCCTGGCGGACCGGGTCCCGGCCGACACGCACCGCGAAGACGGCTGGTGTTGCCTGCGCTTCGTCGGCCCTTTCGCCTTTGGCGCTACCGGCATTGTGCTGTCAGTGGTGCGGCCGCTGTCGGAAGGCGGACTAGGCGTATTCGTCGTGTCCACTTTCGACGGCGATCACTTGCTAATCAAGAGCAACGACATGTCCACAGCAGCGACATTGTTGGAGCGTGCCGGCCATGTGCTGACGGGGACTGGCGGTGCTGATCCGGCGTTATGCTGATCGCGGCCATACCCAGATAAATACCGTACCCCATGCTAACAGGGGCTGTTGATAATCCGACCCAGATCATTAACAGCCCCCCATTTCTCTTTTAAAATCAGCTAGTTATAGCAGACTCATCATTCCCACTCGATAGTCGCAGGTGGCTTACCAGAAATGTCATAAACGACGCGGTTGATACCGCGCACTTCGTTAATGATGCGGTTGCTTACCTTGCCCAGCAGCGCATGCGGCAGGTGTGCCCAGTGCGCGGTCATGAAGTCCTGCGTCTGCACGGCGCGCAGCGCCACCACGTATTCGTAGGTGCGGCCGTCGCCCATCACGCCCACTGATTTGACCGGCAGGAACACGGCGAACGCTTGCGAGGTGGCGTCGTACCAGTTCTTCGGCACAGCGTCCTGATCGAAGCCCGGCACGATGGTCGCTTCGTATGGCGTGTTGCGCAGTTCCTCGATGAAGATGGCGTCCGCCTGGCGCAGCAGGTCGGCGTATTCTTTCTTCACTTCACCCAGGATGCGCACGCCCAGGCCCGGGCCCGGGAATGGATGACGGTAGACCATGTCATGCGGCAGGCCCAGCGCCACGCCCAGCTTGCGCACTTCGTCCTTGAACAGTTCGCGCAGCGGTTCTAGCAGCGACAGTTTCATGTGCTCCGGCAGCCCACCGACGTTATGGTGCGACTTGATGGTCTGCCCCTTCTTGCCCTTGCCGGCCGACTCGATCACGTCCGGATAGATGGTGCCCTGCGCCAGCCATTTGGCGTTGACCAGCTTGCCCGATTCCTTGTCGAACACTTCGACGAATTCGCGGCCGATGATCTTGCGCTTCTGCTCCGGATCGCTGACGCCGGCCAGGTGGCCCATGAACTGGTCTTCGGCATCGACGCGGATGACTTTGACGCCCAGGTTGTTGGCGAACATGTCCATGACCATCTTGCCTTCGTTCAGGCGCAGCAGGCCGTGGTCGACGAACACGCAGGTCAGCTGGTCGCCGATGGCGCGGTGGATCAGCGCCGCCGCCACCGACGAATCGACGCCGCCCGACAGGCCGAGGATCACTTCGTCAGTACCGACCTGGGCGCGGATTTTCTCGACCGCTTCCGAGATGTAGTCCGGCATGTTCCAGTCCGACTTGCAGCCGCAGATTTCGTGCACGAAGCGGCTCAGCATGACCTTGCCCTGCTCGGTGTGCGTCACTTCCGGGTGCCACTGCACGCCGTAAAAGCTTTTCTCTTCGTTGGCCATGGCGGCGATCGGGCACGACGGCGTATCGCCCATCAGCACGAAACCTGGCGGCATGTCCAGCACCTTGTCGCCGTGGCTCATCCAGACCTTCTGCATGCCGTGGCCTTCGTCGGTGACGAAGTCGACGATGCCGTCCAGCAGGCGGGTGTGGTTGCGCGCGCGCACTTCGGCGTAACCGAATTCGCGCACTTTGCCGTTCTCTACCTTGCCGCCCAGCTGGGCCGCCATGGTTTGCATGCCGTAGCAGATGCCCAGTACCGGCACGCCCAGGTCGAACACGGCGTCCGGCGCGCGTGGCGCGTCGCCTTCCAGCGTCGAGCTGTGGCTGCCCGACAGGATCACGCCGGCGGCGCCGTAGTTGCGCACGAATTCGTCGCTGACGTCATACGGATACACTTCCGAGAACACGCCGGCGTCGCGCACGCGGCGGGCGATCAGCTGGGTCACTTGGGAACCGAAATCGAGAATGAGGATTTTAGAGTGCATGGAGTTTGAACCAGGTTGAATATAGAAAAACGCCGGCGTCGGCCGGCGTTTGCAAGGTGTTAGTCGCCCGAACGGTAGTTCGGCGCTTCCTTGGTGATCTGCACATCGTGCACATGCGACTCGCGCATGCCGGCCGACGTGATTTCGACGAACTCGGCTTTGTTGCGCAGTTCATCGATGGTGGCGCAGCCGCAGTAACCCATCGACTGACGCACGCCGCCCACCAGCTGGAAGATGATCGCCAGCACCGAGCCTTTGTAGGCGACGCGGCCTTCGATACCTTCCGGCACGAACTTGTCGGCCTTCATGGTGGCGTCCTGGAAGTAGCGGTCGGCCGAACCATCCGACATCGCGCCCAGCGAACCCATGCCGCGGTACGATTTGTACGAACGGCCTTGATACAGGATCACTTCGCCTGGCGCCTCTTCGGTACCGGCAAACATCGAGCCCATCATCACGGTCGAGGCGCCGGCTGCCAGCGCTTTCGAGATATCGCCCGAGAAGCGGATGCCGCCGTCGGCGATGCATGGCACGCCGGTGCCTTCCAGCGCTTCAGCAACGTTGGAGATGGCGGTGATTTGCGGCACGCCCACGCCGGCGACGATACGGGTGGTGCAGATCGAGCCAGGGCCAATGCCGACCTTGACTGCATCGGCGCCGTACTCCACCAGTGCTTTGGCAGCGGCGGCGGTGGCGATGTTGCCGCCGATGACGTCCACGTGCGGGTACTTGGTCTTGATCCACTTCACGCGGTCGAGGATGCCTTGCGAGTGGCCGTGGGCGGTATCGACCACCAGCACATCGACGCCGGCGGCGACCAGCAGGTCGATGCGCTCTTCATCCTTGGCGCCCACGCCGACTGCGGCGCCGACCAGCAGCTTGCCCTGCGAGTCTTTCGACGCCAGCGGGTGCTCGTGCGATTTCTGGATATCCTTGACGGTGATCAGGCCGCGCAGCTCGAACGCGTCATTGACCACCAGCACGCGCTCCAGGCGGTGCTTGTTCATCAGGCGCTTGGCTTCGGTGGTGTCGGCGTCTTCCTTGACGTACACCAGCTTGTCGCGCGGCGTCATCTTCGAGCGCGCTTCGGCGTCCAGTTCCTGCTCAAAACGCAGGTCGCGGTTGGTGATGATGCCGACCACTTCCTTGCCTTCGACGACAGGGAAGCCGGAAATGCCATATTGCTCGGTCAGCTTGATGACGTCGCGGATCTTCATGGTCGGCGGGATGGTGATCGGATCACGCAGCACGCCGGCCTCGAAGCGCTTGACGCGCGCCACTTCACGGGCCTGGTCTTTTGGATTCAGGTTCTTGTGAATGATACCGATACCGCCCTCTTGCGCCATGGCGATCGCCAGACGCGCTTCGGTGACCGTGTCCATCGCTGCCGACAGCAGTGGGATGTTCAGGCTGATGTTGCGGGTCAGACGGGTTTTGAGGGACGTATCCGCAGGCAGAACGTTGGAGTACGCTGGGACGAGCAGCACGTCATCGAATGTGAGTGCTTTTTGAAGTAGACGCATAGCATTTCCTATAGGCGCAAAGCGGCATTATACAGGAACCGAGATTAATTGTCTGCAACTTACACCGACAACGCCGGACATAGGAGGAATCGCTTGATTACATCTAGTAAGATGTCTGAAAAAGCCAGTGGCGGTCTGCATTTTCGTCCTGATTTCGGCAACGTTTTCGGCCTCGGGCAAGCTCTCGCGCTGTCGATCCCTTACGATTATGCCATGAGCCCTATACACCGGCCGCAGCACCCGCCCCGATAGGGACTCTTGGAGAGCGAGGACGTCAAGTTTACCAGCATCGTGCGCGTGCCGGACGAGAACGGCAGGCGCCGGCGGTTCGCACTCCAGATCCAGAGATGTTGGGTGCCGTGATGGCGTGATCATCAATCTCAGCGACACCGGCTTCTGGAAAACAGAGACGTGTAAGGACTACGGAGCACCGATCGTTCGCCGCAGCGTCGACGGCCGTCGCGAGGGCCTGCTAGCCAGCTACGGAATGGTGCCGCGCAAACGCATACCACCAGGCGTACGGCCGTTCGACACGATGAATGCCCTTGCCGAGACTGTAGGCCAACTGCGCTCGTGCTGTGGCGAGGCCGGGCCGGAGCACTCGTTTACGCAACTGACGATCAACGCAGACGAGCACCCGCTGATTAAGCGTTTTCACAAACCGGACGAGGAGAAGCGCGCGCTGGTAATACTGCCACAGGCAGAGTGGGACGACTGGCTAGACTGCACCGATCCAGAATACGCGCGCAGCTTTTTGCGCCCCCTACCCTGCCGAGCAGATGCGTGGCTGGGAATTTCCGGTACCGCCGCGCGCCAAAAAACACGAGCCAGTCACGCCGGCGCCCAGATGTGCAGATGAGCTTGCTATGAACGAGGAACTTAACAGATCGCCCGCGCGAGGGCGATCTGGTGTGCATGGTCAGCCAGCGCTATATGCATCACGACGATGTGGAGAAGACGCGCGTCGCGTGGGCTGCGCGGAGCGAGCGGTTGGCGCGCTCGCTAGGATGAAGGCCGTGTGTTGAGCGCCTTGGCTGGGGGCGTGTTAAAAATTTATGCACCAAAAACCGCCCATGGGCGGCTTTGGCAGTGCCGCGCCTTATGCGTTCGACTTGCGTCGCGCCACGAAGCCCATCAGACCCAAGCCAGCCAGCAGCATGGCGTAGGTTTCTGGTTCGGGGACGGCTGTCACCGCCGCAGACAGGTGCAGGTTGTTTACGGTGGCCCAAACACCCGGCTGGTTGCCGGCGCTAACGCTGAACGACACAAGGTTACCCGTCGAGACGAAGCCGACGAATGAGTCGAAGTTGGGAGTGTTCAGCCTGTAGGTGATCGTCGCACCCGTGCTGTCGGTTGCAGACAGCGTCAGGTAGCTCGCCGGGGTGGAGAATCCAAAGAGGTCGGAGCCGAAAAAGAATCCGCCAACGCCCGCCAGCGCCGCACTCGGAGCGAAGGTGACGACATCGAGGCGATTACCCCCGGTGAGCCAGATGTCGGAGCCGTCGTCTGAGGCGCCCCAGATTTGCGGCGAATTGGGTGCCGCGCTGACCGTGTATCCATAATCACCGGCGTTGCGCTTCAGCGGCCCGTTGTACCCGTCGATATCAAGGTCATCGAAGCTATCGACGCCAGTATTGCCCACGGCAGCCAAATACGACGATTGGCTAGTGTAGGTGGTGATATTGGCGCGGGCGCCGGTGGCGACCAACAGCAGAACGGCGGATGCGAGAATGGATTTGGCGGAGAAAGAGGTACCCAAGATAATGCTCCTAATCAAATGTTTAGTTGCGCGGATTTTTAGTAACTTTGTGACAATGCAGCATAAGCTTGTAATTTTAATATTGCAACTGATAAATCGAATTTAATCCCAATTTTTCCGCCAGCCCCCCCCCTGGGTATCTACCCGCGGGCTGAACGTTCCTACACGCACCCCGCAACCACCGCCTCCAGTTCGCCGTTATACTTCCGGCCGCGCCGCCAGCCAAACGCCAGCGCCATGAGCTTATCGCCTTCGCAGATAGGAGCCCAATGAAGCCGCCGTTGAGGTGTATTTTCGTTACCGGCAAGTTTTTACTATGCCAATATTATTGTCCTTTTTGAAACTTTAAAGGTGAAATGTTGAATCGATTCACGGGTTATTCCTGATCGCCTCCTTGTTCAGCTTTGACGATAGATGGACATCGCTATGAATTAAATGAGATGCACATCGGTCATTATTTTGGCGCCACTTTCATCAGTGCAAAAATTTCCAATCCGGCGGGCGTTCAAGCAGGCGCCGATTATTTTGGTTAGTGGCGAACGAAGGCGAGTTTCCTCTTAGATATGTAACTAGCTCGACTGAAACCATTGGGGCAATGAAAAAAATGGAAATGTCTATTGGAAAAGTAATCGCTGCCTCCCAGCCTGAAACGTATGCAATGCTGCCCGCAGGCCTTCGTATGCTGGCATTCGAGTTCTCCGACGAAAGGTATAGACATGCGCGCGCCTTAAGCCTCATTAGTTAAGCGAGGCCCGCCCCCGCAAGGTCTCGGACATTTTCGTCTCGGTGCCACTTCGCGAGCCATCCACGATCAATACGATGCGCCCGACGAAAAACCATAGGCAGCCGCCGCAGGCTGGACGCCGGGACTTACGGTGGCTTGGCACTTGATGGCGCGGCGGTTAGCCAGCTTATCCGATTTTTTCAACGCGCCGAAGCCCGCCGCCGTCAACACCGTGCCACGCCGGCATAACAGACCGCTTCAAATCTGCGACCACCATTGCGGGAATGATTGCTGGCTGGCCGACGCGCAAAGTACCGTGCGGCCGCCGTCAATGACCGGGCGCGGTTTGCCTCATGGCGGCCTCGCGCTGCGCGCCGAATTGAAAATGTCAGCGCGTAGTTTCCACTCACCTTGTCCGTCAAATTCTGAATCAAAAGAAGAGCCACGACATGGGTGGCTTCGCCGTGCTTCAGGGCCAACTGCCCGACGTCCTCTCGCGATCTCACAGCACCGTGCTAACGTCAGCCGATGGTGAACGGCTCGCTCTCGTCTTCGGTATAACGCACGGGGCCAAGGTTGTTTTTCGAAATCAGCTCACTCAACGTCGACGAGGCGTCGTGCGCGATATTTTCTTGCTCGAAGATGCGCTCCACGATTTGCTCTTCGCGCACGCGGGAGGCGCTGGAAAATTCGAGGGGTTCCGTCTTGTTCTGATACCAAACGTTGTAAATGGGCATGCCAATCTCCTGCGGTAGGTTGTCGGGTGATTCTATTCAGATGATGCATCGCCAGTCTACTGCCCAAAAGTAAAGGCCGTGCCCGCGCGCACATTGGCGCAAAAAAAAGCCGCCCTACGGCGGCTCCTGCGACGCAATCTTAGTTAGGAACGGCGCTGGCGGCGACGTGCCACATAGCCCATCATGCCGATGCCCATCAGCATCATCACGTAGGTCTGCTCTTCCGGCACGGACGACACCAGAGCCAGCGCATACGAACCTTTAGTGTTGGTCCCCACTACCGAGCCCTTAACTTCGATATGATAAGGGCCCGCTGCGGTCAAAGGCAGATCGTAGGACGTGCCGTCACCCGCGTAAGAAACGATAGCCGCGCCGGACGATCCTGATGCGCCACCATACACCGTATAGACCAGGCTGGAAATATTGGTCACCAGCGTGCCATGCAGGGTCAGGTACAACGGATTGGCCGACGAGCCCAGGTACGGGTAAGGTACGGTGAAATCGATGGTGTCAGTGAACGCGCCCGAGGTGTGAGTGAAAATATCGGACCAAGGATTCAGTGGATCAGTCGGTAATACCCCCGCACTCACCTGAATGTCGTTGGCCGAGGCAACGCCTGCGGACAGCGCAAACAGAATGGATGCGAATATCATTTTTGCTTTCATGAATGCTTCCCCTTTAGATTAAGGACCAGCACTTCCGCTGGCAGGACCATCCCTTTGCAGAGATGGTTCATATTAGCCATCCTCTTCAATAAGGTGTTGCTCACATTATTGAATTTATAATTTATTTGAAAATAAACAACAGAATTTAACAATTTCTTTGGCGCGCAACAATCTTGCTTTTAGTTGACAGTTGCTGGGCATCATGGCGAAATTAGATATCTACGGGGAACACTTGAAATGAAACATCGTGACTTTTTTTTAGCAAGCCTATTGAGCCTATTGTCGGCCGTCGCGCCGTCCGCTTGGGCCCAATATCTGTGGGTGGACGACAAGGGCGTCAAGCAACTTTCGGACCGCCCGCCACCGCCCAACATCCCCGAAAAACGCATCCTGAAGGCGCCGGGCAAGCCGCTGTTCAATCCCTATGCGCCAGCCGAACCTGAGCCCGCCGCCAAGCCGCCGGCCGCGTCCGCGCCCACTCTGGCCGAGCGCAATGACGACTTCAACAAACGCAAGCTGGAAAATGCCGAAGCCGCGCAGCGCGCCGCCGCCGAGGCCCGCAACAAGGCCCAGCAGGCCACCAATTGCGACGCCGCCCGCAAGAACCAGCAGGCGATCGACCAGGGCGTGCGCCTCAGCACGTTCGATCAAAATGGCGAACGCAGCTACATGGACGACGCCCAGCGCGAGGATTTGCGTAAAAACACGCAAAAGGTGTTGGCCGAATGCAAATAAAACCGCTTGCTTTCGTCTCGGCTGCCGTATGATATCGCTATCAACATTCCTCAAGTTTCATCAATGACGAAGACTCAAGCGGGCAAGAGCCGCGCCAGTGGCCGCATCACGCTGGCGATGGTGGCCAACAAGGCCGGGGTGGCGACCATGACCGCCTCGCGCGCCATTACCCAGCCGGAGATGGTGTCGCAGGCGCTGCGCGACCGCGTGGAGCGGGCCGTCGCCGAACTCGGCTACGTGCCCAACCGCGCCGCCCGCGCGCTGGCGTCGTCGCAATCGAAGGTGATCGCGGTGCTGGTGCCGTCGCTGTCCAACGCCGTGTTCACCGAAGTGCTGGCCGGCATCCAGGACGCGCTGGACGCCGACGATTACCAGATCCTGATCGGCAACACCCGCTATTCCGACAAGGAAGAAGAAAAGCTGATCAACACCTACCTGCAATCGAACCCCGACGGCATGCTGCTGTCCGGCCTGAGCCACAGTCCGCGCGTGCAGCAGATGCTGTCCACGCTGCGCATGCCGGTGGTGTCGATGATGGACATGTCCAGCGATCCCGAGCAGCTGACGGTGGGCTTCTCGCAATTCCAGGCCGGCCACGCGATGACGCGCTATCTGTTAGACAAAGGCCACAAGCGGATCGGCTTCATCGGCGCCCAGCTGGACGAACGCACGCTGCGCCGCGCCGAAGGCTACCGCAAGGCGATGCAGGAAGCTGGTCTGGCCGACGTCAAGCTGGAGGTAATGGTCGCCGAACCGTCCACCATCGCTCTCGGCGCCGAACTGCTGGGCCGCATGCTGGCGCAAGCGCCGGATTGCGACGCCATCTTCTGCTGCAACGACGACCTGGCGCACGGCGCTATTTACCAGTGCCAGCGGCGCGGCATCGCGGTGCCGTCGCAACTGGCGATCTGCGGCTTCAACGACCTGCCCGCCTCGGCGTGGATGAATCCGTCGCTGACCACGATCGGCACGCCGCGCTACCGCATCGGCTTCGAGGCCGCCACCCTGCTGCGCTCGGTCATCAAGGGCGACAATCCGGTCAACAAGCAGGTTGACCTCGGCTTTACGCTGATGGCGCGCGAGAGCGCATAACTTCTTCAGCACCGCTGCTGCGGCGCAGCATCGATATTGCTTTACAATTTTTTCAATTTGTCTAAACTCGCTGGAAACTGTTAGCGCTATCATGCATTTGCAAATCAATGACTAATCAAACACAAACTCGCTGGGTGGTAATGGGCGTCAGCGGCTGCGGCAAGAGCTCGGTCGGGCTGCAGCTGGCCGGCGCGCTGGATGTGCCCTTCCTGGAAGGCGACACCTACCATTCGTATGCCAACGTCGCCAAGATGACGGCCGGCGTGCCGCTCACCGACAGCGACCGCGCCGACTGGTTGCAAGCGCTGCACCAGCAGATCCGCGACGCGCGCCTGAAAAACAGCGGCCTGGTACTGTCCTGCTCATCCCTGAAGCGCCGCTACCGCGACCTGCTGCGCAGCGCCGATCCCGAATTGCGCTTCGCCCATCTGGCCGGACCGCGCGAGCTGATCGCCAGCCGCATGGCCGCGCGCAAGGATCACTACATGCCGGCCACCCTGCTGGACAGCCAGTTGGCGGCGCTGGAACCGCTGCAGGACGACGAAGCCGGCCTCGTGCTCGACATCGGCAAGGCGCCGGCCGAGCTGGTTCAACAGATTTTGCAGACATGATAGTTACCGCTATCAAAAACAGGCTCTCTCCGGAACGGCAACCCGTTCCGTTCAGGCAGTGATACCCTTGCTGCCTGCTTTTACACGCGCTTGAAGATGACAGTGACCAAACAACTGACCTGGCGGGAAAAAATCAGCTACGGCGTGGCCGACATGGGGTTCAATTTCTATTGGACCAATATCGCCACCTTCCTGCTGATTTACTACACCGACGTCTTCGGCATTTCTGCCGCCGCCGCCGCGTCGATGATGTTCACCATCAAAATCATCAACGCCTTCACCGATCCGATGATCGGTGCCGCCGCCGACCGCACCCGCACACGCTGGGGCAAGTTCCGCCCCTACCTGATCTGGGTGCCGCTGCCGCTGGCCTGCGCCGCCGTGCTCACCTACAGCACGCCCGATCTGTCGGCCGACGGCAAGATCATCTGGGCCTACGGCAGCTACCTGGCCATGATGGTCTGCTACACCTGCATCAACATTCCATACAACGCGCTGTCCGGCGTGCTGTCGGCCGATCCGCAGGAGCGCTCCACCGTCAACGGTTTGCGCTTCATCTTCGCCTTCGCCGGCGGCACGGTGGTGACGGCGGCCACGCCGGCGCTGGTGCATTGGCTGGGCGGCGGCAACGACAAGTTGGGCTGGCAGCTCACCATGCTGACGTGGAGCGTGTTCGCCTCGCTGCTGTTCGTGCTGACTTTCCTCAACACGCGCGAGCGCATCGTGCCCGTCGCCGCGCAACAAAGCAACGTCTGGCAGGACATCCGCGACCTGTCGCAGAACCGTCCCTGGATGGCGCTGTTTTTCCTGGCGCTGATTATCATGATCACCATCACGCTGCGCACCAGCAGCGCGGCCTATTACTTCAAGTACGTGGTGCAGCGGCCGGAGTTGATGGCGACCTTTGTGCCGGCCTATATGCTGTCGGCCGCCGCCGGCGCCTCGCTCACGCCGCTGATGACGCGCTTCGTCGACAAGAAGAAGCTGATGATGATACTGATGACGATTACCGCCGTGCTGTCGTCGGCCTTCTTCTTTGTGCCGAAGGACCAGGTGTGGCTGATGTTCGCGCTGCAGATCGGCATGGGCCTGGCGCTCGGCCCCAAGTCGCCGCTGGCCTTCTCCATGTACGCCGACACCGCCGACTACAACGAATGGCGCACCGGCCGCCGCGCCACCGCCATGACCTTCGCCGCCGCCACCTTCTCGCAGAAGCTGGGCACCGCGATTGCAGTGGCAGTGATCGGCTCGATCTTCACCCAGCTGGGCTACGTCGCCAATGCCGTGCAAAGCGCCGGCTCGCAGGCGGGCATTGTCTGGCTGATGTCCTTTATTCCGGCCGCCTTCGCGCTGCTTGCAGTGGCCGTGATGTTCTTCTATAACCTCGATAACAACAAGCTGCTGCAGATCCAGGCGGATCTGGAAGCGCGCAAGATCTGACGGAGAGTGATGATGCTACGCCCAACCCACAACGGCGACCGCTACGAATTGAGCAGTCCTACCGCGATGCCGCAGGCGGCCGGCTTCCTGTGGAATCAGAAGATGATGATACAGGTCACCTGCCGCGGCTACGCCACCGCGCAGTTCATGCAGCCGGAACCGGCCAAGTACGCGCACGCCCCTAACCTGGAGGCCAAGACCTTCATGCAGCCGGAGCAGAATTACTACGCCCATCATCCGGGCCGCTTCTTCTACATCAAGGATGAGGAAACCGGTGCGCTGTTCTCGGCGCCATATGAGCCGGTGCGCGCGCCGGTGGACAGCTACGCCTTCTCGGTCGGCAAGGCCAACCTGGCCTGGACCGTCGAGCACCTGGGCATACGGCTGGAACTGACTCTTGGTTTGCCGGTGGCGGATGTGGTGGAACTGTGGTCGCTGCGCGTGACCAATCTGTCGGGCCGCGCGCGCAAGCTGAGTGTTTACCCTTACTTCCCTGTCGGGTATATGTCGTGGATGAACCAGTCGGGCGAATACCGCGCGGACCTGGGCGGCGTGGTGGCCAACAGCGTCACGCCGTATCAAAAGGTGGCGGACTACTTCAAGCAAAAAGACTTCAAGGACAAGACCTACTTCCTGTGCGAGCAGCCGCCGGACGCCTGGGAAGTGCGGCAGTCGGCGTTTGAAGGCGAAGGCGGTTTGCATGCGCCGTCCGCCATCACCGCAGAACAGATGGGTAACAGCGACGCGCGCTACGAGACGCCCACCGCCGCCGTGCAGTACCGCGTCACGCTGGCCGATGGCGAGGCGCGCGACTACCGCTTCCTGTTCGGCCCCGCGTTTGACGACGCCGAAATCCAGGCGGTGCGCGCCAAATACCTGAGCGCCGACGCCTTCCAGGCCACCGCCGCCGACTACGCCGCCTATGTCGCCAGCGGTCACGGATGCCTGCGCATCGAAACGCCGGACGCGGACCTCGACAACTTCGTCAACCACTGGCTGCCGCGCCAGGTGTTCTACCACGGCGACGTCAATCGTCTCAGCACCGATCCGCAAACCCGCAACTACCTGCAGGACAATATGGGCATGAGCTTCATCAAGCCCAGTGTGATGCGCAAGGCCTTCCTGCACGCGCTGTCGCAGCAGGAAGCCACCGGCGCCATGCCGGACGGGATCCTGCTGACCGAGGGGGCGGAACTCAAATACATCAACCAGGTGCCGCACACCGACCATTGCGTGTGGCTGCCGGTGGCACTCAAGGTCTACCTCGACGAAACCGCCGACTACGATATTCTTAACGAAGACGTGGTGGGCAAGGAGACCGGCGTCGCCCTCACCGTGTCCGAACGCGTAAGCAGCGCCATGGACTGGCTGCTGCAGGCGCGCGACAAGCGTGGCCTGAGCTACATCGCGCAGGGCGACTGGTGCGATCCGATGAACATGGTCGGCTACAAGGGCCGCGGTGTGTCCGGGTGGCTGACCGTGGCCACCGCCTACGCGCTCAATCTGTGGGCCGAGATTTGCGAGACCAGCGGCGCCAGTTCCTCGCTGGCGGAAAGCGCCAAGCATTTCCGCGCCGGCGCCCGCAGCGTCAACCGCGCCGCCAACGAACATCTGTGGGACGGCGACTGGTTCGCGCGCGGCATCACCGACGATAACGTCACCTTCGGCATCCGCAAGGACCAGCAAGGCCGCATCTGGCTCAACCCGCAGGCCTGGGCCATCCTTGGCGGCGCCGCCAATGCCGGACAGCGCGCCTCGATGGTGGCGCAGGTGGAGCAGCAGCTGGTCACGCCGTACGGCGTGCAGATGTTCGCGCCGCCGTTCAGCGCCATGCGCGACGACGTCGGCCGCGTGACGCAAAAGCATCCGGGATCGGCGGAGAACGGCGCGGTGTACAACCACGCGGCGATCTTCTACATCTACAGCCTGTACACGATCAACGAGAGCGACCGCGCCTACGAACTGCTGCGCCGCATGCTGCCCGGCCCGAGCGAAGCCGATTACCGGCAACGGGGCCAGCTGCCGGTGTTTATCCCGAATTATTATCGCGGCGCGTACCACGAGTATCCGCGCACCGCGGGCCGTTCCAGCCAGTTGTTTAATACCGGCACGGTGTCGTGGGTCTACCTGTGCTTCGTCGAAGGCCTGTGCGGCTTGAAGGGCTGCAGCGATGGGCTGAGCATCAAGCCGCAGTTGCCGTCGCATTGGGACGGCATCAAGGTGGTGCGCCAGTTCCGTCACGCCACTTTCAACGTGTCTATACAACGCGCGGACGTCGCCGAAATACAGGTGTGGCAGGACGGGAAGCGTTTGACTGAAAACGTTATCAAAGGTATCGTTGCGGGCGGAGCATACGCGTTGGAGGTTCTGATCCCACGCTAAATTAACTTAAAATTATAAGGACACTGTATCGTATGAAGAAGCGTCTCTGGCTGTCTCTGGCACTGGCTTATCCACTTATGTTGACCGGCGCCCACGCCGCAGACGCACCGCAACCCTGGCTCGACGCCAAGCAGTCGCCCGACGCGCGGGCCGACCAGCTGGTCAAGGCGATGACGCTGGATGAAAAAATCCAGACCGTGTTCGCCTACTTCTCGACCGAATTCTCGCCGAAAAAATACGAGCAGCCGAAAGAAGGCCGTCCCGATTCGGCCGGCTATGTGCCGGGCATCGCGCGCCTTGGCCTGCCGCCGCAATGGCAATCGGATGCCGGCGTTGGCGTCGCCACGCAGGCCGTGTCCAAAAAACCGTATGAACGCACTTCCCTGCCCTCCGGCCTAGCCACCACCGCCACCTGGAATCCGCAGCTGGCCTTCGCCGGCGGCGCGATGATCGGCAGCGAGGCGCGCAGCACCGGCTTTAACGTGCTGTTGGCCGGCGGCGTCAATCTGATGCGCGAACCGCGCAATGGCCGCAACTTCGAATACGGCGGCGAAGATCCGCTGCTGGCCGGCGTGATGGTCGGCGAACAGATTCGCGGCATCCAGTCGAACCACATCATTTCGACCGTCAAGCACTACGCTTTCAACGATCAGGAAACCAACCGCAATCACATCAACGTCAAGATCGCCGACAAGGCCGGCCGCATGTCGGACCTGCTGGCGCTGCAATTTGCCATCGAGCGCGGCGATCCGGGTTCGGTGATGTGCGCATACAACCGCGTCAACGGCGACTACGCCTGCGAGAACGACTACCTGCTCAACGAAGTGCTGAAGAAGGACTGGAAGTACACCGGGTACGTGATGTCCGACTGGGGCGCGACCCACTCCACCATCCCGGCCGCCAACCGTGGCCTGGACCAGCAGTCCGGCTTCCCGTTCGATAAATCGGGCTACTTCAATGAAGCGTTGAAGGAAGCGGTGGTCAATCGTCACGTGCAGGAAGCACGCCTGAACGACATGGTCAAGCGCATCACCCGCACCATGTTCGCGCACGGCGTGGTCGAGCATCCGGTGTCGACGCCAACGTCGGCCGATGCCGGCATCGACTTCGCCGCACACGGCAAGGTCACCCAGGCCGATGCCGAAGAAGCCATCGTGCTGCTGAAAAACCAGAACGACCTGCTGCCGCTGGCGGCCAGCGCGCGCAACATCGTCATCATTGGCGGTCACGCGGACGTGGGCGTGCTGTCGGGCGGCGGTTCGGCGCAGGTCTATCCAAAAGGCGGTTCGGCGGTGCCGAATGAAGGCCCGGCCTACTTCCCAGGCCCGATCGTCTATCACCGCTCGTCGCCGATGGGCGAACTGGCGGCGCTGACCAAGGCCAAGCTGACCTACAGCGACGGCAAGGACGTCGCCGCCGCCGCCAAGCTGGCCGCCGGCGCCGATGTGGTCATCGTATTTGGCAACCAGTGGATGGCGGAGAGCTTCGACAGCGACGATCTGAATCTGCCGAACAAGCAGGATGACCTGATTGCCGCCGTGGCCAAGGCCAATCCGAAAACCGTGGTGGTGCTGCAAACCGGCGGCCCGGTGGTGATGCCATGGCTGAACGACGTCGGCGCGGTGCTGGAAGCCTGGTATCCGGGCAGCAACGGCGGCGCCGCGATTGCGCGCGTGCTGAGCGGCGAAGTCAATCCATCCGGCCGTCTGCCTGCCACCTTCCCTGCTTCGCTGGCGCAGCTGCCGCGTCCTAAACTCGATGGCGACGCCAAGACCAAGGATGAGAACATCATCGAGAAGGTCACCACCGACTACAACATCGAAGGCGCGGCAGTCGGCTACAAGTGGTTTGACCTGAAGGGCCACAAGCCGCTGTTCCCGTTCGGTTACGGCCTGTCGTACAGCAGCTTTGCGCTGGAGGGTTTGAGCGCCAAGCCAGCCGGTAACGGTATCGAGGTCAGCTTCAGCATCAAGAACACCGGCAAGCGCGATGGCAAGTCGGTGGGCCAGGTGTACGTGTCGCCGGTCAGCGGCGGCTGGGAAGCGCCTAAACGCCTCGGCGGCTGGGACAAGCTGGCTCTGAAGGCGGGCGCCAGCGGCAAGGTCACGGTAAAGATCGATCCACGCCTACTGGGCGTGTACGACAGCGCCAGCAAGACCTGGAAGATCGCGGCCGGCGAATACCTGGTAACCCTGGCCGAATCGGCCGGCGCCAAGCCGGCGGCCAGCGTCAAGGTCAAGCTGGCTGCGAAGACGGTGGACGTCAACGGCCGCTAAGCGCGGCGTACGCTGCACGGCTTGCGGGCCGTGCAGCGTCTATCACCGTGCGGCGACTCTTCTTTGCAACAGTACAAGCTGCTGGTCAAGGACGGCGTTAAACTGGGCGCATGCCACTCACTCCCAACAAGCAAGCCGAATTGCAGCGCGCTTTACAGGACGCGATGGCCGATCACGCCCTGCTGGCGGCCATGCCCGACTTGCAGCCGATGGCCGGCACGCCGCCACTGCCGGCTGGCCTGATCGCGGATGGCGAACTGCACATCGTGCGCCACAAGGTCAGCGGCTGCGTGCAATTCGTGTTTCCGGGTGACGCCGGCCCGGCGACGGGACAGACGCTGGCGCGGCAATCGGGCTGGGACTGGATCGTGCAAGCCACCATCAACACTGCGGCGCAGATGACACAGGCGATGATCGACAAGATCGAAGCGCACCATCAGCCGGAACGTCTGCTGGCGCTGCGCCACGGCTACGACCAGACGGCGACGACGGCCGAACTCGGCGCTGCACGCGGACACAAGGTATTGCTGCTGGTACACGGCGTGTTCAGCTCGACCCGAGGCGCGTTTGGCGACCTAGATCTACAACCGCTGCTGGAGCGCTACGAAGGCCGCGTGTTCGGCTACGACCATTGGACCATCGGCCGCACGCCGCAGCAGAACGCCATGAACCTGCTGCACCGGCTGCCGGCAAATGCCAACTGGGAGGTGGATATTCTGTGCCACAGCCGTGGCGGACTGGTGGTGCGCTCGTTACTGACCGAGGGCATGGCCGACATCGCGCGGGCACGCGCCGGACGCATCGCCAAGGTTGGCAAGGTGATGTTTGTGGCGGCGGCCAACCGGGGTTCGCCGCTGGCTGATCCGGACGAAATCAAACACTTTCTCAACGTCGCGGCGTTGCTGGCGTCGTTCAGCGGCGGCATGGGGCTGGATCTGGTGATCGGACTGGCGCGGATGGTGGTGTCGTTGGGCTTTGGCCAGCCGAGTGTGCAGGCCCTGGCCAGCGGCTCGGCGCTGATCGAGCTACTCAACCGCAGCGGCACACTGCTGACCAGCGCCAGCAACTACTACGCCCGCGCCAACTTCGACTATGGCGACTCGGTGCTGGAACGCGCTGGCTCCCTGATCAGCAACGCCCTGATCGACAGCGCCAACGACATGGTCGTGCCGTACGACAGCGTGCTGCTGCCAGAAGCCGCACCCGACGCCGACCACATGCTCAGCTTCGGCAGCGCCGAACAAAAACAAGCCACCGTCTGGCACACCGATTTCTTCCGCCAACCCGCGACCCGCGATTTTGTGCTGCGCAACCTGGCTTAGCGGCGCTGCTTACTCGGCGACTGGCGCCGGGGTTTTGCGGCGGCGGCGGGCGTGTTTGGGGTCGGCGATCAGGGGGCGGTAGAGTTCGACGCGGTCGTGGGCGCGCAGAATGGTGTCCAGCGGCTTCTTCTTGGCGTAGATGCCGGTTTGTAGCTGGCCCAGGTCCAGGCCCGGCACTTCCTGCAACACGCCGCTCAGGGCGACCGCCTGTTCCAGCGTGGTGCCGGCCGGAACCTGCAGGTCGCGCAGGAATTGCGCGCCGTCGCTGGCATAGCACACCTGGATCGCGAAAGTCTCAGCCGCCATACACCGTTTCCGCCCGTTTGCAGAAGGAATCCACCATGCTGTTGGCAATCATGCCAAACACCGGCCCCACCAGCTTGTCCAGCAGCCCGCTGGAGAACTCATAGCGCAAATCCAGCTCGATCTTGCAGGCGTCCTCGCGCAGCGCCTTAAACGTCCACACGCCGTCCAGGCACTTGAAAGGACCGTCCACCAGCTTCATCTTGATCTGATCCGGCGGCGTGTTTTCGTTGGACGTGGTAAAACTCTGTTTGACGCCGTGATAGTTGATGCCAACGCTGGCCACCACTGTGTTGCCATTGCGTTCACGGATCTCGACACCACCGCACCAGGGCAGGAATTTGGGATAGTCCTCGATCCTGGCCACCAGATCAAACATTTGCTGAGCGCTATAACCGAGGAAAACTGATTTGTGTACTACTGCCATTGTCTAACCATTTGCTATGATGTTGAATTATTCGCGTCTCACGGCGCGCAGCAGTAGTTTAACCGATACCCACTCATGACCATAGCCGACAACAAAAAAGCCTTTTTTGACTACTTCATCGAAGACCGCTTCGAAGCCGGGATCGTGCTCGAAGGCTGGGAAGTCAAGGCCATCCGCGACGCCCGCGTCCAGATCAAGGAAGCCTACGTCACCATCAAGGGCGACGAGTTGTACCTGTTCGGCGCCCACATCAGCGCCCTGCCGACCGCCTCCACCCACATCAGCCCGGAAGCCGTGCGGACCCGCAAGCTGCTGTTGCACCGCCAGGAGATCGACAAGCTGATCAGCCGCGTGACGCGCTCCGGCTACACCCTGGTGCCGCTCAACCTGCACTACAAGGGCGGCCGCGTCAAATGTGAAATCGGCCTGGCCAAGGGCAAGAAAATGCACGATAAACGTGCTACAGAGAAAGATCGCGACGGCAAGCGCGAGGTCGAATCGGCGATGAAGACCAATCGCCGCTAAAACTGTTGCGTGCCCCGTACACAACCCGGTCCCGTACCGGGTTTTTTATCGTCCGGAGAATTTCTAATCAGAAACATCCATGCTAAACTGGGCGCTGGATGATTTTACATTCGCGGCTGCCGGCTGGCCGCGAGCAGACTGGACTTTTGAGGACGAGGCTATCATGGCGCTGAAAACTGCAATGGCTCTGGCAGCCGGGCTAACGCTGCTGGCGGGATGCGCGTCGCGCTACACGCCCACGCCGCTGGCCGCCAACTTCCCCACCACCAAGCAAGCCAAGCTGCAAGCCGCCTACCACTGGGGCGTGGTGACCGACAGCATCGAGAAGCGCGTGGTGATGGAGCTTCGCAAAAGTCCGCCACGCCCGGTCTTCATCAATGAACCGAAAGACCCGTCAGCGTTCCAGCGCGCGCTGGCGACCCAGCTGACCACTTCGCTGGTGAATGACGGCTACGTGGTGTCGCGCACGCCGGCCGGCTCGCTGAAGATCGATCTGGACGTGCAGGCGGTCACCTTCAGCGCCAACCGTCCGCAATACCGCTATCACGGCGAACGCGCCGTCCTCGGCAGCGGCGTCTGGCTGCTGAGCGAGATCGAAGCGCCGGTCGTGGCCAATGTCGCGGTGGCGGTCGGCGCGCTGGATGCGCACGACTGGTTCAACGCCCAGTTTGCGCCGGGCGACACGCCCAAGACCGAGATCATCGTCACCGTCTCCGTGTCCGACCAATACCGCTACCTCGCGCGCAACACCTCCGCCTATTACGTGGCCGACAGCGACCGTATCCTGTACGGCATCGTCGATCCCAAGCCCGAAGAACCTAAACTGACCCGTACCTTCCAGGTGCGTGGAGATATTTGATGCTGACGAAATCCTTGGCGCGCGCGGGCGTGCTGGCCCTGCCGCTGCTCCTGGCGGCCTGTTCCTCGACGCCGAAAAGCGAAGAAGGCAACTACTCCACCATTTCGTCCAACCAGTTCATCAACGCCAACTACAAGGCGGCCGACGCGCTGTTGCAGCAACTGAGCGGCAAGCTGGTGGCCGACAAGCCGCTGATCGTCGCCACCATGGTCAACATCGATGCGCTGGACCAGACCACCACGCTGGGCCGGCTGGTGTCGGAACAGGTGTCGACCCGCATGGCGCAAGGCGGCCTGAGCATGCTGGAGATGAAGCTGCGCAACAGCGTCTACCTGAAGCGCAACCAGGGCGAATTGATGCTGACGCGCGAAATCGGCGAAGTGGCCACCAGCCACAACGCTCAGGCCATCGTGGTCGGCTCGTATGCGGAAACCAGCGACATGGTGTTCATTAACATCAAAGTGATCCAGCCGAACACCAACTTCGTGCTGGCCGGGACCGATTACGTGCTGGCCAAGGAAGCCATCGTCCGCTCGATGCTGCAGCGGAACTAAACGAAGGTTAAAGCAACCTCGGCAGGATCTCCACTGCCGACGCCTCCACTTTCAAGCCGATCAGGTCATCCGCCCGGGTTTTGCCCAGGTTGATGGCCGCGATCGGCTTGTTGCTTTGCGCCGCCAGCTTGGCGAAGCGGTAGCCGGAAAACACCATCAGCGACGAACCGACCACCAGCACGGCATCGGCCTCGTCGGCCCATTGCAGGGCGTCGGCGGTGCGCTGTGGCGGAATGTTATCGCCGAAGAAGATCACATCCGGCTGCAAGACTCCGCCGCAGGCCGCGCAGGTCGGCAGCCGGAAATCCTGGAATTCGTCCAGTTCGACTTCCGCATCGCCATCCGGACGGGCTTCCGGCACCACCTCGCCGGCCGGCCCGGTCGGCACCAGCGACGGGTTGGCCTGCGCCAGCCAATCCTGGATCTCGGCGCGCGGATGGACCGCGCGGCAATCCAGGCACAGCACGCCATGGATGTTGCCATGCAGCTCGATCAGCTTGCGGCTGCCGGCAGCCGTGTGCAGCCCGTCGACGTTTTGCGTGATGATGCCATGGATGCGGCCCGCCCGCTCCAGCGCCGCCAGCGCATGGTGGCCGGCATTCGGCGCGGCGCCGGCCAGGGTCGGGTAGCCGGCCATGCTGCGGGCCCAGTAACGGCGCCGCACGGCCTCGGATTTGCGGAAATCCGGCCCCTGGATCGGACTGCGGCCGCGCCGCACGCCGTCCTTGTCGCGGTAGTCGGGAATGCCGGACGCCGTGCTCAGGCCGGCGCCGGTCAGCACCAGCACGCGCTCGTGGCGCTGCAGGAAAGTGCTCAAATGGTCGATTTGCTGGTTCAGGTTCATATGCGCATGGTAGCCTAAAAATTATTTCCCGATTTGTAGAACCATTTGCGTCCGGCAAGGTATTAACCGTGCAAATGGAGAAAGTGGATGGCCTTGGATTCAGATGACGCACTACTGCTGGGCAGGATCGCCGCTGGGGACAGGCACGCCTTCGAGACGCTGTATCGTGCGTATTTTCCGCGCCTGTCGCGTTTTGCCGGCCGCATGGCGCGCAATCCGGCGCTGATCGAGGAAGTGGTCAATGACACCATGTTGGTCGTTTGGCAAAAAGCCGCCAGCTTTGACGGCAGCTGCAAGCCCTCCACCTGGATTTTCGCGATTGCCTACCGCAAGACGCTGAAGGGTTTGAAGCTGACCGATGACCCGGTCGAGTCGGACGCCTCCTTGTACGAAGATGAGGGCGATCACCAGCCGGAACAAGTGCTGAGCCGTCAGCAATTGCAGCAGAGCGTGGCCGACGCGCTCGACGCGCTGCCAGCGGCGCAACGGGCGGTGATGGTGCTGACTTATTATCACGATATGGCGTATGCCGACATCGCCGAGATTGTCGAATGCCCGTTGAACACGGTCAAGACCCGCATGTTTCATGCGCGGCACCGATTGAAGGATTTGTTGTGGAACGAAAGAGAGAACAGCCAATGAGCGGGCGCGTGTTCAGACTGGATATCCCGGTGCACCAGGCGGTGCAGGAGCTGCTGCCGTGGTATGCGTCGGCGCAGCTGTCGCCGGACGAAACGCGGCGCGTGCACGAGCACCTTCAAGGCTGCGCGCAGTGCCGCCATGAGCTGGAATGGGAACACGGCATGCGTGCAGAGGCCGCCGCCGAGGCAGGCAGTCTGCCGGCCGGCGTCGACATCGAGCGCGCGTTCGCCGCGTTGATGCCGGCGCTGGGTCCGCAAGAGCGCCCCGCCACGCCGACCTCCGCCCACGATGCAACTGACGCCGATGCCGCGCCGGCTAATCCGCGCCGCGCGGCAGCTAAACCAGCAGATTGGGATGCCGCTGCTGCTGGCAGCGCGGTGGAAACACACGTCACCGCGCCGCGCCGTATCTCATGGTGGGGCGTCAAGGCCGCCAACCAGTCTTCCTGGCTGCGCTGGGCGGTGGCAGCGCAGTGGCTGGTGATCGTCGCCCTGGGCGCCCTGCTGCTGCGCCCCGACGAAACACCCGCCTACCGCGTGCTGGGCGCCGGTGCCGCCGCCGGCGGCAACATGGTGGTCGTGTTCCAGCCTGCCACCAGCGAACGCGAACTGCGCCACATTCTGCAAGCGCAAAACGCCCGCATCGTCGACGGCCCGACCGTCACCGACGCCTGGCTGCTGAACGTGCCCACCGACCGTCACGCGCAAATTTTGCAGGCGCTGCGCGCCAACGCCGCCGTCAAGCTGGCCGAGCCGCTGGATGGAGACACCGCACCGTGAAGCTGCTGCGCATCCTGACCGTCTGCGCCGCGCTCACTTTCAGCGCCATGCCGGCCATCGCGCGGCCGGACAGCGACCTGCCCACCACCGAAGCGGTCGTCAGCACCGGCGCAGACGACTACGGCGACGACCATCAACTGCTGGTGATGCTGCGCCTGCCCGCCACGCACTACCGGCCCGACGCCACCTACGGCGGCCGCTACATCGACGACAACAGCCGCAGCGCCCGCCAGCGCCGCGCCGAAGCCCTGGCCCGCCAGCACGGCCTGACGCTGGTGGAAGGCTGGCCGATGGCGATCCTGGGCATCGACTGCTATGTCATGCGCTACCCGGACAGCACCGACGCCGACCACCTGATCGCCCAACTGTCCCGCGATCCCCAAGTGGAATGGGCGCAACCGGTGGCCCGCTTTGATGGGATGGCGCAATCGTCCGGCGCCGGCCGCACCACCGACGCCAAGAACGGTGACGCCATGACCGCCAGGGCCGGCGTCACCGCTACGGCCAAGCCCGGCGGAGCTGCCGAAGCCGACGCCAGCGGCGACCCGCTCTACAGCGTCCAGCCGGCCGCGCGCTACTGGCACCTGGCCGAACTGCACCGCTACACGCGCGGACGCGGGATTACCGTCGCCGTGGTCGACAGCGGCATCGACGCCAGTCATCCGGACCTGCATGGCCAGTTGGACGTGAACAACAACTTCGTCGACGCCGGCCCCACGCCGGCCGAAAACCACGGCACGGCGGTGGCTGGCATCATCGCCGCGCGCGTCGGCGGCGGCGGCATCATCGGCGTCGCGCCGCAGGCCAGGCTGATGGGGTTGCGTGCCTGCTGGCAGCAGCGCGACCTGGCCACCCGATGTAATAGCTTCACGCTCAGCAAGGCCATCAACTTTGCGATCCTGAACGGCGCGCAAGTCATCAACCTCAGCCTGTCCGGCCCGCCCGACAGGCTGTTGGACCGTCTGCTGGACGTGGCGCTGGAGCGCGGCATCAGCGTGGTCGGCGCCATTGACCCGCACGCCACCAGCCCCACCTTCCCGGCCAGCCACCACGGCGTACTGGCGGTAGCGTCACAAGCGCGCAGCCCGTTGGGGGCGGCATCGGTGACGCCGGAGGCACAGGCCACCAGCGCCGCGTCTTCCGGCACGGCCGGCCTGCGCAGCCTGGCCGCCACGATCGCCCTGGCGCAGCCTGGCAGCGCCACGCGTGCCGGCAGCGACGCCAGTCCCGCCCTGAGCGCCGAGCCCCACCTGCTCGCCCCCGGCAATGATATTCCCACCAGCGCACCGGGCGCGCGCTGGGCCTTCGTTAGCGGCAGTTCTTATGCCGCCGCCCATGTCAGCGGCATGCTGGCGCTACTGGACGAATTGCGCCCTGACAGCTCGCCTGCGCAAATGCGCACCCTACTGCAATCGGGCGCGGCCCTGCACGCTGCTACCATAGACGCATGCACCACCATCGCCCGCCTGGTGCGCGACCTCCGTTGCGCCCGCCAAATCAGCCAACACGGCGCCGCCCCGTGACGCAACGCGCCACCGTTCTGCTGCTGTCCGCGCTGACCGCCGCGCCGGCCATCGCCCAGATCGACGTCAGCGGCAGCGTCGGGCTGCAATCCGGCTACACCTTCCGCGGCCAGACGCCGGGCGACAGCAGCCCTTCGCCGCAACTGACGCTGAATCTGGACAGCGCCAGTGGCTGGTACGCGGGGGGCTTTGCCGCCGGCATGCACATAGGCGACAACTACGGCTACAAGCTGCAAGGCTACGCGGGTTATGCGCTCCGGCTCACCAGCGCACTAAGCGGGGATGCGGGCTGCAGCCAGATTGCCTACACGCAGTCGCACGCCAACGATTTCCACGAATGTTATGCCGGCCTCAGCGGCGAACGCACCAGCGCCAGGCTGTCCTACGCGCCGCGCTACTTTGGTTTCCGGGCCAAGGTGTTGTACGCCGAAATCAGCACGTTCTACCCGGTCCATCCGCGCTTCAACCTGATCGCCCACGCCGGCCTGCTGTACAACCTGAGCGACGGCGTCTGGCCCGGCGTGCCAGCCCGCTCGCGCTACGACCTCAAGCTGGGCGTGGCCGTTCCGTTCGGCAACTGGACAGTGCAACTGGCGCGCGAACACAGTCCGGACGACGGCCTGCGCTACTATGGCTATCCGATCCATCCAGCCAAGGCCTGGAGCATGGGCGCCAGTTATGCGTTTTAAGTGCGGGTTCTAGAGGCGCGCGCGCAGGTCTGCGACCGAGGCGAGCCACTCGGCGTAATGCTCGCTTTCTTTCCACAGCGCGCGCAGTTCGGACTCGTCCGACAGGATGCGGTCGAGCGCGCGCACCGCTTTCTCGGCCAGGTCGGCGCGCGGCTTGGCTTTGGGCTTGCGAGCCTCGACCCACTCGTCTACCGAGGCGCTGTCGTCGCTGCGTGGTCCGCCCTTGCCTTGCAGTCGTGCCAGCACTTCGATCGCCACCAGCGCTTCGGCGGCGAACGGCGCATCCAGTTCCCCCTGCGTGTCCAGCGCCGTGTCGAGGGTGTCCGCCACCGCATCCAGATTGCTCGTTTCGTGCAAGTCCTGCGCCCAGTCCTGCGCGTAATCATTGCCGAATGCGTCTACCGCCCATGTACCCATACCTGCTCCTTATGCTTTGGCGGGCTTGACGAGCGGCGCGTCTTTTTGCGTCTTCACCACCTGCATGGCAGTGGCGATCAGGCCGCTCATATCGCCCAGATTGGCCGGTATGATAATCGAATTATTGGTCTTGGCAAGCTGGCCGAAGGCGCCGACGTATTGTTCCGCCACCTTGAGGTTGACCGCATCCTCGCCGCCCGGCTCGCGGATCGCGGCGCCGACCTGGCGCAGCGCGTTGGCATTGGCTTCCGCCAGCGCGATGATCGCCGCCGCCTGACCTTGCGCGCGGTTGATGGCGGCCTGCTTGTCGCCTTCCGAACGGGCGATCTGCGCTTCGCGCTCACCGCTGGCGATGTTGATCTGCTCCTGCTTGCGGCCTTCCGACGCCGCGATCAGTGCGCGCTTCTCGCGCTCGGCGGTAATCTGCGCCTGCATCGCATGCAGGATTTCCTTCGGCGGCGTCAGGTCCTTGATCTCGTAGCGCAGCACTTTCACGCCCCAGTTGGCGGCCGATTCATCAATCGCATTCACAATCGCGGTGTTGATGTGGTCACGCTCTTCAAACGTCTTGTCCAGCTCCATGCGGCCGATGACGGAGCGCAGCGTGGTTTGCGCCAGCTGGGTAATCGCGGCGATGTAGTTGGACGAGCCGTACGAGGCGCGCATCGCATCAGTAATCTGGAAATACAGGATGCCGTCCACCTGCAACTGCGTGTTGTCCCTGGTGATGCAGACCTGCGGCGGCACGTCGAGCGGGATCTCCTTCAGCACATGCTTGTAGGCGATGCGGTCGACAAACGGAATCACGATGTTGAGGCCTGGCCCCAGCGTGGCGTGGTATTTGCCGAGACGCTCCACCACCCACGCGTGCTGCTGCGGCACCACGTTGATGGTTTTAAAAACAAACACCAAAGCCAGAATAAACAGAATGAAGGTGACATTGCCAATACTGATGTCCATGAATTTCTCCGTGAGTTAATCTTAAGCCGCCACTATCAGGCGGCTGCCGCGTACTTCGCGTATCGTGTACTGCCCAGGTGCGGCAGTGCTGCCGGGCGCTACGCTGGTATCCAGCTCGACATCCCACAAGGCGCCGCGGTACATGACGCGCGCTGCGCCATCCTGCCACGCTGGCACATTGACGGTTTGACCGATGTCGAGATTGACGTTGGGGTCGCGCTCGGCCTGCACGCGTTGCTGCTGCTTGCCGTAGCGGCTGCGGCGCAGCACGAAGGTGGCCGCCACGCCAACCACCGCCGCAATCAGCAGCGACAGCGCCTCGCCCAGGCCGAGGAACGCAGCGACGGCGCCGGCCATCAGGCCGATGGCAATCATCAATAAATAAAAGGTGCCGCTGAAAAGTTCCAGTATCACCGTCACGCCGGCAGCCGCCAGCCAGTAGCTCCAGTCAGTCATCATGATCTCCTTTCAAAATGCAAAAACCCCCGCTTCCCGAGAGGGGCCGCGAGGGTTTTTGCTGCTGGACAGATGGTATTGATAGAGTTTTTTGCTACTTAATTCGATAACTCCAGTCTATACCATTTTCCGTTAACGTCAACTACTTCTGCAGCGACGCCAGTTTCTGCCAGGTGTCGATCACAGAGTCCGGATTCAGCGACATCGATTCGATGCCCTGCTCCATCAGCCAGGCGGCAAAGTCCGGATGATCCGATGGCCCCTGGCCGCAGATGCCAATGTACTTGCCCTGCTTGCGGCAAGCCTGGATCGCCTGCGACAGCAGCGCCTTGACGGCGTCGTCGCGCTCGTCGAAGTCGGCCGCCAGCAGCGCCATGCCGGAATCGCGGTCCAGGCCCAGCGTCAGCTGGGTCAGGTCGTTGGACCCGATCGAGAAGCCGTCGAAGTGCTCCAGGAAGCGCTCCGCCAGGATCGCGTTGGATGGCACTTCGCACATCATGATCAGGCGCAGGCCGTTCTCGCCGCGTACCAGGCCGTTCTTGCCCAGCAGGTCTACAACTTTTTCAGCCTGGCCCAGCGTACGCACGAACGGCACCATGATCTCGACATTGGTCAGGCCCATGTCGTTACGCACGCGCTTCATCGCCGCGCATTCCATTTCGAAGGCGCCGGCGAAATCGGCCGCCAGGTAGCGCGCCGCGCCGCGGAAGCCCAGCATCGGATTTTCTTCATCCGGCTCGTAGCGCGAACCGCCGATCAGTTTCTTGTACTCGTTGGACTTGAAGTCCGACAGGCGCACGATGACTGGTTTCGGCCAGAACGCGGCGGCGATGGTGGCGATGCCTTCGGCCAGCTTGTCGACGTAGAAGGCTTTCGGCGAAGCGTGGCCGCGCGCGACCGACTCCACGGCCTTCTTCAGGTCCGCATCGATGTTCGGATATTCCAGGATCGCTTTAGGGTGGACACCAATATTGTTATTGATGATGAACTCCAGGCGCGCCAGGCCGACACCGGCATTCGGCACCGACTGGAAGTCGAAGGCCAGCTGCGGGTTGCCGACGTTGAGCATGATCTTGGTCGGCAGCTTGGGCAGTTCGCCGCGCGCCACTTCCGAGATTTCGGTTTCCAGCAGGCCGTCGTAGATCTTGCCTTCGTCGCCTTCAGCGCAGGACACGGTGACGAAAGTGCCGTCCTTCAGCACTTCGGTCGCGTCGCCGCAGCCTACCACCGCAGGCACGCCCAGCTCACGCGCGATGATCGCCGCGTGGCAGGTACGGCCGCCACGGTTGGTGACGATGGCGGAAGCGCGTTTCATCACCGGTTCCCAGTTAGGGTCGGTCATGTCGGCTACCAGCACGTCGCCTGGCTGCACGCGTTCCATGTCGGCCGGGTCGTGAATCACGCGCACCGGACCGGCGCCGATCTTCTGGCCAATCGCGCGGCCGGAGGCCAGCACCGTGCCGCTCGATTTCAGTTTGAAGCGCTGCTGCACGTCGGTCGCCTTCTGCTGCGACTTCACGGTTTCAGGTCGCGCCTGCAGGATGTACAGCTTACCGTCGCGGCCATCCTTGCCCCACTCGATGTCCATCGGACGGCCGTAGTGGTTCTCGATGATGACGGCGTACTTGGCCAGCTCCACCACTTCTTCGTCGTTCAGCGAATAGCGGTTGCGCAGTTCCACCGGCACGTCAACGGTCTTCACCGAGCGGCCAGCCTTGGCTTCCGCAGTGAATTCCATCTTCAGCAGCTTGGAGCCGATGTTGCGGCGGATGACCGGCGATTTGCCTTTTTCCAGCATCGGTTTGTGGACGTAGAATTCGTCCGGGTTGACCGCGCCCTGCACCACCGTCTCGCCCAGGCCATAGCTGGAGGTGACGAACACCACGTCCTTGAAGCCGGACTCGGTGTCGATGGTGAACATGACGCCAGCGGCGCCCAGGTCCGAGCGCACCATGCGCTGCACGCCGGCCGACAGCGCCACTTCGGCGTGGGTGAAGCCTTTGTGCACGCGGTACGAGATCGCGCGGTCGTTATACAGCGACGCGAAGACGTGTTTCATCGCGTCCAGCACATTTTCAATGCCGACCACGTTGAGGAAGGTCTCCTGCTGACCGGCGAACGAAGCGTCCGGCAAGTCTTCGGCAGTCGCCGACGAGCGCACCGCGAACGACATTTCGGTCGACGAATCGGCCACCAGTTGTGCGTAGTAGGCATGAATTTCTTGTTCCAGGCGCGGCTGGAACGGCGTCTCGATGATCCACTGACGGATCTCGGCGCCGGCCTGCGCGAGCGAACGGACGTCGTCGATGTTCAGATCGGCCAGGCGATCGGCGATGCGGTCGGCCAGCGATTTGCCGCCATCCACGCTGTGCGACAGAAAGTCGCGGAAGGCTTGCGCGGTGGTCGCAAAGCCGCCTGGCACGCGCACGCCGGCGCCTGCCAATTGGCTGATCATCTCGCCGAGCGAGGCGTTTTTGCCGCCGACGGATTCCACATCCGTCATGCGCAAATGTTCAAACGAGGCAACGTATACCGCTTCGTTGTTTTGCTCCTTCAATGCTACGTTGGACATAATTACACCTTTTTGAGATAGAAATCTTTCCGGCGGGCGACAGACCCATGTTCTTGTTATTCTGGTGGCCGTGTCGCACAATGCATCCTGTTGGCGCTCATTCTACAGCCTGCGAAGCGAATTGACGATTCACAATACCGATAGCCTCCTCTACATGACACAAGAACAACGACAACCCCTGCCGTCCGCCGCCCGCACCGTCTTTTTTGTTTCCGACGGGACCGGAATTACCGCAGAAACCTTCGGTCACTCGGTGCTGACCCAGTTCGAATTGCGGTTCCGCCAGGTGCGGCTGCCGTTCATCGATACGCTGGACAAGGCCTACGATGCGCTGCGCAAGATTAACGAAGCGTTTGAAAACGATGGTCATCGGCCCATCGTGTTCTCGACACTGGTGCACACGGAACTATCGGATGTGATCCGCAAGTGCAAGGGCATGTATATGGACATGTTCCAGACATTTGTCGCCCCGCTAGAACAAGAGTTAGGCGTCAAGTCCACGCACACGATTGGCCGCTCGCACAATATCGTGGACAGTGAGGAGTACAAAAACCGCATCGAAGCGATTAACTTCTCGCTGGCGCACGATGACGGGCAGTCGCACAAGAATCTGGCCGAAGCGGACGTGATCCTGGTCGGCGTGTCGCGCTCGGGCAAGACGCCAACCAGCTTGTATCTGGCGATGCAGTACGGGATCAAGGCGGCCAATTATCCGCTGATTCCGGATGATTTCGAGCGCGGCCGGCTGCCGTCGTCGCTGTATGAGTTCAAGACCAAGATTTTTGGGCTGACGATTACGCCGGAGCGGTTGTCCGAGATTCGCAATGAGCGGCGCGCGGGCAGCAAATACGCGTCGCTGGAGAACTGCCGCTATGAGGTCAACGAGGCGGAGGCGATGATGAAGCGCGAAGGGATACGCTGGCTGTCGTCCACCACCAAGTCGATTGAAGAGATCTCGACGACGATCCTGCAAGAGATCAAGCCGGATCGCCGCGAGTATTAAACTAGACGCGCGCGGGATCGGTTTCGCGCGCGTAGATGCGCTGCTGCGCCAGCACTGACACAAAGCTGTTCAGCCCTTCCGCTGCCTCGCTGGACTCCACCAAGATCACGCCGGGGTCCGGCACCCCATGCGGCAGCTTGCGCGGAATCCTGGCCGCCTTCAGCAGCTCGGCGCCGCTGCCCAACGCCAGTAGCGGCTTGCCGTGCCGGTACTGCAGCTTCACAAACTCCAGCACATTGGCGTCGCGGCTCAAGGCGTCGCGCGCATCGGCGCAGTCCGGAATGATCACGCCATCCCACAGCACCGACGGCCCGGTCTCGACACTGATTTCCACGTCCAGCGGCGCATCGGTGTACGACGCCAGCGCGCCAATCTTCTGGCCCACCAGACGCGGCACAGCGCCCTGGTCCAGCAGCGCCGCATACAGCTTGCGTGTCTGCGCCCCATCCACGCCAGGCCCCACCAGCAGCGCCACACGCCGCGTGCGGATACCGGTATTGCCCGGCCGCGCAAACAGCGACAGCGATGGCGACGCCGGATAATCATACTGCGGCCGGTCGGTGGCCAGCGGCAGCGGCGGCGGCACCTCCATGCCCAAGCCGTCCGCCACGCCCGCCACCAGCGCCGCGTCGATATTGGCCAGCAGTGCCAGCACGCGCCTGCGCACGGCCGGCGTATGCACCCGCGTCAACTCGAAGCGGAACGCGTTGATGATGTGCCGCTGCTCGGTCACGCTCTGGCTGATCCAGAACAGACGCGCCTGCGAATAGTGATCGGCAAACAGCTCCGGCTTGCCGCGTACTTCCCTGCCCTGCGATACTTCAGGCACGCTGACAAAGCCGCGCGCGCCGGCCTGGAACGGACAGCCGCCGGCCAGCGAATTCGGCTCGTAACTGACCCGCCCACGGTTGATCTGCTGGCGGTGGATGCCATCGCGCTGGTTGTTATGAATCTGCGCCACCGGCGTGTTGATCGGGATCTCGTGGAAGTTGGCGCCGCCCAGACGGCTGATCTGGGTATCGATGTAGGAATGAATCCGCCCTTGCAGCAGCGGATCGTTGGTGAAGTCGATGCCGGGCACCACATGCGCCGCGCAGAACGCCACCTGTTCGGTCTCGGCGAAGAAGTTGTCCGGATTGCGGTCCAGTACCAGCTTGCCGACCGGGCGCACCGCCACCATCTCCTCCGGCACGATCTTGGTCGGGTCAAGAATATCGAAGGGGAACTGCGCCGCCTGTTCTTCGGTGAAGATCTGTAGTCCCAACTCATACTCCGGGAACTGGCCGCTGTCGATCGCCTCCCACAGATCGCGGCGATGGTAGTCCGGGTCGGCGCCCGCCAGCCGCGCCGCCTCGTCCCACACCAGCGAATGCGTGCCAGCCAGCGGCGTCCAGTGGAATTTGCAGAACACCGACTCCCCCTTGTCGTTCACCAGCCGGAAGGTGTGTACGCCGAAGCCCTGCATCATGCGGTAACTGCGCGGGATGGCGCGATCCGACGTATGCCACAGCAGCATGTGCGCGATCTCGGGGCTGAGCGAGGCGAAGTCCCAGAACGTGTCGTGCGCGCTGGCCGCCTGCGGCATGCCGTTGTGCGGCTCCGGCTTGACGGAATGGATCAGGTCCGGGAACTTCATCGCATCCTGGATGAAGAACACCGGGATATTGTTCCCCACCAGATCCCAGTTGCCGTCGTCGGTATAGAACTTGACGGCGAAACCGCGCACATCGCGCACCGTATCGGCGGAACCGCGTTCGCCGGCGACGGTGGAAAACCGCACAAACACCGGCGTGCGCTTGCCGGCGGCGGCAAACGGCGCGGCGCGCGTGAGGCCGCGCAGATCCTCGTAGCTTTCAAAATAGCCGTGCGCCGCCGAACCGCGCGCATGCACCACCCGCTCGGGAATGCGCTCATGGTCGAAGTGGGTGATCTTCTCGCGCAGGATGAAGTCCTCCATCAGCGTCGGCCCGCGCAGGCCGGCCTTCAGCGAGTTCTGGTTGTCGGCCACGGGCACGCCCTGGTTGGTGGTCAACTCGCGGCCGGTGTCATCGACCCGCACCCGGTCCAGCGGGCGGTTGATGGCGTTGTCGCCGATGTCCGGCTGGCCGTCGCCGACCTTCTCCGAGCCGACGATTTCGGTACTGGTGCTGGCGGTGGCGATGGGCGTCGGCGGCGCGTGGGTGGCGCCGGCGTGCGGCGTGTAGGCCGCGTCGCCATACTCCAGCGGCTTGGTGGGATTGAAAGGCATCTCGGCGGCCAGCTTCTCGTCGCCGGTGACCTTTTCCAGCAGCTGGTCGGCGATCGGATTGGGTGGTCCCAGGCGCGATGGATGGGGCGGCGCGGCCGGTCCGGCGACTGTGCTCAGGATGGAACCGGCGCCGTCCAGCGCGCCGCCGTTGGATTTACGTTTAGCCATGTCGACCTCCATTGGTGGGCAGAGGTCGAGTGTGCGCGGATGCCGCTAGCTGTATTTGATGGCGGTCAGAAGAAATGCTGCCAGTCGGCCAGCCAGGCCGGGAAGTCTTCCACCGGCATCGGCTTGGCGATGTAGTAGCCCTGAGCGTAGGTGCAGCCCAGACCTTGCAGGAAGTCCCAATCCTGCTTGGTCTCCACGCCTACCGCCACCGAGCGGCGATCCAGGCTGCGCGCCAGGTTCAGGCAGGAGCGCAGCACGGTGCCGATGGCGGCGCGCTTGGATGCGCCGTCAACGAAGCTGCGATCGATCTTCAGTTCCGAGAACGGGATGCGCGCCAGCAGTTGCAGGTTGCTGCGGCCAGTCCCGTAGTCGTCGATCGCCAGTCCGAAGCCTTTCATGCGCAGGCGCAGCAGGCGTTCGAGGAAGTGGGCGTCGGTGCTCAGCACCGCCGACTCGGTCATCTCGAAGGTGATGTAGTCGGACATGATCTGGTGGCGCTCAAGGCAGGACGTGATCTGGTCCATGAACTGCGGGTGCGCCAGCGTGCTGTGGTCCACATTGATGGACACCGAAATCGGTATGCCCAGGTCGTGCAGCTTGCGGCATGCAAGCACTGACTTCTCGATCATGGTCCAGTCGAGGAAATCGACGCGCCGCGCTTCTTCCAGCGCCGGCATGAAGGACGCCGGTCCCAGCACGCCGTACAGCGGATGACGCCAGCGCGCGAACATCTCCAGGCCTTTCACCTGCCCGGTTTCCAGCTCGATCTTGGGTTGAAAGTAGGGATCGAATTCGCGGTTCTGCAAGCCCTGACCCACTTGCGCGAACGACAGCGTCGGCGGCGCCTCGTGCAAGGCATGCGCTTCGGACGGTTGCAGATAGTTCTGGATCAGCGCCGTCAGCTGGCTGCCGATCACCGGCTTGCAGATCGCGCCCAGCACGTAGACGCCATACGCGTCGGCCATGGTCTCCACCGAGAACAGCACCGCGTTGGTCTGCGCGCCGACCACGATCACGCCGGCCTTGCAGTGCGCTTCGCCGAGGCGGCGTATCAATTCCAGCGCGTCCATGCCCGGCAAGGCCAGGTCGATGATGGCGATGTCCACCGGCGGCGTGATGCCGGCGCTGAAGTGGCGCAGCGCCGTGTGGCCGTCCGGTGCCTGCGTGATGCGGCCGACACCGAGGTGCACCAGGATATCAGCCAGCGCATGGCGTTGAACCTGATCCCCTTCGGCTACCAGAAAGTGCAGCTGCGCGATATCCATGACGGCTCCAGAATGTGCTTACGTCAGATTCTGCCTGACTTGCTCGAAAAAGCATACTGCCGCGCAGGCGGCCACGTTGAGCGATTCCACCTGTCCAAGATGCGGGATCACTACCTGGTGGGTGGCCATCGACAGCAAATCGTCCGCCACGCCCTGGCCTTCGTGGCCGAACAGCCAGGCGGTCGGCGTGCGCAGGTCGACGTCGTACAGGCGCTGGGTCGCATAGCCGCTGGTGGCCAGCGTCTGCACCTTGGCGTTGCGGACCAGGTCCGCCAGGTCGACGTTTTCAAAAATATCCAGCACGAAGTGCGCACCCATTGCGGCGCGCAGCACTTTCGGCGACCAGCAGAATGCGGTACCGGCGCTGCAATACACTTGCGTCACGCCCGCCGCCGCCGCGCTGCGCAGGATGGAGCCGACGTTGCCGGGGTCCTGCACGCCGTCCAGCAGCACCGCCGATACGCTCACCGGCGCCGTCACCTCGCGTTCCGGCGTGGCGATCGAGAACATCACGCCGACGCCATGCTCGACCTGGCTGATGCCGTTGTACAGCGCATCCGGCAGCGCCAGCACGTGCGCGCGTTGCGCTTCCAGCTGACCGACGATGTCCATCACTTCCGGATTGTGCAGCGCGCTTTCGCTGACCACGCACTGCTCCGGCATGCCGCGCAGTTGCAGGAACGATTGGCACAGGTGCACGCCGTCCAGCAGCGTGCGGCCGGCCTTGCGGCGCGCCGACTGGCTGCCGGCCAGCTTGACCAGTTCCTTGTATTGGACGTTGTCGCGCGAGGTAATCGTCTTCACAGGCTTACCTCCAGCAGCGCGCGCACCGGCGCAAACGAGCGGCGATGCACTGGCGACGGGCCGTGCGCGCGCAGGCGCTCCAGGTGCAGCGCGGTGCCGTAGCCCTTGTGCTGGTCGAAGCAGTATTCCGGATAGCGCTGATGCAGCAGCACCAGCGCGGCGTCGCGCGCGGTCTTGGCCAGGATCGAGGCGGCCGAGATGGCGTCTACCTTGTCGTCGCCGCCGATGATGGCGATGCTCTGGATTTTCATGACCGGGCAGCGGTTGCCGTCGATCAGGGCCAGGGTCGGCACGGTGCTCAGCGCTTCCACTGCGCGGCGCATGGCCAGCATCGACGCCTGCAGGATATTCAGTTTGTCGATTTCTTCTTCCGACGCTTCGGCAATCGCCCACGCCAGCGCGTGCTGCTTGATCAGCGGCGCCAGCATGTCGCGTTTGGCTTCAGTCAGCTTTTTCGAATCGCGCAGGCCTTCGATGGGACGCGACACGTCGAGGATGACGGCGGCCGCAAACACCGGGCCGGCCAGCGGCCCGCGGCCCGCTTCGTCCACGCCGCAGATGATTTCATCGGCCGATGCCGGCAGGTCGTCAAACAGGCCGAGGTTTTGATTTATCACGTTAGTTGCTCTTCATTCCGTCATTCCCGCGCAGGCGGGAATCCATACTACGATGACCGGGGACGCTAGGCATGGGCTCCCGCATACGCGGGAGCGACACTCAAGCGCCGATTACTTTCAATACCGCCGCCGCGCTCTCCTCCGCGCTGTTGCGCAACAGGCTGTGATGCATGTCGGTGAAGCGCTGCGCCAGCCGCAGGCGGTGCGGGGCATCGCTCAACTGCTTCCACATCGCTTCCGCCAGCGCTTCCGGGCTGGCGGCGTGTTGCAGCAGTTCGGGCACCAGGAATTCGCGCGCCAGGATGTTCGGCATGCCGATCCACGGCTGGTAGCCGAAGTGGCGCAGGATCTGCCACTCCAGTTCCGCCATCTTGTAGGCGATCACCATCGGCTTCTTGAACAGCGCCACTTCCAGCGACGCCGTGCCGGAGGCCACCATCACCGCATCGGCCGCCGCAATCGCGGTGTGCGACTGGCCGTCCAGCAGTTGCAGCGCGACGTCCTGCAAGCCCGCCTGCGCGATCAGCTCCAGGAAGTACGCGCGCTGGCGTTCGCCGGCCATCGGCACGACAAACTTCAACGAGCGTTCGCGGATTTTCAGCAGCCGCGCCGCCTGCACGAAGGCCACCGTGTTGTACTTGATCTCCGACATGCGGCTGCCCGGCATGATGGCGACCACATTGGCGTCTTCCGGCAAACCGAGCGCGCGCCGCGCCGCGCCTTCGTCCGGCGCCAGCGGAATCAGTTCGGCCAGCGGATGGCCGACATAGCTGACTGGTACGCCGGCCTTTTTATAAATCTCTTCCTCGAACGGGAACACCACCAGCATATGTGATACCGCCTTAATGATCTTCTTGATGCGGCCACCGCGCCAGGCCCAGATCTGCGGCCCGATGTAATGCACGGTCGGAATGCCGGCGTCCTTCAGCTGCATCTCCAGCCCGAGGTTAAAGCCAGGATAGTCGGCGCCGATGAAGGCGGCCGGGCGGTCGGCCAGCAGCTGGTCGCGCAGTGCACTCTGGATGCCTTTCAGTTCGCGGTAGCGCAGCAGCACCGGCAGCAGGCCGCGCACGGTCAGCTGGTCCATCGGCCAGTGCGATTCGAAGCCCTGCGCCATCATCTGCGGTCCGCCGATGCCGTGGAAGCGCGCGTCCGGCAGGTGCGGACGCAGGCCCGAAAGCAAACGAGCCGCCAGCATGTCGCCGGACGGCTCGCCGGCCACCAGGGCCAGGGACAGCGGGGTGTCAGCGGACGATGCCACGGCTCGCGGTATCCAGGAACTCGCGCATGGCGCGCATGTGCAGCGCCACGTCGGCCGGCACGGTGGCTTCCTCGGCAATCAGCGCCGCCTTGGCTTCTTCCAGCGTATGGCCGGAGCGGTAGATAATCTTGTAGGCTGCGCGGATGCCGTTGATCTGCTCGCGCGTAAAGCCGCGCCGTTTCAGGCCTTCGATATTGACGCCGTGCGCCGATGCCGGATTACCGTTCAACAGCACGAACGGCGGCACGTCCTGCGTCAGCGAGGTGCTCATGCCGACAAACGCGTGCGCGCCGATCTTGCAGAACTGGTGCACGTTGGCGAAGCCGCTCATGATCACCCAGTCGCCGATTTCCACGTGGCCGGCGATCTGCGCGTTGTTCGAGAAGATCGTGTTGCTGCCCACCACGCAGTCATGCGCGAGGTGGACGTAGGCCGAAATCCAGTTGTCGTTGCCGAGCGAGGTTACGCCCTTGTCCTGCACCGTGCCGGTGTTGAAGGTGCAGAATTCGCGGATGGTGTTGCGGTCGCCGATGGTCAGGCGGGTCGGCTCGCCGCTCCACTTCTTGTCCTGCGGCGCGGCGCCGATCGACGAGAACTGGAAGAACTTGTTGTCGCTGCCGATGGTCGTATGACCTTCGATCACCACGTGCGGGCCGACCACCGTACCGGAACCGATGACGACGTGCGGGCCGACCACGGAGTACGGGCCGATCTCCACGCTGTCGTGCAGTTCGGCCTTGCTGTCGACGACAGCGGTGGCGTGTATCTTGGCCATGATTACTGTCCTGCGGCTGGCTGCGAGGCGTCGGTGCTGCTGCGGATGGTGCACATCAGTTCCGCCTCCACCGCCACCTGGCCGTCGACCGAGCCGACCGCCTTGTATTTCCAGATGCCGCGCGCGACGCGCAGGATCTCGATGTCCATTTTCAGCTGGTCGCCAGGACCGACCGGACGCTTGAAGCGCGCGCCGTCGATGCCGACGAAATACACCACCGAGTTCTCATCCGGCTTGATGCCCATGGTCTTGAACGACAGCAGCGCCGCGGTCTGCGCCATCGCTTCGATCATCAGCACGCCCGGCATGACCGGCTTGTGCGGGAAGTGGCCGTTGAAAAATTCTTCGTTGACGGTCACGTTCTTGATGGCGGTGATGGACTTGTTCTCTTCATAGGCGAGCACGCGGTCGACCAGCAGCATCGGATAGCGGTGCGGCAGATAGGCCTTGATCTCGCAGATGTCCATGGTCTTGGCGGCGGCGGTGTCGGGAGTAGTGGTCATGATTCGTTTTCAGTTCGTGTTTTAATAGTTTTTTCCAGCGCGCGGATTTTATCGCGCATGGCGGACAAATTGCGGACAATCGCCGCCGATTTTTCCCAGTCGGCGTTTTTCGCCAGCGGGTAGAAGCCGGTGTACTGGCCAGGTTCCAGGATCGAGCGCGACACCATCGAGCCCGAGCCCACGTGCACCTTGTCGACGATGGTCAGGTGCCCGAGCACCATGGCGGCGCCGCCGAAGGTGCAGTACTTGCCGATCTTGGCGCTGCCGGCCACGCCGACGCAGCCGGCCATCGCCGTGTGCGCGCCGATATGGCAGTTGTGGCCGATCTGGATCTGGTTATCCAGCTTGACGCCATCTTCGATAATCGTATCGGCCAGCGCGCCGCGGTCGATGGTGGTGTTGGCGCCGATGTCGACATCGTCGCCGATCATCACGCGGCCGGTCTGCGGAATCTTGATGTAGACGCCGCCCTCGTTGGCAAAGCCAAAGCCGTCGGTGCCGATCACCGCGCCCGAGTGAATGATGCCGCGCTTGCCGATCTGGCAGCGCGCGTGGAAGGTGACGTTGGCGAAGAACTGCGTGCCCTCGCCCACCACCGCCTCGCGGCCCACATAGCAGCCGGCGCCGATCACCGCGTGCTCGCCGATCACGGCGCCGTCTTCGATCACCGCGCGCGCGCCGATGTGGGCGGAAGCCGCCACCTGCGCGCTATCGGCCACCACCGCCGACGCATGCACGCCGGCCGGCGGCACGATCGCTGTCAGGGATTCGAAATACTGGGCCGCGCGGGCGAAGTACACATACGGATTCGGGACGACGATGCGCGCACCGTGGTAGCCGGCGGCGATAAAAGCGTCATCGGCGGCCGACACGATGAGCGCCGCCGCCTTGCTCTGCAACGCCTCGGCGCGCAGTTTGCTATTACTGAGAAAGCTGATGTGCGAAACGCCTGCATCGGCCAGTGGCGCGATCCCGGACACTTCCAGGTTCGCATCGCCTACCAGCTGTCCGCCCAAGCGTTCGACCAATGCTCCTAGTCGAGTGCCCATCGGGTGATCCAATCTTGAGTTTTACTTGTCTTTATCCAGCGCAGCGAGCACCTTCTCGGTGATGTCGATGCGGCTGCTGGCCCAGACGGCATCCTGCAGCACAATGTCAAAGCCTTCGACATTGGCCAGCTGCTTGATGATCTTGGTGGCCTTTTCCGAAATCGCCTGGCGCTCCTCGTTGGTGCGCTGGCTGACGTCTTCGCGGAATTCGCGCTGGCGGCGCTGGTATTCCTTGTCCAGCTCAAACACGTCGCGCTGGCGCTTGATGCGGTCGGCCTCGGTCAGGGTCGGCGCATCCGCCTCCAGCTTGTCCGACGCCGTCTTCAGCCGCGCCGCCATCTCGCTCATGGCCTTCTCGCGGCCCTTGAACTCTTCCTTGAGCTTTTCTTCGGCCAGCTTTGCCAGCTTGGATTCGTTGTAGATGCGCTCCGGGCTAATCCAGGCAATGCGCGAGGCCGAGGTCTGGGCCTGCACCGGCGCCAATGCACACCAGCCCAGTGCCAGCATGGCGAAATATTTGGTCATGGTTGCGGATGCGGTCTTCAACTTATTTCTCCGAAATAAAAAATATTACTTTTATGCATTGGCGGCCGTGTTAGAAGCCGTATTAGAACCCAGTCCCCATCTGGAACTGGAAGCGCTCCAGGCGGTCGCCGGTCTTGGCGTTCAACGGCTTAGCATAACTCAGTTTCAGCGGACCCACGGGCGAAATCCAGCTGATGCCCAGACCGGTCGAGTAGCGCAGCTCGGAAGCGCGCATCTTCTGACCTTCCTGGTAGACCTGGCCGGTATCGAGGAAGCCGAACCAGCGCAGGCTGCGGTCCTGGCCGGAGCCTGGGAACGGCAGCTGCAGCTCGGCATTGCCGATGATACGCGACGCGCCGCCCAGCGCATCGCCATAGGTGTAGTCGACCGCGCCCAGCGACGAGCTCAGGTAGCCGCGCACCGAACCGATACCGCCGGCGTAGAAGTTCTTGAACACCGGGTAGCTGCTGTTGCCGATGCCATGGCCGTAGTCGAACTCGCCCTTCAACGCCAGCGTCACTTTCGAGAACAGCGGCTTGTACCACTGCTGCTCGTAGACGGCGCGGTAGTATTTCTGCTGGCCGACCAGATCCAGCTCCAGGTTGGCGCGCTGGTAGCGGCCGATGGTTGGCGTCACCGCCGAATCGCGGCTGTCGCGCGCCCACGCCATGGTCAGCGGCACGGCGTTGGTGGCGGCGGTGCCGATACCGTTGGCGATGCCGGTAATGGTGGTCACGTATTCGCGGAAGCGGGTCGGCGAAGTGGCGTCGGTGGTGATCTTCGAGCGTTCCAGGCCGATGCCGAAGAACACGGTGTCGACTTCCGAGAACGGCACGCCGTAGCTGATGCGGCCACCCTGCTGTTTAATCGTGTAGGAACCGATGTTCAGCGCCGGCGGCTGTTGCGTGCGCAGATACAGCTCGTAGCCGCGCGAGACGCCGTCATCGGTGTAGTACGGGTCGGTCTGCGAGAACGAAATCGTGCGGCTGTATTTCGAGGTATTCAGCTCCAGGCCCACGGTGGTGCCGGAACCGGCGAAGTTGGCCTGCTGGACCGCCGCCTGGAACGAGAACTTCTCCGACTGCGAGAACGCGCCGCCGATCTGGAAGTTACCGGTCGGACGTTCGGTCACGGTCAGGTTGACGTCCACCTGGTCCGAAGTGCCTTGCGCTTCCGGCGTATCGACTGTCACGTCCTTGAAATAGCCCAGGCGGTCGACGCGGTCGCGCGACAGCTTGATCTTGTTGGCGTCGTACCAGCTCGATTCGAACTGGCGGAACTCGCGGCGGATCACTTCGTCGCGGGTCGAGGTGTTGCCGGCGATGTTCATGTGGCGCACGTAGGCGCGCTTGCCCGGATCGATGAAGAAGGTGAACGACACTTCGCGCTTCTCGACATCGATGTCGGGCGACGCATTAACGTTGGCAAACGCGTAGCCGAAGGTGCCCAGGCGGTCCGAAATCAGTTTGTTGGTGGCGGTCAGCAGCTCGCCCGAATAGGTCTGGCCGCTGCGCAGCAGCACCAGCGACCGCAGTTCTTCTTCGCGGCCGAAGGTCTCGCCTTCGAACTTGATGTTCTTGACCTTGTACTGCTCACCCTCGGTGATGTTGATGGTGATGTAGATGTCCTTCTTGTCGGGCGTGATCGAGACCTGGGTGGAATCGATGTTCATGCTGATGTAGCCGCGGTTCAGATAGAAGGACTTGAGCGACTCGATGTCGCCGGTCAGCTTGGTCTTGGAGTACTGGTTGGCCTTGGTGTACCAGCTGAACCAGCCGCCGGTATTGAGCGCCAGGTTTTCCTTCAGCTCCTTGTCGGAGAACACCTTGTTGCCGACGATGTTGATCTCTTTGATCTTGGCGATCTCGCCCTCGTCGACCACGAAGTTGATGTTGACGCGGTTGCGTTCCAGCGGCGTGACGGTGGTTTCCACCTTGACGCCATACAGGCCGTGCGACAGATACTGGCGCTTCAATTCCTGCTCGGCGCGATCGACCGAGGCTTTTTCGAAGGTCTTGGCTTCGCCGACGCCGATGTCCTTCAGCGCCTTGATCAGCACATCTTTTTCAAATTCCTTGGTGCCGGTGAAGTCCACCTTGGCGATGGCCGGGCGTTCCTCGACCAGCACCACCAGCACCTGGCCGTCCTGTTCCAGCTTGACGTCCTTGAAGAAACCGGTGGCATACAGCGCCTTGATGGCAGTGATCGATTTGTCGTCGTTGAAGGTTTCGCCGACACGCACCGGCAGATAGCTGAAGACCGTACCGGCTTCCGTACGCTGAATGCCTTCGATTCGGATATCTTTGATGACGAAGGGCTCGACAGCGAGCGCGCTGCCGCTGCACAGTGCCAGGACAGCGGCGCCGATCAGGCTGCGGCGCAAGGAAGTAGAGGTAATACGATCAGAATATCTTTTCATCGGTTTCAATGGCTAATCAACGAGAACTACACAGTACAGCTACAGCAGCCGGGCAACGTCGTTAAACACCGCCAGCAGCATCAGGCTCAATAACAAGCCCATGCCGAGACGCTGCGCGATGTCACCAACGCGCTCCGGCACAGAACGCCCAGTTAAAACTTCCAGCGAATAATACAGCAAATGCCCCCCGTCTAGAACGGGAATCGGCAGCAAATTCATCACACCCAGACTGATGCTGATGAAGGCGACAAAGCTCAGGTAATACTCCAGGCCCATCTGCGCGGTCTGGCCGGCATAATCGGCGATGGTGATCGGCCCCGTCACATTCTTCAGCGAGACCTCGCCGGTGACCATTTTGCCGATCATTTTCAGCGTCATCGTACAAGTCTCCCAGACCCGCGCGACCGCCTTGGCGACTGCAGCGGGAGGGGATGATGGCACCTTGATCATATCCGGGCGGTTTGCAATCTCGGCGTTGATCTTACCGACTGTTACAGTTCCTTGAGCGGTTTTTGCTTCCACCGCCGCCGGCACCACGCTGACCGTCAGCGGCTGGCCGTGACGCTGCATCGCCAGCAGCACCGGCTTGCCGGGCGCCGCGCTGATTTTTTCAATGAAGGCCGGGCTGTTATCGACCGCCACGCCGTCGACGGCGGTCAGCAGATCGCCAGCCTGCAGGCCGGCGCGTTCGGCCGGACCGCCCGGCAGCACGCGCAGCACCACCGGCAACGGCCGCGCCACGTCCAGGCCCAATTGGCCCGGCACATCGCCTTCCAGGTTCAGGCCTTGCAGCGCGCTGGCGGCCAGCGTCAGGTTGACGTGGCCCTGCCCTGCGCGTTCCAGCGCCACCCGCACCGACTGTTTGTCGATGGCGGCCTGCACCAGTTGCCAGCGCAGCTCGGACCACACGTGCACCGGTTGTTCGTTGATCGACACCACGTTGTCGCCGCTGCGCAGGCCGGCCTGCCAGGCCTGGCTCTCGGCCTTGACGCTGATCTTGCTGGTGGGTTCTTCCACGCCGTGCATGAACAGGCCGGCGTACAGCGCGATGGCGACCAGGAAGTTGGCGATCGGGCCGGCGGCCACGATGGCGATGCGCTTCCACACGTTCTGGCGCGTGAATTCGCGGCGCAGGTCCGACTCCGGCAAGCCGGCCAGTTCGCCTTCTCGGGCGTCCAGCATCTTGACGTAGCCGCCCAGCGGCAGCGCGGAAATCGCCCATTCGGTCTGGTCCTTGCCGAAGCGGCGCGACCACACCACCGGTCCCATGCCGACCGAAAAGCGCAGCACCTTGACGCCGCACCAGCGCGCCACCAGGTAATGTCCCAGCTCGTGCAGCACCACCAGGGACCCCAGGCAGAAGACAAACGCCAGCACTTTTTGCAGGAAGATCATGCGGCCAGTCCGGCGATGCAGGCTTCGGCGGCGGCGCGCGCGGCGGCGTCCTGCGCCAGCACGGCGTCGATGCTGTGGGCATCGCCGTGCGGCAGCGTGTCCACCACTTGCGCAATCACGCGGTCGATCTGGCGGAAGCCGATCTTGCGGTCGAGGAAGGCTTGTACCGCCACTTCGTTGGCCGCGTTCAGCAGCGCCGGGGCGGTGCCGCCGGCGCGCAGGGCGTCGAACGCCAGCGCCAGGCACGGGAAGCGGGTGAAGTCCGGCTGTTCAAATTGCAGCGTGGCGATCTGGGTCAGGTCCAGCTGGGCCACGCCGGAAGCGATGCGCTCCGGGTAGGCCAGCGCGTGGGCGATCGGCGTGCGCATGTCCGGGTTGCCCAGCTGCGCCAGCACCGAGCCGTCGACGTAGGACACCATCGAGTGGATCACCGACTGCGGATGGATCACCACTTCGATCTGGTCGGCCGGCGCGCCGAACAGCCAGTGCGCCTCGATCACTTCCAGGCCCTTGTTCATCATGGTCGCCGAATCGACCGAAATCTTGCGGCCCATCGACCAGTTGGGGTGCTTGCAGGCCTGCTCCGGCGTCACCGCGTCCAGCGTGGCGACGTCGCGCGTCAGGAACGGCCCGCCGGACGCGGTCAGCAAAATCTTGGCGACGCCGGCCGCCTGCTCGCGCACCGCCGGCACGCGGCCGCCGAATTGCGGCATCGACTGGAAGATGGCGTTATGTTCGCTGTCGATCGGCAGCAGCACCGCGCCCGATTCGCGCACGGCGTCCATGAACAGCTGGCCGGACATGACCAGCGCTTCCTTGTTGGCCAGCAGGATCTTCTTGCCGGCGCGCGCTGCGGCCAAGGTCGGCGCCAGGCCGGCCGCGCCAACGATGGCGGCCATCACGCTGTCGACTTCCGGCGCGCTGGCGATACTGCACAGGGCTTGCTCGCCCCACTCCACTTCGGTCTTGACGCCGGCGGCGCGCAGCAGCGCCGCCAGGCGGTCGGCGGCGGCGGCGGTGCCGACCACCGCGCGCGCTGGACGGAACTGCACGCACTGCGCGGCCAGTTCTTCGACCCGGCTGTGGGCCGACAGCGCGTAGACGGCATAGCGGCCGGGATGGCGCGCCACCACGTCCAGCGTGGATACGCCGATCGAACCGGTGGCGCCTAAAACGGTAATACGTTGCATGGGAATTCTTTCAGAGCCAGGACGTGACCAGCGCGGCCATCGGCAGCACCGGGATCAGCGCGTCTACGCGATCCAGCACGCCGCCGTGGCCAGGCAGCAGGTTGCTGCTGTCCTTGATGCCGGCGCGACGCTTGAGTTGGGATTCGAACAGGTCGCCGATGACGGAGAAGATCACGATCACCAGCAGCACCAGCAGCGCCGGCGCCCAGCCGAAGCGGGCCTGCAGCTTCCAGGCGAAGGTGTCCTGCAGCCACGGCGCGGCGCCGTTGGCCAGCATGATCGACAGCGAAGCCAGCACCAGCACCGCAATCGCGCCGCCGATCGCCCCTTCCCACGACTTGCCCGGGGAAATGCTCGGCGCCAGCTTGCGCTTGCCGAAGGCCTTGCCGGAGAAGTAGGCGCCGATGTCGGCGATCCACACCAGCACCATCACCGACAGCAAATACAGCGGCGACTTCAGGTACAGGCCGACCAGCGCGAAGAAGGCGGCAAACACGGCAAAGGTAAAGGTGATCGCCAGCGACCAGTTGGCGGCGCCGGCCAGCGGCGGCAGGCCGAGGCCCAGCGTCGGCGCGTAGCGGATCAGCCACAGCAAGGCGGCCACGCCATACAGCGCGTTGACCGCACCCGGCTTGGCCGAGTACATCAGCGCCACGAACAGCGCGCCGCCGATAAAGCCGGCCACGCGCGCGCGGCTTTCGCCCAAGCCGAACAAACGGGCGCCTTCCCACACGGCGGCGCCGACAAACAGCGTCACCACCAGGGCAAACGCGGGGAAATAGTTGAAGAACAGGACCGGCAGCAGCACCGCCAGTAACACCACAGCGGTAATAATCCTCGTTTTCAGCATCAGTTTGTCTTTTCAGCCAGTTGCGCGCCGGTGCGGCCGAATCGCCGCTCGCGGTGCTGGTAGGAGGCGATCGCCTCGTCGAGACACGCGGCGGAGAAATCCGGCCAGTACGTGTCGGTGAAGAACAGCTCGGTATACGCCAGCTGCCACAGCAGGAAATTGGAAATGCGCTGTTCGCCGCCGGTGCGGATGAACAGGTCGGGCTCGGGCGCGTAGGCCATGACCAGGTGCGGCGCCAGTTGTTCTTCGGTGAAGTCGCTCGCGCCGGGATGGGCTTTGACCATCTGCGCGACGGCTTGCATGATGTCCCAGCGGCCGCCGTAGTTGAAGCAGACGGTCAAGGTCATGCCGGTGTTGGCGGCGGTCTTGCGCTCGGCGGCGGCGATCATGCCTTGCAGCTTCTGGTCGGCGCGGCTGAGGTCGCCCACGACGCGCAGGCGGATATTATTGGTGTGCAGTTTGGAGACTTCGCGTTCCAGCGCCGTCACGAACAGGCGCATCAGCAGGGACACTTCTTCTTCCGGGCGACGCCAGTTTTCGGAGCTGAAGGCGAACAAGGTCAGATAGTCGACGCCGCGGCGGGCGCAGGACTCGACTGCGGTGCGCACGGCGTCCACGCCCTTGGCGTGTCCGGCCACCCGCGGCAGGAAGCGCTTGGTGGCCCAGCGTCCGTTGCCGTCCATGATGATGGCCACATGGCGCGGTACGGCAGGTGCGTCTGGAACCTCGGTAGTCGAACTCGTATATTTCATGAAAACGTCGATGCCAAAGTATAAAGTATTGCAGGTGTGAGGCAAAAAGACAAGTTGCGCCCACAGAAACGTCATTCCCGCGAAGGCGGGAATCCATGCTGAGCGTGTCGCCACGCGGCCCATGGATTCCCGCGTACGCGGGAATGACGTGGCGCAGCCAGTGGCTTACACCGTCAGGATTTCTTTTTCTTTTTCGCTGACCATCTTGTCGATGTCGGCAATGAACTTGTCGGTAAGTTTCTGGATTTCGTCGGTGCCACGACGCTCGTCGTCTTCCGAAATCGCCTTGTCCTTGACCAGCTTTTTCAAGCCTTCGTTGGCGTCGCGGCGGATGTTGCGCACGGCGACTTTGGCGTCTTCCGCTTCGCCCTTGGCCAGCTTGACCATTTCCTTGCGGCGTTCTTCGGTCAGCGGCGGGGTCGGCACGCGGATCATGTCGCCCTGCGCGGCCGGGTTCAGGCCCAGGTCGGCGTCGCGGATGGCTTTTTCAATTGCGCCGGCCATTTTCTTTTCAAACGGCTGCACGCCGATGGTGCGGGCGTCGACCAAGGTCAGGTTGGCCACCTGGCTGATGGCGGTCGGGCTACCGTAGTAGTCCACCGTCACGTGGTCGAGGATGCCGGTGTGGGCACGGCCGGTACGGACTTTGGCCAGGTCACCGCGCAGGGTTTCCAGCGATTTGGTCATGCGGTCTTGGGCGTTCTTTTTAACGTCAGCTGCGGACATTGCTGCTCTCCTGTATATCTGAAATATCTAAATTTAAACGTGAACCAGTGTACCTTCATCCTCGCCCATGATGACGCGCATCAGCGCGCCCGGCTTGGTGATGGAGAACACCTTGATCGGCAGTTTCTGGTCGCGGCACAGCGCGAAGGCGGTCGCGTCCATGACCTGCAAGTGCTTGGAAATCGCTTCATCGAAGCTGATCGAGTGGTACAGCGTGGCGTTCGGGTCTTTCTTTGGATCGGCAGTGTACACGCCATCCACCTTGGTGGCTTTCAGCACGATCTCCGCGCTCACTTCCGAACCGCGCAGCGCCGCGGCGGTGTCGGTGGTGAAGAACGGGTTGCCGGTGCCGGCCGCGAACACCACGACCTTGCCTTCTTCCAGGTACTGCAGCGCTTTCGGGCGCACATACGGCTCGACCACCTGTTCGATGCCGATCGCCGACATCACGCGCGCGGTGACGCCGACATGGCGCATGGCGTCGGCTAGGGCCAGCGCGTTCATCACCGTGGCCAGCATGCCCATGTAGTCGGCGGTGGCGCGGTCCATGCCTTGGGCGCCGGGCGCCACACCACGGAAGATGTTGCCGCCGCCAATGACGATCGCCAGTTCCACGCCCAGTTTCGCGACCTCGGCCACATCGGCCACCGTCCGTTCGATCGTGGCGCGATTGATGCCGTAAGGATCATCGCCCATCAGGGCTTCGCCGGACAATTTGAGGAGGACGCGCTTGTAGGCTGGTTTGGACATGAGACGGGGCTCCTTTAAGGGGTTATTCGGGGGTTAAGTCTGCGGCGCTATGATACCTTGCCCGGCGCCGCGTTCTACTGCGGGCTTAAAAAAACGGGCCTCTCGGCCCGTTTTCTGTATTACGCTCCTTTGGAAGCGGCTACTTGCGCAGCCACTTCAGCGGCGAAGTCGTCCACCTTCTTCTCGATGCCCTCGCCCACCACGTACATCACGAACGCTTTCACGGTGGTCGATTTTTCTTTCAGCATCTGCTCGATCGATTGCTTGTCGTTTTTCACGAAAGCCTGGTTCAGCAGCGAGACTTCTTTCAGGTACTTCTGGACCGAGCCTTCCAGACGCTTGGCGACGATGTCGGCAGGCTGAACTGGTTTGCCAGCGGCAACAGCGGCAGCGGCGTCTTCGTCAGCCTTCAGCTTGGCCACCGAACGCTCTTTTTCGATCAGTTCGGCAGGAACCTGGTCCGCCGACAGCGACACTGGCTTCATGGCCGCGATGTGCATGGCCACGTCTTTACCGACTTGTTCGTCGGCGCCGTCGAATTCCACCATCACGCCGATGCGGGTGCCGTGCAGGTACGACGCCAGTTTGGCGGTGGTTTCGAAACGCTGGAAGCGGCGGATCGACATGTTTTCGCCGATTTTACCGATCAGGGCAGCGCGCACTTCGTCCAGCGTTTTGCCGTCGTCGCCAGCTGGCAGGGCCAGCAGGGCAGCCACGTCGGCCGGGTTCTTTTCAGCCACCAGACGGGCGGCGGTGTTGGCCAGGTTCAGGAAGTCGTCGTTTTTCGCAACGAAGTCGGTCTCCGAGTTCACTTCCACCAGGGCGCCGACGCCGTTGGCGATGTAGGTCGCGACCACGCCTTCGGCGGTGATGCGGCTGGCGGCTTTACCAGCCTTGCCACCCAGCTTGACGCGCAGGATCTCTTCCGCACGACCCATGTCGCCTTCGGCTTCGGTCAGTGCTTTTTTGCATTCCATCATTGGCGCGTCGGTTTTCGCGCGCAGTTCGCCTACCATTGCTGCGGTAATAGCTGCCATGTGTTTCTCCTGTATTTCGATCTGATAATCGGTATTCGGGGTGGTGAGCAAGATGCTCTAACCATTTACGTTAAAAAAAAGGGGGAGCTGTTGGCCACCCCTTTTTCCTTACAGCCAATCAGGAACGATTAAGCTTGTTCGCTGACTTCGACGAATTCGTCGCCGGCTGCGGCTTTCACCATTTCAACGACTTCGTTACCGGCAGCGGCACGGCCTTCCAGGATCGCATCTGCAACGCCGCGGGCGTACAGCGTGATGGCTTTCGACGAGTCATCATTGCCTGGAATTACGTACTGCACGCCTTCTGGCGAGTGGTTGGTATCGACCACGCCGATCACTGGGATGCCCAGTTTTGCGGCTTCGGTGATGGCGCCTTTATGGTAGCCAACGTCAACGACGAAGATTGCGTCAGGAACGCCGCCCATGTCTTTGATGCCGCCGATCGATTTTTGCAGCTTGACGATTTCGCGTTGGAACATCAGCGCTTCTTTTTTCGACAGCTTTTCAACCGAACCATCGGCAACCGTAGCTTCCATGTCTTTCAGGCGCTTGATCGAGGTCTTGATGGTTTTGAAGTTGGTCAGCATGCCGCCCAGCCAGCGCTGGTCAACGAAAGGAACGCCTGCGCGTGCCGCTTCGGCAGCGATGATATCGCGTGCTTGACGCTTGGTGCCGACCATCAGGATGGTGCCACGGTTGGCAGCAACCTGTTTCACGTGTTTCATCGCATCTTGATACATAGCCATCGTCTTTTCCAAGTTGATGATATGGATCTTGTTACGGTGACCGAAGATGAACGGTGCCATCTTTGGGTTCCAGAAACGGGTTTGGTGACCGAAGTGGACACCGGCTTCCAGCATTTCGCGCATAGTTACGGACATAATTTACTCCAGGGTTAGTTCCGGAATCCGATCTGTGACCTGGCTATGCCTGGCACCCTTGTTGACCGGATTCGAGTTTATAAATGAAATTAACAACATTGCTTAGACCAAATTCAAGCAACCCGATATTCTACCCTAAAAACAGCCACTTGCGCAAGATTTCTCACTCTGACAGCCCGCGCCCCATATGTGTGCGACCGCACCAAGATGTTGCGGAACATCAAAAAATCTCACCTTTCTTACTCAAAAGATGCAGAAACTGTAATATTATCGCACTTAATTAATTCCGATGATTTAATATTCGTTGCGCCCAGCCCATGCGATAGCGTCGTTTCCGAAAGATCGCCATCATGTCGTTACTATTAGCCACCGCGCTCGCGGCTGCCATACAGCCTAGTTGCTCCTGGGATCATCCTGGCCGCAATCCGTACACCGGCAGCATGTCTGCCGCCATCGACCGCTACACCGACATTCCGGAAAGCGTGCGCAGCACGCTCAAGCGCCGCCTGGCAGACCACCAGCCGGACGACACCGTCAGCATCACCCGCGACCATATCGCCGGCAAGAGCCAGTACGACACCACCATCCGCGACATGCATTTCGGCGCCGCGTCGGTCTGCGGCACCGTGACCCGCACCAAGTGGTCCGAACAGCGCGTCGAGCCGGCCGCCGTGTATTGCCAAGGTGAACACTGCATCCTGGTGCCCAAAATCTGCGGCAACGTCAGCCGCATCACGCGCCTGGCGCCGGCCGTGGCGCAAGCCAAGCCACCCAAAAAGCCGCAGGAGTTTTCCGACATCAGTCTAGTCGACGCCGACGCGCCAGAGCTCGGTGACGTGACGAGCCGCCTGGCCCGCACCATGTCCGACCTGGGCCTGGACGATTTCGTGCCCGACGGCGCCACTCTGGCTGACGCCGAGCAGCGAGCCCGCGACATGGCGCACCGCTTCGGCCCCGGAGGCGCGGGCGCGGATGGCGTCGACGGCGTAGCCGCACCAGTGCCGGAAGCCGACACCTGGGCCATGCTGGTCAGCGGCCTCGGCCTGGTGGGCTGGCTGGCGCGCCGCCGCGCCAGGGCGGCCGCCCAAGCCGCCGCCAACCCGGCCGCCTGACGCCCGGCTCGGCCGGGGCCACACCGCCAGCCCCGGCGTCGTTTATAATTTCCATATATTGCACGCCACGCGCCCCGCTTCTGTCTGCGGCCGGCGCGGTTGGCGCGTTCACCGTTTACCTAGCTGATTGCGATCCACTATGTCTATTACCATCAAAACCGCCGAAGATATCGAAGGCATGCGCATTGCCGGCCGCCTCGGCTCCGAAGTGCTGGACTACATCACGCCGTTCGTCAAGCCGGGCGTCACCACCGGCGAACTGGACCGCCTGTGCCATGAATACATGGTCAACGTCCAGGGCACCATTCCGGCGCCGCTGAACTACAGCCCGCCGGGCTACACGCCCTATCCGAAAGCCATCTGCACCTCGGTCAACGACGTCATCTGCCACGGCATTCCGGGCGATAAAGTTTTAAAGAATGGCGACGTGGTCAACCTCGACATCACCGTCATCAAGGACGGCTACCATGGCGACAACAGCCGCATGTTCTTCATTGGCGAACCGTCGATCCTGGCCAAGCGCCTGTCCGACATCACCTATGAATGCATGTGGCTGGGCATCGAGCAGGTCAAGCCGGGCGCCACGCTGGGCGACATCGGCCACGCCATCCAGCAGCACGCCGAAAAAGCCGGCTACAGCGTGGTGCGCGAGTTCTGCGGCCACGGCATCGGCAAGGTGTTTCACGAAGAGCCGCAGGTGCTGCACTACGGCAAGCCAGGCACCGGCGTCAAGCTGGAAGCCGGCATGGTCTTTACCATCGAGCCGATGATCAACGCCGGCCGCCGCGAAATCCGCGAAATGGGCGACGGCTGGACCATCAAAACCAAGGACCGCAGCCTGTCGGCGCAGTGGGAACACATGCTGCTGGTGACCGACACCGGCTACGAGGTGCTGACGCTGTCGGCCGGCAGCCCGCCGCCGCCGGCGTTCGTCACCGGCATGGCCGCCAAGGCAGCGTAATCCCGTGAACGCGGCCGTGATGAGGAACCAATTGCGCGAGCAGCTCAAGCGCCAGCTGAAGGCCGACCGCCAGGTCGTCATTGCCGCCTTCAAGGAAGACGGCAAGCCGGAAAAGCTGCTGCGCAGCCTGCGCCAGAGCGTCGATGCGGTGTTGACCACCGCCTGGCATGCGGCCGGCCTGCCGGCGCAGACCGCGCTGGTCGGCGTCGGCGGCTACGGCCGCGGCGAGCTGTTCCCGTATTCCGACGTCGACCTGCTGATCCTGCTGCAGCAGGCGCCGGACGCGGCCACCACGGCCAGGCTGGAAGAGCTGGTGCAGCTGCTGTGGGACCTGGGCCTGGAAATAGGCCATAGCATCCGCACGGTGGACGAGTGCCTGACCGAATCGGCGGCCGACATCACGGTGCAGACCAGCCTGCTGGAGGCGCGCATCATCTGCGGCGACGAGCAGCTGTTCGCCGAGCTGCAGCAGCGCTACGACGCCGCGATGGACCCGCGCGCCTTCTACCACGCCAAGGTGCTGGAGATGAAGCAGCGCCACGCCAAGTATGAGGACACCGCCTTCAGCCTGGAGCCGAACTGCAAGGAAAGCCCGGGCGGCCTGCGCGACCTGCAGGTGATCCTGTGGCTCGTAAAGGCGGCCGGCCTGGCCAGTTCGTGGCGCACGCTCGCCACCAGCGGCCTGATCACGCAGACCGAGGCGCGCCAGCTGATGGAAAAGGAACGCGCCTTCAAGGACATCCGCGTGCGCCTGCACCTGCACGCCGGCCGCCGCGAAGACCGGCTGGTGTTCGACGTCCAGACCGCGATCGCCGAATCGCTCGGCCTGACCGCCACCGGCAGCGGCGTCAACATGCGCCGCGCCAGCGAATACCTGATGCAGCGCTACTACTGGGCCGCCAAGACCGTCACCCAGCTCAACACCATCCTGCTGCAGAACATCGAGGAGCGGCTGTTCCCGCAGGACGGCGTGGCGGCGCCGATCAACGCCCGCTTCAACGACGTCAACGGCCTGATCGACATCGCCGAAGACGACACCTTCGAGAAAACGCCGTCGGCCATGCTGGAAATTTTCCTGCTGATGACCGAGCGGCCGGCCATCAAGGGCATGACGGCGCGCACCACCCGCGCGCTGTGGCACGAGCGCTTCCAGATCGACGCCGCCTTCCGCGCCGATCCGCTCAACCGCTCGCTGTTCCTGCAGATCATGCAGGCGCCGCGCGGCATCATCCACGCGCTGCGCCGCATGAACGACCTGTCGATCCTGGGCCGCTACCTGCCCAATTTCCGCAAGATCGTCGGCCAGATGCAGCACGACCTGTTCCACGTCTACACGGTGGACCAGCACATCCTGATGGTGGTGCGCAATATGCGCCGCTTCACGATGGCCGAGCATGCGCACGAATACCCGTTCTGCAGCCAGCTGATGGCCAACTTCCCCAAGCCGTGGGTGCTGTTCCTGGCGGCGCTGTTCCATGATATCGCCAAGGGCCGCGGCGGCGACCACTCCAAGCTGGGCATGGCCGACGCCGAACAGTTCTGCCTGGAGCACGGCATGAGCGCCGAGGACACCGAACTGGTGGTGTTCCTGGTCGAGAACCACCTGACCATGTCGCAAGTGGCGCAGAAGCAGGACCTGTCCGATCCGGACGTGATCCAGGCGTTTGCCAAGGTGGTCGGCGACGAGCGCCACCTGACCGGCCTGTACCTGCTGACGGTGGCCGACATCCGCGGCACCAGCCCGAAAGTGTGGAACGCCTGGAAGGCCAAGCTGCTGGAAGACCTGTACAAGATCACGCTGCGGGTGCTGGGCGGCGAACCACACAGCGCCGCCAACGAACTGCGCAACCGCCAGGACGAGGCGCTGGCCACCTTGCGCCTGTACGGCCTGGATGCCCACGCGCACGAGCCGTTCTGGAAGCAGCTCGACGTCGCCTATTTCCTGCGCCACGACGCGTCCGACATCGCCTGGCAGACGCGCGCGCTGTACGAGCGCTTCAACAGCGAGTCGCCGGTGGTCAAGTGCCGCCTGGCGCCGATCGGCGAAGGCTTGCAGATCGCGGTCTACATCAAGGATCAGCCGGACCTGTTCGCGCGCATCTGCAGCTATTTCGACCGCAAGAATTTCTCCATCCTCGACGCCAAGATCCACACCACGCGCCACGGCTATGCGCTGGACACTTTCCTGGTCACCGAGCAGAATTTCGCCAAGAACTACCGCGACATCATCAGCCTGATCGAGCACGAGCTGTGCGGCCTGCTGACCCATCCCGAGCCGCTGCCGGCGCCGGGCAAGGGCCGGCTGTCGCGCCTGTCGCGCACCTTCCCGATCCAGCCGACGGTCGACCTGCGTCCCGACGAGCGGGGCCAGTACTACCTGCTGTCGGTGGCGGCCAACGACCGCACCGGCCTGCTGTATGCGATCGCCAATGTGCTGACCAGATACAAGATCAACCTGCACACGGCCAAGGTCATGACGCTGGGCGAGCGGGTGGAAGACGTGTTCCTGATCGACGGCCCGGCGCTGAATAACGCCCGCAACCAGATCCAGCTGGAAACCGACCTGCTGGACGCCATCAAAGTTTAACCCCTGTTTTCAAAGAGTCTCCCCATGTCTGAAGAATTACTCCGCCTGTCCAAACGCATGTCCGAACTGGGCCTGTGCTCGCGCCGCGAGGCCGACGAATGGATCGCGCGCGGCTGGGTCCGGGTTGACGGCAAAGTCATCTCGGAGCTGGGCACCAAGATTTACCCGAGCCAGCACGTCACGGTCGAACGGCAGGCGGCCGCCGAGCAGTCCAAGCGCGTGACGGTGCTGATCAACAAGCCGATGGGCTATGTCAGCGGCCAGGCCGAGGACGGCTACCAGCCGGCGGTGGTGCTGATCAAGCCGGAAAACCGCTGGGCGGACGATCCGTCGCCGGAGCTGTTCCACCCGACGCAGTTGCGCTCGCTGGTGCCGGCCGGCCGCCTGGACATCGACTCGGTCGGCCTGCTGGTGCTGACCCAGGACGGCCGCGTGGCCAAGGAACTGATCGGCGAACATACCGACGTCGACAAGGAATACCTGGTGCGGGTCGAGTACACCAAGCCGGGCAAGCTGCCGGACAGCGACCTGAAGAAACTCAACCACGGCCTGTGGATGGACGGCAAGCCGCTGCTGCCGGCCAAGGTGCGCTGGCAGAATGACGACCAGCTCAGCTTCACGCTGCGCGAAGGCAAGAAGCGCCAGATCCGCCGCATGTGCGACATGGTCGGCTTGAAAGTTGTCGGTTTGAAACGGGTGCGGATTGGCAAGGTGAAACTGGGTGATCTGCCGGTCGGCCAATGGCGGTATTTGCGCCCGGATGAACGCTTCTGACCACAGGCAGACAAAATTTCTTGCTATTTTGCAAGCCAAAAACCGCAATCCGCTGTAAACTGCGCAGATCGACCTCGCATTATAGAAGTCATTGCCAAAGAGATATGCCGTCGTGAACGATCCTATACCCAATGAATTCCGTCGCGGGCCCCCCACCCTAAAAGATGCTGTGGAGCCAATCGCAACGGGTTCGAAGCCGCATGACATGACCGATGAACATGACATCGGCGATGCCCTCACTTTGCTGGCCGAAAGCGGCGAGCCGGTGTCGATCTATCCGCAAAGCGCCACCAACGTGGTGATGGCGCGCATCAAATGGGTCGATCCGGAGCATCCGCAGTTCGTGGTGGAGCTCAATGAAGGCGAATTCCTGCCGCCGGGCGACGCCGTCTTTGTCGCCTGGATGCGTTCAGCCAAGCTGCAGTTCACGCTCAGTTCGACCGACTGGGCCGCCAAGCCCAACGAACCGACCCTGATTCCGCTGGAATTCCCGCTCAAGTGCCTGGTGCTGAACCGGCGCGCCTCGGCGCGGCTGGAAACGCCGCTGGGCGTCTACTACATGGCCTCGTTCGTGCTGAACGGCAAGCCGTATGAATTGCAGCTGTACGATTTTTCCGCCGGCGGCGTCGGCATGCGCGCCTCGCCGCGCGACGCGGTTGGCCTGCACGTCGGCCGCAAACTGCAACGCGTGCGGCTGGAACTGGGTCCGGACTCGGTGATGATCGCCGACCTGGAGATCCGCCTGGCGCGCACCTTCCGCTCCTTCCTGCTGGGCGAACAGGTGCAGATCGGCTGCCGGTTCGCCAACCTGTCGCCCACCATGGAAGAAGAACTGAAGCGCCTGCTCGACAAACTGAACAGCAAGCACCATCGTTGAGCATTATCGACGGCACGTTTCTTGCTTAAAAAGCAGCTAGTCCACTAGCTGCTTTTTTTATGACCACCACCCAGCGCATCGTCAAAATCCGCCGCGATTACAACACCTGGGTGGCCAACGAGACCATCGAGGATTACGCGCTGCGCTTCACGCCGCGCGCCTTCCGCAAGTGGTCGGTGTTCCGCGTCTCGAATACCGCCTTCGGCGCCATCTCCTTCCTGGTATTGGAAGCGATCGGCGGCACCATCAGCGTCAACTACGGCTTCATCAACGCGCTGTGGGCCATCATGGCGGTCGGCCTGATCATCTTCCTGACCGGCCTGCCGATCAGCTACTACGCCGCCCGCTACGGCGTCGACATGGACCTGCTGACGCGCGGCGCCGGCTTCGGCTACATCGGCTCGACCATTTCGTCGTTCGTCTACGCTTCGTTCACCTTCATCCTGTTTGCGCTGGAAGCGGCCATCATGGCCTATGCGCTGGAGCTGTATTTCCACCTGCCGCTGTGGCTCGGCTACCTGGTCAGCGCGCTGGCGGTGATCCCGCTGGTGACGCACGGTGTGACGCTGATCAGCCGCATCCAGATGCTGACGCAGCCGGTGTGGCTGGTGCTGATGGCCCTGCCCTTCATCGCCATCTGGCTCAAGCGCCCGGAGCTGCCGGCCGAACTGCTGCACTACGCCGGCCGCGACGGCGCCAACGGCCAGTTCAATGTGCTGATGTTCGGCGCGGCGACGGCAGTCGGCGTGGCGCTGATCACGCAGATCGGCGAGCAGGTCGACTTCCTGCGCTTTATGCCGCAGCAGACGCGTGAGAACCGGCTGCGCTGGCATCTCGGTGTGCTGGTGGCCGGTCCCGGCTGGATCGTGCTGGGCATCGCCAAGATGCTGGGCGGCGCGCTGCTGGCGTATCTGGCCATCAGCCTGGCGGTGCCGCTGGAGCAGGCGGTCAATCCGACCCATATGTACCTGGCCGGCTTCGGCCTGGTGTTCTCGCAGCCGCAGGCGGCGCTGGCGGCCACCGCGCTGCTGGTGGTGGTCTCGCAGGTGAAGATCAACATGACCAACGCCTATGCCGGTTCGCTGGCGTGGTCCAACTTCTTCGCGCGGCTGACGCACAGCCATCCGGGCCGCGTGGTGTGGGCCGTGTTCAACGCGCTGATCGCGGTGCTGCTGATGGAGCTGGACGTGTTCCAGGCGCTGGACCAGGTGCTGGGACTGTACTCCAACATCGCCATCTCGTGGATAACGGCGGTGGTGGCGGACCTGGTGATCAACAAGCCGCTGGGCCTGAGCCCGAAAGGCATCGAGTTCCGCCGCGCCTACCTGTACGACATCAACCCGGTCGGCGTCGGCGCCATGCTGCTGGCATCGGCCCTGTCGATCGCTGCCTTCATGGGATTGTTCGGCCAGCAGGCGCACGCCTTCTCCGCCTTCATCGCGCTGCTGACGGCGTTCGTGGCCTCGCCGCTGATCGCGCTCGCCACCCGCGGCAAATACTACATGGCGCGCCAGCCGGAGCACATCCACAGCAAGACCTGCGTGATCTGCGAGAAGGAGTACGAGGCCGAGGACATGGCGCACTGCCCGGCCTACCAGGGTTCGATCTGCTCGCTGTGCTGCTGCCTGGACGCGCGCTGCAACGACACCTGCAAGCCGCACGCGCGCGTCGCCGTGCAGTGGCAGGAAGCGATGCGCGCACTGCTGCCGCAATCGCTGTGGCGCTACCTGAGCAGCGGGCTGGGACACTACCTGCTGCTGATGATCGTCACCGTGCTGTCGCTCGGCGCGCTGCTTGGGCTGATCTACTACCACGAGCAGTCGGTGCTGCCGCCCGGCTCCGAGGCGCTGCTGCCGCAACTGCGGCTGGTGTTCTTCAAGATTTTTGCGGCGCTGCTGCTGGTCAGCGGCATCGTCGCCTGGTGGCTGGTGCTGACCAGCGAAAGCCGCCGCGTGGCGCAGGAAGAATCCAACCGCCAGACCGGTTTGCTGACGCGCGAGATCGAGCTGCACCAGCAGACCGACGCCCAGCTGCAACAGGCCAAACAGGCCGCCGACCTGGCCAACCAGGCCAAGAGCCGCTACATCGCCGGCATCAGCCACGAGATCCGCACGCCGCTCAATTCCATCCTCGGCTACGCCCAACTGCTGGACAACGATCCCGCCATTCCAGCGCACCGGCAGCAGGCGGTGCGCGTGATCCGCAACAGCGGCGAGCACCTGCTGTCGCTGATCGAAGGCACGCTGGATATCGCCCGCATCGAGGGCGGCAAATTCAACTTCGACATGAAGGAGCTGGACTTCCCCGATTTCATCGGCCAGGTGGTGCGCATGTTTGAACTGCAGGCGGCCAACAAGGGCCTGAGCTTCCGCTACGAGCTGACCGGCGTGCTGCCGGCCTGCGTGCGCGCCGACCGCAAGCGGCTGGGCCAGATCCTGATCAACATCCTCGGCAACGCGGTCAAGTTCACCAGCCACGGAGGCATCGTCATGCGCCTGCAATATGCGCGCGAAATGGCGTCGGTGGAAATCGAGGACAGCGGTCCGGGCATCCTGCAGGAAGAGATAGACCATATCTTCGAGCCGTTCTCGCGCGGCAGCGCCAGCGCGCAGGCCAACGCCAGCGGCACCGGCCTTGGCCTGCCGATCGCGCGCATGCTGACGCAGTTGATGGGCGGCGAACTGAAAGTGCGCACCACGCCACAAGGCAGCACCTTCCAGGTGCGGCTATTCCTGCCTAGCGTGCACGTGCCGTCCGGCCGCGCCACGCGCGACGCGTTGCTGGCTGGCGAGGCGCGGCAACGCAGCGGCTATCGCGGCCCGCGCCGCCGCATCCTGGTGGTCGATAACGAAAACGTCGACCGCGAACTGCTGCACAATATCCTGCAACCGCTGGGCTTTGACGTGGCGCAGGCGGCGTCGGGACTGGAGTGCCTGGACCTGTACGCCAGCTTCCAGCCGGACCTGATCCTGATGGACCTCGCCATGCCGGGCATGGATGGCTGGGAAGCCAGCTACATCCTGCGCCGCAAGCAGATGTCGGGGGTGCCGATCGCCATCGTCTCGGCCAACGCCTTCGACAAGGGCATGGACAATCCGGCCGGCATCCGCGCCGAAGACTTCTTCATCAAGCCGGTCAACGTGGGCGAGCTGCTGGACTGGATCGGCGCGCGGCTGTCGCTGGAGTGGATCACGCAGGCGCAGGCGGCACCCATTGCCCCGGCTGCGCCGCCGCTGCTGGTGTTCCCGCCGGCCGCCGTCATGACCTCGCTGCGCGAGCTGATACGCATCGGCTACGTGCGCGGCATCCAGAACAAGCTGGACGAAATCGGCGCGCTCGATCCGCGCTACCAGCACTTCACGCAAACCATGCGCAACTTTGCCGCCCGCTTCCAGCTGGACGCAATGGCGGATTTTGTCAGAGAGAACAACAACGATGAACTTCAACACTGACGCCGGCCTTGTGCTGGTGGTGGACGACGTCCCGGAGAATCTGGCGGTGCTGCACGACGCGCTGGACGAATCGGGCTTCACGGTGCTGGTGGCGAACAACGGCGAAGCGGCGCTGCTGCGTGCCGCCGAGGCGCAGCCGCACATCATCCTGCTAGACGCCATTATGCCCGGCATGGACGGCTTTGAAACCTGCCGCCAGCTGAAAGCCAATCTGGCCACGCGCCACATCCCGGTGATTTTCATGACCGGACTGACCGAGGCAGAACACGTGGTCACCGCGTTTGCCGCCGGCGGCAACGACTACGTCACCAAGCCGCTGCGCACCAGCGAGGTGCTGGCCCGCATCGCCGCCCACCTGCAGACGGCGAAACTGGTCGATCAGGCCCGCAGCGCGCTGGACGCCTTCGGCAACGCCGTCATCGCCATGACGCCGCGCGACGGCAAGGTGGTGTGGCAAACGCCATTGGCGCGCACGCTGATGCAGGGCTATCAGGTCGACGCCGAACTGCCGGCGTGGCTGCAGGCGACGCAGCTGGCGCACAGCCAGGGTTTGTCGCATCCGCCGCTGATGCTGGCGCGCGGCGCGCGCCGCCTGATCTTTTCGGCGGAGGAGTTCAGCGAAAACGAACAGTGGATGATCGTGCTGCGCGAAGAATCCGACACCACGCAAATCGAAAAACTGATGGCCTCCTTCAAGCTGACGCAGCGCGAATCGGAAGTGCTCAACTGGGTCATCAAGGGCAAGACCAACCGCGACATCGGCGACATCCTCGGCACCAGCCCGCGCACCATCAACAAACACCTGGAACACGTCTTCGTCAAACTCGGCGTAGAAACCCGCACCTCCGCCGCCTCCGTGGCCCTCGCGAGAATAGAACGCTCCTGAAGAAGACGAGACGCCGGTACGCCAGCCGGTTGGCTCGCTGCACGCTGGGGGACCTGCGAAGGAGGTGTCATTTTTGGTCGCTTTACTAAAATTGCCTAAACCGTACTAGCTGATAGTAGCCACTACTATTTCGTGCTAACGGACCGTTTGGCGAACTAAAAGCCGTGCTGCCACTCTAACTTTAGTAAGCGTTAGAGCGCTCTCGCACCGCATAGCAGGAGCTAGCAGCTTTTAGTAAAACCCATTTTTAGGAGACGCCCATGTCTACCCTTCAATTCCCCACGCGCCTGCCCGCTGACCTGCTGGTGGAACTGAGCGAACTCACCGGCATTCGCTGGAACAGCTGGGAACTGGAACCCATCATCTGCGACGCCATCCGCCGCTACATGCATCCTCCGGCCGCCCCCGCGCAGGAGCAGACCAGTACCACCAGCGGCGCCGGCTATCAATGGAAACAGGTTTATCTACCGGAGGGCACCCGGCTACGTGCCAGCTTTGGCGGCCAACCCTACTTCGCCACCGTCACCGGCACCGAGATCAAATCCGGCGATCTGACACTCACGCCCTCGGGCTTTGCCAACCTGCACGGCAGCGGCAACCGCAATGCATGGAAAGCCGTCTGGCTACGCTTCCCCGGTAATGAGCGGTGGGTGCTGGCCGACGTCTGCCGGGCGAAGCAAAAAGCCGCTATCGCGCGCGTGTTCGCCGGCACCGATTATGTCGCCGCAGAGCCGCCGGCCGCCGCCAGCCGGTCCGCCCGGCCGAGCGCGCAGCGCGTCGCCGTCGCCGTCGCGGCCACAAAAGGCCGCAAACACGGCCGCAAACACGGCAAAGCAAAAAAACATGGCAGGCGTGGCGCCCGCCCGGCCGGGTCAACCGCGTAAAACATCCACGCTAGCGCCGCTACGGGGCATCTTTGGCATACACTGCCCTGATGATCGACTCGGGGGGTGGCGGGACATGACCAAGGAAGAAGAACTGAAACGCTCCAAGCGGCTGGCGCTGTCGCTGCTGGCCGCGGCAGCCGCGGTGTTTGTCGTCACTTCGCTAATGCCGCGCGGCGTGTGGACCGACGGCCTGCGCGCCGTCTCCGAGGCCGCCATGGTCGGCGCGCTGGCCGACTGGTTCGCCGTGGTGGCGCTGTTTCGCAAAGTGCCTATCCCCTTCATTTCACGCCACACCGCCATCATCCCGAATAACAAGGAGCGCATCGCCGACAACCTGGCCGGCTTCGTCGAGGACAAATTCCTCAAGCCGGAATCGCTGGCGGCGGTGATCCTCCGCACTGATCCCGCCACCAGCGTGGCCGAATGGCTGAAGGAGCCGGCCAACCGCAACTACCTCGCCAGCCACCTGCTGCAACTGCTGCCAGAAATCCTGGCCACCGTGGACGACGCCCGCATCCAGCAGCTGCTGCGCGACGCGCTCAATTCCGCCATCGGCAAGCTGGATATGTCGCGCTCATTAGGCTCGCTGCTGGCAACGCTGACCAGGGACGGCCGCCACCAGGAACTGCTGGACGACGGCATGGTGGCGCTGATGGGCGTGATCAACCGCCCTGCCACGCGCGACGTTATCGCCGGCCAGATCGTCGCCTGGCTGAAGCGCGAGCACGCCGCCATGGAGCTGGTGCTGCCGACAGAATGGATCAGCGAAAACGGCGCGGCGATGATCGCCAAGGCGCTCAACAACCTGATGCTCGATGTCGCCGCCGACCGCGATCACAAGCTGCGCATCAAGTTCGACGACATGGTGCAGCGCTTCCTGGTGCGGCTGGAATCCGACCCCGCCTTCATCGCCCGCGGCGAGGAATTCAAGCGCTACCTGCGGGACGGCGACACCTTCAACAACTACGTCGCGGACCTGTGGGGCAGCGTGCGTGACTGGATCAAGGCCGATATCGCCAGCGGCCAGTCGAAGCTGAACGACGGCGTGATCCAGGCCAGCCAGTGGCTCAGCGAAGAACTGCTGCGCCATCCCGGCATGCGCGCCTCGCTCAACCAGCACATGGCCGGCATGGCCCGCACGCTGGCGCCGGCCCTTTCCGGCTTCCTCACGCGCCACATCAGCGACACCGTCAAAGCCTGGGACAACCAGGACCTGTCGCGCCAGATCGAACTCAATATCGGCAAGGACTTGCAATTCATCCGCGTCAACGGCACGCTGGTGGGCGGCATGATCGGCCTGTTGTTATACACCAGTGCCCAGATCATGGAATGGGCGGGAAGTTATCTCCATTCCTGACGATCATGTTAGCATCGCTGGCATGAACTTCTGGCTGACTTCATTGATTTCTGTGCTATGCGCAAGCGCGCAGGCGGCCGACATTCCGGTCACGATTTACGCCGACGCCGGCTATCCGCCCTACGCCTACGAAAAAGACGGCAAGCCCGCCGGCCTGTATTACGACATCGTGCGCGCCGCCGTCGGCCACATGCAGGGTTACAAAGTCGAGATCCAGCCCGTGCCCTGGAAGCGCGGCATGGCGCTGCTGCGCACCGGCACCGGCTTCGCCCTCTACCCGCCCTATATGAACACCAAGGACGAGCCGTGGACCTGGCCGTATTCGCTGCCGCTTTATGAGGAACACGTGGTGGCGGTCTGCCGCAAGGACGTGCTGGCCGCCAAGCCGCGCACGCGCTGGCCGCAGGATTTCTATGGCCTCACCATCGGCAACAACGCCGGCTTCATCGTCGGCGGCGAAGCGTTCGACCAGGCCGTCCGCGCCCGCCAGCTGCGTGTGGAGGAAGCCAAGGACAGCGAAACCAATATCGTCAAGCTGGGACTGCGGCGCATCGACTGCTACATCAACGACCGCCTGTCGATCCAATGGACGCTCAACCAGCTCAAGGTCCAGGGCAAATACGATGAAGGCGGTATGCACGCCGGCGTCGCCGAAGCGGCAGTGATCGCGGTGAAGCAAGGCTTCCTCGGCTTCACCGACCGTGATAACGGCAAGTACGCCTACAAGCAAGACTTCGTCAAGCAGTTCAACAACGCCATCTCGCAGATGAAGCACACCGGCGAAATGGACGCCATCACCCGCAACTTCTTCAAGACGCATTAGACGGCGAGATGGCGCTTGACTTCCGGGTCATTCATCACCGCCTGCGCGCCAGACGCCACCACCTCGCCGCGCGACAGCACCATGAACTGGTCCGCCAGCTCGTGCGCGAAGTCGAAGTACTGCTCGCACAACAGGATCGCCATGTCGCCACGCTGGCGCAGCAGGCGGATCACGTTGCCGATGTCCTTGATGATCGACGGCTGGATACCCTCGGTCGGCTCGTCGAGGATGATCAGCTTCGGCTCCGCCAGCAGCGCGCGGGCGATCGCCAGTTGCTGCTGCTGGCCGCCGGACAGGTCGCCGCCACGCCGGTGCAGCATCTCCTTCAGCACCGGAAACAGTTCGTAAACCTCTCCCTTGATGGTGTGCGCCTTCTTGCCGCTATGTGTTGCGAGGCCCATCAGCAGGTTTTCCTCCACCGTCAGCCGGGCGAAGATCTCGCGGCCCTGCGGCACGTAGGCGATACCGGCCCGCGCGCGCTGGTGCGGCGCCAGCTTGGTGATATCGCGCCCCTCCAGTTTCACACTGCCGCCCGATACCGGCAGCACGCCCATTAAACACTTGAGCAGCGTGGTCTTGCCAACGCCATTGCGACCCAGCAGCGCCATGCACTTGCCCTTTTCCAGCTCCAGCGACACGCCGCGCAAGGTATGCGAGGAACCGTAGTACTGGTTGATTTTTTCCACTTGCAGCATAGCGTCAGCGTCCCAGATAGACTTCAATCACACGTTCATCGGCCTGCACTTCTTCCATGCGGCCCTGCGCCAGCACCGCGCCTTCATGCAGCACCGTCACCACGCCCTGTTGCGCGATCTCGGTGACGAAGGCCATGTCATGTTCGACCACCACGATCGAATGCTTGCCGCGCAATTCGTTCAGCAGCTCCGCCGTGCGCGCCGTTTCAGCGTCGGACATGCCGGCCACCGGTTCGTCCAGCAAAATCAGCTGCGGTTCCTGCATCAGCAGCATGCCGATCTCCAGCCACTGCTTCTGGCCGTGCGACAGCAGCCCGGCCAGCCGCCGCTCGCTGCCGTTCAGGCGTATCAGCTTGAGGATCTCGTCGATCTTGCCGCGCTGTTCGGACGACAGCCGCGCGAACAGCGTCGGCCGCACGCGCTTGTCCAGCTTCATGGCCAGCTCCAGGTTCTCGAACACCGTGTGCTGCTCGAACACCGTCGGCCGCTGGAACTTGCGGCCGATGCCGGCGTGCGCGATCTGGTGCTCGCTCATGCGGCTCAGGTCCATGGTCTGGCCGAAGTACGCGGTGCCGGACGTCGGCCGCGTCTTGCCGGTGATGACGTCCATCATGGTGGTCTTGCCGGCGCCGTTCGGGCCGATAATGCAGCGCAGCTCACCAACCGAAATATCCAGGCTCAGTTTATTCAGTGCGCGGAAGCCGTCGAACACCACGCTGATCTCTTCCAGGTACAGGATCGCGCCGTGCGTCGTATCCAGCCCTTCTTGCGCAATGCGCGCATCGTTCAAAGTCATGCCTGCTCCTTGCGTACCAGCCCGGCCAGCCCGCGCGGCAGATAGCGCGTTACCAGGATAAAGATCAAGCCCAATGCAAACAGCCACAGGTCCGGGAAGGCGCCGGTGAACCAGCTTTTCAGGCCATTCACCGAGAAGGCGCCGATGATGGGACCGAGCACCGTGCCACGCCCGCCGACCGCTGCCCAGATCACCATCTCGATCGAATTCGCCGGCGACATTTCGGACGGGTTGATGATGCCCACCTGCGGCACATACAGCGCGCCGGCGATCCCGCACAGCACCGCAGACAGCGTCCACACAAAGAGCTTGAACCACAGCGGGTTATAGCCGATGAACATCAGCCGCGACTCCGAATCGCGCACCGCCTGCAGCACGCGTCCCAGCTTGGAGGTGACGATCCAGCGGCACAGCAGCAGCGCGCCAAGCAGCACCGCCAGCGTCACCAGGTACAGCGTGGCCTTGGTGCCGGGCGCGCTGATCGAATGGCCGAGAATGCGCTTGAAGTCGGTGAAGCCGTTGTTGCCGCCAAACCCGGTGTTATTACGGAAGAACAGCAGCATGAAGGCATACGTCATGGCCTGCGTGATGATCGAGAAGTACACGCCCTTGATGCGCGAACGGAAGGCGAAGAACCCGAACACGAAGGCCAGCACGCCCGGCACCAGCACCACCAGCGCCAGCGACACCCAGAAGCTGTCGGTGCCGCTCCAGAACCACGGGTAGGTTTTCCAGTCCAAAAACACCATGAAGTCCGGCAGGTCGCTCTGATACACGCCTTCGCGGCCAATGGCGCGCATCAGGTACATGCCGTGCGCATAGGCGCCCAGCGCGAAGAACACGCCATGGCCCAGCGACAGGATGCCGGCATAGCCCCACACCATGTCCAGCGCCAGCGCCGCCAGCGCGTAGCACATGAATTTGCCGATCAGGCTAACCAGGTAGCTCGGCACATGCAGCGCATGGCCGTCGGCGAAGAAGAGATTCAGCAGCGGCAGCGCCGCCAGCACCACGGTGCAGGCGACGATACCCGTCCACGCCCGGCGCGAAAATAACGAGGGATGATTCATTCAGCGCTCCTGCCTTTCATGGCGAACAGCCCTTGCGGGCGCTTCTGGATAAAGATGATGATGAACACCAGAATGGCGATCTTGGCCAGCACCGCGCCAGCCACCGGCTCCAGGAATTTGTTCGCTTCGCCCAGCCCCAGCGCGGCGATCACCGTGCCGGCCAGCTGGCCGACGCCGCCCAGCACCACCACCATGAAGGAGTCGACGATGTAGCCCTGGCCCAGGTCCGGCCCCACATTCCCCAGCTGCGACAGCGCCACGCCACCCAGGCCGGCAATGCCGGAACCGAGGCCGAAAGTCATCATGTCGATTTTGGCGGTGGAGACGCCGACGCAGCCAGCCATGCGGCGGTTCTGCATCACGGCGCGCACAAACAGACCGAGGCGCGTCTTGTTCAGGATCAGCCACACGCCCGCCACCACCAGCGCGGCAAATACGATGATGGCGATGCGGTTGTAGGCCAGCACCAGCGATCCGAGCACCGTCACGCCGCCGGACATCCACGCCGGATTGGCCACTTCCACGTTCTGCGCGCCGAAGATGGTGCGCACCGCCTGCATCAGTATCAGACTGATGCCCCAGGTGGCCAGCAGCGTTTCCAGCGGACGGCCGTACAGCCAGCGGATCACGGTGCGCTCCAGCGCAATGCCGACCAGCGCGGTGACGATGAAGGCAGCCGGCAGCGCGGCGGCCAGGTACCAGTCCAGCGCATCCGGCGCCCAGCGGCGGAAGCCCATCTGACACAGGTAGGTGGTGTAGGCGCCGATCATCAGCAGCTCGCCGTGCGCCATGTTGATGATGCCCATCAGGCCGAAGGTAATGGCCAGGCCCAGCGCCGCCAGCAGCAGCACGCTGCCCAGCGAAACGCCGTAAAACAGGTTGCCGACAAATTCGGTGCGCGCCAGGCGGCTATCCAGCGCCTGCAGCGTATGGGCGGCGGCGATGCGCACGCCTTGGTCCGGGTCGCTGGCCAGCATGGTTTGCAGCGCAGGACGCAGGTTGGCGTTGCTGCTGTCGGCCAGCGCTTCGACGGCGGCCTTGCGCTTGGCGGCTTGCGGCGATTGCAGGTTGGCGGTGGCGGCGACCAGGCGCAGGAGTCCGCGGATCTCGGCGTCCTGCTCTTTCGCCAGCGCTTTCTCGATCAACGGCGCTTGCGCCAGCGTGGTGCTCTTTTGCAGTCCGGTGACGGCGGCCAGGCGCTGTGCGCGGTCGGGCGAGAACATCTTCAGCGCCGACAGCGCCTCTTCGACGGCGCCGCGCAAACGGTTGTTGATCATGATGCCGTCCAGGCCTTCGGGCAGCGCAGTCGTGGCGCCGGTGGCCGGGTTGTAGGCCTTGTCGTCGGCGACGATATACAGCTTGCCGTCCGGCGTGGTGTAGACGTCGCCGCTTTGCAGCGCCGTCAGCAGACACGTGGCGTCGTCGGTGGCGAGCGCGCCGATGCTGGCGATGGCGGCGACGCGCGCGTCGGCATCGTCGCCAGCCAGCGGCGCCAGCACGGCGGGATCGATCGCCGCGCGCGCAAGGCCCGTGCACAGCAGACAGGCAAGGAGCAGAATTTTTTTCAAGATGCGTATTCCTCAGTTGATACAGGGTCCGGCAGCGTCCATGGATCCCCGCCTGCGCGGGGACGACAAGGCCCCGCCGTCATCAGCGCGGGGACGACAAGGCGCCACCGTCATTCCCGCGCAGGCGGGAATCCATGCTGACGCAGTTCCGGTTACAGCTTCTGCTTGCCCTCGTTGCCCGGGATGTAAGGGCTCCACGGATTGGCGCGCACCGGACCTGGCGTTTTCCACACCACGTTGAACTGCCCATCCGGACGAATCTCGCCAATGAACACTGGCTTGTGCAGGTGGTGGTTGGTCGCATCCATGGTCAGCGTAAAGCCGTCAGGCGCCTTGTAGGTCTGGCCGGCCATCGCCGCGATCACTTTGTCCGTATCGGTCGACTTGGCCTTCTCCACCGCCTGCGCCCACATATGAATGCCGACATAAGTCGCTTCCATCGGATCGTTGGTCACCACCGTGGCGGCATTCGGCAGCTTCTTGGCGACGGCATACGCCTTCCATTTCTTGATGAAGTCCGCATTCACCGGATTCTTGATCGACTCGAAGTAATTCCACGCCGCCAGGTGGCCCACCAGCGGTTTGGTGTCGACGCCGCGCAGCTCTTCCTCGCCAACCGAGAACGCCACCACCGGCACGTCGGTCGCCTTCAGGCCGGCGTTGCCCAGCTCTTTGTAGAACGGCACGTTGGAGTCGCCATTGATGGTCGAAATCACCGCCGTCTTGCCGCCCGCCGAAAACTTCTTGATGTTGGCGACGATGGTCTGGTAATCCGAATGCCCGAACGGCGTGTACACCTCGTCGATATCGCTATCCTTCACGCCTTTGCTCTTCAGGAAAGCGCGCAGGATCTTGTTGGTGGTGCGTGGATACACGTAGTCGGTCCCCAGCAGCACGAAGCGCTTGGCGCCGCCGCCGTCCTTGCTCATCAGGTACTCGACCGCAGGAATCGCCTGCTGGTTCGGCGCCGCGCCGGTGTAAAACACATTCTTCTCCAGCTCTTCGCCCTCGTACTGCACCGGGTAGAACAGCAGGCTATTGAGCTCCTTGAACACCGGCAGCACCGACTTGCGCGACACCGAGGTCCAGCAGCCGAAGACCACCGACACCTTGTCCTGCGCGATCAGGCCGCGCGCCTTTTCCGCAAACAGCGGCCAGTTGGAGGCCGGATCGACCACCACCGCCTCCAGCTTCTTGCCCATCACGCCGCCCTTGGCGTTGATTTCATCGATGGTCATCAGCGCCACGTCCTTCAGCGACGTCTCCGAAATGGCCATGGTGCCGGACAGCGAATGCAGGATGCCGACCTTGATGGTGTCCGCGGCGTAGGCCTGCGTGCCGGCCGCCAGCAAGGCGGTGGCGGCGGCGATACGGCTCAAGGTGCCGATAAAATGACGACGATTTTGCATAGCTAAACTCCGTGGTGGTTAATCAGTATTGAAGTTGCAGCGTGATCTGGAACTTGTCCTGGTCGGCCACGCTGCTGATCTTGGTCTTCGAGTACACCGCGCTGACCTGCGCGTTGTAGCCGTCGATGATGTAGTTGACGCCGGCGTCATACTGCCTGGTGTCGATGTTGGTGTCGGCGGCGAACTTCTGCCAGCGTACGAAGGGCTGGAACTTGCCCCAGCCGACCTTCTGCTCGAAGATGTAGGACGCGCCGGCGGAATATGCCTTGCCCTGTTCGGCCTTGATGATGTCGTCGGTGTCGTAGTTGTACCAGGCCGCCTCGATGGCGAAAGCGCCGGCGCCCTTGATGCGCTTCTCCAGCAGGAAGTCGACGTTGTAGGAGCTGTACTTGCCAACCGCGCCGGCAGTCAGGATGCCGTCCTTCTGATAGCGGCCGGCCACGCCGATGGCGAGGATGTCGGCGCCGCCGAGGTAATTGCCGGTGCCGTAATAGCCCGGCTCCGCGTCCCAGAAGTCGTACTGCATGCGGCCCGCGTACATCAGCGCGTCGTCGGCTTTGATGCCGGCCGCCTTGGCCTGCGACTGCGTCAGCGAGCCGATGCCGAAGGTGTGGCCCTCGAAGGCGCCGAACGAGTAGCCCAGGCGGCCGCCGTCGCCGGCATTGCCCCACACGACCACGCCGTCGTCGCGGCCCCGGAAGATGCCGCCGTTGTAGCCGTAGCGCGACGCCACGCCGGCCCAGTAGCCGCCGCCCAGCGAGTAGTACGGACCGGCCATGTTGGCGCGGTCGGACGGCGACAGCAGGCGGCCGGCCCAGATATTGAGTTCCGGCGAAATGGCGAACTGCCCGGCCGCATCCAGCACACGGATCTTGTCGCCGTCCCACTCGGTGTTGAACATGCCCTTGATGTTTTTGTTCAGCGACGCGCCGAAGAACAGGCGGCCGCTGTCCAGGTTGAAGTCGCTGGAACGGCCGCCATCCGGCGCGCCGTTGTCCGCGCTGGTGTAGCTCTCGCGCAGGCCGAAACCGACCGTGACCGACTTGTCGTCGCCCATATTGATCGTCGCCCCGGCCCAGGCATTGCCCACCGCCGCCGCAGCCAGCGCCGCCAGCAGCCTCTTGTTCACCCCCATCTTGCTCTCCCCGTTCGGTTTTGGATGAGACAAGATTAACTAGCCGACAATCTTCAAGGAATACGTTGAATGACGTAGTGGCGCGGCCGCGACGCGGCCCAGGCCTGTCACAGTCGTGGCACAATAGCGGCTTGATTTTTTGGGAAGACCATCATGACCATTTTCGCCGCCTCCGTATTCGACGCTACCGTAATCTACGAAGGCAATGAGCTGTTCAAGGGCCAGGGCGCCGCCAAGGGCTGGGCCGAAAAGTTGGCCAGGGAGCTGGAATGCGATATCGGCGTCGAGAAGCTTGGCACCGGCTGGGTATTGACCGGCACCGTCGACGGCGTGGCCTGCAAGTGGAGCATCGTCGGCCAGCGCCTCAAGCGGATGGATTAATCGTGCGCCAGCGCACATCGTAGCGCCGGACAGCCGGGTACGATGCATCGTATTCAGCCCACCAAGGATAGCGATGAAGCGCGATGACATTCCAGCCGCCGACCTGGCGCCAGCGGACGCCGCCCGCGCCGCCGGCCTGCGCTACGTGCATGACGGCCAGCCCGGCATTTTGCGCAAGGCGCGCGGCAAGCAGTTCCGCTATCTCGACAAGGATGGCAACGCCGTCACCGACGAGGATACGCTGGCCCGCATCAAATCGCTGGTGATTCCGCCGGCGTGGACCGACGTCTGGATCTGCAAGCAGCCGCTCGGCCACCTGCAGGCCACCGGCCGCGATGCGCGCGGCCGCAAGCAGTACCGCTACCACCCGCGCTGGCGCAGCCACCGCGACGACGCCAAATATGAACGCATGCTCAGCTTCGGCAAGGCCCTGCCGGCGGTGCGCAAGGCGGTCGACGAAGCGCTGCGCAAACCGGGCCTGCCGCGCGAGAAGGTGCTGGCCACCATCGTCTACCTGCTGGAAGCGACGCTGATGCGGATCGGGAACGAGGAATACGCGCGCGAGAACAAATCCTTTGGCCTGACCACGCTGCGCGACCGCCATGTGCGGCTGGACGGCAGCAAGGTGCAGTTCCGCTTCCGCGGCAAGAGCGGCGTGCATCACGCGCTCGAGGTACAGGACCGGCGCCTGGCCAACATCATCCGCAAGATCCGCGACCTGCCGGGCCAGGAACTGTTCCAGTACGAGGATGACGACGGCAATCCGCACGCCATCGGTTCGGCCGACGTCAACGACTACCTGCACGCCATCACCGGCGCCGACTACACCGCCAAGGACTTCCGCACCTGGGCCGGCACCGTGCTGGCGGCGGTGGCGTTGAAGGAGTATGAAAAATACGACTCCGAAGCGCAGGCCAAGAAAAACGTGGTGCAGGCGATTGAATCCGTGTCCAAAAAGCTCGGCAATACGCCGACCATCTGCCGCAAGTGCTACGTTCACCCGGCGGTAATCGAGTCCTACCTCGACGGCAGCATGCTGGACGCGCTGCGCCGCCGCGCGCAGCAGGAACTCAAGGAAGATTTGCACGCGCTGCGGCCGGAAGAAGCGGCCGTCCTCGCGCTGCTGCAACAGCGCCTGAAAGCGGGCTGACAAGGCCGGGCGGGCGGAGTAGAATCAGGCTCCCCCTGTTCGCGAGCCGCGCCATGCCCCGTGCCCTGCCCTTCCTCATCCGCAAAGAGTGCCCGCCCGGCGCCTGCGTGTGCGGGCGCGATGCATTGCTCGACGCCTGGGAGCGGGAATCGGACGACGCCGATATCCGCATACTTCAGCTCACGCGTGAGGAAGAAAAGAAGCTGATCGCCGCCATCGAAAACCTCGCCACCTACGAAGATCTGGGCCGCATCAAGCGCCGCCTGGAAGAACTGCTGGGCATCATGCTGACCATCACGCCATCGGCGCGCGGCGTCAGCACGGTGATGGGCCTGTCGATCAAACTGGCGGAGAAGCCCGGCCTGTGCCGCAAAACGCACGAGGCCTTGCCGGCCGCGCTACGCCGCTGCTTCCGCAGCAAGCCGGACATCGTCTACGCGTTACTGAATGCCGGCGACCTGCTGGCCGCCGACGACTAGTCGGTATGGAATTCGCTGGCGTTGACAAATAAATCCCACGCCGCGATAAACAGCGCCGCCACCACCGGACCGATGACAAAGCCGTTCAGGCCAAACAGCGCCATGCCGCCGACGGTGGACAGCAGCACCACATAATCCGGCATCTTGGTGTCCTGTCCCACCAGTACCGGCCGCAGGAAATTGTCCACCAGACCGATCACGAACACGCCGAACACGGCCAGCGTGACGCCCTGCCACACGGAACCCGTGGCCAGGAAGTAGATCGCCACCGGCGCCCAGACGATGGCCGCACCCACCGCCGGCAACAGCGACAGGAACGCCATCAATACACCCCACAGCACCGGCGCGCTCACGTCCAGGAACCAGAAAATCAGGCCACCCAAGGCGCCTTGCGCGATGGCGACCAGGATATTGCCCTTGACCGTGGCGCGGATCACCGTGGTGAAGTTCTGGAACAGCCGCTGCTTGTACTTGCGGCCCAGCGGCACCGCCTCGCGGATGCGCTTGGCCAGCTTGTCGCCGTCGCGCAGCAGGAAGAACAACAGGTACAGCATGATGCACAGGCCGGTCAGGAAATCGAAGGTGTACAGGCCAGCATTGATGGCGCGCGTGGCCACTTCCTTGCTCACTTGCGACGCCGCTTCGGTGAGCTTGGCCTGCAAATATTCGAGGCTGGTCAGATGGAAGCGGTCCAGCAGCGACACCAGCCAGTTCGGCAGCGCCGCCATCAGCTTATTGAAGAACATGGCGACGGTGATTTCACCCGACTGCACCATCTGCACCACGGCAGCAGCCTGATTCACGATCGAGATCGACACCAGTGTCAGCGGCAGGATGACGATCACCACAATCAGCAGCAGCGTCAGTATGGCGGCCAGGCCGGCGCGGTTGCGGGTGCGCTGCAACAGCCAGCGGTAAATCGGCGCGAACAGGATGGCCAATACCACACCCCAGAAAATGGCGCCGCCATACGGCGCGAGTATCCAGATGAAGCCGATGGTGACTAACGCCAGCAGGGCAAGGAATACTTTTTGTTGGAATGAGAACTGGGGCATCGGCGGCGCGCTCAATCGTCGTCGTTAGGATCGAGGTCGGGGAACATCACCTCGGTGAAGCCGAACTTGGAGAAGTCCTTGATGCGCATCGGGTACAGCTTGCCCAGCAGGTGATCCACTTCGTGCTGCACCACGCGTGCGTGGAAGCCGTCGACGTCACGCTTGATCGGCTGCTGGTGTTCATCCACGCCTTCATAACGCAGCTTGACGTAGCGCGGCACGCTGCCGCGCAGGCCAGGCACCGACAGACAGCCTTCAAAGCCCTCTTCCATCTCGTCCGACAGCGGCGTGAGGATCGGATTGATTAATACCGTTTCCGGCACCTGCGGCGCATCCGGATAGCGCGCGTTCTGCTTGAAGCCGAAAATCACCAGTTGCAGGTTGACGCCGATCTGCGGCGCCGCCAGCCCGGCGCCATTGGCCGCGTGCATGGTGTCGAACATATCGGCGATCAGCTCTTTCATCGCCGGCGTATCGAACTCGGCCACCGGTTCGGCCACGCGCAGCAGGCGCGGATCGCCCATCTTCAGGATTTCTCTTACGGTCATCGCGTTTCTCCCTTGATATCGCACTGTATCTGGCGCAGGAACTCGCAGTATTCGTCGCCCGTTTCCAAATGCTTGAGGCCCATCGCGGTGGTGGCCTTCAGGTAGCCCAGCTTGGAGCCGCAATCGTAGCGCGTGCCGTCGTAGCGGTAGGCTAGCACACGCTCGTCCTTCATCAGCGCGGCGATGCCGTCGGTCAGCTGGATCTCGCCGCCGGCGCCCTTGCCGATATTTTCCAGGTAGCTGAAGATGCGGCCCGTGAGCACATAGCGTCCCACCACCGCCAGCGTGGACGGCGCCACTTCCGGCATCGGTTTCTCGACGATGCCATGCACCTGTTCCAGCTTCGGCTGGTAAGCGCTGGCGCTGACGATGCCGTATTGGCGCGTCGCCGCGCGCGGCACGTCCTGCACCGCCAGGATGCTGGACTGCTCGCGTTCATACACATCGGCCATCTGCGCCAGCACCGGCTTGACGCCGTCGACGGTGTCCATGAAGTCATCGGCCAGCAGCACCGCAAACGGTTCGTCGCCCACCACCGGCCGCGCGCACAGCACCGCGTGGCCGAGGCCCAGCGGCGCCGACTGACGGATGTAGATGCAGTTGATATGTTTGGGAATGACGTTCTGCACCAGGTCCAGCAGCACGCGCTTGTTGGCCGCCTCCAGTTCCGCTTCGAGTTCATAGGCGGTGTCGAAATGGTCCTCGATGGCGCGCTTGTTACGGCCGGTGATGAACACCATCTCGGTGATGCCGGCCGCCACCGCCTCTTCCACCGCGTACTGAATCAGCGGCTTATCGACGATGGGCAGCATCTCTTTAGGCTGCGCCTTGGTGGCAGGGAGAAAACGGCTGCCGAGACCAGCAACCGGGAAAACTGCTTTTCTTATTTTGGTCATGTTATTTTTGTGCGAGGAGTTCGAGCAGGCCGGCTTCGTCGAGAATGGTGACTTCCAGCTCTTGCGCTTTGGCCAGCTTGCTGCCGGCGTCTGCGCCGGCAACCAAATAGTGTGTTTTTTTCGAGACCGAACCGGAGATCTTGCCGCCTTCCGCTTCAATCAGCGCGGCGGCCTGGTCGCGGCCCATATTCGGCAGGGTGCCGGTCAATACAAAGGTTTTGCCGGTCAGGTGGCCTTCCGCCGCCACGGTTTCCGGCAGTTGCGCCAGCAGGTCGTTGCGCAGCAGGTGCAGCGCCTTGACTTGCGCGCGGTTGGCCGGTTCCGACATCCACGCCTGCAGCGCATCAGACACCGCAGCCGGCAGGCCGAAGACGTTGAACACCTGCAGGTAGGCCAGCGCTTCCAGCGTCACGCCTTCCTCCACCAGCTGCTTGCTGCGTGGTTCCGTCAATTTGGGAATCGCCAGCGCCGCCATCAGCTTGACCGGGTCCAGCTTCTCGCGCAGCTTGGCGCTTGGCGGATGCTCGTCTTTCGGCGCCACGCCGGCGGCCAGCAAAGCGTCGATAGCCTCCTGGTTTTTCTCTTCGGCAAAGAAGTCGGCGATCGACTCGGCCACGGTGCCGCCGATATCCGGCAGCACGCGCAGCAGCGCGGCCGGCACGCGGCGGATCAGGTCAAAGCGGCCCAGCCACTCGGCCAGCGTCTTGGCGGTGGACTCGCCGACATGGCGGATGCCCAGTGCGAACAGCAGGCGCTCCAGTGGCGGGTTCTTGCTGGCAGCGATGGCTTCTAGCAGATTGTCGGCCCACTTGGTGGCGATCTTGCCCTTGGCGACCGTCTCCGGCGTCGTGCCATCGCGTTCGTCGGCAAGGCGCTTCATTTCCAGCAGGTCTTCCAGCTTCAGCGAATACAGGTCGGCCACGCGCTGCACCTTGCCCCATTCAACCAGGCTGTCGATGTAGCGATCGCCCAGGCCTTCGATGTCCATCATGCGGCGGCCGGCGAAGTGGCGAATGGCTTCCTTGCGCTGCGCGGAGCAGAACAGGCCACCGGAGCAGCGCGCAATCGCCTCGCCCTCTTCGCGCACCACGTGCGAGCCGCACACCGGGCAGGTTTTCGGCAGCACGTACTGTGCCGGCTCCGGCGTTGGACGACGCTCCAGCACCACCGCCAGCACTTCCGGAATCACGTCGCCGGCGCGCCGCACAATGACGGTGTCGCCAACGCGCACGTCCTTGCGGCGCACTTCGTCTTCATTGTGCAGCGTGGCGTTGGTGACATTGACGCCACCGACGAACACGGATGCCAGCCGCGCCACCGGCGTAATCGCGCCGGTGCGGCCGACCTGCACTTCGATCGCCTGCACGATGGTCAGCGCTTCTTCTGCCGGGAATTTATGCGCCAGTGCGAAACGCGGCGCGCGCGAGACGAAGCCCAGCGTGCGCTGGTCGGCCAGCAGATTGGCCTTGTAGACCACGCCATCAATCTCGTACGGCATGGTCGGGCGGGCGTCGCCGATCTGTTTGTAGTACGCCATCAGGCCATCGTAGCCGCGCACCAGCGAGGCTTCCTTTGCCACCGGCAGGCCAAGCTGGCGATACCAGTCCAGCAGCGCGGAGTGCGACAGCGGCATCTCGGCGCCTTCCAGCGCGCCGACGCCATAGGCGAAGAAACTCAGCTTGCGCGAGGCGGTGATACGCGAATCCAGTTGGCGCAAGCTGCCCGCCGCCGCGTTACGCGGATTGGCGAATTCCTTCTGGCCCGCTTCGCGCTGGCGCGCATTCAACGCTTCAAAGTCGCGCTTGAACATCAGCACCTCGCCGCGCACATCGAGGATAGCGGGCGGGTTGGCGGTCTTCAGGCGCAAGGGGATGCTGCGAATGGTGCGGATATTGGCGGTAACGTCCTCGCCGGTGTAGCCGTCGCCGCGCGTGGCCGCCTGCACCAGCAGGCCGTCGATGTAGCGCAGGTTGATGGCCAGGCCGTCATACTTTACTTCGGCCGCATATTCGACCAGTGCCGCCGTGTCGAGACCTTCGCGCACGCGACGGTCGAAATTCTCGATATCCTCGTCGCTGAAGCCGTTGTTCAGCGACAGCATCGGAACCGTGTGTGTGACCTGCTCAAACTGCGGCAGCGGCGCCGCGCCTACCCGCTTGGTCGGCGAGTCGGGCAGCGCCAGCTCCGGGTGTTCTTCTTCCAGCTTTTGCAGCGCGATAAACAGCTTGTCGTACTCCGCGTCCGGGATGGTGGGCGCGTCTTCCACATGATAAGCGTGCAAATGCCGGTTCAGCTCCGCGCTGAGTTGCTCGATGCGCGTTTTAAAATCTACTTCCGTCATTACCTGACCTTCTTAGCTGAACAAACGCATCGCGCGGGTGGAACCGGCGGGAATATCCGCATCGTTCATCTCGGCGTAGAAATCCTGCACCTGGCCGGCGATCTCGGTCAGAGCCGCATCCGACAGCGGCTGGTTGTAATCGTCGACGATGGTGCCGTCCAGACGTGCCATCAGACCCTTGGCGCAAGCGACCATGGCGCCGAAGCCGTCGCGCGCCGGCGCCACGCATGGCACGTCGAGCAGCAGCGTCAGACGCGCGGTGGTTTCCTCGGCCGGCGTCACATTGGTCGACAGCGAGAACAGGAAGCCGCCCTCACCGTCCGGCATCACGAAGCGGCCATCCGGACGCAGGTCGAAGCCTTGCTTCTCCAGCGCGCCGATCAGCGTGTTGATGGCCCACGGCGCGCCGTTCGATTGCAGGTTGACGCCCAGCTGCGCATCGTGACCGGCGACAAAGCGGTGCAGGTTGCGGGCCTCGGCCATCACTTCGATCATGTCGGGAATTTGCGGCTCGGCGCCGATTTCGTCGGCCATGGCGCGCAGGCGCGTTACCAGTTCCGAGTATTCCAGTTCGTTCAGCGCGGTGCTGCGGCTGGCCAGCTGCACGCCGCCCTGCAGTTCGGTATAGACGCCGCCGTGGGCAACCGGCTCCCAGTCGCCGCTGACTGCCTTGCCAATGTAGTGCACCGGCTTGCTGCCGACCATGCGCAGCGTCTGCAGCACCGGCAGCAGCTTGTCGCCGCGCGCCGGGGCTTCCAGCGCCAGCGGCAGCAGGCAGTCGATCAGCGGATCGACCAAGGCCGTGGCCTGTTCCGCCGCCGCAGCCGATGCCGCATTGGCGCGCGCCGCCAGTTCCTCTTCGCTCACGCTCAGCAGTGCGCCATCGTCACTGGTGAAGTCCGCCGCCAGCGCGCCGAGCGCCGCAGCGGCAGCCGATGCTTCGCCGCCGGCGACGCCGGGGACGGCGCTGTCCAGCGAGAAGCTTGGCTCCTGGCGCGCATGCGGTGCGGCAGGGTTGGTTGCTGTCGGCGCCAGCTGCGGTTCTTCGCCGCCGGTGCGCATCAGTACATCATCATGGTCGGTCGAGAAAGCGCGTTCCACGCTTTTCTTGGCCTTGTATTCCTGGATTTTGTTGTATGTGAAGACGCCGGCGATAAACACGCCGGCGGCTGCGAGTAAGCTGATTTGAAGGTCTGTCATGCTGCTTGTGCCTCGGAAGCGAAGTTTGCGGCGGATTCCATATCCACCGCCACGATGCGCGATACACCCTGCTCTTGCATCGTCACACCGATCAGTTGATTGGCCATCTCCATCGCAATCTTGTTGTGCGAGATGAAGAGGAATTGAGTATGTTCGGACATGCGCTTGACCATGCGGCAGAATCGCTCGGTATTGGCGTCGTCCAGCGGCGCGTCCACCTCGTCGAGCAGGCAGAATGGCGCGGGATTCAGGCGGAACATGGAGAACACCAGCGCGGTGGCGGTCAGCGCTTTCTCGCCACCGGACAGCAGGTGGATGGTGGCGTTCTTCTTGCCCGGCGGCTGGGCCATGACCTGCACGCCGGAGTCCAGGATTTCGTCGCCCGTCATAATCAGCTTGGCCTGGCCGCCGCCGAACAGGATCGGGAACAGTTCGGAGAAATGGCCGTTGACGCGGTCGAAGGTGTCCTGCAGCAGGTCGCGGGTTTCCTTGTCGATCCGCGCAATCGCGTCTTCCAGCGTGTTGATCGCCTCCGTCAGATCCGCGTTCTGCGAATCGAGGAAGTTCTTGCGCTCGGACGCCGTCGCCAGCTCGTCCAGCGCCGCCAGGTTGACGGCGCCCAGCAGCGAAATGGCGTTGGTCAGGCGCGTCACCTCGCCTTGCAGGTAGGACGCCTTCATCTCTGGATGCAGCTTCTCCGACAGCGCCGCCTCGTCGGCCTGCACCTCGGCCAGCTGCGCGGCAAACTGCTCCTGGTTCAGGCGCGCGGCCTGCTCCTTGAGCTGCATTTCCATGATCTTGTCGCGCTGCGGTTGCAACGCGCGCTCGGTCGACATGCGGCCTTCCTCGAACAGGCGCAGTTGCTGCGCGATCTGATCGAGTTCGTGGCGCGCGTCGGACAGCGCCTTCTCTTGCGCCGTGCGGCGGTCCAGCAGCTCCTGCAGACCATCGCTGGTTTCGCCGGACTCCAGTTCTTCCAGCTCCATGCGGCCCGATTCCAGGCTCTCCGTCACCTGCGCCACCTGCGCGTTGGCGGTGGCGATATTGCGGCGGAATTCCTCGATCTTGCTGCGCTGGGTCTTCTCGGCGAACTGCACTTCCTGCGCGGCGCGTTCCAGATCGCGCAAGGCCTGGCGGGCATCGGCCAGGCGCTGCTCCTTCTGCATAAAGTCGGTCTGGCCGTCTTCGTGCGTGCCTTGCAGGTTGCCGAGCTCCATATCCAGCTGCTCGAACTTTTCTTCCGACTCCAGCTTGACCTGGGTTTGCTCTTCTTCCTGCGCGGTGATCTCGGCCAGATCGGCTTCGATCTGCGTGCTGCGCTGGTTGAAGCGCGCTTCCACCTCGGACAGTTTCATCACCTCCAGCTGCATCGTGTGTACCGACTGCTGCAGGCTTTGCAGCTTGGCGCGGTACTCGGTCAGGCGGCGCGTCAGGTCCGATAAGGCGGCGTCCGCGCGCACCGAGCGCGAACGCGCCTCGTCAGCCAGCATCTGCTGCGCGCGCAGCTGTTTGGTGATGTTGTCGATTTCCTGCTGGCGTCCCAGCATGCCATCCTGCTCGGAGTCAGCGGCGTAGAAACGCACGCTGCCCTGGGTGATGACGTGGCCTTGCCGCGTGATGATGCTGCCGCCGGCCGGCAGCTTGCCGCGATCGGCAAACGCTTCGGCCGCGTCTTCGGCGAAATAGACGTTGTGCAGCCAGTCCTGCAGCAAACCGCGCAGCCCTGGGTCGTTCAGCTTCAGCAGATTCAGGAAAGGCTTGAGGCCCGGCGCTTCCACCGGCGCCGGGGGCACGGCGGTGGACGGCGCAAACAGCGCCAGCTTGGCCGGCGGCGCATCGCTGAAGAAGGCCTTGGCCCAGTCGATATTCGACATCTGCAGCGCGGAGGTGCGCTCGCGCAGCACCGATTCCAGCGCCTGCTCCCAGCCTGCTTCGATGTTCAGTTTTTGCCATAAGCGCGGCAGCGATTCCAGCTCGTGCTTTTGCAGCCACGGCGTGACCTTGCCCTGGGTTTGCACGCGTTCCTGCAACTGGCGCAGCGCATTCAGACGCGCTTCCAGCTGCGCGTTGGCGGCGGTTTCGGCGTTGACCTGCTGCTGCGCGTCCTGGCGTTCCTGTTCCAGCCTGGGCTGCTGCTCCAGCGCTTCTTCCAGCACGAAGTTCTGCTCTTCCAGCGCCTGCTGCTTCTCTTCCAGCTGCATGCGCAGGTTGGACAGGTGCGAGCTGTCCGGCAGACTCAAACCGTTTTTCTCCTGCTGCAAACGCTCGCGCCGCACGGCCAGGCCGTTGAGGATGTTGTTGGCGTTGCGCTGGTGCGCGGACTCCAGCTCCAGCTGTTGCTGCGCTTGCATAATGCGGGCGCGCGACTCGGTGCTCAGCGTCTGCGCTTCCTTCCACGCCTGCTCCAGCATCGGCAGCGACTCGGCCTTTTGCTCGGCCATCATCTGCGCCTCTTCCACCTTGGCGCCCAGTTCTTCCAGCGAGAATTCGGCTTCCGCAATCTGCTCGCCGTATTCGCTGGACTGGCGCTGCCACTGGTCGCGCTGCGCGGTCAGCGCCGCCAGTTGCGATTGCAGGCGCGTGCGCGATTCGAGCGCGAACTTGATCTTGGCTTCCAGGCTGCCGATTTCGGCGTTGGTCTGATACAGCGCGCCTTGTGCGGTGTGCAGACGGTCGCCGGCGGCAAAGTGCGACTGGCGCATCTGCTCCAGCGACAGTTCGACGTTGCGCAACTTGGCGGTCTGCTCTTCCAGATCGTTCTGTGCCTGCTCGACTTCGCGGAAGTATTTTTTCTGCTCGTTCTCGGCTTCCACCTTGCGCAGCAGCCAAAGCAGCTTTTGCTTCTCTTCCTGGTCGGCTTGCAGCTGGTGGAACTTGGTCGCCACGGCGGCCTGGCCTTCCAGCTTCTCCAGATTGGAATTCAGTTCGCGCAGAATGTCTTCGACGCGCAGCAGGTTCTCGCGCGTGTCGTGCAGGCGGTTTTCGGTTTCCCTGCGACGTTCCTTGTACTTCGAGACGCCGGCGGCTTCCTCCAGAAACACGCGCAGCTCTTCCGGACGCGATTCGATAATCCGCGAGATCATGCCCTGGCCGATAATCGCATAGGCGCGCGGACCGAGTCCGGTGCCGAGGAAGATATCCTGGATGTCGCGCCGGCGCACCGGCTGGCCGTTGATGTAGTAAGTGGAGGTGCCGTCGCGCGTCAGCGTGCGCTTGACGGCGATTTCGGCATACTGGCCCCACTGGCCGGCGGCCTTGCCGGCGTTATTGTCAAACACCAGCTCCACCGACGAGCGGCCGGCCGGCTTGCGGTGGGTCGAGCCGTTGAAGATCACATCCTGCATCGACTCGCCGCGCAATTCCGACGCCTTCGACTCGCCCAGCACCCAGCGCACGGCATCGATGATGTTCGACTTGCCGCAACCGTTGGGACCAACCACGCCAACCAACTGACCCGGCACCTGGAAATTGGTGGGATCAACGAAAGACTTAAATCCCGACAATTTGATGGAAGATAGACGCACGTTGTTATCTGGTGTGTGGGCTGTAAAATTTCACAATAATACCATTTTGCGTATCATATCAGGCCGGAAACGCATAGGGCTACACCGTTGTCCAGGCCTAGCGCAGCTGCGGCCGTGGCGCGTGCCAGCTGGCCCGGGTAAAGGGCTGGTCGCGGCCGGACAGGTAGAGCGCGGCCTTGGTAATCCACAGTTCGGCCGGAATCGGCTCCGCGTGCGGCGCCAGCAGCAGGATGGGCAGGCACAGCACGACCAGCACGCGGCTCATAGCCAGATGCCCTTCGCCGCTGGCGTACCAGATAAACGCAGCCGCCACTACCAGCCCCAACAGGCAGCCGGTGATCGCTTCCGAACGGGAATGCGCCAACACGTAGACGCGCGAAATCGAAATGAGCACGGCCAGCACCACCCCAGCCAGGGTGCCAAGCCGGCGTGCCCACAATGGGGACGAGCGCGTGATCAGGAAGCCGGCCACCGGATAGACGGCGGCGGCGCGCATCGCGTGGCCACTGAAGCCGGCAAAATCGACCGACTGCACGCCAATGCCCCAGCCGACGAACGCCATCTTGGTGATGACCACCAGCGCCATGCCGACGCCGAACAGGGCCAGCCAGATGGCCGTTAGTCGCCAGGACTTCCCGGCCAGCAACCACAAGACTATCGCCACCCCAATCGGCCCGGTCACCGCCAGGCTGCCAATCACACTTAACCAATGCCACCAAATCATCGTGCTTTTCCCATTTCATCGTATGACAACATTCTAGCCTTCATTGCAGCGCAACAAAAGTGAAGTTCAGGTTAAAGTAAAAGACGGACAAACAGAATATTTTAAATAATCAAGGCAGGCCGAAATGCGCGACCACGAAATCGACAAAACTGTTTAGCTTGGGAGTGGCTTGCCGACCGCGCGGATAGATCAGGTGCAAGGGCCGCATCGGCGGCATAAAGTCGCGCAAGACCGGCACCAGGCGTCCCGCTGCAATCTCTTCGGCAACGACGATTTCCGCCAGCATCGCCAGCCCGAAGCCGTTGAGCGCCATTTGCTTGAGTGCCTGACCATTATTGGAACGAAACCGGCTAGGCTTGGGCGCTGCGCTCGTATTGAGCCGCCAGCGCACCACGCGCCGCCAATGCAGGAAATCCAGGCACTGGTGATGGGCCAGATCGGCCGGCGTGCGCGGCGTGCCGTGTTGCGACAGGTAAGCTGGCGACGCACAGATCACCATGCCGTAAGGCTGGAGCGGCCGCGCAATCATGGTTGAATCCTCCAGGCGGCCAATCCGGATGGCCGCGTCCAAGCCCTCTTCCACCACGTCGGAGATGCGTTCGCTCAGCTCCAGGTCGACGCTGACTTCGGGATGGGCCGCCATGTAGTCCGGCAGGCTGGGCGCCAGCAACGCGCTGCCGAACGCGACAGGGGCACTGATCCGCAACGTGCCGCGCGCGCTACTGCGCATGGCCAGCGCGCCCGAATCCGCACTTTGGACGTGAGCGAGGATCTGCCGGCACTGCTCGCAGTACTGCTCACCGATTTCGGTCAGGCTTTGGCGGCGCGTGGTGCGGTTCAATAGCCGCGTGCCGAGCCGCTGCTCCAGTTCGGCGATGTGTTTGCCGACCATGACCACCGACATCTCGAACACCTTGGCAGCCGCCGTAAAACTGCCGGCATCCACCACGCCGACGAACACCTCCATGCTACGTAGTCTGTCCATGATTGCGAATCACCAGTTAAAGATATTGTAAATATTAGAGCATTTATATTTTCTCGGTTTAAAACGATACTAAGTTTTTTCTTTCCGGAGTGAATGAAATGGATTTTTCGACCTGGTTGCTATTCCTGTCGGTATCGCTGGCTGCGGCGTTCAGCCCTGGGCCTGGCGTGTTGATGGCGATTTCCACCGCGTCCAGCCAGGGCGCCCATCGCGCGCTTTACAGTTCCGCAGGCAACGCGCTGGGCGTGTTTATCGTCGCAGCGACAGCGGCAACCGGATTAGGCCTGGTGTTGCAAGCGTCGGCGCTGGCGTTCGGACTGCTGAAAGTAGCGGGTGCGGCCTATCTTGTGTATCTCGGCATCAAAGCCTGGCGCAACGCCGGCGCGCCGGCTGCCACACAGGCGACACAGCCAATGGAGCAAAGCCGATTCAAAACGTTTCGTTCAGGATTGCTGATCGCGGTCAGCAATCCGAAGGCGATCCTGTTCTTCACTGCCGTGTTCCCGCAGTTTATGCCGCATGACCATATCGACCTGCATCGCTTCCTGTTGCTGACGTCGACGTTCACGATCTGCACGCTGGTATCGCATTTCTTTTACGTCAGCTGCGCGGCATGGCTGACGCGAAATGTCGCAGCCAGCGCAAGCCGCCGCCGTCTGGCCGGCCGCAGCACGGCGGTGGTGTTCATCGGAATGGGCGGCGCGCTGCTGGCCGTACGTTAGCCAGCCGCCGCCGGGGTGGCGATGGCGGCGTCGTTGTCGGCGCTGCGGGACAGTGCCTGCGAGAGCGCCACGGCGACCACGCCTTCGGCATGGGCCACCTGGGCGCTGCCGTCGCGGAAGCGGCGGGTCAGCTCGTCGCCGGACATCGAGAAGGCTTCCTGCCGCGCGGCGGTGGAGAAGATATACAACGTGCGGCGCGGGCTGATCCACGCCAGTTTGACTTTGCGGCTGCTGCCGTCTTCCTGCTCAAACGCCAGCCACATGCCGCGCGCGAGGCTGTCCACTTCGATCAGGGCGTCGTCCTGTTCGGCTGGTGGCGCAGTTTGCGGCTCGGCCGCGGCTTCCGCTTCGGCCTTGGCCTGCAGCGCCAGACGGCGTTCGGCGGCCTGCTGGGCGACCTGCATGGCGATTTCCACTTGCCGTTCGGGCGACATTTCCAGCGGCGCGCGGACGATCGAGGCGTGGCATTCCGCCAGCTCGGCAAAGAATTGCAGGCGGTCGGCATCCTGCCATTTGATGACGTCCAGCCATTTATTCAGCGCGGACAGCAGCCCCGGCAGCTTGGCGATCAGTTGCTTACGGTCGTCGGGCGTCAGTTTGGGACGTACGCTCCAGATCAGGTCGTCCATGGTTTTGGTGGCGTTGTTGACCGCGCCGGGCTTGTCGTCTTCGATGCTGTAGGCGATGGTCAGCACCGAGGTCCAGCGCTGTTCGAGGAAGGCTTCCACCACGGCGATGACTTCGCCGGTGCCGATCCGCAAGGCGACGGCATTCTTGGCCAGCTTGTTCGACTCGGCCATCTTTTCCTGCTTGAGCGCGGCAGCGATGGGCGCGGCGATGGCGGCGGCGGCAGCCTTCTCTTCCGCTTGGATCGATGCTTCCAGCTCGTTGACGGCTTCGGTGAAGACCGACAGTTCCTGCTCGTAGTCGCGGCCCACGCGGTCGACGCTGCGCTGCATGGCCTGGAATAGCGGGTCGTCCGGGCCTTTGCGCTGCTCCCAGCCCATGCGCGACAGCAGTTCCAGCAGGCGCCGCGCCGGGTGGGCCTCCTGGAAGAAGAAGTTTTTGTCGACCAGGGCGGCCTTCAGCACCGGGATTTGCAGGAAGCGGATCAGTTCGCGGATTTCCGGCGAGATGCTTTGGTCGCGGAAGACGGTGTCAAAGACGGCGGACAGCAGGTCGATGGTGGATTCGTCGGCACGCGTCAGGCTGCCTTGCGGCATGGTTTGCTTGAGGGTCGGCAGGTAGAAGATGTTGTCGGCCGGCGTGCCCTGTGCAGATGCCAGCGCTGGCGCCATGCCGCCCGTGACGGCCGCCAGGTTGCCGATGGATTCGTAAGGCACGGCCTTTTGCAACTCGGCGAGATAGGCCAGCAGCGGTTGCTTGGCGTCGACTTGCGCCAGCCGCTGGGCAGCTTCGTTCGGCAAAGCGCCGGCATGGAAGCCCTGCGCCGGACCTTGCGCCCAGCCACCAACCTGCCCGCCTAAGGCGCCGCCCAGCTGACCAGCAGCAGTGCCGTGCGCCGCAGAACCGGCGATGTGAGCAGGCAAGCCGCGCTCTCCACCACCGGTCTGCACGATGCCTAAGCTGCCGAAGTCACCGATGGTATGCGCGCCGGGCGGGATGCCTGTGCCGAATTCCTGCGAGTCGGGCTGGGCGGCGCCCATGCCGTTCAGGCCGGCGATCGCGGCCGTGCCGACCACGTGGCCGCGCGTGCCTTGTGGCGCGGCGTTGGGCGCCCATGTGCTGCCGGCCGCCAGTGCGGCTGCGGGCAGATCCGGTATCGTGAGGTCGACGCCGCCGGCATGCAGCATGCCGCTGGCGATGCCGTCCACAATCTGCCCTGCGGCCGATCCCGCCACCTCGCTGGACGCAAAAAACTGCCTTAACTGCTGCGCCAGCGCCGCCTGATTTGTTTTCGCCTTAGCCGCAGCCCCACCATCCAGCTTGCGACGCTTGTAGCCATCCGTTCCGCCTGGCAGCACGCCACTGCTCTGCAAAGCCAGACTCAACGCCGCCAGCATCGGCCCCAGTTCTATGAACATCTCCGGCTTGATCCACGGCTGCAACAGCCCTGCCGAAGCCTCCTCGGGATCGAATTCCGTCCACGCCTGCTGCAAGGCCTCCAGCAACACCGCCGGCCTGAACGGATTCTGGCTCAGCCGCAAAATATCGCGATCCAGCAAAAACGCCAGCCGCACATTCAGCGTCTGCAAGGCATCCGCGTGCAACACCTCAAACGGCTTGCTGACACCGCCCAGCGCCACCTGATTGTCCATTTCCTCAAACGGCACCAGCGACAGCGGCTGGTCCGCGCTGCGCACTGCCGGCTTTACGGCCGGCGCCAGTTGCGCGATCTCGCGCCGCAATGCCTTCTCGAGCGAACTGGTCGCCAGATGCAGAAACGCGAAATTCCGGTTACGCAGCTGGTTGCCGGCGCGAATGCGCTGCTGGATCAGCCGCGTGTCGCCATCCGTGGCATCGATCAGCGCCCCGGCCAGCTTGTTGGCCAGCTCCAGATACTGATCCCCGGCGTGCTTGACCGCAATACCGATCAACTCCTCCAGCAAGGCGTGACGCGGCGATACCGTCTTTTTCGGCGCTGCGGACGTTGTCGGAGATGAAACCATGGCGTGCCTGATAAATGAAGTCAACCTGCCACTACATTGTCACACGATATTTCTATCAAGCAATACCAAGAAACCAAGAATTGGCAATTTTTTGCGTATTTTGAGACGGCTCAACAGGCAAGCTTGCAGTTTCCCTAAGATAAAAAACTCCCTCCACCGCCCACCAAGGATGCCCATGAAATTCCTGCACAACCTGGAAACGTCCCGCAAGCTGCTGGCTGCCTTTGCTGTCGTGCTCAGCCTGACTGCACTGCTGGGACTGAGCGCGCTGTCGCGCATCAGCGCGATCAACCACGCGTCGGCGGACCTGGCCGGCAAATGGCTGCCGCAAACCATGGCGGCGCTGTCCAAGCGCAACGAAGCGCTGCTGAGCGAAGGCGCGACACCATCGCCGGAAGCCCAATTGCAGCAAGCCCGCGCGCTGAATACCCAGCTCAGCCAACTGCTGGTCGCGGCCATTCAATCCAGCCAGGAAGCCACGCGGCAGACCGATGAATTGTACGCCAGCGCTCGCGTCACGACCTACAGCCTGCTGTTCCTCGCGGTAGCCGGCGGCGCCCTGCTGGCGCTTTGGACGGCGCGCTCGATTTCCGCGCCGCTGCAGCAGGCGATGCTGGTGGCGCAACGCATCGCCACTGGCGACCTCGGCACGCAAATCGCGCCGCAGCCGGACAACCAGACCGGCAAGCTGCTGCGCGCCATGCAGCATATGAACGACAGCTTGCAGGCCATCGTCCGCCAGGTGCAGCACGGTGCGCGAGCGATCGGCGACGCGGCAACGGACATTGCGGATGGCAACCAGGATTTGTCGGCGCGCACCGAGCAGCAGGCGTCGGCGCTCGAGGAGACGGCTTCTTCGATGGAACAGTTGACCGCCACCGTGCGCCAGAATGCCGGCCATGCGGTGGAGGCCAACAAGCTGGCGCTGTCGGCGTCAGCGGTGGCGGTGCGTGGCGGCAATGATGTGGCGCAGGTGGTGGGCACCATGGCGTCGATCAACGATAGCTCGCGCAAGATTGCGGAAATTATCGGCGTGATTGACGGCATTGCTTTCCAGACCAATATACTGGCCTTGAATGCGGCCGTGGAAGCGGCCCGCGCGGGCGAACAGGGGCGTGGTTTTGCGGTGGTGGCGTCTGAGGTACGCAATCTGGCGCAGCGGTCAGCCGCGGCAGCCAAGGAAATCAAGGAACTGATCGACGATTCGGTCGACAAAGTCGCTCGCGGCACGCAATTGGCCGATCAGGCGCGCAAGACCATGGACGAGGTGGTTGGCAGCGTCAAGCAGGTCACCGGGCTGATAGGCGAGATCGCCGCCGCCAGCGCCGAGCAGACCGCCGGACTGGAACAGGTCAACCAGGCGATTCTGGCGATGGACCAGGCCACGCAGCAAAATGCCGCGCTGGTCGGCCAGGCCGCCGTGGCAGCCGCGTCGATGCGCACCGAAACCGGCAAGCTGGGCGATGCGATCAGCCTGTTTGCCGCGCCCGACGCGCCAGCTGCGGCACCGGCACCTGCACTGGCGCAGCCTGCTGCGACCTTGCCATCCGTGCAGCCATCGCCGCGAGCGGCGCTACCAAAACGCCCCTCGCCGGACGCCATCTCCCGCACCGCTCGCTCGGCGCAACAGCGTCAACGTCCGGAACAACCAGTCGAGTGGGAAGAGTTTTGATAGGCCAGCAAGGCATGCTCCTACAACCCACCAAGGAGTATTCCGATACCGACCCAACCTTGCTCGCCGCATCATGACGTCACCGGAAACGCCTCGGCCTCCGCGCCGCGGCGATTTCGGCGAGTACGTTCTTTTCACTTTATCAAAGGAATCAAAATGAACTCGAACCAAAAAGGCAGCACCAGTAGTAACCAGAGCTCGAAACAAGGCTCGGACCAGAGCAACAAGCAATCGGGCGGCGCAGGTTCGTCCAGCGGTGCGCGCAGCGGTACCCAAGGCGGCACCCAGGGTGGCACGCATGAGCAGCACGTTGAAGCAGGCCGTCAAAGCCACAAAAATGACGGCAACAAGCAATCCGGCAACCGCTAAGTAGACAATCAGCGGTACATGCGGCGCCGCGCGCGCCGCATCGCCGGCCACCTTTAAATGTTGGCCACCCGTTGCCCGGCAGGCGGCACAAAATCGGCCACCCCGTTCACCAATCCCACTTTCAATGCTTCGGCCGCCGTCAGATGCAGGTCGGAATACTCGTGCGTGCGCCAGTTGTCGTCGGTCAACTGCACGTGGTTGCGCAGGATTTGCTCAGTGCGTGCGTCGTCCGCCTGCAACCCCTCGACGATGATGCGCAGCGCATCGGGCCGGGCGCCGTGCGGCGCGCTGGCATGCGATTTGTGCACCATGAAGCGCGCGGTATCGCTGGCATAGCGCTCGGCGCCGGCCAGGTACAGGATCACCGCGATCGACGCCACCGCGCCGGCGTTGTAGGTGATGATCTTGATCGGCAGCTTGCTCAAGTAGTTATACAGGCAAATACCGTCGCTGACGTAGCCGCCGTTGGACTGGATCAGGATGTGGGCCGTGGTAATACGGTCCTCGGTCATATCGGCAACGGCGTCAAACACGCGGCGGACCATGTCGCTATTAACGTCGCCGGACAGCGTGAACCACGCGTGCCCTTCATAACTGGTGTGATCTTGGCTCATGGTTGGGCTCTCGAAATAATGTGATTAATTCTAGCAAATTGTTTCTTTTCCAGCTTTTCTGTTGCGCATTCGTGCGCACAGGGGCCAAGATTGACATTCCAGCCTGTCTGACATATATTCCCGAGTCTTGATCGGGAGAGGGCAAACCAGCTTTGCCGCCGAAGGGGCACTACCCACAAACTCTCAGGCAAAAGGACCGGTCAAGGGGCCAGAAAACGGCTCAAACTCTGGAGAGAGATTGCATGGGCAATCCACCGAAGGGGCGTGCGGAAGCAGCTTTCCGCTATCTCTCAGGTACCAAGGACAGAGGGGTTTGGAATATGCGTATTCCCTGTTAACCTCTTTTCGTTTGGACCGGACATGACGCTCAAAGCCACCCCCCTCAATAACGCACACCGCGCAGCCGGCGCCCGCATGGTCGATTTCGGCGGCTGGGACATGCCGGTCAACTACGGTTCCCAAATCGAAGAACACAACGCCGTGCGCACCGACGTCGGCATGTTCGACGTCGCCCACATGTGCGTGGTCGACATCAAGGGCGACAATGCGCGCGCCTTCCTGCGCGGCCTGCTGGCCAACAACGTCGATAAGCTGCAGGTATCGGGCAAGGCGCTCTACTCCTGCATGCTGAATCCGGAAGGCACCGTGATCGACGACTTGATCGTCTACTTCATCAACGAGAGCTGGTTCCGCCTGGTGGTCAACGCCGGCACCGCCGAGAAGGACGTGGCGTGGATGCAGGCGCAAAATGACGCCACCAGCAGCGGCCTGACCATCACCCAGCGCCGCGACGGCGGCAGCGACGCCATGGCGCTGATCGCCGTGCAAGGCCCGAACGCCCGCGCCAAGGTGTGGGAAGTAATCCCGGAATCGAAGCAAGCCACCGCCGAAATGAAGCCGTTCAACGTCGCCTTCGCCCAAAGCGCCGCCTTTGGCGAGGCGATGATCGCCCGCACCGGCTACACCGGCGAAGATGGTTTTGAAATCGGCGTCGCCGCCGACAAGGCCGAGCAGCTGTGGAACGCGCTGGCCGCCGCTGGCGTCAAACCGGCCGGCCTGGGTGCGCGCGACACGCTGCGCCTGGAAGCCGGCATGAACCTGTACGGCCAGGACATGGACGACACCGTGAACCCGCTGGACGCCGGCCTGGCATGGACCATCGATCTGGTCTCCGAGCGTGACTTCATCGGTAAGGCCGCGCTGCAAGCCAAGGGCCAGAACAGCCAGTTCGTCGGCCTGATCCTGCGCGAAAAAGGCGGCGTGCTGCGCGCGCACCAGAAAGTCATCGTGGCCGACAGCGAGGCCACCGGCGAAATCACCAGCGGCACCTTCAGCCCGTCGATGCAGCAGGCGATCGCCTTGGCGCGCGTGCCGATGGGCGTAAACGTCGGCGACACCGTCCACGTAGAAATTCGCGACAAAAAACTGGCTGCTTCCGTGGTGAAGCTGCCGTTCGTCCGTAACGGTAAAATCCTGGCAGTCTAATTTATCTCACCACCTCTGGAGCCCACAAATGAACATTCCTGCAGACCTGAAGTACACCGAATCCCACGAGTGGGTACGCGCTGAAGAAGACGGCACCGTCACCGTTGGCATTACCGAGTACGCGCAGGACGCCCTGGGCGACATCGTCTTCGTCGAACTGCCGAAAGTCGGCGACAGCTACGAAGCCGGCAACGACGCCGCCGTGGTGGAATCGGTGAAAGCCGCCAGCGACATCTACGCCCCAGTGGCCGGCGAAGTCGTGGCCGTGAACGAAGACGTGGTCAACGCGCCGGAATCGATCAACGCCGACGCCTACGCCAACTGGCTGTTCAAGATCAAGCCGAGCGACGCCAACGCGATCAATGGCCTGCTGGACGCCGCAGCCTACGGCAAAAACACCGGCGCCTGATTGCCGTCGCCCTCGCGCAGGCGGGGGCCCATAGAACGCCAGCTCCGCATGGGTCCCCGCTTTCGCGGGGACGACAGCCCTTTTTCCTCTCTGCCCTCGCCCATATCATGACCCGCACCAGCCTCTCCCAACTCGAAGCACGCGACGCCTTCATCGCCCGCCACATCGGCCCAGACGCCGCAGAACAGCAGGACATGCTGTCGGTCCTCGGCTACGCCACGCGCGCCGCCCTGATCGACGCCATCGTGCCCGCCAACATCCGCAACAAGGCCGCGCTGCCGCTGGGCGCCTACACCCAGCCGATGCCTGAGCAGGAAGCGCTGAACCAGCTGAAAAAGATCGCCTCGAAAAACAAGGTGCTCAAGTCGCTGATCGGCCAGGGCTACTACAACACGCTGACGCCAAACGTCGTCCTGCGTAACATCTTTGAAAACCCGGCCTGGTACACCGCCTACACGCCATATCAGCCGGAGATTTCGCAAGGCCGCCTGGAAGCCATCCTGAACTTCCAGCAGACCATCACCGACCTGACCGGCATGGGCATCGCCAATGCGTCGATGCTGGACGAAGGCACCGCCGCCGCCGAAGCCATGACGCTGATCCAGCGCGTGAGCAAATCGAAATCGAACGTGTTCTACGTCGCCGACGACGTGCTGCCGCAAACGCTGGAAGTGATCCAGACCCGCGCCAAGCCGCTCGACATCGACATCAAGACCTTCCACCCGGCCGAACTGGCCGCCATCGGCGACTGCTTCGGCGTGCTGCTGCAATACCCGGGCGTAAACGGCAACGTGCGCGATTACAAAGCCGACGTCGCAGCCATCAAGGCCAAAGGCGCGATGGTGGTTGCCGCCGCCGACCTGCTGGCGCTGACCATGCTGACGCCGCCGGGCGAATGGGGCGCCGACGTCGTCGTCGGTAACTCGCAGCGCTTCGGCGTACCGCTCGGCTTCGGCGGCCCGCACGCCGGCTATATGGCCACCCGCGACGAATTCAAACGCTCGATGCCGGGCCGCCTGGTGGGCGTCACCATCGACGCGCAGGGCAACAAGGCGTACCGCCTAGCGCTGCAAACCCGCGAGCAGCACATCCGCCGCGAAAAAGCCACCTCCAACATCTGCACCGCGCAAGTGCTGCTGGCGGTGATGGCGTCGATGTACGCCGTCTACCACGGCCCGCAAGGCCTGCAGCAGATCGCCAAGCGCGTGCACCGCCTGACCGGCGTGCTGGCCTCGAACCTGAAAACGCTGGGCTACACCATCACCAACGACAGCTGGTTCGACACCCTGACCATCAACGTCAAGAACGCCGAGCAGCTGCATGCATCGGCCCATTCGCACGGCGTCAACCTGCGCGTGATCGACGCTTCGCACGTCGGCATCTCGCTGGACGAAACCACCACCCGCGAAGACATCGCGCTGCTGTGGACCGTGTTCTCGCATCCTGTCGGCGGCCCGGCCCACGGCCCGGACTTCGATACCGTGGAAGCCGCCGTCGAGCGTTCGTTCCCTGAAACGCTGGCACGCGAAAGCGCCTACCTGACGCACCCGGTCTTCAACCGCTATCACTCGGAAACCGAGATGCTGCGCTACCTGCGTTCGCTGGCCGACAAGGACCTCGCGCTGGACCGCACCATGATCCCGCTGGGTTCCTGCACCATGAAGCTGAACGCCACCAGCGAAATGATCCCGGTGACCTGGCCCGAGTTCTCGACCATCCACCCGTTCGCGCCGGAAGCGCAAACCATCGGCTACCGCGAGATGATCGCTTCGCTGGAAGAGATGCTGTGCGCGGTGACCGGCTACGCCGCCATCTCGCTGCAACCTAACGCCGGCTCGCAAGGCGAATACGCCGGCCTGCTGGTGATCCAGGCTTACCACCAGTCGCGTGGCGAAGGCCATCGCAACATCTGCCTGATTCCATCGTCGGCGCACGGCACCAACCCGGCATCGGCCTCGATGGTCGGCATGCAGGTGGTGGTCACCGCCTGCGACGAAAACGGCAACGTCGACCTGGCCGACCTGAAAGCCAAGGCCGAGCTGCACTCGAAAAACCTGGCGGCCGTCATGGTCACCTACCCTTCGACCCACGGCGTGTTTGAAGAAGGCATCCGCGAGCTGTGCGACATCGTCCACAGCCACGGCGGCCAGGTGTACGTCGACGGCGCCAACATGAATGCACTGGTCGGCGTGGCCGCACCGGGCGCGTTCGGCGGCGACGTCTCGCACCTGAACCTGCACAAAACCTTCTGCATTCCACACGGCGGTGGCGGCCCGGGCGTCGGCCCGATCGGCGTTGGCGCGCACCTGGCCAAGTTCCTGCCGAACCAGCGCTCGAACGGCTACATCCGCGACAACGCCGGCATCGGCTCCGTCTCGGCTGCGCCATACGGCTCGGCATCGATCCTGCCGATTTCGTGGATGTACATCGCCATGATGGGCGCAGAAGGGCTGACCGCCGCGACCGAAACCGCGATCCTCAACGCCAACTACATCGCCCGCCGCCTGTCGCCGCACTTCCCGGTACTGTACGCAGGCCACGACGGCCTGGTGGCGCACGAGTGCATCATCGACCTGCGTCCGCTGCAGGATGCCACCGGCATCTCGAATGAAGACGTGGCCAAGCGCCTGATGGACTTCGGCTTCCACGCACCGACCATGTCGTTCCCGGTGCCGGGCACGCTGATGATCGAGCCGACCGAGTCGGAATCGAAAATGGAGATGGACCGCTTCATTGACGCCATGATCGCCATCCGCGGCGAAATCGCCAAAGTGGAAAGCGGCGAATTCGACAAGCTGGACAACCCGCTGAAATTCGCGCCGCACACCGCCCAGGTGCTGACGGCCGACGTCTGGGACCGCAAGTACTCGCGTGAAGTGGCGGCCTACCCGCTGCCATCGCTGCGCAAGCAGAAGTACTGGCCACCAGTCGGCCGCGCCGACAACGTCTACGGCGACCGCAACCTGTTCTGCGGCTGCGCCCCGATCAGCGACTACGAGTAATCCTCGTGCGCTCCAAAAAGCCCGGCTGCGCGCCGGGCTTTTTTTTTCGCTTGCATTTCTTTCACCTGTCAGATATTCTTGACACATGAAATCCAAATCTCTCACAGGCGATCAGTTGTTGGCCACTCTGGCGGCACTGTCCAACCCGCACCGTTTGCGGGTGGTGGCGGCGCTGGCGGCTGGTGGACGGAACTACGTCAGCCAGCTGGCGCGTGAGTTGAATATCAGCCGCCCGCTGCTGCACCTGCATCTGCAAAAGCTGGAGGAAGCCGGCCTGGTGACGAGTCAGATGGAGCTGTCGAACGACGGCAAGGCGCTCAATTATTTCGACGCCGCGCCGTTCGCCATCGACCTGACCCCGGCCGCGATCGCCGAAGCAGTACGTACCCTGACGACCAATCCTGAAAAGTAGAGGCTTACCATGTCCGAAAATATTTACCTGCTTACCCTGCTGATGCCGCTGGGGACCATCTTCCTGATCTTCCTGCTGCGCTCCCGCACCGCTGTCAAGAAGGCCGAGCTGGAAGCACAGGGTAACGAGGCCTATCGCCAACTGGCGGAACGCGCCGTCGCCGCGCAGGAGCAGACGGCAGCCGCGCTGGCCGACCTGAAGATCCGCATCATCGCGATTGAAAACGTCCTGAAACAAGTCGAGTAATCCCATCCACATCGAGGAGCCGCACCATGCCGCAAGTATCGCTGTTTCGCCTGTATTCGCTGAGAGCTGTATATTTGATCATTGCGCTGGGACTGGCGCTGGTGGTGTGGCCGAGCGTGATCCATCATGCCGAACCCTGGGGCCTGTCGCAGGGCGTGGTCAAGTGCATGCTGGTCGCTTTCAGCCTGCTGTGCGTGATCGGCATCCGCTATCCGCTGCAAATGCTGCCGGTGCTGTTCTGGGAGCTGGCGTGGAAGGCGATCTGGCTGTTGATCGTCGCCCTGCCCGCGTGGCAAAGCGGCGCCATGGACGAGAACATCATGGGCACCGCGATCGAATGCCTGGTCGCCATCATCATCCCGCTGGCCATGCCGTGGAAATACGTGATCGCCCGCTACATCCAGCAGCCGGGCGACCGCTGGCGCGCAGCTTAATCCACCGCTAACTCCGGACAGACGCCAGCCGCAGACGCACCACGCGCGGGCTGCCGGCCGGACGCGTAGCGTCGGGCGGCTCGATGCCCTCATCCAGCTTGAAGATGGCCACCGCTTCCGACAGATACCGGGCTTGCCGCTGCAGGCTGCTGGCGGCGGCCGCAGCTTGCTGCACCAGCGCCAGGTTTTGCTGCGTCACCTGATCCATGCTGACGATGGCCTGCTGCACGCCCTGTACGCCGTGCGCCTGCTGCGCGCTGGTGTCGCCGATCTGGCCGATGATGTCGCCCACCTGCCGCACCGAGGCCACAATCTCCGCCACGCTATCGCCGGCTTCCACCACCGAGCGCGCGCCGCTGTCGATATCCCCCACCGATTCGGCCACCAGCAGCTTGATTTCCTGCGCCGCCGATGTCGAACGCTGCGCCAGGATGCGCACTTCGCCGGCCACTGCGGCAAAGCCCTGGCCATGCTCGCCGGCGCGTGCCGCTTCCACCGCCGCACTCAGCGCCAGCATATGGGTCTGCACCGCCAGGCCATCGATCACGCCGACGATTTCCACCACCCGCCGCGTGCTGCCGCGAATCGACGCCATGGTCACCACCAGTCGCTGCACCACCGAGCCGCCGCGCGCGGCGAAGCTGTTGGCGCAGTGCGCCAGTTGGCCGGCCAGTTCGGCATGGGTGGCGGTGTCGGATACCTGCCCACCCAGCTGCTGCATGGCGTCGCCGGCCTCCTCCAGCGTGCCGGCTTGCGCGCGCGTGCGACGCGTCAGCACCGCGTTACCCTGGGCGATTTCACGCGAGGCGCTGTCGATCGACTGCGCGGTCGACAGGATGGTCTTGAGCGTAGTATTCAGGTTGCGGATGCTGGTGTCGAGCGCGCGCGAGGTTTCGGCGATTTCATCGCGGCCGTAGACGCGCTGGCGCACCGTCAGGTTGCCTTCGGCCAGATCGACCGCCGCGGCGCCGATCTCGCGCACCTCCTTCAGCATGGCGTTGCGCACCGCCATGGTCACCAACAGCGACAGGGCGATCGACAAGGCCACCACGATCGGCATCCAGGTCGACAGCACGCGGAAATCCGTTTCGGCGTCGGCGTAGGCGCGTTCGCTCAGGCTTTGTTCTAGCCGCGACAGCTCTTCCAGCCGCTGCGCCACCACGTCGAAGGCCCGCTCGGCCTTGGACATGGCGTTGGCCGCCATCGACTGGTCGGCCATCGCCAGCTCGATCACGTCCTGCATGGCCTTGACGTACACCGTATGCGCGGCCTGCGACTGCACCACGAAACGGCGCTCGGCCGGATCGGATTGCGTGGCCATTTCCAGCTGCGCGAACTGGCGGTCCAGCGCCGCGTGGCGCAGGTGGATGTCGCGTACCAGCGCGTCCACACGCGGCGCCGAGAAGCTGGCGTTGATCCAGGTGAGCAGCTGGTAGATTTCGGTATGCGCCTTGTGCGCGCCGGCCACCAGGTCGGCCGCCGCCTTCAGGCGCACGGCGCGCTGCTGCACCATGTTGTCGAGCGACTGGTTCTGCCGCAGCAGTCCGAGATACGCGCCGGCCGACAGCACGATCAGCAGGATCAGCACCACCCCGGGGGCCAGCAGCAGTTTGGGCCCGATCTTCAGTTGGCTGAGCATGGTCCGCACGCTCAGTGTTTGTAGATGCCGGCTTCGAGCGCGACGTCGCCCACCCGCAGCACATAGGTACGCTTGGCCTCGACCTTGCCGGTTTCCGGATTGCGGAACTTGTAGTCGACCCAGCCGTGTCCAACGCCCTTGGCCAGCGCCACCATCTCCTGGCGGAACAGCTTGCCGTCGGCGTCCGGTACGTCCAGCAGGTTCTTGCCGATCAGCGCGGTGGTCGGATGGGCCACGGTGATGCCTTGCAGGTCGCGCATCGCCAGGTACAGCGCACCCTGGTTAAACTCCGCATCCTTGCTGTTGATGCGCGCGATCATCTCGGCCTTGCCGTGTGCGCGCACGAACTGCGCGCCCTTCTCGGCCAACGCCACCGCGTCCTTTTCGCCGGGCGCAGCGTGCGCCGCACAACTCGTCAACAAAGCGATAATGATCCAAGCACGCATGATTCCCCCTGGCAGCCAAGATGTTGTAATCTACGCTGGCTGCCGCGCTGCAATCTTGCGTTCGGTCAATCGGCACAAAGTAACAACAGGAGCATCATGAAAGCATCATCCAGGGCGGTACTCATCTCCGCTTTGCTGTTTCCCGGACTGGGTCACCTGGCATTGCGGCCGCGCCGCACACTGCGCGGCATGCTGTTCATGCTGCCGACCGCCGCCGCCGTGCTGTATCTACTGAGCACCATGCTGCACTTGCTGTCGCAATTACAAGATGAACTGGACGCCGGCAAGCTGGCGCTCGATCCCTTTGCCATCCTGGATCGCGTGCATGCGTCCGGCATCGACAATCCGGCCACCAACCTGGCCTCGGCCGTGCTGCTGGCGGGCTGGGTCGGCGCCGTGATCGACGTGATCTGGCTGGGCAAGCGCACGCCGGCTTAGACCGCCAACCTTCCGGCCGGCAGCACCGGCGGCAGCGCCCTCAGCGCGCGCAGGCGCAGGCTCATATAGATGACTGCGCCGATGCCGGCAACGCTGCCCACTGCGTACCACGGGAAGTTGGGCGCCGCCTGTAGCAGCCCGACTGCGCCCAGGCACACCAGCACCACAAACACAATGACTACCGTCCACGTCACACCCAGACGCCGGGCCGGCGCTACAGCGTAATTGCGCAGCAGCGGTGTCACCGTCCAAAGTACAACCATGGACATGGCAAAGCTCACGCCGTGCAGGCTGGGGTGACCGGCCAGCGCCGAGTCCAGGCAGAGCACGCAAGCCAGCGATACCAGCCACACCGCCAGCGCGCGGCGCAGCACCGTCGTTACCAGCAGACGATTGATGCGGTCGGCGGCCGGTCCGGCCGGTGTCAGGAAGTACAGTTGCTGCTCGGCGCCGTGCAGCACCACATCGTCGGCCACGCTGATGGCGTACATCAGCACCGCGCCCAGCTGCATCAGTCCGGTGGCGATCGTCATGCCGGCGCGGGTGTCGTCGCTGAGAAAGCGGCCGATTACCAGCGCCAGCAACGTGGAGACCAGCGAAAAAGCAATCATGCGGGCCGGATGGGCGCCAGGGCCGATCGCATGCATCAAGGCGCGGTCCGGCGCCACCCCGCGCTGGCTGTCGCGGCGCAGTGCAGCGAGGTAGAAACTTTGCATCACTTGCTTGAGGCGCGACGGCGCTTGCCTGGCCGACGTGTTGGCCGGCGCGCACGTCAGCGCGGCATAACGCTGGCTGAACCGGGCCTGCCAGTTCCAGTGGCCATCGCCGCCGCGCGGCAACAGCAGATGCAGCCCCCAGCCGCCCAGCAACATGATCGGCACTAGGGCAGTGGCGGTCACAACTGCTTCGTTGGCGCCAGCCAGCAAGCGTGGCAAATCGTTGATCACATATGACGTACCGAATGGAATGGCCAAAGCCATGATCCACGCCAGCGCCATGTAACGGTTCATGAAAATGCTGAACACGGCGAACGCGCCGCCAAACACCAGGCCGTAGCCGGGGTGACCGAACACCAAGCCGCACATCACCGCCAGCAGCGCGATCTCGACGGCATACATTGCGGCTGTCAACCGTATCAGCCGGCTACGCAAATGCGGCACCAGACCGGCGTATTCCGGCCGATTCTGCCGGATCGCGTTTTTCAAGAAGGCGCCGCACCACAGCTGCAACGCCACCCACGGCATACAGACCAGCACCAGATTACCGGACGGGCCGTGGCGGTCGCCGTGTAGCGCCAGCAGTACGATTTCGGCGGCGGCCAGCAACAGGCTGGCGCGTATCATTTGACGACGGCTGGCGCTATCCTGGATCATTTGCGCCAGCATGGGCCCGTAGGCCTGGCGGATTGTCATTTGGTTACCTCGACAAACAGGTCTTCCAGGCTCAAGTTTTTGCCCTCGAGCAGTTCGTCCAGCGCGCCTTGCAGCACGATCTTGCCGCCTTGCAAGAAGGCGACGTCCAGCGCGACCCGCTCGAGGTCGGACAGGATGTGGGTGGAAAAGATCACCGTGGTGTCGCGTTCGATGACGCCGCTGATAAGCTCCTGCAAGAAATCACGGCGGCCGACCGGGTCGAGGCTGGCGACCGGCTCGTCCAGCACCAGCAGTTGCGGGTCATGCGCCAGCGCGCGGATGATCGACAGGCGCTGACGTTGTCCGCCCGACAACTGGCCGATTTGCTTGTCGCGGGCCTCGCCGTGGAAGCCCCAGCGCTCCATCAGGTTATCGACCTTGCCTTGATTCCAGCGCGGATACAGCGCCTTGAAATAGTTTAAAAGTTGCACAGGCGTCAACCACTCGAACAGGTCGGATTTCTGTGGAACGTAGCCGATGTTGGCGCGGGTTTGCTCATCCAGCGCCGTGACCGGGTGACCGAACAGACGGCTGCTGCCGGCATCAGATTCGCGCAGGCCGAGCAGACATTCCAGCAACGTCGACTTACCGGCGCCATTGCGGCCCAATAAACCAATCACTTTGCCGGGAGCGATATTCCAATTCACTCCCTGCAATACCTGTTGGCTGCCGAAGGCTTTATGCAGGTTTTCCACCACGACTGGATTCATTTAGTTTCTCCAAGAATTTTCGCAAACAATTGCAGCACTGTGTCCGGATCGAGTTCCAATTGCCGGGCTTCGGCAGCGGCGCGTTCCAATGCCGGTCTTAAAAGATTTTCGCGTCCCTGCGGCTTACTTCCTTCCGCTACCAGCATGCCGACACCCCGCGCGCGGCTTAATAAGCCTTCGGTTTCCAGCATGTTATAAGCCTTGGACACCGTCATGGGATTGACCGCCAAGGCCAGGGCCACGTCGCGTACCGACGGTAAAACATCGCCCTGTTTTAAAACGCCCGCCGCAATTAATCGCCGGACCTGTTCGATTAATTGCCGGTAGATAGGATCGGACGAACCGGTCGCTATCGAAAACAAGGCAGCTGTGTGCATGGCCATAGGGGTTGTATTTGTGTATTAGTTGAGTAATACAGTAATCTCAATCGGGCAAGCTGTCAACAACAAAAATCCGGAGGTACCAGAAGCTGGCTGGATCGCGCCAATAGCTGGCACGGATAGATGAATGTTTCGTACGTTGACGCACGTCGGCAGGGGCAAATGAAGGTTAAACTTGCTCCATGCGTATAGCCACCTTCAACGTCAACGGTATCGGCAGCCGGCTGCCCGCCCTCCTGCAATGGCTCGATGAGACCAAGCCGGATGTCGTCTGCCTGCAGGAATTAAAAGCGCCGCAGGAGAAATTTCCCGAGCAAGCCATTAATGACGCCGGTTATGGCGCTATCTGGCACGGGCAGAAAAGCTGGAATGGCGTGGCCATACTGGCGCGTGGAACTACGCCACTGGAAACTGGCCGAGGCTTGCCCGGCGATCCGGAAGATGTGCAAAGCCGTTATATTGAAGCGGTGGTCAATGGCGTGATTATCGGCGGCTTATACCTGCCGAATGGGAATCCGGCGCCGGGACCGAAATTCGACTATAAGCTGAAGTGGTTTGAACGATTAATCACGCATGCCGCCCAGTTAGTCGACAGCGGCGCGCCGGCCATATTGGCGGGCGATTTCAATGTTATGCCAACCGAACTGGATGTCTATAAACCCGAGCGCTGGGTGGACGATGCCCTCTTCCGGCCAGAGACCCGCGAGGCATTTCACCGGCTAATAAAACAAGGCTGGTGCGATGCGTTGCGCACCAAACATCCGGACGAGGTGATTTATACCTTCTGGGATTATTTCCGCAACGCTTATGGCCGCGACGCCGGCCTGCGCATCGACCATTTGCTGCTCAGCCCATCGCTGACGCCGGCGCTGAAAGCCGCAGAAGTCGACCGCGACGTACGCGGCCGCGAGAAGCCCAGCGACCATACGCCGGTGTGGGTCGAGCTAGATCTGAAAAGGATAGGCTGATGGAACAAAAGTGGCCTCAGCAACTCTGGCTGGTACGGCACGGGCAAAGCGCGGGCAACGTCGCCCGCGATGCGGCCGAGGCCGAAAAACAGTTCCATATTGATATCGCCGACCGCGACGTCGATGTACCGCTCTCCGCACTGGGAGAACGCCAGGCACAGGCCATGAGCGACTGGTTCCAGGCGCTGGGACCGGAGGGCCGCCCTACCGTGGTGCTGTATTCGCCCTATGTCCGCGCCCGCGCCACTGCCACGGCCGTGCTGGACCGGCTGGACCGCGACCAGCTGACCGCCGTGGCCGCCGATGAGCGCCTGCGCGAAAAGGAATTTGGCATTCTCGACCGGCTGACGCCGCTGGGCATCCACGACAAATACCCGGAACTGGCCGAGCAGCGTGCCCATGTGGGCAAATTCTACTTCCGGCCGCCGGGCGGCGAAAGCTGGTGCGACGTCATCCTGCGGCTGCGCAGCGTGATCGACACCATTACCCGCGAATACCGCGGCGAACGGGTGCTGATCGTCGGCCACCAGGTCATCGTCAACTGCTTCCGCTACCTGCTGGAGCGGCTGGATGAAGACGGCATCCTGGCAATCGACCGCGCCGGCGACGTGCCCAACTGCGGCATCACCGAATACCGCTTCGACCCGCATGCGGGCAAAAACGGCAAGCTGAAGCTGGTGCAAGCCAACTTCGTCGCCCCGCTGGAACAGGCCGGCACGCCGGTGACGCACGAGGCCGACCAGCCGGCCGCGCCGAAATCATGAATCTCGACATCACGCCGCAACTGCTGCGTGACTGGCCGCTGCCGATGCCAGGCGCGGATGCCGACAAGGAAGTGCGCGGCCATGTACTGATCGTCGCTGGTTCGCGGGAAATGCCGGGGGCGGTGCTGCTGGCCGCCAGCGCCGCCTTGCGCGCCGGCGCCGGCAAGCTGACCATCGCCACTGCGGCCAGCGTGGCCGCCCACATCGGCACTGCCGTACCGGAAGCGCGGGTGATCAGCCTGCAGGAAACCCAGGACGGCGGGCTGCTGGCCGATCAGGCGTCCAGCCTGCACCAGGCCTGCCAGCAAGCCAGCGCGGTCTTGATCGGCCCCGGCATGCAGGACGAGGCCGCCTGCTGCCAACTGGTGCGCAGCCTGCTGCCGCACTGTAGCGACAGCCACCTGATCCTCGATGCGGCCGGCATGAGCGTGGTGGGCCGCGATGCCGAGTGCGACACGGAGACCGCGCCGTACGGCTTCCGCTTCGACCGCCCCGTCCTGCTGACCCCGCATGCCGGCGAACTGGCGCGCCTGACCGGTGCCGACAAGCAGGACATCCAGGCCCAGCCCGAAGCCGCCGCCCGGCTGGCGGCGCAACGCTGGCAGGCCACCGTCGCGCTGAAGGGAGCGATCACGATCCTGGCGGCGGCCGACGGCCAGCAATGGCGTCATGAAGGCGGCAATGCCGGCCTGGCGATATCGGGATCGGGAGACGTATTGGCCGGCATCATCACCGGCCTGGCGGCGCGCGGCGCGACGCTGGAACAGGCGGCAGCCTGGGGCATCGCGCTACACGCGCTGGCGGGCGAACAACTCGCCTTGAAACACGGCCCGCTGGGCTACCTGGCCCGCGAGCTCAGCAGCGAAGTCCCCGCCCTCCTCCGCGCATTTTAATTCGGGTTTTTTTAATTCGGGTTTTTTTAGAGCTTGGCGGAGTGTTCGCGGGTGGCGTGGAACTGCAGTTTCGGCCAGCGCTCCTGCGTCAGGCGCAGATTGACGCCCGAGGTCGCCAAGTAGGCCAGGTTGCCGGCAGCGTCGTAGGCGACGTTGTGGCCGAGCTGGTCCTCGAAGTCGGACAGGGCTTTCTTGTCGTCGCTCGATACCCAGCGCGCGCTGCTGATGCTGGTGCTTTCAAACACGGCGTCGACGCCGTATTCGTTCAGCAAGCGGCTGGCGACCACTTCAAACTGCAGCACGCCGACCGCGCCCAGCACCAGCTCGCCACCTTGCACCGGCTTGAAGACCTGCACCGCGCCCTCTTCGCCCAGCTGCTGCAAGCCCTTGTGCAACTGCTTGATTTTCAGCGGGTTGCGGATGCGGACCTGGCGGAAGAAGTCCGGCGCAAAGAACGGGATGCCGGTGAAGGTCAGCATTTCGCCTTCGGAGAACGAGTCGCCGATCTGCATGTTGCCATGGTTAGGCAGGCCGATGATGTCGCCGGCGTACGCTTCTTCCACCTGCTCGCGGGTCGATGCCATGAAGGTCACCACCGACGATACCTTGACTTCACGCCCCAGGCGCAGGTGCTTGACCTTCATGCCGCGCTCGAAGCGGCCCGAGCAGACGCGCAGGAAGGCGATGCGGTCGCGGTGCGCCGGGTCCATATTGGCCTGGATCTTGAACACGAAGCCGGTGAACGGTTCTTCTTTCGGATCGACCGCGCGCACGGTGGCGTCACGCTCGCGCGGCGCCGGCGCCCAGTCGACCAGTGCCGACAGAATCTCGCGCACGCCGAAGTTGTTGATCGCCGAACCGAAGAAGACCGGCGTCTGCACGCCCGCCAGGAATTGCTCCAGGTCGAATGGATGCGAAGCGCCGTTGACCAGCTCCACTTCCATGCGCAACTGGTCCATCTCCAGCGGGAACATTTCCTGCAGGCGTGGATTGTCGATGCCTTCGATCAGCTCGAACGCGCCGTCGGCCTTCTCTTCACCCGCCTTGAACAGCATGATGGTGTCGTTCAGCAGGTGGTACACGCCGCGGAAGTTCTTGCCCATGCCGATCGGCCAGGTCACCGGCGCGCACTGGATCTTCAGCACCGATTCCAGCTCGTCCAGCAGTTCCAGCGGATCGCGGGTTTCGCGGTCCATTTTGTTCATGAACGTCACAATTGGCGTATTGCGCATGCGGCACACGTCCAGCAGCTTGATGGTCTGCGCTTCCACACCCTTGGCGGCGTCGATCACCATCAGCGCCGAGTCGACCGCTGTCAGCACGCGGTAGGTATCTTCCGAGAAGTCCTGGTGACCCGGCGTGTCCAGCAGGTTGACCACGTGGTCGCGGAATTCAAACTGCATCACCGACGAGGCCACCGAAATGCCGCGCTGCTTCTCGATTTCCATCCAGTCCGAGGTGGCGTGACGGCCCGATTTGCGGGCCTTGACGGTACCGGCCATCTGGATCGCGCCCGAGAACAGCAGCAGCTTTTCGGTCAGCGTGGTTTTACCCGCATCCGGGTGGGAGATGATGCCGAACGTGCGGCGGCGCTGTACTTCGCGCGCGATCAGCGCCGGCGTCTTGGCGCTGGCGGACAAGGCGCTGTCGTCGTGGCTGTCGGGAGTTACGTTTTCGTTATCGTTGGACATGTGTGAGCGATCTGAGGCGGTTCTGCAAACCCTCGATTATACCGGCTCTTAGCCCCGGCGACAGCAACTTATTCCCCCTGCACCCGGCGCCAGCCAACCCGGTGCGCCTCGGCCGATTTGCCTTCCTGTAGCTGGCCGGTCTTGGTGATGCCGGTCGCCAGCGTGCTAGTCATCTTCAGCTGGCCGTTTTGCAGGCGGTAGATGATGAAGCCGACCGCCGCCGAGTCCGATGACAGGATGGTGCCGGCCGGCGTATTGGGCAGCGCGGTGCCGGTGCAGACGTCGACCTGGTAGGCATTGCTGGTGCCGCCCACCGAGCAGGCCGACGACGACGACGGCAGGTTGGTCACCACGTTGGCGACGCCGCTGACGATCTGCGGGTCCAGGTTCATACGCTCGCCGGCGGTCACACTCCAGTCGAAGAACCAGCCGTCTTTCTGGCTCAGGTCGACCGGGTTGCTGGTCAGCGCGAAGCTGATATTGCTGCTGGTGCCGACCTGGCTCAGGGTCTGCTGCACCATGGTGCTGCCGCGCACGTTGTTGATGGGGGCGCCGCTGTCCTTGAGCAGGAACAGGCTTTGGACGTCGGTGTTGGTGGTGTCCGGCACGTCCAGCAGCCGGCCGGTGCCGAACAGCACTACGCGCTGTGCGGTGGTGGCGCTGCTGGTGACGCCGTTGTCGGTGCTGCTGGTGGTCATCGCGCACAGCGTCACGTCCGGCCGGGTGGTGATCGGCCTGGTGGCGCCGGCGTCGCCCATCTTGATCACCGGCACGGTGGCGCCGGTGGCGTCGGTCAGGTCGAAGCGCCACATGCGGCCGTTGTTGTCGCCGCCGTAGATGTAGGTGGTAGCCGGGTCCAGGTTGGGGTCGCTGCTGATCGAGGTGATCTTGGCCAGGCCGGACGGCGTGGTGGTGTCGCCGGTCTGGGTCGAGACTTTCTTCAGCACCGCGCCGGTGGCGACATCGACGATGTACAGGATACCCTGGCCGCTGCCGGTGTTGACGCCGTCGGTGCCCGGCACGTTGTTGTAGCCGGAGGTCAGGAACACCACCCACTGGTTGTTCCACAGGCCGAATTGCGGATTGCCGAAGGTCAGCCCGAGGTCGGGGTCATTGCGGCTGCACACGGTGGAATCGGCGCAGAATTCCCACAGCGCCACCGGATTGATGGGATCGGTCACGTCCAGCGCGTAGTAGCCGCGGCCGCCGCCATTCAGGCCGGCCACCATCACGGTCTTCCACACGCCGCCGATCTGCACGTCGGCCAGCTCGGGCGAGCCGTCAGTAGAAAACTGGTGGTTGGTACCGTAGGTGGTGCTGGCCTGCAGATACAGCTTTTTCATGGTGATGCGCGGCATATACGCCCAGCGCTCGTTGCCGTTGGTGGCGTCGAAGGCGTGCAGCATGCCGTCGTTGGCGGCGGTCAGCACCGTCGCCGGACGGGTTTGCGTGCCGGCCTTGAAGGCGGCGTAGCCGGCCCGCGTGTAATTCTTGCGCGAGTCGCGCAGATAAGCCGGCTTGGACGAGGCGATGTCGCCCAGCAGGATCGGGATCGGGCCGTTCAGGCCGGCCGGCGTGTGATCCGTCAGCGTGTAGGCGCGGAACAGGTGGTCGTCGGCGTAGGTCTGGGCGCCGCGCAGCCAGTTGACCAGGTTGGCGCCGTCGTTGACGGTGGCGCGCTCGGCCGTGGTGAGCAGGGTGCACTGCGCCAGCGCCGTGCACTTGTTGCTGAACCAGCCTTTTTCCAGCGTGCTCATGTTGTCGTAGGTGACGTCCTTCAGCGTGCCGTTGGTGGTGTCCAGCATCTTGATGATGCGTCCCGTCGGGCCGGTGGGGCCGGGGTTGCGGCCGACTGTGTCCGAGCTGGTCCAGGTGACGGCGCTGCCGACTTCACCGGTCGAGGTGTTAATTTTCTTGGCCGCCAGTTCGCCGTACCACTTCACGGTGGTGAAGGTGTCGGAGAAGATGTCATTGTCCTGCAGCGAGATATTCGGCGTCGAGGTAGCCGCCGCCGCTGCCGCACCGAGGCGGATCTGCATATTCGACAGCGCTTCGCTGAGGCCGGCCACCACCTCTTTCGGCTGCGAGGCGCTGAAATACTTGCCATGGCCGTTGACGGCCGCGTGCCACAGGTCGTCGACCCGCTCCTGCACCGTGTTGCCGCCGTTGGTCACGTCCGGATTCGGCCAGACATACGGCCCGTTATTGTTCCATGGGCAGCCGGTGGCCACGCGGGTGATCAGGTTGTAGAAGTCGCCGCCGACCTTGCGCGCGGTGGTGTCGTAGTTGGGGTCGTAATTCATCACGCCGTCCACGCCCAGGCCCAGCGTGTAGGTGTTCATGTGCAGGTGAGTGTTTTCGCCGGAACGCGCCGGCACAGAGCCGGCCTTGGCCATATTCGGTTCCAGCGTCGGCCGCAGCGAGATGGTGCCGTCGCTGGAGCCGCCGTTGTACCAGTGCAGCGCCACGTCGGCCAGCGACGGCACGCTCTGGGCCCGCGTATCGACGCAGCCGGAGGCGTAGCTGCAGAAGCGCGCGGTGCTCTCGGCATTGTCGTTGTTGACCACCGGCGAATAATCGTCGTTGTAGTTCTTGGTCGAACCGCCGTTCCAGTAGCCGTCGGTGGTCAGGATCACGAAGTTCTGCTGGCAGGGAAACTGCACCACTTCCTGGCCGGCCGCGTACTGGTACGGCGTCTGGTTGGCAAACATGCGGCCGATATTGTCGAGCGCCGGACGGGTCGGCGTCGAGCCGGACGTGGTGGTGGCGTAAAGCTTGCTATACCAGCTGCTGCGCGAGGCGCCAGTGAAATCGGCCGGGATGATGTCCATCGCGCCGCCGGTGGCCACCACCGACAGCTTGGCGAAGCCGACCTTGTAGTTGGCATTGAGCGCGGCAAATGCCAATCCCACCGAGGTTTTCATCATTTGCAGCCGGGTCTTGTAATAGACGTACCAGTTGGCGAAGTTGGTCATTTCTTCCTGGTAGGTGCAGACGCCGGCCTGGGCCACGCAATCGGTGCGGTCGCTGCCCTTCGGGTAGGTGCTGCCGCTGACGATGTTGACGCGGACGAAGCTGCTCGGCCCGGTCGAGCCGCCCGACATCGGCGCCGTCGTGATCGGGATGGTATCGGCAAAGCCGGCGCTCTTGGTGGCAGTAAACTTCAGACCGGAGACTGCAGTGGCGGATGGCGCCTGGCCATTGCCAGTGGCCGCAACATTCACCAGACAGACGGTGCTGGTGCTGGCGGCGCCGCAGATGTCGGTTATGCCATTGCCGCCGACGTAACCGCGGACGTTGCCATTGACGCCGATGGCCCTGGCTATCGCGCTGGCGGCAGTGGTGGCACTGGCATTGGCCGGGATCGCGATATTGCTGGCCAGCGTGGTGCTGTCCAGCTTGATGGTCGTCGATAAAAACAGCGTATTGGTGGCCGGACCGGCGATAGTCAGCAGCGCGGTAGACGGCACCACCGCCGGCGGCGACGTGATCACCGTCAGCGCATAGCCCGAGCGCGAGGCGTCGAAGATGCGCGGGCAGCTCACGGCGGTTTTGGTCGTGCTGCTGCAATCGACCGCCACCACGCCGACAATGTTGTCGGCGCTCAGTGTGATGCCAAGCCCGGCGCAGGTCGGCACGTTGCTGCCGGACGGCGGCGTGCGCACGCAGGCCAGGTAGCGCAGCGTCGCGGGAATTTTGGTGTCACCATAGCTGTTGATGTTGGACGCCAGCGCATTGGCCATCGTCTGGCGGGTGATGGCGGTGGTGGTGCCGCCGGCAGCCGTGACCGGTCCCGACGTCAGCGTGGTGCTAGTGCCGCCCTCATTGATGCTCACGCTGCTGATGTCCAGCGCGCCGGTAGCGAGCGAGGTGCCGATGGCGATGGTGGCGTAGGCTGCGACCGAACCAGCCGAGGTCGAATAACGCGGATACTTGAACGCGCCCACTTGCTTGGCCTGGCAAACGGTCAGCGCCTTGTCGCTGCACCAGCGCACCTTGACCGCCACCGGATAATTGGTGGGGGCGCCCGCCCCCGCCGAGGTGGTGCGGCACACCGTCATGGTGTCGTCGGTGCAGTATTCGGTGACGCCGATGTTGTAGTAGTACGGCCCGCCGGAAATCTGCGTGGCCGAGGTATGGGTGGCGTCCGGATAGGTGTAGGTGGTGGTATTGGTGCCGCAGTCGTTGCTGTTATTGGGATTGCACCAGCGCAGGTCGGGGAACTCGGTCAGCAGGTTGACCGTCGAGGCGTTGCTGCTGGGGGTGCCGCCCAGCACGCTGTAGCGCACGCTGAAGCCGTCGTTGCTGACCTTGGTGAAGGTGGTCTGCGACGGATAGAAGGTGCCGTCGGCCTTGACCGGCACCGCATACAGAATCGCCGGGTTGTAGTACTGCTTGTTGAAGTCGGCCGTCATGTACGGCGGATGGCCCGGCGCGCAACTGACTGCGCTGGCGGCCAGGGTGGCGGCGCCACGGCAGATGGCGTCGTCCACGTAGTCCGGCGTATAGGCCTGGTCCATCGAGCCGGAGTTGTCGAACAACAGCATCAGATTCGGCTTGACGGTGCCGGTGCCGGTGATGTTCAGCAGCGGCACCTGGGCGATCTGGGTCTGGGCCGCAAACGCGGCGGCGGCCGAGGCCAGCAGCATCAGGCTCAGCAAAACGCGGCGGGCCGGAGAAGGCAGCGAGAATCTCATGATCGTTCCATTCCAAAAACCGGCCTCATGGCCCCATCATCACGACCGACTGCACCACCACGTTGCCGCCGCGCGGGCCGAAGATGCGCGCGGTGATCACGTAATGCAGCTGCGGCTGGTTGTCATATATAACCGAGCTCTGCGACAGGCTGGAACCCAGCGCCACCGGCGCGGCCACGCCCTGCTTGGCTGCGCTCAGCATGCAGCTGTTGGCGGCCGGCGAGGTGGCGTTGTAGGTGCCGGCGAAGGTGCACATGCGGTGGATCACATATTCGACGCGGCTGCCGCCGCCGACCGGGTCCTTGGTCACCGAACCGGTCCAGAACGCCGGCGTGCTGACAGTCCACATCGGATTCATGGTGGCCACATAGCCGTTGGCGGCGCTGTCAGCCACCAGCAAGGCTTTGGTGGACGGCTGCGACAGCCACTCGAAGGCGGCGTGCACGCCGAGGTCGGCCTCTTTGCTGAGCGCAGCGTCATAGGCCAGGTTGTTCACCGTCAGCGTGGTGGAGGTACTGGCCCGCAGCAGGTAGATGCTGCTGACCAGCATCACTGTCAGCATGATCAGTATCACCGGCAAGGCAATGCCGCGCTGGCTGCAGCGGGACCGCCGCGTCATCACGGCCTCCATTGCGCGTTGCGCACCGGGACCACGGCTTCAAACACCCGGTAGCGGTAGCACTGCCAGGCGATCGGATCGCCGGTGACGGCGACGTTGACGGTGACCGGCACCGCCGCCGCGCTGCCCACGGCGGTACTGAACAGGGTCGGCTTGGTCTCGGTGGCATGGCACTGGCCGTCGCTGCCCGGCCGTTGCGCCGTTTTGCTGCGCGCCACCACCGCCAGCCGCAGCGCCACCACACGCTGGAAGTCGCCCGGCCCGGCCACCACCAGGTCGCTGTCGGCGTCGATCATGGCGTTGCTCCATTGCGTCAGCTGCACGCCGCTGCCGTCCGGCGCCGGCAGCGGGTTGTAGACCGTCATGACGCGCGTGTCCAGCCCGTACTGGGCCTTGATCGCGACGATGTTGTCGGTCACCGACACGCCCTTCTCGCTGGCGCCGGCCTGGTCGGTGGCGCGCAACAGCAGCGTGCCGCCGGCCACCGACCAGGTGTGGAAAGCCAGCCGCCCCGGCGCGCCGAGATTGAAGATGCGGCCGCCGCCCTTGGCGTAGGCGTTTTGAATGCCGGCAGTCGGGCCGAATCGGAAATTACTGCCGCTGCCGAGGGCGATCTTGTCGTTGTCGGGCGCCGCCTGCATGCCGCTCATCTGCACAATCGAGCAGGCCGGGTTGGCGGCGGTGGCCGGTTCCGGCACCACCAGCAGCACGTCACCGGCGGCGAAGCCAAACGGCGCCTGGGTGGTGGTCGGCAGCACGCTGGCGCCGACGGCAATCTCGCCATTGATGCGCAGCGACGCCACGGCGGCGGCCGACTTGCCGGCGTACAGCGAGATCACGTCCGACCCGGCGCCGCCGGGCTGGATCACGGCCGCCGCCAGCGGCGTGCGCGTGATGCCGTTGACGCTGATCTGCGCCAGCGCATATTTGCCGCTGTCGCTGAAGCTGGTTTCGCAGCCGGCCGCCAGCGTATCGTTGAGGCCCCAGCCCGATTGCGCCGCGTCGTTGCTGATCGAATACAACGCCAGCATGCCGTTCTGCATCGAGTCGGAACCGCCGACCGCGCTGTCCTTGGTCTGCTCGCCGCTGATGACCAGCCGGGTGGCGAACAAAATCGCCAGCATGCCGATCACCACACTGACCATCAGCTCGATCAGCGAAAAGCCGGCGCGGCGGCGGGGAGCAGGCACGCGGCGCATGTCAGGAACCTATGTAGGCGGTGAGTTGCTGGCGCAGCTGCGCCGCACCCGCCTTGCGGGTCCAGCGGATGCTGATGTCGACCTGGCTGCGGCGCGTCTGCGGCGTCACCACCACCGAGATCACCGCGCCGGGAATCGCGGCGCCGGTCTCGCGCGCCCACGGGCCGATGGTGCTGTTGGGCGTGGCGCCCTCGGCCAGCGCGTAATTGGCCACATTGGCGGCGTCGGTGCTGATGGTGCCAACCAGTTTTTCGCACGCCAGCGTGGCCTCGGCGCGCAAGCCGGCGTCCGACAGCACCGAATAGGCGCGCGCCTGCATGCCGATCGCGCCCAGCAGGCCGATGCCAAGGATGACCAGTGCGATCATCACCTCCAGCAGCGCAATGCCGCGCTGCGCGCGATGGTGCCGGCACCGCATCATGGCGGGCACGCGCGCGAATCGCCGGCCGCCTTGGTCGGGTCGCATTTGGTGGGCATGCCGGCCAGCGAGACTGCCACCGCGCTGACCGGCACATCGCGCTGGTAAGCTGCGGCCGGGTCCAGCCGCAGCTGGGTCAGACGGTTGACGACCGCCGGATCGACCCAGCCGAGCGGCGTGTAATAAATGGCGGTCGCGCCGTCCGGCAGGATGCTCGGGGTCAGCACGTCGGTGCCGGGCAAGGCGCTGGCGGCACGGAACACCGAGCGGTAGCCGGCGGTGCCTTGCGGGTCGTTGCCGGCGGCGGCATCGGCGGTGGACCAGGAACCGCTGTCGTCGTCGCACGGCGTGCCGGGACGCGGGAAGCAGATGTCGACCTGCCAGTCCATCTGGCCGGTGCCGGGATTGACCGTCAGCGTGATGCGGCTCTCGCTGTTGTGGCTGACGGCCTGGCGGCGCGCCAGCGCAAACCCTTCCATGTAGAACTCGCTGGCCGAGCGGGCCCGCGTGGCCAGCAGCCAGGCGCTCATATTGGGGATGGCGATCGCCAGCAAGACGCCCATGATGACGATGGCGATCATCATCTCGATCAGCGTAAAGCCCCCGGCGCGGCGATTTAGTTGGACGAACATTTCCCGCCCTTGCGGTCGACCCAGCAATCGGTGCTGGTGCCCCAGCCGCTCGGGCTGCCAGTGGTGGCGCGCTTGCCGTTCTGGTCGAGGGTATAGACGAAGCCGTTCATCTTGCCGATGCCGGTTGCGGTCAGGGTATAGCTGGAGGCGCCGGCATTGCTCAGCGCATAAGTGAAGTTGGCGCTGGCCGCCGGGAAACCGGTTGCGCCGTCGAAGCCGGCATAGGTGCGGCTATTCGGCCAGAACTGTTCGGCGGCTGGCTGCGCTGCGCCGAGCGCGGTGAAGGCTTCGGTCAGGCGGCTGCGGGTGACGTAGTCGCCATACATCGGGATCGCTACCGCTGACAGAATACCGATGATGACCACGGTCACCAGCAGTTCGATCAGGGTAAAGCCTGCATGCACGCGTTTCATGATGTCCCCACAGACGAAAATTGTTCTATGGAGAAAGTATAACGTGGCCAGCTTGCATTTCCCTGAGGAAATCCTGACAAACCGCTGACAAGCGCACAAAGTCAGGCAAATTTGACCGTAAATAGCGCGCCACGGCCCTCGGGCGGGTCGGAAATGGTCAGCCGGGCGCCATGCACGACGGTGATATCGCGCACGATTGCCAGGCCCAGGCCGCTGCCATGAGTCTTGTCGTCCAGCCGCACGTAGCGATTAAAAACCTGCTCGCGCCGCGCTGGCGGAATGCCGGGGCCGTTGTCTTCCACCGTCAGCAGCTTGGGCCGCACACTGACCGTCACCGCGCCGTTGGGCGGCGTGTAGCGGATCGCGTTGTCGATCAGGTTGTCGATCAGGTCGCGCAGCAGGAAGCGGTCGCCGATCACGGTGGCTGGAGTTAGGTCGAAGCCGATGTCGATGTTTTTCAGCCGGGCCTGGTCGACGAAGGATTGCACCGCATCGGCCACCAGCGCGTCCAGCGCCAGCGGCTCCAGCCGGGTTTTCTCGAAGTGGTGCGGCTCGGCGCGCGCCAAGGCCAGCAGTTGGTTGGTCTGCCGTATCATGCGCTCGGTGGCCGACAGCATCAGGCCAACCGACTTGGCGGTATCCGGCTCCGCGTGGCGCGCGCCCAGCCATTCCAGCTGGGTCTTGAGGCCGGCCAGCGGCGTGCGCAGCTGATGCGCGACGTTGGCCAGGAAGTCCTGCCTCGCCTGCGCGCCCTCGCCCACCTTGGCCAGCAGGCCGTTGAAAGCCGACACCACCGGCTCCAGTTCGTAGGGCACCTGGGCCGCCGCGATCGGCGCCAGATCGTCGCCTTCGCGCGCGTTGAGCTCGGTGCGCAGGCGGCTCAGCGGCCGCAACCCGTTGCTGACCGAGAACCACACCAGCCCGACGCATCCGAGCGCAAACACGATTTCCAGCAGCACCAGCGTGCGCAGCACCACGTCGCGCAGCGGCGGCGGCGCCAGCAGGTAGGCCAGCGCGCCGGCCAGCAGGTTCATCAGCAGCACCGGCGGGATCACCCAGCGCAGCAGGCGCAGGCGAATGCTGCCGCTGCCGTTCATGCGGCCAGCTCCAGCACGTAGCCGAAGCCGCGGATGGTGCGGATCGCCACGCCGGCGTCGGCCAGCTTCAGCCGCAGGCGCGAGATATACACTTCCACCGCGTTCAGCGTCAGGTCGTCGCCCCACGGCAGGATGGCGTCGATGATCTGCTGCTTGGAGACCACGCGCGCCGCATGTTGCAGCAGGTATTCCAGCACCGCCCATTCGCGCACCGACAGTTCGATGACCTTGTCGCCGACGCGCGCGCGCCTGGCTGCCAGGTCCAGCGACAGGTCGCCCAACGCCAGTCCGGCCGGCCTGGGCGTATTGCGGCGCGCCAGCGCCTTTATGCGCGCCACCAGTTCGGCGGTGGCGAACGGCTTGACCAGATAATCATCGGCGCCCTGCTCCAGCCCGCGCACGCGGTCCTCGATGGCGTCGCGCGCCGTCAGCAGCAGCACCGGCACCGCGCTGCCGCGCGCACGCAGTCGCCGCACCACCTCAAAGCCGTCCATACCGGGCAAGCCGATGTCCAGCACCACCACCTCGGCGCTGACGGCGCGTTGTAGGAGCAGATCCGCCTGGGCGCCGTTGCCGACCACTTCCACGGCCATGCCATGGCCGCCCAGCACGCGGCTGAGGCCATCGGCCAGCACGGCATCGTCTTCCACCACCAGTACATGCATATTCGTGCGCCGCCTATTTGGGATGTGTGACATTATGCCCCTGCCTCCCTGATAAAGACAGGTCCTCCCGGTCCATGTAGGATCAGGACTACAACTGTGCATGGCACATGCCTACATTTGTGCGTCCCCTGCTCTTATGTTCGATAATTAACATTCCCCATAAAGTTACACCAACACGTAACTAGCTTTGTGAGGATTCCATGAACACCACCCAAGTCAACGCAACCACCAAGACCGCCCGCGCTTTACCGGCCGGCGCCAAAGCAATCAAGGTTGCGTCACGGCCTGCGGTCACTTACGCCGGCGCGCAGCAGAACGAGCTGCTGGCCGCCCTGCCGCGCGAGGTGCTGGAATCCTTGTTTGAACACCTGGAAATGGTGCAACTGCCGTTTGGCAAAGAACTGTTCGAGTTCGGCAATGCTATGGAATATGTGCACTTCCCGACCTCGGCGATCGTCTCGCTGCTGTACGTGATGGAAGATGGCGCCACCACCGAGATCGCCGTGATCGGTCACGAAGGGGTGGTTGGCGTGTCGCTGTTTGAAGGTGAGCGCGCCATGTGCAGCGCCGTGGTGCAGGCCGCCGGTTATGGCTACCGCATGAAAGCCGAACACCTGCGTGCCGCCTTCGCCCGTGGCGGTGCACTGCCGGCGCTGCTGATGCGCTACAACACCGCGCTGTTCGCGCAGATGGCGCAAAACGCCGTCGGCGGCCGCCACAGCTCGATCGAGCAGAAGCTGTGCCGCTGGCTGCTGGATCGCCTGGACCGCTCGCCATCGAACTCGCTGAAAGTCACGCAGGAAATGATCTCGATCATGCTGGGCGTGCGCCGCGAAAGCATCACCGCCGCCGCCGGCAAGCTGCAGGACGAAGGCCTGATCACCTACCGCCGCGGCAACATCACTGTGCTTGATCGCTCAGGCTTGGAGGCGTATGCGGGTGAGTGCTATAAGGTGGCGAAGACGGAGTTTGACCGTCTGCGCCTGGATGTAGCGCGCTGCTGATCACATCGCTGATTGCCGGCGGCAGGATGGTCGGCGTCATGTTGGCGCGGCGCTCCTGCGCGGTCGGCTCAGGCGGCTGCGCCATGCCATCGCGCTGACGCAGCGGAATCGCCACTTCAATACAGGTCCCGGTATCGTTGCGGCCACGGCGGATATTCATCACGCCGCCCAGTTGCAAGGCGCGTTCGCGCATCCCCAGCAAACCATGCGACATCGGCTTGATGATGGTATCCGGCGCGATGCCGACGCCATCGTCGATAATCCGCAGCATCAAGCCTTCCGTCGTCCGATTCAGGGTGACCGTCACGCGGGTGGCCTTGGCATACTTGCGGATGTTCGTCAGCGATTCCTGCACGATGCGGAACAAGGCGATCGACAGGTCGCCGGAATGGCGGCTCAATCCCTCGATCTCAGCCGCCACGCTGCAGTCGCAACGCACTTGCGACGCCCGCGTGAATTCCTGACAATAGCTTTCGATGGCCGCGCACAGGCCCAGGTTATCCAGCAGGCTAGGCCGCAGATTTTCGACAATACGGCGCTTCATCTCCACCGTCTCCACCAGCGTGCCGCGAGCGCGCTTGAGCTGTTCGGCCAGTTCCGGATGGCTATGGCGCAGCTGCTGCGTGACCGAGGCGATATCCATGCTGATCGACGTCAGGTTGGCGCCCAATTCGTCGTGCAGTTCGCGCGACAGGTGCATCTTCTCTTCTTCGCTGATGCTGATCAGGCGGCGTGACAGCACCGACAATTGCTCGGTACGCTGCTGTACCGTCGACTCCAGGTTTTCGTTGGCGCTTTGCAGTGCGTGCTCGACCGCCGCGCGGTGTGCAAAGCTGCGCCGCACCAGCTGGTAGAACATCACCAGCACCAGGATCGCCAGCGCATTGATGCTGACGCCGAGCCACACCGCCTTCTGGTATTCCTTGTAGAACACGGCACTGCGGGCGTTCAGCGTCTCGTTCTGTTCCTGCTCCATGATCACCACCAGCAGGCGGATCTCGTCCATGCTGGAGCGGTCGTCGCTGAGCTTGGCGATATTGACGATCTCCTGCAAGCCGCCGTCGCGGTACACGTCGATGGCCTGGCTCATGATGCTCAGGCGGCGGCGCACCAGCGTGTGCAGCTGGGTCAGGTTCTTCAATTGCGAGGGATTGTCGGACAGCAGCTTTTCCAGTTCCTTGAACTCGGCTTCGCTGTCGGTCAGCGCGGTGCGCGTCGGCCCGAGATAGGCGTCACGATCGGACAGGAAATAGCTGCGCATGCTGCTTTCGGCATCGAGTACCAGCACGTTCAGGTATTGCAGACGGTCGGCGACGCGCGCAGTCTGGCTCAGCAGGACTTGCGCGCCGCGCAGTGCTTGCAAATTGTGAAACAGGCTGAAACCGTTGACGATGAGCAGCAATGCGCAAGTCACGCACAAGAGAGTCTTGTACAGCGGCAGGCGGTGATGCGGCGCTGTTTCGACGGTGAAATACATCCGTTTCCTTCACAATTGGGGCCAGGCGTAACTACGCCAAGCATACCAATTATAGACTGGAAGAAAAATTGATGCGTCTGTGCGCACCCCAACAGTGCGCAGATGTTGCTAATCGAGAAGATTATTCTTCATCGCGTAGTAGGTCAGGTCAGAATTCGACTGCATCCCCATCTTTTCCATGATGCGGGTGCGGTAGGTGCTGACGGTTTTAATGCTCAGCGACAGCGCCACGCCGATGTCCGACACGGTCGAGCCGCGCGCCAGGCGCAGGAACACCTGGAACTCGCGGTCCGACAATTCGGTATGCGGCGCCTTGTTCGGGTCGCGGTCAAAACTTTGCGCCAGCAACTCGCCCACTTGCGAGCTGACATAGCGGCGGCCCTGGAATACCGTGCGCACCGCCGTGATCAGTTCGTCCGCTTCGCATTCCTTGTTCAGGTAACCGTTGGCGCCCATCTTGAACAGGTTCAGTGCGTACTGCTGTGCCGGGTACCCGGACAGGATCAGCACCGGCAGATCGGGCTGCCCCTGACGGATGGTGCGCAAGGTGTCGATACCGCTCTGGTCCGGCATGGCGATATCGAGCAACAGCACATCGCAAATTTCGCGACGGGCGATATCCAGCGCTTCACGCCCGGTACCGGCTTCCGCCACCACCTCGAAATCGTCCGAGGATGAAAAAATCTGTTTAAAGCCTGCTCTTACAATTTGATGGTCGTCACAAATGGCAACGCGTATCATTGTTTCCTCTCGTCGTACCCGCTCGAAGTCGGGCTATCCGCCACCGTGCATCTGCGTCGCTGATAATAAAATAATATTGAAAGAAGTATAGCAGCAATCACTGTTCGCCCGCCGCGCTGTGCGCCAGCGGTGCGCGGGCTTCTTAGTCCTGCTTGAGCAGGTCCAGGATCGCCAGCAATTCGCCGCGTATCAAGTCGCGGTCCAGCGGCGGTACAACGGCCGACGGATGCACGCCGTTGACCGTTCCCGCATCATACTCCGCGCTGGCGCCATCGTAAGCACGGCTGTCGAGTTTATTGCGCGCGCCGCTGATGGTGAAGCCTTGCTCGTACAACAGCTCCCGGATGCGACGGATCAGCAGCACTTCGTGGTGCTGATAATAACGGCGGTTGCCGCGCCGCTTGACCGGCTTGAGCTGGGTAAATTCCTGCTCCCAGTAACGCAGCACATGCGGCTTTACGCCGCACAGCTCGCTGACTTCGCCGATGGTGAAGTAGCGCTTGGCCGGGATCGGCGGCAGCACGACCAGGTCGGACTTGGCGAGACGATCGTTCATGACGACTCAGCTCCCGTTCAGGCGGCGCGCGCCATCGGATTGCTCTCTTCGACCATGCCCTTGAGCTTCTGGCTGGCGTGAAAGGTCACGACGCGGCGCGCCGTGATCGGGATTTCTTCGCCGGTCTTCGGATTGCGGCCCGGACGCTGCGGCTTGTCGCGCAGCTGGAAATTGCCGAAACCGGACAATTTGACGGCTTCGCCGCGCTCCAGCGCATTGCGGATCTCGTCGAAGAAGGTCTCTACCATGTCCTTGGCCTCACGCTTGTTCAGGCCGACCTGCTCGAACAACAGTTCGGCCAGTTCCGCCTTGGTCAGCGTGGGCAAATCTTTTTCCGCATCCTGGCGCACTTTGGCAACCTGCATGGCCCGGTGCAGATCGGCAGCCAATGCGGATTGGAGTACGGCGGAATCAACGTCGTTGTTATTAATTTTCCAGCCCTGCCTTATAGTAAAAATGAACAAGTCCGGCGCAGGCCGGACTCCCTATTAGTCAAAAATGCAATACTTGCTAGCGCAGGCGCGCAGCGTGTTTCTGCTTGGCGGCATCGCTGGCGGCCGCCATGACGGCTTCCACCACATCGTCTTGCAGCGTGTTTTGAGTATCTTGCAAGCTAAAGCGGAAAGCAAGCGATTTCTCGTCCGCCTCCAAACCTTTACCACGATATTCATCAAACAAAACAATGGCTTGCACAATTTTACCCTGAGGAATTGTTTGCAAAGCATCATTGAATGCGTCCAGCAAATCTTGTGCCGGAACTGCTTGTTTGACCACTAACGCCAAGTCGCGGGTGGCGCCCGGGAACTTGGAGATCTCATCATACTTTGGCACTGGTCGTTGCTGCAAGGCAAGCGCATCAAGTTCGAACACGATCGGCGCGTTCGGCAGCTCGTATTTCTGCAACCAGCGTGGATGCAGTTCGCCGATGAAACCAATAAAGTTACCATCCAGCAACACATGAGCCGAGCGGCCTGGGTGCAGCGCCGGGTGTTCCGCCTTGACGAAACGCAGTGCCAGCGGCGCGAACAGGTGCTCCAGATCGGCCTTGACGTCGAAGAAGTCGATGGCGCGGGTGTCCTGCCCCCACTGCTCGTCCGAAGCTGGACCGTAGGCGATACCGGCCACGCGTTTTGGCTGGTGATAGCCGGCCACGGTCAGCGGGCCATCCGGCACGTTGTCGTCACGTTGGTAGACGGCGCCGATTTCAAATGCGCGCACGCGGCTGGCCTTGCGGTTCAAGTTGTAGCGCACATTGGCCACCAGGCTGCCGACCAGCGTCGAACGCATCACGCTCAGCTGGCTGGCGATCGGGTTCTGCAGCTTGATCGGATTGCTGTTGCCGCCAAAGTCCTGCTCCCACTGGGCTTCCACGAAGCTCATATTGACCACTTCCTGGTAACCCAGGTCGGCCAGCTGGTGACGCACCGCGAACAGCGAACGGGTGTTTTCCGGCGCAATGATCATGGTGTTGGCCGCCACTGGGGCCACGGTCGGGATATTCTCGAAGCCGTAGACACGCGCCACTTCCTCGATCAGGTCTTCTTCGATTTCGATGTCGAAGCGGTACGACGGCGACGTCACGCTGAATACGCCATCGGCCAGCGTGAACGGCAGCGCCAGGCGGGTGAAAATATCGGCGATGACCTTGTCGTCCAACGCCACGCCGATGACCTTCTGCGCGCGCGCGGTGCGCAGCTGCACCGGTTCGCGTTTCGGCAGGTTGACGATCTGGTCGTCCACCGGACCCACTTGCGTGTGGCTGGTGCCGCAGATTTCAACCAGCAGCGCGGTGATGCGCTCGATGTGCTCGACGGTGGTCGCATAGTCGACCCCGCGCTCGAAGCGGTGCGCCGCATCGGTCGAGAAGTTGTACTTGCGGGCGCGGCCCTGGATGGCGTTCGGCCACCAGAATGCCGCTTCCAGGTAGATGTTTTCGGTCTCCAGCGAGACGGCGGTGGCGTCGCCGCCCATGATGCCGGCCAGCGATTCGAGTTCCTGGTCGTCGGCGATCACGCCGACCCATTCGTCGACCGCGATGGTGTTACCGTTCAGCAGCTTGAGCGATTCGCCCTTGCGGCCCCAGCGCACGTCCAGGCCGCCGTGGATCTTGTCGAGGTCGAACACATGGCTCGGACGGCCCAGTTCCAGCATCACGTAGTTGGAGATGTCCACCAGCGCCGACACCGGACGCTGGCCGCTGCGCTCCAGGCGCTGTTTCATCCAGTCCGGCGTCACTGCCTTGGCGTTCAGGCCGCGGATCACGCGGCCCGAGAAACGGCCGCACAGGTCCGGCGCCGAAATTTTCACCGGCAGTTTTTCGTCGAGGTTGACGGCGGCCGCACGGAAGGTCGGCACCATCAGTTCCACACCGGTCAGCGCCGACACTTCACGCGCCACGCCCAGCACCGACAGGCAGTCCGCCTTGTTCGGGGTCAGCTTGATGGTGAACTTGAGGTCGTTGAGCGCGTAGTAGTCGCGGAAATTCTGGCCGACTGGTGCGTCGTCCGGCAGTTCCAGCAGGCCGCTGCCCTCTTCCGACAGTTTCAGCTCCTTGGCCGAGCACAGCATGCCTTGCGATTCCACACCGCGCAGCTGGCCGACCTTGATTTCAAACGGCTTGCCGTCGGCGCCTGGCGGCAGCACGGCGCCAGCCATCGCGCACACCACTTTCAGGCCCGGACGCACGTTCGGCGCGCCGCAGACGATGGTCAGCAAGGTGCCGGTGCCGACGTCCACTTCGCAGACGTTGAGGCGGTCGGCGTTCGGGTGCTTGGCCATTTCCCGCACGTGGCCCACGACCACATTCGAGAACGGTGGCGCCACCGGTTCGACTTCTTCCACTTCCAGGCCGGACATCGTCAGCAGATGGGCCAGTTCGTCCGAAGTCATCTTCGGATCGACCATGGTACGCAGCCAATTTTCAGAGAATTGCATATTCGTTCTTTCTAGTTATCGCGTCGCTCCTGCGAAAGCAGGAGCCCATAGAACGCGAGCTCAGTATGGCTTCCCGCGTGCGCGGGAAAGACGGTATTCTTTAGTTGAACTGCTTCAGGAAACGCAGGTCGCCTTCGTAGAACAGGCGCAGGTCGTTGATCCCGTAGCGCAGCATGGTCAGGCGCTCCAGGCCGGAGCCGAACGCAAAACCAATGTACTTCTCAGGGTCCAGGCCGAAATTGCGCACCACGGTCGGGTGCACTTGGCCCGAGCCGGACACTTCCAGCCAGCGGCCCTTGAGCGGACCGCTGCCAAACGCAATGTCGATCTCGGCCGACGGTTCGGTGAACGGGAAGTACGACGGACGGAAACGCACCTGCAAATCGTCGGTCTCGAAGAAGGCCTTGACGAAGTTCAGGTACACGCCCTTGAGGTCGGCAAAGCTGATGTTCTCGGCGATCCACAGGCCTTCCACCTGGTGGAACATCGGCGAGTGGGTGGCGTCGCTGTCGACGCGGTAGGTACGGCCGGGCGCGATCACCTTGATCGGCGGCGTGTGGCTACGGGCGTAGCGCACCTGCATCGGCGAGGTGTGGGTGCGCAGCAGCAGCGGCTTGCCTTCGCTGTCGTTGCCTTCGATGTAGAAGGTGTCTTGCATGGAACGCGCAGGATGGTTTTCCGGGCTGTTGAGCGCCGTGAAGTTGGTCCAGTCGTTCTCGATTTCCGGGCCGTCGGCCACGTCGAAACCGATCGAGCGGAAGATCTCTTCCACCCGTTCCCAGGTACGCATCACCGGGTGGATGCCGCCGCCGGCGCGGCCGCGGCCTGGCAGCGAGACGTCGATCGCTTCGGCGTTCAGGCGGGCCTGCAATTGGGCTTCGGCCAGCGCATCACGGCGCGCATTGAGCGCGGCTTCGATCTGCTGCTTGGCGGCGTTGATCAGCGCGCCCTGCGCCTTTTTGGCGTCCGGGTCGAGCTTGCCCAGGCCCTTCATCAATTCGGTAATCTGGCCGGTCTTGCCCAGGTATTTGGCTTTGGCGTTTTCCAGTGCGGCGGCGTCATCTTTGGCGACGTCGAAATCCTGCACTGCTGAGGCGACGAGTTGTTCCAGGGAGTCCATGCGTTTTTCTTATCCTTGAATCAAAAAACGGGGCACAGGTATGACCCTTGCCCCGTTCTCTTGCGTAAATCCGCGCTTAAAAATTAAGCAGCGATTTTAGCTTTAACGACGTTGACAATCGCAGCGAACGCTGGCTTGTCCATCACTGCCATATCGGCCAGGACTTTACGGTCCAGTTCGATTGCAGCTTTCTTCAGACCGTTCATGAATACGCTGTAGGTAACGCCATGCTCACGGGAAGCGGCGTTGATACGAGCGATCCACAGGCGGCGGAAGACGCGCTTCTTGTTACGACGGTCACGGTATGCGTACTGACCAGCGCGCATCACTGCTTGCTTGGCAATACGGTATACCTTGCTACGACGACCGCGGTAGCCTTTGGCAAGATTCAGTACTTTTTTATGACGGGCACGCGCAGTAACCCCACGTTTTACTCGAGGCATATTAGCTCCTTAAATGAGTGGTGAGATTAAGCGGATGGCATCATCGCGTAGACGCGCTGGACGTCGGACGCATTGATGTTACGGGTGCCGCGCAGTTGACGCTTGTTCTTCGTCGTCTTCTTGGTCAGGATGTGGCGTTTGAAAGCCATACCCGATTTAACGGTACCACCTGGACGCACGCGAAAACGTTTTTTCGCCGAGCTCTTGGTTTTCATTTTTGGCATAGATACTCTGCCCTCTCGGACAGCTCCTATTAACAGGATTACAGGTGGCAACACTACGTCGCTCTTAGATGCCTGCTCTCACTTGTTTGTGCAGCGGATGCGAGTCCACTACATTTACTACAGCCGAGCATTATAGACCACTTGGCGCAGTTGTGCAGCAAATTTCGCCGAAGCCCAAAACGTCATTCCCGCGCAGGCGGGAATCCATGCCGGGCGCGCAATGACGCACTCTATGGATTCCCGCCTGCGCGGGAATGACGGGGTCGGGCAACGAACGATTACTTCTTTTTCTTTGGCGACAGGATCATGATCATCTGACGGCCTTCCATTTTCGGGAACTGCTCCACCTGGCCATACGGCTCCAGGTCGGCTTTCAGGCGTTCCAGCATACGGAAACCAATATCCTGGTGCGCCATCTCGCGGCCACGGAAGCGCAGGGTGATTTTGGTCTTGTCACCCTCTTCCAGGAACTTGGTCAGGTTACGCAGCTTGATATTGTAGTCGCCATCATCGGTACCCGGACGGAATTTGACTTCCTTCACGGCGATGATTTTCTGCTTCAATTTCGCTTCGTGAGCCTTCTTCTGCTCCGAATACTTGAATTTGCCGTAGTCCATCAAACGGCATACCGGCGGGACCGCGGTAGGAGCGATCTCGACCAGGTCGACATTTGCCTCTTCCGCCAGGCGGAAGGCTTCGGCCAAACTCACGATACCGAGCGGCTCGTTATCGACCCCGGATAAACGCATTTCAGGGGCAGTGATTTCGCCATTGATGCGATGCGACTTGTCAGTAGCTATGGTGATTCCTTTTAAAATCTAATGAATTGCCAGTGCGATCAGGCCTTGGTGGCGACGTCTTGTTGCAGTCGCTCTATCAGGGCATCGACGGACATGACGCCCAGATCGACATTGCCCCGTGCCCGCACGGCGACGGTGTTGGCATCCCGCTCTTTGTCGCCCACCACAAGGATGTACGGCAGTTTTTGGACGGAATGTTCACGTATTTTATAGTTTATTTTCTCATTGCGCAAATCCGTCTGCACGCGGAACCCGCTGCGGCGCAGCTTTTCAGCCACTTGCTGCACATATTCCGCCTGCGCGTCCGAGATATTCAGCACCGAAACCTGCACCGGCGCCAGCCATGCCGGCAGTGCGCCCGCATAGTTTTCGATCAGGATGCCGATGAAACGCTCCATCGAACCGACGATCGCGCGGTGCAGCATGACCGGCACTTGGCGGGTGTTGTCAGCCGCCACATATTCGGCGCCCAGACGCTCCGGCATGAAGAAGTCGACCTGCATGGTGCCAACCTGCCATGGGCGGCCCAGCGAATCCTTCAGGTGGTACTCGATCTTGGGACCGTAGAACGCGCCCTCGCCCGGCAGCTCGGTCCAGGTCACGCCACAGGCGCGCAGACCCGAACGCAGCGCTTCTTCGGCCTCATCCCAGACTTCGTCGGTACCGATGCGGTTGTCCGGACGCAGCGCCAGCTTGACGTCGATATTGTGGAAGTGGAAATCCGAATACACTTCCATCGCTTGCGTATGGAAAGCCACCACTTCCGGCTCGATCTGCTCGTTGGTGCAGAAAATGTGGCCGTCATCCTGGGTAAAGCCGCGCACGCGCATGATGCCGTGCAGCGCGCCGGACGGCTCGTTGCGGTGGCACTGGCCGAACTCGCCGTAACGCAGCGGCAGGTCGCGGTACGAACGCATATTGCTGTTGAAGATCTGCACGTGGCCCGGGCAGTTCATCGGCTTCAGCGCGTACGAGCGGTTTTCCGACTCGGTGACGAACATGTTTTCGCGGTAGTTATCCCAGTGACCGGTCTTGGCCCACAGGCTGGCGTCCAGAATCTGCGGCGCCTTCACTTCCTGATAGCCATTCACTTGGTACTTGTTGCGCATGTACTGCTCCACCTGCTGCCAGATGGTCCAGCCCTTCGGATGCCAGAACACCAGGCCCGGCGCCTCATCCTGGAAGTGGAAGAAGTCCAGCTGCTTGCCCAGCTTGCGGTGATCGCGCTTCTCCGCCTCTTCCAGCTGGAACAGGTACTGCTCCTGATCTTCTTTTTTCGCCCAGGCGGTGCCGTAGACACGCTGCAGCATCTCGTTCTTGCTGTCGCCGCGCCAGTAGGCGCCGGCCAGCTTCATCAGCTTGAAGACTTTCAGCTTGCCGGTCGACGGCACGTGCGGGCCGCGGCACAGGTCGGTGAAGTTGCCTTCGCTATACAGCGAGACGTCCTGGTCGGCAGGAATCGACTCGATGATCTCGGCCTTGTAGGCTTCGCCGATCGACTTGAAGTACGCCACGGCTTCATCGCGCGGCAGCACTTTGCGGGTGACCGGCTCGTCTTTTTTGGCCAGCTCGGCCATTTTCTTTTCGATGGCGATCAGATCGTCCGGGGTGAACGGGCGCTTGTACGAGAAGTCGTAGTAGAAGCCGTTGTCGATCACCGGGCCGATGGTGACTTGCGCGTCCGGGAACAGCTCTTTGACGGCATACGCCAGCAAGTGCGCGGTCGAGTGACGGATCACATCCAGACCTTCAGGGTCTTTATCGGTCACGATGGCCAGATCGACGTTTTTCTCGATCAGGTACGAGGTGTCGACCACTTTGCCGTCGACCTTGCCGGCCAGCGCGGCTTTGCCGAGGCTGGTGGCGATGCTGGATGCCACTTGTGCAACGGTGACCGGGCCATCGAATTCGCGGGCGGAACCATCAGGAAGGCGGACTGAAATCATTGTGATCTCCGGTAATTTAAAAGGTATTAAAAGATGCAGACGAAAAAAAACGCGGGCTAGCCGCGTTTTCTCTTTTTTTCAAGCAAAAGAATCCCGTTGACTAGCGTCACTCCCAAAGCTTGGTAGTAGTTCGCGGTGTCATAACCGTGATGCCTTTCTCGCTCTTACATATGTTCTGGTGGGCGGTGAGGAATTCGAATCCCCGACCCCTTGGATGTCGACCAAGTATTCTAACCAGCTGAACTAACCGCCCGTTTTTACTGCTTTAAATTGTACCGCTTTACTGCGAATTCTGGTGGGCGGTGAGGAATTCGAATCCCCGACCCCTTGGATGTCGACCAAGTATTCTAACCAGCTGAACTAACCGCCCGAAGACCAGCATTATAGAGAGCGATCGGAAGAAAAACAAGGGTAATGATATGAAACATTTCTAATTCTCCTATGACAGCAAAAAAAGCACGCGCTGCCGTCATACATTAAACTGTGTCCATTAATATCTAACAACACCCCCATGCAAGCAGACACCGCCACGCCCTCGCCCTCCGCCCACCTGCACGAACACCGCGATGGCGACGCCCACTATCAACACTACACCGTGCAACGCAGCCAGTCGGTGCTGGCGTGGTCGCTGGTATTGACGCTCGGCTTTGCCGTGGTGGAAGTGGTGACCGGCTTCATGTCCAACTCGCTGGCGCTGATCTCCGACGCCGGCCACATGGTGACCGACGCCGCCGCGCTCGGCCTGGCGCTGCTGGCGCAGATCATCGCCAAGCGGCCGCCGTCGGCGCGCCACTCGTTCGGCTTCGGCCGCGCCGAGGCGCTGGCGGCGTTTGTGAACAGCCTGGTGCTGCTGATCCTGGTGGGCTGGATTGGCTACGAAGCCATCAGCCGCTTTGCGCATCCTGAGGAAGTGCACGGCGCCACGGTGTTTGTCGTGGCGGGCATTGGCCTGGTGATCAACCTGATCCTGGCGTGGATGCTGTCGCGCGGCGACAGTAATATGAATACGCGGGCCGCGCTGGTGAATGTGCTGGGCGACTTGCTGGGCTCGGTAGCTGCGCTGGTATCCGGCGCCGTCATCTATTACTTCGGCTGGATGCAGATCGACCCATTGCTGTCGCTGTTCGTGGCGCTGCTGATCCTGCGCTCCACCGTCGGCGTGCTGCGCGAGTCGTACCACTTCCTGATGGGCGGCGTGCCGGAGCAAATCGACTACCTCAAAGTCGGCGCCGACCTGGAGCAGGTGGACGGCGTGTGCTCGGTGCACGACCTGCACGTGTGGGATATGTCGCCGGGTGAACCGGCGCTGATCGGCCATGTCGAAATCACCGACCTGGAACGCTGGCCCGACATCCTGCACGCCATCAAGGCCATGCTGCTGGAGAAGCACAGCATCGACCACATCACGTTGCAAGCAGAAGTGGCCCCGCAGGCAAAACCATGACACGCCTGCTTGCCGCAGTGGCCGCCCTGCTGCTGTTCAATTCAGCATGGGCGTGCTCCTGCATGGCACGCAAAGACGCTGGATTCATCCATGCCAATCTCAAGCACTTGCCAGCCAACGCGCGCGGCGCGCTGTTCCTGACGCTGGACACGCAGCTGAAGGCGTCTGCCTTCGTGATTGCCTCCGACGCTGGCGCGCTGCCGGCCAGCCTGTCCTGGCCCGAACTGGACGGGAAGGAACAGCACTACCTCGCACGAGTAGCGCCGGCCGAAGGCTTCAAACCGGGCAAGCACTACAAGATTACCTACCGTGGCGACAGCGTCGGCTGGGGCTATCCGGCGCAGACAGATTTTGCGATCGACATCGCGCCGCTCAAGCTGACCGATGCCCCACCTCAGCTGATTCTCGATGGCGCGCCTGGCCGCCAACTGCTGCAACTTGAAACTAGCGCCGGCAGTTGCTCCAGCCAGCAACCGGCCACCGTGCAGAGTTTCCACTACGACCTGCCCGCCGCCTACCTGCCTTACCGCTCGGCGCTGTATTACGCCACCAGTTCGGAAGGCGACCACCCTGAAACCTACTTCGCATCGCTATGCGGAGAACCGTTATTTGGCGCCACCGCGTTCGGCGAACAGCATGATATGGTGCACAGCAGCTGCGACAAACCGAAGGGCCGCTTCGCGCTCCGGGGCTGGGTCGGACTGCTGGAAGTGGAAGACCGCCCACGCCCGACCAATATCGTGCAAGTCGATCTGACCGCGCCGCGCGGCCTATCGTGCACGCCATTCGGCATTCTCAAGGAAGTGCTGTCATCACGCGACAGCCGCCGTATCAGCAACGCCACCTGCAACATCAGCCGCGCGGAGTGGTGGAGCAACACGTCCGGCATTCCGCAGGATTTGCCATCCGAATCCGACATCCTGACGCTCGTGCATGCCAACAACGGCGCGCCACGGCAATGCGTGCTGCAGGCGTTGACGACCGTACTGACGCACACGCCAGCACCAGCCCGCACGCTCGGCAACGCTCTCGGCAGCATGTTCGTGGACGACTTAATGTCTGCGAATAAGGCAACCGTCGATACAGCAATCACGCAGCTTGACGAAGCTACCCGTCATATAGTCCTCAATGGTTTTCAGCGGCAGGAATATGTCCAGCCGCATCTGGACGCGGTGCTGACGCCGCTGCGTCCGGTGCTACGCAAGTTACAAGCCGGCGGCAAGCAGCTGCCACCCGATCTCCTCAACTATCTTAAGGAGTAAGCATCATGCCGATCATCAGATATATAGCGTGCACACTCTTGATGGCGGCTGGTAGCGCGCTGGCCCAGCCACTGGATGAAGTGCTGGCCCGCTGGGACCGCGACGAACACCCCGACCTGCGCAGCGTGCTGGTAATGCGCGACGGCGCCATCGTGGCCGAGCGCTACTACAACGGCGAAACCGCCGACACGCTGCACGACATCCGCTCCGCCGGCAAAAGCATCACCGCCCTGCTGGCCGGCGCAGCAGTCGATCGCGGCAAGCTGAGTGCCGACGGCCGCATCGACCATTACTGGCCGGCCGCCAAAGGCACGGCGCTGGAAGGCGTCACGCTGGACCAGGTCCTGACCATGCGCTCCGGCCTGGCGGCTTTCGACGAAGACCCCGCCTCGCCCGGCAACGAAGACAAGATGGACGATGCCGCCGATCCGGTCGCTTTCACGCTGGCCACGCCGGCGGAAACCACGCCCGGCGCACGCTACCGCTACAACTCCATGACCGCCTACATCGCCGGCATCACGGTCGAACAAGCCACCGGCGCCGATCTGGAAACCTTCGCGCGCAGCACGCTGTTCGAGCCGCTCGGTATCCAGCACTGGCAATGGCTGCGCGATACGGCCAATCATCCCAAGGGCCAGGGGAACCTGCTCCTGCGCACGCGCGATCTGGCGAAGATCGGCCAGATGGTGCTGGATAACGGCATGTATCAAGGGCACCGCGTCCTCAGCGCCGAGTGGATACAGGCCGCACTGGCGCCTCGTGTCACCATCGGCGATCACGATCGCTATGCCGACCACTACGGCTATTTCTGGTATCGTAAAACCGAACGCATTGGCAGCCGCGAGATCGTCGTCCATTTCGCCTCCGGCAACGGCGGCAACAAGATCTACGTCATCCCCGCGCTAAAATCGGTGGTGGTCGTCACTTCCAGCGCCTATGGAAAAGGCTACGGACAACGACGTTCTGCAAGCATATTGCAGGCCATTCTGGAAAATCAGCCATGACATACTGGACTCGACGCAACTTCCTCGGCGGCAGTGCCGCCGCGCTCCTCGGCGCCAGCGCCTTCGCGAACAATCCAGTGGCGGAAGCCTTCGCCGCCAAGCAACCTTTTTACGGCCTCGTCATGCTGGCCAAGCGCGGCGTGCCGGTCTATGTGCAAACTTTCGGCCAGGCCAATATCGAAGAGGCCAGGCCGGTGCGCAATGACACAGCATTTGCGGTCGGCTCAATCTCCAAATGGCTGACCTCCACTACCGTGCTGAAACTGGTGGAAAGCGGCAAACTGAGTCTGGACGCCACCATCGGCAAGCTGCTGCCGTGGTATCGCGCAGAAGGCGCCGACAAAGTCACGTTGCGCCATCTGCTGTCCAACAGCAGCGGCATCCCGAACCAATTCAGCACCGCGCTCAAGGCCGATCCAACGCTACGCAATCTGCCGCTGAGCACGCGGCAGGCCGTCGAGCGCTTCTGCTCGGGCGACTTGATCTTCACGCCCGGCAGCCGCTTCGATTACGTCTCCACCAACTGGTACATCGTCATCGGCATCATCGAAGAAGCAACCGGCTTGCCCTACCAACAAACCATGCGCAACCTCACGCTCGATCCGCTGAAACTGTCGGCCACCGGCACCGACCGCACCGGCGCTGCCGAAGCCTACGCCAGCATCACTCCGCCGGCGCGCAAGGTCGATCTCCACCAACCGTATATGATCGCCTCAGGCGGCTACTACAGCACCGCCAACGATCTACTGCGCGCTGCCCGAGCCATTTTTAATGAAGGTTTCCTCAGCCCGCAATCCGTGCAAGCGCTGACACACATCGAAGTCCCGAGCGAAAACTACACGCTAGGCGGACGCGTTAAAACGCTGAACATCGACGGCCAGCGACACCGCTTCGCCTGGGAGACCGGCCGCACCGGCGGCTACCGCTCCGTCCTCGGCCACCGCCTGGACGGCGAAGACACCGTCATCATCCTCAACAACACCGATCTGCCTCAAAAAGCGCTGGACGAATTTGCTTACGACTTGATGCACGCGACGGTGGTCACCTGAGCCGGCGGACTATAATGCTGTCGCCTCTCAAGTGAATTAAAAGATCTTATGCAGAATTTTGAAAAACGCCGCGACCGATACAATGCTTTCGCGTCGTTCGAAAACCCATTGGTCAACCTGAGCTTTGAGCTGGAAGTGCCGGATTTCCGGCCTTACTGCAAACAGCACGGGCTGCCGAGCTTCCACTTCTTCCTGTACCACGTGCTGCATGCGGTGAAAGGAATCGATAATTATTTGTACCGCATCTACAAAGGCGAAGTGATCAAGATCGAGGATTTCTGGGCCTCGTACACCGTGCTGAATCAGGATGAAAACCTGAATTTTGCGCGCTTCGTCATGACGGACGATCTGAACGAATTCATCGCCCGCAGCGTCGCGTCAGCCAAGGAAGCGGAAGCCAGCACCAAGCTGATCAACACCGCCGAAGGCCTCAGCGAATACGAACAGCGCCGCAACATTTACATCACCTGCATGCCGTGGCTGAAGCTGTCCGCAATCGAGCATCCTATCTACGAGCACAAAAGCTACGATATTCCGTCACTGGCCTGGGGGCGTTACAGCGCACCGCGCGCCGACGGCAGGCTGAGCATGACCATGGCGGTGCAGGCGCACCATGGCTTTATCGACGGCTACCACGTGCACCTGCTGGCCGAAGCCATCAGCGAGCGCATCGCGCAGACGCTGGCGTCATAACTCGCGCAGGAATGCTTGCACCGCCGCCGAATCGCGTCCCGCCTTCGAGCACACAAGGCCGAATTCACGATAGGTGGTCGGCTGCAATTGCATCACGCGCAGGCCGCGCTGGTCGGACGGCAACGCCGATTCCGGGATCACCGACACACCCAGTCCTTCACGCACGAGCACTGCCGCGCTGGCCAGGTCCCGCACGGTGACGCGGATGTCGTTCAACGTCACGCCGGTCTGCGTCGCCAGGCTGTGGGCGTGGACATTGCAGCCGCCGGTGGCCAGCACGAATGGCTGATCGGCCAGATCGCTCCAACTTACGCCCTGCTCGCTGGAGCGCCGGCCCAGCGGATGCTGCGCCGGCAACAGCGCTATCCAGGCATCGCGGCCGATGATCACCGCCTGCCGCTGCGGCGCCGGATTCAGCACCACGCCGAGTTCGATCGTATCTTCAGCCAGCCAGGCTTCTACTTCCTCATCCGATCCCTCCAGCGCCACCACATCAATGCCGGGATGACGGCGCCGGAACGCCGATACCAATCCCGGCAACACCGTAGCGAGCACCGACGGAAACGTCGCCAGCCGGATGCGGCCGGCATGCAAGCCCAGCGCCGCATCGCCCAGCGCGCGGATCGCGTCCAGCTCCGCCAGCATGCCGCGCGCGTGCTGCAACACCTGCTCGCCAAGCGCGGTGAGCAGCACCTCGCGCCGCTCGCGAACGAATAGCGGCGCCCCAAGCGACGCTTCAATCTGCGCAATCGCCTGGCTGGCGCCGGACTGCGACAGCCCGACCTGCTGCGCCGCCCGCGAAATATTACGCAAGTCGGCGACGGCAGCCAGCAATCGCCAGTGGGACAAATTCATCATTAGAAAAACTGATAATGCGTTTCTGAAGCATTCATTTTACAGCGTCCAGACATGACGCATACAGTGACGTCTCACCGTTTAAAGGAGTTTGCAATGAAGCTGTCAATGAAGCTGTATTACGCACCGCATACCTGCTCGCTGTCGCCGCTGATCGTTTTGAACGAATTGGGCCTCCCGCATGAACTGATCAAGGTCGACAACCAGAGCAAGCGCACCGCCGACGGTCGCGACTTCCGCACCATCAACCCGAAGGGCTACGTGGCGGCACTGGAGTTAGAGAATGGGGAAGTCCTGACCGAGGGACCGGCCATTATTCAATATCTGGCCGACCTCAAGCCGGAGGCAGCACTGGCGCCGCCAGCCGGAAGCTGGGAACGCGTGCGGTTACAGGAAATGCTGAATTTCATCACCAGCGAAATCCACGCCGGCGTTGCGCCGCTGTTCAACAGCGAGCTGCCGGAAGCTGCGAGAACCATCTTCCGCGACCGCCTGTCTCGCCGCATGAGCGTGCTGGAAACCACGCTCCAGCAACGCGCGTATCTGATGGGAGCAATCTTCAGCGTTGCCGACGCCTATCTGTACACCGTGCTCGGCTGGTTCCAGTTTTTCGCCATCGACCTTAACGAATGGCCGGCGGTAGCAAGCTACCATGCCGGCCTCGCCAGTCGTCCATCCATTCAAGCAGCCCAGCAGGCCCACAATTAAACGCCCGTAGTTTAGGCGCGGCGGGCTTCCTGGACGCCGGTGACTTCGGCGATGGAGTTCAAGGCTTTGTGCAGCTGCGCGGTGGCGCCGATTTCGGCCGTGAAGGTCATGCGCGCAAAGCCTTTGGCGCTTTGCGTGTTGACGCCGATGACGTTGATCTTCTCGCGCGAGAAGACCTCGGAAATGTCGCGCAGCAGCCCCTGGCGGTCATTCGCCAGGATGAAGATGTCGACCGGGTAGACCGTGTCCGACACCGCACGTCCCCATTCGGTGACAATGACCCGCTCCGGCGCCTTGGCGCGCATTTCGGCGAAGTTCTTGCACGTTGCGCGGTGGATCGACACCCCCTTGCCGCGCGTGACGAAACCGACGATGCCGTCCGGCGGCGCCGGCTTGCAGCATTTGGCCAGCTGCGTCATCAGGCCATCCGTCCCCACCACCAGCACGCCTGACTTGGCGCCCTGCTCCACACTGGACGCCTTGCTCTTGCCGAGGAAGACTTCGTCCACCGGCTCCGCCGGCTCGCCGCTGTCGTGCAAGGCTTGCTCGATGTGGCGCAAGCTGAATTCATCCTTGCCGACCGACAGGAACAGGTCGTCCACCTTGGCGAAGCCCAGCTTGTTGGCCAGCGCTTCCAGGTTGACCGCCGTCTTGCCCTCGCGCTGCAAGGTTTTTTCCACCATGGCGCGGCCGTGCGACAGCGTTTCCTGCATGTCGATGGCGTGGAACCAGGCGCGGATCTTGGAGCGGGTGCGGGTCGCCACCGTGTATTCGTCGCTGAGCCAGTCGCGCGACGGGCCGGCGGTGCCGGGTGCGCCTTTGGCGGTGATGATTTCGCAGGTCTGGCCGTTTTTCAGCGGCGTGTTGAGCGGCACCATGATGCCATCCACCCGCGCGCCACGGCAGCGGTGGCCGACGTCGCTGTGCAGGTGGTAGGCAAAGTCGACCGGCGTGGCGCCGACCGGCAGTTCGATCACGCGCGCTTGCGGCGTCAGCACGAAGATGCGGTCGTCCAGCGCAGCGGCCTTGAGCTTCTCGACCCACTCGCGCTGCTGCTCTTCCTGCCCAACCACGGCATCGGCGACGTCGGTTTTCCACGCCAGCAGCTGGCGCAGCCAGGCGATTTTTTCGTCGTACTTCTGGCCCTGGAAGTTGGAGCCGCCCTCTTCCTTGTAGCGCCAGTGCGCGGCCACGCCGTATTCGGCGAAGCTGTGCATTTCCTGGGTGCGGATCTGCACTTCCAGCGGCCGGCCGTCTTCCGCCATCACCACCGTGTGCAGCGACTGGTAGCCGTTCGGCTTCGGCCGCGAGATGTAGTCGTCGAATTCTTTCGGAATCGGCGTCCAGATGTTGTGTACCACACCCAGCACGGTGTAGCAGGTCTTGACGTCGGCCACGATCACGCGGAAGGCGCGCACATCGTACAGGTCGGTAAAGTCCAGCTCCTTGCCCTTCATCTTGCTCCAGATGGAGTAGATGTGCTTGGGCCGCCCGAACACCTCGGCCTGGATGCCGGCCGACGCCATTTCCGACTGCAGGCGCGCAATCGCGTTGGTGACGAAGCCTTCGCGCATCATGCGCTTTTCTTCCAGCATCTTGGCGATGCGCTTGTAGGTTTCCGGCTCGATGAAGCGGAACGACAGGTCTTCCAGCTCCCACTTCAATTGCCAGATCCCCAGGCGGTTGGCCAGCGGCGCATACAGGTCCAGCGTTTCGCGGCCGTAGGCGGCGGTGATGTCGTTGAACAGCTTGATGTCGGCAAAGTAGCGCAGCGTGGTCACGCACGACGCCAGCCGCACCAGCACCACCCGCATGTCGGAGGCCATGGCCAGCAGCATCTTGCGCAGCGTTTCGACTTGCGCCACCGCCATCTGCGCGGCGTTGCGACCGCGGCCCAAGGCGGCGCCGGGATTTTGATTCTGGGTCAGCTCGCGCAGCCGGATCAGCTGGCGCACGCCGGACACCAGTTCATTGACTTCCGGCCCGAAGCGCGGCTCGATCACGGCCGCCTGCTCGGTGTCGAGCAGGGTCAGCTCGAACATCAGGCCGGCGAGCCGGGTTTCGAGGTCGGTGCTCAGGGACGACAGCGTGCAGGCGACGCCGACCGCGAAGTCGAGCGCGGCCTGGCCGCTGCTGCATTGTTTGTCGGCATACGCGGTGCTGGCGAAGTCCAGCGCCGCCAGCATGCGGGCGCTTTCGTCGGGCGTCAGGCCCTGGACCAGTTGCTCCGACGTGACGCTGCTGACCGCAGTGGTGGAAACCATGAGACTCCTAGCGCTGCGCAGCGACGACGACGATTTCGACCAGCCAGTTAGGATCGGCCAGCTTGGCTTCGACCGTGGCGCGCGGCGGCGTGTGGCCTTGCGGCACCCAGGCGTCCCACTCCTCGTTCATGCCGGCAAAGTCAGCCAGGTCTTTGATGTAGATCTGGCAGCTCAGGATGCAGGTCTTGTCGCTGCCGGCCTCGGCCAGCAGGCGGTCGATATGGGCCAGCACTTCGCGCGTCTGGCCGTGGATGTCGGCCGTGGTGTCTTCGGCGATCTGGCCAGCCAGATAGACGGTGCTGTTGTGTATTGCTACTTCCGACAGGCGTTTGCCTGGGTACAGTCGTTTGATTTCCATAATACTTTTAACCTAACAGGAATTGCTTTGCTATATGAATCTGATCGTCGTGGATAAAGGTCGGCGCGTGGCCGACGTGCGGAATTTCCACCAGTTGCGCCTTCGGTCCGCGTTCCGTCATCAACTTGGCCGTCTCCGGCGACAGCAGGTCGGAGTCGGCGCCGCGCACCAGCAGCGTCGGGCAGGTGATGGCGTCGTACGCCGCCCACAGCATGGCCTGGTCGGCTTCGGCCGATTCCGGCGTGGCCGAGCGGAACGGCAAGGCCAGCCCCATATCGTAATGGCGCACCCACTTGCCGTCCTTGTCTTGGCGCAAAACATCGGTCGCCAGTTTGTGCCACTCGGCGTCGGTATGCTCGCCGAACGAGACCGAGACGTCGCGCACGAACTTGGCGCCGGCCTCAAAGCTGTCGAAGCGCAGGTCCTGGCCGATGTAGTCGCCGATGCGCTGCATGGCCTGCGGCGCCAGCACCGGGCCGATGTCGTTGAGTACCAGCTTGCGGATCGGGTTGCCCGGCAGCGAGGCCAGGCCCATGCCGATCAGGCCGCCCATCGAGGTGCCGAACCAGTCGACCTGCTGATGTTCATCAGGCAGCACGCGCGCCAGCAAGGTCACGATATCGCTGACATATTGGGGCAGCACGTACAACTGCGGGTTGCGCAGCCAGTCCGAGCGGCCGCGACCGACGATGTCGGGACAAATCACGCGGTAATCGCCGGCCAGCGCCCGGGCCATATTATCAAAGTCGTCGCCAACGCGGGTCACGCCATGCACGCACAGCAGCACGTTGGGATTGCTCTCGTCGCCCCATTCCTTGTAGGACATGCGATGCAGGCCGGCCAGCGACAGGCATTGAACAGACTTTATTTTTGGTTCGAGCATGCGGCTTCCCTTAATGGTTCTTTGATCTTATGTGTAAAAATACCATTTTACCGTGTTGCGGTTAATCCCCTAGCGAAGTGTAGCGCAGGGCAGCGTCATTCACCTAGCGTAGGCGGGTGGTGGCTACGTAGAAACCCGTATTCCGGAGAGATATCACCAGCGCGAATTTGCGGCTTTCCACAATAGTGATATCTCTCGCGCTGAGAGATGATGCACTCCTCACAGAAACACACGAGGAGACCCCGTGAAAAAACCATTCTATAAAGTCTTATACGTCCAGGTGCTGTTCGCCATCGCCTGCGGCATCCTGCTGGGCTTGTTCTACCCGGACAGCGGCGTTGCCATGAAACCCCTGGGCGACGGCTTCATCAAGCTGATCAAAATGATCATCGCCCCGGTGATCTTCTGTACCGTGGTCTCCGGCATCGCCGGTATGCAGGACGTGAAGAAAATCGGCCGCGTGGGCGGTAAGGCCCTGCTGTACTTCGAGGTGATCTCCACCTTCGCACTGGTGATCGGCCTGTTCGTCGCCAACCTGGTCAAGCCAGGCGCCGGCTTCAACGCCACCGCCGCCACGCTGGACACCAAGGCCATCGAGCAATACACCACCAAGGCGCACCCGCTGACCACCACAGAGTTCCTGATGAATATCATCCCGAACACGGTTGTGGACGCCTTCGCCAAGGGCGACATCCTGCAAGTGCTGCTGATCGCCATCCTGTTCGGTTTCGCCATCTCCCTGCTGGGTGAGCGCGGCAAGCCGCTGGTCAAGCTGATCGATGACGCGGCGCACGCCGTGTTCGGCGTGGTCAACATCGTCATGAAAGTTGCACCGATCGGCGCGTTTGGCGCCATGGCCTTCACCATCGGCAAATACGGCATCAAATCGCTGCTGCCGCTGGCCACGCTGATGGGCTGCTTCTACGCCACCTGCGCCATCTTCGTGATCGTGGTACTGGGCACCGTGGCACGCCTGACCGGCTTCTCGATCGGCCGCTTCATCCTGTACATCAAGGAAGAACTGCTGATCGTGCTGGGCACCAGCTCGTCGGAATCGGCACTGCCATCGCTGATGCGCAAACTGGAACGCCTGGGCTGCTCCAAATCGGTGGTCGGCCTGGTGGTCCCGACCGGCTACTCGTTCAACCTGGACGGCACCAACATCTACATGACCATGGCCGCCCTGTTCGTTGCGCAAGCCACCAACACCGAGCTGACCCTGCTGCAAGAACTGACCATCCTCGGCGTCGCGATGCTGACCTCGAAAGGCGCATCGGGCATTACCGGCGCCGGCTTCATCACGCTGGCCGCCACCCTGCACGTGGTACCGGACATTCCGGTGGCCGGCATGGCGCTGATCCTGGGCATCGACCGCTTCATGTCGGAATGCCGCGCGCTGACCAACTTCATCGGTAACGGCGTTGCCGCCGTGGTGGTCTCGCACTGGGAAAAAGAGCTGAACCACGACACCATGAAAGCCGAACTGGCCAATCCAGGCTCGACCGTACCGGTGTCCGACCTGGAACCGCTGGAGCCGGTACGCGCCTAAGCGTTCCCGTTCCCGCCTGACGCCCCGCCCGGCCCACGCCGCGCGGGGCGTTTTTCTTTGGCGCGTGTTTTCAATTGAATCACACTTGCCCGCCCCGGCCGAATCAGGTGTAATGCGCGACGAAAAGGAACCAGTCATGAAACAGTCGTCGATATTGGTGTTGTGCGGGGTGGCGTTGGCCACCAGCCTGCCCGCTTTCGCAGCACAACCATGCACGCCGCCCGATCCGGCCATTCTGCAAGCTACCTGGCAAGAGTTCCGTACCGCCATGCTGCAAGGCCAGCCCGAGCAGGTGGCGCGCTACTACAAATTTCCCGTCACACTGCTGCCGCCGATGGATGGCACCGCGCCGCTGAAAATCAGTAGAGCGGCCTTCCTCAAGAATTACGGTGAACTGTTCCAGCAAAATCCGGCCGGTGAAGAAGTCAGCGTGCTGACCGATATGAAAAAAAGCACCGGCAAAGAATACATTCGGCAAATGCGGTTCGACGACAGCAAATGCGCCTACGTTTCCTCGACGCGGATCGAAGACTACAACTTCGTCTACGATAAAAAGATTGGCTGGAAAATCGAATCGCTGTTCTACGGCAGCAATGACCTCGAACTCGCCAAGTCGTCCGGACTGGATCGCTGATGAAGGCCGCGATCCTCTGCCTGGTGACGCTGACCGCCGCACAGCCAAGCTGCGCCGCGCAGGACGTGGCCAACTACCTTGCCATGCGCGGCTGGACTGCCTACGACAGCAAAGCCAAACTCACCATGCCGGCGCAGGACATCGCCCCGGTCATGTACTACAGCAAAGGCAGCAAGGTCCCCAGCTGCGGTCTGCTGAGCGGCCCAGCCAGCGCACCGAAATTCATCGACATCCTGGCGTCAGAGCCGGGCGAACAATATCCGCACTGCCCAAGCATTAACGACGCCGCCGCCTTCAAACTCGCCGGCAAGGACTATCTGGTGTTTGAATATACCGACCAGGACAGCCGCAACGAAACATACGAGCAATTCTTCTACGTCTATAAAAACAGCGCCGGCGACTACGTGGCGGACGAACGGCTCAATGAACAAGTAGGCGCGGCGGCCAGTCCCGGCAAAACCCGCAAAGCGTCCGAAGGGATCGGCTTGGCGCGCAAGCATGCCTTGGAACGCTAACCAAGATTTATTGGGGCTGCTCAGTAAGTTTAATCGGATGTGCGGGGTTGTAGGGAACGACTGAGGTGACGACTACGCGTACTTCGTCGTTTGGAAAAAAATGGATGTAAATGCTACCCGTCGTGTCATACCTTTCAACGTCCACGACTTTTTCTTTGACAACATGCGTGTGTCCCTCTGGCATGTCCCAGCGGACTCTGACTTTCATCCCGGCGTACCAAATACGAGGAATCTTTGCGCAGCAAATGTTGGCCACGCCTGCGCCCCACCGATCCATTCCCCCTCCCCCGGCTCCGTCGACTGAAGCAGAGTAAATAAAATTTCCTGTGTGATTGACAATACCAATTTGCGCCGGCGCGCTATCTGTCGCTTGTGTCTGTGTGCTAGTTGACGTGCATCCAACGATAACTACGGTTAAAATTGTGGGGATTAGAAGCGAAAATGGTTTGTAAAACATTGCACTCATGGCGTATTTTCCTGCATCAAGCGTATCCGTTTTTTTGTGTCCTCGATTGCCTTTTTCAGCTCCTCCACTTCCTCGGGGTCCGCTTTAGCGGCTTCATTTTTAAGTGCTTTTTCCATGGCTGCCAGCATACCCATTTGGGTATTCAATCGATCAGCGCGGACCTTCGCGATGTAACTTCCAGATGGCACTGGAGAACCTTTAACTCGCCCAGGCCATTCTGGGCGGCTCGGACCGAAGTTGGATACGACAGCTTCTGCGCGGCCGTCTTCATGCATCGTTAGCCAGATGTCACCTGCAATACCCTCCGGATATGGGGGAACATCAACTAATTGCTTATGCCACGTCTGATCGGGATAAAAGTTGTATTCCACAATCACTTGGTAACCGGGATGCCATTCTGGGGGAATGCCAAAGCAACAAATGGTGCCGCCCATGCTGTAGGGATTGAGCGAATCGCCACCGCCGTGATTGGACCGGTTCAGCGGATCGACCACACTCAGCGCCACTTCCTTCCCAGAATAATTGATCGACCTCACTGACGCCCCCAAGGACTTCGGCTTGGCCGTCTGAACTGATGCGCAGGACGCGAGCAGAATCGTTATACACACTGCCAGCAAATTGTAGCGAAAAATGGCAGCAATTACACGGGAAGCCATGCCGATATTCGATTGCCTGTTGGAGGACGGTTTGAGAAAAATATCTACAAGATGTGGTGCGTCTGTTTGGGTGGCTGCAATCATGATGAACTCCGTTTGCCGCCCCTAGTTTCCTGGCTTTTCAGGAAAGGGCATCGCCTCTTCCATTTGACGAATTTGCTCTTTTGTATGTTCAATAGATGATTTCAGTCTGGCGACTTGCTCCGGGGAGCGCTCAGTCCCATCTAACAAACCGTCTTCCATCTTCTTTAGAATGCCTTTTTGGTTAGCCAACCATTTATTTTTTATTATTTCTGTGTATTCAGCTGACTGCACTGGTAGGGCCTTTACACGCCCTGGCCATTCTGGGCGGGTGGGACCGAAGTTGGATACAACAGCTTCTGCCCGGCCGTCTTCATGCATAGTTAGCCAGATATCACCCGCAATACCTTCCGGATATGGAGGAACATCAAGTAATTGCTTATGCCACGTCTGATCTGGATAAAAGTTGTATTCCACAATCACTTGGTAACCAGGATGCCATTCTGGAGGAATGCCAAAGCAACAAATGGTGCCGCCCATGCTGTAGGGATTGAGCGAATCACCACCTCCATGATTGGACCGGTTCAGCGGATCCACTACACTCAGCGCCACTTCCTTCCCAGAATAATTGATCGACCTCACTGACGCCCCCAAGGACTTCGGCTTGGCCATCTGAACTGATGCGCAGGACGCGAGCAGAGCCACCATACTCACTGCCAGAAAAATGGCAGCACTTGCGCAGGGAGTCCTGACGATATTCGATTGTTTGCTGGGTGAAGGCTTGAGAAAAACACCTACAGGATATGGTGGGTCTGTTGGGATGGCTGCAGTCATGAATTCGATTCGGCCTTAATTATCTGGATGCTCAGAATAAGAAATTGGATGTGCGGAATTTCCCGGGCCGACCCGACTAACGACTACCCGTACCTCATCATTAGGGAAGAAATGCATACATATGCTTCCTGGCTCGCTATATTTTTCGACTTCCACTAGCTTATCTTTTACGATGTGCTGGTGCCCTTGTGGCATATCCCACCTCACCAGTACCTTCATCCCGGGATGCCAAACATAAGGTATAGAAGTGCAACAAATGTTTGCCATACCCGCTCCCCAGCGCGACATCGAACCACCGCTAGCGCCATCAAATCATAATTTTTTATTTCGAAGAAATGCTGTCCTTAGGCTTACCAGCGTGGCGAATCGGAAAGTCTGGGTTACGGGGACCATTTACACTAACTACCACTCTAACCTCATCATTAGGGAAAAAGTTTAAATAGACATCACCGGGGCGATCATATTCTTCAATTTCAACAACTTTTTCTTTGACAATATGCTCAATTTCTACCGGCATATCCCATCGCACCAGCACCTTAATTCCCGGATGCCAAGCACGCGGAATGTAGGCGCAACAAACATCGGGACCGCCCGCTCCCCACCGAGCCATGCCCGCCCCCCCAGCACCGTCTATCGAAGCAGAATATATATAATTTCCGGTATGGTTCAAAATTCCTATTCGTGCCATGGCCTGATCGTCAGTCTGGGCCTGAATGTTAGGTGATTGGCAGCCAACCATCAACGAGAGAAATATGGTAAAAAAGGGGTGAAAATTGGGTTTCATTTTTATGATCCTATATCGAAGACGAGTTTATCGCTCAGCCTCCTGCCAAAATTCATCCGGCAAAGCAGAAATTTCACTACCGTAATCAGTCCCTTGCTGAATTCGTCTCAACAAACCCGACATCGTTGGTAGCTCAGTGAAATCATCCGCTAACGTCAATGCCAACACACTGAAATGCTCCCGGTCTGGAGCTGCGTGTATGTTATTAACGTTGGCTATGCGAAGATGTCGCGCTACACGTGCATGACTCGTAGGCTTGATGCCGACATGCCCGCAGCTTCTGCGGCGCTGATAGAGCCGCACTGGACCTCATCTCCACCTAAGTAACAAAAGACGCCGTATCCATCCTCGTATTTACGGATCTTCATGACGTCGACTTCGGCACCAGTCTCTGGGTTCACCACCGAATAAATGCCGGAAAACACATCTGTGTCGTCAGCAAAGCCGGGGGCAGCCACAATCAGTAGGGCCGCTAGGCTACTGAGCAAGTATATTTTTTTCATTATGTTCACCTAAGCGTTTGGCATCAAACTACGTTGGTCGTCCATCTGCGCGACAGTGTAGGAGGAATCGGCTGGCTTAACTTGTACGTACACCTCGCCCTCGGGCTTAAAGCCATCATCCCCATGTATATTTTTCGGTAACGCAAAAGCCCAGCATGCAGAAAACCGCCTTCGCGGCCTTCTGACACAAAGCCAGCAGCATAACAAGCGTCAGCGGTATTACGACAGGCACGGTAGCGGGTGTCAAACGCCCCTAACTTCAAATCTGCTCAGGTTCCTCGCCGTTGGCCACATCAGGAAACACCTGAGCCGCCTCAGGGCTGAAATCAAAATGCTTGCAGAACTCCTCTTCGCTCTTCCAGAGCTCTTTGCCAGAAGGTGTGCCATAAACCACGTCTGCTGAAAGTGCGCTCGTCTTCTTTAGCGGATTGCGGGTCGCACGGTCCCAGCTCACCGCAACCAGCCTCGGCTTACCTTGCGAATCGAAGTCATATACTCGATGGTAAATCTGATGGGTCTTGATGCTCAGACCATCATCGGTAAGCAACTTATCGTTGATATCAGGTTTCGGTCCAGGGCGCGGCTGCCGCCAATCGTCGAGGGTTACCACGCGTGTGACGCGCCCGTTTGAGTCGAATTGCTCATGGCGCATGACATAGGTACCCACCAGGTAATAGCGATGACGCGAACGATGTTCATTGGGCTTGAACAGCTCCAGCAGCCTCACGCGCGGCCCGTCGATATACGTTTGGCGTCGTCGCTCGTATTGATATAGCAGGTCCGGTTTATCCAGTACGTCGAGCGGTATTGGCGGTTTGATGAACCAATACGCCGCTGCGCCCACCTTGCCAAAGGAATCAAGAACTGTGTTTGCTGCGTTGTTATCAAGCTTGCCGGCATTGGTGCCATAAATTACCGTTACACCCTTGCCTATTCGGGCCTTGGCGGCACCGAAAACCGCATCTGGCCCAGTGCCAGTTCGGAACAGTTCAAAATCCTTACCCCATTTACCGGACGCGCTGCCACGATTCCATTCTTCAAGCAGTTGCACCAGTTTGCCGTCATGCTTCCCGTAGCGGTAACGAATCCACTCGTCGCGGACATCCGGAGGATTAGCTTGGCAGCGCTGCGAATTTTTCGGATTCAGAAGCAGCGTCAGATTGTCCTCTTTGTCGTATTCACGGCAAATTTTGATGGAGGCTTTCTCCTTGTTTTTTTGGAATTCGCCTTGTTCCAAGCGAATGATTCGTCCTTTGCTGTCATAGAAATACAGCGTCGCAAATAAGGCGACACTTTCTGGTCCAAGTTTTTTCAATACGGGATTGCTTGCGACATAACGCGCAGTGACTGGCTTAAGCTCGTCACGCAAGGACTTTTGCCCAACGCCCGCAGACCACCACTGCTCTACCCGACATACACGCCAGTTTCCTTTGCCATCTGGTTCGTAATAAGACACATCTGAAGTCTCGTCCTTCGACAGCTTGCCGGCTCCTTCTGTGTCGAGCATTTCTCTAGGTAAGGGGTCAGGATAAGGATAGTCAACAGGTGACGTTCCCACATTCAATGCACCGAACCCCGGCTTTTGCTCCTGCTTATAACCAATAAACACTTTAGTGTCAGTCCCTGGCGTCTCTAACCAATTTTTAGGACTATTGCAAGCGGCTTGTCCAAAAGCCGATGTACCAGCCAAGGCACCAGTAACAATCGCGAGTTTCCAATACTTGCGTACAAGATAATTCATTAAACTTGATCCCTTTGTTTGTTACTAGACGGGTCATAATTGCTAGCAATGTCGACGGTAGTGTGCTTTGTTGGATCGCCATCGATCACTGTTTCCATACCCCAGTCCATGGGCATCGCGACGAAAAACCCGACAACGTTATCCCTTAGATAACTGATTGCCTTGGTCACATCATGTACTTTTCCTCCTGCATATAACTGTTGAAGTCGACCGTAAGTTTTTTCACTTAGAGCTTCTTTTTGATGAGGCAAGAGCTGCGTCGTCATGAATTGCGCTTGCAACGCCGGCGGAACAACCCCGTGAAATTTCACGTTTTTCCCGGCATCGTCTTCCCGTTCTTGATAATAGGCATCTCGCCGTTTTATAAAGTCGGCTTTTTCTTGCGCCGTCATTTTCTGCATAGCAGGCGGGTGAGCGGCGATCACGTTGTCAGGCATGTCGGGAGACTTCTCGTACATCGGGGCATACGGTAAAGTATAAAACCGGGTAGAGGCGTCGAAAGTTTTCAGGCTATTGCGAGGAGTGTGCTGGAAGACTTGCTCATAAATCTTAGCATTGTGTGCGGCGATCGTCTGTATGGCCAAGACAACCTCAGGGGAACACGGCTTATCTAAGACGTCCTTCCACGACATTTTACCGACACTGAGCATACGCTGGTCAGTTGTTCTCAGCCGCGGCGGATATTCAAGACTCGCCGGAACTTTTGCGCCTGCCCTAGTAGCACGGCGGGTAGAACGGAAGTATGCACTCTTATCTTCGCCGGTACTTTCGATCATAAAGCCGAAGTGCTTTTGCCACAGCTGGCGCCGCAACTCCCGGGCGAACTTGCGCGTTTGGACCATCATAGTCGGCGATCCCAGGTCGCGCAATTCCACGTCCTCGGTGTCCACCACAACAGCTGCGATTTCTGTATCGCCATTCCCCGTCAGACTACGGTCGTTAATGTTAGCGCTGCCTACGATGGCAACCGCATCGTCGACAATTAACAATTTAGAGTGGATATAAATCTGTTCGGTGACCACGAAGCGTCCAATTTCATGCGAAAAATCCTCGTCCAAACTCTGAGGGTCACGGGCGTACTGTACCGTTGCGCCATGGCTTCGCATGTTCATCACTGTCAGATATTGCACCCACTCGTCAGGATTACGTTTCTTTTCCTCCAGTGCACGTCTGATGCGGTTAATCAAGCTGTTCTTGCCATGTTTGATGGTAACCAACGCCAGCCAGTGCTGCTTCCATGTGGCTCCCATATTAAGGTCACCTTCAGGATGGACAGGTACAACCAGGTACACATGAAACGGAGTCTTGGCGTTAATGTGTTCGATGATGCGTTCAGACAGCGCGTCGACAATCGTATTCTTGATACCGTTATTTTCATTGCCGACCTGCGCCGAGTCCACCCGCGCCCCGATTCTAGTCCCTGCCTTGGAAGCCATGACTTTGGAGCCCCAAGTACCGAAAGATGAAATAAAGAACTGCGTCTCAATATAGACGTAATTATCGGCCCCCCGGATACAGTTGACCATGGCGTTCAGAATATTGTCTTGATGATGTTCACGCCAGGCGGGCAGACATTGCTCCCATGTCTCGCGCAGTCGAGCATCGGAGTACAACAACAGATCATCGGGCTTGACGCCTTCCCAAAACAAATGGCCCTTCGACACTGATCGAACGATTTGCACCTGTGCTGCGCCGCCCGTTTTTACCTGCTGTGCCTTCAGAACACTCCACGCACGGACCTTATCCAGCCACTGCTTGTCAAGAAGCTCGAGGGCCGGGTCGGCTAACGACATGCCGAATTTTAAACCCCTGGTTTTCATTGCGTTCCAGCGCCGCACAAAGTTGCGGTGGATATCGAGAACGGACGGTCCTTCGATCTTGATGTGGACATCTTGCCAAGGCATGCGCGGCTGGCATCCTTCCTCGATCAGAGCATCACCATACGGCTGCGCGCAATCGTGCTCTAGGATGACTTTCTTGTCGCTTTCGGACTTCGGACGCAAACGCGTCATACACGGGTTGTACATGTCGTTGATCAAGAATCGTGCCGGATCGGTAACGACATCGAATTCCGGCGTCTCCCATCTACCGTAACTCAAGTCAATACCACCAATAAAGCCGGTGCTCCCGTCCACCACGACAAATTTCTGGTGATGTGAGTAGTCGATGGAGTCGATTTGCGACGTTGTCGGGCTTTCTAATTCCACTCGCACCGAGCCCGGGTAGCCCTTCTTATTCAAACTATTCAGCTTTCTCGCCACTAAGCCGTCATATGTTCCAGGAATGGTGTCGTGAACTGAGCCGAACAGCAATATGCGCACTTGAACCGGTTTAGACTTGATAATGTGTTCAATTACCTTGTGAAGTTGCTTCTTACTGCCGGGTCCGTCGCGATCCTTTAATTCGACGTCAAAGGCCATCTGCCAGTCGGCAATCCAGATAAAATGGTTAGCCCCCATTAGCGCATCATGAATATTTTCCAAAACCACTTTTCCGCACGACAACAACGACACTTTGTTACCGGTATGCGGCATGGAAAACGGTCGAATATTGCAAAAATACTGGCCAGTGTCTCGCGACACTGTCTCATTGTATATTGATAATTTTTGCTCTAAAGGCAATGGGCTATTCATATCTTCAGGCCTTGGTTTCGTTCTTCGCTTTTGCGTTCAATCTGTCCAAATAGTCATGCTCTACCCAATTGCGCAGGAAATTCTTGTGTTCATCGTCTACATGCTCTTGCGAAACGCCATAGTTGTGGGAATCAAGGGTCTTGCGCTCGATCTTGTTAACGTCGCTTGCTGCAAGCTTGTTGAACGACAGCGGTGTCGCGTTTGGCCCGCTGACCAACCAGACTGCTCCCGGCCGCTGCATGACCTCGTGCCAAAGCATGTTTTTTTGATCTTCGGTCAACACGCATTCGCCTTGGGAGTCACTGGTGCCGCTGAGCAGCACTTTCTGCCAATTGGCGTCGTCGGTGGCAGCGGCCTTTTCACCATTGAAACGAACGATATTCCACGGACGATTCGGAAATGGACGGCCATTCGCACCTGGTATGTCTGCTAGTAGCAGACGGAAGTTCACTGGCGTCTCTGGAAGAGCGCTACTAGGCATTACCGGTAACGGATAAGCGGTTTGCGCAGGACCCGTAAAAGCCTTCTTACCAGCATGGATCGTCAGCTTGCCCGGACATTGCACCGTAATATTACCGCCCTCAATCGTGATGTTCGCGCCGCCCGCCGTGGACAGGCTGATGCGCTTGGCGGCAGCCCAGTCCACCTCGGCATTGGCGCTGGCGATGTTGATGTCGTCGCGCGCCTGCACCCTCAATTCGTCGGCCTGCGCCTGGATGTCGATGGCGCCTTTGGCGGCGATCAGCTGCATGCCCAGGCCGTCCTCGCCGGGCTTGACCGCGCCGCCCAGCACGCCGATGGCCTGGCCGCTATGCGCGCGCAGTTGGCCGCCGGTGATGAACTGGCTGTCCTGCCCGCTCATCAGCGAGACGGTCTCGCCGTTGGCCAGCTGCATCGCTGCGCCGGCGGTGACGCCAATGCCGCTCTTACCGCTGATGGCGATGATCGGCGAGCTGACATGCGGCACTTGTTTGTCGCCAGGTTCGGTTTTCTTTTCGCCCGCATCGGCGCGCGCGGCGTCCAGGCTGCCGTTGCCGACCATGCCGGAGACCGCCGTCAGCATGGCCTGCAACGGCGCTGCTTTGTCGTCCAGCACGCTGGCGTTGGCTTTGGCCGCGCCGAGGTGGCCAGCCAGCGTCACGGTCTCATGCGTTTTGGCCGCGTCGTTAAACGTTTCGCCCAGTTTGACGGCCTGCTTGAGCAGGGCGATACCGGCCGCGTTGTCGCCGACCGGGTCGCGCGCCATCGCGCTGTGATTCAGTTTGTAGCTGGTGATCAGCAAACCCGCGCCGCCGCGCACGGCGCCGTAAGCGTCGGTGCGCAGTTCGGCGCCGTGACCGCGCAGGCTGCCGCGATAGTTGTCGGCGCTGTGGATCAGGTGGCCCAGGCTCAGTTCGCTGGCGGCGTGGGTGGAACGCAGCTGCACGCGGCCTTGGGCATCGGTGTCGTCGAACAGCAGCTGATTGTAGCCGCTGCCGCCAAATTCTTTGCTGCGTACGCCCCACTGCGCTGCGGCGTTGCGGTGGCCGACGCTGTCGCTGGAGGCGCCATGCCACACCGGGCTGTTGCCGCCGGCGACGTTGCCTTGGGCCGAGACCGCGTGGTCGGCGGCCGGCTGGAAACGCGAGGCTGTGTCGTCGGCGCTGCCGCCACCACCCGGCGTCGGCGTCACGCCGCCCTCCCCCTGGCCGTTGTACAGCGCGCCGATGATGATCGGCCGGTCGATGTCGTTCTCGATGAACTGCACCAGCACTTCCTGGCCGATGCGCGGCAGGAACTGGCTGCCCATGCCGCCGCCGGCCGAACGCTGAGCGACACGCACCCAGCAGGTGGCGTCGCCGTTGTCCTGCCAGTGGTAGCGGATGCGCACGCGGCCCAGCTTGTCGCAATACAGTTCGTCCGCGCCGGATGCTTGCGCCAGGCCATCGGCGCCAATGACGATGGCGCTCTGGGCGCCGCGTGCGGTGGGTTTCGGATGGCTGCGGCCATCGCTGCCTGGCAGTTGCGGACGCCAGATGACATCGGCCGCCACTGCTTCAAAGCTGTTAGCGTAGCCGCTATTGTTCACAAAACTATTCACGCCGAATTATGATATTTCTCAGTTTGAAGGAGCAGCATCCCGAGGTGACCAAATGTCGAATTGGATAAGTTGAGGCTGCAATTACTAAAGTAGCTAGATGTCCAGTCCCGTCTGTTCATAAACACGTTTTACAAATAGGTCGGGTTTCTTTGCTTGCCATTCCTTTAGGGCTTGAATCGGCGTTATGGAGCCGATAGCGCGTTGCGGTATATGGTGGTTGTATAGCTTGAGATAGTTGAGCAGCGTTGTCTCCAGCTCGAACTGGCTGTCGAAGCAAGTTTGTTGTAAAAGTTCGTTGATGTGGCCATTGAAGCGCTCGACCATGCCGTTCGTTTGCGGGTGACGCGGCGGCGCCAAGCGGTGCTCGATACCCATCCCCGCGCAGACCTTGTCAAACACATGTCGACCTGTGGGCTTCTTGTCCTTCGCTGTAAAACGATCCGTGAACTGGGAGCCGTTGTCAGTCAAGACTTTGCTGATTTTAATTGGCGACGCGTCCTTCAGTCGGCGCAGGAAATCGATGCTGCTAGTGTCGCTCATGTCGTGATAAATGTGCAAGAAGACCCAGCGTGTGGCGCGGTCGATGGCTACGAAAAGATAGCGCCGTGAGGTTTCATCGGGCATTTGCGGAAAGCCCGGCTCGTAGTCGTTAAAGGTCTTCTTGGCCTGGATCGTTTCTCCGTCCGCCTTTGGAATGACGTCTTCCAAACGAGACATGCCTTCGCGTTTTAACAGGCGTGCCAGGCCGGAACGGGAGACCTCGGCGTTGATGTACTGTTTGGTGATGTAGAGCAGATCGTCGAGCGGCAAATACAGCGATTGGCGCAACGCCAGCACGATTGCTTCCTGGCCGGTGCTCAACGTCGTATGCAGTGTATAGGCACGATGAGAGCGGTCTTGTACATCGTCGCGCTTGAGCTACTTGGCGGCTGTAGAGCGCGTGATGTTAAAGACCTTGGCGGCTTGACGGTCCGACAGGCCGGAGTCCTTGATTTCCTGCCGAATCTTTGGTGTCGTGCGGGCCTGCGGGTGGATGGTTGTGCTCATGACGATGATCGCTCTGGTTGCCGGTTGACGGGGCTGGCTGACCGCGATAAATCAGCGATCAACTCGTCCAGCATAGCCTTCGCCCGAAATAAAGGCCAGCTACGACGAGGAATATGATCGCACGGAACTAAACAGCTAGTTAGGATTACCTAGATGTTGGATTGGATATTCGGCACTACCGGGGTAAAACCTGCTAACTACGACCCGCACTTCGTCATTGGGGAAAAAGTGCATGTAAATGCTACCGGAAACATCATATTTTTCCACCAGCACGACTTTTTCTTTGACCATGTCTTTAGTGCCAATTGGCATATTCCATCGAACTAAAACCTTCATGCCGGGGTGCCAGGCGCGCGGGATAGATGTACAGCAAATATTGGCGAACCCAATACCCCAGCGGGCCATGTTTCCACCGCCAGCGCCATTCACTGACGCGGAATATATGTAACTGCCGGTGTGATTGACAATCCCAATTTGAGCAGTTGCCTTTTCGCTTAGCCCCGCCTGCGTTCTATGGACTGCGCAGCCAACAATCACTATTACTAAAGCGAAAGAAATTAGAATTAATGGCGACGCCCGTTTCATTTCGGAACCGATGTTCATCTTTTTACGACTGGAGACCGGGGAAGCGGCCTGTCTTGATCAGAACGGCCAAACAACACTTCTGCACGGCCGTCGGGATTAACTGCCACTTCGAAATTCTCTGGCGTATCGTATTTAGGTAGCGCGACCGGCACAGTTCTTAGCTTGCCGTCAGACGACCAAATCTCGACGTTCAGCCTCAAGGAGGCATTCCAAGTTTCCGGTAAATAGAAACAGCAATTGAAGGCGCTTGCCATGTAACCGTGTATTGGATCGGTATCGGCCGCGTTCTGGCCATTGGTCGCGGAACTGACACCAAGTTGAATTGGTTTGCCTCCATGATTCAAGGCGCGTATCGATACCGGTCTCTCATCTTTCGGTGGCACGTAGGCATGAATACCGTTGATACCGCGCTCGCGTTTGGCCGCCAGCGGCCTGCGCTTCAGCGGAAAATTAGCCAGCCCCATAATGTCAGAGATATAGCCAGTATCGGAGCGCCCTGCTGGCGACTCCGCGCCTTTCGGAACGTAGTACAGCTTGCCCTGGCCGTTCAAAGCCAGCACTCGTAGGCTTGATGCCGACGTGCCTTCAGCTTCCGCCGCGCTAATGGAGCCGCGCTGGACCTCATCTCCACCTAAGTAAGAAAAAACGCCGTATCCATCCTCATATTTACGGATCTTCATGACGTCGACTTCGGCACCGGTCTCTGGGTTCACCACCGAATAGATGCCGGAAAACACATCCGTGTCGGCAGCAAAGCCGGGGGCAGCCACAATCAGAAGGGCCGCTAAGCTACTTTGCAAGTATATTTTTTTAACCATGTTCATTTAGGCATTTTGCATCAAACTAATGCGATGACCAATTATCATCGTCTGCAAAAGCAGCTAAGCCGCTTGCTTTGCAACTTCACCTTGTTTGTGATTGCTAGAAATGAGGATATTATCAGCGCCACCATACACTTTTCTAAAGCGAAGATAACCACCACGAAGCGTGAAAGTCAAAAATGTTTCCGCCTCCCGGCCAGTGGTCATCATTCTAGGGATCTCTCCCGTAGCTGCGTATTCCTCAGCCGCCTTTCGTTGCTCTGGTGATAACTTATCTAGCTGTTCAGGTGTATCTTGCGATTGGTTTCCATGACCACCACCTGAGCGTATTCTTGTACTTCGTATTATCGCACTCGTACGCCGCGCTTCCCACTCGATGAGTTTTTTCCTGAAATCGCTCTCGTTATCGGGAAATTCGTCCTTCAATTTAAACCAGGCATGGGAGTCATGAACATAGTTATCGAAAAAATCGAGTACGGCAGGCGGTAATGGTTCACTCGTATCCCACCAAGTAGCAATTTCCTCCCATTCATTTTCATAGCGATTTCCGAAACCAGGTTTCTGCGAATGTGGCACGAAACCTTTAGGCTTTTTACCTAACCACTCTTCAAAATCACCGATTTCTTTTTCGAATTCGATATTTGCGCTGGCTAGATCATTTTTATCGAAATTTGTAGCGCGCAGAAAACTAGCAGTTTTCTCTAGCGGCGTTGGCCCTGTGCTGCGTCTCGCCTTATGCCATAAGATTTGCTTCTTCCCCTGTTCACGCATAATAGCCGTCAACTGGCCTTCTTTGAATTCACAGGTCTCCAAATACGCATTAAGAGAGTTAATGGTAGCTGAGGTAACCTTAAATTTCTTCTTAACCCGATCACTAGCTAGGTCCAATTTGAATGGTACTCCAGCAAGACGAGCCTCACGATACATGTATAAGAGAGGAATACGCGCAAGCATATCGGAACCCAATTCATCTTCACCACGTCCCTGTTCTCGCGGACAATAGCCAGAACCCAAGTCCGAATGCACCCCAGGAAAAACAACTTCTTGTGAATTCGCTGGTGTTACGTGAGCTACAGAAATCGAATCAAGAGGAAAACTTCGGCGCACCTCATGAGCTGACACCAAGTGCAAGCATCGAATTCCATAATGTACTCGCAGGCTATCCTCAGCATCTGCCCACGCACCGTGACCATCAAAATTTCTTAGTAGGGCACTGTCCCCTAAGGTATTTGCAATGCCCACGGAGGCAACGGTATCGAACAATCCTAGAAAATCAAACTCGACTGGGAAACCACCTAAGCTATAAGGAGAACCACACTTGGAAAGAGATGAATCTAAAGAGCAGAGTGACATAAACCAATTTACGAAGGCACGTGCCTGCGCCGCACCCCGCGAAAAACCAAAAGCCGATACATATATCTTCTGCACTTGGCCGGGATTAGTCTTTACTGGTTTAGTCGCGCCAGGAACTGGCCAGTGAATTTTCACGTTTTGATGCAATTTCAGCAAGAGATCCTCAAATACTTTTCTCGTATTTTTATTTCTGTCGTCATTTTCCGGATCCGAGACAATACGGCGTTCATCCATTTTCCATCGCTGCCAACTCGATAACTCTATGCTGTCCATAGTTGACTTAATTTTCGACGTTTCAATTAAAAAAGTATCACCATAAAAAAAGCGCTGAACATTGTTTAATGCTTGAATTAAAGCCCATTTGATACGATCTTCACCTAGCGCGCCAAATGCAGCGCCTCTATCTTTATCTTTTCCTTCCCCACTATCTCCAATCTGTGTAAAAGGAGACGCTACACCCGGAACATAGACTCGGAAGAAATTTTTATAATTCTGCTTGTTCACTTCCCAATCCATCGCAGGCGGCAACACTCCTGGGACACTTTGCCCTGGATAACAATCATAAAGCCGTGCCACGTTGGATTGATTTTTAGCAGCCAAACCTTGCATATAGTTATTCTTGGTTCCATCAAAGAAAAACCCAAAGAAAAGATTAGTAGCACAGTCTTTCAACTTCTCACGTCGCTCATACTGATCAATTGCATCCATCTCACCAGGTGAGAAGAAAACAGTACCTTTTTCAGCATCAACGAAGTTTTCAGGTATTGCGGGGCAAAGAGTGGCACTCACGGTTTTTGCTCCTGGAGTTTCGCGATATCTTCTTCATTTCTACGTTTCATTGCTCGAAATTTTTGCTTTACTCGTTCTATAAAATTGTTATCCGCAGGGCTAGAATATAACTTTAAATCGTCTGGATGATATTTTGAATCTAAGTTCCATGATTCTTGAGCCAATGCTGCGGGGGAAGTTTCAAGTTGGTCTAAAGCATTTTGAGCCATATGTATTCTGGCTTGAGCCTCCTTAATGTATAGCGACCAGCGATATCGTCGATATTCTATCGATGCAACCGGCCAACCTTTCACTTGCCCTGGCCATTTTGGATGATTCGGTTGATAGTCACTCGATATAATATCTATGGAGCCATCAGCTGCACGCACTACCCATAACTCGCCAGGTTTGCCATCGATATATGGAGGGACTTCAATGACTCTAGTGGACGAGCCTGCAGACTTCTTATCCATGCGAGATTCAAATTCCTGATTTACTTTGATCCTGATGCCACTTCGCCACACGACAGGTAGTTCATAACAGCACATGATCCCGCCTGCCTCAAATGGACCAACCGTTTCTCCCCCTCCGGTGTTTTTACTATTTTCAGGGTCTTCTACTATGTATGTAAAATCTTCGGCGCTGTAATTTACTCCGTGGATGCTTACCGCTACTGTATCCTTGGCGCAGAATCCAGCAACCGGTAAAAAACCTAGGCTGAGAATTATTCCGAGCCTAACAACAATATAAATGCCTTTAGGAATAGACATACTTTCCTTTCAAATCAGTGCTTTATTTTCTTGCCAAGATAAGAACTCTTGGGCAAGAGCTTCGTCAGACAATGAGGACAGATTGTCGATACATGATACGCACCAGCGCAACAATGGACCTGATTCCAAGCCTTTGTTGGTCGAAATTCGCAGTGCTTGCGAAATTGCGTCATACAACCGAGATGGCAGTTCGTTCGGCAAATGTTGGCGACGTGATATGCGTTCAAGCATTTCATCAGTTTCACTCGCGCCAACAAGCATCGCAAACTGCGAATCACTCAACTCAGGCCACGTCGATATGGCTGCGTTATCCGAAGCTTCAATCGGCAAATTGAGCCATTGCCCCTGTCGATCTATGTAGCTCCACTTTAACGCCGGACCAGTAATCTGGCTCTTTTGATCGCCATTAAGCGCAGAAAATATATCAGGTAGGCGCCGCGTGTCGGCAAATCGAAAGTTAAAGCGCTGTTGGTCTGAGTAGACAATACACCAAGGCGCCATACGACTAGTCAACTCGTCTAGTGTTTCCGTCGTCTCTATAACGCTGACCATTGGATGGCCACTACACTGCTGCAATATTTCGAAAGATGAATGTTGGGTGGCGTCATATTGAAGCAGAAATGGAGATACATCCTTCACTGCTTCGGAGCATGAAGGCAAGGTCTCGAAAAGCAGAGCGTAATTTTCTACTTTGGTTTCCTTAATCACTTGCCTATAGAAACCTGGCTTAAATGCACCATCAATTAGAAAATAAAGCTTGGCATCGCCAGTTCCCGCACTTGCCAGCTGACGCAGCTCATCCAGCCACTCACTATCGTATGGATCATTTAACATTTTATTCAACTGCAGTAAAAGAGGAACCAGAAGCGAGCGCCTTCTTAAGGCATTCGACACAGATAGTATGCGGTAACGCAGGAATTGGATACGGCACTTTTTCGGGACCAGAAAATACCTTTTTACCCGCATGGACAGTCAGTTTGCCCGGACATTGCACCGTAATATTACCGCCCTCAATCGTGATGTTCGCGCCGCCCGCAGTGGACAGGCTGATGCGCTTGGCGGCGGCCCAGTCCACCTCGGCATTCGCGCTGACGATGTTGATGTCGTCGCGCGCCTGCACCTTCAATTCGTCGGCCTGCGCCTGAATGTCGATGGCGTCTTTGGCGGTGATCAACTGCATGCCCAAGCCGCCCTCGCCGGGCTTGACCGCGCCGCCCAGCACGCCAATGGCCTGGCCGCTATGCGCGCGCAGTTGGCCGCCGGTGATGAACTGGCTGTCCTGGCCGCTCATCAGCGAGATGGTCTCGCCGTTGGCCAGCTGCATCGCTGCGCCGGCGGTGACGCCAATCCCGCTCTTGCCGCTGACGGCGATGATCGGCGAGCTGACATGCGGTATTTGCTTGTCGCCCGGTTCGGTTTTCTTCTCGCCGGCGTCGGCGCGCGCGGCGTCGAGGCTGCCATTGCCGACCATGCCGGAGACCGCCGTCAGCATCGCCTGCAACGGCGCGACCTTGTCGTCCAGCACGCTGGCGTTGGCTTTGGCCGCGCCGAGATGGCCGGCCAGCGTCACGGTCTCATGCGTTTTGGCCGCGTCGTTAAACGTTTCGCCCAGCTTGACGGCCTGTTTGAGCAGTGCGATGCCGGACGCGTTGTCGCCGACCGGGTCGCGCGCCATGGCGCTGTGATTCAGTTTGTAGCTGGTGATCAGCAGACCCGCGGCGCCGCGCACTGCGCCGTAAGCGTCGGTACGCAGTTCGACGCCCTGCCCGCGCAGGCTGCCGCGATAGTTGTCGGCGCTGTGGATCAGGTGGCCCAGGCTCAGTTCGCTGGCGGCGTGGGTGGAACGCAACTGCACGCGGCCTTGCGCGTCGGTGTCGTCGAACAGCAACTGGTTGTAGCCGCTGCCGCCAAATTCCTTGCTGCGCACGCCCCACTGCGCGGCGGCGTTGCGGTGGCCGGCGCTGTCGCTGGACGCGCCGTGCCACAGCGGGCTGTTGCCGCCGGCGACGTTGCCCTGTGCCGAGACCGCGTGGTCTGCGGCCGGCTGGAAGCGCGAGGCCATGTCGTCGGCGCTGCCGCCACCGCCCGGCGTCGGCGTTACGCCGCCCTCGCCCTGGCCGTTGTACAGCGCGCCGATGATGATCGGCCGGTCGATGTCGTTCTCGATGAACTGCACCAGCACTTCCTGGCCGATGCGCGGCAGGAACTGGCTGCCCATGCCGCCGCCGGCCGAACGCTGCGCGACACGCATCCAGCAGGTGGCGTCGCCGTTGTCCTGCCAGTGGTAGCGGATGCGCACGCGGCCCAGCTTGTCGCAATACAGTTCGTCCGCGCCGGATGCTTGCGCCAGGCCATCGGCGCCGATGACGATAGCGCTCTGGGCGCCGCGCGCGGTGGGTTTAGGATGGCTGCGGCCATCGCTGCCTGGCAGTTGCGGACGCCAGATGACGTCCGCTGCCACCGCCTCAAAGCTGTTGGCGTAGCCGCTCTGGCGCGCTTGCGCAATGGTCAGGGCGAAGTCGTCCGAGGCATCAGCGGCCACTTCTTGCAGCAACTCGGGAATCGGACCAAACAGCTCGGCCAGCGCCTGCTGGGCTGGCGACGGGAGGTTGTTGACGCCGACGCTGCGCACGCGCAGCAGCACGTAGGTCGGCGCGCTGTCCGCGCTCAGCGGGCCTTGCGTCAGCGTGAAACGGGTGCCGGCCGCCATAGTGCGTACGGTCGAGCGGCCACGCCATTGCTGAGCGATAGCTTCCCGCCCCTGCATCTGGATATCAGCATAGCGCTGCGCCTGCGCGGCGTTGGCATAGGCGTACTGTCCCGGTACATCGTAACTTTCCAGTGGCGGCAGCTTGCCGACCGACAGCCGCGATGGCGTGCTGGCGTTGACGGCCTGCTTGGCCTTGTAGTCATAGCTGAGCAAGGTGGTCAGCGACGCCGTCACGCTGCGGCGCGCCTGCATTGCCTGAATGGTGTCGGACGCCTCGCCGACGCGCACGCCGTGGAAGCGGATGCCGCCGCCAGCTTTGCTGCTAGCGTCTTCCGGCGTGGCGCTGAGCTGGCTGCTGTCGGCAAACAGCACCACGCCGAGGCCGTCTTCCAGTTGTTCGTAGCGCCAGGCCAGGCCCTCTTCGGTCAGCAGGCGCTGCACGAAATCCAGGTCCGATTCGCGGTATTGGCAGCAGTAGCTGCGCGCGACGGCATCGGCCATGAACGGTTCGGTCTCTTCGCTCCAGCGCCATTGCGACAGCGGCGCATATGCCTCGAACACCTCGTCGATGATCTCGATGACGGTGCGGTCCTGCCATACACGGCTGTTGCGCACCTGACTCAGGCGCCACAGCCACGGCGTGAGGCGCAGACGATAGCGCGCCAGGCCACCTTCGCTGCCCAGCATCGCCGCTTGGGTAATCTCGCCGCGGAACTCGGTACGGCTGCCATCGGCCAGGCTAACGGCCAGGGCCGCCTTCTTGCCCAGCAACGGCGCCAGCTGAACCGACGCGCTGGTGGACAGCACGACGACGTCACGTGGTCCGACGCCCTGCACGCTGTCGTCCGAAGCAAACGCTTCAACCAGCAGCCCGCTGGCGCCCATGTCGGCGCCGTCGTCCTCATTCAGCGTGAGTTCATACAGCCGGGTCGCGCTTGAAAACTGGGCCAGGGCGGCAACCACCGTTTCGATCAGAGCGATACTCATGATTCAGCGGCAGTTTTCACTGCAACCGGCTGCTTGCACTCTGGCTCCTTGCTGGCGGTGGTCGCGCACAGGTGCGCGCGGCATTGGCTGGCGCCGGCTTCGTTCAGGCGGCCGCATTGCTTGAGCTGATAGGCCGGCGTCGACGGTTCCTTGGACGGCCCTTTGGCGGTCTGAACATGCGTCATCAGCGCCGCCAACAGTGTGACGTCGCTATCCTGCGGCTTGGCCTTGGGCTTGGGAGGCTCGGCTTTCCTGGCCACCTGCACTTGCTTGCCGGCCGGTTTCTCGGCCTTTTTATGCTCGGGTTTGGCCGCGTTGGCGTGTGGTTTTTCAAGCGCGGCGGTCAGTTCCGCACGCGGCGCTTTCGGCGGAATATCGTTCAGCACCTCTTTCAGCGACCGGCTATCAGCCGGCGGGCTGACGGCTGCCGTCTCTTCGACGATGGTGGCAGCCGGAACCTCCGGTGCCGGTGCCGCAGCGGCGGCCGTAGGAGCAACAGGCGCAGGCGACGGCTTGACGGCCGGCGCGGCGGCCAGCATCAATTGCGGTTCCGGCTCGGCAGCCATCCAAACGGCCACGCCGGCGGCCAGCACCAGCACGCCCGCCCCTATGCCCGCCAGCAGCAAAGGCTTGCGCGCACGCCGCGCAGCCGGCGCAGCGGTAGCCGGCCGGCGATCCAACCCGTCGAAAACACTGGCGCGACCCGGTTCTGCCTGGGGCGCCTGGGACAATAGGCTGGGACGGCCACTCGACGGAGGGCGGTCATCTTCACGTTGCAAAATCTGCTCCCTTGTTAATTTCGCACGACTTTACGACATTCAAGAAAAATGTGCCGCACGAATCGACAATTCAATCGTGCGCGTGCTTGTCAGATGCCTAATATATACTCAGAGCAATGCTTTTTAGACATTGGTAACGAGCTTCGAGGGCAACGTGTTTCTACTGGCGGTAACTCTTTATTTCTTATTGGCGTGCTTCATCAGCTGGATGGTGCTGTTCCCGTCCGGGCGCGAATTCGTCGTGTCGGCGCTGGCCGGGGCCAACGCGCGCCTGCAGCAAAAGCTGGGCCGCGCAGCCGACCGCCGCCGCGCAGAGCTCGGTGCGCTCGGCCGTTCGGGCCGCCAGTCGATGGGCGGCGTGCGCGATTTTCTGGCCGAGCATTACGTGCTGTGCCTGGGCGGCCTGGCGCTGCTGACCATTCCACCGATGCTGGCGCTGCTGCTGGCGCGGCCGACGCTGAACGGTTTCGACAGCTCAACCCGCGAGGTCAACACCCAAGTGGCCGGCCTGCTGGAAGGCGAACAGCTGGTGCCGCCGCCGGCCTTGCCGCCGCTGGTGTTCACCACCGCCGAAGTGCAGCTGGAGCGGCCGATGCTGGTCTCGGCCAGCCGCGACTGGGCACAGCTGGACGCCGTCTACGCGCAGCGGCTGCTGATGGTGTTCCGCACCATGAAGGAGAAGTACGGCTATGACATGGCGCTGCTGGAAGGTTACCGCAGTCCCGAGCGCCAGAACAAACTGGCCGCGCTGGGTTCCGGCGTGACCAACGCCGCCGCGTTCCAGAGCTGGCACCAATACGGTCTGGCTGCCGATTGCGCCTTCCTGCGCGACGGCAAGCTGGTGATTTCCGAGCGCGATCCGTGGGCCATGCGCGGCTACCAGTTATACGGCGAAGTGGCCGAGTCCATGGGCCTGACCTGGGGCGGGCGCTGGAAGATGATGGATTTCGGGCACACAGAACTGCGCCGGCCCGGCGTGATGAAACGATAGGAGAACACGATCAATGGTCTGGTTACGTAACGTTGCCCTGGCCGCCGCCACATTCGGCGCCAGCTGGGGTGGCGCCATCTGGTTCTGGCGCGAGACCAATCGCATGCCGGCCAGCGGTGAGCTGGTGCTGTACCTGCTGGTGCTGCCGGTAGCCCTGCTGTCCGCATTGTGGCTGGGCCGCAAAGTGTGGACGCGCGCTACCCTGCCCGCCGCACCAGCCGCCGCTGGCGCCGCGAATGCCGCAACAGAGATTCCAGCCGCGCCGCCGCTGCCGGCCGCCTTGACGATCGCCGCCACCGCCGTGCGCGCACCGCATGGCGAATCGGTGGCGGAGTTGCGCGCCGCGTTGTCCGAACATCGCGCCCGCCCGCAGCTCGACAGCGAACTGTATGACGACGACGGCTACCCGATTCTGTCCGCCCGCCTGACCGAAGCCGGCGACGCCGCGCTGCGCGAAGAGCTGGAACAGTGGCGCCACCGCCAGCAGTTGGACGATCCCCGCTTTGACCAGGCCCAGTGGCGCGCGCTGGCCGCCGCCAGCGCGGTGGTGGCCGACCTGGCAGCAGAAGCCACGCTGCATGAAGACCTGGAGCCATGGCTGGAGCAACAGCAAGCGCGCCAGCAAAACCGCCTGCCGCCCGACGCGCCGGCCGCGCGCACGCCGCCAACGCTGCAACTGCTGGCCCTCTGGCCGCAAGCATGGCAGCCGGCCCAGCGCGACCTGGCCTGGCAATGGCTGCGCCATCTCGCCACGCAAACCGGCTGGCCGCAAACCCTGATCGCACCGGCCGCGCCGCTGCAACAGCAGCAGGAGCGACAGGACGACGACGCCGGCGCGCTGCTGGCGCAACTGCTGCAACGCGCCGGCAATCCGCAGCAGCCTTCCCTGGCGCTGGTGATCGCCGCCGACTCGCACCTGAGCGACGCCGCCGTCAACCGCCTGCTGAATCAACAAACGCTGTACACCGCAGCGCATCCGCAAGGCCACATTCCCGGCGAAGGCGCGGCCGGCCTGCTGCTGGCCGACGCCAACGTGGCGCAGCAGATCGGCGCCACCGGCAGCGTGCTGCAAGCGGTGCACATCGGCCGCCGCAGCGCCTCCGCCGACACCGTCAAGCGCGACACCGACACCTGCCTGTCCAGCGCCATCGCCGATGTATTGAAAGCGGCCCAGCTGGACGGCGCCGCGATCGAACTGGTGACCGCCGACACCGGCCACCGCACCAGCCGCGTGACGGAGCTGATGCACGTGGTCACCGCCGCCGCGCCGCAGCTCGATCCCGGCGCCGACGTGATCAGCGTCGGCGCCAGCAGCGGCAGTTGCGGCGCGGTCAGCTGGCTGACCGCGCTGGCAATAGCCGACGCCGAAGCGCAGCAGCGCGGCGGTCCGGCACTCAGTATCAGCAACGAAGATCCTTACCGCCGCTGCGCCGCGCTGATTCGCCCGGCACAAGCGGCACCAACAGCATGACATTCCCAAGTAACCGAGCCCTATTATGATGCAAAAATTCTGGCTGTTCCTGACCCAACGCCGTACGCTGATCGTTATCGGCTGGTTGGCCTTTGCGGCGCTGCTGTTCCTTGCTGGCGCGCTACTGCAATGGCCGTCGTCGGTGCCGTGGATCGTGCTGGCGATCGCGCTGGCCTTCGGCGCCATCGTCTGGTACTGGCGCTATCGAAAGACGCAGCGCGCCGCCGGCAAGTTGGGCGACATGCTGGAACAGCAGGCGTCCAAGCCGGTCAAGGTCGATCCGGCCCAGCGCCAGGAAACCGAAGCGCTGCGCACCCGCATGCTTGACGCCATCGGCACCATCAAGAACTCCAAGCTGGGCCAGACCTCCGGCAACGCCGCGCTGTACGAACTGCCGTGGTATATGATCATCGGTAATCCGGCCGCCGGCAAAAGCACGGCGGTCGCCAGCTCCGGCCTGCAGTTCCCGTTCGCCGACAGCAAAATCGTGCAAGGCGTGGGCGGCACCCGTAACTGCGACTGGTTCTTCACCACCGACGGCATCCTGCTCGATACGGCCGGCCGCTATTCGGTCGTGGACGAAGACCGTGGCGAGTGGTTCGGCTTCCTCGACCTGCTGAAAAAATACCGCAAGAAGGCGCCGATCAACGGCATCATCATCGCCGTCAGTGTCGCCGAGTTGACCCGCAACCGTCCGGAATTCGCCATCAACCTGGCCAAGAACCTGCGCCAGCGCGTGCAGGAACTGACCGAGCGGCTGGAAGTGCACGCGCCGGTCTACGTGCTGTTCACCAAGGCTGACCTGATCACCGGCTTCAACGAATTCTTCCAGGACGCCGAACGCGGTGAGCGCGACAAGGTGTGGGGCGCGACCCTGCCCTACAGCCGCAGCACCGGCAGCGAGGAAGTACTGAACCAGTTCGACGCCCGCTTCGACGAATTGTACGAAGGCTTGAAAGACCAGAGCGCAGCCAACATGGCGCTGCAATGGCGCGAACGCATGCCGCCGGGCGTGTTCACCTTCCCGCTGGAATTCAGCTCGATCAAGCCGGCGCTGCGCACGTTTATCGCCACGCTGTTTGAGGAAAATCCGTTCCAGTTCAAACCTGTATTCCGTGGTTTCTACTTCACCAGCGCGCTGCAGGAAGGCGAAACCGTCTCCGCTTCTTCGCAACGCGTGGCGCAGCGCTTCGACCTGCAACTGAAGCCCGCCGAACATGAAGCAGCCCACCAGCAGCAGGGCTACTTCCTGCTTAATCTGTTCCGCAAGGTGATCTTCGCCGACAAGGATCTGGTATCGCAATACGCCAGCCCCGCCAAGACCCGCATGCGCTACGTCGCCTTCTTCGCCGCCACCGCGCTGGCTGGCCTGGCGCTGGCCGGCTGGAGCTGGTCCTACATGAACAACCGCCAGCTGGTGGCCAATGTGCAGGCGGACCTGGACCAGGCCATCAAGGTGCAGGAAAAATCGATGGACCTGCAATCGCGCTTTGCCGCGCTGGAGATCCTGCAAGACCGCATCGAACAGCTGGACAAGTATGAAGAGAGCCGTCCAATGTCGCTCAGCTTCGGCCTTTACCAGGGCACGCTGCTGGACCGCAAGCTGCGCGAAGAATACTTCAACGGCGTGCGCGAAGTGATGCTCAAACCAGTCGGCCAGACCCTGGAAGCCTTCCTCGCCGAAGTCAATAGCGGCGCGGCGAATTTGCAGCCGATGGCGCGTCCACTGACCGCCAGCGGCTCCGGCGGCAACACGGCGCCGGCGAACGCCACGCAGGCAGAAGCCGCAGCCGCCATCAACAACAGCGCGCAGCAGTTCAAGGATGCCTCGCCAACCGACGCCGAAGACGCGTACAACGCGCTCAAGACCTACCTGATGCTGGGCGATAAATCGCGCGCCGAAGCCGGCCATCTGAACGACCAGCTGACCCGCTTCTGGCGCGTGTGGCTGGACACCAACCGCGGCACCATGTCGCGCGAGCAGATGATCCGCAGCGCAGAGCGCATGATCTCCTTCTACCTGGCGCAGATCAACGACACCTCGTGGCCGCAGATCGATACCCGCCTGGCGCTGGTCGACCAGACCCGCGACAACCTGCGCCGCGTGGTGCGCGGCATGCCGGCGCGTGAACGGGTGTACGCCGACGTCAAAGCCCGCGCCGCCACGCGCTTCCCTGCGGTGACGGTGGCCGCCATCGTCGGCGATCAGGACAAGGAACTGGTACTGGGCAGCTACGCCGTGCCGGGCAGCTTTACCCGCGCCGCATGGCAAGGCTTCGTGCAGGACGCCTTCCGCGAAGCCGCCAACCGCGAACTGCAAAGCGCCGACTGGGTGCTGAAAACCTCGTCCAAGGATGACCTGACGCTGGAAGGCAGCCCGGAACAAATCCAGAAATCGCTGGTGGACCTGTACAAGAACGACTATGCGCGCGAGTGGCAGAAGTTTGTGCAAGGCGTGACAGTGCGTGACCTGGCCAACTTCGACCAGGCCGCCAGTGCGATGAACCGGCTGGGCGACCCGCAAAATTCGCCGCTGAATAAGCTGATGAACAGCGTCTACGAACAAACGTCGTGGGACAATCCGTCGCTGATCGACGCCGGCCTGCAACGCGCGCAGCGTGGCGTCAGCGGCTGGTTCAAGGAAACCATCCTGCGCCAGAAACCGTCGCAGCTCAACATCAACGTCGGTAGCGGCGGCGTGCAAAATGCCGCCCTGCCGCTCGGCCCTGTGGGCCGCGAGTTCTCCGGCGTGGCGCGCCTGGTGGTCGCCAAGGACCAGGGCGCGTCGCTGATGCGCGGCTACATGGAGCAGTTGTCCAAGCTGCGCGGCCGCTTTAACCAGATCAAGAATCAAGGCGATCCTGGTCCTGGCGCCAAGCAGCTGATGCAGCAAACGCTGGACGGCAATGGCTCGGAACTGGCGGAAGCGCTGAAGTACGTGGACGAGCAAATGCTGACCGGGATGACCGATGCGCAGAAGACCGCCATCCGTCCGTTGCTGGTACGCCCGCTGATCCAGACCTTTGCGGTAATCGTGCAGCCGACCGAAACGGAAATTAACAAGGTATGGGCGGCGCAGGTGCTGCAGCCGTTCCGCCAGTCGCTGGCCACCAAGTACCCGTTCGCCACCGAATCGAAGGCGGAAGCCAGCAATGCCGAAATCGGCGCGGTGTTTGGTCCGGAAGGCGCGATCGCCAAGTTCTTCGACTCCACGCTTGGTCCGCTGGTGGTGCGCCGTGGCGATACGGTCAGCGCCCGCACCTGGGCCAATATGGGCATCAATCTGGCGCCGCCAGTGGTGGCCAGCTTCCCTGGGTGGGTAGCGCCGCTGGCCGCCAACGGCGTAGCCAACGCGGCCGCATCCAGCGGTGGCGAAGGCCAGACCAACTTCGACCTGCAGGCGCTGGGCGCCGTCAGCGCCACCGAGTTCACCATCGAGATCGATGGCCAGGCCTTGCGCTGGCGCGGCCAGCCGCAGCCCTGGGTGCACATGACGTGGCCGAATCCGGCCGGTGTGCCCGGTGCGAAGATTACCGCCATCACACCGGAGGGTCGCAGCATTGTGGTGTTCAACGAGCCGGGTCACTTCGGCCTGAAGAAAATGATCGATGCAGCCAAGCGCAAACGCAAGGACAACGGCGCGTTTGAACTGACCTGGGATAATTCCGGCGTGTCGGTAACCGCCAACCTGAAGATCGGCGCAAGCACGCCGGCACCAGTGCAGGCGCAAGCTGCCGCGCCTTCCACGGCGGGCTTCAAGCGCCTGCGCCTGCCGGATACCGTGACCGCGCCAGCGCCGGCGCCAACGTCGGCCACCGCTGATGCACCCGCCGCAGCTGCCGCCAAGCCAGGCGCTCCAGCCGGTGCCGTGACGCCAGCGGCGCCGGGCGCGCCTGTCACGCCAGGCGCCCCTGGTACGCCGGCTGCGCCAGCACCGGGCCGCGCACCTGCACCGGTGCCAGCCACCATGCCGGCGCCGCAGCCCGGCACCGTCATCCGCACTGCAGGAGCCCAGCCATGAGTCGCGGCGCCACCATTGCCCACATCGGCTACTTCGGCAAGGTGCCGGGACGCGGCGACTTCGTCAAAGGCGGCGACAGCCCGGCCCTGATCAAGGTGCTCGACGACTGGCTCGCCCAGGCCATGGATTTGATGAGCACCGACGCGCGGTGGAAGCTGAACTACGACGCCGTCGCGCCGCTGCACTTCGCCTTCGTCGGCCCGCGCCGCCGTCACGCGATTGCCGGCCATATCGTCGCCAGCAGCGACCAGTCGTCGCGCCGTTTCCCGTTCCTGATGACCAGCAGCGTGGAAGTCGCCGACCCGGCCACCTTTGTGCAAACCGCGCCGCTGGTGTTCAACCGCCTGTGGACCCGGCTGGCGACGCTGAGCAGCGGCGTGGTCGCCGCCAGCGATCCCACCACGCCACTGCAGATGGCGGCCGCCGAAGCGATCGAACTCGATCTGCGCAGTGCCGCCTACCAGGCCACGTTCGAGGACTTTCTGGAACTGCAAACCATCGGCGGCCTCGATACGCTGCTATCGCAGGCCGGCTTCCGTGGCTCATCGCGCCAGGTGCTGCTGGCGCTCGGCATGCTGCTGCAACCGGTGATGGCCAGCAGTTCCAGCCGGCTGGATAAAACCCTGCTGCTGCCGCTGCCGCAAGATCCGATGTACCGCAACCTCGTCGCCGCCTTCTGGCTGCACCTGATTACGCCGTTCCTGGCGCGCGCGGACTTTGAACTGGCGCTGTTCCTCACGCGCCAGCGCGAACAGCCGGTGCTGCTGGTCGGCTTTAGCGGCGCCTCGCCGGCTACACTGCACGGCATCATGGACCCGCAGGCCGCGCAGGAACAGCAGATCGCGTTTGAACAACTGGACTGGGTGGAAGAACAGGCTGACAGCGACTACGCCGTCAAGAAACTGTCCACCTATCTGTCGCAGCCCTCCCTGTCACTCAAGTCCGCGCTGGAGTCGGTCAGCACGGCGTTTATCGGAACCTAGAATCATGCGTACTCTTTTATTTACAAGCCTGATGCTGGCCGCCGGCGCCACTTTCGCGCAGGCCAACGTGGTGCAACCGGGCCAGGTGCTGGCCGCCGGCACCCTGCCAGATGAAGCCAGCAAGGCCGCCGTGCTGGCCAAGCTGCGCGAAGTCTATGGCGCCGACAAGGTGGTCGACCAGATCTCGATCGACAAGGTGGCCACGCCGGCGAACTGGAACCAGTATGTGCAAAAGTTGCTGACGCCGGACCTGAAGCAGATCAGCCGCGGCCAGTTGAAGATCGACGGCAGCACCGTCAGCCTGCGCGGGGAAGTCGGCAACGAGGCGGTGCGCCAGCGCATCGCCAGCAATATCGCCACCAACCTGAATCCGACCTACACCGTCAATAACGGCTTGCGCGTATCGGCCGCCGACCAGGGCGTGCTGGATAGCGCGCTGGCCAACCGTATCATCGAATTCGAAAGCGGCAAGGCCGAGCTGACGCCGGCCGGCAAGGCGATTCTGGACGAGATGGTAGTAGCCCTGCGCAAGCTCGATAAGCGCAAGGTCGATATCATCGGCCACACCGACAGCGCCGGGCTGCGCGCTACCAACCAGGGACTGAGCCAGGCGCGCGCAGAGGCGGTCAAGGCCTACCTGGCCAGCCATGGCATCAATGGCGAACTGCTGACGGCCAGCGGCCAGGGGCCGGACCGTCCGATCGCCAGCAACGACACGGCCGAAGGCCGCCAGCGCAACCGCCGTATCGAATTCCGTATGGCGCAGTAAAGAGGACACCATGTATTCCGCACAAGAGCTTTTAGAACCAATCTCCGATAGCCAGCCTGCCGGCGGCGATCTGTCGTTTTCACCTGAACTGGACGCGATTGCGCAGGCGCGCAAGTTTGACGACCCATCGCTCGATCAGGGCGAATGGGTGACTGAATTGAAGGAGGCCGACTGGCCTTTCGTGGTGGAGCGCTGCGCGCATCTGCTAAAGACCGCCAGCAAGGATCTGCGACTGGCCGTATGGCTGACCGAAGCCGGCGCGCGCGTGCACCATCTGCGCGGTTTGGGCGAAGGCTATCTGCTGCTGGCCGGCTTGTGCGACCAGTATTGGGACAAGGGTCTGTATCCGTCGGCGGAAGACGGCGATAACGATCAGCGTACTGGCAATTTGAGCTGGATTTTGTCCCGCACTCCGGCACTGGTGCGCGAGATCGGCTTGACCGAGAACGGCGATTATTCGACCGTTGATTTTGAATCGGCACGCAAGCGTGCGGGCAGTGGCAATGAGGAACAGCAGAACCGCGCGCCAAAGCTGGCGGACATGGAAACGGCCAAGCGCAATAATTCGGCACGATTTGCCACGGCGTTCCGCGCGGATGCACAGTTTTGCATCGAGGCGCTGGAGCAGCTGGAACGCGTTGCCGATGCGCGTCTTGGCAACGACAGCCCCGGATTCTCGTCAGCGCGCGATGCAGTGAAAGCGATGCTGCATGCGATGCCGGCACCGGCCGGCGCCTCGGAAGAAGCGCCGGAGCTGGCGTCGCCGGCGCAAGAGGAGGAAGTGATGGAAGAAGCCACTGGGGCGGTGGCAGCGGACGTGGCGCCTACCCGGCCGGGCGTGATCGGCAACCGCGCGCAGGCCGTGGCGCAACTGCGCGCTGTGGCGGAATTCTTCCGCCGCACCGAACCCCACAGCCCGGCCTCCTACTTTGCCGAAAAAGCTGCACAAGCGGCCCTGCAAGACCTGCACACCTGGCTGCGCACCGTCGTCAAAGACGAAGCCTCGCTGGCCCATATCGAAGAACTGCTCGGCGTGCCGCGCGCAGAATAACGTCGTTCCCGCGCACGCGGGAACCCAAGCTGAGTATGGATTCCCGCTTTCGCGGGAATGACGCGCTTACTTCACCGTATATTTAAACTGCCCCTGCTTGTTGGCGCTGACCTTGATCTTGGCGATCGCCGCGCCTTCCGCCATGCGGGCCAGTACCGATTCCGCAATCTCCGGCAGCAGCGTGCCATTCAGGATATTGTCCACGTTACGCGCGCCGGAATCGACTTCCGTGCAACGCGCCAGCACTGCTTCCACCAGCGCCTCATCGTAGCTGAACTCCGCCTTGTGATTGGCGGCGATGCGGCGTTCGATCTTGCCCAGTTTGAGCTTGATGATATCGACCAGCACGTCGTCCGGAATCGGATAGAACGGAATCACCTTCAAACGGCCCAGGAACGCAGGCTTGAACTGCTTCATCAGCGCAGGGCGAATCAGCTGTTCCAATTCCTCTACCGACGGCAGCTCTTCCGGCGACTTGTTCAGGCAAGCCTGCATCATCGCGCCCGACGCCACGTTGGAAGTCAGGATGATGATGGTGTTGCGGAAGTCGATCTCGCGGCCTTCCGCGTCGTCCATCACACCCTTGTCGAACACCTGGAAGAACAGCTCCATCACGTCCGGATGCGCCTTCTCCACTTCATCCAGCAGCACCACGCTGTAGGGATTGCGGCGCACGGCTTCGGTCAGCACGCCGCCTTCTCCATAGCCGACATAGCCCGGCGGCGAACCTTTCAGCCCGGAGACGCTATGCGCTTCCTGGTACTCGCTCATGTTGATGGTGATGAGTTTGCGCTCGCCGCCATACAGCGCATCGGCCAGCGCCAGCGCGGTCTCGGTCTTGCCGATGCCCGATGGGCCGACGAACAGGAACACGCCTTTCGGTTTGTTCGGGTCATCCAGATTAGCGCGCGAAGTGCGCACGCGCTGCGCCACCGCTTCGATGGCATGCGGCTGGCCCAGCACGCGCTGCTCCAGATTTTCCTTCAGGCGCAGCACGGTCTTGATCTCGTCCTTGACCATTTTGCCAAGCGGGATGCCAGTCCAGCCGGCGACGATTTCCGCCACCACGTGGCCGTCCACCTGCACCGGCACCATTGGCGTTTCGCCTTGCAGCGCGCGCAGCTCGGCCACCATGGCCTGGATGTCGCGCGCCTGGCCGCCCTCGCCCGTCGCAGCCTGATCGCCGGTCGCCGCAGGCGCCGCAGATGCGGCGCGCGCCTCGATGATCTTGGCCGTCAGCGCCTTTTCTTTTTCCCAGCGCTCGGACAAGGACTTGTGCTGCTCGTCCGCCGCCGCGCGCGATTCGCGCAATTCCTTCAGGCGCGCAGCCGCATCGGCGCCGCCTTCACCCTGCTCGCGTTCCAGCGCGGTCGCCTCGGCATCGATACGCTCAATCTTGCGCGCCAGGTTTTCAATCAGCGCCGGCGTGGCATTCTGTCCCAGTGCCACCTTGGCGCAGGCGGTATCCAGCACACTGATTGCCTTGTCCGGCAGCTGGCGGCCCATGATATAGCGATGCGACAAGCGTACCGCCTCGGTGATCGCCTCGTCGTACACGCGCACGCCGAAGTGCTTCTCCATCAACGGCGCCATCCCGCGCAACATGGCGCAAGCCAGTTCCTCGCTCGGTTCTTCCACCTTGACCACCTGGAAGCGCCGCGCCAGTGCCGCATCCTTTTCAAAATACTTCTTGTACTCGCCCCAGGTGGTGGCGGCGATGGTGCGCAACTCGCCGCGTGCCAGGGCTGGCTTCAGCAGGTTGGCGGCATCGTTCTGGCCGGCCGTGCCGCCGGCGCCGATCATGGTGTGCGCCTCGTCGATAAACAGGATGATGGCGTGCGGGCTTTTCTTCACCTCGTCGATGACATTCTTCAGGCGATTTTCAAACTCGCCCTTGACGCTGGCGCCAGCTTGCAGCAGGCCCATATCCAGCGTGTGAATCTCCACGCCTTTCAGCACATCTGGCACGTCGTTCTGCGCGATGCGCAGCGCCAGCCCTTCCACCACGGCGGTCTTGCCGACGCCGGCCTCGCCGGTCAGGATAGGATTATTCTGGCGGCGGCGCATCAGGATATCGATGGCCTGGCGGATTTCCAGATCGCGGCCGATCACCGGATCGACCTTGCCATCGCGCGCGCGCTGCGTAAGGTTGGTGGTGAACTGGTCCAGCGCCGGCGTCTTGCTGGCCGCGCGGGCTTGCAGGTCGCCGACCGGGTCGCCCCCTTCATCCGTTGCGGCAGCCGGACGCGCCACCGGCGTCTCTTCCGAGCCGGCAGTGATCTTGTCCAGATTGTGCTTGATCTGTTCCAGGTCGAAGCGGGCGAACAGCTTCGAGCTGCGCGCCGCCAGTTGCGACAGTTCGGTGTCGGTCAACAGCGCCTGCAGCAGATGACCGCTGCGGATCTGCGCGTGCGCATCGTCCTGCAAATCCAGCGACGCGATCAGCCACGCGTTCTCAAACAGTTTAGGCAGGCGCGCGGAAAACACCGGCGTGCGCGTATTGCCGTTCTTGAAGCGGCCCACTTCCGCGCGCAGGTCCGCCTCCAGCTGGGTGATGCTGATGTCGCTCTGGCGCGCAATCAGCGCCAGGTCGCTCTTGGGCTGCTCCAGCAAGGCCAGGAACAGGTGTTCGACGTCCACTTCATACTGGCCGAGCGACACGCACAGGCTGGCCGCGCGCGTGGCGGCGGCGCGGCTGGTGTCATTCAATTTGCTGATCAGCGTTTTCAGGTTGATGCTCATTTTGTTGTCCTTTTTATGATGTGTGTATCTCGTAGCGGACATCGCTGCGGTCGTGCTGCTGCGCCTCTGTGACCAGGAAACTGTCCCAGCCCAGGCGCCCGCCGCTGCGTTCATCGTCCAGTCGCGCGCCTTGAACATCTTCGGCGCGCAGCACCAGCTGCACTTCATATTCCAGCGCCAGGCCGGTGAACATGGTGACCATGCTCTCCAGCGCGCGCGCCGCTTTACCGCCGGGCAGAAAGGATTCGTAGCCTTCCAGGTCCAGCGGCCCCACCACCAGCCGCATGCGCAGGTCGCGCTGCCACACGCGCGCCCCCGCCATCGCGCCGCCCCCCAGAACGGCGTTGGTCATGCCCAGCATGGTCTGCTGGCCGGCCGGCACGTCGTACCATGCGCCGATAAACTGCTCGATGCGTATCGACTGGCAAAAATACTCCGACAGCACACGTGCGATCTGCACCGCAGATGCAGGACGCTGGCGGATGGCGGTGGAAAAATACGCCATCGATTCATCCAGCACGCCATCGCCGCCATCCGACAGGCGACGCCGCAATGACGGACTATGCATGCCGGCCAGCGACAGCAGCAGCGGCAGGAATTCATCCTTGCCATGAATCTGGTACTTCAGCTCCAGCCGGTACTTGCGCCACGCTTCATAGAACAGCGCCAGCGCGCGGTTGGAAAACGTATCCAGAAACGCGCGCGGCCCCTCATCCTTCTGGTACAGCGCATGGGCGGCGATGCGCTCGGTGTAATGCGCCGGCAGCGTGCCGCTATTGCCCAGAAAGCCCATGAACGCGGGCGTGATGCGGATGTAGCGTAGCTGCGCACTTTTCAGCGCTTCGCCCAGGCTGCGGGCGTCGGTCGCCATGTCGCGCGGCTCCGGCTGCAGCGATTCCAGCTGGCTGGCAGGGAAAGCGAGCGAGGTCGAATTCTGGAAGCGCAGGAAATTGGCCACTGCGCCATCCTGCGGCGCGCCATGCTTCTTGAGCCACAGCTCCAGCATGCGCACCGCCTGGAAGTATTCGAAACGGTATGGCTGCGCGAACAGCCGCTCGATTACAGCAGGCTCAAATCGCCGCTTCGTGGCAAGCATCGCAGCAGTTCCTCTCCATTTTTGTTCGACTTGATCACCAGCTGCGTGAAGCTATTGGCGTGTACGTACAGGCCGAGGAAGCGTTCGACGATCTGCGCAAACGCGTGCACACCGCTACCGACGAAGGCTTCTTCATCCACCGTCAAAGTGACTTCGATGCCGCGCACCAGGCAGGCAAACGGGTTCCCCGGCAGCCAGGTATTGGCCGCCTTGTGCGACACGGCGACGATGCCGCCGATCTGCCGCTGCGACGACGGCGAACGTGGCAAGTCGTACAGCGTGAGCATCTCGCGGAAGGCATCGAGACCGCCGCCGGCCAGCGACAGGTGGTTCAGCGACAGGTGCGAAATCAAACGCCAGTGCGCGCCACGGCCACGGGCGAAGCGGTACGACGGCGTTGGCTTGCGCAGGAAGCTGATGGCGCGCACGCTCGATCCGCCTTCCAGGAACAAGTCGCCGCCGCGCATGCCGTAGCTAAGTAGTGACGGCAGGTCGCGGTTGGTGCAGCTCAGTTCCAGGCTCAGGGTGTCGGTTTCCACCTCGGCCGGATCGAAGTCGATGTCGACGATGGAAATCTGCGTTTCGTAGCCGGGGCTTTTCTCGGCCAGGTCTTCATTGCGGCGCGCCACCCAGTAGTGGCCATTCTTTTCCGGCGTCTGGCCGTGGCGCAGCGAATAGAACGGACGGAATTCCTGCACCGATTCGCCCTGCGGCGTTTGCCGCACCAGCTTGACCGATTCAATCGCCTGCACCTCGTAGGCGAAGGCGCGGCGGGCGTCGGCCAGCACCGGATAACTGGCGGTGGCGTGCGTCAGGCGTATCGGCTCACCGCGCTGGCGGAACAGGTTGACCACCGGCGTGCAGCCCAGCAGCACGTTGTTGGTCGACAGCGTGGCCAGCATGCGCGCCAGGTTGGAGTCGGTGCGCATGCCGGACAGCGCCAGATGCAGCGTCACCGTCTTGCAGCCGGCCGGCACCACGCCGCTGATCGCATGCAGGTCGATGTCGAAGAAATTGAATTTTTCAGGGAAGCAGAAATACTCGGTCAGCAGCCGGTAGGCGGTGTGCGAGCGCGCCGAAAAATCGATCAGCGCTTCTTCTTCCGCAAAGCCGGCCGGCGACACCGGCACCTTGTGCAGCGGTGTCCAGCGGCCGTTGTCGTCCGCTTCCACATAGGCGGCGACGGCGCGGGTGAACAGCGCATCGCGCAGCGCGGCGCAGAACGACGGTTCGCCGTCGATGAACACGCGCAGCTGGCCCAGGCCCAGTTGCGCCAGCGTCACCTGCTCCGCCGTGCACGACAGGGTCAGGCTGATGCTCGATGTGGCCTGCGCCGGCGGCCGCACGGCTTCCGGCGCGGCGATGATTGGAGCGAAGCTGGCCGCGCTCAGCGCCAGCGGCGCCACCGTCACCGGATAGGCGGTGCGGAAGGTGCAGGTGGCGCCGCGCACCGGACGCGTGGTCAGCTGGGTGCCGCGCGGGATGTCGCTGGCGGTGGTCAGCTGGGCGGCGGCGCCGCTGAAGTCCATGCGCGCGATCGAGCACGATGGGAAAGGCCGCAGGTAGTGCGGATACAGCACTTCAAACAGCGCTTCGGTAAATTCGGGGTAGTCGTCGTCGAGACGCTTGGCGATGCGCGAATTGAGCAGCGCGAAGGATTCGATCATGCGCTCGATGTGCGGGTCTTCGCACACCTCGCCGCCGATCAACAGGCGACCGGCGATTTTCGGGTAGCGTTCGGAGAATTCGCGCGAATAGCGGCGCAGGAATCCCAGCTCCCTTTCGTAATACGGCAGTAATTGTTCCAAGATCTCAGGCTCCCAGCGGCGTCGGGCTCACGCGGCGCGCCTTGCTGATGGTGTAATGCAGGCTTGAGGGCTGCAGGACTGCGTCAAAATTGACAGGTTCATGTGCGCTGTTGACCACCAACAGCGCGGTAATCGCAAAGTTCAAACGGTTGACCGAATCGGCCCGCAACTCCAGCGACGCCTGCACGTTGCGCAGGCGCGGCTCGTGACGGGCGATGGCCCGTTCCAGACTGCGGCAGATGAAAGCACGATCATCTGTGCTCGACAGCGACAGGCCGGCGAAATCATTCAGGCCATAAGTCGCAATCGACCGGCCGCATTCCGGAAACCGTTTCAGGAGTTCCTCCGGGATGACGGTGCGCGTGTTGAGCAGCGCTTCCAGATCGCGCGCGACCGAGTCCTTCAAGTCCTCGATCGACAAGCGCGACACCGTGCCGCTGGACGAGCCGTGTACCGGCACGTCCATCAGACGGTCGAACAAACCCGGAGTAAATCCCTTCATGACAACTTAAGCCGTCTTGTTGGCCGACAGGTCCCAACCGCCCGAGGTGTTACCACCCGAACCGCCACCCACTTTTTGCTGGGTGTATTTCCACTTCACTTTCGAATATTTCAGCGAGACGTCTTCGGTCAGGATGTTGCCTGGTTCGACAGCTGGCGCCACGCTGGAGATCAGCACGTTTTCCAGTTCGATTTCGAAGTACTTCACGCGGTCGCCATTGCCGTCAGCGCGCAGGAATTCCAGCTTTGCTTTTGGCAGGGTTTTGCCCGACGAGCAGTTTTGCAGCAGCAGCGGCGTGGCCAGGTCGGCCAGCTTGCTCACCACAATGTCTTTGTGCTCGGTACGTTCGGCGGTGTGACCACCACCAGTCGATGCGGTGGCCGATTTCGGTTGCAGCACTTCCCAGTTGACCGATTTGACTTCAATCCAGTCTTTGTGGGTGGTGTCTGCCGATTCGCCTTTGATACCGTCGATTTGCAGGTAGACGTCGATTGCCATGGTATTCCTTTCAGGTTTAAAAAAAGTTAGTGCGACTACTTAGGATTTGGTCGAAGCGGGGAGCTCCGCGACCAGACGGAGTGAAACCGACAGCTCATCGAGCTGGAAGTGCGGACGCAGGAACGACACCGCGCGATAGACGCCCGGACGGCCCGGCACTTCCGACACCTGCACCGACGCTTCACGCAGCGGGAACTGCGCTTTCTGTTCCTGGCTGGCGTTGTCGTCCAACAGCACGTACTGCGTCAGCCAGCGGTTCAGGAAGTCCTCGACATTGGAAGCGGCGGCGAAGCTGCCGATCTTGTCGCGCATCATGGCCTTCATGTAGTGGGCAATGCGCGAGACGGCGAAGATGTACTGCAGCTGCGCCGACAGCACCGCATTGGCGTTGGCGGCGTCGGTGTTGTACTTCTTGGCTTTCTGGGTCGACTGCGCGCCGAAGAAGGCGGCGTAGTCGGTGTTCTTGCAGTGGACCAGCGAGATGAAACCGAGGTCGCTCAGCTCTTTCTCGCGGCGGTCGGTGATGGCGATTTCGGTCGGGCACTTGAGCGCCACTTCGCCTTCGTCGGTCTTGAAGGTATGGGTAGGCAGGTCTTCCACCAGGCCGCCGCCTTCCACGCCGCGGATCGCCGCGCACCAGCCGTAGTCCTCGAAGGCTGCGGTCAGCTTGGTGCCGAACGCATAGGCGGCGTTACACCACAGGTATTTGTGGTGGTCGGTGCCGTCCACGTCTTCGACGAAGTTGAAGCCTTCCACGGTGGCGCCATCGGCCGGGTTGAACGGCAGGCGGCCGAGGAAGCGCGGCAGCGTCAGGCCGACGTAGCGCGAGTCTTCCGATTCACGGAACGACTTCCACTTCGCGTATTCGACGGTGTCGAACACTTTCGACAGGTCGCGCGGTTTGCCCAGCTCACTGTAGGTCTCAAGGCCAAACAGCTCCGGCGACGCGGCCGAGATGAACGGCGCGTGCGCGGCCGCAGCCACGTGCGACATCTGCTCGATGAAGTACATGTCTTCCGGCTGGCGGGTGATTTCGTAATCGCCGATCAGCGCGCCGAACGGGGCGCCGCCGAAGGTGCCGAATTCTTCTTCGTAGACCTTGCGGAACATGGTGCTCTGATCAAATTCCAGCGCCGACTGGAAGTCCTTCACCAGTTCTTTCTTGGTGGCGTTGAGCATCTTGATCTTCAGATTCTGGCCGGTGCTGCTGTTCTTCACCAGGTAGTGCAGGCCGGTCCAGCTGCTTTCCAGCTTCTGGAATTCCGGCGCATGCATCACGGCCGACAGCTGCGCCGAAATCAGGCGATCCAGCTCCGCCACGCGGGCGTCGATGGTGGCGGCCAGGTTATCGGAGACGACCACCGTGCCTTCCATCACCTGGCTGACCAGTTCCGCGATCAGGTCCTTGGCGCGTGCATGTTCCACGCTGGATTTGGCGACCTTGCTTTGCTCGACGATCTGGTCCAGCAGCGCTACTTCGGTAGCAGCCGGCGCGCCGCCGGGAGTCAGTTGTGCGGACATGATCAGCCCTCCTTCTTGTCGGCGTTTTGCTGGCTGATTTCGGCCAGTTTTTCAGTGCTGTGCAGGACGTCGTTGAGGATGTCTTCCAGCTTGTCGTTGCCGGCCAGCTTGTTGCGCAGGTCGGCCAGCTTGGTGCGGGCTTCCAGCAGCTTGCGCAGCGGATCGACCTGCTGCACCACCGACTCCGGACGGAAGTCCTCCATCGACTTGAATTTGAGGTCGACCGCGAACTCGCCGCCGTCTTCACCCAGTTCGTTCTTGACGCGGAAGTTGGCGCGCGGCTCAACGCCCTTCAGCACTTCGTCAAAATTGTCGCGGTCGACGTTGACGAATTTGCGTTCTTTCAAACGCTTCTGCTCGACTTCCGAATTGCCGCCGAAATCGCCCACGACACCCATCACGAACGGCAGTTCCTTGTTCTCGATGGCGTCGCCAATTTCAACGTCATAGGTCATTTGCACCCGTGGAGGGCGGATTTTTTGCAGTTTTTTCTGCACGCTGGTGCTCTTGGACATGGCTTGTTCCCTTCTTCGGTTATTTCAAGGCGTCAAATGGATTGGCGCTGCTGTCTTCCTGCTTGGCCTTGCCGCCTTTCTTGGCGGTGACCTTGCCGCGCGCCGGCGGCGGTGGCGGCTGCACCGTGGCGGCCGGCGGCACCAGCACGGTTTCGCCCAGACTTTCGCGCAGCAGTTTGGCCAGATCCTGCGACTCGGTGCGGATCGAGCCCGACAGGTTGTTCTGACGGCTCAGGTCGGCCAGCGAACGGGTCGACAACCGCAGGCCGCTGATGGCGATGATGCTGTTGGCCAGCGTGTCGTTGGGGTCACGCACCAGCACTTCCTGGGCGTTGATGATGGCGTCACCGTACTGTCCGGCTTCATAGCGGGTCTGGGCGATGCTCAACCATGGCGACTTGTCGGCGGGATACACTTCCGCCGCCTGCTTCCACAGCTTGACGGCCTGTTCCTTCTGGCCGGTGCTGGACGCGGTGCCGGCCTGCGCCAGCATGGATTGGAGACTGGGCTTGGCCGCCACTGGCGGCGCCACAGGGGCGGTGTTACAAGCGCTCAGCGCCACGACGGAAACGAGGGCGGCGGCCAGTTGCGAGGCGCGGCCAAAGGAGAGTACGGTTGTCATGCTTACCTCAGATTCAATATAAATAAACCAATATTTAAAAAACAATTCTGCAACTCGGCGCCACGTTATCAGAAATCTATTGTTGACGACGTTCAATTGAACTCAACCGTGCGCGCACGGTTGAAACCCAGCCGTGCGACCCTTTTTCAAAAGAAATGTTACTGTTCTGATACTTTCAAAACGGATAACGGTATGAGCAGCAAAATACTCTGGGGCGAAGGCCTGTTCTTACGGCCGCAACACTTTCAACAGCAGGACCGCTACCACGAGCAGCGGCTGCATCAAAGCGTGCAGGCGCTGCACCCGTACGCCTGGGGCGTCAATCAGATTCAGATCGACCGCGACGCGCTGGCCAACAACGGCCTGCGCCTGCTGGAGCTGTCGCTGCGCTTCCAGGACGGCGAGTTTTATGACGCCCCCGGAGCCGATGACCTGCCCGACCCGGTCGATCTGAGCCAGTTGCCGCAGTCGCAGCAGACCATCACCTACTACGCCGCCCTGCCCGCCTTCAAAGCGTTCGGCGGCAATTTCAGCGATGGCAATAGCGGCAGCAACAACGCCGTGCGCTACCTGCAAAACAATCAGGACACGCCTGACCTGTACACTCACGCCGCCTCGGCCCAGTTGAGCTACCTGAAGAAAACGCTGCGGCTGGTGCCGGAATTCGAACCGCGCGATTCCTACACCCACTTCCCTCTGCTGCGCCTGCGCCGTGCCGCCACCGGCGGCTTCGAGCTGGATGCGTCGTTCGTCGCGCCGAGCCTGTCCGTGCGCAGCGCGCCGCTGCTGTTCCTGCAACTGCGCCGCCTGCTGGACGCGCTGCAAGCCAAGGTCAGCGCGCTGTACGGCCACCACCGCGAACCGAGCAAGCACGTGATCGAATTCCGTTCGGGCGATATGTCGTCGTTCTGGCTGCTGCATACGGCCAGTTCCGCCTTTGCCTCGCTGACGCACTACTTCCAGCATCCGGCGCTACATCCGGAACGGTTGTACGAACAACTGCTGAGCCTGGCCGGCGCGCTGATGACCTTCTCCAAGAGCTGGACGCTGGCCGACCTGCCGCCGTACGTGCACAACGATCCGGGCCCTGGCTTTGCCACGCTGCACCAGATCATCCGCGAGCTGCTGGACACGGTGATTTCGTCGCGCTACTTCGCCATTGCGCTGCGCGAAGTCAAGCCGTCCTACCACCACGGCATGCTGGACTCCGGCAAGATCGACGACAAGACCACCTTCTACATCGCGGTCTCGGCCGCCATGCCTGCTGCCGAACTGGTGGAGGTGGTACCGCTGCGCTTCAAGGTCGGCGCGCCGGACGACGTCGACAAATTCGTGCTGTCGGCGATGCCGGGCGTGCGCCTGCAACACGCGCCGCAGGTGCCGGCCGCGGTGCCGGTGCGGCCGGACGCCATGTACTTCTCCATCGAGCCGAAAGGCCAGATGTATGAGCGCATGCTGCAGGCCCAATCGATCTCCATCTATGTCCCTGGCGGCATGCACGACCTGAAGCTGGAACTGGTCGCCGTCACTTCCTGAACCGAGGAACCATGAATACCGTAACCGCACCTTCCCTGATGGGCGCCGCCCCGGCGCCAGCCGCCAGCAACGCGCCGCAAACCCTGCTCGACCTGATGTATGACGGCTTCTACGCGCTGTTCATGCTGAAGAACGGCAGCGGCCCGCAGGAAAACGCCGAATTCGCCAACAAGATGACGCAGTTCCTGGACGACTTCGGCCGTGCCGCCCGCAAGCACAACGCCTCGCCGGACGATATCGACGCCGCCAAGTACGCCTTCTGCGCGGCGGTCGATGAAATCATCCTGCGCTCGCCGTTCGCCATCCGCGACGCCTGGGAGCGCCGCCCGCTGCAACTGGTGCTGTTCGGCGAACAGCTGGCCGGCGAAAACTTCTTCCACCGGCTGGAATCGCTGCGCGCCCGCGGCAGCGCGCACTTGCAGGCGCTGGAAGTGTTCCATATGTGCCTGCTGCTGGGCTTCCAGGGCCGCTACATCCTCGAAGGCTCGGAAAAACTGAACTACCTGACCGCGCGCCTGGGCGATGAAATCGCCCACATGAAGGGCAAGCGCGGCGGCTTTGCGCCGCATGCGGAGCGCCCGGACCAGATCGTGCACAAGCTGCGCAGCGACCTGCCGCTGTGGGTGCTGTGCTCGGTATTCGGCCTGATCTGTGTGCTGGGCTACATCGGCCTGCGCACCTCGCTCAACCGCGGCACCGAGCAGCAGGTGGCGGCCTATAACGACATCGTCAAACTGGCGCCGCGCCAGGCCAACCTGACCATCACGCTGCCGTAAATGGATATCGCATCGCTGATTCCCTCGGCACTTGGCCTGTTCGGCACCGGCCTGAGCCAGTTCGCGCGCCTGATTACACTGGCCAGCGCGCAGGACTCGGCGCTGCCGGAATCGCTGATGGCCGAGCGCTTTGCCGGACGCGAAGGCGTCAACGAACTGTACGCGTTTGAAGTGGACGCGCTCAGCACCTCGACCGACCTCGACCTGAACCTGTTCATCGGCGAGGAACTGACCGTCACCCTGCTGCAAGCCGACGGCACGCGCCGCGCCTGGCACGGCATCTGCACCGAAGCCGCGTGGCTGGGCGCCGACGGCGGCACGGCGCGCTACCGCCTGCTGCTGGAACCGGCGCTGGCGCTGCTGCGGCTGCGGCGCGACAGCTACATCTTCCAGGACAAGAACGCGCAGGACATCGTCACCGAATTGCTGGCCGACTATCCGCAGCTTCGCTTTGAATTCGATGTCACGCAAAACCTGGCGGCGCGCCCGATCTGCACCCAATACCGCGAGAGCGACCTGGAATTCTTCCAGCGCCTGCTGGCCTCGGAAGGCCTGAGCTGGCGCTTCGAACACGAGCAGCCGTCGGATGAATCCACCGATGGCCAGGCCAGGCACAAGCTGGTGATCTTCGACAGCAAGGCCGGCGCGCCTGACATGCCGGGCAATGCTGAAATCCGCTTCCATGGCGTGCGCGCCACCGACAGCGACGATGCCATCGACCAGTTTGCCGGGCGCCGCCAGGTGCAGCCGAACGCGGTCAGCATCAGCAGCTGGGACCCGGCGCAATTGCTGGCGCCCGGCGCGGAACAGCAATCGTCACTGGACGCCGGCACGCTGCCTGCACTGGCTGTGTATGACGGCGCCGGCGAACGCATCGCCAGCAGCGAAGCCGACTTGCACAGCCAGCTGATGCTGCAAGCGCTGGAGCTGGACAACAAAACCTTCGAAGGCGCGGGTTCAGTTCGCCAGCTGGCGCCTGGCCACGCCTTTGCGCTGACGCAGCACGAGCGCTATGCCAGCGACAACCGCTTCGCCGTGCTGTGGGTACGCCACGAGGCGCGCAACAACTTCCCTTCCCAGGTAAAACAGATCGCTTCGCTGCTGGAAGCGGGCACCTACCGCAATACCTTTGGTTGCGTGCGCGAAGCGGTGGCCATCGTGCCGCGCGCCATCGCCGCACCGCAGGCCGCTACCGCGCTGGGACCGCAGACCGCCATCGTGGTCGGCGTGGCCGATGCGGTGGCGAGCACCACGCGCGACCACCAGGTGCGCATCCAGTTCGCCTGGCAGCGCGGCCAGGGCGCCAATCCGGGCGGTATCGCCCACGACACCGATGAACGCGGCAGCGCGCCGGGCGACGACAGCAGCGGCACCTGGGTGCGCGTAGCCGAAGCGCTCGCCGGTCCCAACTGGGGATCGCAATTTACCCCGCGCATCGGCACCGAAGTGCTGGTCGACTTCATCGACAACGATATGGACCGGCCGCTGGTGGTGGCGCAGCTGTACACCGGCTCGGACACGCCGCCGTACGCGGCCGGCGTCGATTCCGGCGCCAACCATGCGGGCACGCTGTCCGGCATTCACAGCCATAACTTCGACGGCGGCGGCTACAACCAGTGGCAGCTGGACGACACACCCGGCCAGGTACGCACACGCCTGGCCACCAGCAGCGCCGCCACGCAGCTCAACCTCGGCTACCTGATCGCGCAAGCGCCCTCCTCGGCACAGCGCGGATCATATCGTGGCGCCGGCTTCGAGCTGCGCACCGACGCCTGGGCGGTGGTGCGCGGCGGCGAAGGCGTGCTGCTGACCACCAGCGCGCGCGCCGCCCAGGGCGCCGGGGTCAGCTCGACCCAGATGGATGCAGCCGAAGCCGTGCGATCTTTGCAGGCCGCGCAGGAACTGGGCAAAGTGCTGGGCGACGCCGCCGTCAAACAGGCCGCATTGGTCAGTTCGGATGGCGCCAAGGCGCAGCAGGAACTGTTGTCGCGCATCGATCCCAAGGACAAAGGCAAGCACGACGGCGCAGTCAACGGCCAGGAAGCCAGCAAGGCGCAAAGCGGCGCGCGCACCCTGGACGCGGACAAGCCGGTGGAAAAATTCGCCGATCCGCTGGTGCTGATGGACGCGCCGGCCAGCATCAACTGGGCCACGCCTGCCTCGACTGTGCTGTTCGCCGGCCAACAGCTGCACTGGACAACGATCGGCGATATGCACATGACAGCGGCGTACACGCTGTCGTCAGTGGCGGCCAATGCGGCCGGCTACTTCAGCCAGAACGGCGGCATCCAGGCGATTGCCGCCAACGGTCCGGTGTCGCTACAGGCGCATACCGACCAGCTGGAGATTTTGGCGGACAAGGCGGTCAAGGTTATCTCGGTCAACGACAGTATCGAGATCAAGGCCAATCAGAAGATTGTGCTGCAATCGGGCCAGTCGTCGATCACGCTGGACGGCGGCGACATTACCTTTGCCTGCCCCGGCAATTTCACCGTCAAGGGTGGGCAGCATACGTTTGAGGGCGGCGCCAGCGGCAACGCCGGATTGACTGAGCTGCCTCATCAGTTGGTCACGCCGAAACTGGAACCGTACAGCATCCGCTGGGCGGCCGTGTCCGCCTTTACCGGCGCCATGGCGGCCGACGTGGACGTCATCTCGGTGGTCAAGAAAACCGGCAAGCTGGCCTTCAGCGGCGTCACAGCCGGAGACGGCCGCAGCCCGCGTCAGCGGGACGAGAAAATGCCACAGGAATATTCCGTGCTGGTCGGCAGCGGCGACTGGGCCACCGACCTGACCACCGGTGAAGAGCCACAAATGCTGGACGACGACGCATGGATGGATTGGGAAGCAGAAGAATGAACGAAGAATACACCGTCAGGAAAGGCGATACGCTGACGCGCATTGCGGCAGCATTCGGCGTCAGCAAACACGACCTGGCGAAACTGAACAAGATTCAAAACCAGAACATGATCCGGGAAGGCCAAGTCCTGCAGATTCCGCCGAAAGTGGTGGAACTGGCGCCGCTTGAGCCACTGCAGATCGACTTGTCGAGCCTGCTGTCGCTGCAGTTTCTGGACGCCGCCAACAGGCCGATCGAAGGCATGGAAGTATCGGTCTGCGTGGCAGGCGAAGTGGAAAAGCACAAGACCGACACCTCCGGCAAGGTGCCGGTCATCACGGCCAAGCGGGACGACGTGGTCAAAGTCGAGGTGAAAAAACCCACCGGCGACTGGAAGAAGGTATCTGAAGTCAAGCTGGCGGAACCGGCAACCCATGCCCGCATCACCAGCCCGAAAGTCGCCCTGCCGGCCGAGATGAAAGTGCATGAGGGGCCGAAGCAGACCGCGAAAACCGACAAGCCCGCCCCACAGCCGGTCGGCACCGTGACCGAGGTGCGCAGCGAGAACGGCAACCCGGTGCAAAAAGTGGCGCTGGAATGTCCCAACACGGAAAATCTCCGGCTCGGCCCGAATGCGAAATACCGCGACGTGATTATTGCGGCGGGCAAGCGCAGCGGCTTTACGCCGCAATCCATCGCGGCCATCATGAACGCGGAAGCCGCAACCATCACCAACGTGACCTACATTCCGGTGATCGACAGGAAAACTAAAAAGCCTGTGTTAGGTAAGGACGGTAAGCCGAAAACCAAAAAACTGACGGAAAACACCGGCGAATGGGATCCGCGATCTGCCTCGTCCAAGTCGTCGGCGCGGGGGATGACGCAGTTCCTGGACGCCAGCTGGGTCGATATGGCGCTCAATGACGGCACCTTCTTGAATGAACGGGCCAAGAAGGAAGGCTGGATAACGACGCAGAAGTCGACCGTCATCAAGAAAAAGCAACCAGTCGAGGTCGAGACCCCGGCATTCAAACGCGCGGATGGCAAACTGGTTACCAAGACCAAAGATACCGCCCTGGTGCGGATTTTGTCGTCCAAGCCGTATATTACCGGCCGCGCAACGGCGAGTGACGCCAATCTGCAGAAATTGCTCGACCTGCGCTACGTCGCCGAATACGCCATCAACACCGCGGTCGACTACGGTTTGCAGAACCTGAAGGGATTGAAAGATGACGACTTCAAGCTGGATGGGCTGTCCGATGGGGACAAGGCCAAGCTGATTTACCTGACCCACCATCTGGGCCTGTCGGACGCCAAAAAATTTATCCGCAATACCATTACCTCCGATACGGCAAAGGTGCTGCTGACGGCGCAGGTTGGCGCAGACCGCGCCGCCGAGTATGCTGCGGATAATGGCAACGATTACGTCAAAGGCCATCGGAGCTGGCTGTTAAATTTCGTCGACAAGAAAATCAATATTACCGAAAAAATGTGTGACTCCAGCAAGGCTGCCGCTGTGCGCTCCTTGCTGGATGTGACGGTAGCGATCAAATAATTCACTCACTGCTATGAAACTGCTTAACTATCTCCTGATTACCGCTCCCCTCGCCTGCTCGCTGTGCTTCGCGGCGCCCACCACCGCGCAAGGCAACGCCGATGATATCAACCGCGTGCTGAATGTGCGCGATGCCGCTGAATACACCTATCCCACCAAATTCGGCGATTTGAAATTCGTGCGCGCTGATGGCACTCCCGGCGAGCCGGCTGAAAACCTCACTTTGAATGCAGGTGTATTGCTGTCGACGAAAGGTCAGGCGGACAAACAGGGTGGGCCGCTCTTTCTGATGTCCGAATCGCAAACAACCACGTCGCGCGAAAAGCTGCCGCGCCGCGCCGGTCAGGCTGGCAAAACGGAAACCACCCGCATGATCGTTCTCATCGGTCAAGGTACGTGCACGAAGAAGCTGGCCGTGTTGGATTTCACCGGGGCCAAACCTTTCATCTCCGAGCAATTCGGCAACGATCAGCAAGAGCGTGCTTGTTTAACCTTCAAGAAGGCGAAATGGGGCAAAAAAGAGTCGGAGATCACGCTGAGCAGCGGTGCTACCTATATTTATGACGCCAAGGGCAAGATAAGCGGGCCGTTCGCATTTGAATGAACAAGCTCACGAAAGCTCAAATAATTCTATGAAAATCTCATTGCTGATGATGTTGGCGGTATGGGCCGGAGCCGCCAGCGCGGCGCCACAAACTTTGTGCCGTCCGCAGGAGCAGGTGTTTTTTTCGTGCAGCCTCGGTAAAAAAATCGTTTCAGTGTGCATGACGCCGGACAAGGCTGCAGTCCCCTACATGGAATACCGCTTCGGTACCGCCAAAAACATCGAGCTGAAATATCGAAGCGATGCCCGGCAGCCCAAATTCAGCCGCGTCGCGGTCAATTATGCGAGTAACGCGGAAACCGTTCTCTGGTTTACGAATATGGATACGGACTACCTGCTGCATTTCCCAATCAAAGGCGGACCTGGTCTGGAGGTCAAGCAACAGGGCAAGACAATTTCGGAAATGGCGTGCCAAGGTGGCTGGGCAGCGACGGTGGGCGAACACGATCAGCCGTTGCCATTCATTGTTGAAAAACCTGATATAGATTCTTCGGAAGCACAGAAATACTGGCAGCGCTAAGATGATCAGGCTCATTGCGACACCTACGATGCAGGCTGCACTGCAACCGGCAAGGCTGCGCTACAGGCCGAGCTGATCGGCCCAGCTGCTGCCGAAGGCTGGAAGCTGCTCGACACACTGCTGTGCGCGCCCAAAACCGCCGCCATCACCGCCAGCGGCGACGAAACCAGCTTAGCTACTACCCCGACGAAGCCTGCGTGAACACCCGTACCCTGGAATTCGCCCAAGGCAAATAGCGTGTCACCGCCGTCGGCGCGGCCTGTGATTGAGAAATTGTCCGGAAACGAACAGCGCCGCCGTTCATTTCCGCACATCCGCCCGCGCCTACGCCATAATAAGCCGTGGCACAAGACTTGCAATTCTTCTCGATTAACCACCAAGGAGACACCATGCATGACCTGACCCTGGGCGCCCGCGGCAAGGAAGCCAGTATCGCTGTCGACATCAACGCGCGCGGCCAGATGGCCGGCATCATCGAAGACGAGTACGGCCACCAGCGCGCCATCCTGTACGACCAGCGTCCCGTCGAACTGGGCACGCTGGGCGGCAGCGAGGGCTTCACCCGGGGCATCAACGCCAACGGCGACGTGGTCGGCACGGCGCAGAACGCCAGCGGCTACTGGCGCGCCTTCATGGTCCGCCACGGCGAACGGATGCAGGATGTCGGCACGCTGGGCGGCAACAGCAGCTACGGCGCCGCCATCAATAATGACGGTGTAGTGGCCGGTTTCTCCGATACCAGCGACGGCTATTACCGCGCCTTCGTCAGCACGCCCGGCGGCGAACCGCGTGACCTCGGCACGCTGGGCGGCAGGATCAGCTACGCGGCCGGCATCAACAGCGATGGCGCCGTGGTCGGCACCGCCGCGCTGGCCAATGGTTACCGCCACGCCTTCCTGAGCGCGCCGGGCGGCAGCATGCAGGATCTGGGCACGCTGGGCGGACGGGTCAGCAGCGCCAGCGCCATCAGCGACAACGGCGTGGTGGTGGGCGCGTCGGAGACGCCGGAGCGCCGCTGGCACGCCTTCATGTGGAACAAGGGCAAGATGGTCGATCTGGGCGCGCTGATCGGCTACGGCGACAGCTACGCGACCGCCGTCAACAATGCCGGCCATGTGGTGGGGAGTATCCGCATCGGCGACGAGCGCCGTTCCTTCGTCTACCGCGACGGCAAGATGACGGTGCATCGCGGCGGCTACGGCCTGTACCTGGTCAACGCCATCAACGACCAGGAACTGGTCATCGGCGCCTACAGTGTCGGCAACAAGTTTAACGCCGCCACCATGATTTCCAGCCAGCCGGCGGTGGCCACGCACGGCGGCCAGGATCTGTTGGGCCTGATCGCCCTGGTGCTGGCGGTGGCCGCTGGCGTGGTCGTCTATCGCCGCCGTTACCGTGGCATCGCCCTGCCTTTGGCGATCTAGGCCGTCAGCGACACCAGCTTGGCCAGCACCGCGCCGATGGCGCACCAGCCCAGTAGCGGCAACATCTCGCGCTGGAAGAAGTGCAGCGCTTTCGGCAGGCGATGGTCGCGCGCGCCATACAATCGCAGCGCCAGCGGATAGGCGACGTGCGTGGCCGGCACCGTCGGCACCGTGCGCAGCAGATAGCGGCCCAGCAACGCCAGCAGCACCATGGTCAGCTCCGGCATGACCTTCACCAGGCCGGGCGCCATCCAGCATCCCACGCCCAGCCCGCCGCCCACCACGGCCGCCAGCAGCAGCCGCCGGTTGACTTCGGCGTGCGCCGCCGGCGCTTGTTGCATCCGTTGGGCCAGCATGGCCAATGCCACCAGGAGGAGCACCGCCACCACCGGCGCCAGCCATCCGCCCCGCACCGGCTGCGCGGTTTCCGGTTGCTCGCTGGCGGCGCCGGCATCCGGGCTGCTGTACAGGTTGTAACCGACGGCGTCGCGCGCCTGTTTCAGATGGGCCGCATAGTTGCCCATGTCGCCCGGCTCGATGGCGTCGCGCAGCGCCTTGTAATGGGCAGTGATCAGCACGCTCTTGCTGTCGGCGCCCCGGGTGATCTTGTAGGAAAATTCAAACGCCGGGTCGCGCACGGTGGTGTCGCTGGTCTTGATGTTCCATGCGTACGGCAGGCGCACTTCGGTCACCTCGATAATTTCACGCGGATATTCCTGCCGCAGCGGCGCGTTGCGGCTGATGGCCTCCGGCGCCTTCAGCGGCTCCTCGATTTCCGACGATTCCACCTGTGCCTGGCTGCGGCGATGCTTGTCGTCGCGCACCCAGAAGCGCGGAATGCGGTAGGACTCCAGCGTGGTCAGTTCATTCAGCGCCTCGTCGTCCTTGATCTCCAAGCCGCCGCTGGCGTGGATGCCTTCGTAGCGGCGCGCGTAGAAATTCTGGTATTGCGTCGCCATCTCGCTGCGGTTGTAGCGCAACTGGCGGCGCAGGTTGTCGGCACGCTCACCCTGCACCGTGGTGTGGATGGTGTAGTTCACCGGCTGGTCGACACCGGCGCTGGAATCGAACACCGCGCGGATCGTCTTGAGGCTGCCGGTGGCCGGCGTCATGCGGCTCAACGCCGTGCTGCCCGGCTCCACTACCAGCGCGTAGCCGTAGTCCGGCTGGTACAGATGCGCCAGCTCGCCCAGCTGCATGCTGCGGGTCGGGTCCAGCCAGTAGACCTGGCCGGCTATGCGCGCCCGCACCAGCACATGGTTGAAGGCCAGCGGTGTCGGCGCCCAATTCGCCACATCCCTGGTGATTTCGGTGTTGACCAGCGCCGGCGCGGCGTCAATGTCCAGCGCGCGCAGCATGGTGACGGTCAGCAGCGTCTTGTCCTTGCAGTCGCCGAAGCGGCGCTGGTAGACCTTGTCCGGCGCGGTCGGCGCGTGCGAGCCGGGACCGACTTCGATGCCGAGGTAGCGCACGTCGCGCTGCACCAGCTGCAATACGGCGGCCGCGCGCCCGGCAGCGCTCCTGTATTCGCGTCCGATGCGGGCGATTTCGTCGCGCAACGCCGGCCCGGGCACACGCGGCGTCTGGTACAGCGGCAGCGACCATTGCACCACCGACGCCCAGTCGTCAAACTCGGTCCACTGTACCGCCGCATACGGGTTGAACCATTCCGGCGCGCCCTTGTCGACCTTGGTGGCGGCAATATTCTGCGCATCCCAGCGGTAATCGCGATAGCCGCCCGCTTCGCTCACCACCGGTTGCAGCTTGCTGTTGTGCGTGACCAGCCGCAGCGTCCGGCTGGCCGGGATCAGCAGCCGCGCGAACGAGCGGTCCACGGGCACCGACCAGGACATGTCGACGCGGCTGGTGACCTTGCCCTGGAAGACGGGATTGCTGCCGTCCAGACTGAAGGCATATTCGACAATGTCGCCAATGCGCACATCGTCGAGCAGCACGCTGGCGGTCTTGCTGCCGTCGTAGACCAGGTAATCCAGCTCGGTCTCGCGCTGCAGCAGCTGGACCTTGGCGCCAGGCAGTTTGGAAATCACCTTGCCGGCGCGGATCAGGTTGATCGCATGCAGCGTCAGACTCTGATAGGTCGGATCGAAATTGATGCTGAGATTGGCGACCTTCTCCACGCCGCCGCCATCCAGCGCCTTGCTGGCCACGTGCACATAGGTGACCTTGCCGCGCTGGTCGACCCGCGTCTGCATGTCGCGCAGCAGATAGGCGACGCTGCCGCGCTGCGGCTGCCAGGTGGACGGCGTGGCCGGCTCGGCCGCCAGCGGCACCACCCAGGCCGGCGCCGCGCCGGTTTTATATCCTTGCGCGCCGGCGGCGCACATCCACAACAAGCCCAGCAGCAGCCACACTACACGCATGAATAATCCGTTGAGAAATTAAGTAGCAAATATCCCAACAGTTTAGCAAAGAAAAACGGCACGCCACGGCATGCCGTTGCATTGAATCAAAATCTTTTACAGCGCGGCAAAGTCCAGCTGGACGCCGCTGGCGGCCTGGATCTGGTCCTTGGTCACGCCCGGCGCCAGTTCAGTCACCTTGAGGCCGCTGTCGCTGACTTCCAGCACGCCGAGGTCGGTGATGACCAGGTCCACCACGCCGACGCCGGTCAGCGGCAGGTCGCATTTCGGCAGCAGCTTGTGCGAGGTCGAGCCGTCCTTGGCTGTGGCCACGTGCTCCATCAGCACCACCACTTTCTTGACCCCGGCCACCAGGTCCATCGCGCCGCCCATGCCCTTGACCATTTTGCCGGGGATCATCCAGTTGGCCAGGTCGCCACGCTCCGATACCTGCATCGCGCCCAGGATCGCCAGGTTGATCTTGCCGCCCCGGATCATGCCGAACGAATCGGCCGAGCTGAAGTACGCCGAGCCCGGCAGCGCGGTCACGGTCTGCTTGCCGGCGTTGATCAGGTCGGCGTCGATCTCCTCTTCGGTCGGGAACGGGCCGATGCCCAGCAAGCCGTTTTCCGATTGCAGGAAGACTTCGATGCCGGTCGGTACGTAGTTGGCCACCAGCGTAGGCAAGCCGATGCCGAGGTTGACGTAGTAACCGTCCTGCAGTTCCTTGGCTGCGCGCGCAGCCATTTCATCACGAGTCCATGCCATAGTAAATCTCCGATATGCTTAGTTGGCGGCGCGAATGGTGCGCTGCTCGATGCGTTTTTCCGGCGTGGCGTTGACCACGATGCGATGCACGTAGATGCTTGGCAGGTGCACGTGGTCGGGGTCGATCTCGCCGGTTTCCACCAGCTGTTCGACTTCAGCGATGCAGATCTTGCCGGCCATGGCGGCGTTCGGGTTGAAGTTGCGCGCAGTCTTGCGGAACACCAGGTTGCCGGCCTTGTCGGCCTTCCAGGCCTTGACCAGCGCCACGTCGGCGATCAGGCTGCGCTCCATCACGTATTGTTCGCCGTCAAACTCGCGGATTTCCTTGCCATCTGCGACGATGGTGCCGACGCCGGTCTTGGTGAAGAAGGCCGGAATGCCGGCGCCGCCGGCGCGCAGCTTCTCGGCCAGCGTGCCCTGCGGCGTGAATTCCAGTTCCAGTTCGCCGGCCAGGTACTGGCGCGCGAACTCCTTGTTTTCACCCACGTAGGAGGCGATCATCTTTTTAATCTGGCGGGTTTCCAGCAACTGGCCGAGGCCGAAGCCGTCGACGCCGGCGTTGTTGGAGATGGCGGTCAGGCCGGTGACGCCGGAATCGCGCAGGGCGCCGATCAGCGCCTCGGGGATGCCGCACAGGCCGAAGCCGCCTACGGCAATGGTCTGGCCGTTCTGGACGACGCCGTTCAAGGCGGAAGCTGCGTCCGGATAAATCTTGTTCATGGATGTCCCTTTATGATTTATGTTGCGTGTGCCTTGCCAACGATGTTAAATACGTTAGCGATGCGGCGATCCAGCATAGAATACGCCCATCGAAAGTTCAATACCGTAGAACTACCTGCACTCTACCTATTCATGCGCGCTCAGCCGATTATTGATTACGAATCGATTTTCCTTCATGCGCCAGTCGGCATGTGCATTTCGGAAAATCGCACCATCCAGACCTGCAACGGCGCGCTGGCGGCCATGTTCGGCTACACCCGCGACCAGCTCGAAGGCCTGTCCTTTCTGGTGCTGTACCCGACCATGGACGAATTCCTGCGCACCGGCGACCGCATCATTCCCATCATGAACGCCAAGGGCCGCTATTCCGACGAGCGCATTATGCGCCGCGCCGATGGCGAACTGTTCTGGTGTCACGTCACCGGCCATGCGATGCTGTCCGACGCCCCGCTCGGCGCCGGCATCTGGACCTTCGAGGACGTCAGCGAAAAACGCCCGGTGACGGCCGAACTGACGCCGCGCGAACGCGAAATCGCCGCCCTGCTGGTGGAAGGCAAAACCAGCAAGACCATTGCGCGCCAGGTCGATCTCAGCCCGCGCACGGTGGAAATGCACCGCGCCAAGCTGATGCGCAAGTTCTCGGCCTCCACCTCTTCCGAGCTGGTGCACAAGCTGGTGGGCGTACAGCTATAGCGTCGTCCTGGCGCACGCGGGGACCCATAGAACATCCGCTCAGCATGGATCCCCGCCTGCGCGGGGACGACCTCAAGTCGCGGTCATGCCGTCGTCGGCCGAGATAATCGCGCCGTTGATGAAGTTGGAGTCCTCGCCGGCCAGCAGCAACAGCAAACCGTCCAGATCTTCGGGCTTGCCGGGACGCTTGCGCGGCAGCATCTGCACCAGCTTCTGGCCCTGCTCGCTGGCGAAATAGTCCTCGTTGATCTCGGTCGAAATATAGCCGGGGCAAATGGCGTTGGTGTTGATGCCGTACTTGCCCCACTCCACCGCCATCGCCTTGGTCATCTGCACCACGCCGGCCTTGCTCATGCAGTACACGCCGATTTGCGGCAGCACGCGCAGCCCGGCCACCGAGGCGATATTGATGATGCGGTGCTGCTTGCCCGGATCGCCCTTGGCGCGCGCGATCATGCGCTTGGCGGTTTCCTGCGCCACGAAAAAGGCGCCGCGCAGGTTGGTGTCCATCACGAAGGCATAGTCATCCGGCGTCACGTCCACCAGCCGCTGGGTGGTCGACACGCCCGAGTTGTTGACCAGGATATCGATCGGCCCGGCTTCGGTCTCGGCGTGGGCGATGGCCGACTTGATGCTGGCGTAATCGGTCACATCCAGGCTGACGACGTGGGCGGCGCCGCCGTCGGCCTCGATCTCGGCGCGCAGCTCCTTGAGCCGCTCGGTGCGGCGCGAGGCCAGCACGACTTGCGCGCCCGCCTGGGCCAGCACTTTGGCAAACCGGGCTCCCAGACCGCTGGAGGCGCCGGTGATCAGCGCAATTTTTCCCTCAAAGTTAACTTCTATGCCCACGTGATGCTCCTGTGTGTTGGTTGCTGTCTAAGCGTAATCATTACACAAATCGCCAGTATTAGATTGCGGTGTCTAATAATGTCGCGGAAAATGGCAGCAATCCAGCAGAAAAAGAAGCACACTCGTGCTAAAATTTTTACATTCATCAAAACCACTATAACAATAGACCATGACACAGCCTCAATCCCTAGTAGAACAGTACGGCCCACGCGATGCGATGGAGTATGACGTCGTCATCGTCGGCGGCGGCCCGGCAGGCTTGTCGGCAGCGATCAAGATCAAGCAGCTGGCGGCGGCCAAAGGCCAGGAAGTGTCGGTCGTCGTGCTGGAAAAAGGCGGCGAACTGGGCGCGCATATCCTGTCCGGCGCCGTGATGGACCCGCAGGCGCTGACCGAACTGATCCCTGACTGGAAAGAAAAAGGCGCGCCGCTCAACACCGCCGTCACCGAAGACCGCGTGCTGTTCCTCACCGAAACCGGCTCCTTCAAGACCCCGAACTTCCTGCTGCCGAAGTGTTTTGAAAACCACGGCAACTACGTCATCTCGCTGGGCAATGTGGTGCGCTGGCTGGGCCAGCAGGCCGAAGCGCTGGGCGTGGAAATCTTCCCCGGCTTCGCCGCCGCCGAAATCCTGTACCACGACAACGGCGCGGTCAAGGGCATCGCCACCGGCAATATGGGCGTCAAGCGCGACGGCGAAGCCGGCCCGGACTTCCAGCTGGGCATGGAACTGCACGGCAAATACACGCTGTTCGCCGAAGGTTCGCGCGGCCACCTGGGCAAGCAGCTGATGGCCAAGTACGATCTGAACAAGGGCAAGGACCCGCAGTCGTACGGCATCGGCATCAAGGAACTGTGGGAAATCGATCCGTCCAAACACCAGCCCGGCCTGGTGATCCACACCACCGGCTGGCCGCTGGACAGCAAGACCTACGGCGGCTCCTTCCTGTACCACCTGGAAAACAACCAGGTGATGATCGGCTATGTGGTCGGCCTGAACTATGCCAACCCTTACCTGTCGCCATACGAAGAATTCCAGCGCTACAAGACCCACCCGGAAATCCGTACCTTCCTCGAAGGCGGCAAGCGCATTTCGTATGGCGCCCGCGCGATCACCGCCGGCGGCCTGCAATCGCTGCCGAAGCTGGTGTTCCCGGGCGGCGCGCTGATCGGCTGCGACGCCGGTTTCCTGAACATGAGCCGCATCAAGGGCAGCCACGCGGCGATCAAGTCCGGCATGCTGGCCGCCGACGCCGTGTTCGAGGCGCTGGGCGCCGGCCGCCAGGCCGACGAGCTGGCCGCCTACCCGGTGGCGTTTGAACAGTCCTGGCTGCACGAAGAGCTGCACGTGGCGCGCAACGTCAAGCCGTGGCTGAACAAGGGACTGTACCTGGGGTCGCTGATGACCGGCATCGACCAGATCGTCTTCCGCGGCAAGGCGCCGTGGACCTTGCACCACTCGCACGCCGATCACGAGTGCCTGCAGCCGGCTTCGCAGTTCACGCCGATCAATTATCCTAAACCGGATGGCAAGCTGACCTTCGACCGTCTGTCGTCGGTGTTCATCTCCAACACCAACCACGCGGAAGACCAGCCGATCCACCTGACGCTGAAAAACGCCAGCGTGCCGGTGGACGTCAACCTGGCCCAGTACGCCGGTCCGGAACAGCGCTACTGTCCGGCCGGGGTATATGAATTCGTCAAGACCGACGACGGCGGCGATCGCCTGCAGATCAATGCGCAGAACTGCGTCCATTGCAAGACCTGCGATATCAAGGACCCGACCCAGAACATCGTCTGGGTGACGCCGGAAGGCGGCGGCGGTCCGAACTATCCAAATATGTAAAAAAGCAACACTCCCGGAACAGCGCGGCCTTCCCCCCGCGCTGTTTTTATTTGATTCCGGGCAGCAATCAGCCCATAATCAGCCGGTGGGAACAGCCGGAAACGACGCAAAACAGCGGCTTGCAGCGCGGTTACAAATTATTTTCAATAAATTTCCATGAAGCATTTAATGTCCTTCCAGATACGGTCGTCTTGTACTTGGGAGAGCGCAAAAGATTCGTTGCTCCGAACTGAATCCACCTACCAGGAGTTATTTCATGCTGAGCCTTCACACCAATTCCGCGGCCCTTTCCGCACAGAACTCGATCTCCCGCACCCAGTCGGCGCTGTCGACCTCGCAGACCCGCCTGAGCACCGGCTTCCGTGTCAATTCGGCCATGGATGACGCAGCAGGCCTGCAGATCGCCACCCGTCTGAAAGCCCAGACCAGCGGTATGGCCATGGCCATGCGCAACACCCAGAACTCGATCTCGCTGCTGCAAACCGGCGAAGGCGCGCTGGATGAGACCACCACCATCCTGACCCGCATGAAGGATCTGGCCACCCAGTCGGCTGACGGCGCTTCGACCACCACCGACCGCACCGCAATGCAAGCTGAGTACAACGCGCTGACCAAAGAGCTCAGCAACATCATGCAAAACACCTCGTTCGGTGGCACCGTGCTGTTCTCGACCAAGCTGGACACTGCAGCGACCCCAGCCCCGAGCGGCAAGTTCCAGAACGCCAGCCTGACCTTCCAGATCGGCGCGTCGAGCAGCGAAAAAATGGACGGCAGCGTGTCGACCCAGGTTACCACCATGTTGACCGCGATCGGTTCGGCAGCGGTGGCATTTGACGGCGGTGACGGCACCAACGCCGGCGTCGGCGGGACCGCCGCTCCGGCCAACGACTCCACTGGCACCCCTATCGTTGCCGGTTCCGAAATCAGCGACGCCTCCGGCGCTTCCGACGGCTCGTTCAACGCCAATGCCACCATCGACATGCTGTCGAAAGCCATTGACGCCGTAGGCAGCCTGCGTTCGTCGCTGGGTGCAGTGGCCAACCGTCTGGACCACGTGTACAACAACTTGTCGAACATCTCGACCAACACCGCTGCTGCAACCGGCCGCATCATGGACACCGACTTCGCGGCCGAATCGTCGAACATGACATCGTCGCAGATGCTGCTGCAAGCTGGCACCGCGATGCTGAAACAGTCGAACAGCACCTCGTCGCTGGTTATGTCCCTGCTGCAGTAATCGTAGTAACATCCGGATATCTCAACATATCCGGGTTACGCAAAGGGCCAACCGGAATATTTCGGTTGGCTTTTTTCATATCCGCAACCTCTGAAAGCGAGCCTGATGGCCGTCGATCGTATCGGACCTGCAATTCGCCCCCTCGGCGTCCCGGACCGGCCGCAAGCGCAGCCCGGCCAGGTCACGCGCGCGCCGGGCAGCGACAGCACGCTCGAACTCGACTTCCCGGTGGGCCCGCTCAGAGGCGGCGGCGCGACCGGGCCGGCCGGCCCCGGCTCGGTCGGCGCCATCCTTGAGGCGCCCGATGGCCAGACGCTGCCGCCCGGCGGCGCCGAGGCCCTACCCCATGCGCTGGCCGACGTGGTGGACGCCACCGAGCAGGCCGCGATGCGTCCGAATCAAGTGTTCCTGTCACGCCAGCTGGTCTGGCAGCCGCCCGATACCTCATTGATGGCCGCGTCGTGGCAGGTCATGGTGCGCACCTATAGCGAACAGCGCGCCGCCTGGCTGGAGCAGGCCAGCGGCCAGCACCTGCCAGCCACCCTGTTCATGACCGACTACAACGCCCCATCATCGATGCGCGATGGCCGGGCCGGGGCGCCGCTGGTGACCGAAATGGAGCCATGGCGCTTCGCCGTCTACGCCTGGGGCGCCGAGCGCCTGGCGCTGAAAGTGGTGGTCAAGGATGACGAGGAATACGACCGCAACCGCCGCCGCCGTGCGCGCGTGGCCTTGCGGCTGGAACTGATGCTGCCGGGCGTGGGCCGGGTCGTGATCCAGATGGAGCCGGCCAGCGGCAATGGCGTGGTGATGGAAGTCGGCGCGGCGCAGGCCGCGGCCATGCAGCACATGCGCGAGATCCTGCCGCAGCTCGCGGCCGTGGTCAACCGCGCCGGCCTGACGATCCTGCGCTGCCGCCTGCGGCGCGAACTGCCGCCATCGATCGGCGAGCACACCCACCCGACCCGGCTGCACACCGCCGCCCTGACGCAAGCGCTGTTCCGCGCCATGGCCGAGGTTGCAGTCCTGCTGTCGCAGCCCGCCATCGGCGACGACCTGCTGTCCGCCAACGCCTAAAACGCCGGGGCAAACACCGAACACCGGGGTCAGATACGAACACCGGGGTCAGTTCTGCCAAATGCACACGAGCTGATGTACATTTGGCAGAACTGACCCCGACTTTTAGCCGACCGTGCCGATGATGCTGACTTCGCGGTTCTCGGGAATCTCATTGTACGACAGCACATGCAGGCCGGGCGCGAACAGGCGCGCATAGCGCGCCAGCAGCGGCCGGATCTGCGGCAGCACCAGCAGCAGCGGCGGCGTCGCCTGCTGCTTCATCTGCTCGCGCGCCACCGGCATATTGACCTGGAGCTGGGCCAGCAGGTGCGGGTCGATCGGGTAGTTATCCAGCACCACCTTGCCGCTCTGGCGCGCCTGATTCAACGATCCCAGCAGCATATTCTCGAGGTCGCCGCCGAGGTTGAAGGCGCGCATCTCGGTCTTCTGGCCGAACAGCGCGGTGACGATCTGGCGCCGCAGCGCACAGCGCACCTCGGCCGCCAGCAGGATCGGATCTTTAGTGGTCTCAGCACTGTCCACCAGCGTGGTGGCGATCGGCACGATGTCCTTCAGCGAGACGTTTTCCGCCAGCAGCACGCGGAACACGCGCAGCATCTGCGTATGGGTCAGCGCCTTGTCCAGCGCCGCCGCCAACTTGGGCGAGATCGCGGCCAGCCGTTCCATCAGGGCCGGCACGTCTTCGTGGCGGAACAGCTCCGGCAGGTATTCGCGGATCAGCTTGGACAAGTGGGTGGCGATCGCGCTCGGCGCCTCCACCACCTGGTAGCCCAGGCCCAAGGCGTTGGCCTTCTCGCTGGTCTCGATCCACGTCACCGGCATGCCGTAGGCCGGCTCGATGCCAGGAATGCCGTCGATCTGACCGTACACATTCGGCGACGGGATCGCCATCAGGCGGTCGGCAAACACCTCGGCCTGCGACACCACGCTGCCCGACAGCACCACCGAATACTGCGACGGTTTCAGGCCGAGGTCGTCGCGCACCTGGATCGGCGGCAACAGCAGCCCCATGGCCTCGGAAATACTCTGGCGCACGCCCTTGATGCGCTTGGTCAGCGGCTCGCCATGGGCCTTGTCGATCAGGCCGACCAGCTTGTAGCCCACCGCCAGTTGCAGCGGCTGCACCGCCGGCAGCGAAGTCCAATCGAGTTCGGGCGCGCGGTCTTCGCGCAGCGCCGCCTCGATGGCGTCCAGATTATTGGTGACCGGGGCTTTGACCCTGGTTAATAACTTCCAGCCGACATACGCCAGCGTCAGCGCAAACAGGCCGAACATCTGCCATGGCATGCCCGGCACCATGGCGAGGATCAGCATCATCAGCGCGGCGCTGAACATCACCTGCGGCGAAGTCAGGACCTGGCTGCCGACCTGCTGCTCGAAGTCGCCCGAATCCGAAATGCGGGTGACCAGGATGGCGGCGGCAGCCGACAGCAGCAGCGCCGGGATCTGGGCCACCAGGCCGTCACCGATGGTCAGCAGCGCGTACTGGCGGAAGGCGTCGCCGAACGACATGTCCTGCATCAGCGCGCCGATCGCCACGCCGCCCACCATATTGATGATCAGGATCAGGATCGACGCCACGGCGTCGCCGCGCACGAACTTGGAGGCGCCGTCCATGGCGCCGTAGAAGTCGGCCTCGGCCGCTACTTCCTGGCGCCGCACCTGGGCTTTTTCCTGGTTGATCAGGCCGGCGTTGAGGTCGGCGTCAATCGCCATCTGCTTGCCGGGCAGCGCGTCCAGCGTGAAGCGCGCCGACACCTCGGAAATCCGCTCGGCGCCCTTGGTCACCACCATGAAGTTGATGATCATCAGGATCACGAACACCACGATCCCGACCACGTAGTTGCCACCCACCACCACATTGCCGAACGCCTCGATCACATGACCGGCGGCCGCCGTGCCCTCATGGCCGTGCAGCAGCACCACCCGGGTCGACGCCACGTTCAGCGTCAGGCGCAGCATGGTGGTGGCCAGCAGCACCGTCGGGAACACCGAGAAGTCCAGTGGACGGCGCACCTGCACCGAGCCCAGGATCACGATCAGCGCCAGCACGATATTGAAGGTGAACATCACGTCCAGCAATATCGGCGGCAACGGCAACATGATCATCGCCAGGATGACCAGCAAGAATGCCGGGGTGGCAAACTTGTGGCGACGGATCTCCGTAATCATGGTCTGAAAAAAATTCACTGCTCAACCTCGCTCATGGATGTGGGCACAACAACGTCTTCCGGACGCACCGGTTCGGCGTTACGCCGCCCGGCACGGAATGCTTGCAACTGCAGCACATAGTTCAACACCTGAGAAACGGCCTGGTACAGCTGCACCGGGATCTGCTGGTTGACCTGGCTGGTGTTATAGATGGCGCGCGCCAGCGGCGGCAGCTCCATCACTTCAATCTTGAATTCGGCGGCCAGCTGCTTGATGTACAGCGCCATCTCGTCCACCCCCTTGGCCACCACGTACGGCGCCTCGGCCTTGCCGGCGTCATACTTCAGCGCCACCGCATAGTGCTCCGGGTTGACGATCACCACGTCGGCGGTCGGCACTGTCTTGCGCGCGCTGCGGCGGGCCATGGCGCGCTGCAGCTGGCGGATGCGGCCCTTGACCTCGGGCCGGCCTTCGGTCGACTTGTGCTCTTCCTTCAGGTCCTGCTTGGACATGCGCTGGTTCTTGGCGAAGAAGAAGGCCTGCGCCGGCACGTCGATCAGGGCGAAGATGATGAACACCGCCACCAGCGACATCAGGCCGTCCAGCATCAGGTTGGAGCCGTTCATCATGGCCTGCCCCATCGGCATCATCTGCAGATGGGTGTACTGCGGCACGGTGGAGCGCGCCACGTGGATCAGCACGGCGATCAGCACGCCGGCCTTGCCGATCGAAATCAGCAGCTCGAAGGCGTGCTTGCCGCTGAACAGGCGGCCGATATTCTCCATCGGGCTCATGCGCGACATCTTGGGCTCCCAGTGCTTCATCGACATCACCCAGCCGCCCGGCACCATGGCGCCCAGCATGATAAACAGCGGCACCACGAACAGCGGCAGCAGCATCTTGATCAGCAGCCACATGGCGCTGCTGAAGACGATCGACAGCGCGTTGTCGATGGCGCCGTCGCTGTCGAGCGGGGCGAAACTCTGGTGGAAAATCTCGTGGAACTCGGCCATATAGCCGGGCAGCAGGTAGACGAATAGCTTCAGGCTGACCAGGATGCCGATCGCAGTCGACAGGTCGCGCGAGCGCACCACCTGGCCCTCCTGGCGCGACTTCTTCAGCTTCTGCTGTGACGCCTTTTCTGTTTTGTCGCCAGTGCTGTCGTCAGCCATGGATGGCCACCTGCATCTGCTGGCGTATCATCTCCAGCACCATATTGGTCATGCGCACATAGTGCTCGGGAATGAAGCGCACCACCTGCGCCAGCATCAGCAGGCCGAAGATGGTGATCACCGAAAAGCCCAGTGCGAACAGGTTCAGCGCCGGCGCCACGCGGTTGAGGAAACCGAAACCGATCTGCACCACCATGGTGGAAAACACCACCGGCAGCGCCAGCAGCATGGCGGCCGAGAAAATCCAGGCGACGTTGTAGGCCACCGTCTGCATCAGCAGCGGGCCGAAGCCGTGGCCCAGCGGCCAGGCGCGGAAGCTCTGGCCGATCACATTGGCGATCACCAGGTGGCCGTCGATCGAGAAGAAGATGATGATGGCCAGGGTCGACAGCAGCGCCGAGGTGACGTCCGACGACTGCCCGTTCATCGGGTCGTTCATCACCGCCATCGACAAGCCCATCTGCGACGACACCATGAAGCCCAGCACGCCGATCACCGACATGGCGAAGTGGAATGCCAGCCCCAGCACAAAGCCGATCAGGCCCTGCTCCAGCGTCGCCACCACGCCGGCCAGCGAGAACGGATTGATGGCGGCCGGGCCCCAGTCGGCGCCGGCGGTCAGCGGCATCATGATGATGGCCAGCACCAGCGCGATCAGGATGCGCACCGTGGTCGGCGTCACCGCCTCCCCCAGCACCGGCGCGCCGATGAACATCGCCAGGATGCGGCAGAACGGCCACCACAGGGCGGTCAGCATCGGCAGCAGCTGGGCGAAGATGGCTTCCATGGGCGTGGTGGGGCAGCGCGCTAGCCGACCAGGGTGGCGGCGCGGGTAAAGATGGACACGCAGAAGTCCATCAGCAGGGTCGACATCCAGCGCCCGGCCAGGATCACCGCCAGCAGCGTGATCAATAGCCTCGGTAGAAAACTGAGCGTCTGTTCATTGATCTGGGTGGCGGCCTGGAACAGCGCCACCAGCAGGCCCGTGATCAGGCCCGGCACCACCAGCACCACCACCAGCAACATGACGATGTGCAGTGACTCGACCACCAGGTCGACCGCAATTTCGGGTGTCAGCATCGATCCGCCCTATTCCTATCAGTAAGCCTGGATGCTCGTCACGAGCGTGTTGACGGTCAGCGTCCAGCCGTCCACCAGCACGAACAGCAGCAGCTTGAACGGCAGCGAAATCACCAGCGGCGACAGCATCATCATGCCCATCGCCATCAGCACCGACGACACCACCAGGTCGATCACCAGGAATGGAATGAACAGCATGCAGCCGATCTGGAACGCGGTCTTCAGCTCCGACAGCACGAACGCCGCCAGCTTGACGGTAAACGCGTGCTGCGCCGGCTCGGTAATCTTGTCCTCGCCGGCCAGGTGGGCGATCTGCTGCAGTGCCGCCTTGCTGGTTTGCGCCAGCATGAAGCGCGACACCGGCTTCTCGGCGATCTGCAAGGCGACCTCCAGGCCGATCTTGTCCTGGTCGTACGGCACGAAAGCCTCGGTCCAGATCTGCTCGCCGATCGGCCGCATCACCAGCAGGGTCAGGATCAGCGCCACGCCGGTGATCACCCGGTTGGGCAAGCCCTGCTGCAGCCCCAGCGCCTGCCGCAACAGCGACAGCACAATGACGAAGCGGGTAAAGCTGGTCATCATCATGACCATCACCGGGAGCAGTCCCAGCAAGGTCATGATGATCAGGATTTGCATCTTGACCGTCAGTTCGGTCTTGGCGCCCGGCACCACGTTGGCCAGCAGGTCGACCGCCTGCGCCGGCGCGCACGCCAGCCCCAGTCCGAGTCCCAGTCCGAGCGCCAGCAGGGCCGCCAGCGGCGCCCCCGGCGTCAGGCGGCGGCGCCACGGCGCGTTGATACTCCAGGTCATGGAGTCATCATGTCCAGATTCAGGCCGTCGAGGTCGATCACTTTGAGGCCGTAGTTTTCGCCCGCCACCACCACTTCGGCGCGACCGATGGCGGTGCCGTTGACCTTGATGACCAGCGGTTCACCGGCCAGCACATCGAGTTCCACCACGCTGTCGGCGCCGATGTTCATCAGCTCTTCCAGCGAAATGCGGGCCGACCCCACCTCCAGCGTCAGCGTGACCGGGATCTTGCGCATCATTGCCGGCAGATCGCGGCGCGGCGCGGCCGCCGGGATGTCGGTCAACTCGTTGCCGGGCTGGTCGATGATCATCTCTTCCGACAGGTCGTCCAGCAGGGCGTCGCTAGGGTTGGCTACGTTCATGTTCATCATTATTCTGCGTCTTCAAAAGAGGTTAAACAGAGTTTGCCTTTGTGCTCGGTGACCGCGGCCGTAAACAGGCGGGAATCTTCGAGCAGGACGTCGGCTCTGGCCAGGCTGATCGGGATCACATCGCCAACCTGTAAATCGTACAAGCTGCCCAGCGACACTTCCTTGCTGGCCAGGCGGCCGATCAGGCCGACCTGCAGGCGCTGCGCCAGCGGCGCGGCGGTCTTGACCTTTTTGCCGGCGTCGCGGTCGCGCAGCAGGCCGCGCAGCACGCTGGCCATCAGGCTCTTGTCGAGCGCAAACCAGAACTGGCCGGTGGCGCCGCTGCTGATGTCGGCCACGGTGACGGTGATCGCCCACGCGCCTTTGGGCGGTTGCGCGCCGGGCGCCGGCTTGAAGGCGGTGTCGGCCGGCTCGTGGCTCTCCCCTTCGGCAGGGGCCGGCTTATCCACGGCGGGCAGGTTGAGTTCGATGCGGCCGGCCAGGGTGCCGGTCAACTGTTGCCCCAGTACCACAGCGAGGCGCTCCTCGGTGGCGGTCACGCGCACCGTGCTCTCGTCGACGGCGGCGGCGGTATCGGCCTTGCCGTCGCTCTTGGCATCGGCCTTGGCGCCGCTGCCATAGCGGTAGTTCAGCACGCTGAGCAACACCTTGCGTTCCAGCGAAAAAGCGATCTGGCCGGCCGGCGCCGCAAAGCTGAGCCAGCGGCTGCGGATCTCGTTGCCTTCCAGCCGGCTGAACGTGACGTCGTCGACCTGGAAACCGCCCCAATAACGGCGGTTCATGTTCAGGCGCATCGACTGCGTCAGATCGTCGCGCAACTGGGCCGCAAAAATATGCAGCAGGTGTACCGGGCGCCCCAGCAGGCAGGGGTCCAGCACTTGATGTTGCGTCTGTTTTGTCGTTGTCATGTATTGGCCATGGCGGTTAATTCTGTCCTACTGCTGCATCATCGCACTATCCCGCTAAAAACTGGTTGCTCCCGGCGCACAATTTGACCGGGTGCAATAGAAGAATAACGTAAAGTAGGACGATCTCGGTAGCAGCATACCTCAAAATTCACATTATTGCTAACGAACAATATTTGACTGAATAATTTCCCTGGAGACAAATACCGCTTTACAAGAATATTGCTAGCCGGTAAGCTTAGTTCAGCTTGTAGGGTCTTTCGCTGCTCTGCAACATACGTGAACATATGGCGCTTAGTGAATGATTTATAACGATATTTGCCCCAGAATAATTGTTTTGGATGCCGCCCGCCGGTGCTGTAAAGAAATTTCACAGTTGGTCGATAACGATCAGGCAAAATCGGCCGCGCGGCATGGCCGCCGGCCCAGCGCGTCAGCGTTAGTCTGACAGTCCTACCCTACCTTTTTTACAAGACTGTGACATGCACAACAGATGTGTAGCAGGTTTGGTATAGGACGCGAGAATATCTGAACATGAGCTTGCTGCTTGACGGCAATCTCGCTAAGGTAGGCATCTGGATCATCTGGACGAAGTCATCCAGTATTAATGCGGTAAAAACGGGGGTAGCAAGATGAGTAACGGATTCTCCAGCCTGATACAGGCCGACCTGGCGTCGTTGACCAATGCGGCGCAAAGCCTGGCGAACAGCAGCCCCACGATTGCTGCCGCCAACCAGTACGGCGCCCAGGCCGGCCAGCACGGCGCCTCGTTTGCGCAGTCGATGCAGGGCGCCATCGAACACGTCAATGCCATGGACGTGGAAGCTGGCCAGAAGATGGCCGATGTCGACTCCGGCAAGAGCGACGACCTGGTCGGCGCCATGCTGTCGAGCCAGGATGCCGGCCTGTCCTTCTCCATGCTGATGCAAGTACGCAACAAAGTCATGGGCGGCCTTGACGAGCTGATCAAATTACCGCTGTAAGCCTCCGCGAAAGCCTTCACTGTGATTAACACCCTTAAGTCCGCCTTTGGCCGCTGGCGCGCGAACCCGTCTGCGCCGTCGTTGCCCCCTGCCCTGCTGAAAACCCTGTACCCGCTGCTGATCCTGGCCATCGGCCTGACGGCATTGACCATGATGTACATGTGGAGCAACCAGTCGAGCTACAAACCGGTGTTCGGCGCGCGCGAAAAAGTCTCGGCGCCGGACATGATGACCGTGCTCGATACCGACCACATCCCGTACCGCATCCACCCGGAAAGCGGCCAGGTGCTGGTGCCGGAATCAATGCTGGGCAAGGTGCGCATGCTGCTGGCCGCCAAGGGCGTGACCGCCCAACTGCCGGCCGGCCTGGAGCTGATGGACAAGAACGATCCGCTGGGCGTGTCGCAATTCGTGCAGGACGTGCGCTTCCGCCGTGGCCTGGAAGGCGAACTGGCGCAATCGATCATGACGCTCGATGCGATTTCGCATGCGCGCGTGCACCTGTCGATCGCCAAGTCGACCTCGTTTGTGTCGGCGGACGGCGACAAATCGTCGGCTTCAGTGGTGGTCGCGCTCAAACCGGGCGCCACGCTGCCGCCTGAAGCGATCGCCGCCGTGGTCAACATGGTGGCCGGCAGCGTCGCCAGCCTGTCGCCGGCGCGCGTCAGCCTGGTGGACCAGGCCGGCAACCTGCTGTCGGCTCACATCGATCTGGCCGACGGCTTTGACGCCGGCACCAGCGGCAACGACGCCAGCAAGCGCTACCAGGACGACGTCAAGAACAACATCAAGGGCCTGCTCGGTCCGGTGATCGGCGACGACAACTACCGCATGTCGGTGGCGGCCGCGGTCGACAACGACCGGGTCGAGGAAACCGTCGAGAAATACGGCGCCGATCCGAAAGTCACCAGCGAAGCCATGCGCGAAGAGCAGGACCGCAACCGCATGGTGATGGGCGTGCCGGGCACGCTGTCGAACCGGCCGCCGCCGGCGGCCGCCAATCCGGCCGCCGCTGCCGCGCAGACCGCCGGCGGCGCCGCCGACCCGAACGCCGCGCCGGCCGACGGCACCGCCCGCAAGAACGCCACCACCCGCCAGTATGCGTACGACCGCAGCATCATCCAGACCAAACGCAGCCGGGGCCGCCTGGAGAAACTCAGCGTGGCCGTGGTGCTGGCGCAAGCCGCCGCGCCGACGCCGAAAACCGGCTGGAGCGCGGCCGACATCGCCAACATCGACAAGATCCTGCGCAACGGTCTCGGCATTAACGCCGAACGCGGCGACCAGCTGGTGGTCTCGGCCATGAACTTCCCGGCCAAGGCCGCGCCGGTGGCGTGGTGGGAAGAGCGCGACAACATCGTCGACATCAGCAAGTACGGGATCTACGCCGTGGCCGCCCTGCTCGGCTACCTGTTGCTGCTGCGTCCTCTGATGCGCCTGGTCACCATGCGCTTCACGCCGGATCCGAAAGAAACCGCACGCATCAACGCCGAACGCCGCGCCGCCGAACAGGCCGCCGTGGCGGCCGCCAAGGAAGCCAAGGAAGCCGGCGCCAAGGATCAGGCCGTGCTGGCCGGGACCGCCGGCGCAGCGGGCGCCCCGGCGCTGGCCGGCGCTGCTGCCCAGCCGGGCATGCCGGTGGTGCCGCTGCTGGAAAACTACGATCTGCCGCCACCCGGCTCGGCGGTCGACGTCATGGTCGATCACCTGAAAGTGCTGGCCGCGAAAGAACCGGAACGCGTAGCCGAAGTCGTCAAACAATGGATGCAGAAAAATGGCCGAACTCAATAACATGGATGATGACGGCGGCGAATACGCCGTCCCGACCAAGCTGACGCCGGTGGAGCAGGCAGCCATCGTGCTGCTGAGCATCGGCGAGGAGCCGGCAGCGGCCGTGCTGCGCTGCCTGTCGCGCGAGGAATTGCTGGAAGTGACGCAAGTGATGTCGCGCATGAGCGGCATCAAGGTGGAGTCGGTCAAGAACGCCATGCAGAAGTTCTTCGACGACTACCGCGAACAGTCGGGCGTGCATGGCGCCTCGCGTTCCTACCTGAAGCGCTCGCTGGACCTGGCGCTGGGCGGCGATCTCGCCAACACCGTGCTCAACAACATCTACGGCGACGAACTGCGGCCGAAGATGGCGCGCCTGCAGTGGGCGTCGCCGAAGTGGCTGGCCGAATACATCTCCAACGAACACGTGCAGATGCAGGCGGTGTTCCTGGCCTTCCTGCCGGCCGCGCTGGCCGGCCAGATCATAGACGGCCTGCCGCAGGACACCCGCGACCTGGTGCTGCTGAACCTGGCGCGCATGGAAGAAGTCGACGCCGACCTGCTGCAGGAACTCGACGAGCTGGTGGACCGCTGCCTGAGCTCCTTCGATTCGCAGGGCACCAGCGTCGAAGGCATCCGCCAGACCGCCGAGATCCTGAACCGCCTGCCGAGCAACCGCGCGCAGATGGTCGAGCTGCTGCGCGCCCACGACCCGGAGGTGGTGTCCAAGATCGAGCTGTCGATGTACGACTTCTTCATCCTCGGCAACCAGACCGAACAGGCAGTCACCCGCATTCTGGAAGACGTGCCGCTGGAACAGTGGGCGATCGCGCTCAAGGGCGCCGACATCTCGGTGCGCGACGCGATCCTCAAAACCATGCCGAAACGCCAGGCCCAGGCCTTCGAGGACATGATGCGGCGCGCTGGTCCGGTGCCGATGTCGCGTATCGAACAGACGCGCCAGGAAATCATGGCCACCGTCAAGGCGCTGGCCGACGCCGGCGAAGTCGAGATCCAGCTGTTTGCCGAACAGGTGATTGAATGAAGCAGTTCCGCCCCTACCGCTTCCCGCCGCTGGCGCAGTTCACCACCCAGCGCGCCGCTGCGGCGGCGGCGCACGGGCATGGCCACGGTCATGGCGGCGACGGCGGCGCCCAGTGGGCCGCCTCGGTCAGCGAGGGGTTTGAACAGGGTCAGCGCGACGGTTACGAAATCGGTCTGGCGCGCGGCCAGGAGGATGGCTTTGAAGCCGGCCGCCAGTCGGGCCAGGAACAGGGCCGCGAAGAAGGCCGCCACGAAACCCTGGTCGCCTACGACCAGCTGGCGCGCCCGGTCGACGCCATGCTGAAAAGCCTGAAGAAACTGCGCTCCGACTACCGCGCCGCGCAGCGCAAGGAAGTGGTCGACCTGGTGGCCAAGGTGGCGCGCCAGGTGATCCGCGCCGAACTGGCGCTGCAACCGGTGCAACTGATGGCCCTGGTTGAAGAAACCCTGGCCTCGATGCCGCCGACCCGCGATGAAATCGATGTCTTCCTGAACCCGGAAGAGCTGAAACGCATTGCCGAGCTGGACCCGAAACGGTCCAAGCGCTGGAACCTGATTCCCGATGCCCGCCTTGAGGTCGGCGAATGCCGCATCAAGGCCGGTGACAATGAAGTTGATGCCGGTTGTCATCAACGTCTTGCGGCGGTCATGGAACAGGTCGATAATCAATTGCAGATCGCCGACAGCGGCGATGAACCGGAGGGCGAAGAGTGATCGCTGATGCCTTACGCAATCTCGAACTGGGCTCGGTACCCATGGCGACCCCGACGGGCCGCCTGGTGGGCGCCTCCGGTTTGTTGCTTGAGGCAGTCGGTTGCCCTTTGCACACCGGCCAGCGTTGCCAGATTGAGACAGTCAGCGGTGAATGGCTGGATGCGCAGGTAGTCGGCTTCCGAGAGAAGCTTTCATACCTGATGCCGTTCAAAAAGGCCACCGGCCTGACCACCGGCGCGCGCGTGTTGCCGTCGCCGGAAAAAGTCAGCCTGCAAATCGGTTCCAGCTGGCTGGGCCGTATGGTCAACGGTCTGGGCGAACCGATCGACGGCCTCGGCAAGCTGACCGGCGATTTTCCGCTGGAATCGCAGCCGCCGCGCGTCCACCCGCTGCGCAAGAAACCGGTGACCGAACCGCTCGACGTCGGCGTGCGCGCCATCAATTCCATGCTGACCCTGGGCAAGGGCCAGCGGGTCGGCCTGATGGCCGGTTCCGGCGTCGGTAAATCCGTGCTGCTGGGCCTGATGACCCGCCAGACCGTGGCCGATGTGGTCGTGGTCGGCCTGATCGGCGAACGCTCGCGCGAGGTGCGCGAGTTTGTCGATATGTCGCTGGGGAAGGAAGGCTTGCAGAAAGCCGTGCTGGTGATCGCGCCGGCCGACGAAAGCCCGCTGATGCGCGTCATGGCGACCGAACTGTGCCACTCGATCGCCGCCCATTACCGCGACCAGGGCAAGAATGTGCTGCTGCTGGTCGACTCGCTGACCCGCTATGCGATGGCGCTGCGCGAAGTGGCGCTGGCGCTGGGCGAGCCGCCGGCCACCAAAGGCTATCCGCCGTCGGTGTTCTCCAACCTGCCGCAGCTGGTGGAATCGGCCGGCAATGGCGAGAACCCGGTCGGCAGCATGAGCGCCATCTACACCGTGCTGGCCGAGGGCGATGACCAGCAGGACCCGGTGGTCGACACCGCGCGCGCGATTCTCGACGGCCACATTGTCATGACCCGCGAGCTGGCCGAGCGCGGCCACTATCCGGCCATCGATATCGCCGCCTCGATCAGCCGCTGCATGATGCAGGTGATCGACCATGAACACCAGATGGCGGCGCGCGCGCTGAAAGCCAGCATGGCGCGCCACGACCGCGTGCGCGACCTGATTCCGCTCGGCGCCTACGTGCCGGGCGCCGACCCGGTCACCGACAAGGCAGTGCAACTGCACCCCCGCGTGGAAGATTTCCTGTGCCAGGGCACCAAGGAAGCGGCGCCAATCAATGACTGTATCGCGCAACTTGAAAAGCTGATGACACCATGAGCCAACAGAAAATCCGCAACCTGACCACGCTGGTGGCACTGCGCCATACCGAAGTCGAGCGCCTGCAGACGGAGATGGCGGAGAAGACCAGCGTGCGCGACCGCTACCAGAAAAACCTCGACCGCCTGACCACGCTGTACACCAACAGCGGCGCCAGCGGCAACCTGCACCCCGCCCTGGCCGGCAACTGCGGCGACTACAAGCAGGCCGTGATGGCTATGGCCGACAGTCACCGGCTCGACCTGCATATGCATGAGGCTGATATGGCGGTTTCGCAACAGGCGCTCAATGCGGCTTGGGCAAAACGGGAAGTGATGGGCAAAGTGTTAAGCAAGGAACAAAAAATCGTGTCGCAGGAAAAAAACGTCAAGGAACGCAAGCAACATGACGATCTGGCAACGCAATTGTGGCTGCGCGGCCAAAAATAGGCGCCGTTACAAAAAATTGTCCAGAATATTTTCATAGGGAAACGATTAAGGTCGCCCTGTATCAGGGTACACTTCATCATCCTTCCACGGAGCACGATCATGGCAGTTATCAGCAGTCCAACTTACGACCCGACCACCACCGCGACCAACCTGGCCAACGCCTATGTCGCGCCGACCAAGGCCATCCTGGACAAGCAGGGCACCAAGGCCACCGCGGTCGGCAGCGGCCTGACCGCGCTGAGTTCGGCGCTGAGCGCGTTCCAGACTGCGCTACAGGGCATGGCCAGCAGCACCGCCTCGGTGACCGCGACCAAGGCGACGTTCAGCAACAGCGCGATCGGCACCGCCACAGCCAAGTCCAGCGCCACCGCTGGCACCTATTCGTTCTACGTGCAGCAACTGGCCACCGCTGGTCAGGTTGCATACAATATCGATAGCGGCGCCGACGGCGCCGGCCCGGCCGGCGCCAACGCCGGCAGCTTGACCGTCAACCTGAAGACCGGCGACCCGATCGAGGTCGATCTGACCAAGGCCGACAGCAACAACGATGGCTTTTTGAGCGCCAAGGAAGTCGCGGCCGCCATCAACGCGTCCGGCGACAACAAATCGCGCGTGATCGCCTCGACCATGACGGTGAATAACCAGACGCGCCTGGTGCTGACCTCGAGCGCGACCGGCGCCGACAACCAGGTGACCTCGATCGATAGCTCCGCTACGGTCGACGCGGGCCTGCGCGACGCCTTGCTGACCACCAGCCAGAGCGTGCTGACCCAGGCCGTCAACGCCAAGGTGCTGATCGGCGACAAGAACGGCACCCTGGTCGAGCAAGCCTCGAACACCTTCAGCATCGTTGACGATGTCAAGTTCACCATCACCCAGGCGCAAGGCGCCAACGACGCCGCCGTCAACCTGACCGTGGCTCCGGACAACACCGGCACCGCCGCCAACGTGCAGAAGTTTGTCGACGCCTACAACACCCTGATGGCCTCGATCAAGACGCTGACCGCGGCCGGCGACCACACCCTGGTGTCGTCCACGGATTCCAACGCCACGCCGAGCCCGACCTCGGAGGATGCGGCCTTCTACAACGATGCCGGCGTGCTCAACCTGCGCGACCGCCTGGGCGCCATCCTGCGCGACGCCACCGGTGGCCAGTCACTGATCAGCTTTGGCATCACCGCCGCCAAGGATGGCACACTGACGCTCGATTCGACCCGCCTGAACAAGGCGATCGCCGCGAATCCGAGCGGCCTCGACAAATTGCTCGGCCGCGCGGGCACCGGCGTCGACACTGGCGTACTGGGTTCCATGAACAAGCTGACCACGTCATGGACCACCAGCGCCGGCGGCCTGCTGGTGCAGCGCAAGGCGCAAAACGCCAAGCTAACGAACGACATCACGGACCGCCAGGCCACGCTGCAAAACCAGTTCAACAGCGCCTACAAGCGTTACCTGACGCAGTTCACCGCGCTGCAACAGCTGCAGTCGTCGATGACCTCGACCTCGAACATGTTTACCGCCATGTTCTCGACCAACAGCAGCAGTTAAGCACCCCATTTTGACGCAGTACAGGAAAGACCATGATGAACCAGGAAGCCTACAGCAGTTACCACTCCACCAATCTGGACGCCCAGGTCGCACGGGCGTCGCCGATTGAGCTGGTGCTGGTACTCACCGACGGCTTGCTCGAAGAGCTGGCGCGCGCGCGCGGCCATATCGTCGGCAAGCGCTACGAGCTCAAGGCCGTCAGCCTGAACAAGTGCACCGACATCATCAACGGCCTGTCGAGTTCACTCGACTTCGACAACGGCGGTGAAGTGGTGCAAAACCTCGGCCGCCTTTACGAATACTGCGCCGGCCGCCTGTACACGGCCGGTGTCAGCCTCGATCCCACGATCATCGACGAAGTCACCACCTTGTTGACGACAATTAAGAAAGGCTGGCTGGGCGTGCAGGAAATCCAGGCCAAACATGGATAGACAGCGCACCCTGCTGCAATTGACGCAGAAAATGAGTGCCGCCATCGCCGCCGAAGACTGGCGCGCGCTGACGGCGATCAACACCATGCTGACCACCGCCCTGCCGCAGATGGCGGCGCAAGGCAGCTGGAGCAGTGCCGAATGGGCCGCCCTGGCAGCCCTGCGGCAGATGCACAATGAAGCCGTCAAACGCTGCGACCTGGCCACCGATGCGTTGGGCAGCAAATTGCAGCAAATGCAGGCAACCCAGGAGGGCTGGCTGGCTTACGCCCTCGACAGCGAATTTGCAGAAACCGGAATCCAAGCATGACCATCACACTCTCCAGCGCAGCGGCAGCCGCCCAAGCCGCACGCGCCGAACTCACCGCCCCGGTGGCCGCCAACAACGCCACGGCGTCGGCAGCCGCGAATAGCGGCAAGAGTACGGCCGCATCCGCCAAACCGGCAGCCAGCAGCACCGGCAGCAGCAACAACAGCAATAACAGCAGCACGAACAGTGCCAGCAGCAATGCCGGCAAGACCAGCACGATGCAAGCCAGCCAGCAGCCGGCGCAAAAGCCGGCCCAGGCCGCCGCCCAGCAGCCCGAACGCAGCAGCGCCGATGCCGCCGCCCAGGCCGCCCTGGCAGCCGCCAGTGCCGTGGCGCCGGTCGCCGCGCCGCTGTTTTCCCAGTTGCTGAACCTGGCCGGCGTCACCAATACCGCCCAGGCCGACGAGCAAGCCGGCAGCGATGGCGGCCAGCCGGTCGCCGCTGACGCTGCTGACGCCACCGCCGGCACCAGCGCCGCCGCCAGCACTCTGCTGCCGGCCATGCTCACTTCGATGCTGAGCATGGCGCCGGCGACAGCGTCGGCCCCGGCCGGCTCGGCGGTCGCCGACAGCGACGCCATCAGCGCCGTCAACGCCACCTCAACACTGAACGCCAGCGCGACCCGCCTCAACCTGGCCGCCGCCAGCGTCGCCGTGACCCCGGCCGCCCCGCCGGCCGAGGACGCGTCGGCCCCTGGCGCCGCCAATCTGGCCAGCCCGCCGGTCAGCACGCCGCCGGCCGCAGTGGCCAGCAATATCGCCATCACCAGCAACACCGCCGTAACCAGCAATGCCGCCGTCGCCAACAGCGTGGCGGTCGCCATGGCCATGCCGCGCCAGGCCGACAGCGAAGCTCCGGCGACGACACCAGTACCGGCCGACCACGCCGCGCCAGTGGCCGATGCCGAGCGCGCCGCGCCGCTGCCGGCAGCCGTGATCGCCCGTCCGCAGCCGTCGTGGGC
>NZ_WWCS01000012.1 GCF_009857535.1 Duganella margarita
GCAGGCCGTCCGCGTGCGCGCGGGCGGCGAATGCCGCAAAGGCCGGCGAGCGCGCCTGGAAGCCGGGGGCGCCGTGGTCGAAACTGGCCTGGTGGCTGACGCCGGCCGCATCGGTCCAGTCGACCCGGCGCGTGGTCAGGCGGCCGCCGACGCCGCGCGACTTGTCGAACACCTGCACGGCACAGCCGGCGCTTTGCAGCCAGCGCGCGCAACTGGCGCCGGCGATGCCGGCCCCGATCACCGCCACCCGCAAGGCGGAAGCACGCATCAGGCCCGCCCCAGGACGGCGGCGGCCGCCATCAGTTCGTCGATCAGCGCCAGCGAACTGGCGCCGCTCAGCGCATACGGATCAAACGCCGGCAGCGCCGAATAACGCAGCAGGGTGCCGGGATTGAGCTTGTCCAGGTTGGTCTGACCCATGGTCCAGCCGGCGTAGCGGCGCTCGCGGATTTCCTCGTAATGCAGCAGCGTCACCGCAGTGTGGCGGCGGTCGGCGAGGATGCGGCCATACAGCTGGTTGACCTGCTCGCGCCCGCCTTCGAGCAGTTGCAGGTACAGCCGTTCGCTGTGGCACAGCACGCCGGTGATGCCGGCCGCCGGGTTGTGCTGGCGCGACTGCTGCAGGATGGCGTTGACGGCGCCGCTGTCGGCGTGGTCAACGGCGCGGCTGGTATACAAGAGGCGGACGAGCATGATATTTCCTTTCTGCGGCAATTAGCGTTTGATCAGGGCCAGGAACTCGCGCCGCAGCGCGGCATCCTTGAGGAAGCTGCCATGCATGACACTGTTGATCATGCGCGCGTCGTTATCCTTGACGCCGCGCCATTGCATGCAGAAATGGTCGGCTTCCATGATCACGGCCAGACCGTCGGGCTGGACCTTCTCCTGCAGCAGCTCGGCCAGCTGCACCACGGCTTCTTCCTGGATCTGCGGCCTGCTCATGATCCAGCCGGCCAGCCGCGCGTACTTGGACAGGCCGATCAGGTTGGAATGCTGGTTGGGCATGACGCCGATCCAGATCTTGCCCATGACCGGACACAGGTGATGGGAGCAGGCGCTGCGTACGGTAATCGGGCCGATGATCATCAGTTCGTTCAGGTGGGCGACGTTGGGGAATTCGGTGACCGGCGGCGGCGGCGTGTAACGGCCGCTAAACACCTCCTGCAGATACATCTTGGCCACGCGGCGGGCGGTATCCTGCGAATTGTGGTCGCCGACGGTATCGATCACCAGGCTGTCGAGCACGCCCCGCATGCGCTCGCTGACCTCGTCAAGCAGCTTCTCCATCTCGCCCGGCTCCAGGTGCGCGGCGATGTTGTCGTTGGCGTGAAAACGCACGCCGCGCTGCATCAGCCTTTCGCGGATGCGCGCCGAGACGGGCGTGTGGTCGGCGCGGTAAGGCGCTGGTTGCTGTTCCATCATGGTAGGTGTTCCTGTACGTAGAGCAGGGGTGTTCGAAAGGGTGACATTTCACGGTGATTCTACCGCTGTGTTAATATTACTACCGCAAGGAAATAAAAGCTACTGACCAGTATCTATTAATTACCAATGAGTATAATTTCGCGGCAGGCACCATGGATAATCTAGAAACAGCCGAACCCGGGGCGGCGCCCGACTGGTGGCGTCAGCGCGCATTGCTGCAGCGTTTCGTCGGCGATTTGATGTACACCGAACTGTGTCTGATGCGTCACGGCAGCGCCGGTATGCCGGCGTTGCCGTGGCCGGATACAGTGCAACTCGATGCCGAGCTGGGCGTCGACTCGCTCGAGCGCTATGCGCTGGCCAGCGCGCTGGGGGCGGCCTTGCATCTGCCGCCCGACGCCGACCTGCACCGGTTGTTGAGCGCAGTCACGCTGGGCGAGTGGTGCGACGCGCTGGGCGCGTCCATCGGCAGCGGCAGTGGCTTGATCAGTTTTCGCAGCTCCGGCAGCAGCGGCGTGCCGACGCGCAACGAGCACCGGCTCGACCTGTTGTGGCAGGAGGCGTGCTTTTTTGCCGCCCAGCTGCCGCAGGCGCGGCGCCTGTGGTTTGCGGTGCCGTCGCACCATATCTATGGCTTCCTGTTCACGGTGCTGCTGCCGCTGGCGTACCGGCAGGCGCCGGTGCTGGTCGATATGCGGCGCACGCTGCCGGCGGCGCTGCAGCAGGTCACCGATGGCGATGTGATCGTCGCCTATCCGGACGTGTGGGCGACGCTGGCGCCGGCCGTGCCGCGCTGGCGCGCCGGGGTCAGCGGCGTGACGTCGACCGCGCCCTGTCCGCCGGCGCTGGCGCGGCAACTGGCCGATGGCGGCCTGCGCCTGCTCGAAGTCTACGGCAGCAGCGAGACTGCTGGCGTGGGCTGGCGCAGCGCGGCCGGCGCTTCGTATGCGCTGTTGCCGTACTGGCGGCATGCGGACGGCAGCGACACCCTGCAGCGCGCGGACGGCGACGGCGGCTGGCTGGAGGTGACGTGCCAGGACCGGATCGACTGGCACGATGCGCGCCGCTTCGTGCCGGCCGGGCGGCGCGACCACGCGGTGCAGGTGGCCGGCGTGAATGTCTATCCGGCCCAAGTGGCGGCGCTGCTGGCGCGCCATCCGGCCGTGCAGGCGGCGCAGGTGCGGCTAATGCGGCCCGATGAAGGCGCCCGGCTCAAGGCCTTCGTGGTGCCGCGCGAACCGGACGCGAGCGCGACGCTGGCCGGGCAGCTGACCAACTGGGTGCGCGAACGCCTGGCGCCGCCGGCGCGGCCGGTGGCCTTCACCTTCGGCGCCGCGCTGCCGGTGGGTCAGCAAGGCAAGCCGGCGGACTGGATCATCGATGCGCCTGCGCCATGACGGCGGCGGCGTCGCGCGAATCAGAATAAAGTAACCGCCGCAGCCCGACCGGGGCGCGGCATCACGCAAAGGAATCAGCATGCAGCAACTTGAATTTGACCAGCCCGGCATGGCCGCACTGCTGGCGCCGCTGGATGACGGCACACTGGACAGCCTGGGCTTTGGCGTCATCGGCTTTGATGCGGACGGCAAGGTGCAGCGCTATAACCGCTTCGAGTCGCAGGCTGCCGGCCTGGGCGTCGATCGGGTGCTGCAGCAGGATTTGTTCCTGGTGGTGGCGCCGTGCATGAACAATTTTCTGGTGGCGCAGCGCTTCATCGAGGCGCGCGACGCCGGCGTGGCGCTGGACGAGACGATCCCGTATGTGCTGACGCTGCGCATGCGGCCGACCAAGGTGCGCCTGCGCCTGCTGTCGGCGCCGGACGCCGCGCTGGCGTATGTGCTGGTGCAGCGGCTATGAGCAACCTGACCGCAGTGGCGGACGCCCAGGAATACGAGGCGCTGCTGCAATTTCTCTACATGGCGCCGGTGGGGCTGGTGCAGCTGGCGGCCGATGGCACGATCCTGATGCTCAACCCGCTGTCGGCGCAGTTGCTGCTGCCGCTGTGCCCGGACGGCGCGCTGACCAACCTGTTCGAGGCGCTGGCGCCGGTGGCGCCCGACCTGCGCCTGCTGTGCCAGGAATTTGCGGCGCCGCATGGGCAGATTTGCGACGCCACGCGGCTGTACCTGCGCGCCGACGCGGCCGGCAGCGGTCCGCAGGTCCTGTCGCTGAGCATGCTGAAGCTGGATCCGGCGCGCCTGATGGCGGTGCTCAGCGATATTACCCAGCAGGACCTGCGCGAGCGCCAGCTGCGCAAGACCGACGCCTGGCTGAACGCCATCATGACCAACATCACCGACTATGCCCTGGTCGGGCTCGACAGCCGCGGTGGCATCGACACCTGGAACGACAGCATCGGCCGCGTCACCGGCTTCTCGGCGGCGGCGGTCAAGGGGCAGCCGTATGCGCTGTTCTATCCGGACGGCGCCACCACCCCGGCGCAGCAGCTGGAGCGCCTGCGCGACGCCGACCAGAACGGCTGGACGCTGGACGAGGGCTGGCGCCGGCGCGCCGATGGCAGCCAGTTCTGGGGCAGCTCGCTGATTTCGCCGTTGCCCGGCCGGATCGGCGAGGGCGGCGTCGAGGAAGCGGCCTACTGCATGATTATTCGTGACATTTCGGACAAGCGCGACATCAGCGAAAACCTGCGCCAGGCCACCTATTGCGACCACCTGACCGGCCTGGCCAACCGCCGCGCCTTCTTCGAGGCGGCGGAACTGGAGCTGGCGCGCCGCCAGCAGTCGCGCCGGCCGCTGGCGCTGCTGATGGTCGATGCCGATCATTTCAAGCGCATCAACGACGCCCACGGCCACCCGGCCGGCGACGCCGTACTACGCCAGCTGGCCGCCACCATGCTGCGCATCTGCCGCGAAGTCGACGTGGTGGCGCGCATCGGCGGCGAGGAATTTGCGCTGCTGCTGCCGGGCGTGGACCATGTCGCCGCGCTGGCGGTGGCTGAACGGCTGCGGGCTGAAGTGGCGCAGGCGCCGGCGCTGGAGCAGCAGGCCATCCCTTACACGGTCAGCATCGGCGTGGCGGCGATGGACGACAGCGTGGCCGGCATCGACGCGCTGATCAAGCAGGCCGACCAGGCGCTGTACGCGGCCAAGCGGCGCGGCCGCAATCAGGTGGTTGGCTGGCCGGATACGGAGACGCCATGAACAATGATGCCGAAGCGGCCTATGAGGCGCTGATCCAGTTCCTGTACCGGGCGCCGGTGGCGCTGATCCAGCTGCAGCAGGAAGGCACCATCGAGATGATGAATCCGATGGCCTCGCAGTTGCTGATGCCGCTGGCGCCGCACGGCGACCTGGGCAATCTGTTCAGCGTGCTGGGCCCGTATGCCGATGACCTGCAGCGCCTGTGCGCCGGCTTTGCCCCCAGCCATGGCGTGATCTGCGAGGGGCGCCGTTTCAATATCACGTCGGTGCAGCCGCAGGCCGGCGCGCCGACGGTGCTGTCGCTCGGGCTGCTCAAGGTCGACGACGGCCGCCTGATGGCGGTGCTGGCCGACGTGACGCAGGAAGTGGCGCGCGAGCAGCGGCAGCTAGCCAACCGCCTGGCCAGCGCGGCCCGCGTCGACGGCCTGACCCAGCTGCCGAATCGCGCCGGCGCGCTGGCGCTGTTGCAGCGGATCGTGCAACGGCCGCGCCAGGCGGCGGCGGATGCCGGCGCGCTGCTGTTCATCAACCTGGACCGCTTCAAGCATATCAACGACAGCTATGGCAACGAAGCCGGCGACCAGATGATGGTGCTGGTAGCCGAGCGGCTGCGCAGCACATTGCGCGCCAGCGGCCGTGCGCCCGGCGAGGACACGGTGGGCGAGGTGGCGGCGCGGGTCGGCGGCGACGAGTTCGTCGTGCTGCTCGACCGGCTGGCCGCGCCCGCCGTGGCCGAACGCATCGCCGTCCGGCTGCTGGACCGGCTGAGCAAGCCGTATCAGCTGGGCGGCCACGAGCTGGCCTGCAGTTTCAGCATGGGCATCGTGCTGCTGGACGCCGGCATGGGACACGCCGACGCCGACGATTTGCTGCGCGACGCGGCGATCGCCATGACGGTGGCCAAGTCCGACGGCGGCGACCGCTACGTGGTGTTTCACCAGGCCATGCGCGACCAGGCGATCCAGCGCGGCGGGCTGGCGGCGGATCTGCGCAATGCCGTCGAACGCGGTGAATTGTTCACCGTGTATCAGCCGGTAGTGGGACTGCAGGCCGACGGCCAGATCGACCGCGCGGCCGGGGTGGAGGCGCTGGTGCGCTGGCGCCACCCGGTGCGCGGGCTGGTGGGACCGGTGGAATTCATCGGCGTGGCCGAGGAGTGCGGCTTGATCAGCGCAATCGGCGAGCAGGTGCTGGCGGTGGCCTGCGCCGATTTCGTCGGCTGGCAGCGGCAGCTGGGCGCCCAGGCGCCACGGCTGCTGGCGGTCAACCTGTCGCGCGCGCAGCTGGCGCAGCCGGGCTTGTGCGAACGGGTCAGCGCCATCCTGGCCGCCACCGGCATGCCGGCCGAGCGCCTGCAGCTGGAAATCACCGAAACGCTGGCGGCGCAGGGCAAGGACATCCAGCAGCAACTGCTGGGGCTGAAGGCGCTGGGCATCAAGCTGGCGCTCGATGATTTCGGCACCGGTTACTCGTCTTTGTCCAGTCTGCATCTGCTGCCGGTCGATACGGTCAAGATCGACCGCTCGTTCGTCAGCGCGGCCGACACCAGCCGCCATCACGAGGTGCTGATCGAAGCCACCGTCAAGGTGGCGCGCAGCCTGGGCATGAGCACGGTGGCGGAAGGCATCGAGACCGTCGCGCAGGCGGCGGTGGTGTGCCGCCAGGGCTGCGATAAGGGGCAGGGCTATCTGTACAGCCGTCCGCTGGAGTCGGCGGCGCTGCTGGCGTGGCTGACGGCGCCCGAGCCGGTGCGTGCGCCGTAGACGCCGCGCCCCTGTCATAAGACCGGTGTCCGGGACGCCACGCGGGTCGCTAGCCATGCGACAATCCTTGTTGCCAGCCATCTCATCATTGAAAGCCAGACAGACATGCCTACACCCACTTCTCGCGGCTCCATGCTGCTGCTCCTGCCGATCGCCCTGATCCTGGCCCTGATCGCCGCGCTGTTCGCGTGGGTCGGCGGCTGGATCGGCCAGCGCGACCTGACGCCGCAACAAATGATGGACCTGGCCCAGGCCTCGGGCAAGCAGCAGCCGGGTTTCCGGCGCGCGCACAGCAAGGGCATCTGCTTTGCCGGCACCTTTGCGCCAACGGCGGAGGCGGCCAAGCTGTCGACCGCGCGCGCGTTCTCGCAACCGTCGATTGCGGTCATTGGCCGTTTTTCCGCCTCGTCCAACAACCCGTATGCGCCGGATGGCGCGTCGCCGGTGCGCGGCATGGCGGTGCAGATCAAGACGGATGACGGTCAGGAGTGGCGCATTGCGATGAACAGCTTCCCGTTCTTCGCCGCCTCGACGCCGCAAGGCTTCCAGCAGATGAACGAGGCCGGCGTGCCCGATCCCGTCACCGGCAAGCCGGACCCGAACAAGATGAAAGCCTTGCTGGTTGCGCATCCGGAAATCGCCGCCTTCATGGCATGGGCGAAAACCGCGCCGAAGTCGGACAGCCTGGGCAGCACCCGCTTCAACGGCGTCAATGCGTTTCGTCTGACCGATGCGCAGGGTGTCGAGCGCATGGTGCGCTGGTCCATGCGGCCGCGCACGCCGCTGGTGGCGATGACGCCCGAGCAGCTGAAAATGGCCGACGTCAACTTCCTCGCTGCCGACCTCGACAAGCGCCTGGCGGCCGGCCCGCTGGTGTGGGACATGGTGGTGCAAATCGCCGCGCCGGGTGACCCGATTACCGATCCATCCAAAGCCTGGCCGGAGAGCCGGCAGGAAGCCACCATTGCCACCCTGACCGTGGTGCATGCCGAACCGCAGGCCAATGGCCCATGCCGCGACCTGAATTTCGACCCGTTGATCCTGCCGACCGGCATCGCCGCCAGCGACGATCCGGTGCTGCATGCACGTTCGGCGGCCTACTCGGTGTCGTTCAACCGCCGCGAACGTGAAATCAGCGAAGGCAAGACTGCCCAACCCAACGTCCAGAACGGGAGCGCCCGATGAATCGCCCACACCACTTCAACCTGCTGGCGCGCGTGCTGCACTGGGCCATGGCGATCGCGATTCTCAGCATGCTGTTCGTCGGCGCCGGCATGGTCGTGTCGCTGCAATACCGCGACCAGTTGCTGGCCTTGCACCGTCCGCTCGGGATTGCGATTTTGCTGCTGGCCATCGTGCGCCTGGTTAATCGCCTGACGCGGCCGATCCCGGCGCTGCCGGCCGACCTGCCGGCCATCCAGAAATTCGCCGCGCACGCGTCGCACTGGCTGTTGTATGGGCTGATGCTGGCCATGCCGCTGATCGGCTGGGCCATGCTGTCGGCCGGCGGTTATCCGATACCGCTGGTCGGCGGCGTGCATTTGCCGGCCATCCTGCCGCACAGCCCGGTGATCTACGGCTGGCTGCGTCCGCTGCACGGCGTGCTGGCCTATGTGCTGTTCTTCACCATCCTCGGCCACCTCGGCGCGGCGCTGTTTCATGCATGGGTGCGGCGCGACGAGGTCTTTGGGCAGATGGCCAAGGGCGAACCCAAATAGCCGCCGGGGCCACATTCAGAAGCCGATGGCGCGGCGACCTGTTATAGACGGCCGAGGCGCATGTTGATGGGCCAGCAAATCAGACGCTCCAGCTGGGGATCGCCCCAGGCTGCCCCGATGTCGTCCGCGAACGCGGTCAGCAGTTCGGCGCGGCCGGCCTCGCGCGCGCTGCGCACCGCCGACCACGTCGCTAGATAGCCGAGGAACTGCGGCAAGGACCAGGCGCAGCGGATCTGCATCGCCGGCGCCGCCAACTCGTCAAACGGAAAGTCGATCGTCGCGTAGCCGCTGTCAACCAGCTGGCGCTGCGGCGGCCAGTAGGGGCCGATCTGGTCACGGTAAAAGGCCTGGAAGCGCGCGTCGAGTGCGCTGTCGAGCGTGAGCACGCCGTAGCTGACCAGCGCCACGATGGCGCCGGGGCTGCCGATGCGGCGTACCTCGCGGTAGAAGGCCGGCAGGTCGAACCAGTGGGCAGCCTGGGCGGCGGTGATGAGGCTGGCGCCGGCGTCGGCCACCGGGATCTGCTCCGCCGGTGCGCGGCGATAGGCGATGCGCTCGTCCGGCGCCACATTGGCCAGCTGGTCGGCGCTCGGATCGATGCCGACCACCTGCGCGAAATGCTGCGCCAGCAAGCCGGTGAGCTGGCCATTGCCGCAGCCGACATCGACGGCGAGCCGGCGGTCCGGCGCCTGTGACGCCAGGAATGCGGCCAGTTCCGGCGGATACTCGGGCCGGAAGCGGGCGTAGGCCGCGCCACCCTGGTCAAACCAGTTGCGTGCTGGTGCAGTCGATGTCGGCATGCGCATGTCTCCGTTTCCGTAGTGGCCTCCATCATACATGGCAGGGCGCTGCCACGCCGCGCCGGCGGGCCGGCTGGCTTAGCGCGGGACCGCCACGCGCTCCTTGACGATGCCACGGTAGACCAGGAAGGTCGCAATCAGGCTGATCATGGCGGCGCCCGCCATCCAGTAGCCGGGCGCCGCCTTGTCGCCGGTGGCCTCGATCAGCCAGGTCGACAGCAGCGGCGTCATGCCGCCGAACAGCGCGGTCGCCAGGCTGTACGCCAGCGAAAAGCCGGTGGTGCGGATTTGCACCGGAATGATTTCCGTCAGGGCGACGATGGTCGCGCCGTTGTAGGCGCCATACAGGAACGACAGCCACAGCTCGACCATGACCATGTTGCCGAAGCTCGGATGCGCGATCAGCCACGACAGCGCCGGGTAGGCCGTCAGCGCCGTCAGCGCGGCGCACGCGGCCATGATCGGCCAGCGGCCGATGCGGTCCGACAAGGCGCCCATGACCGGCAGCCAGAAGAAGTTGGAGACGCCGACGCACAAGGTCACTAGCAGGCTTTCCTTGGTGCTGAGCTTGAGCACGCTTTTGCCGAAGGTGGGCGTGTACACGGTGATCAGGTAGAACGCCACCGTGGTCAGCACGATCAGCATGGCGCCGGCGGTGACCAGCGGCCAGTTGGTGACGATGGTGCGCATCATCTGGCGGAAGGTCGGATGGGATTTTTGCGCCAGGTACGCTTCCGTCTCCTGCAGCGACTTACGGATGTAGAACACCACCGGAATGATCGAGCAGCCGATAAAGAATGGAATGCGCCAGCCCCAGTCGGCGATGATGTCCTTCGGCAGGTTCTGGTTCAGCAGGTAGCCCAGCGCGGCGGCGCAGATGACCGCCAGTTGCTGGCTGGCCGATTGCCAGCTGACATAAAAGCCCTTGTTGCCGGGCGTGGCCATCTCGGACAGGTAGACCGACACGCCGCCCAGTTCGACCCCGGCCGAAAAGCCCTGCAGCAGGCGGCCGATCAGCACCAGCAGCGGCGCCAGCAGGCCAATGGTGGCGTAGCCGGGCACGAATGCGATCAGCGCCGTGCCGCTGGCCATGATGGCCAGCGTCAGCACCAGACCCTTGCGGCGGCCGATGCGGTCGATATAGCTACCCAGCAGGATCGCCCCCAGCGGACGCATGAAGAAGCCGGCGCCGAAGGTTGCGAAGGTCATCATCAGGGCCGCATATTCGCTGGTGCTGGGGAAGAACGCGGCGGCGATGTAGGTCGCATAAAAGCCGAACAGGAAGAAATCGTACATCTCGATGAAGTTGCCGCTCGTCACGCGGATGACGGCGGACAGCCGGGAGTGGCGGCGTGCCGGCGCGGGCGCAGAGGCTGCAGGCGCCAGGCGCGCTGCAGTGGCAGGGGAGTGAAGGGACATGATGACCTCTATAAGTGCGTGCCGGCGTGGCATGCCGGCGTGGTGAAAGGGTTCAAGGTGCGGATGCGGCCGGCGCCAGGCCGGTCGCTTCGATCACCGGCGCGTTCGCCGGCGCGGCGAGGAAGCGCAGCAGGGCGCGACCAGCGTCCTGGTTGGGGCTGGCGTGCACCAGCGCGCCGGAAAACTCGGTTGTCAGCTGCACTTCCTGTGGCAGCAGACCGACGATGTCGATGCCTTGCACCGGTTTCAGTTCGCTGCGTTGCTGGCAGCCGAAATCGGCTTCGCCGTGGGCGATGATCTCGCCGACCGGGGTGGCGGGAATCTGCGCGGCGCGGCCTGCCATCTGCTGGCGGATGCCAAGCTTGTCCAGCAGTTGGCCCTGAATGTATTCGCCGCTTGCGCTGTCGGAGTAGGCCACGCGCCTGGCCTGCAGGAAGGCGCTGCGCAAGCCGTCGACGGTGCTGATGTCGGGATGGGCGGCGCCGTGCCGCACCGCGCAGGCGATCGGCGAATAGGCCAGCACGACCTTGCTGCCCGGCTCCAGCGCGCCGGCGGCCATCAGCTTGTCGAGCGCGTCACCGACCATGATGACGACATCGATCGGTTCGCCGCGCGCCAGCCGCGCCGGTATCGCGTTCCTGGTCGCGCCCATCGACGGTCCCCATTCGGCAACCAACTGGTCGCCGCTGGTGGCCTGGTAGCGGCCGGACAAGTCCTTGTAGGCCTGGGCGAAGCCGCCCGAACTGACCACGCGCAGGTCAGCGGCGTGTGCCGCACCGCCGGCCAGCGCGAGGGCCGCGAGCAGCGCCGCCAGGATGCCGCGCTTTGATTGATGTGATCGCATGAGGTCTCCTTCTATCGTTAGAATTTGTGCGTCATTCCCAGCGTCAGGCCGGCGCCGTGGCGCGCGTTCGCCGGCGCCGCCGTCTGACCCGCCGCGTCGCCGCGCCAGCTGGTGCGGTCGGTTTCGAGGTAGGCGGTGGTGCGCGGCGACAGCGTCTTTTCGAGGAACAGGAAGGCGCGGTCGAAGCCGTCGTCGCGCAAGCCGGTGGCGGTGCGCCGCGCGCTGTAGTAGGCGGCGGTCAGCAGCCAGCCGGGCGCCAACGGCCGGCTGAGGCCGGCCGACAGCACGCGCTGGTGCACGCTCTTGTTCTGGCCGGTATCGGCCTGGTTGCCGCCGATGTTGGCCTTCAGCTGCCAGTCGTCGAGCCGCAGCGCGGCCCCGAGCGACCAGGCGTCGAGCGGCAGGCCGTCGCGGCTGCGAAACTGCATCGACGCGCCCGAGACCACCCACGCCGGGCGCTGGTAGGCCAGCGCGACGCCGTGGCTGGACAGGTCGCCCGCATCGCCCGCCACTTCGCCGGCCGAATACGCCGCGCGCGCCTGCCAGTCACCGACCTTGGCGGTGTACTTGATGGTGTTGTCGAGGCGGTAGAAGTTGTCGGCATAGCCGCTGGGGCCGTACTGCGTGCCGAACCCGTGGGTGCCGAAACTGGTGTTGCTCAGGCCAACGATGTTGATATTCGGATTGAAGCTGGCGAAGCGCTTGCCGAGCGGGTCGACCGGGAACAGGGCGTCGGAGATCAGATTCGGCTGGCGTCCCAGTGCCAGCGTGCCATAGGGCGACTCGAGGCCAACCCAGGCGTGGCGGTCGAACAGACGGTCACTCTTGGCCTGCGCGCCGGTGTCCGCGTTGAGGCCGCCTTCAAAGCGGTAGATCGCTTTCCAGCCGGCGCCTAGCGACTCCTGGCCGCGCAAGCCCCACAGGCTGGTGTTGTCGACCCCGCTGCTGACAGACGGCGTGTAGCCGGCGGCCGGGGTGTTGCTCGCGCTGAGGCCGCTCAGCGAACGGATGCCGAGATCGATGTTGCCGTACAGGGCAAGGTTGGACTGCGCGAGGCAGGGGGCGCTGGCGATAAGCAACGCTGGCAGAACGGAAGGGTAGCGCACGGTGTCTCCAAAGATGGGCCTTCTTGGCGAGGCTGATTTTGTTGTGTCGCCATGATCCGCCAGGACGAGTGATTTGATAATCGCAATTACTTCGCGTATTCTTGCGTTATGCGCATCAATTACGACATTCTCGATTTACAGGCGTTCGTGGCAGTGGCGGAACGCGCCAGTTTCCGCCAGGCCGCTGCGGACGTGTTCCTGTCGCAGTCGGCACTGAGCCGGCGCATCGACAAGCTTGAGGAAAGTCTGGGCGTCAAGCTGTTCGAGCGCACCACCCGGCGCGTGCAGCTGACCAACGTCGGCGAGACTTTTCTGGTCAACGTCCGCACTGCGCTGGCGGGACTGGAAGACGCCGTACTGGGGATCGCCGAGCTGGCGGCGCACCGTACCGGGACGGTCACGCTGGCCTGCGTGCCGTCGGCGGTGTGGCATTTCCTGCCGGAGATCCTGAAGGAATTCAGCGCCCGCTATCCGCGCATCCGCGTGCGCATCCACGACGAGAGCGCCCAGGATGTGCTGAACCTGGTGCTGAACGGCGAAGCCGATTTCGGCATCAACTTCGCCGGCGCGGAAAATCCCGAGATCCACTTCGAGCCGATCCACGTCGAGAGCTACGTGCTGGCGATGCGGCACGATCATCCGCTGGCGCAACGCGCGCAATTGAGCTGGAAAGAGACGGTGGACCTGCGCTACATTTCGGTGGCCAAGTCCAGCGGCAATCGCAGCGTCATCGACGCCGCGCTGGCGGGCATCGAGAAGCATCCCATCATCTTCTGCGAGGTCAACCACGTCTCGGGCGTGCTGGCCCTGGTCGAATCCGGCATTGGCGTGGCGGCGGTGCCGGGCCTGTCTGTGCTGCCGGGGCGACAGGGTGGCCTGGTGGGCGTGCCGCTGGTGGACCCCGAAATCAAGCGCACGCTGGGCCTGATTACCAAGCGCGATCACAGCATGGCGCCGGCCGCACGGACGCTGTTCGACATGCTGACGGCGGCGCTGCTTGAACGTCGGGCGGGATCGCCGTCACTGTAGCCGCGTCTGACCACAAAACGAAACAAGTGCTACAAATTGTGAAAGATGGTCGCCTCATGCCCAAGGCCCGTTAGGATGGCCGCACATGCTCGGATTTACTGAGTTTCGGAGAGAGCCATGCTTCAATACTTGGTCCAGATAGACGCACCCGATGGCGTAAGCCACAGCTTCACACTGTCCAGAGAAGATATCGGGATACTGCGCAACGCCCCGGTCGGGCGCGCGGTCAGTCTCGAAAACTACATCGGCTATCTGACCGCCGATCGGCAACTGGCGTTGTCGCGGCGGCCTTCCCACGTCGAGACTGCGATCGTCAGCCATGCCGAGCTATGCAGAAAGCTTGACGAGTCCGGCAATCTGGCCGACTAGGCCAGTCCGGCTGCGGACTCGCCGCTGCGGAACTGCGCTCAGTGCTTCAATGCGCTTCGGCGATCCACTTCAAGGCGCTCAACGACGGCATGAACAGGTATTCGCCGCCGCGCAGCCGGTTGAAGGTGGTGATGCCGTCGACGCGCCGGCGCACCGGCGTTTCCGGGATGGTGAAGCTGCCCGGCGTCTGGTGCAGTCCCACCATCGGATCGCGCTCGGTGGCGAGGTCGATGAAGTTGCCGCGGTTGATCCATTCCTGCTGGAAGAACTCGATGGTGTCGTAGGCGCGCGCGCTGATGAAGATGAAAAAGATGCCGCGTTCGCCCTTGTCGTCGCTGGCAGTCAGTTCGCGCCGCCATTTCGGCCCGAACGTCGACGAGCGGCGAATGATGCGATGGATGTTGACGTCGGTGAGAATGGTCAGCTGGCTGTCGCGCGGATTCAGCCGGCGCATGTGCGCGGCGTGCGGGCACATCAGGCCGCGCGGGTCTTTTGAAAAATCGAAATCGTTGTTGCGCTTGGGATCGGCGCCGAGTTCAGGATCGTCGTGCTCCGGCGCCAGCGTCAACGGCGCGCCGCTGCGCCAGCGGCCGACCAGCTTGGCCGCCAGCAGGTCCTGCGCCGCTTCATCTTCGGCCTCGCTGCGGACGAAGTCGTTGAAGGCGCCGGCCTGGCTCTCGTACTTGCGCAGCACCACGAACGACCCGTTGCGGCCCAGTTCCGGCGGCTCCGGCATTGCCACCGGCGCGCCGGTTTCGCTGTTTTCGCCCAGGATGAATTCGCCGGCTGCAATCGACCGTTCCTGGCCCGGCAGCGGCGCGACGCCGCTGCCGGCGATGGCCGGTTGCGAGATCGAGTCGCGGAAGCCGAAGGGATTTTTCGCTTCTTCATCCGCTCCAAAGACGTGCTTGCCAACCAGCGTGACGCCGTGTGAGCGTTCCAGTTCGCCCATCGCCTTGCCGATTGCGACATCCAGCGCGGCTTCGTCGCGGGCATAGATGGTCAGCGCGATATGGCAGATGCCCGGCTGGAACGCGTCGTCCCAATGTTCCGGCGCATTGCTGCCGACATCGCGCAGTTGTTCGGCACGTTGGGCCATGCCTTGCTGGAACGGCAGCGGAAAGCTGGTGAGCGAAGACTCGGGCACGCCGAGCGCCTTCAGACCCTGGAAGCTCAGCGCCATACCCATCCAGGCGTCGCGGTCGTCGGTCCAGCCGGCGGCCGAGGGAACGTGCTCGGCCATGCGGCGGATCAGGTCACGGCCGCCGGCAGCGTCGTCGATGTGCAGCATCGCGTGGATGCCGACATAGGGTTCGGGCCGCGCGCGCAGGATCAGCGCCTGGATATCGTCCAGCGCCAGCGTCACGTGTTCGCGCACGAATCGCGCCTTGAGATCGGTGAGGAAAGTCATCAGTAGTCCACTCCCTGCGGCTGCGCCAGCGCCGCGCTGAGCGTCTCCAGTGCTTTGCGCGTGGTCTCATCCTGCGGCGGGTGGGCCGACATCTCGTCCAGGAACGCCGTCAGCGCTTTGTCCATGCGCTGGAAGCGGCGCGTGTCCACCACCGTTACCTGCGGATTGGCGACGAACCAGCCGGCGGCGTCGATCTGGTGGCCGGCGATGAAGTCTTTCACGGCCGGGCTGTCGATGCCTGGCCAGCCTTCGATATTGGCGAACAGCAGATCCATCAGCTCGGGAATCTTGGTGGCGAAGTCGTTGATGTAGCTGTCCCAGTCGCCGTCGTAGGTGGTGGCGAACAGGATGCGCGTGTCGTCGTCGAAGAACACGAAGCGCATGTCGTGCAGCGTGGAGACGCGCTGCGCGCCGTCCATGTTGCCGTTGGTCAGATCGAAGATGCGGCGCAGGCGTTCAGCGCCGCCCGGCTTCAGCGGCGCGATCGCGGTCAGTTCCGAGACATTGCCGGATTGTTTGCCGACGCGGCCTGCGGAATTGGCTGTGCCCTTGAGGTCTGGATTATGCTTGCGCACCAGGGCCTCCAGCGCGATCTTGGCCAGGTGGGGAGCGTCGTGGGCGACGGCGTCGATTTTGCGGCGGATCGCTTCCAGGCTGGTTTCGTCGGCCAGGCGCGGGTCGGGATTGTGGTCGGTCATGGTGGTCCTTTAATCGGGAATGTCGGAAGATTGGGCTGGCTCGACGCGCGGCTGTGCGTTCATGCTGTGACGGAAGGCGGTCGAGCGTTCGTAGGCGGCGCGGCGGATGCGCATGATGCCGCCCAGCGGCTGGTGCGCCGTAACGCCGTTCCACGGATTGAAAGACAGCACGTCGTCGCCGTAGACCTGGCGCGCCGGGTGCGCGGTCGATTGCGGCGCGAACCGCAAGGTGGCCAGCGGGCGGTGCGGCGACAGTTCTTCCGGCCAGGCGATGGCGGCGTCTTCCACCGGCATGCGCGTCAGGTCCGTGCACAGTTGGGCGGTAAGCGTGTATTCGGCGCCGTGCTGGGCAAAGTGGTCGCTGATCACGTCGCGCAAGGTGGCGTAGCCGACATCGTCAACCGGCTGGCCGATGAGGCGGCGCACGCTGTCCGAACTCGGTTGCAGCGCCAGCTTGGCGATATAGTCGCCGAAGCGGATGGCCGCTTGTGTGTGGTAGGTCTCGCCCAGCGGATGATGGTTGTCGCGCGCCAGGCCGTCGAGCGTGGCGCCGGGCGTGCCGCCCAGGCTTTCGAGCAGCTGTTTGGCGCCGTGCGCCGTGCCTGCCACCAGCCGCTGGAAGGTGTCCGGCGCGTGGGAATTGGCTTCCAGCAGCGTCAGCATCTGTTTGTATTTGGGGATGGTGCCGAAGGCCAGGGCGGGGAAGTTCACCATCAGGAAATCCTGATTGTTGCCGCCAATTTCCGGCGCCAGGCGCTCACCATCCACACCGATAATCTTCAGCGCGAAGCCGCGCGCCGCCGGGATTTTGTCGGAATGGATATCGCTTGGCGCCGACGACAGGCGGGCCACCACCTGGTAGGTGCCGGGCTTGGCGAAGACGCCCTGGCGCAGTTCCGCCGGCAGGTCGTCATGGATGGTGAGTTCGCCCTTGAGCAGGCCGTTGGACTTGGCGTGCGCGTCGCGGATGGCGTGGCGGTGGCGTTCGAAGGCGCAGCGCGATGAGGCTGCCATCTGTTCAACGATCTGCGTGATCAAGGCCGTTTCTTCGGCGCCGATCACTTCGATGTCTGGGGTGTAGGGTAGGGGAGTCAAATTATTCCTTTGAAGACAAATAAACGAACGACGGTGCTTTTTTGTTTTATTAAATTACCATTCTTTCGTTTTTGCCAGCGGACGATTGCCGCGTTCGTGTGCGGTCGCACAATGTCCCCAAGGCATTTATGCGATAGTTAGGCATGGATATTAAAATGACACCCCGTTCGGATGCGCAACAGGCATCGGTCGTTCGCGAAGGAATTGAATGGTCGCGGACGTATGGTCAGCGCAGCGCCGCCGCGTTTCTGTTATTCCGCAAGGTGCCGCGCGCGGTGGTTGAGCGGATTCTTGCCGATGCCTGTCGCAAGGAAGATCTGGCCCCATGAGCATGGTGCTGGATGGCGCAACCCTGGAAGATGCGCGCAGCTTCAACCGCAAGCTGCATTGGGCGCCGCGCTTCAAAATCAACAATCGGGTGGTTCCGCTGCTGATCCAGTCGCTGCTGCGGCTGTCGCAGTTCGGCGCCGACGCCAAACTGGCGCGGAACGGCATCCGTGTCGCCAGTTACTGGGCGCACGCAGACGGATTGAAGGTGCCAGTGCGCGTGCTGCGCGGCGCCATGCCGGCACGTGGCGTGGTACTGGATTTTCACGGTGGCGGCTGGGCCATCGGCAATGCGGCGATGAACGATCAGCTCAACGCTGGCCTGATCAGTGCCTGCAACGTGGCGGTGGTGTCGGTGGACTACCGGCTGGCGCCGGCAGCGCCGCTGGCGGCTATCATCGATGATTGCCTGGCTGCGGCGCGGTGGCTGCTGGACGGCGGACTTCCTGAATTTGATGGCCTGCCGGTCTACATTCTTGGCGAGTCGGCAGGCGGCCATCTGGCGGCGACGACGCTGCTGCGGCTCAAGCACTGGCCAAATTTGCTGCGCCGCATCGACGGCGCCATTCTGTATTACGGTGTCTACGATTTGGCGGGTACGCCGGGCGTGCGCCAGGCCGGCGCCGACACGCTGGTGTTGCACGGCCCCAGCATGCTCGATTCGCTACGCTTGCTCACGCCGGGACTCACCGATGAACAACGCCGGGAAGCGCCGCTATCGCCGCTGTATGGCGACTTGTCTGGCATGCCGCCGGCGCTGATGTTCGTTGGCGAGCGCGATCCCTTGCGGGACGACACCACACTGATGGCCGAACACTGGCGCGCTGCGGCAGCCGTCGAATGCCATCTGTTGCCGGAAGCGCCGCACGGCTTTATCCGTTTTCCAACCCGCACGGCCGCGCAAGTGCGGCAACGGGTGTACGAGTGGATACGCGAGCGGCGCTTACTTTCCGAGTAGCCGCAGCGATTCTTCCCAGTTGCCTTGCCAGGCATGCAGGAAGTCGTGCGTTTTGAAGGCGCGTTTCAGCGGCCCGATGGGCGTGCGATACACATCATGCAGGCCGAGCGCCAGCGTGACGGGATTCCAGACCGCATTGCGTTTGGATTTTTTTGCGCTGGCTTTCACCCGTGCGCCATCGTCGCCAAAGATGCCGATCGCATCGTCCAGCGAACGGTCCAGGTCCAGCCGCACCATGGCGGCAAACGCCAGCAGCACTTCCTGCTTGCTGATGCCGGCCTGCGATTCCTGCGATTCCGGCGGCTTAGGTGGCGGCGCCAGCGCCGCTTGCGCATCCTGTTTCAGCTTGGCGGCCAGCCGCTCAAGATCCCGCTTCTGGAAACGCAATTGATCGAGCGGGCGGCGGAAGCCTGGCTCGGGCAGCCGCGCCGGCAGTTTGTAGGCATCCTTGGTGAAGGTGATCAGCACGTCTTCGCTGCCGGCCGCCAGGCGCGCAATGTCGTCCTGGAAGAAGATCGGCGCGGCGTAACCGCCGTTGGCGTCGCCGAACAGCTCGGGATAAGCCGCATCGTAGTCCAGCCATACCACCGGCGTCAGTTCGTGCTCAAGCAGCATGGCCAAGGTCCACGGCTCGCCGGTTTGATGTGCCAGCCAGGCGCAGGCTTCTTCAGTGGTGGCCCTGAAAGGTAAGTCGATATTATTCATGGCCGTTATGATACACCTAGCTGCTGGCTTCCACGGTCACGCGGGCCAGGGCGAAGGCTTGCCGCAGCACCGCCAGGTCGCCGATGTGATTCGCCAGCAGCAGCACCATTTGCGCATCCAGCATCTTGCTTTGCGCTTCAGTCAGGTCGTGGTGCGACTCGGTCAGCATGTCGTAGAAGTCGTCGTAGTCGTCCAGATTCTGCTTCAGGTTGAGGGCGTTCATGCGCGCACCTCCGCCATGGCGCACAGTGAGCGGATCGCCAGCGCGACAATGGTCAGCGACAGCACGATCAGCAAGGTCACGGCCAGCAGTTCCAGTCCAAGCCCGCCGACTGCGCCGGCGTAGTTCAGAGCCGCGCTGCTCAGGGCCGCCATGGGAAAGCCAATCGCCCACCAAGACAACGAAAACGGCGGTGGCTTGCGCACCAGTCGCCAAGCGATGATCACAAACAGGAACAGGCCAAAGTAAAACAGCAGCGCCGCAAAGCGGTCGACCGTCTGCACCAGGTTGACGTAGGCGACGAAGCCCACCGCGAACGGTGCCATCAAGATCATCTTGGACGGTCGCATGGCGTCGGCCATCGGCGCCTGATGCACCAGGCGAGAGAAGATCAGCACGAAGAACACCAGGGCGCTGACGCCGCCGATGGCAGCCGCCAGCAAGTTGATCTCGCGCGCCCAACGACCGGGCAGGCCGCCGCCGGTGACCACGATGTCCAGGCTGCCGACGCCGGCAATCAGCCAGGCCGGCGCCACGCTGGCCGGCGCGGCGTTGCCGTTCAACAGGCGGCCGATCATGACCGCACTCAGCGCCAGCGTGACGGCGACGCCGATGCTCCACATCAGCCATTGCGCGCCGCTGCTGTAACTGGCCACTACGCTGGACAGCAGCAAGATGCTGATGCCGATGGTGCCAAAAAAGCTGCTGGTCACCGGATGGTCGAATTCCTGCCGCACGGCGGCCGTGTGCCGTATCAGTTTATGCAGATAGCCAACCACCAGCACGGCAAACAGCAGCAGCGCGACGATGCCGATGCTGTCGGAGATGGCGATGCCTACACCATAGCGCTTGCTGGCCAGTGGTATCCAGCTGGCGCGAAAAAATCAGCCGCATCTTCTCGGCGGTGTTGAAGCCGCAGCGGAAGGCGACGGTTTTCAGCGGCACATCAGTCTCTTCCAGCAGCTTGCGGGCGAAGTCGATCCGCACCTGGTCCACAAACACCGACGGCGTAACATGGGCGTGCTTGGCAAACGCGCGCGAGAAGGTACGGCGGCTGACGCCCACCGCATCGGCGATCTCTTCGATGCTGAGCGGCTCGGTGATATGGTCGGTGACGTATTTCAGCACCCGCGCCACCAGCGAGTCCTGGTCCGGGCCGACCGCCAGGTACGGGCTGTACTGCGACTGGCCGCCATCGCGGCGGATGTACACGATCAGCCGCTTGGCCACCTTGAGCGCCAGTTCATGCCCCCAGTCCTCGGCCACCAGCGCCAGGCACAGGTCGATGCCGGCGCTGACGCCGCCGCAGGTGAACAGGTTGCCGTCGCGGACAAAGATCTTGTCGGGCCGGACGATCGAGGAGGGGAACTGCGCCACCAGCCGTTCGGCGTGATCCCAATGCGTGGTGATTTCGCGGCCGTCCAGCAGGCGCGCATGGCCCAGCAAGAACACGCCATTGCAGATGGCGCCGAAGCGCTTGGCGCGGCGCGCATGCAGGTTGAGCCAGTCGGCCAATGCGGCCGCCGGCCGATAGTCCTGATAGCGCGGCCCGCCGGCCACCAGCAGCAGATCGCTGTCCGCGTGAAAATTCAGGTAGTCGCAATGGACCTTGAAATCCATACCGCTGGAGCTGGTCACGCCGTCCGGCCGCTCGCCGACCAGCGTGGTTTGATAGTGGTCTTTCTTCGGCAAAAAGCGGTTTGCCTCGGCAAACACATCCAGCGGCGCCGCCACATCCAGCGCCTGCACTCCGTCCAGCATGACCAGCGTAACCTTCATTTCAATCCAATATTTTGCAGCGCAATGTTCGCTGGCGAACACTATCTACGCATTCCAATCTGGAAAGTCAATGGACTTCCGTAAGGGTTTCACGTATAATTGATGCGTTTTTACAACACCCATGGGCCAAGCGCCCGCCCCAGCGTGGCTAAAAGTCCTGAGCCCCAGCTTCTTTTGGCACGCATTTGACATTCCGGTATACCGGCTCCGCTCCGGTCCCCGTGTCTTTTTATCCCGTTGATTCCCATCGCAGGCTGACGGCCAGCGAGGTGTCATTCCATTCGCCAAAACGAAGGAGAACCACATCGTGGCTAAACAAATCATCATTGACCAGGTCTTTAAAGTATTCGGCGACCAGCCGGAACAGGCACTGGCACTGGTCCGCAAAGGCGCCAGCAAGCAAGACATTCTGGCCAGGACAGAATGCACCATTGGCGTGTTCGACGCCAGTTTTACCATTGAAGCCGGCGAGATCTTCGTCATCATGGGCCTGTCCGGGTCGGGCAAGTCGACCCTGGTGCGCATGCTCAACCGCTTGATCGAGCCGACCGCCGGCCGCATCCTGATCGACGGCAACGACATCAACACGTTGCCGGACGCGCAGCTGCGCGCCTTGCGCCGCAAGGACATCAGCATGGTGTTCCAGTCGTTCGCGCTGCTGCCGCAAATGACCGTGCTCGACAACACCGCCTTCGGCATGGAGCTGGCCGGCATGCCGAAAGCCGAGCGCCACGCGCTGGCGCGGCAAGCGCTGGAGCAGGTCGGCCTGGCCGCCTATGCCGGCAGCTATCCGGATGAATTATCTGGCGGCATGCAGCAACGCGTCGGCCTGGCCCGCGCGCTGGCGTGCGATCCATCGATTCTGCTGATGGACGAGGCGTTCTCCGCGCTGGACCCGATCATGCGTACCGAGATGCAATCGGAACTGCTGCGCCTACAACAGATCAAGCGCCGCACCATCGTCTTCATCTCCCATGATCTTGATGAAGCCATGCGCATCGGCGACCGCGTCGCCATCATGAAGGATGGTCATGTGGTGCAAGTGGGCACGCCGGAAGAAATCCTGCGCAAGCCGGCCAACGATTACGTGCGCAGCTTTGTGCGCGGGGTGGATGCGGCGGCTGTCTTCAAGGCCAGCGATATTGCCCGCAAGAGCCAGATCGTGGTGTCGGAGTCGCCAACGCGCGGTGCGCGGGCGGCCCTGTCGATGCTGGAAGAGCAGGACCGCAGCTACGCCTATGTGGTCGATCCCAAACGTAAATTCCTTGGCCTGGTGTCGGCCGATTCGCTGCGCGATGCGCTCGATGGTCACACCGGTCCGCTGGGCCTGGCCCATGCGTATCTGCCGGAAGTGCAGTCGATTAACGCCAACGATCCCGTTGCCGGCCTGTTCGGCCAGGTGGCGCAGCTGCCTTACGCCGTGCCCGTGGTGGCCGATGACGGCAGCTTCCACGGCGCGATCAGCAGGACGACGTTGCTGAAGTTCCTCGACCCCGATACGCCCGCCATTGCCGAGCCACAAACACAGAAAGGACTCGCATGAATCCAAGCACCGTTAACGCCGTAGAACCTGTTGTTGAGCACACCGCGCAGGTCAACCCATGGCTGCCATCTGCGCCGGCCGATACTGCCTGGCTCGACGCCGCCAAGCCGGCCGTCACTCCCGAGCACGCCGGCGGCCTGCACCTGGCACAAATCTTCGACGGCAGCCTGCCGCTGGAATCCTGGATCAATCAAGGCCTGGGCTGGGTGGTCGAACATTGCCGCCCGTTCTTCCAGACCGTGCGCGCGCCGATCGACGCCACGCTCAACGGCGTCGGCGCCTTGCTGCTGGCGGCGCCGTCGCTGGTGGTGATCGCCATCATCGGCTTGCTGGCCTGGCAGTTCACCAGCCGCGCGCTGGCGGTCGGCACCGTGCTGGCGCTGCTGGTGGTGTCCATGCTGGGCGTGTGGCCGGAAGCGATGATTACCTTGTCGCTGGTGCTGACTTCGCTAGCGTTCTGTCTGTTGATCGGCCTGCCGCTAGGGATCTTCCTGGCCAGCAGCGACCGCGCGCAGAATATCCTGCGACCGCTGCTGGACGCCATGCAGACCACACCAGCCTTTGTGTACCTGGTACCGGTGGTGATGCTGTTCGGTATTGGCAATGCGCCGGGCGTAATCGTGACCATCATCTTTGCGCTGGCGCCGCTGGTGCGGCTGACCAATCTCGGCATACGCCAGGTGCGTCCGGACCTGATCGAAGCGGCACGCGCCTACGGTGCGTCGCCGTGGCAGTTGCTGACCCGCGTGCAGTTGCCGCTGTCCATGCCGTCGATTATGGCCGGCATCAACCAGTCGCTGATGCTGTCGTTGTCGATGGTGGTGATCGCCTCGATGATCGCGGTGGGCGGCCTGGGCCAGATGGTGTTGCGCGGTATCGGCCGGCTGGACATGGGCCTGGCCACCGTCGGCGGCCTGGGCATCGTGCTGCTGGCCATCACGCTGGACCGTCTGACGCAGGCGATGGGGCAGCCGCGCCGCGGCGTGCGTCACTGGTACCAGACCGGCCCGGCCGGCCTGGTCCTGCGCCTGTTGCGCAACGGTCCGGTGCGCGGCCGGTTCCAATGGCTGTCGATGCTGGCGCTGAGCGTGCTGGTGCTGACCACCAGCCTGGCCATGGCGCAAGCGCCGAATGACGGTTTGCCCGGCAAGGGCGTCAAGGTGCAGGCGCTGCAAAGCTCGATGGCCGAAGAAACCTTCCAGACCATGCTGGTCGACCGCGCGCTGGAAAAGCTGGGCTACGAGCCGCAGCCGATCAAGGAAGTCGACTATCCGGCTGCGCATATCGCCATCGCCAACGGCGACGCCACCTTCCTCGCGGTGCACTGGGACCCTTTGCATCAGGACTACTACAACAACGCCGGCGGCGACGCCAGGCTGCTGCGCACCGGCCAGTATGCCGGTCCGGCCGCGCAGGGCTATATGATCGACAGGGCCACTGCCGACAAGTACAACATCAGCAATATCGAACAGTTGCGCGATCCCGGCCTGGCCAAGCTGTTCGACCACGACGGCGACGGCAAGGCCGACCTGACCGGCTGCAATCCCGGCTGGGGCTGCGAGGCGATGATCGAAAATCACCTGGACGCCTACCAGCTGCGCGCCACCGTCAAGCATGTGCAGGGCAGCTATGCCGCGCTGATGGCCGACACCATCGGCCGCTATCGGCGTGGCGAACCGATCCTGTACTACACTTGGACGCCGTACTGGGTGAGCGGGGTGCTGGCGCCGGGCAAGGACGTGGTCTGGCTGCAGGTGCCGTTCTCGGCCAATCCGCAGCACGCCAGCACGCGGATGGATGACGGCAGCGACTATGGCTTCGCGGTCAACACCACGCGCATCGTGGTCAACCGCGCGTGGGCCGAGCAGAACCCCGTCGCCGTCAAACTGTTTGAGGTGATGCGGCTGCCGATTGCCGACATCAATGCGCAAAACCAGCGCATGCGCGACGGCGAAAGCTCGCAGGCCGATATCGCGCGCCATACGGACGGCTGGATCAAATTCCACCAGCAGCTGTTCGATAGCTGGATCGCGCAGGCGCTGAAACGCTAGGATCAAGCGTCCAGATCAAGTAGCGGCGTATCTCTTGCCTATTAAACATTTCACTCCTGTATGATCTGATCATCTTGTCAGTGAAAGGTTGTCCATGCTGTCCAAGCTGTCCGCCATGTTCCGCTACTTCAATAGCGCCGTGCCGTTTCGTCTGGTACCGGCGCTGATTGCCACCGCTGTCCTGTTTGTGCTGCTGGCGCTGCCGTGTCCCGCCGGCCTCGATCCCAAGGCGTGGGCGCTGGTGGCGATCTTCCTCACCACGATCGTCGCCATCATCCTCAAGGTCATGCCGATCGGTGTGATGGCGTTGATGGCGATCGTCATCGTGGCGCTGTCGCAAGTCACCTCCAACTCATCCAAGGGCGCGATGACCGATGCCCTGAGCAGCTTCGCCAGCCCGCTGATCTGGCTGATCGTGGTGGCGGTGCTGATCTCGCGCGGCCTCAAGAAGACCGGGCTGGGCAGCCGCATCGGCCTGATCTTCATCGCCATGCTGGGCAAGCGCACCATTGGCATCGGCTACGGCCTGACGGTGTGCGAACTGGTGCTGGCGCCGTTCACGCCGAGTAATACTGCGCGCGGCGGCGGCATCGTCCACCCGATCATGAAATCAATCGCCAATGCCTTCGATTCCGATCCGGCCAAGGGCACGGAAGGCAAGGTCGGCACCTACCTGGCGCTGGTGAATTACCACGCCAATCCGATCACCTCCGCCATGTTCCTCACCGCCACGGCGCCCAATCCGCTGGTGGTAGACTTTGTCGCCAAAGCCAGTCACCAGAGTTTTCATCTGAGCTGGACCACGTGGGCGCTGTGCATGCTGCTGCCGGGCCTGGTCTGCCTGCTGCTGATGCCGCTGGTGATCTACCTGCTGTCGCCGCCGCAGTTGAAAGCGACGCCGGACGCGGTGCAATACGCGCGCGGCGAACTGGACCGGATGGGGCCTCTGGCGCCAAAAGAAAAAGTCATGCTCGGCACCTTTGGCCTGCTGCTGGTGCTGTGGGCCAATGTGCCGGCCATGATTTTCGGCCCGGCATGGACGCTGGACCCGACCGTGGTGGCCTTCCTTGGCCTGTTCGTATTGATCATCACCGGCACGCTGGACTGGGACGATGTGCTGTCCGAAAAAAGCGCCTGGGATACGCTGATCTGGTTCGGCGCGCTGGTCATGCTGGCGGAACAGTTGAACAAGCTGGGCGTGATCGGCTGGGCTGCGCTGGCGATGAAGGATGCGATCGTCGCGAGCGGCATGGGGTGGTTGCCGGTCGCCACCGTGCTGCTGCTGGCCTTCGTCTTCTCGCATTACCTGTTTGCCAGCACCACCGCGCACATCAGCGCCATGCTGTTCGCCTTCCTGTCGGTCGGTGCGCAATTGCTGCCTCAGCCATACCTGGTGCCGTTCCTGTTGCTGATGACGGCCGGCTCGGCCATTATGATGACGCTGACCCATTACGCTACCGGCACCTCGCCGATCATCTTTGGCAGCGGCTACGTCACCATGGGCAACTGGTGGCGCGTCGGCTTCGTCATGTGCGTGCTGGAGTTGCTGGTGTTTGCCGTGGTCGGCGGCGCCTGGTGGAAACTGCTGGGGTATTGGTAACGATGAAAAAAATCCATATCACCTTGCCGCTGGCGCTGATCGCGCTGGCGGTCTGGCTGGGCCTGACGCTGGGCCTGGTTCGGCTGCAAGCCGGCGGCATCGGCCTGTCCTGGCTGCTGGCGGCGCTGTTTGCCTTGCTGGTGTCACTGGCCGGCAACGAACGGCGCATCAGCGGGCTGCACGCGCCGTCCCCACTGCGGTCGTGGTGGCTGGTTTCGCCAATATTGCTGTACTCGCTGCTGATGCTGGTGGTGGCATGGGCCGGCGGCTGGCCGGCGCCCAAGGCCTTGCTGTTGGTGGCCGGCAACGCCGCGCTGGTGGCGCTGTCGGAAGAACTGATGTTCCGCGCCATCCTGTTGCAGGGCCTGCTTGACCGTTACGCCATCTGGCCTGCCGTGTTGCTGTCGTCGGCGCTGTTTGGCGTGGCGCACACGGCCAATGGCCTGGCCACGGGCGACCTGGGCGGCGCGCTATGGCAGGCCACGGCGGCCTTTCTGCAAGGGATCGTCTATGCGGCGATCCGCTTGCGTACCCGCTCGGTGTGGCCGATGATGGTGGTGCACGGCGTGTGGGATTTTGCGCTGGTGTCGTCGATCCAGGGCGCCACGGCGGGCGATGAAGCGTCGATATTGCCGTACGCGGCGCTGCTGGCGGTGCTGCCGCTGTGCCTGTACGGCGTCTACCTGCTGCGCGGCAGCCAGCGCGCGCAGCTGCAGCAAGAATTTCAATTGCATGACGTGAAGGGCAAGGACCATGAAGACAGCCGTATTCAGCACACGCCGTTATGACAAGACCATGCTGGCGCGGGCCAACGCCGCCGCCGGCCATGAGCTGCGCTTCCTGGAAGACCGCCTGACCGCCGCCAGCGCGCCGCTGGCCGCCGGTTGCGAGGCCGTCTGCGTGTTCGTCAACGACAGCGTCGACGCCGAGGTGCTGGCGATCCTGGCGCAGCAGGGTGTGCGGCTGGTCGCCACGCGTTCCACCGGCTACAACCAGATCGACGCGGCCGCCGCCGAGCGGCTCGGCATCGCCGTGGTGCGGGTGACCGACTATTCGCCGTACTCGGTGGCCGAGTTTGCCGTCGGCCTGCTGCTGGCGGTCAACCGCAAGATCGCCCGCGCCAGCTGGCGCACGCGCGAAGGCAACTTCGACCTGGAAGGCTTGATGGGCTTCGACCTGCACGGCAAGACCGTGGGCGTGATCGGCACCGGCAAGATCGGCACCATCTTTGCGCGGATTTTGAGCGGCTTCGGCTGCACCTTGCTGGGCCATGACCGCTACCCGTCGGCCGCGTTTGAGGCGCTGGGCGGCCGTTACGTGTCAGTCGATGAGTTGTTGGCCAGCAGCGACGTGGTGTCGCTGCATTGTCCGCTGACCGAGGAGACGCGCCACATCGTCAACGCCGCATCGCTGGCGCGCGCCAAACGCGGCAGCATCCTGGTCAACACCAGCCGGGGCGGACTCGTCGACACCGAGGCCGCCACCGAGGCGCTGAAGACCGGCCAGTTGGGCGGGCTGGCGATTGACGTCTACGAACAGGAAGCCAATCTGTTCTTCCAGGATCTGTCGTCCACCATTATTTGCGACGACGTGATCCAGCGCCTGGTGTCGTTCCCGAACGTGATCGTCACCGGCCACCAGGCGTTTTTCACGGAAGAGGCGATCGGTCAGATCATGCAGACCACCATCGACAGCATCAGCGCGTTCGAGCGTGGCGAGGCGCTGGTCAACCGCATTCCCAAGTCCTGATGCACCGGCTTACAGGTCAACCTTCATGGTCAGCTTGACGGTGCGCGGTGCACCGGCTGCCAGACGGGTGCCGGCCGCTGCCCAGTACTGCTTGTCGCCCAGATTTTCCACGTTGATCTGCCAGGTGGTGCGCTTGCCCAGCGTTTGCGTGATGTAGCGGCCACCGACGGTGAACAGCGTCACGCCGCCCAGGAACGCCTGATCCAGATCGTTGACCGGACGACGGCCGGTGTAATACGCTCCGCTGTTCAGCGACAGGCCCGGCACATGGTCGTCAAACGCATACGACAGGAAGGCGCTGGCGGTGTGTCTGGAAGCGTTTTCCGGCAGCTTGCCGTTGTAGGCATCGCTGATCTTGCGGAATTCCGGATTCAGCAGCTGGGCCGACGTCTGCCACGCCAGGTTGCGCGTCAACTGGCCCTGCGTCGACAGCTCCACGCCGCGATAGTGCTGTTCGCCATCGGCCACAAACACGTTGGCCGTGTTGGTGTAATAGCCGGGACGATTGATATCGAACAGCGCCGCCGACAGCAGCGTGCCGCCCGGCGCGCGCCAGCGCATGCCCAGTTCCTTCTGCCTGCTGACGCCGGGCGCCATACGCTCGTTCTGGTTGATGGTGCCGGTCGGCGCCGCTTCGCCTTCCTCCAGGCCTTGCGCCGCCGAAGCGTAGAACGACAGATCGGTCAGCGGACGATAGATGACCGCCGCCATTGGCGTGGTCTTATCGGCGGTGTAGTGGTTCAGGCCCTGATCGCTGTTGTAATTGACCTTGCGCACGCCGCCGATGATTTGCCACTGCGGCGAGAAGGTCAGGCGGTCGAGCGCGTAGATGCCGGTGTCGCTGGTGTCCAGCGCGGCTGTGGTGGGCGAGGTCGGCTTGGCGCTGTAGGTGATGCTGGTGATCGGTACCGGGTCGTACAGATTCTGCGCGGCCACCGTGTAGTTGCTCTGGTAAATCGGATCCTGGCTCTTCTCGGTGCGGCTGACGCCGAACGTGATTTCATGCTTGACCGGGCCGGTGACGGCGGTGCCGAACAACTCGGCGCGCAGGCTGTCCGAGCCGACCTGAAGGTGTTGCTGGTTGCCGGTGATGCGGCCGGCGCCGGTGGCGACCGTGGCGTTGCTGGTAAAGCGGAAGATCGCCAGATTGCGGTCACGCGCCACTTCCGAATGGCCGCCTTCCAGCGTCAATGCCCAACCGTCGCCCAGCGCATAGTCGGCGCGCAGTGCGGCGACCTTGCTGGTAGCGTCGAACTTGGCCATCTCCGGGCCCACCAGGCGCGAAGGATCGACCGCGCGCGGCAGCGTGATGACGCCATTGACGGCGGTCGGCAGCGTCACGGCGGCTTCCTCGGTGACCTTGCGGTGATCGTATTCCAGGTCGGCCTTCAGCAGCAGGCGGTTGTTGACGCGCCAGTCCAGCGCGGCTGAAGCGAACTGGCGGTTGCCGTTGCCGACGTTGTCGAGGAAAGTGCCGAGCGAACCGCCGGCGGCGTTGATGCGCACGCCGAATTCGTTCTGCTCGCCGAAGCGGCGGCCGACATCGACATTGGCCACGGCGGTACCCTTGTCATCCAGCGTCAGGCCGGCGCTGGTGACCGGCGTATTGCCGGCCCGTTTTGTGACAAAGTTGACCACGCCGGCCGGCGAAGTGAAGCCGTAGTACAGCGCCGACGCCCCTTTGAGCACTTCGACGCGCTCCTTGTTCTCCATCGGCACCTGGGAGAAGTTCATGATCGGCAGCGAGCCATTGAGGCGGTAGTTGGTGCGGTTTTCCACGTCGATGCCGCGAATCACCAACTGGTCCCAGGTGTCGCCGCCGTTTTGCTGGCGGGTGACGCCGGCGGTGTTGCGCACCGCGTCGTACAGGCCGCCGGCGGCCTGGAGGTCCAGCACTTCACGCGTGATGACGTTGACGGTGGAGGGCACTTCCATCACGTCCGAACCACGGAAACTGCCGGCCTCGACCGTGTTAGGCGTGAAGCCCTGCGCGCGGGCGGCGGTAATCTGCACCGCCTTCAGGACTTGCTCGTCCTCCGTCTGGGCCATGCCAGGCAAATGCGCGCAAGCCAGTGGCGCGGCGAAGAACAGATAGAAGAAACGCGGTCGGGAGATGTTGGACATGAAGAAAAGGGTCGGAGAAAAATACAGATCATATTGCAAATGCGACTCATTCGCAAATGTGACTGATACGTAGCAGCACGTCGCAACCTGGTCGGCCTGGCGTTAATACGCCGTTAATAAAGCATTTCGTACACTGCCGGCAGGTAATGAAGCGAGGTGCAGTGATGCGATTGCTGTTGATAAAAAGCGCGCCCATGAGCGGTGAAAGCAGGGAAGACGTGCTGCGCAGGGAAGATTACGCTGGCGACTACGTGCACGACGGCGACGGCAAAAAGCCGGGCAACCGATTTATCCAGGCCATTCGTGACGTCGGCCACGAACCCGCCAGCGCATGAAGACCATCCGCACCCGTCTGCTGCTGGGACTGATGACCGGCACGCTGGGATGCACGCTGGCTGCCGTCATGTTGCTGTACATGCTGGCCGACCACGAGGCCGACGAACAGTCGGACCAGCGTCTGCGCCAGCTGACGTGGTCGTTGCCGTTGCACGCGCCGGCGCCATGGCGGCTGCCGCACGACAGCGATCCGGACGACCAGTTCGAGGTGCAGGCCTGGAATACCGGGCAGCAGCCGGTGCATGTGTCGCAGCGTGCGCCGGCGCTGCCGTTGCCGCAACCGCAGGGCTATGTGACGGTCAGCTATCGCGGGGAACGCTGGCGCGTGTATGCGGACGTGGTGGCCGGCTACCATGTGCAGGTGTCGCAGCCGATTGCGATTCGCCAGCGGGTGGTGGCGCATATGGCCCTGCGCATCGTGCCACCGCTGTTGTTGCTGCTGCCGGCCATGGCGATGCTGATCTGGATCGTGGTCGGCCGCGCGCTGCAACCGCTGGAACGGTTGACGCAGGCAGTGCGTGACCGCACGCCGGCCGCCTTGCAGCCGTTGGACGACGACGGCCTGGCGCCTGAGCTGCTCCTGATCGTGGCGGCGCTCAACGGCCTGCTGCGCAAGGTGGCGGACGCCATCACCACGCAGCGCAATTTTGTGGCGGATGCGGCGCACGAACTGCGCTCGCCGCTGACCGCGCTCAAGTTGCAGCTGCAACTGGCCGAGCGCGCCGTCGATGATGCCAGCCGTCAGGCCTCATTCCGCAAACTGCACGAGCGGCTAGACCGCGCCACCCATCTGGTGCAGCAGTTGATGACGCTGGCGCGGCACGAACAAAGCGCCATGCCGCCAGCTTGCACCGATTGCGACCTGCTGCAAATCGCCCGCCAGGTGGTGGCCGATCACACGATGTACGCGGACAGCCGCCGCATTGACCTCGGTCTCAGCGCCGATGCGCAAGCAGTCCGGGTGAGCGCGCATATGGAAGGGCTGGCGATCATGCTGAGCAATCTGGTGGACAACGCGCTGCGCTACACGCCGCAGGGCGGCCAAGTAGACGTGATGGTCGGCTATCAGCAAGGCCGTGCTTTTCTGCGCGTTGGCGATAACGGTCCCGGGGTGCCGGAAGCAGAACGCGAACGTTTGTTCGACCGTTTCTATCGGCCGGACGGCAACGAGGTGTGGGGCAGCGGCCTTGGCCTGTCGATCGTCAAGAGCGTGGCCGATGCGCACAACGCAACGCTGGCTATGCATGACTGTAGTGGCGGTTGCGGACTAATGGTGACAGTGCTGTTCCCACAGCCTGTAAGCGCGTAGAGTAGCGTAATGCTGCTAGCCGCATAGAGGATATCTATTGAGGAGTAAAGCATGAAAACCAGGCTCGCTTTCATTTTGGCGTCTGCAGCCCTGTTGGCCGGCTGCGCGACGGAATATCAGCCGCATAACAGCGAAGGGGGCTATAGCGAAGCACCGATCGAACCGGGTGTATGGCGCGTCAAAATTGCCTCCACGCCGTACACACTGCAACAGCAGATCCAGGACTTCTCCCTGCTGCGCAGCGCGGAGCTGACGCTGCAACAGGGTTACAGCCACTTTACGCTGGCGGCGCCGGACGGCAAGGCCAGCGCCCAGCCAGGGCCGGACGTGGTGGTGCGGATGTTCAAGCAGCGGCCGAAGGAGGGCGCCGTCCAGTACGATGCGCGTGCCGTATGCAGCCAGCTGGGAACTCGCTACGAGGTGACGTGCCGTGACCGTCCCCAGTGAGCCTAGCGCAGTGTCTGAAGCGTGGCGTCGGCGGCTAGCAGGGAGGCGCGCCGTGGCTGATCCGCGCTGTCGGCGATTGTCAGCAATTGCTGGAAGTAAGTTCGCGCTGTGGGCAAGTCGCCCGCACGGCTTGCCGCCTGCGCCGCACCGTACACCGACCAGTAGCGGTTGGGCTGCTTGACAAGCGTGGCCTTGAATTGGACCAGCGCCTGTTCCGCACGTGACAGGTCCAGCAACAGCTCACCCAGCATTTCGCGCGCCGGCACGAACGGACCGGGCGTGATCGATGCCAGTTCCGTAACGTCTTCCATTTCTGCAGCGCGGGTCAAGGCGCTCAGCGCCGTCGCGTTGTCGCCGTTGGTGCGGGCCAGTTGCGCCGCCACTTCCAGCCGTTGAATCTCGGTTTGGTCGGACCAGTAACCGTCTTTGGCGCCGCGCAGGCGCTCGCGGATATCGGCCAGGCTGGCGATCGATGCCTCGGCGACCGCCGTATTGCCGAGGTGCGCAGCGCCCAGGCCACGGGTAAAAATCGTGATGGCATCGGCATAGGGAAATGGCGTCGCACGCGGCGTCAGGGCCAGCGCCGCCGCCCAGTCGCGGCGCTCCAGGCAGTAGCGCGCGGGAATGGCGGCGTTGGCAAAAAAAGCCGCTGACGCCGGCGCCGCGCCGTTTGCATTGGCCGGGTCAAAGCGCTTGAAGATGTCGGCTGATGTTTGCACCAGTTTTCTCGCGGCCTCGTCCTGCGCCGTTTGCAGATAGGCATAGACCATGTAGTCGCTGGCGTGGAGCTCGTCCGCCGGCTGGCCGGCTTTGCGGGCAGCCGTTGCCGATCCCTGATTGGTCGCGATCGACGCCTTCCAGTCGCCCATGCGCGTGAAGGTATGCGACGGCATGTGCAGCGCATGTGGCGTGGCCGGCGCGATCTCGCCATAACGGCGGGCGGCTTCCGCAGCGCGCGCGGCCAGTTCCGGTTCGTCATAGGCGTGAATGATGTAGTGCGCCAGCCCAGGGTGATCGGGATATTGCACGAACAGCGCTTCCAGCATGGCGCCGGCCTTGAGCTGCTTTTCGTAGCGCTTGTCCGCCGGATCGGCCGCCGCTGCCAGCGCCAGCGCATGGAAGATGCGTGCTTCGGCATCGTCGGGAAAGGCGGCGCTGAGCTTGTCCATTGCCCGTTCATACGCGTTCCAACGCGCCGCCTGCCCGCTGCGCCCGCTGTCGACGTACAGATGGGCGACGGCCTCCAGGTATGCCCGCTCACGCGCCGTGGCTGGCGCTTTGGCCCTTCCGGCCTCGACGGCCTGTAGTCCCTGCGCCAATTGGCCGGGCGATTTGAAGTTGGCGAACGGATTGCTCCAGCTGCTGAGGGCAATGCCCCAGTAGGCGATGGTGCAGTCCGGCTCCTTGGCGAGGATGGCGCGAAAGCCGTCAATCGCCAAGCCAAACTGGAACGAATGCATGAGCGCCACCGCACGATTGAATTCGGGTTGCACCGAAGGGCGGCAAGAGGTCTCGAAGCTTACCGTGCCCAGCGCCGCCGTTGTACCGTGATGCCCGTGCTGGGCCATGGCATAGGGCGCGGTCAGGGTGACGAGCAAACCGGCTGTGGCGGCAAAGCGGCGCATGAGGATCTCCTGGTTGGCGGGGTACCTCGGCAGTGTAAACCTGTTTGACGCCGCCGCCGGCTGTACACTATCGGTTTTTGGAGGAAATCCGGTGCGGCTGCTGTTGGTGGAAGACGATCCGATGATCGGCGAGAGTATCAAGGATGGTCTGCTGGGCGAAAGCTACGCCGTGGACTGGGTGCGCGACGGCCAGGCGGCCGATGTGGCGCTGGCCACCATTCCCTATGACTTGCTGCTGCTGGACCTGGGCCTGCCGCGCAAGCAGGGTATGGACGTGCTGACCGCCTTGCGCGCGCGCGGCAACGGCCTGCCGGTGCTGATCATCACCGCGCGCGACAGCACGCCGGCGCGGGTGGCAGGCCTGGACGGCGGCGCCGACGATTATCTGGTCAAACCCTTCGACCTGGACGAACTGCTGGCCCGCATCCGCGCCTTGCTGCGCCGCCGTGTCGCCCGCACGCGGTCGCTGGTGTTGCACGGCGCGCTGACGCTGGACCTGGCCAGCCACGAGGCGCAGTTTGAGGGCGCGCCGGTCAAACTGTCGGCGCGCGAGTTCGCGCTGCTGCGGGTGTTGCTGGACGATCCGGGCAGCGTGATCTCCAAAGCACAGCTGGAAGACAAATTGTACGGCTGGAATACCGAAGTCGAGAGCAATACGGTCGACGTCTACGTGCACCGGCTGCGCAAGAAATTCGGCGCCGACTTCATCAAGAACGTGCGCGGCGTCGGCTACAAGGTCAAGCCCGCGCCATGAAAACCATCCGTCAACAACTGTTAATCGGCCTGCTGTGCGCGACGCTGGCGTGCGTGCTGGGCGCCGGCACCACCTTGTACCGCTCGCTGCTGGCGGAGACCAATGAATTGGCCGACCTGCAACTTCGGCAACTGGCGATCGCGCTGCCGGGCGGCGCCCCGGAGGGCAGCCACGACCCGGAGGAAGCGTTCGTCTTGCAGGTCTGGAACAGCAGCGGCGCGCTGGACATGCCCAGTGCCGGCGGACTGGCGCCGCTGCCACGTTACGATGTGCAAGGCTATCGGGATGTGATCTGGAACGATGCCGCCTGGCGGCTGTACGGACAAGAGCTCGGCGGACGCTATGTGCAGGTGGCGCAGCCGCAGGCCGCGCGCGACCATCTGGCACGGCACATGGCGTGGCGCACCGGGCGGCCGCTGCTGGCGATAGCCGTGATTTTCGCGCTGCTGGTGCTGGCGGTGGTGGGCCGGGCGCTGCGTCCGCTGTATCGGCTGGCGGAGGCGGTGGGCGACCAGTCGGCCACCGCCTTGCGGCCGATCGACCCCGACGGCATGGCGCCGGATTTGCGCCCGGTGGTGGTCGCGCTGAACGGGTTGATGAGCAAGTTCGAGGCGGCGATGGCCGCGCAACGCACGTTTGTCGCCGACGCCGCGCATGAGCTGCGCTCGCCGCTGACCGCCCTCAAATTGCAGCTGCAACTGGCCGAACGCGCCGGCACTGCCACCGAGCGGGCGCTGGCGCTGGCCAAGCTGCATGAACGGCTGGACCGCGCCAGCCATCTGGTGCAGCAACTGCTCAGCCTGGCGCGGCATGAGTCCGAGCAGGGGGCGGCGCAGTTGCAGCCGGTGGATGTGGGTGCGCTGCTGGCCAGCGTGGTGGCCGACCATTCGGCGCTGGCCGACAGCCGTGACATCGACCTCGGGGTCGAAGATTCCGCGCCGCTGGTGTTGCAAGCCGAGCGCGAGGGCCTGCGGGTGCTGCTGAATAACCTGGTCGACAACGCGCTGCGCTACACGCAACGGGGCGGCCGGGTCGATCTGCTGACCGGCGTGGAGCAGGGCAAACCTTTCCTGCGCGTGCGCGACAACGGGCCCGGCGTGGCGCCCGAACATCGGGCCCGCCTGTTCGACCGGTTCTTCCGTCCGGACGGCAATGAAGTCTGGGGCTGCGGCCTGGGCCTGTCGATCGTGCGCAACATCGCCAACCACCACCGGGCCGATATCCGCCTCGACGACGGCGAACTCGGCAAAGGGCTGAGCGTCACTGTGATTTTTCCCTGACAAAGACGAGGCGCTGACGCATGCTTTAACACACTGTTAACAGTGGTTGCATTAAACTGCGTTCACATTTTCGTCTTTCGTCTCCTCCATGCCTGCTTTTTTCCGTTCCAGGACAGCGCAGTATCTGCTGGCTGCCGTCTTTATCGTGTTTTCCCTGCTGGTGCTGAACCTGCGCACGCTGATCCCGCCGGATGAGGGCCGCTATGCCGAAATGGCGCGCGAAATGCTGCTGACCGGCGACTGGGTCACCACGCGCCTCAACGGCATCAAGTATTTTGAAAAGCCGCCGCTGCACACCTGGATGAGCGCCGTCTCGTTCGCCCTGTTCGGCATCGGCGACTGGCAGGCGCGCCTGTGGAATGGCGTGTGCGGGATGGTTGGCGTGCTGATGGTGGCTTATACCGGACGGCGCGTGTTTGGCGGCCGCGCCGGCCTGTATGCCGCACTGGTGCTGGGTTCCATGCTGTTCTGGGCGGCGGCGTCGCAATTCAATTCGCTGGATTTGCCGGTGGCCGCCACCATGGCGCTGGCCTTGTGCGCGCTGCTGATTGCACAGCTGGATGACACCGATATGACGCAGCGCCGCCGCTGGATGCTGGTCTGCTGGGCGGCCATGGCGCTGTCACTGCTGGCCAAAGGGCTGATCGGCATCGTGCTGCCGGGCGGCGTGCTGTTGATTTATGCGCTGGTGAGCGGCGACCGTGGCATCTGGCGCCGCCTGCATCTGGTGTCCGGGCTGCTGGTGTTCCTGCTGCTGGCGCTGCCGTGGTTCCTGCTGGTGGCGGCGCGCAATCCCGAGCAGCCGCAGTTCTTCTTCATTCATGAGCACTGGGACCGGTTTTTCCTGAAGACGCATCATCGCGACGGCCCGTGGTACTACTTCCTGTTGCTGCTGCTGCCGGCCACCATGCCCTGGCTGGCGACCTTGCCGGCCAGCCTGGCCGCCGCGCGCAAGCGGGTGGAAGGGCGCTTCCAGCCGGCGCGTTTGCTGCTGGTGTGGACTGTCTTCATCCTGCTGTTCTTCAGCTATTCCAGCTCCAAGCTGCCGGGTTATATGTTGCCGGTGTTCCCGGCGATGGCGCTGCTGGCCGGTGCTTATCTGGACCGCGCCTCGCGCAACGCCGCCCTGAGTGCGCCCGCCTTGCTGGTGGTCGTTGGCGTTGCCGGCGTGGTGTGCATGCGATTCTTCCCCATCATTAACCTGCCGCTGTTGGGCGGCGCCTTTGGCGCGGCGATTGTCTGCGGCGTGGCGGCCGGCATGGCGGAATGGCGCGGGCAGCGCACCGCCATGATAGTGCTGGCAGCGCTGGGCGGCTGGATGCTGACGCAACTGAGCATGACCGCCTACGAAAGCCATGGACGCCAGCAGGCCGGCCGCGACGCCGCCCTGGCGATCCGCGCCGAGCTGAAGTACGACACGCCGGTGTACTCGGTCGGCACGTACGAGCAGTCGATGACGTTCTACATGGGCCACACGGTGATACCGGTGGCCTACAGCGGCGAACTGGATTTCGGCCTGCGGCAGGAAGCATGGCGCGGCGTGGCGTCGATGGACGAGTTCTACGCGCGGTGGCTGTTGAGCGCCGGGCGCGGCGGGCCGCAATACGCGATTGTGCGCGAGGATCTGTACGGCGCGATGCGGCTGCGCGGCCTGCCGATGGTGGAGCGCGCGCGCGGCGACGGCATTGTGGTGGTGGCCTCGCCTTTAATACTTCGTTAATGAAGCCTCTGGCACAATCGCCGGTTCTCAAGAACTAATAGATGGTGCTGCTGTGAAAAAAATACTGATCCTGGGCGTGAATGGTTTTATCGGCCATCACCTGTCGAAGCGCATTCTGGAAACCACCGACTGGCACGTGTACGGCATGGACATGAATACCGATCGTATCAGCGATCTGCTGTCGCATGAGCGCATGCACTTCTTCGAAGGCGACATCACCATCAACAAGGAATGGGTCGAGTACCACGTCAAGAAATGCGACGTGATCCTGCCGCTGGTGGCGATCGCCACGCCGTCGACCTACGTGAAAGCGCCGCTGCGCGTGTTCGAGCTGGACTTTGAAGCCAACCTGCCGATCGTGCGTTCCGCCTCCAAGTATGGCAAGCACCTGGTGTTCCCGTCGACCTCGGAAGTGTATGGCATGTGCCACGACGACGAGTTCGACCCTGAGAACTCGGAACTGATCTGCGGCCCGATCAACAAGCCGCGCTGGATCTATTCCAACGCCAAGCAGCTGATGGACCGCGTGATCTGGGGCTACGGCATTGAAGGCCTGAACTTCACGCTGTTCCGTCCATTCAACTGGATCGGCGCCGGCCTCGATTCGATCCACACGCCGAAAGAAGGCTCGTCGCGCGTGGTGACCCAGTTCTTCGGCCACATCGTGCGCGGCGAGAACATCTCGCTGGTCGACGGCGGCGCGCAGAAACGCGCCTTCACCGACATCGACGACGGCATCGACGCGCTGATGAAAATCATCGAGAACAAAGACGGCGCCGCCACCGGCAAGATCTACAACATCGGCAACCCGGTCAACAATTTCTCGATCCGCGAACTGGCCAACATGATGCTGGAACTGGCGCCGCAATACCCTGAGTACGCCGAAGGCGCGGCCAAGGTCAAGATCGTCGAAACCACCTCGGGCGCCTACTACGGCGCCGGCTACCAGGACGTGCAGAACCGGGTGCCGAAAATCACCAACACCTGCGAAGAACTGAACTGGAAACCGGCCACCACCATGGCCGACGCGCTGAAGAAAATCTTCGACGCCTACCGGGGGCAGGTGGCTGCCGCCCAAGCCTTGATGGAGTAACGAAAAAAACGCCGTGGGGCGTAGCCACGGCGTTTTTCAGGGAGTGCTCAGACTCAGGCGGCTTTGGCTTTCTTACGGCGCGCCACCAAGCCCATCAGACCCAGACCCAGGCCCATCATGGCGTAGGTTTCTGGTTCTGGTACGGGCGCCAGCGAGATGGTCAGGTCGGAGCCATAGGAGCCGCCGCCGTTGCCCATGACTTTGCCACCTACCTCGACATAGTAGCTACCAGCGCTCAGGCCGCTGGCGCTCAGTTCCCAGTTGTCGGTGATGCCGTTGGTGATGTTGGTGCCGGCGTAGGTGTGCAGGATCGACGTGGTCAGCGGGTCATACTGGACGATGTTGAAGCTGGTGATCAGCAGATCCTTGATGGTGCCGGATTTCAGGAAGCTCGACGTCACCGAGGCCGCCGAATCATAGGCGCCGGTCAGCGTGAACATGTATTTATCGGTGAACACGCTATTGAAGTCGGCGCTGTTGAAGTTATTACCGAAGTGGGCGTTGTAGCCGCCTTCCATGTCAGACACCAACGGCACGTTGACGGTTTTTTGCGCGGCGAAGGCCGACGAAGTCATCAGGGTTGCACCCGCAATCATCGAAGCGATCAGCACATTTTTGATTTTCATTTTTAAGTTCCGTAGAGAGGTTAATGATGTGGTATCAATTATTTCCGGACGACCTGATCCGGTGACAACCAGCATAAATTGATGACCATCCGTCAACTGTGAGGTACCTAACGCAACTCGAAATATAGGAACAAATACAACAAAAATTGCACGATACCAGAAGAGTTGCTTCAAAACATCAGGTGTCTCATGTTATATGTCTTATATAAGACTTGTTGGTGTACAATAGCAGCCGGAACGGGCCATAAATCACTGCCCGCCCTGCAATCAACCTGACGAGAACTCTTATGCTAGCTGCCTACCGCCAGCACGTTGCCGAACGTGCCTCCCTTGGTATTCCTCCGCTGCCGCTGTCGGCAGCCCAGACCAGCGACCTGGTCGAACTGCTGATCGCGCCGCCTGCCGGCGAAGAAGCGTTCCTGGTCGACCTGATCACCAACCGCGTGCCGGCTGGCGTAGATGATGCCGCCAAGGTCAAGTCGGCCTTCCTGACCGCCGTTGCCAAAGGCACGGAAAGCTCGCCGCTGATTTCGCGCGAACTGGCGACCAAACTGCTGGGCACCATGCTGGGCGGTTTCAACATCAAGCCGATGATCGACCTGCTGGGCGACGATGTGGTCGGCGACGTGGCCGCCGAAGGCCTGAAGAAAACCCTGTTGATGTTCGACTACTTCCACGACGTCAAGGAACTGGCCGACCAGGGCAACGCCCGCGCCAAGGGCGTGTTGCAGTCGTGGGCCGACGCCGAGTGGTTCACCTCGCGTCCGGAAGTACCGCAAAGCCTGACCCTGACCGTGTTCAAGGTCACCGGCGAAACCAATACCGACGATCTGTCGCCGGCGCCGGACGCCACCACCCGTCCGGACATCCCGATGCACGCACTGGCGATGCTGAAGAACCCGCGTCCGGGCATCAATCCGGAAGAGCCAGGTAAGATCGGCCCGCTGAAACAGCTGGAAGCCCTGAAAGCCAAGGGGCACCTGGTGGCCTACGTCGGCGACGTGGTCGGCACCGGTTCCTCGCGTAAATCCGCCACCAACTCGGTGCTGTGGTTCACCGGCGAAGACATCCCATTCATCCCGAACAAGCGTTTCGGCGGTGTGTGCCTGGGCACCAAGATCGCCCCGATCTTCTACAACACCATGGAAGACGCCGGCGCGCTGCCAATCGAGCTGGACGTCACGCAAATGGAAATGGGCGACGTCATCGAGCTGCGTCCATACGACGGCAAGGCACTGAAAAACGGCGAAGTCATCGCCGAGTTCAAGGTCAAGTCGGACGTGCTGTTTGACGAAGTGCGCGCCGGGGGCCGCATTCCGCTGATCATCGGCCGTGGCCTGACCACCAAAGCCCGCGAATCGCTGGGCCTGCCTGCGTCGACGCTGTTCCGCCTGCCGCAAAACCCGGTCGATACCGGCAAGGGTTACTCGCTGGCGCAGAAAATGGTCGGCCGCGCGTGCGGTCTGCCAGAAGGCACCGGCATCCGCCCAGGTACCTACTGCGAACCGAAGATGACCACCGTGGGCTCGCAAGACACCACCGGCCCGATGACCCGCGACGAGCTGAAAGACCTGGCCTGCCTGGGCTTCTCGGCCGACCTGGTGATGCAGTCGTTCTGCCACACCGCTGCGTATCCAAAAGTGGTGGACGTGAAGATGCACCGCGAACTGCCAACCTTCATCGAAAACCGTGGCGGCGTGGCGCTGCGTCCGGGCGATGGCGTGATCCACTCGTGGCTGAACCGCCTGCTGATGCCGGACACCGTCGGCACCGGCGGCGACTCGCACACCCGTTTCCCGATCGGCATTTCGTTCCCGGCCGGCTCCGGTCTGGTGGCGTTTGCCGCCGCCACCGGCGTGATGCCGCTGGACATGCCGGAATCGGTGCTGGTGCGCTTCAAAGGCAAGATGCAGCCAGGCGTGACCCTGCGTGACCTGGTCAACGCGATTCCGCTGTACGCGATCCGCGCCGGCCTGCTGACCGTCGACAAGAAGGGCAAGAAGAACATCTTCTCCGGCCGCATCCTGGAAATCGAAGGCTTGCCGGACCTGAAGGTAGAGCAAGCGTTCGAACTGTCCGACGCTTCGGCCGAGCGCTCCGCCGCCGGTTGCACCGTGCATCTGGACAAAGCCCCGATCATCGAATACATGACCTCGAACATCACGCTGATGAAGTGGATGATCGCCAACGGTTACCTGGACAAGCGCACGCTGGAGCGCCGCATCAAGGCCATGGAAGCCTGGCTGGCCGACCCGCAGCTGCTGGCGCCGGATGCGGATGCAGAATACGCCGCCGTCATCGAAATCGACCTGGCCGACATCCACGAGCCGATCGTGGCCTGCCCGAACGATCCGGACGATGTGAAAACCCTGGCCGAAGTGGCCGGCGCCAAGATCGACGACGTGTTCGTGGGTTCGTGCATGACCAACATCGGTCACTTCCGCGCCGCGTCGAAAGTCCTGGAAGGCAAAACGGATATTCCGGTGCGGCTGTGGATTGCGCCGCCGACCAAGATGGACGCGCAACAGCTGACCGCCGAAGGCCACTACGGTACGCTGGGCCGCACCGGCGCGCGCATGGAAATGCCGGGCTGCTCGCTGTGCATGGGTAACCAGGCGCAGATCCGCAAGGGCGCCACCGTGATGTCGACCTCGACCCGTAACTTCCCGAATCGCCTGGGTATCGAAACCAATGTGTATCTGGGTTCGGCTGAACTGGCGGCGGTGTGCTCGGCCCTCGGCCGCATCCCGACCAAGGAAGAGTACATGGCGCAGATCGGTGTGATCGACCAGAACGCCGACGACATCTACCGCTACATGAACTTCGACAAGATCGAAGAGTTCCGCAGCGTGGCAGACGCCGTGCAAGTGCCAGCGTAAGACTGATACGCTCGATAAAACCCCAGCAAGCCTTCGCCGGCTTGCTGGGTTTTTTTTACTTGTCACATGCAAGTCATGTTGGATCAATACCATATGCGCACCCACTTCACCGGATGCGCATATGAAAAACAAGCACATGGACGCGGCGCAGGACGCCCAACGCCGATCGTTATTGAAACTGGGCCTGGCTTCAGGCCTTTCTGTCGGCGGTCTGCTGAGCGGATGCGGCGGCGATAGCGCCGGCGCCGCCGGCAACAGCGCCGTCACGCCGCCGCCGAACACGCAGATCTCCAGCTTCGCGCTGGCGGTGCTGCCGGACACGCAGTTCTATTCGCGCTACGCCACCTCGTCGGAAAGCAACCAGTACGAGCGCCACTACGGCAACGAGCCGTACGCGGCGCAGACCACTTGGGTGGCACGCAATGCGCAGGCGCTCAACATCCCATTCCTGATCCACCTCGGCGATGTGGTCGACCAGGTCGGCAAGCCGGAGCAATGGAAAGTGGCCGACAGCGCCATGCAGGTGCTGGAGGCGGCCAAGGTGCCATACTCCATCCTGGCCGGCAACCATGATGTGCTCAACGACATCGACTACGACAGCGATCCGACCAAGGGCACCGACACCCAGCGCGTGCTGGCCAACGAGCCATACCTGCAATGGTTCAGCGCCCGCCGCGCGCAGCGCCAGGCCACTTTCGGCGCGCGCGACGACACCGGTTTCCACGAGTACCACATTTTCAAGGCGCAGGATCAGCAGTTCCTGGTGCTGTCGCTGTCGTGGCGCATCTCCGACGCCGGCATTGCCTGGGCGCGCAAGGTGCTGGCCGATCATCCGACGCTGCCGGCCATCCTGGTCAACCACCAGTTGCTGAATATCGCGCCGGACGCCGTCAGCCCGCTGGAGACCGGCTACGGCAAAATGCTGTGGGAAAAGCTGATCCGCGATAACGACCAGATCTTCATGACCCTCAACGGTCACCACCATGGCGGCGCGCGCCTGACCAAGACCAACAACTTCGGCAACGCGGTCGAGGAAATGGTGGTCGACTACCAGATGGCCTACCAGGGCGGCAACGGCCTGATGCGGCTGTACGAGTTCGACCTGACCAACAAGCAGATCAAGGTGCTGTCGTTCTCGCCATGGGTGCCGATGAAGCCGGCCGACACGCTGAACGCCTTCGACCGCGCGGTGCTCACCGAGAGCAACCACAGCTTTACGATCAGCATGGACTTTGCCAAACGGTTTGCCCGCTTTAATCCGACTTTTGGTGTCGGCAAGGCGACGGTGGCATCGTCGCTGATCGACCAGGCCAAGGCGCTAGTGTTGAAGGGCTATACCGAGCCGGCAGTGGCGGAACCGGTGCTGCCCAAGGACACCGACGATTATCCGAAAGTGGCGTCGACCGTGGCGCACTGGCGGTTCTACGGCGGCAGCGACGGCGCGGCGGTGCCGCCCGGCACGCGCATCAATGACGTCACCGGCGCCAATCCGCTGGTGCGCGACCAGCTCAACCAGGGCGGCATCGTCGGCGCCGCTGCCGGCGATGTTGTCTGGAGCAACGACCACCACCGCCTGTCTTCGGCGCCGGGATCGGTCGGCTTCCTGAATACCGACAAGAATGCACCGCGCCTCAGCTACTTCCTGACCGACGCCAGCGCCGCCATCAACGCCCAGACCTTCGCCACCACCGGCTACACGATCGAAGCGTTCATCAAGATCAACCCGGCGTGGGACAAGGCCAAGCATGCGTGGATGAACATCATGACGCGCGATGGCAAGCGCGGCAACCTGGCCGGCTTCGACGGTGGCGACCCGGAATCGCCGCCGCTGCTGTTCGCCATATCGAGCCTGCGCGAAGTGCAATGGGAAGTGGTGCCGGCGGTCAGCGGCCAGCGCGACGCCATGGCCAGCTGGTCCGGCGAGATCATCGCCGGCAACTGGGTGCACATCGCCATCGTCAACGACCCGGTCACGCACGACACCATCATGTACGTGGAAGGTGCGCCGGTACTGCGCAACAGCAGCAACGTGGTTGGTCTGGCGAGCTTGTCGGCATCGTCGCCATGGGTGGTGGGCGGCGGCTCGTGGGATGGCGCGCGCGCCGACGGCTTCTTCGGCAATATCGGCGAAGTGCGCGTGGCGGCAGCCGCGTTGCCGGCAACCCAGTGGCTGACGGCGCGCCGCAGCTGAGCGAAGCGGCGTTGTCCACGTCTCTGCGGTAGTATTGGCAATTCGATACTTTGCGGGGGCGGGGCCATGGCGCGATGCGCGGGATGGGCGGTGGCAATGCTGGTGACGGCCGGAGCGGCGACGGCGCAGCAGGCGGCAGTGCCGGCGCCGGACTTGCCGTTGTGGGAGGCCGGCGTGTTCGGCGGCGCGGCATCGACCCCGGCCTACCCCGGAGCGGAGGATCGGTCCACGCGGGCGCTGGTGCTGCCGTTGCTGATCTATCGCGGCAAGGTGCTGCGCGCCGACCGCTCCGGCATCAGCGCGCGGCTGGTTAATACGGAGCGGGTCGAGTTCGACCTGGGATTTGCGCTATCGCTGCCGGCGCGGTCCGACGACGTGGCGGCCCGCGCCGGCATGCCGGACCTGAGGTCGCTGCTGGAATTCGGTCCGCGCATCAAAGTCTTGCTGGCGGAGCCGACCGCGCACAGCCGCTTGCGGCTGGAAGTGCCGCTGCGCGCGCCTGTCGAGCTGGGCAACGGCTTTCATCGCCAGGGGCTGGTGCTGGAGCCGCGCCTGGTATTGGAAACGGGCGGCGAGGGTGGTAAGTGGCAAGCCGACGCCAATCTCGGCGCGGTCGTCGGCAATGCCCGTCTGAACCAGTATTTTTATGAAGTGGCGCCGCAATACGCCTCCGCCACGCGGCCCGCCTATCACGCTGGCGGCGGACTGATGATGACACGGCTGGGTGTCAGCCTGTCCCGCCGGCTGTCGCCCGACTGGCGCGTGTTCGGCCTTGCCCGCTACGACAATTACACGCATGCCGCCAACCGCGAGAGTCCCTTGTTCCGCCGTAACAGCGGCATGTCGTTCGGCATTGGCTTTACGTGGACCGGCTACCGTTCGCAGGCGCGCGCCTGGGAGTAAGCGCTACCAGTCGCGCCGCACGCGCAGCATGGCGAACGGCTGGGTACGGGTGATGTTGTGCTCGACGAAATCGACGCCGCCGGCCAGGCGGTCGGCGGCGTAATGCATGCGGTCGTAGGTAATGGTGCGGCCGGCCAGATTGTTCAGCTCCAGGGTCACCATCAGATTGGGCAGCGGCTTGTAATTGACGAAGGCCCGTGCCCAGCCCGAGCCGCTGCTGGTGTCGCGCTCGGCTACTTGCCAACTGTCGTTGCTCCAGCCGTTGTCGACCGAAATGCCCCAGTTGGTGCGCTGCTGCGGCAAGTCCTGCGAGAATTCGACGCGCCACGACAGCGGTGTTTCGCCCGATAGCCGCCGCGTCGCCAGCGTGACTGGATCGGTGATCGAGGATGAACGCCAGGTGGTCGACAGCTTGAGCAGTCCTTGCGGCAGGGCCAGGTTATCGGTCGGCAGGTTCAACAGGCCGGTGACGCTGTCGGCGCTGGCGTCGCCGATATTGCCGGCCACGTCGTAAGTGTTGGTCACCGTGCGCACCGGCATGCGGTCGACCGCGTCGCTGATATGCGATTGCGTGTAGCTCAGCATGGCGGTGCCGCGCTCCCAGAACTTGTACTCGATCGCGCCTTCGCACAACCAGGTTTTGGCCGGCGCCAGATCGGGATAGTCGTCGCGAATGGCTTTGTTGGCGGGGTCGAAGTAGGCCGCCGCATCGCCAAAGTTCAGCTGGTTGACTTCGCGCTCCACGCGCAGCCGCAGTTGCAGCGACGGCAGCGGCGATAACGACAAGCGCAGGCGCGGCTTGGGATAGACGTGGGCCTTGGCCTCTGGCTGGTCGGCGCCTACGGTCAGGCTGGAATGCGCCACCTTCAGGCCGGCTTCGGCGCTGAGCGAGCTGTCGACCTGCCAGGCCGACGACAACTGGCCCTCGATGCGCGATTCCTGCACCCAGGCATTGGCTTGGTAGCTGGCGCTGGTTTCGTTGGTGTTGACCGCGCGCTCCAGGCCGCCCCGGACCACGACGCCGTCCGCCGGCTGCCAGCTTACCTGGCCGCCCAGCACTTGCTCGGTGGCCGAGGTGTTGGTGTAAGCGCGCGAGGTGTCGCTGCCGGTGATGGTGGCCGACTCGGCGCTGGTTTCCGAGCTGCGGTACAGCGCCTTCAGGTCGATGCTGGCGCCGTGGGCCAGGTCGCGGCTATACGTCAAACCCTGTTCGCGCGTGTGGCCGGCGTTGTCGTTGCTGGTCAGCGAGTGGCTGGCGGCGTCGAAGCTGGCTTGCGACTGGTAGGTCCATGGCAGCAGCGCGCCGTTCCACGTCAGCTGGCCGTCCAGCAGATCTTGCCCATAACCGAGCTTGACGGCCGTATTCTCGGCCACGCCGGCGCCCGCTACCCGCACCTGTGCGGCCGGTGTCGGGCCGGTGAAGACGGTGGTGCGGGTGCCAAGCCCTTGTGCCATATCCGGCGAGCGGCTGCGGGACAGCAGGGCGGTGATGTTCTGGTCGCCGCGTTTCAGGCTGTAGTTGCCTTCGAGCGAAGGCGTCAGGCTGCCATCCGGCAGTATCGAGGTGGAGGCGGTAGTGCTCATGGAGACCAGGTCCATCTGCTTGAGCAGCAGATTGGCCACGGTCGGATAACCGAGCATGTCGATGCCATTGGCGCCGCCGTTGATGACCTCGATGCGTTCCACCGCTGCGGTCGGGATGCGGCCCAGCACGTCGCCCAGCGCATCGTTCTTGGCGGCGGGGCGCTTGCCGTTGATCAGCACGTTGCCGGCGACACCGCGCCCGGCGTTGCCGCCATCGAAGGTAAAGCCCGGCAGACGGTTCACCATATCCATCGCGGTCGAAGCCTGGAACTGCCTGAAATAGTCCGGCGCATAGGACTGCGCGGCCACCTCGGCGGTGAGCGCACAGGCGAGCAGAACTGCGTGGCGGAGGAAGGTCGGCGGCGTCATCCAAACATTGTGCAATGAACACCATCCAAGCGCAAGATACTTCAGTCCGCTAGAAGCAGAACGTACGCCTATAAAATTTGCTACATATCATTTCAATGTGATAAATTGATATCTTTTATTGGCAATCTCGATGCGTTCATCGCCCATTTTTCGTCTAGCGCATGCCCGCGACATCCCGGCGATGTCAAAAATCCGCTTGGCCGTCACTGAGAATGCGTTGCGTGATCCGAGTCGCATCACCCAAAAAATGTATGAGGACTATCTGGAATTGCTCGGGCGCGGCTGGGTCTCTGAGGTTGACGGCGAAATTACAGGATTCTGCTACGCCGACAAATTCCAGTCCTCGATTTGGGCACTCTTCATGTCGCCAGAATTTGAGGGCCGAGGGCATGCAAAGCAATTATTGAAACTTGCCACTGAATGGCTTTTTGAGCAGGGTCATCAAGAGGTGCGACTCAGCACTGGAACGGGCACACGTGCCGAGCGGTTCTATGCCGCCCAAGGCTGGAAACAAGAACGGATTGAAGGCAACGACGCCTTTTATTTGTTAGCGGCGTCTCGAATTACCCCCCAAGCTGCCTAACAATGACGCGAGTGGATGCAATCCGGTGACGGGAACTACTGCGTTACACGAAGCAGTACGTCTGTGTGGTGATGCCCGGTAAAACTTGAGAACAACTGTCCTCGCAACGCGACCTGCTTGCCAATCTGTGGCCGGAGCGAGTCATATTGGTCTGGCGTGAGGACAAGCTGAACTTCGTTCACCGAGTCATGCCCCTGCCGATCAGGGCCACTATCTTGCTGGGTACATATACGCTGCTTGAGTGTTAAGTAAAAACCCGTCTCAGGCTCGTCGCCGTTGGCGACACTTTCAAAGTTGGGTTTGCCAGGGAAAGTAGCGCGGTGGAGCAATCCGGTCAGTGCCACGACATCCGGCTCATATTTCAGGCAATTCGTCGCGTTGGCTGACAGGTAGAACAGGCTGGCCAACGACATGCTCAGAACCTTGATGCGGATATCCATGGTCGCGCTCCTATCGTGTATAGCGCCAATCATATCCGGGTTTTGATCTCGCCCCACTAACCTTACACATCTGTAAGGAGGTGGCCTCGGGCACTAAGCGTGCAGGGGGCGGCTCTGCTCAGCAAGTCATCGTGCACCGCGCGGCTCTCAAGCGTCATCCTGCGCCAGGCGCCGGGGGTTATGCCGGCCCAGTTTTTAAAGGCGGTCTGGAACGGGCTTTGCTCCGAGTAGCCCAGCAGGAACGCCACTTCGCTGACGCGGATCGCGGGATCGGCCAGGTAATCCTTGGCGCGCTGGAATAGCGCTTCGTGCAGCAGCTTGCGAAAGCTGCTGCCTTGGTTGGTCAGCAACTGCTGTAGCTTGCGCGGCGACATCTGCAATTCGTCCGCCACCGTCTCAACGCTGAGTTTGCCACTGGCCAGGCTGGCCGCGATGCGCTGCCGCACGCTACAGACGATGTCGCTTTCTTCGGCGCGCCGCAGTTGTTCTTCCGCTTTTTGCAGCAGGATCTGATTGGTGGCCGCATCGCCGAACAGCACCGCTTGCTCCAGGAATGCGCGTTCGAAGACCAGCTTGGTCATGGGTTGCGAAAACCTGGCCGGCTGGCCGAAGATTTCTCGATAGACCTCGGCGTTGACCGGGCGTGGAAAAGTGAAATGCGCTTCAAAGGTTTGTTGCGGCCGGCCGGTCAACTGGCGCGCCACGGCCGCCCACGAGGCCAGCGCCAGCTGCATGAAGATCGGCGAGACGGGGCCGAGGTACGGCAGCCACTGCACTTCGGCGCATTCTTCCGTCACCGACAGTCCGGTGGCGTTGACTTCCTGTATCAGGCGCTCGTAGCGCTGCATCACGGCGATGGCCTGCTCGATGTTGATGCAACTCATCGCCGCAAAGCCGAGCACGCTGTAGTCGCTGGGCTGGATGGCGGCGCCCACGCGTAGCGGCAGGGCGGCGTCGCCGGTGAGCTCGATGGCGTCCTCATACAGCGCAAGCCAGGCTTGCGCAGACATGGTTTGCGCCGGATCGGGCATCGCCTGTGCGTGGCCGTGGCGGCGTAAATAATTCAGTAACGGCAGTACGATCGCTACCTTGACTTGCCCCATGCTCTCACTGGCTCCGGATGTGCGCGAATTCTCAATTTTGGGAGGGATTCCCTCAAGACTGTCGGTGCCTTGCCTACGCATAATAGCTTGGGTCCACAAAATTAAGAAGTCCATGCACAACTTTAAGCGTAACCTGCTGGAGCCGGATGCGGTCAGCCTGTTGGCTGATCTGCGGCGCGGCGTGTTGACGTCGGTCCAGCTGGTGGAAGCGCATCTGGCGCGCATCGAGCGCACGCAGCCGCAAATGAACGGCGCCACGCAGCTTTTCCGCGATGCCGCGCTGGCCCAAGCGCAGCAGCTGGATCGTGGCGGCGATAAATCGCTACCGTTGTTCGGCTTGCCGTGCAGCGTCAAGGAGACGTTCGGATTGGCCGGTGAACAGGTGACAGCTGGTTCGCTGCGCATGCAACCGGAAGTACATCGGCAGGACGCCGACATCGTCCAACGGTTGAAGGCAGCCGGCGCCATCGTCATTGCGCGCAGCAATGTGCCGGAGTTTGCGATGACGGCCGAATCCGCCAATTTGCGTTACGGCCGCACCAGTAATCCTTTGGATCTGGCACGGGCGGCCGGCGGTTCCAGCGGCGGCGAGGGCGCGCTGGTCGGCGCGGGCGGCTCGGTGTTTGGCGTCGGCTCCGATATTCTTGGCTCGATCCGCATTCCAGCGGCGTTTTGCGGCGTGGTCGGTTTCAAGCCGCATTCGACGGCGGTCAGTCAGCGCGGCACCTGGCCTAGCGTCACCGGCAACACCAGCAGCTGGTTGGCGCTGGGGCCGCTGACACGCAGCGTGCGCGATGCCGAGCTGGTGTACAACGTGATCGCCGACCAGCCGGCGCCGCCGGGACGCGACGCAGGCGGACGTCTGATCGTGCCACGCAACTTCCCGCTGACGATGCGCGCGCCCTGCATCGCCCAGGCGCTGGAAGCCGCCACGAGTGCGGTGCTGCGGCAGGGCTATCAGAAGGATGCTCAGGACTTTGCCGAAACGCGCCAGCTCTACCTGAACATTCCCAAACTCATCCTCGATGATTTTTACGACGACTGGATACGGCTGCTGTCCACACCGGAATACGGCCGCTTTTCCCCATTCAAGGAATTACTTGCGCAACTGGTCGGCAAGCCGACCGTCGATTCCGGCCTGCTGCGCTGGACGCTGATCGCGCCGTTGCTCAGGCCGCGCAGCCCCGGCAAGGTTGCGGAAATCGCCGCCCGGTTCGCCGCTGCGCGCACGCGCTTCCATGCCATGCTGGGCGCCGATGGCGTCCTGGTACTGCCGACGCTTGGCCTGCTGGCGCCCAAGCACGGCGAAATGAACCGGCTATCGCTGAAGCCCGGCGTCAACGGGCTGTTCACCGCCCACACGCTGGGCAATTATCTGGACCTGCCCGCTATTGCGATCCCTGCCTGGAAGTTCCGCGACCGGCTGACCGGCCTGCCGCCGAGCATTTCGGTAATGTGCGCGCCGGGTGCGGAAGCGCGTCTGTTCGCGGCCGCCAAGCGGATCGAAGCGGCACTCAGCTAGCACCATGCCTTTTGGCAGGGCCGTCGCCGCGCGCGCAGGCGGTAAGATCGCAGCTTCAATCATTCCCGAGGACGCGATCATGACCGAGACCCAATCCACACCAGCACGTCTGCCGATCGGTTCCGCCGACGGCGTGGCATTCGATGTCGTCGCCTGGGGCCCGGCCCACGCCGATGTGGACTTCAGCGTGGCCTGCATGTTTGAGCACGAAGTGGCTGGCGCCGCCATCGCCGGCGGCTTGCTGGAACTGGACGAGGCGCTGGGCAAGCAACTGACGCGCCTGCGCACCGACGGCTTTTTCGGCGGGCAGCCGATGGAAACCTTGCTGATCACGCGGCCGCCGGCCGGCGTGACGGCGCGCGCGGTGCTGGTCATCGGCCTCGGCGAGCCGGCCACGCTGGACGGCGAACGGCTGCGCCAGGCCGCCCGCGTCGCCATGCGCGAAGCGATCCGCTACGGCGCGCGCAGCATGGCCTTCGCGCCGAGCGTGCTCGACGCCGGCCACACCAACAATGCGGGATTGAACATGCAGGAAGTGATGCTGGATGGGATGCTCAGCGCCTTGCGCACCGAGCTGGCGCTGGCGGCGGCCGGCCTGACGGCGCGGCCGGCGCTGCAGCAATGCACGTTCGACGTCGGCGCGCCGCGCCTGGCTGGCGCGGCGGAGTCCTTCGCAGCTGCCTTTGAAGGACTGTTCGAGGCCGACTAACGCTTAGTGTAACGCTTAGTGATCCGTGTGCAGGTACGACGGCGTTTTCGGCAGTCGCATGCTGAACAGGAAGGCCACCACCATCATGATGGTCACGTAGGTGAAGAAGCCGGTTTCATGGCCGGCATTCTTGAACGACAGCGCGACGAATTCCGCCGAACCGCCGAAGATGGCGTTGGCAATCGCATACGAGAAACCGACGCCCAGCGCGCGCACTTCCGGCGGGAACATCTCGGCCTTCACCAGCCCTCCGATCGAGGTGTACAGGCTGACGATGGCCAGCGCTACGGTAATCAGCGCAAAAGCCACATACGGGCTGCTATTGCCGTGCAACATGGCCAGGATCGGGTAGGTGCCCAGCGCGCCGAGGCCGCCGAACAACATCATCGAATGGCGGCGGCCGATCCGGTCGGCCAGCATGCCGAACAGCGGCTGCATGCACATATACAGGAACAGCGCGCCGGTCATCACCACGCTGGCGGTCTTGGGCGCCATGCCGGAGGTATTGACCAGGTACTTCTGCATATAGGTGGTGAAGGTGTAGAAGATCAGCGAACCGCCGGCGGTGTAGCCGATCACCGTGATGAAGGCGGCGCGGTGGTTCCTGAAGATGCCGGCCAGCGTGCCGGCTTCCTTGTGGCTCATGTCCTCGGCCTTGATGGTTTCATGCAGCGTGCGGCGCAGCACCAGCGAAATCAGCGCGGCAATCGCGCCGACCACGAACGGAATGCGCCAGCCCCAGGCTTTCAGGTCGGCTTCGGTCAGGAACTGCTCCATGATCACCACCGTCAGCACGGCCAGCAACTGGCCGCCGATCAGCGTCACGTACTGAAACGATGAGAAGAAACCGCGCTGGCCGCGCAGCGCCACTTCGCTCATGTAGGTGGCGGTGGTGCCGTATTCGCCGCCGACCGACAGTCCCTGGAACATGCGGATCAGCAGCAGCAGGATCGGCGCCGCCACGCCGATGGTGGCGTAGGTCGGCAGCACGGCAATCGCCAGCGAGCCGCCGCACATCATCAGCACGGAGATCACCATCGACTTTTTGCGGCCGACGCGGTCGGCAATGCGGCCGAAGATCCAGCCACCGATGGGGCGCATCAGGAAGCCGACGGCAAACACGGCGGCGGATTTCAGGAATTCTGCGGTGGCGTTCCCGCTGGGGAAAAACTGGCTGGCGAAGTAAATCGAGGCGAAGGAGTAGACGTAGAAGTCAAACCATTCCACCAGGTTGCCGGAGGAGGCGCTGATGATGGCAAACACGCGTTTGCGTTTTTCTTCAGCGGTGTAGTGAGGTTGTTCGGTAACGGTCATTGTTGTTTTCTCTTGGCTGAACTTGCGGCCGATTGTAAAGCATCTCGCTAAATGCTGCAGGAGGGCAAAGGGATGAAATGTGCAATGGCAGACGGAACGCCGGCACCGATATCGGCTACCATGGGCTCATCTATCCGTGATTGAGGAATTCCAATGTCCGCTTCCGCCCAAGTTCAGGCACTGAGTGTGCAGCAATGGTTGTTTGCGTACGGCGGCGCCTTGCTGGTGCTGCTGGTGCTGGACGCACTGTGGATCGGCCTGTACATGGCGTCCGCCTACAAGGAGGCGCTGGGCGACTTGATGCTGCCGCAGCCGCGCATCGCGGCAGCGGCGGCGTTTTATCTGGTGTATGCGGTCGGGGTGGTGTTCCTGGCGGTGGCGCCCGGCTTGCGCGCCATCAGCTGGCAGACGGCGGCGCTGCACGGCCTGGTGCTGGGCTTGATCGCCTACGGCACCTACGACCTGACCAATTATTCGATCCTCAAGGTATGGCCGCTGGGACTGTCGCTGGCGGATATCGCCTGGGGCGGCTTTCTGACGGCATCGGCGGCCACTGCCGGCTGGTTCGTCGCCAACCGCTGGGCTTAAGCCACTTTAACGGCGAAGCGCCGCCGCAGCCAGCGGATCGGCGCGCCGACCAGTGGCAGCTTCTGCAGCAGTTCTTCGGCGGCGTCCCAATAATCGCGGTGCAGCGTGACCAGACCGTCGGCGTTGAAGTGGAAATGCGTGCCGCCGGCGATTTCATATGTGTGCCCGCGCAGCGTGCAGACAAACGTCCACGTCACAAACGCCCGTTCCGCTTGCACGATGCGCTCGCCGATAACGAAGTGCGGGTGGTCGGTGTGCTCGAACATATGGCGCAGGATGGCTTCGATCGCACCGACCCCGCGCACGTCGTTGAACGGGTCGCGGAAGTGGGCGTCGACGGCGTAAAACTCCGCTGTCCGGTGCAGGTTGTGCGGCGTTAGCGCGGCGTACCAGGTGAGCAGCGGCTCCAGCTTGTCGATCATGGCCGAACCAGTCGTGACACCAAAGGGAATCGCAGGCGGTAAGGTAGCCAGCGCACCAGCTTCATCGCCAGGGTGAAGCGGCGCGGGAAGTGAATTTCAAAACGACCGGCGGCGATGCCGTGGCGGATTGCGCGCGCTGCTTCGGTTGGCGTTTGCAGGGCCGGCATGGTGAATTCGTTCTTGGCTGTCAGCGGCGTCTGCACGAAGCCGGGATTGATCAGGTAGACGCTGAGTCCGCGTGGCCGCAAGTCGACATACAGTAACTCGGCCAGGTTGATCAGCGCGGCTTTGGTGGGGCCGTACACGCTGGCGTTGGGCAGTCCGAAATAGCCGGCGACGCTGGCAACGATGGCGATGCCGCCATTGCCGCGCGCCAGCATCGCCGGCAGGACGGTGGCCAGGCCGGTATAGACGCTGCCCAGATTGGTTTCCAGCATCTGCGAGGCGCGCTTCGGATCGACTTCCCAGCTGCGTTCCGGCCGGTAGTCGGCGGCACAGAAGATGATCAGGTCGACGCCGCCGAAGGTGTCGCAAATGTGCGCGTGGCGTTGGCTCCAGGCGTCGCGGTCGAGGATGTCGATCGGCACCACCAGCGCCTGCGGGTGCTCGCCGGCGACCGCTTGCAGGCGCTCAGCGCGCCGCGCCGACAGCGCGACGCGGGCGCCGGCCTGCAGCGCTTCCGTGGCCAGCGCCGCGCCGATGCCGCTGGAAGCGCCGATCAGCCATACACGCAGGCCCGCCCAGTCGCGGACAGGGGTATTCAAGGGTTGCATCCGCGCCTCCGGAAGGTCAGCGTCACTTGGCCGAACTCGATGCCGAACTTGCGCATGCTGGCGCGGTTCATCATGGTGCAGCGGTCGATCAGGAACATCCAGTCATCGAACTGCATTTCGTAAGTGGTGCCGTCGACCGGCAGCAGCAATGTGTATTGCCAGCGCAGCGCGTTGCCCGCCGCCGTACCCTGGGCCTCGCCCTTGACGTCGGCCGCCGTACCGCGCCAGCGTTGCTCGCCATTGTCGCCGCCGTCGCGCACCAGCCGCCAGACGCGCTGCTGGGTGGTGCCGTCGTCGTAGCGGAAGCGTTCGTCCAACACCAGTGTGTCCTGCTGCCGGCTGCCGGTAATTTCAACATGGAAGCGTTTGGTCACCTCGCCGTTGCGTTTCTGGAATATGCCCCAGGCGTCGGTGACGCCGCCAAAGTACTCGGCCGGGTCCAGCGCGGGCGTCGCCGCCCGGTATTGCTGGACATCGGGACCGGCGCAGCCGGCCAGCAGGGCTGCCAGCAAAGTTGGAATCCAGCGTTTCATGTGGTACTCCCGGTGGTGAATGATACGGAGGTGGTGAAGCGGCCCAATGCGGCCATCGCCAGCAGTTTGAACAGGCAGGGCAGCACGGCGTAGGCCACCACCAGGCTGGCGCCGCCGCCGTGGCCGGGAATGTAGTCCAGCCACGCCAGCAAGGGCAGCGTGAGGCCGGCGACGGCCAGCGCCAGTTTGCCGAGCAGGGTGAACAGGCCGAAGCCGGCGCCGAGCCGGTCGCCAAGCGCTTGCCCCAGCAATACTGGCGGCAGCGCCAGGTCGGCGCCCAGCGCGGCGCCGGCGGCGATGCATACTGCTGCGTAGGCAATCAGGTCGCCTTTGCCGAGCATGGCGGCGCCGCAGAAGCCGGCCACCGACAGCAGCATGCCCAGCCGCCAGCAGCGCAGCGGGCCCCATTTGCGGGCCAACGCGGTCCAGGCCGGCAGACCGCAGGCGGCGGCGCCGAAATAGCAGGCCAGGAAGATGCCGGACAGTTGTGGCGCCCCTAGTTGATCGGCGATGTAGAACAGCGCCAGCGTTGCCGGTATTGCGACCGACAACGCATTCAGGAAATACGGCAGCAGCAGCGCGCGCAGTGGACGGTTGCCGGCCAGTGCGCGCCAGGTATCACGCCAGCCGGCGGACGCCTCGCGTTGCGGTGCGGCCGGCGCACGCCGCAGCAGGGCCAGCATGGCAATCGCCGTGACCAGTGCGAACGCCAGGCTGTAGGCGATAAGGCGGGGACGAACCTGCGCCGGGTCGCCGGCCAGAATGGCGGCAGGAATGAGGCTGGCTGTCAGCATGCCGGCCAGTCCCAGGCCTTCGCGCCATGCCACCGCGCCGAGCGTTCCGCTCAGCTGCGCGCCCCACGCGAGGTAGGCGATGTTGACCAGGCTGTGCGCGCCGTAGGCGATCACCAGCATGAGCGCCAGCCAGGCGCCGGTGGGCACGCTGGATGGCGGCAGCCACAGCGCGGCAAATGCCAGCACCAGCACGCCGGCGCCGAGCGTCATCCAGCGCCGGCGCCGGGCCGGCGCGCGGTCCAGCAGATGGCCCAGGAGTGGGTCTTGCAGCATGTCGATCAGGCGCGCGGCGAACAGCACGACGCCCAGCGGCGCCAGCGCCATGCCGAGGTGGGTGGCGTAGTAGGCTGGCAGTTGCACGAACAGCGGCAGCGCCGCCATCGCCAGCGGTGCGCCTAGCAGGCCGTAGGCGGCGTTGCTCATGGCGTGGCTCCCGTCAGGCGCTGGCGCAGTTTGCGGTCGCGGCTGTCTGGATTGAGCCAGATGTCGAAGAAGGCGCGGGCGAGGGCGTCGTCGTCCACGTCGGCGAGCAGGCGTTGGCGGTCGTATAGCTGCATGCCACGGCCTGGCTGGTAGACGCCAATCAGTTCGTCGCCCTCGCTGACGTCGACAAAGGCCGATGTCAGCAGTGCTTCCCAGCGCGACAGGGTGGCGGGCGGGATCGGCGCGCGGCTGAGGCGGCGGATTTCATCCATGCTGGTGGATACCAGCCGCTGCCGGCTGATATGCCGGTAGTAGCTGAGCTGCAGCGCGAACGGCTGGCCAGCGTCGAACGGCTTGCTGGCCGACCACAGGGTGGCGCGGTAGATGCGCAGGCCGAACCACGTCATGTCGCCGCTGCCGAGTGCTTGTGCTTGCGGCAGCGTGGCGCGCCACGGCGCTGCGTCGGCGGCGGTCGCGCTGGCCGCGGCGCCGGGGGCTGACGCTACTCCGCTTGCGCCGGCGCTCACGCTCATGACAGCGCCCATGGCCTGCGCCGCCGCAGTCAGGCTGAACGCGGCGCCGGCCAGCAGTGCCGCGCGCAGCAGGCGCCGGCGGTCAGGCTTTGTGCAAATGGAATTGAACAACATCGGTCCGGCCCTCGTCGAATGCAGCTTCGCAGTATGCGAAATACAGGTCCCATATGCGCATGAAATGGGTGTCCAGGCCGAGTGCGCTCGATTGCACAGCGGTAGCGTGATAGGCGGCCCGCCAGCGGCGCAGGGTTTCGGCGTAATCGCGGCCGAAGCCGAAATGTTCCGTGCAGCAAAGGCCGGCTTCGGCGGCGTGCTGCTCAAACCGCGCTACGCTGGGCAGCATGCCGCCCGGGAAGATGTACTCCTGAATGAAGTCCGCCGTGCTGCGATAGCGCTCAAAGTGGCGCTCGTCGATGGTGATCGACTGCACCAGCGCTTGGCCGCCGGGTTTCAGGCGCGTCGCCAGCGTGTCGAAATATTCCGACCAGTAGCGTTCGCCTACCGCTTCAAACATTTCAATCGACACCACCGCGTCGTAGGTGCCGTCGATGTCGCGGTAGTCGCGCAGCTCCAGTTGCGCCAGCTTGCCCAGGCCGGCGACATCGATACGGCGGCGTGCGATCTCCAGCTGCGACGGCGAAATCGTTACGCCGTGCACCTGGATGCCCTGGCGCGCCGCCTGTTCCGCAAAGCCGCCCCAGCCGCAGCCCACTTCCAGCACGCGGTCGCCGGCGCGCAGGCCCAGCGTGTCGATGATGCGCTGGTATTTGCGGTGCTGCGCCTGCTCCAGCGGCTGGCTATAGTCGCCGTCGAAGATGGCGGCTGAATAAGTCCAGCTCGGGTCCAGCCACAGCCGGTAGAAATCGTTGCCGATATCGTAGTGGCTGTGAATATTGCGACGGCTGCCGCTGCGGGTATTCGGCCGCAGCCAATGGCGCAGGCGATACCAGCAGCGCGCCAGCACACCGCCAAACAGCGCCGGCTCCAGCGCCGCCTCGTTTTTCAGCGCCAATCGCAGCAGCGCGACCAGATCCGGGCTGCTGATCCAGCCGGCGGCCCACGCTTCGGCCAGACCGATGTCGCCGGCGCGCAGGATGCGGCCGCAGGCGCGCCAGTCATGCAATTCCAGCGAGGCGGCGGGGCCGGCATGGGCGTTGCCAAATACCATGCGCGTATGGTCGGGCGTGATCAGTTCCAGATGGCCGTGGCGCAGGCGGCCCAGCAGATTCAGGAACACCCGCGCGGCGGCGGGGGCGCCCTGCGTGGTGGTCGACAGCGTTTGACTCATGGGAGCGGCTCCTGGTGAACGGTAATATGGGGAAGGGAACGCGGCGGCTTGCCGAAGAAGGGCACGCCCTTCAGCCATAACCGCAGCGCTTGCCAGTGAATGCGAAAAACGATGCCGATTCCCAGCAGCGGATAGCGCACCAGGGCGGCCGCAGCTGCGGCGCTGCTCATCGGCTGCGCCTGGCCGGACAGGGTGGTGCGAATCAGCAAGCCCTGCTCGTCGTGATAATCGATGGCGGCATGGGCGAGCTCGGCCTGCAGGCGGAAGCGGAAGCGGTAACTGCCGCGCGTCTCGCAGAACGGCGACACGTGCATCTGCTTCTGGCAAGCGCCGTGGGCGTGGCCGTCCAGTTGCAGCAGATAGCGGTGCGTCTCGCCGAAAGTGTTGTTGACCTCGGCCAGCACCGCGCGCAGGCGGCCGCCGGCGTCATGGCAATGCCAGAAACTGACCGGATTGAAGACGTAGCCGAAAACGCGGGGGAAAGTTTGCAGCCAGATTTCGCCATCGGCCTCGATGCCGTGCGTAGCCAGCAACGCGCGCATCCACTGTTGCAGATCGCTGCCGTCGCGCGGGCCGTAGTCGCGGGTGCGGATCGACAACGGGCGGCGGCGGTCGATGCCGAACCATGGCGACTGGCAATCGTCGAGCCGCGCCAGATTCACCCGCACATAAAACACCGGGTAGACAAAGCGGTGAAAGACGGGCCGCAGGCGCGCATGCATCACGCGCGCGTGCACCAGTTGGGCGGCTGGCGACTTCATGGCAGCGACATCCACGCGGGCGCGGCATCGAAGGCGGCGGCGATGCGCAGCGCTGATTTCAAGCCGTCTTCATGGAAGCCGTAGCCGGTCCACGCGCCGGCATACCACAGGCCGTTTGTGCCCTGGATGCGCGCCAACGCCTGCTGGGCGTCGATGGCCGGCTGGTCCATGATCGGATGATCGTACTCAAAGCGCGCCAGCACGGTATCGGCCGCCGGTGGGGTCGGCGGATTAAGCGTGACCACTACCGGCGTGCTGAACGGCAGGCTTTGCAGCTGATTCAGCCAGTAGCTGACGCACACCGGGCGGCTGCCATCCGTCTGGTGCGTCGACAGATAGTTCCATGCCGACCACACCTTGCGCCGTTGCGGCATCAGGCGCGCATCGGTGTGCAGCCAGGCGGTGTTGGGCTGGTAGCGCACCGCGCCCAGAATAGCGCGCTCATCGGCGCTGGCGTCGGACAGCATGGCCAGCGTGGCCGGCGCATGGGTGGCCAAGACCACCGCGTCAAAGATTTCCGTTTGCGCGCCGGTCTCGACCAGCACCTGGCCGTCGACGCGGCGCAGCGACCGCACCGGTGTCTTCAGCCGGTAATCGGCCAGCGTGGCGGCGATCGCCTGCACGTAGTTGCGCGAGCCGCCGCGTACGGTGCGCCATTGCGGCCGGTCGTTGACCTGCAACAGCGCGTGATTCAGGCAAAAACGCAGGAAGGTCGCCGCCGGAAACGCCAGGATGTCGCTTGGCGAGCTGGACCAGATGGCCGCCGCCATCGGCAGCAGGTAACCATCGCGGAACAGGCGGCCGTAGCCCTGGCGTGTCAGCAGTTCGCCCAGCGTGGCGCCATCGGCCGCGCTGCGCAACAGGAATTCCTCGGCATGGCCGTTGAAATGCAGGATGTCGCGCAGCATGCCGAGGAAGGCCGGCGAGAGCGCGTTGCGGCGCTGGGCGAACACCGTGTCGAGATTGGTGCCGGCCCATTCGAGCGCGCCGCCGTCCATGGAAACGCCAAACGACATATCGCTGGCGATGCTCTGCACGCCGAGTTCATCGAGCAGCGCGATCAGGTTCGGATAGGTTTTCTCGTTATACACCAGGAAACCGGTATCCACGGCGCAATGCTGTCCTTCGACCTGGATGTCCACCGTATTGGCATGGCCGCCCAGATAGCTGCCGGCCTCAAACAGCACCACGTCGTGCCGGCGCTGCAGGAAGTAGGCGGCGGCCAGGCCGGAAATGCCGGCGCCGACGATGGCGATGCGTTGCTTGCGTTGCGTTTGCATGGTTGTTTTGGGCGGATGATCGCCTGTTTATCTACCGGTGTGCTAATATTACTACTAATAAATCAGAAACGCTACTGATTAGTAGCGAAACGTACCAATGAGTATTCTCTCCAAATTCAGCTTCAAAGACCAGGCGTTTAAACTGCGCGAGAGCGCCATCCTGGACGCGACCACCTCGGTACTGGGCAGCAAGGGCTATGACTTGATGACCATGGACGATGTGGCGGGCGCCGTTGGCATCTCCAAACCCAGCCTGTACAAGCACTTCAAATCCAAGGAAGAACTGGTGGGCGAGGCGTTGATCCGCCTGCTGGACGGCGCCATCGATCAGATGGCGGCGATGGATGCAACGCTGACGCCGGTGCAGAAACTGTCGGCCCTGCTGGAGTGGGCGCTACGGGTGCGGCTGGCCGGCGGCCTGCCATTCCTGCCGTCGACCAGCCCGCATGTGCGGGATATGTTGATGCGCAACGTCAAATACATGCTGCGCGTGGTCAAGCTGAACCGCCAGCTGGAAGGGCTGGTCAAGCAGGCGCAGAAGGACGGCGACCTGAACGCCGCCTTGCCGAGCGACGTGATCCTGTTCAGCTACTATGCCCGCACCTGCGATCCCGCCGTGGAATTCCTGAGCAAATTCAGCAAGATGAGCGATGACGCCATCGTGCAGCACATGCTGACGGTGGCGTTCAAGGGCCTCTGACGTCATTCCCGCACACGCGGGAATCCATGCGCCGCTTGCAAGCCAGCGCAGTGAGGATGCCCGCAATTGCGCAGAACTATTGGCCGGCGGCGCTAGAGCGCAGCAGCTGGCCTTTCAGCTTGCCGTTTTCCACCGACGCCACAATGGCGTTGACGATGGAACCGCCCTTGGCGTCCAGTCCTTCCACGCTGGCCGGATTGTATTGTCCCGGCAGCTTGCGGAAGGCCTGATCCATCTGCGCGCGGATGGCGGTGGCGTCGCTGACGGTGCCGGCCAGCTTCATCGCTGCAATGGTGGCGTGCACTGCGGTGTAGTTGAGCGCCACTTCGCTGCTGGGGTCCTTGCCCTCGTTCAGCTTGCGGTAGCGCGAGGTGAAGGCGACCGCATCCGGCCGGTCGTCGCCGCTCATCGGCATCACGCCGACCGCGCCCTCCAGCGTACTGTAACCGCCGGTGATCTTCGCCATCTCGTCCAGCTTGGCCTGGTCCAGCACGATGAACGCGCCCTTGAAGCCCAGTTCGCGCGCCTGCTTGGCCACCAGTGCGGTCGGTTCCGACGCGCCGCCGATGAACAGCACATCCGGCTTGGCCTGGATCACGCGGCTGACGCCGCTGTAGAAGTCGGCCGCCTTGTTATATGACATCGGATTATCCGCCACCACTTTGCCGCCCGCCGCTTCCCACGCCGGCTTGAAGGCGGCTGACCAGGCCTTGGCGTAGTCGTGATCGGCCTGGGCCAGCGCCACGTTCTTGCCGTATTTGCTCATCGCCGCCTTGATGAAGGGCGAGATATAAGTAGTGAAGTCGGGCGGAATGCGCACCGTCAGCTTGTTGCCGCGCTCGGTCGCGGCAGGCAGGCTGGTGTAGGCCAGCAGCAGTACCTTCAGTTTTTCATTGGCGGCCTGCGCCGCGAATACGCCTCCAGAATGCGGCACCAGCACGGCGGCGGTCTGGTGCTGCTGCACCAGGCGTTGCAGGTTGATGCCGGTTTCGCTGGGGTTGTACTTGTCGTCCAGTGCGACGATCTCGACCTTGTAGCGCTTGCCGGCGATCTCGACCGGTGCCGCGCTGATTTCCGCAGCGGCCATCTGCATGCCGTTCAGCACGCTCTTACCGTACAGCGCGGCGCCGCCGCTCAGCGGGCCGGAATAGCCGATCTTGATGGTGTCCTGCGCATACGCGCCGCCGACGGCCAGGCTCAGCGCAAGCGCTACTGCTTTGAAGCGGGGGAATTGGTACATGGTACGTCTCCTTCATTATAAGTATGACCACAATGCTAGGCGCCGATATAGGCCTTGCGCACTTGCTCGTTGCCGAGCAATTCTTCACGACTTCCTTCCAGGACGATCCGGCCCTGTTCGATGACGTAGGCGCGGCTGGCGATATTCAGCGCCGCATAGGCGTTCTGTTCCGCCAGCAGCACCGTGGTGCCGGCTTGATTGATGCGGGCGATGATCTCGAACATCTGCCTGACCACCAGCGGCGCCAGCCCGAGCGACGGTTCATCCAGCAGCAGCGCCTTGGGCCGGCCCATCAGCGCGCGGCCGATGGCCACCATCTGCTGCTGGCCGCCGGATAGCGACCCGGCCGGGCAGTCCTTCTTTTCATGCAGGATGGGGAACAGCGCAAACACTTCATCGAGCAGGCGCTGGCTGCCCTTGCCGTCGCGCCGGTGGACGTAGCCGCCCAGCGTCAGGTTCTTCAGCACCGACATGCCCGGGAACAGCTTGCGGCCTTCCGGGCAATGCACCAGGCCATCCTCGACAATCTGCGACGGCTTGCGGCCGACCAGTTCTCGTCCGCCGAAGCGGATGCTGCCGCCGCTGGCGCGCTGCAAGCCGCTCACGGCGTGGAAGATGGAGCTTTTGCCGGCGCCGTTGGCGCCAAGCAGCACCACCAGTTCACCCTCGTCGGCGTGGATGTCGACACCGTGCAGCGCCTGGAAGTTGCCGTAGAGCAGCGATACCTTGTCAAGCGTGAGCATGGTCGCTCCCGAGGTAGGCTTCGATGACGACCGGGTTGGCGCGCACTTCGGCCGGCGTGCCTTCGGCGATCTTTTCGCCGTAGTTCAGCACCAGGATCTTGTCGGCCAGGTTCATGATCATGTCCATCTTGTGTTCGATCAGGCAGATGGTCAGGCCGCTGCGCTTCATTTTGCGGATCAGGTCGGCGAGGCCAACGGTCTCTTCCGGATTGACGCCGCCGGCTGGCTCGTCCAGCAACAGCAGCGTAGGATCGGTGGCCAGTGCCAGCGCGAAGGCGACGCGTTTGCGCTCTTCCTGCGAAATGTCGCCGGCCAGCCGCGCCTCGATGTGCGCCAGACCGACGAAATCCAGCGCCTCGCGGGCCTTGCGGCGGCAGGCGGCTTCCTCGTCGCGCAGGCGGCGGGTGCCGACTATCACGTCCAACAGGTTGGATCGGGTGCGCAGGCGGTGGCCGACGATCAGGTTGTCTACCACGCTGGCGTTGTCGAACAGCGTGGTGGACTGGAAGGTACGGCCGACGCCGATGCACGCCATCTGGTCGGCGCGCAGACCGGTGACGTCGCGGCCATCGATGACGATGCGGCCCTCGCTGAGCGGCATCGCGCCGCTGATCAGATTGAAGAAGGTGGTCTTGCCGGCCCCGTTCGGCCCGATGATGGCGTTGATGGTGCCGCGCTCGAAGCCGACGCTGATGCCATTGACGGCGGTTAGCCCGCCGAAGCGTTTGGTCACGGAAGTCAGTTCAAGCACGGCTGACTCCTTCACTGGTGACCAGGGGCACCGGCGGCGCGGCCGCCTGTTGCGCCGCCTTGCGCTTGCGCCGCGCCATCCACGTGCCGACGATGCCATGCGGCAGGAAGATCACCAGCGCCACCAGCATCGGGCCGAACACCACGAAGCGGTAGTCTTGCAGGAACTGCAACTGCTGCGTCAGCCACGGCATGCCGATCGCACCCAGCAGCGGACCGGCCATGGTGCCGATGCCGCCGATCAGCATATACATCGTCATGTCGAAGGTATGCTCGACGCTGGCCAGCTCGGGGCCGAGGAAGCGCACATAGCCGGCATACAGTCCGCCCGCCAGTCCCGCAAAGAACACCGACAGCATGAAGGCCAGCAGCTTGTTGCGCATCAGGTTGATGCCGAGCGCCTGCGCCAGCTCGTCGCCGTTGCGGATCGCCACAAAAGTGCGGCCCAGCAGCGAGTTGACGATGCGGTGCATGAGCCACATGCTCAGCGCCAGGAACAGCAGCACCAGATAGTACTGGGTGCGCGGCTCGGCGAAGTCGAGGCCGAACACCGACTCCGGCGCCGGAATGCCGACGATGCCGCCGCTGCCGTGGGTCAGGCTGTCCCATTTCTCGATCAGCAGGAACATGATGTAGCCGACGCACATGGTAAAGATCGAGAAGAAGTGCGTCTTCAGGCGCAGCGAGACCAGGCCGATGAAGAAGCCGAGGCCGGCCGCCACCACGCCGGACAATGCAAACGCGACCCAGAACGGCAGCTGGTAATCCACGGTCAGGATGCCGACCGTGTAGGCGCCGACCGCCATAAAACCGCTGTGCGCCAGGTTGAACTGGCCGGTGTAGCCGGTGATCAGGTTGAGGCCGACGGTGGCAATCGCATAGATGTAGGCGGTCGACATCACGGTCAGGTGATAATCGTTGCCGGCCATGAAAGGAAAGGCCAGACCCAGCGCCAGCAGCGCGCTCCAGCCGATTTTGGCGTTCATCAGTACGCTCCTTTGCGGAACAGGCCTTCCGGACGCAGCGACAAAATCGCCACCAGCAGCACAAAGGCGATGATGTCCTTGTAATCAGTGGAGATATAGAACGCGCCGAAGGACTCGGCAAAGCCAATGATCAGCCCGCCGGCAATCGCACCCGGCACGCTGCCCATGCCGCCCAGCACGATAATCACGAAGGCCTTGGTAATCACCAGATGGCCCATCGAGCTGTAGACCAGGTTGATCGGCGCATACAGCACCGCAGCCATCGCAGCCAGCACGCCGGCGATGGCAAAAGTCAGCATCGCCACGCGGTTGGCGTCGATGCCGACCAGCGCCGCGCCGTCACGGTTCTGCGCCATGGCGACGATGGTGGCGCCGGTGATGGTCTTTTTCAGGAATAGCTGCAACAGCAGCACCAGCACAAATGCCGCCACGATAATCAGCAACCGCTGCGCCGGCAGGGTGACATCGCCAAAGGACAGGATCTGGGAATAGGGCGTGGCCATGCGATGGAAGTCCGCACCCCACAGCGCCTGCACGCCGGATTCCAGGAACAGCAGGATGCCGATCGACGCGATCATGTGATGCAGGTAGGGAGCATTGCGCAGCGGATGGAACACCAGCCGCTCCGCCAGCACGGACAGCAACGCCACAGCCAGCGCGGCACCGGCCATCGCCAGCCAGTAGTGGAAACCCAGGCGGTCGATCAGGAAGAAGGCGGCATATGCCCCCGCCATGTAGAAAGCGCCATGGGCAAAGTTGGGCACATGCAGAATGCCGTAGACCAGCGTCAGGCCCAGCGCCACCAGGCAATAGACGCCGCCCAACGTCAGTCCATTGAGGACCTGTTGCAGGAATAACTCCATCGTGTCTCCATCATTATAGTTAGTTTTGCTGTGCGAAACTGTATTGTGTAAAATGGAATAGCACGAGCGTACGGCATTTTTAAAGGCCGGGCAAATGGTTTTTTTACAACAGGGAATGGCGATGCAGGCAGGTCTCGAAGAACGGTATTTCATCACGGCACTGGCGCGTGGTCTCGAGGTGCTGGGGTGCTTCCGCGTGGCCGATAAAGGGCTGAGCAACCAGCAGATCGCCGAGCGCTGCGGCTTGCCGAAGTCGACCATCACCCGCATCACCTACACGCTGACCCGGCTCGGCTATCTGGCACAGGACGCCAATCACAAATACGTGTTGGGCACGGCTACGCTGCGGCTGGGCAGCACCATGCTGCAAGGACTGGATATCCGCGAACTGGCGCGGCCGATGATGCAGGCGCTGGCCGATTCGACCGGCACCACGGTGGCCATCGCCGTACGCGACCGGCTGTCAATGATTTATGTGGATGTGTGCCGCAGCACGGCGGCGTTGTCGTTGTCGCTACAGGTCGGCGCGCGGCTGCAACTGGCGGCCTCGGCGATCGGGCGGGCTTATCTGGCCAAGGCGTCGGCAGCGGAGCGCCAGGAAATACTCAGCCGCAGCCGGGAGCTGGATGACACGGTCTACGACAGCATGCGGCAAGGCGTGGCGCGCGCGCTGCACGATGAGGCGGACTTCGGCTGCGCCACCTCGTTCGGCGAATGGCAGCAGGACATCAACGGCATCGCCGTCAGCTTCATGCCGATCTCGGGCGGGCAGCGCATGTCGATCAACTGCGGCGGGCCGTCGTCCAGCATCTCGCAGGAATATTTGCTGGACGAAGTCCGCCCGCGGCTGATCGCCATCGCCCGGCGACTGGAATCCTGAACCCGAAAAGTCTGCTATCTGTGCTAAGGTTGCCGCTGTTACCACAGTGAGCCTCGCACATGAAGATACAAGCCTCTCTCCCTATCTGGACCATCGCTGCACCCGTGCTGGGGTGGCTGGCTATCGGCGGAAAGTCGCTGTTCGGCGGGGATGGCGCGCCGTCGGTGCTGATGCTGGTGGTGCTGGCCGCCTGTTTGTTCGGCGGCGTGCTGGCGGCGGTGTTCCATGCCGAAGTGGTGGCGCACAAGATCGGTGAACCGTTCGGCACACTCGTGCTGGCGGTGGCGGTGACCTCGATCGAGGTGGCGCTGATCGTTTCGCTGATGGTGGCGGGCGGGGCCGAAACGACCGGGCTGGCGCGCGATACCGTGTATGCGGCGGTGATGCTGATCCTGAACGGTATGGTCGGGCTGTGTCTGCTGGCGGGCGGCGGCCGGCATGGCGAGCAAAGCTTTACGGCCACCGGCGTGTCGGCCGCGCTGGCGACGCTGGCGGCGATTTCGGTGCTGACCATGGTGCTGCCCAATTACACCATTACCACACCGGGCCCATCCTACAACAGCAGCCAGCTGATTTTTATCGCGGTGATTTCGCTGGTCCTGTACGGCACGTTTGTGCTGGTGCAGACGGTGCGGCATCGCGAATATTTCCTGCCACAGGAAGGCGCGGCCGCCGAGGATGAGCATGCGCCGGTGGCCTCGTCGCGCATGGCCTGGATCAGCGGCGCATTGCTGCTGGCTTGCCTTGGCTCCGTGGTGTTGCTGGCGAAGTCCTTGTCGCCGTCACTGGAAGCCGCAGTGCTAAAGATGGGTGCGCCGAAAGCGCTGGTGGGGATCATCATCGCGGCCGTGGTGCTGCTGCCGGAAGGCATCGCCGCCTTCCAGGCCGCGCGCGCCAACCGCCTGCAAACCAGCCTGAATCTGGCGCTCGGTTCGGCCCTGGCCAGCATCGGCCTGACGATCCCCTGCGTGGCGATTGTCGCATTGATGAACGGCTGGACGCTGACGCTGGGCATCGACATCAAATCCACGGTGCTGTTGCTGCTGTCGCTGATCGTCACCTCGTTGTCGCTGACCGGCGGCCGGACCACGATCATGCAGGGTACGATCTTGCTGACGATTTTTGCGGTCTACCTGTTCGTGACCATCGTTCCTTGATCAGGTTGCGCGCCACCGTCGCCAGGAACCGCGCCCTGGACGCGCTGCGCCGCCTCGATAATCACATAGTGCTTGCGGACCGGTTCGATCACCTCAAACACCCCCTTGAACCCGGAGGGGATCACCATGGCGTCGCCGGGTCCGGCTTCGGCGGCGTTGCCATACTCGTCGATGACGCGGCAACGGCCTTCTAGCACATAGAAATACTCGTCCTTGTTTTCGGCGAAAGCGATGCGCCAGCTGCCGCGTTCGCAGGCCCAGATTCCAGCGTTAACCTCGTTGCTGGCGCTGGTGAAATGATTCCAGGTCGTGCGCCGCGGATTGCCCTCCAGCCGGCGCTCTTCACGCGGATAGTCGTATTCGGGCGGCGGGGACTGAAGGCGGAATTGGGTAATGGTCGGCGTATTCATGGCGGAAGTTTAGCAGTTCAGAGATAGCGGCGGCGGTCGCTGAGATCATGATAGGATGGTTGAATCGCTATTAAGTAAATTTGTTCAATGTCGAACGTCGATGAACTGATAAAAAGATTTACAGATCGTATTTGGCTGCACGAAAACAGAACACGCTCACTTGCGAAAGCGAATCTGTTAGATCGCGCCGTCTTGTCAGAGCCGTTCTGCCGTGACATTGTCAATATCCTCCTGACGCGCGCATTCAAAAGTACTAACACTCGGCGTGCCAATGCCGACACAATCGATTTAGATGACGACACCCCCCCTCCGGTGTGTGCGCAAGTTACGATCAGGCAGGATCGCGCCAAAATTGATGAGACGCTAAAGCAGTTCTTTGAGAAAAATCTGCATAACAAATATGACGAGATTTACTTCTTCATTATTGGCGCAAAGCCCGATTACGATGAAAAGAAACGATTCCTCAGCGCTGACGGTTTCCTTTTTAAACCCGCTATCCACGTCATTTCTATCCCCGAGATGATCAAAATGGCTGCCGCTCTTCCCCTTGAACGTTTGGAGGCGCTGGTGGCAACCGCAGAAAAACATCTGGACAAGCGCGGAAAAGCGGTTGGCTGGTGGAGACGGAACGCCGTGGCGGGATGCGTAGCGGCGCTGACGCTTGCTATGGGCTTGTTCGCCGGCTATAAGATAAATCTCGGTGCTGAACGCACGGTTGTGATTCCGGGTGCCAATGCGTTGGAGCAGCAGATCAACCGCGCGAAGATGGAGGGGATTACGACAACGCTGTCAAGCGCGCAGTTTGTGGAGGCGTATGTGTTTGCCCGCCCTAGCTTGAGCCGTGACAGCCTGGAGCAAATGGGCGACCAAGTTGCATTGTCCAACGCCTCACCGCTGGAGCCTGAAGGCCAGGATCTGGTTTTTGCTGCCGGGCGTTGCCGTTTTTTAGGGCATGTTAAATGGCAGGACTTGTCTGCCCTCACTGCGCGGGCTGTAATCACGGTTATCAGCTGCCAGTTGGATAACCGCGATACCTACGAACTCGGAAACTACGATGGTCCGGGAATCGGCATGGTGGTGCGCGCTGCCACGCCGGCTATCCCAGATCTGCAACTGATCAAGGAGGACCGCGCTTTTACGCTGCCGGCTAATGAAAAATATGTGATACGTTTTACGCAGCCAATTCATCAGCTCCACCCCTCAGGAAAGTCTGCCATCGCCTGGTAAGGTCAGAGATAGCGGCGGTAGGCGGAGGGGGGCTCGCCGAAGGCGCGCTTGAACAGGTTGATGAAGGCGCTGGCGGTGGAGTAGCCGAGGTCCAGCGCTACGGTCCGCACCGGCACGTCTTGCGCCAGCAGTTCCAGCGAGCGCAACAGGCGGGCGCGCTGGCGCCATGCATTCGCCGACAGCCCCGGCAAGAACCGTATCGAGTCGCTACGCAATCCGGACCACGACGCACGGCTCGGCATGCTGTTCATCTTTCCCGGACTGGAGCTGTTCATGCGCATCAACGGTCGTGGCCGGGTATCGACCGATGCGGCGCTGCTAGAACAGTTCAGCGAAGGCGGCTGTGTGCCGAAAACCGTCACCGTGGTGGACATCGACGAAGTGCTACTCCACTGCGGCAAAGCCATCAACCGCGCCAAACTGTGGAGCCCGGATTCGCAACTGGATCGCGCGGCCCTGCCGACCGTCGGCCAGATGATCGCCAAATTCAGCAAACTGGCCGATCCCAAAGCCGAGATGGACGAGGCGCAGGTGGCACAAGTCGATCAGCACTACCAACACTCGGTACTACATGACCTGTCTAGCGCGGCGGCAGGTAGAATGCCGTCTTTTATTCCAGGGAGATACACCATGCGATTCCGGCACTACAAAGGCGGCGAGTACGAATTGGTCTGCGAAGCCACGATGGAGGCCGATCTGACGCCGCTGATCGTCTACCGCGCCGCCAACGGCGGCATCTGGTGCCGTCCGCGCGCCGTGTTCTTCGAGGAAGTCGAAGTGGACGGCAAACGCGTGCCACGCTTTGCGCCGATTATTGAGGCCTGAGCAAAAAGTACGGCGCACGGTCGATGTTGTCGCGTAAAATAATTGGTTCCATTGACCGTTTATTTTTCTATGCCATCCTCTGCGCCGCTTCATACTTCGTCCGATATCAATTGGCTGGCCGGCGGCGGCGAGATGGCGGCCCTGATTGCCACCATCGACTGGTCGCGCACGGCGCTGGGACCGATCGATGCCTGGCCACAGAGTTTGCGCACCACGGTCAGCCTGTGCCTGTCTTCGACCTTCCCGATCCTGGTGGCGTGGGGGCCCGAATACATCCAGATTTATAACGACGCCTACCGCCCGATCTGCGGCGGCAAGCATCCGGCGTCGATGGGCGAGCCGTTCAAGGTGTGCTGGGCCACGGCCTTGCCGGTGGTCGGCGACAAGTTCGACCGCGCGCAGCAGGGCGAGGGCACCTATATCAAGGACCAGCGCATGTTCCTGGACCGCGATGGCTATCTGGAAGAAGCGTTCATGACCTTCTCGTTCTCGCCGATCCGCGACGAATCGGGCGAGGTGGGCGGCATCTTCCACCCGATTACCGAAACCACCGCGCAGGTGCTGAACGCGCGCCGTTCGCAAAGCCTGCGCGACCTGAGCGCCGCGATCGTCGATGCGCGCACGGTGGACGACATCGGCCGCGATCTGGCCGGCCAATACGAACAGCTGTCGCTGGATGTGCCGTTCCTGCTGTTCTACCAGCGCGACGAGGACAGCGGCCAGTTGCAGCTGCGCGGCAGCGCCGGCATCGCCGCCGGCAGCGCGCTGGCGCCGCAACACACGCCGATGGATGACGCATGCTGGCCGTTCGCCCAGGTCGCGGCCAGCGGCAAGGCATTGCAGGTCGACGGCGTGGCGGCGCGTTTCGGCGCTACGCCGTGCGGTCCGTATGAAGAAGCGCCCAATTCCGCGCTGGTGCTGCCGGTCAGCCTGCCGGGCCAGCAGGAGGTGTTCGGCTTCCTGGTGGCCGGCGTCAGCGCGCGGCGCGCGGTCGATGAGGAGTACCGCAACTTCTACGCCTTGCTGAATGCTGCCTTCAATACCGCCGTCGGCAACGTCACTGCCTATGAACAGGAACAGCGGCGGGCCGAGGAACTGGCGCGCATCGATCGCGCCAAGACGGCATTTTTCTCCAACGTCTCGCACGAATTCCGCACGCCGCTGACGCTGATTCTCGGTCCGCTGGATGACGCGCTGGCCAACGACGGCCTGTCGCCGGAACAGCGGCGCCGCATCGAAACCACGCACCGCAACGCACTGCGCCTGCTTAAGCTGGTCAACTCGCTGCTGGACTTTTCGCGTATCGAGGCTGGCCGCGTGCAGGCCAGCTACCAGCCGGTGGACCTGGCGCAACTGACGGCGGAACTGGCCGGCGTGTTCGAATCGGCCATGATCAAGGGCGGCTTGCGCTACACGCTGGACTTGCCGCCGCTGGCGGAAGCGGTGTATGTCGACCGCGATATGTGGGAGAAGATCGTCTTTAACCTGCTGTCGAACGCCTTTAAATTTACGCTGGCCGGCGAAGTGACGCTGACGCTGCGCGAACACGCGGGCATGGTGCGGCTGTCGGTGCGCGACACCGGCGGCGGCATTCCGGCGCATGAGCTGCCCCGTACTTTCGAGCGTTTCCATCGCATCGAAGGCGCGCCGGGACGCACCTACGAAGGCAGCGGCATCGGCCTGGCGCTGATCCAGGAACTGGTGCGCCTGCACGGCGGCCAGATCGCGGTGCAGAGCGTGGTGGGCGAAGGCACGCAGTTTGATGTCGATCTGCCGTTCGGCCATGCGCATTTGCCGGCGGAGCGCGTGGTGGCGGTGGATGCCGATCCCGCACTGGCCAGCAGCGGCACGCCGCGTACCGGCGCCGCGTTTGTGGAGGAGGCGCTGCGCTGGCTGCCGGATGAAGAGCAGAACAAACCAGCCGCACGCCTGAACCATGGCGACGACGAGGCGGCCGGGCCGCAGCAGCAACGCCCGCGCATCCTGATCGCCGACGATAACAACGACATGCGCGCTTATCTCAAATCGCTGCTCGATGCGCACGCCGACGTGACCGTCAGCGCCGACGGTGAAGCGGCCTTCGCGCATCTGCTGCAGTATCCATGCGACCTGCTGCTGAGCGATGTGATGATGCCAAGGCTGGACGGCTTCGGCCTGATCGCCCGCATTCGCGCCACCGAAGCCGTGCGACATCTGCCTGTGATTCTGCTATCCGCGCGCGCCGGCGAGGAAGCGAAGATCGAAGGCTTGCAGGCCGGGGCTGACGATTACCTGGTCAAGCCATTCTCCACCAACGAGCTGCTGGCGCGGGTGCTGCGCCAGGTCACGCTGGCGCGCGAGCGCGAACAGCAGCGGCAGGACGGCATGCAGCGCGAGGCTTATTTCCACGCGCTGATCGACGCCTCGCCGGTGATCCTGTGGACTACCGACGCCGATGGCCAGACCACCTATCTGAGCCAGCGCTGGTATGACTACACCGGCCGCACGCCGGAGCAGGACTTGGGCGTCGGCTGGCTGGAGAACGTGCATCCCGACGATAAGGAGCGGGTGCGTCAGACCTTTGATGCCGCCTGCGCGGCCGGCATGCCGTATTCGGCGGACCTGCGGCTGCGCCGTCATGACGGCGTTTATCGCTGGTGCATCGACGCCGGCATGCCGCGCACGGGCGACGACGGCAAGCCGGCCGGCTTTGTCGGCACCGTCATTGACATTAACACGCGCAAGATGCTGCAGGAGCGCTTTGCGCGTGTGGCCGGCGCCGGCGATATCGGCGTGTGGCACGCTGATGCGCCGTTCGACGCGCTGCGCATCAATCCGCAGATGGCGGTGCACCTTGGCCTGGCAGGACAGGATACGATGTCGATCGATCAGCTGCTGTCAGTGGTGGACCATGAAGATCGCAACCGCCTCGCGGATGGCATCACGCGTGCCCTGCGCGACGGCGTGCCGCTCGATGTGGAGTTCCGCGTCGCCGGCGCCGCCGATACCGATACGGCGCCGCGCTGGCTGCGCGCTGTGGCCTGGTGCGACGTCGACGACCAATGCCAGCCAACCCGCTTTGACGGCATCAGCCTCGATATCACCAACCACAAGCAGGCGGAGATGAAACTCCAGCGCCTGGCCGGCGAACTGACCGAGAAGAACCAGCGCCAGAGCGAATTTCTCTACACACTGGCGCACGAGTTGCGCAATCCGCTGGCGCCGATCCGCGCCGGATTGGAATTGATGGCGGCGCGGCCGGCAGGCGCCGCAGCCGGCGACCTGCAAGGCATGATGCTGCGGCAGGTGGACCACATGGTGCATCTGGTGGACGACCTGCTCGATATCGCGCGGCTGGCCGAAGGCAAGGTCACGCTGCGGCATGAACGCGTGCCGCTGGCCGATGTGGTCAGCGACGCGGTGGAAATCAGCACGCCGCTGATGACCAAGGGCGCGCACCAGTTGTCGCTGCGTCTGCCTACGGCGCCGCTGATGCTGGAGGTGGACCGTCACCGCATTGCGCAGGTACTGAGTAATCTGCTGAATAACGCGGCCAAGTACACGCCGAGCGGCGGCCGCATCGAACTGTCCGCACGCGTGGCGGATCGTGAACTGGCGCTGACGGTGTCGGACAACGGCATCGGCATCGAGCCGCAGCTGCTGTCGTCGGTGTTCGATATGTACGCGCAGGCGCCGGCCGGCCAGCAGATGGCGCAGGGTGGTTTGGGCGTGGGATTGAATCTGGTGCGGCAAGTGGTGCAGCTGCACCATGGCCGGGTGCTTGCGGACAGCGATGGCGCGGGCCGGGGAAGCCGCTTTACGGTGTGGCTGCCGCTGCCCGAGCAGGAACTGGCCGGCGAGCAGCCGGTGCTGGCGCCGGCGTCTGCGCCACAGGCAAGCGGCCTGCGGGTGCTGGTGGTGGACGATAACGTCGACGCCGCCGAAACCCTGGGTGCGCTGCTGGAATTCAGCGGCCATCAAGTGCAGGTGGCGCACAGCGGCGCGGCGGCCCTCAGCAGCGCGGCCGCGCACTTGCCGCAGGTGGTGTTCCTCGACATCGGCCTGCCCGACATCAGTGGCTACGACGCCGCGCTGGCCTTGCGCGGCATGGAAGGGATGGCCGGCGCCCGCATCATCGCGCTGACCGGCTGGGGCACGCCGTCCGACAAGGCGCGCTCCAGCGCCGCCGGTTTCGACCAGCACCTGACCAAGCCGGTCGATTTCACTCTGCTGCTGGCGGCGCTCACTTGACGTGCAGCCCGGTAAGCATCAGGATGGGGCGATGACAAAAACATGGTCTCTCCACCTGATAGTCGCTTGCTTGTTGCTAGGCTTCACCGGCGGCGCGCTTGCCAAAGACTGCATCGGTTTCATCCCCAGCGGCGGTGGCGGCATTTTCTGGAAGGGCGTCCACAGCGGCGCAGTGGAGGCCGGCAAGACGCTGGGCTACGACATTTATTTTCGTGGCCCGCAGGAAGAAAGCCAGGCCGCCATCCAGACCGCCGTGCTGGAGATGGTCCGGCAGCGCGGCTGCAAGGCCTTGGTGATCGCGCCCGGTTCGGCCGACATGGCGCTGGCGGTGGGCAAGCTGCAGCGCAGCGGCGTGCCGGTCATTTACGTGGACCGCAACCTGGGCGCACCGGCGGCCACCGGCATGGTCGGCACCGACAACTACAAGGCCGGGCAAATGGCCGGCGAAGCCATGGCCAGGAGCCTTAAAGGAAAGGGCTCGGTGCTGCTGTTCCGCATGAAGCACGGGTTACAGACCACCGACCAGCGCGAGAACGGTTTTGCCGAAGCCGCGGCCCGCAAGGGCTTGCAGGTGATTGATGGCGGCTATCTAGGCGCCGTGTATGGCGAAGCGTTCGTCAACGCCTCGTCGGCGCTGGCCAGTCAGAAGGGCAAATTCCAGGGCGTATTCGCGCCCAACGAAGCCACCAGCATGGGCGTGCTGGCGGCGTTGCGCGACCAGCACCTGGCCGGCCAGGTGACCTACATTGCCGTCGACGTCACCGACCGGCTGCTGGAAGGCTTGCAAAGCGGCGCGGTGCAAGGCCTGGTGGTGCAAGCCGCGCACGCCATCGGCTACCAGGCGGTGCGAATGGCGGTCAGCGCCGTCGACAAGAAAATGCCGGTCAACCGCCGCGTGACGGTGGATGCGATCTACCTCACCAGAGAGACGGCCGACTCCTACATCCCCTGAGCTTGCTCACCGCATTCGCGTGCTCGCTGCGGCACAAACCTGTGCGCCAGCGCGGCCGCCGACATCGGTTCGCTGAAGTAAAACCCTTGCGCCTGGTCGCAGTGGAGTTGGCGCAGGAAGTCGCGCTGCTGTTCGGTTTCCACGCCTTCCGCCACCACCGTCAGCCCCATGCTGTGGGCCAGCGCGATGACGGCGGCGGCGATGGCGCCGTCGTCGTTGCTGGCCGCGCTCTTGGCCGCGATGTCGCGCACGAAGGAGCGGTCGATCTTCAGCGCGTTGATCGGGAAGCGCTTCAGGTAGGACAGGCTGGAATAGCCGGTGCCGAAGTCGTCGATGGCCAGCTGCACGCCCATGTCGCTCAGCCGCTGCAAAGTCTGGGCCGCGCTGTCGGGCCGCTCCATCAGCACCGATTCGGTGATTTCCAGCTCCAGCCGGTCAGCCGGACAGCCGGTTTCGGCCAGCACGCGGGCCACCATCGCGTCCAGCCCCGGCTGGCGGAACTGGCGTGCCGACAGGTTGACCGCGATCCGCAGGTCGGGCAGGCCGCTCTGGCGCCATGCTACCTGCTGCGCGCAGGCGGTGCGCAGCACCCATTCGCCGATCGGCACGATCAGCCCGGTTTCCTCGGCGATGGTGATGAACGCGTCCGGCATCACCAGTTGCTGGCCGGCCGGGCGCCAGCGCAGCAGCGCTTCGGCGCCGAGCATGGCGCCATCGGCCAGGTCGATCTGCGGCTGGTATTTCAGCTCCAATTCGCCGCGCTCGACGGCATGGCGCAGGCCGCTCTCCAGCGTCAGGCGGTCCAGCGTGCGGGCGTTCATTTCTTCCGAATAGAACTGGTAGTTGCCACGGCCCATGGCCTTGGCCTGGTACAGTGCGGCGTCGGCATTCTTCAGCAGCGTCTTGCCGTTGTCGCCGTCGCGCGGATACAGGCTGATGCCGATGCTGCACGCCGGCGCCAGTTCGTGGCCGTGGATCAGCATCGGTTCAAACAGGGCGCTGAGGATTTTTTGCGCCAGCGCAGCGGCGATGTCTTCGGTCGGCAGCTCCGGCAGCAACACCACGAATTCGTCGCCGCCGAAACGCGCCACGGTGTCGGCGTCGCGCACCGCCTGCTTGAGACGGCGGCCGACCTCGATCACCACGCGGTCGCCGGCGTCGTGGCCCAGGCTGTCGTTGATGGTCTTGAAGCGGTCCAGGTCGAGGAACAGCATGGCGACCTGGTTGCCGCTGCGGCGCGCCTGGGCGATGGCCTGCGACACCCGGTCCAGCAGCAGCGTGCGGTTGGCCAGGCCGGTCAGGGCGTCGTGCCGCGCCAGGTGCATCAATTCTTCCTCGAACTGCTTGCGCTGCGAGATATCCTCGATCACCGCCACCAGCGCGGCGTCGCCGGCGTCCGGCTGCATCGCGGTGACGGTGGCCTTGACCCATACGCGGCGGCCGTCTTTGCACAGGTAGCGCTTCTCGCGCGACGAGGTCTCCAGCTCGCCGTGCGCCAGCGCGCGCAGCAGCGGGGCGTCGATCTGCCAGTCCTCCGGCGTCACCAGGTCGGCCACGTGCATGCCGCGCAGTTCTTCCTCGGTGTAGCCGACGATGTCCTGCAGCTTGCGGTTGACGCGCAGCCACCGGCCGTCGGCCGACAACTGCGCCAGACCGACCGCCGCCTGGCCGAAGGCGCCGCGGAAGCGCGCTTCACTGTCGCGCAGCTGCTGGCGGCCGGCCTTGATATAGGTATCGAGCGCCAGGCCCATGTCGAAGCTGCCCACCTTCATCAGCGCGCTGTAGGTGGGCAGGAACAGGCCGGGACGGTCTTGCAGCAACTCTTGCAGCACCGGGCCGAGATCGCCAAGGTATTTGCGGTAGGCGCCGATATACCACTCCGGCGCCAGGCCGATGCGCTGGTGCGCCAGCCCCACGCGCAGCCGGTGGCGCACATAGTCAATGCCGTAGTCGCCCGCCGTCAGCGTCTGGAAGTAGGCCGCCTGCAGCTGGTACAGCCGGTCGAGCACCACCGGGTCCTTGAGCAGGCCGCGCAGGACCGGGATGGTTTGCAGGTGACGGTAGAAACCGGCGATGACCTCGGGCAGCCGTGGTTGCAGCAGCGGATGAACCTCGCGCAGCAGACGGACATCTTCCGCCGTCACCTCCAGAAACTGCAAGCGCAGCTGGATCTCGGCATCGGCGGGCATCATGTGACTGGCGGTACGGTCCAATTCGCTGGGGTCTGCAAGCATGCGGTGCTTCCTGGTCGGGCCGGCGCGCGGGGGCGTGCCGCGCACGGTGAGCACTGTAAGCTGCATCTTGCCAAAAAGAAATGTCGCAGATCAAGTTTGGACCACTCCTGGCGGATTTCAAAAATATCGGCCGTTTACATAAACGCTACATTTTCCTGTAGGATACCGACTTCTTCCATAAGCAGGATGGCCACAAGCTTTGCTGCCGAGGAGGTTGTTATTTTTTGGGCAAGGGAATCATACTGACGGCTTCCTTCATGTCCCGATCTCTGGAGACGGAATGGGAGTTTCACGCCCACTAGGGCAACGGCCAGGCAAACTGGCACTGCTGATATGTTTAATGGTTGTCGCAGTCGTGGCAGTCGCCGAAGGCTGGCGCGGCTCGCGCACGACGCCCCAACATGCCCGCCCGGACGTCGCTGGCGCGGTGGCGGCGCCGCCACCGATCACCCTGACCGAAATTTCCCGCGCGATTATTCCGATGCCGCCCGGCGTGCCGTCGGCGCACGCCAGCGCGCTGGCGCAGCTGCCGCATGGCGATTTGCTTGCCTTCTGGTGGGCCGGCAGCCGCGAGAGCGGGCCGGACGTCAAGGTCTACGCTTCGCGCTGGCGCAACGGCCAATGGAGCAATAACTGGGTCGTGGCCAGCCGCGATTCGCTCGGCGACGCGCTGGGCCACGGCGTGCGGCGCATCGGCAACCCGGTGGCGTGGACCGCCACCGACGGCAGCGTGCACCTGTACGTGGTGGCCACCGGCATGGGCGGCTGGGCCGCTTCGCGCGTGGTGCAGCTGCAATCGACCGACGAAGGCGCCACCTTCAAGGTGCGGCGCGTGCTGCCGATGTCGCCCGTATTCAATACCAGCGTGCTGGTGCGCGCGACCCCGGTCGGCCAGGCGGACGGCGGCTGGTGGCTGCCGGTGTATTTCGAAATCGGCCACAAGTACCCGATGCTGGTGTCGTTCGACGCCCACGGCGATCCGCAGCGCCTGACCCGTATCGGTGCGCGCACCCGTTCGCTGCAACCGACGCTGGTGCAGGTGTCGCCGACCGAAGTGCGGGCCTGGATGCGCGACGCCAACAAGGAACGCTCGGTGGTGCAGCAGGCCGTCAGCCATGACGGCGGCGAAAACTGGGACGATCTCGGCCCGACCACGATCCGCAATCGCGGCACCTCGCTGGCGGTGCTGCGGCTGCACAACGGCACCTTGCTCATGCTGGGCAACCAGGGCACGTCGAGGGCGACCGCGCGCAGCACGCTGGCGCTGTCGATGTCGGCCGACGGCCACCACTGGCAGCATGTGACCGACATCGTCAGCGGCCAGCCGCGCGACGAATTTTCCTATCCGGCCATGTTCCAGGTCGGCGACGAGCTGCACATCACCTACACCTACCAACGGCGCGCCATCGCCCACCATCGCCTGAAAATCGTAGAGGGAAAGGATCCGCTATGAGCTTGCCCGATCTGGCACTGCAAATCATTTATGCCCGCATCGCCTGGGGGCTGGTCGCCGCCGCGATGCTGCTGTCGGTGCTGCCGACGCTGTTGCCGCGGATCTTTCCGCAACTGGCGCAGCGCTCCAAGGCCATCGTCGCCATCACCATCGCCATCATGATGGCGCTGCCGGGCGCCGGTTCGCCGGCTTACTGGCTGACGCTGATATTCCAGTATCCGAGCGGGCTGCTGGCCGGGTACAGCCTGGTGGCGCTGTGTGCGCGCTGGACCGGGCGGCCGGTCGACTTTTTGCTCCATCCGGTATTCGCGCTGGTGCTGACCCTGGTTGGCATCGTGCTGTACCTGGACGCCTTCGGCGTGCTGGCACTGGGGCTGTATTACCGCGGCTTCGACTCCGACGCCGCCACGCTGCTGGCGATTGCCGCCGCAGTGGCCGGCGCGGCGGCGGTGCTGATGCGCCGGGCCGTCAGCGGCGGCGCCGCGCTGCTGGCCGCCGTGTTGCTGTTCTCGTTGCTGCGTCTGCCGACCGGCAACCTGTGGGATGCGCTGCTCGATCCGCTGCTGTGGGCCTGGGCGTTCGGCTCGGTGGTGGTAACTGCGCGCCGTTATTACTACAGCCGCAGCGGGCGTCCGGTCACGGCGCCAGAGCCGGCGTCGGAGCTGGTGCATGCCAGCGGTGTTGAACAACTTTAATATAAACATAGTAAAACTGGGAGTGGTACATGGCAGAGCAGAAGTGGTATATCCATCCGGTGATCGCGGTCGGGGTCTTGATGAACATCTTCGTGATGGGACTGGCACTGGCCTTCTCGCATGACCATGACGCCATGTGGCGTCTGCTGGTGGAAGACGGCATCGTCGAATGGATGCAGTTCCTGTGCTTCACCCTGTTGTCCGCCTTGCTGGGTTTCCTGGCCGTGGAACAATGGCAGCGTGAGCCGAAAATCAACCTGCAACTGGCAGCGTTTGTATTTCTGTCGGCGCTGGTCGGCCTGGCGGCGCTGGAAGAAATCAGCTGGTTCCAGCGCGTGCTGCACATCATTCCGCCGGACTTCTTCGTACAGAATAACCGTCAGGGCGAAACCAATCTGCACAATCTGGCGCTGGGCAAGAGCAGCCTGCACAAGGCCGTGCTGCTGAAAGTGATCGTGATCGTCGGCCTGACCCACACCATCTTCCTGCCGCTGCTGGCGCGCAAGCGTCCGGCGATCCGCACCTTCGTCGAGAAATTCGGCCTGTACCTGCCGCCGGTATGGCCGTCGTTGATCTACGTTGGCCTGGTGATCCTGTCGAATGTGGTGGTGGACCACCCGCGCAAAGGTGAACTGGGTGAAGTCTTCGGCGCCGTGCATTACCTGACCACCGTGGTCGCGGCGTACTTCTTCGGCGTCAACTACGGCAAACCGCCGGTGTTCGCACCGTCGCGTGACAGCCGCAACATCGCCACGCTGTTCTGCCTGGTGCTGGTCTTCATGCTGCTGATCGGCTGGATGCTGAGCGCCGGCGCCGGTGCCGGCGCCTACATCGCCTCCCACCCAGGCTTTGGCGCGGAATGATGTTTTATCGTCCTGAGACCCGGCTGACGCGTTGCGCGGCCTGGCTGGCGCGGCTGACCTTGTGGGCCGGCCCGTTCGCCGGCGTGCTGCAATTGCTGCTGCTTGGCCTGGTGATCTTTTCGCTGTCGCGCGCCGGGCTGATGGCCTGGCAGTGGACGCGGGTTTCCGCCACCGGCATTCCCGGTGAGATGCTGGTGCAGGGCGTGCGCGCCGATCTGATCATGCTCGGCTACCTGATCGTCCTGCCGGTGGTGCTGGCGCCGTTGCTGGCGTATCAGAAGACGCTGCGCGTATGGAAAACCCTGAATGTCGTGTGGGGTACGCTGGCGTTGATCTTCATCATCTTCATGGAGCTGTCGACGCCGCAGTTCATCATGCAGTTCGACATCCGTCCGAACCGCCTGTTCATCGAATACCTGTCGTATCCAACCGAAGTGATCGCCACACTGTGGCATGGCTTCCGCATCGCGCTGGTGCTGGGCATTGTGTTCACGGTGCTGCTGGGTACCGGCATCTACAAGCTGCTGAAGGCGGCATCGGTGAACATCACGACGTGGCGTCCGTTGCCGCTGTTGCTGGTGTGGCCGGTGCTGGTGCTGCTGGTGGCGGTCCAGATCCGTTCGACCCTGGCGCACCGTCCGGCCAACCCGTCGATGTTTGCGCTGACCGGCGACGCCATGGTCAATTCGCTGATCATCAATTCGCCCTGGTCGGTGCTGGATGCGTATGGCGCCATGAGCCACGAGGCCAATTCGTCCGAAATCTACGGCAAGTACCCGCGCGACAAGGTCTTGCCGACGGTGAAAAGCGCGCCATGGCTGCGCGACCTGCAATTTACCTCGGCCGAGCTGCCGACCCTGCACAAGCAGCAAGCGGTAATGCAGCGCGAACGCCCGCTAAATCTGGTGATCGTGCTGGAGGAAAGCCTGGGCGCGACCTTCGTGCAATCGCTGGGCGGCCTGCCGGTGACGCCGGAGCTGGAAAAACTGAAACAGGACGGCTGGTGGTTCGAGCAGCTGTACGCCACCGGCACCCGGTCGGTACGCGGCATCGAAGCCGTGGTGGCCGGCTATCCGCCGACGCCGGCGCGCAGCGTGGTCAAGCTGTCGCTGTCGCAGCAGAATTTCTACACGCTGGCAGCGGGCCTGGGCAAGCAGGGCTATCACACCGAATTCGTCTACGGCGGCGAAGCGCACTTCGATAATATGCGCGGCTTCTTCACCGGTAACGGCTTCCAGAAAGTGGTGGACCGGCGCGACATGAACCCGGTGTTTGAAGGCAGCTGGGGCGCTTCGGACGAAGACTTGTTCAACAAGTCGCTGGAGCGTTTGAAAACCCTGCACGATAGCGGCAAGCCGTTCTTCAGCCTGATTTTCTCGTCGTCCAACCATGAGCCATTCCAGTTCCCGGATGGCCGCATTACCTTGCACGACAAAGACAAACAGACGGTGAACAACGCGGTCAAGTACGCCGATTACGCGCTGGGCCGCTTCATTGCCGAGGCGAAGAAGCAGGACTACTGGAAGGATACGGTGTTCCTGATCGTGGCCGACCACGACAACCGCGTGTATGGCGACAGCCTGGTGCCGATCAATAAGTTCCACATCCCTGGCCTGATACTGGGCGCGGATGTGAAACCGAAGAAGATCACCACCATCGCCAGCCAGATCGACCTGGCGCCGACCCTGTTGTCGCTGATGGGCGTATCGAGCGAGCATCCGATGATCGGCCGCGATCTGGCGCGCGACAGCGATACGCCGGGCCGGGCGCTGATCCAGTTCGATAATTACTTCGCGTGGCTGGAAGGTTCGTCGGCGACGATTCTGCGTCCGAACCAGGCGCCGTTGCTGGGACATTACGATGCCGCCAGCGGCGTGCTGACCACCGGCGGCGTGCCGGATGCCGCGCTGGTCGACAAGGCGATGTCGCACGTGGTGCTGCCATCGATCCTGTATCGCGAGCAGCGCTACAAACTGCCGCCCGCGCCGCGTTAACGCCGCATTAACGCCGCATTAACGCCGGTTAAGGCTGGTTAAAGCTGTTTTGTGCAGAGCTGGAATTCCGGATCGTCCTCATACGGACGGATATGGAATTCCAGGCTGCCCATCAGGCGCAGCATGCCGCGGTTCTTGCGCAGCACCAGGCCGACGATTTCGCTCAGACCCTTGTCGCGCGCCACATCCATAATCTCCAGCATCAAGCGCGTGCCCAATCCCTGGCCGCTGAACTTGTCGTCCACCAGCAGCGAGAACTCGCAACTGCTGCGATCCGGATTGGCGATGTAGCGCGAGACGCCGATAATTTGTTCGGTCTCGGTGAAGCTTCCGTCGTCATCGGCGGTACGCGTGGTGAGCACCGCCACCAGCGCCATCTCGCGGTCATAATCAATCAAGGTATAACGCGCCAGCATCTGCGCCGACAACTCGCGCAGCGACGACGCAAAGCGGTTGTAGCGCGACTGGTCGGACAGGCCGCGCACCAGCGATTGCAGCATCTCCGCATCGGTCGGCTGCACCGGACGGAGTGTGTACTGGCCGCCGCCGCGCATCGGCCAGTCGCGCGCGTAGCTGGACGGGTAGGGCATGATGGCCAGCTGGTCGTAACGCTGCGCCGACGGCGGCGCCACGCCCACCGCCACGCGCGCGTCCACCGCCAGCACGCCGAACTGGTCGACGATCAGCGGGTTGATATCCAGTTCGCGCAGTTGCGGCAGTTCGCACACCATTTCCGACACGCGCAGCAGAATGTGCTCGATCGCCTGGCGGTCTACGCCCGGCGCGCCGCGCCATTCGCCCAGCGTGGCGGCGACCCGTGCGCGGTCGATCAGGCGCTGCGCCAGGAAGGGATTCAGTGGCGGCAGCTCGACGGCGCGGTCGTTTAGCAACTCCACCATCGTACCGCCGGCGCCGAAGCCGATCACCGGTCCAAACAGCGGATCGCTGGCGACGCCGATATACAGCTCGCGGCCGTCGCGCTTGCCGGCCATGCGCTGCACGGTCACGCCATTGATGCGCGCCTCCGGCTGCAAACGTCGAACGTTGGCGAGCATGTCGCCGTAGGCCGCACCCAGTGCGCCGGCGTCGGACAGGTTGAGCACCACGCCTTGCACGTCGGATTTGTGCGGAATGTCGGGTGAGTCGATTTTGAGCGCCACCGGATAGCCCAGCTGCGCGGCAATCAGTTGCGCCTCGGCCGCGCTGCGGGCCGGCATAGTCGGCGTGATGGGAATGTGGAAGGCCGCCAGCAGCGCCTTCGATTCCATTTCGGTCAGCACGCTGCGGCGCTCGGCCAGCACGCTTTCGACCAGGCGGCGCGCGCCTTCCAGGTCCGGCTTGGCCAGCTGCGACAGCGGCGGCGGAGTTTGCTGCAACAGTTGCTGGTTCTGATAAAACGCGGCGATGTTGCCGAAGCCATCGACCGCCGCTTCCGGGGTGCGGAAGGTGGCCAGGCCGGCCTGGCCGATGACCTTGCGCGCCGGCGCCACGCGTTCGTCGCCCATCCAGCAGGCCAGCAGCGGTTTGCCCAGGCCTTTGGCGGCAGCGGCCACGCTGTGCGCGATGGCGGTGGGGTCGCCATCCAGCTTGGGCGAGTAGATCACCAGCAGGCCGTCGACGTTGGCATCCTGCGCGCAGGCGCGGATGGCGGCGGCGTAGTGTTCCGGCCCGGCTTCCTCGGACAGGTCGAGCAGGTCGGTCAGCGTGGCGTGCACCGGCAGCAGCGGCGCCAGCGCCTTGGCCGATTCCGCGCCCGGACGCCCCAGTTGCAGGCCGAGTTGCCCGAGCCAGTCGGCCGCCAGCACGCCGGGACCGCCGCCGTTGCTGATCACCGCCAAGCGCGGCCCGACCGGGCGGTAGCGCGACGCCAGGCACTTGGCGGCCGAGAACAGCTGCACGAAGGTGTTGACGCGTACCGCGCCGGTACGCCGCAGCGCCGCGTCGAAGATCTCGTCACTGCCGATCAGCATGCCGGAGTGGGTGGCCGCCGCGCGCGAGGCCGCCGCCGCGTTGCCGGACTTGATGATGACCACCGGCTTGGTATTGGCCGTGCCGCGCAGCGCCGACAGGAAGCGGCGGGCATCGGTGATGCCTTCCATGTAGATGACGATGCTTTCGGTGGCCGGATCGGTGGCCAGGAAATCCAGCGTCTGCGCCAGGTCCACGGCCGTGTTCGGACCGAGCGAGACCACCGCCGACAGGCCGACCGAGTTGGTGCCGGCCCAGTCGAGGATGGCCGAGGTCAGCGCACCGGATTGCGAGATCAGCGCCAGGCTGCCGCTTTGCGCCAGCTTGCCGGCCACGCCGGCATTCAGCTTCAGGCGCGGACGCTGGAACCCCAGGCTGTTCGGTCCAAGCAGATACAGGCCGTGCTTGCGGGCGATGTCCTGCAATTCCGCCGCCAGTGCCGGCGGCACGCTGGACGAGACGATCAGCGCCGATTTGCACTGGATGCGGCCGGCCACTTCCAGCGCGAACGCCAGTTCCTCGTGCGGCAGCGCGATCATGGCCAGATCGGCGCGCGATTGCACCAGGTCGGCCAGGGTGCCGGTCATGCTGACGTCGAGAAAGGTCAGGGCGCCGTCATAGCCGCCGTCGCGCAACTGCGCGCACAGGCTGCGGCCGTAGGCGGTCTGGCGCTGCGGCTGGTCCGGCGGACCGGCAAAGACGACGATGGATTTGGGCGCAAACAGCGGGCTGAGGTAATGCAGATCCATGAGCTTATTCTCGACAATGACAGGCAAACCACACTATACGGCAAATCATCGGCGCTTGACCTGCATCATGGATTTCTGACAAGCAAGTGGGCATAGTGTGATGGTGGAGAGGAGACATGATGGATACGACTGCATTGACCAATGAGATGGTGCTGGGGATTCCCCTGTTTGACGAGGCGCATGCGGCGCTGGCCGAGCAGATCCACATGCTGCTGGACGGGCCCGACCACGACTTCGACGCCAACCTGGCCGGGCTGGTGGAATGCCTGGAGGTCGATTTCCGGCTCGAGGAGCAGCTGATGGAGGCGATCGATTATCCGGCCACGCGCAGCCATCGCGAGCAGCATGCGCGGGTGCTGGCCACGCTGCACGGCCTGGCGCCGGGCGATATCGTCAATGGCCGCAAGGTGGCGGCGCTGATTTTGCCGTGGTTTCAGGTGCATCTGGCGACGGCGGATACGACGCTGGCGATTGCATTGCAGATCGCCGGACGGGCGCAAGGCAAGCCGGCCGGCCAGGATGTGCCGGCTGCACGGTTGACGCCGCGCCGCCGGCCGGCGGCAATCAACTAAGACGCGCGCCGCGTCAGGCATCCAACGCCAGCGGCGCGCCGGCCGCCACCTTCTCCACATCCCGCAGTCCCGGCAGCGTGTACGCGCGCTGCGCCATCGCCAGCCAGCCGTGCCGCCGCAACACGCTCAGGCAGCGGCTGACGGTAGACGACGTCAAGCCCAGATAATCGGCGATGTCCTGGCGCGACATCGGCAAGGTGGCGCGGGCCAGCCCTTGCGCCACGCCCTGCGCCTGTTCCAGCCGTTGCAGCAGGAACTGCGCCACCCGCTGGATCGCCGATGTGCTGCGCAACATGGCCGCGTGCTGCTGGTGACGCGCAATCGTCCCGCTCAACAGCTGGCCAAACGCCTCGGCACTGCGCGGCTGCCTATCCAGGAGGGCCGTCAACAGCGTGTACGGCACGGTGGCAATCTCGCAATCGGTGAGCGCCACCGCGCCGGCATGGCGCTGATGCTCGTTCAACGACTCCAGCCCCACCCACGCGCCAGGTCCCAGAAACTCGATAATATGCTGGCCGCCATCGCTGCCGTGCTGGTACAGCTTGATGTCGCCCTGGCGGATGATGTACAGATGCTGATCCACTGCGTCGGACACGCGGAACAGGTGCTCGCCGCCGCGCAGCCGGATGCAGCGCTGCTCCATGCACGGCGCGCTGCGTTCGGCGTCTTCCGGCAGCTCGTCCAGACACAGCACGTTGAGCGGACAGCCGTGGCAGCGGCGGATGCTGTCGGCCAGCGCCGGCGTCACCAGGCGAAGTCGATGGCTCATGCGCCGCTTTCCACGCCGGCCGCCGCGCGTTGCAGCGCTGCCGGATCGAGCAACGTCAGGTCGCGCCGCTGCAACTGCACCAGCCCCTGACGGCGGAACTGGTCCAGCAGCCGGCTCACGCACTCGGCGCTGACGCCGATGTAGCTGGCGATATCGCAACGCGACATCGGCAGCCGGAAGCGCAGCGCCGAATAGCCATTGCTGCGATGCGCCTGCGACAAATTCAACATCAGGTCGGCCATGCGCTGGCGCGAATGGGTGTGATGCAGCAGCGCTGTGGCCTGCTGCGCGCGGCGGATTTCGCCCGCCAGTAGTGCATGCAGGCCAGGCCGCTGCATCGGCTGGCGGCGGCCGCGAAACGCCTGGCGATCCCAGTCGATGACGCACACTTCGCTATCCTCCAGCGCCACCGCCGAGGCGTTGTGGCCGGCGGCGCCCAGCGTGTTCAGGCCGAGAAATTCCGGCGCCATGGCAAAGCCGGTCACCTGTTCCTCGCCGCCGGGGCGCGTCATCACCATCTTGAAACTCCCGGAACGGATGCTGTAGATGCGGTTGCCTGGCGACTCGCCGGCGCGGTACAGGCTGTCGTGGCGGCGCACGCGCAGGCGATGGCCGGCGATCTGGTCGGCGTCGGCCGTGCCCTCGCACAGCGGCAGGTGGATGCAGCGTTCACAATTGCTGCGGTAACTGTCAATACGCATTGCCCGGCCCCGATTAATGCGCCATCAGCACGGGCAGCGTCATCGACTGCAGCACGCGCCGGGTGACCCCGCCCAGCACGATTTCGCGCCAGCGCTGGTGGCCGTAGGCGCCCATCACCAGCAGGTCGGCGCCGATATCGGCGGCCAGCGACAGCAGCGCGTTGCCGATGTCCAGCCCGGAAGGGGCATGCTGCTGCGCCACCTCGACCTTGACGCCATGGCGCGCCAGGTAAAGGGCGATGTCGGCGCCCGGCTGCTCGCCGTGCGCGCCGTCATTGACTTGCGGATTGAACACTGCCAGCGTGACGCGCTTGCTCTGACGCAGCAGCGGCAGCGCATCGGTGACGGCGCGGGTGGCGGCGCGGCTGCCGTCCCAGGCCACCAGCGCGTGCTGGTCGATGTGGCTGTAGCGGCCGGCGTAGGGCACCAGCAGCACCGGGCGGCCGCCGTGCAGCGCCAGGTGTTCCGGCAGCGTGCGCAGCAGGTCGGGGCCGTTCAGGCTGGGGTCGTTCTGGCTCAGCACCAGCAGGTCGGTGTAACGGGCTTGCAGTACCAGGCCGGTTTCGGCGTCGTCATCGCTGAGGCGGCGCTCGTGGCTGTTGCCGGCGGCATCGGCCTGGGCGACGAAGCTGGCCAGCGCCTGTTCGGCGCGGCTGGTGATCGCCTCGATTTCTTCCTGGGTCAGCAGCACGCCGCCATAGGCAAACGCGGCGTTCCGATACACTTCCACCGCCATGCCGGTAAAGGCGGCGCCGACCAGATGGGCGTCGTGACTGAGGGCGACCTGGCTGGCCAGCGCATAGCGTTGCGCGGCGTGGGGCGACAAGTCGGCGTGAACCAGAATATTTTTGTAAGACATGATGAGCTCCTTGTGATGACCGTTATCAGGCTATCAAAGCTCATCGACAAATTTTATGATCTGGATCAAATTTCCTCGGATAAATTATTGCGCTGTCCGGTTGACGGCCGCACAAAGCCGCGCTTACGTGTCGCCTCAGATTGCCGCTGTCGCCGCAGCGCGGGCGCTTTCGGCGTAGCGCAGCAGGGTATCGCCAAAGCCGCCGCGCGCCTTGGCGTCGCAGCGCGCGCTGGTGGTCACGCGCGGTGCGGCGCTCCAGGCGAAACGGGCGCCGCACCGTTCCAGCGCCGTCACCAGCGCCACGTCTTCACTGCAGGCCAGCGGCTCAAAGCCGCCGGCGCGCAGATAGGCGTCGGCCGCCACGCCCATGTTCGCGCCATGGATATGGTGATGGCCGTCGGCGTCGGTATAGCTGTTGCGGAAGTGCTTGCGCAGCAGGTCGGCGTTGTCGTTGTGCGGCGACCAGTCATCCACCGCCACGGTGCCGCATACCACGTCGACATTGAGGCGCAACTGCGCCGCCAGCCAGTTGGGCGAGACCTGGGTATCGGCATCGGTGAACGCCAGCCAGCGCGCGCCGTGGCGCAGCATGTGGCGGGCGCCGGCGGCGCGGGTGACGCCGACGTTGCGCGCCTCCACGCACACGTAGTCGATGACGCAGCGTGTGTCCGACTGGGCCGCGTGGCGTTCGACGACGGCATGCGAGCGGTCGGTGCAGCTGTCGAGCGCGACCGTGATGCGCACCGCTTCGCCGTGCAGTGCCGGGTCGGCGGCAGCGGCGCGGGCCGCACGCAGGCAGGCGTCCAGATACAGTTCCTCGTTGTGGGCGGGGATGACGATGCCGATCATGCCGTAACTCCTTCCTGTTGCGCGACCGAGCGCGGATCGGGCGACCAGACGTCCAGCAGGAAGTCGGCCTCCTCGTGACGGGAAACGCGGTGCAGTTGCGGAATGGCGTCAAACGCGGCGTGGATGGCGTCGGCGTCCTGCCTGCCGTCGCCAATCGGCCGGCGCCAGTGGCACAGCACCAGCGCGCCGCTCAAGCCCAGCGAGTTGACGCAGTTGGCACGCAGCTGCTCCAGTTCGTCGGCGTCGAGATAGTAGGCCATTTCGCTGATGACGATCAGGTCGAAGGCGGCGCCGGCCGGCCAGTCCTGCGGCACGCGCTGGCAGGCGACCGAGACGCGGCCGGCGGGCAGGCCGGCGACGCGGTTGCGGGTCAGTTCCACGGCGGCCGGCGAGAGGTCGCTGGCGGTGACGCAATCGGCGCGGCGGGCCAGGGCGGCAGTCAGTTCGCCATTGCCGCAGGCCGGCTCGAAAGCGTGATGGTAGTGCGGCGAGGGCAAGCTGGCCAGCAGCAAGGCGCGCTTGCGCTGCTCGTACCAGCGCTGGCGCACCTGCCAAGGATCGTTGTTTTGCTCGTACAGATGCTGGAAGTGTTCACTCATGTGAAGTAGATCTCGTAGGGATGGAGCAGGCGGGCCAGCACGTGCGGCGGCAGGATCGCCTGCTGCCCGCTGGAGGGATCGTCGTGTAACTGGGTCTGAAAACACTGGACGGCCTGCTGCTTGCGGCGCAGGACTTCGTCGCCAAGTTGCAGGCGGCGGGCGCGGTGCCATGGCAATCGGTGGTCGCCCGGCGTGGCCCAGTGCCAGCTCCATACCGGCATTTCGACCAGCGTGGCGCGGCAGGCGCGGGCCGCCAGCGATGCGGCCAGGCCGCAGGCTTCGTGGTCGGGATGGCCGTCCTGGCGCCAGGTGACAAACACCGTGTCTTCGGGCCGCAGCAGTTGGCGCAGCAGCGTATGGAGTTGTTCCAAATGCGCGCGCACCTGGCCGTCGGGCAGGCGCGCGCGCAGCAGTTGTGGCGCGTTGCCGCCGTCGAGACCCAGCGTCCGCAGGGCGGCGGCGGTTTCCTGGGGCCGCAGGCGCGCCAGGTCGGCAGGCGTCAGCAGGCCGGAGCCGGGATGGCTGGCCGTGCCGTCGGTGACCGCCAGCAGCACGGTGCGCGTGCCCTGGGCGTGCAGCAGTTGCAGCAGGCCGCCGCAGGCCAGCACTTCGTCGTCGGGATGCGGCGCGATGATGATGGCGCGTCCTTGCGTCGGCGCCAGGTCGGCTGCGGTGATGGGCGGCAGTTCGGCCAGGCCGCGCCACGCTTGCCACTCGGCGTCCGGCGTACCGCGGCCGGCGATGTGGCGTTCAGCGGTCTGAGGTCCCTGGGCAGCGCTTGGTGGCTGCAGCGGCTGCGGCCGGCGTGGCGCTTGTGGTGCCTGCGGCGCTTGCGGCTGTGGTGTGTACGCAGTGGTCATAACGCCCATGGCGCTTCCTCCTGTTGGGTGAGCAGGCTGCCGAGGGTGGCGAGATCGCGCTCGGCATGGCTCTGGCGCAGGAACACCGGCAGGTCGGCCGCCAGCCGCGCAAAGCGGGCGTCCCGGCACAGTGGGCCTGCGCCCAGCGCGCGGGTGGCATTGCGCAGCACTTCGGTGGCTGCGGCTTCCACCGCCAGCCTTGCGCGCATGGCGCTACGGCCGGCATAGGCGCCGGGAGCACGGTCGATCGACGCAGCGGTGGCGCGCAGCAGCGCGGCGGCGGCGCTGAGGGCGATGTCGGTCTCCCCCAGGTGCGCCAAGCGGTGCGGTTCGGGCTTGGACTGAACGCGCGCGGCGTCGTGCAGATAGTCGCCCAGCGCCTGAGCCGCGCCATACCAGCAGGCGGCGATGCCGGCGCCGCCATACCAGAAGCCGGGGCGGCTCAAATACTCTCCCGGCGCGCCGACCGGGATCGCCGGCACGTCGTCGAACAACACGTCGACACTGGCGGTCGCCGCCATGCCAACGGCCTGCCAGCCTTCATTGGTGACCGTCACGCCGGGATCGCGCAGCGCCACCGCGACCAGCATCCGTTCGCCGTGAGCGTCCTGGCAGCTGACCAGCGCGTGACTGAGCGCGGCTGCGCCGGAACACCACTGCTTGCGGCCGGAGATCAGCGCCTGCCCGGCGCTGTCGTGACGCAGCGTGACAACGGCGTCGGGCGGCTCGGCACACCACACGCCCCAGGCGGCACCCGGGCGTGACGGGCCACCGAGTTCCGCCAGAATCGCCAGGGCGTCGGTATGGCTTTCATACAGCTTGGCCAGCGTCAGATCGTAGTGTGCGACCTTGGCCAGGCATTGCCAGCGCTGCAGCGTGAGACCACTTGCCGGTAGCGGCAACTGATCCTGCCCGGCAGCGATCAGCTGCGCCAACTGCGCGCCGGCAGATTGCTGCGGGTCCAGTCGTATCAGCGCTTCGTCAAGCGTGTGCGCAGATGCATAGGGGAGTCGGTCGATTTTCATGCGCATGTCCTGAAGTTTGGAACATGATGGGCCGCGTTCGCGCTCGCTGTCTGTTAGTGCACGCACTCAGCCAGACGTTGTTCGGTGGCGGTGAGGTGGCGTACATACTGGCCAGAGCAGATCGGCGAAGCTGTGATTTCCTCAATTGGAGAAAAGCGCGTCCATGAATGATTGGCTCGATTTGCTGCAATGGCCGGCCATGGCCGTGACCGTTGGGGCGGGGCTGCTGGTCGGCTCCCGCACGCCAATGCGGCGCAAGGCCGGATTCATCGCTTTCCTGCTCAGTAACGCGCTGTGGATCGCGTGGGGTTGGCACGATGACGCCTGGGCCCTGATCGCGTTGCAGCTTTGCCTGGTGGTGACCAATGTGCGCGGTATCCTGAAAAACGAAGAAGGAGTCTCATGACCACTTATCCTGTGCGGCTGCAGCTCAATGGCGAGTCGCGGCAATTTGAGGTAGAAGCGTGGGTGACGCTGCTGGACCTGTTGCGTGAGCGCGCAGGCCTGACCGGCACCAAGAAGGGCTGCGACCATGGACAGTGCGGTGCATGCACGGTGCTGGTCGGCGGCAAACGTATCAATTCCTGCCTGACGCTGGCCGTCATGCAGGATGGCCGCGAGGTCACCACGGTGGAAGGACTGGCGGATGGCACGCAGCTGCATCCGCTGCAACAGGCCTTCATCGAGCACGACGCCTTTCAGTGCGGTTACTGTACGCCCGGCCAGCTGTGTTCCGCCGTTGGCCTGATGAACGAAGGCGAAGCTCACACCGTCGCCGAGGTGCGTGAGCTAATGAGCGGGAACATCTGCCGCTGCGGCGCCTATCCAGGCATTGTGGCGGCAGTGACCGACGTCATGGGGCTGGCGCAGCACGAGGACAATCCCGATCGTCCGTACTTGCCTGGCACGGTGCCGGCATGAATCCCATCGCCTATTTCCGCGCCGCCGAAGCCAACGAGGCGCTGGCGCACGCCGGCGGCGGCGCGCGCTTCATCGCCGGCGGCACCAATCTGATCGACTTGATGAAGGAATTCGTGATGCGGCCGGCGGCGCTGGTTGACATCAACGGCCTGTCATTCGGCGATATCGCACCGACCGGCGATGGCGGCCTGCTGCTGGGCGCGACCGCGCGCAACGCCGATACCGCCTATCATCCGCTGGTGCGTGAAGGCTATCCGCTGTTGACGGCGGCGATACTGGCCGGCGCGTCACCGCAGATCCGCAATATGGCGAGCAACGGCGGCAACCTGCTGCAACGCACGCGCTGCCACTATTTTTACGATGTGGCCACGCCGTGCAACAAGCGTGATCCGGGTACTGGCTGCTCCGCCATCGGCGGGTTGACGCGCCAGCATGCGATCCTCGGCGCCAGCCCGCAATGCATCGCGGTCCATCCGTCCGATATGTGCGTGGCGCTGGCGGCGCTGGGCGCCATCGTGCATGTGAGTTCGCTGGCGGGACCACGGCAGATCGCGTTTGCCAATTTTCATCGACTGCCTGGCGACCAGCCGGAGTACGACACCACGCTGGAGCCGGGTGACCTGATTACGCATATCGAACTGCCGCCCGCTGCGCAATTTGCGGCGCATTCGGCCTACCTGAAACTGCGCGACCGCGCCTCGTACGCGTTTGCGCTGGTGTCGGTCGCCGCAGCGCTGGATATCGGCGAAGACGGCGTGCTGCGCGCAGCGCGCATTGCCCTCGGCGGCGTGGCGCACAAACCATGGCGCATACCGGCGGCGGAAACGCTGCTGGCCGGCCAGCGGCCCTCCGCAGCGTTGTTTTCGGCTGCGGCGGACGCCATGCTGGCCGGCGCCCAGGGGCAGGGCGAGAACAATTTCAAGATCGACATGGCACGCCGTGCAGTGGTGCGCGCGCTGGAACAGGCCACGGCCGGAACATATGACAATACAGGGAGCGAACGTGACAGAGCTGATTGAAGCACTCCGCACACCAGCGGCGGACGAAGGCACGGGCGCGGTTACCATCGGCATGGCGGTATCGCGCGTGGATGGCCGCGACAAGGTGACCGGGCAGGCACGTTATGCGGCCGAGTATCCGGCCGAAGGGCTGTTGTACGGCGTGGTGGTCAGCGGCACAGTTCCGCTTGGTCGCATCGCCGCCATTCGCGCTGATGCCGCACTGGCGGTGGCCGGCGTGGTGGAGGTGATTACGCACCTGAACCGGCCGCGCATCCGCTCCTTCGATATCTTCTACAAGGACATGACGGCGCCGGGCGGCTCGCCATTCCGTCCGCTGTACGACGACAAGATCGCCTACAGCGGCCAGCCGGTGGCGCTGGTGGTGGCCGAGACGTTTGAAGCGGCGCGCTATGCGGCGCGGCTGGTGGAGGTCGATTACGAGGTCGAGCCGCACGCTACCTCGCTGGTTGAAAACCGCGAACGATCCTACACCCCAAGCCGCATGAAGGCCGGATTCACGCCGCCGCCGTCCCCCAAAGGGCATGCCGACGAGGTGTGGGAAAAAGCCGCCGTCAAGATCAAAGGCGAGTATTACAGCGGCGTTGAGCACCATAATCCGATGGAGATGTTCGCCAGCACGGTCATCCGCGACGACGACGGCCACCTGACGATCTACGACAAGACGCAAAGCTCGCAGAACAGCCGCTGGTACGTGTCCCACGTTTTCGGCCTGGGCAAGGACAAGGTCACGGTGCGCAATCCCTACGTGGGCGGCGCGTTCGGCTCCGGACTGCGGCCGCAGTATCAGCTGCCGCTGGCGGTGATGGCGGCGCTCAAGCTGGAACGCTCGGTGCGGGTGGTGCTGACGCGCCAGCAGATGTTCACTTTCGGCCACCGGCCGGAGACCTTGCAACGCGTGCGGCTGGCCGCCGAGGCGGATGGCACGCTGACTTCCATTATTCACGAAGCGGTGGCCGAAACCTCGCGCATGGAGGATTACGTCGAGGTGGTGGTCAACTGGTCCGGCGAGCTGTATGCATGTGAACACGTGCGGCTGGGCTACCATCTGGTCGACCTGGATCACGCCAGCCCGATGGACATGCGCGCGCCAGGCGCCGCACACGGCGTGTATGCGCTGGAAGTGGCAATGGACGAATTGTCCTATGCATTAAAGATGGACCCGCTGGCGCTGCGCCTGAAGAATTACGCCGACATCGATCCCTCGCGCGGTCTGCCGTATTCCACCAAGGAGTTGCGCGCCTGCTATCTGCAAGGCGCCGAACGATTCGGCTGGGACAAGCGTCCGCTGGAGCCGGGCGCCATGCGCGAGGGCCGGGAGTTGATCGGCTGGGGCATGGCGACCGGCATGTGGGACGCCATGCAGATGTTCGCGCGCGCCAGTGCCGTGCTGCATGCGGATGGATCGCTGGTGGTCAGCAGCGCAGCGACCGATATTGGCACCGGCACGTACACGGCGATGAGCATTATCGCGGCCGACGCTTTGGGCCTGCCGCTGGAGCAGGTGCGCTTCCAGCTGGGCGATTCGACGTTGCCGGTGGCGCCGATCGAAGGCGGTTCGTCGCACGTGGCGACGGTCGGTTCGGCGGTGCAGGGCGTTTGCGAAAAATTGCAGAAGAAGCTGTTCAAGCTGGCCAAGAAGCTGCCTTCGTCACCGCTGGCCAAGGTGCGCTTTGACGACATCGAGTTTTCCGGCGGCGCGCTACGTGTGTCGTCGCAGCCCGGTGTGGCCGTTGCGATCGCGGACATCATGGCTGGCAGCGGCGAGCAGCGGCTGGAAGAAAAGTACTTGATGCTGCCGAATATGCTCAAGCAAATGAAGTATCAGCGCTCCACGCACTCGGCGGTATTTTGTGAAGTGCGCGTCGATCCGGAATTCGGCACGGTACGCGTGACGCGCGTCGTCAGCGCCATCGCGGCTGGCCGCATTATCAATGCCAAGACAGCGCGCAGCCAGATTATCGGCGGCGTGGTGTGGGGCATTGGTCAGGCGCTGCATGAAGAGACCCACTGCGATCACCGGTTTGGCCGCTTCATGAACCATAATCTGGGGGAGTACCACGTCTCGGTCAACGCCGACATCCATGACATCGACGTCATCTTCGTTCAGGAGGACGACCGCATTGTCAGCCGCATCGGCGCCAAGGGCGTGGGCGAGATTGGCCTGGTCGGCGTGGCGGCGGCGGTATCCAACGCCATTTATCACGCCACCGGCAAGCGTGTGCGTAGTACGCCGATCACGCCGGATAAATTAATGCAATAGTGTTGCGTTTGTGTATAATGCAGCCGACTTGCATTAATGAATGGAGCTTTCATGTCGGCTGTACGATCTTCGCGCCTTGGGGTGTGCCTGGCTGCTGTCTATCCTTTTATGGCGTTAGCGGACGATGTGGTGGAAATCACCGCAGCGCGCCAGCCATATCGCAGCCTGTCCGCCGCCGGCGCCACCAAGACCGATACCGATCTGCGGGATCTGCCGCAAAGCGCCCGCGTGCTAACGTCCGACGTGCTGCGCGACGCCGGCGTGAGCCGCTTCGCGGATGCGCTGGAACTGGGCAGCGGCATTTCGCGCCAGAGCAACTTCGGCGGGGTGTGGGATAGCTACGCGGTGCGCGGCTTTACCGGCGATCCTAATTATGGCTCCGATTTGCTGGTCAACGGCTTCAGCTCCAGCCGTGGCTACAATGGTTTACGTGACAGCGCGAATATCGGCAGCATCGAGATTCTGAAAGGCCCGGCTGCTGCGCTGTACGGGCGCGGCGAACCGGGTGGCATCATCAATATCACCACGCGCAAGCCCTTGTTCCATCCTTCCTACATGCTGGAACAGTCGTTCGCGTCGCACCATACTTATCGCAGCGCGGTAGACTTGACCGGGCCGTTGAGCGAAGGCGTGGCTTATCGCCTCAATGCGGCCCATGAAAAGGGCGACAGCTTCCGCGATACCTTGTCGTCCAGGCGACATATGGTGTCGCCGTCGATCATATGGCGCCTGTCGGACAGCACCACACTATCGTACGAACTGGAAGCCTTCGAGCAGCAAGCCTATTTTGACCGCGGCGTGGTGGCCGTGAAGGGTGTACTCGGGCTGATCCCGAATTCGCGCTTCCTGGGAGAGCGTGCGGATGGCCCGATGACAGTCAAGTCCACCGGCCACCAGTTCTTTGTGCAGCATGATTTCAACGATGTATGGTCCCTGCAAAGCGGGCTGTCGTACCGCAGCAGCTCGATGATGGGCTTCTCGACCGAAGCGTCGGCCTTGCAGTCAGACGGCCATACGCTGTGGCGCCAGCGCCGTTATCGGGACTTCTCGGCGCAGGACTTGTCTGGCCGCATGGAGTTGGTGGGCAAGCTCGGTGCGCACCATGTGCTGGTGGGTGTGGACGGCTATCGCTTCGTCGACGACCGCCTGCAACTGCGCAAGAGCCCCAATGCGGCGGCGCCTTACGCCATCGATATCTACACGCCGGCATATGGCGGCGCGCAGCCGACGGTGCTGGGACCATCGATCAACACCAGCGAGCAGCAATGGCAGACGGCGTTCTACGCGCAGGACCAGATTGATCTGGCCGCGCAGTGGAAGGCGCTGGTGGGCGTGCGGCGCGACGCATATCGCCAGACCGTCACCAACTACAATCGCAGCGCCTTGCAGAACCGTCAGACGCTGGACGCCACCAGTCCGCGCGTCGGCATCGTGTATCAGCCGGACCGTCAGGTATCGCTGTACGCCTCTGCCGGCAAGTCGTTCCGGCCGAACAGCGGCATCGGCATCAATAACGAGTCCTTCCCGGCCGAGAGCAGCCACTCCTACGAGACCGGCGTCAAGTTCGATACGGCGGACGGCAAGGTAAGCAGCACGCTGGCAGTGTATTCGATCAAAAAAAAGAATGTGCTGACGCTGAATCCCGTCGATACCAACTTCTCGCTGGCCGCCGGTGAAGTCGGCAGCAAGGGCGTGGAACTGGATGTGGCGGGCGAGATTGCGCGCAAGCTGCAATTGTCGCTGTCGTATGCCTACACCGACGCCAAGGTCTTGCGCGACAACGCGTTGGCCGTGGGCGGCCGGCTGGCCAATGTGCCGAAGCAGAGCGCCAACCTGCTGCTGGTGCAGGAACTTAGCCTGGGCGGCGAGCGCGCCTCCTTGGGCGGTGGCGTCAATTACGTCGGCGAGCGCAATGGCGACGTCGCGGTCAGCAGCACCTTCAAGCTACCGGCATATACGACGGCGCGGCTGGTGTCATCCTATTCGCCGACAAAGAAAGTGCGCCTGTCGCTGGATGTCGATAATCTGTTCAATAAAGTGTACTATCCAAGCTCCTATCAGCAAACCTGGGTGGCGCCCGGCGAAGACCGCCGCCTGACCCTGAAAGTCGAATACAAGCTATGACCGGTATCAGTATGCGCGGCCCGCGCGTAGCGGCCATCGACGTCATGCGCGGACTGGTCATGATGATCATGATGGTGGACCACGTCCGCGAGACCTTCTTCCTGCGCTGGCAGGTCAGCGATCCGATGAATGTGACGGAGACCGCGCCGGAACTGTTCTTCAGCCGTCTTGCCGCCCACTTTTGCGCGCCGATGTTTGTGTTCCTGACTGGCTTGTCGGCCTGGCTGTATGCGCATCCATCGGCCGGTCCGCGTTCGCCGGCCGCCTTCCTGTTCAAGCGCGGCCTGTTCCTGGTGGCGCTGGAAATCTGCGTGGTCAGCGTGGCCTGGACCGGCCGCGTGCCGCCGACCACCCTTTACCTGCAAGTGATCTGGGTGATCGGACTGGCGATGGTTGCGCTGGCGTTGCTGCACCGGCTGCCGCGCGGCGTGCTGATTGCGCTGGGCCTTGTCATAGTGTTCGGCCACAATGCGCTGACGCCGATCGCCTTCCAGCCGGGCGACGCCGGCTATATTCCGTGGACCATCCTGCATGACCGTGGCTGGCTGGTGGCGGAAGGCGCGTTGAAGATTAAGGTCAGCTATCCGCTGCTGCCGTGGATCGGCGTGATTGTGCTGGGCTACGCCGCCGGCCCATGGTACGCGGCCGCCACCACGCCGGCGCAGCGCCGCAAGCTGCTGTTGCGGGCCGGCGTCATGGCACTGTCTCTGCTGGCGGTCCTGCGCGGGCTGAATGTCTACGGCGAGACCTTGCCATGGCAGCCGCAGGGCGATGCGCTGCATACCTTCATGTCCTTCCTCAACCTGACCAAGTATCCGCCTTCGCTGGCGTTCCTGCTGTTGACGCTGGGCGTGGGCTTGCTGGTGCTGGCGTGGCTGGAGCAGCGTGACAGCTGGTTCTTGCGCGTGTGCGCCACCTTTGGCGGCGCGCCGATGTTCTACTATCTGCTGCACCTGTATGTACTACTGGCGATGCAGATGCTGGCAGTGGCCTGGTTTGGCCCCAGCTACGGCCGGCGCTATGAGTTCGACAGTCTGTGGCAGGTGTGGGTCTTGACCGCCGTGCTGATACCGCTGCTGTATTGGCCGTGCCGCGCTTTCGGTCAGTTCAAGCGCCGCACGACGATGGCGTGGGTGCGTTATCTCTGAGCGAGTTGCTGTTCCATGAACTCGACGCACACGCGCACCTTGGCGGAACCCGCAAGCCGTTGCGGGTAGACCGCCCACACGTTGGCGCTCTGCGTGTACTGCGGCAGCACTTGCACCAGCTCTCCGCTGGCCAGGTGCGGTTGCGCATCCCAATGCGACCGCAGCACGATGCCGGCGCCGGCCACCGCCCATTGCAGCGCGATCTCGCCGTGATTCGATGACAGCGATCCAGTGACTTTCACTTTTTCTTCCGTGCCGCCGCTGTGCAGCGTCCACACGCCGAACGGCAGGTCGCGCTCCTTGATGGCCAGGCAGTTGTGGCCCGCCAGCTCCTGCAGGCTGCGCGGCGTGCCATGCTGCTTCAGATAGGCCGGCGAGGCGCACAGGATGCGGTGATTGGCCATCAGCTTGCGGGCGATGAGATGTGGCGCGATTTCATCCCCGACGCGGATGTCGAGGTCAAAGCCTTCGGCGACGATATCGACCAGGCGGTCGAACACTTCAAACCGCACTTGCAGCGACGGGTGCTCCGCTACCAGTCGCGCCACCACCGGTGCCACCACATTGCGGCCGAACCCAAAGCTGCTGCTGATGCGCAGCAGGCCACGCGGCACGTCGCGTCGCTCGGCCATTTCGTGCAGCAGGCTGTCGAGGTTTTCCAGGATGGTCATGGCGTGCGCATACACGAGCTCACCGTCTTCGCTGACGATCACGCGGCGCGTGGTGCGGTGGAACAGCTTCACGCCCAGCATCTGCTCCAGGATGCCGATCCGTTTGCTGACATAGGCCGGCGACATGCCCAGTTCCTCGGCCGCCGCCGCAAAACTGGCCTTGCGCGCCGCCGTCGCAAAGACGCGCAGGTCTTCGTTGTCGATACGATTGTCCACGATATGTGTTCCATGGCTTTACATTTGATCCAATTATAAACGACGGAAACCGGTTTATGCTGTGGCTTTCCATGGAGGAGAGCAGACATGAACGTACATAAAATCGCAGTGCTGGCAGGCGATGGCATCGGCAAGGAAGTGATGCCGGAAGGGATACGCGCGGTGGATGCGGCAGCGAAGCGCTTCAACATCGGCATCGAGTGGACCAGCTTTGAGTGGCCGAGCTGCGATTACTATCTGAAGCACGGCAAGATGATGCCGGACGACTGGAAGGAGCAGCTGGATGGCTACGACGCGTTGTTCTTCGGCGCGGTCGGCTGGCCGGACACGGTGCCGGACCACGTGTCGCTGTGGGGATCGCTGCTCAAGTTCCGCCGCCAGTTCGACCAGTACATCAATCTGCGGCCGGTGCGCCTGCTGCCCGGCGTGCCTTGCCCGCTGGCGAACAAGCAGCCTGGCGATATCGACATGATGATCGTGCGCGAGAATACGGAAGGCGAATATTCCAGCGTCGGCGGCCGCATGTTTGAGGGCACCGACCGCGAGTTCGTGCTGCAGGAAGCCATCTTCACCCGCACCGGTGTCGACCGTGTGCTGAAGTTCGCGTTTGAGCTGGCGCAGAAGCGGCCGAAGAAGCACCTCACTTCCGCCACAAAGTCCAACGGCATTTCGATCAGCATGCCGTACTGGGACGAGCGCGTGGATGCGATGAGTGCCGGCTATCCGGAGATCCGGCACGACAAGTACCACATCGATATTCTGGCCGCGCGCTTCGTGCTGTCGCCGGAGCGCTTTGACGTGGTGGTGGCGTCCAACCTGTTCGGCGACATCCTGTCCGACCTGGGGCCGGCTTGCGCGGGCACCATCGGCATTGCGCCATCGGCCAACCTGAATCCCGAGCGCAGCTTCCCGTCGCTGTTTGAGCCGGTGCACGGTTCGGCGCCGGATATCTATGGCCAGAACATCGCCAATCCGATTGCCATGATCTGGTGCGGTGCGATGATGCTGGACTTCCTCGGCTACACCGAGGCGCATGACGCCATGGTGGCGGCAGTGGAGCGCTGTCTCGTCGACGGCCCGCGCACGCCCGACCTGGGCGGCACGGCCAGCACCACCGAGGTGGGCATGGCCATCGCGTCGATTATTTAGCGTCGTCAATCAGCGGCTTGACGCTGAAGCCATGCACCAGTATCGACAGCATGATGACGCCCAGCGAGATGCCGGTTAGCTGCTTGGCCAGCGCGGGCGGCAGGCCGGCCTGCATCGCAAACACCAGGTAGAAAATGGAGCCGATGCCGCGCACGCCGAACCAGCCGATCATTCCGCGCATCCGTTTGCCGGTACCGCTGCCCATCAGCCCCACATAGACCGCCAGCGGCCGCGCCACTACGAACAGGAAGGCGGCGACGCCGATGGTTTCGTAAGGCAGTTCGCGCAGCGAGATCATGCCGCCCAACAGCAGCACCAGCGTCAGTTCGGACAGGCGCTCCAGATGCTCCTTGAACACCAGCGATTCGGCGCTCACCACCTGGGGCACGTCGTTGGTTGCGCTGTCTTGCGCTACCTGTGACTTGGCTAGCTCGGGTTCGCGCAGACCGTGGCGGTCCTTGGGGGCGCCGGCCAGTTTCAATTCGGTCTGGCGCAACGCAACGGCGGCGAAGAACACCGCCAGGAAGCCGGAAGCCTTGACCAGGCTGGCGACGCTGAAGACGATGGCGATTAATCCCAGCGCCACCAGGTCGTCCATGATTTCGTGGCGCGGTTTGACCACGCGCAGCTGCCAACCTATCCGCGCGACCGCGGCGCCGCAGCCGCCGCCGATCAGCAGTGCGCCGGCGGTGGACCACAGCACGTCCACCGACAGCCATTGCGCCAGATGAGTAGCGACATCGCTCATGTCGTCCATGTGCAGCATGCCGAGACCAAGCAGCACGAAGGGGAAGGCGCTGCCGTCGTTCATGCCGGCTTCGCAGGTGAGGTTGAAACGCAGCTCGTCCTTGTCGCCGGCATGGCGCACTTGCACGTCGGTGGCCAGCACCGGGTCGGTGGGGGCCAGGATCCCGCCTAGCAGGATGGCGGCGCCGGCCGGCAGATGCAGCACGTAGTAAGCAAACAGCGCCACCAGTCCCACCGTCAGCGTCATCGACACCCAGGCCAGGCGCAATGGTGCGTTCCAGCGCGCCAGATTGAATGGCACAGGCATCTTCACGCCGGCCGAGAACAGGGAAATCAGCAGGGCTGCCTGCGCCAGCATTTCCAGCAGTGCGGATTCCTTGGTGGGATCGAAGCGGAACAGGTTAAGGCAGCTGGGGCCGAGCAGTATGCCGACCGCCAAGTAGACGATCGCGGAGGTGAACGGCGAGCGCGAAATAGTGGTGGCAGCGAAGCCGCGCGCCAGCATTAACATGCCGATCAGCAGGAACCATCCGTTGGTGCTCATGGCGTTTCCCCGGCCGCGTTGGCGGCGTTAGCGGCGCTGGTTGGGATAGCGGTCCAACGTGGCGATCTCGCGGCCCGAGACCATGTATTCGCCATCGCCCCGATAGTGCAGCGTTTTCGGTAGCCTGGGCGTGGTGGCGACGTGCGCGCGCACCACCTCCCAGACGAACAGCGGATGATTGGGATTGGGATGCGCGTCCGCCAGGCGGCATTCGAAGCTGGCGTAGCATTCGGCGATCAACGGCGCGGCGACCTCCTCGGCCGGGGTGGCGGTCAGGCCGAACAGGGAGAATTTGTCCTGCTCCGCACCGCTGCAATTGCCGATCCCGATGACCTGTTCCAGCAGCTCGGCGGTCGGCAGGTTGATCACGCATTCGCGGCTGTTGACCACCATGTCGTAGCTATGGTTGCTCTCGTCGATATAACAACCGAACAGCGCCGGCTTAAAGCCGATCATCATGTGCCAGCCCATGGTCATGATGTTGGTCTTGTCTTGCCACGCGGAGCTGACCAGCACCACCGGCCCGGGCTCCAGCAGGCGGCGGATGTTGGCCACGTCGTACGGCTGCTTGCGGTATTTTTTCTTCATGGCTTGCAGAATAAGAGGGTTTCTTCAAGAAGTCTGTGGGGTAGGGCACGGTGGAGCGGTTATACTCTCCACCACCATGAAAAAACTCCTGCTCCCTGTGGCGGCCTTGTTGCCGCTGCTGGTATCGATATCGGCGTCTGCCGCACCGTGTCTGCCGGTCGAGGCGCTGATTGCGCGCGACGCGCAATATGAAGAAGCGCTGCGCGTGGGCGACCTGCCATTCCTGCAAGCGCTGCTGGCGGATGACTATGTCTGGGTGCATTCGCTCGGCTCGCAGGTGGAAACGCGGCCGTCGCTGCTGGCGCGGCTGGCCAAGCCGTTGATCTATAAATCGCGCACCACCAGTGATGTGCATGCACATGTGCAGGGCGATACGGTGGTGCTGCGCGGCGTGAGCACAACCGAGCAGTGGAATGCGGATGGCCAGACATCGCGCAGCAACCGTTATCAGTTCATGCGCACGTATGTGAATGTGGCAGGCCAGTGCAAGCTGCTGTCGGTACAAACTATGAATCTCAAGTGATGGAACAATTGAATACCAACGCCGTTGCCGGCGTGGCGCTGTCGCGCGCCGAACTGGAAGAACATCTGGCGCAAGGCGTGCGCCGTTTTGAGAGCTGTACTTTTGACGATGAGGACCTGTCGCGCCTCGATCTGCAAGGCTGCACATTTGAGCGCTGCACCTTCGCCGGCGCCATCCTGTTTGCCTGCAAGCTGGCGCGCTCGCACTGGCTGCGCTGCCGTGCCGGCGGTGTGGATCTGGAGTCGGTCGACGCGGTCGATGCGCGCTTTGACGGCTGCGATCTGAATAACGCCAAGTGGCGCCGCGCCAAGCTGGCTTCGGCCGCATTTCATGGCTGCAAGCTGACCGGCGCCTCTTTTGAAGAAGTGGCGCACCTTGGCATCCATTTTGAAGAGTGCCTGCTGGTGGGCGCCGACATGCGCGGCTTTTCTTTCAAGAAGGCGACGTTGAAGCAGCTGGATTTTTCCGAGGCCTATCTGTCGGGCTGCGACTTCCGCGAAGCGGTGTTTGAGGGCGGCAGCTTGCGCAACGCGGTACTCAAGCTGGCCAAGTTCCAGGGTGCGGATTTGCGTGCGACGAATATCGAAGGCGTGCGTTTGACCGAGGTGGGGCTGTTTAAGGGAGCGGTCATTTCTCACGCGCAGGCGGCGGCGTTTTTGCGCGAGCTAGATCTGGTTGTTATATGAGTTGCTAAATTTTTCATATGTTGCCCTATGGCAATCGTGTTAGGATTGATTTCAATTCTGATACGGTTGTTAACTTTTGAAATGGGGATTTAACATATGAAGCAGACTTTGATCGGTGCGGCGGTCGCCGTGCTGTTCGCCGGCAGCGCGCAAGCGGCTGATTGGCCGAGCGGCTTTTCCAAGTGCGCGGATGAAGGCGGGACCTGCAAGGCGGGCAGCAGCGCGCGGCAGGTTTCTTATGGCATCAAGGACAAGTGGGTGATCCAGACGCTGTCTGGCGACGTGACCTGCAATGTGGCGACTTTTGGCTCGGATCCGTATCCGGGCAAGGACAAGAAATGCGCGGTGGGTGCGTTGACGACGACCCCAACGCCGACCCCAACGCCGACACCGACACCAGCTCCGACCCCGGCGCCTGCGCCTGCACCAACGCCGGTGCCGGCGCCGGCCGACGCCACCTACGAGCCGGCGCCAAGCGCCGGCTGGGCGAGCCAGAACGGCGGCACCACCGGTGGCGCGGCTGCTGCCGCATCGGCCATCTACAAAGTCAGCTCCGCCGCGCAACTGGTGGCCGCCATCAAGGCCCAGGGCGACCAGCCGAAAATCATCAAACTGTACGGCACCATCGACCCGACCGCAGCCGATAACGGCGGCCCGTACACCAGCACCACCGACCAGGCCGCGCGCCTGCAAATCAAATTGGGCAGCAACACCACGCTGATCGGCATCGGCAATGACACGAAACTGGTCAACGCCAACATCGTCATCAACGGCGTGCAGAACGTCATCGTGCGCAACCTGAATATCCAGGCGCCGTGCGACATCGCGCCGGTATGGGACCCGGATGACGGCAGCGAAGGCAACTGGAATTCGGAGTACGACGGCATCACCGTGCTGGCTTCCAAAAACGTCTGGATCGACCACAACACCTTCACCGACGCGCCGTTGACCGACGATAAGCTGCCGGTTGAAAAAGGCCGCATCAAGCAGTGCCACGATGGCGCGCTGGACGTGAAGAACGGCTCGGACTACGTCACCATCTCCAACAACCGCTTCGAACTGCATCAGAAGAATAACCTGATCGGTTCCTCGGATTCGCGCAACACCGACGACGGTCACCTGACCGTGACCTTCACCGGTAACCACTTCCTCAACGTCAGCGAACGCGCGCCGCGGGTCCGCTTCGGCAAAGTCCACATCTACAACAACTACTTCGAAGGCAGCCGCTCGCACGCCATCTACCCGCACCACTACAGCGTGGGCGTGGGCTACCTGGCCAAGATCATCTCGCAGAACAATGCGTTTGAAGTGGCGGGCGCCAGCACCTGCGCGCACATCGTCACCAATCCGGGTTCATCGAGCAAGACCGGCGTGTTCACCGACAGCGGCTCCTTGCTGAACGGCGGCGCGCTGGATGTGGTGGGCAAATGCGGCTACAGCGGCGCCGTGGGGTGGACGGCGCCGTACGCCGTTACGCCGCTGGCTGCATCGGCGGTGAAGGCGGCGGTGCTGAACAACGCCGGCACCGGCAAGATCAGCGTGAAGTAGCTTCTTCCTCGCGCAACTGAAGGCTCATGCCGTCGCAGCTGTCCGACCATGCCGTCAGCCATTGCGGCAACGGCGGCGACTGTTCCGGCATGCCGAGGTCGCGCACGATATCGGCCGGGGGCACGGTGCCCCTGGCCGAGCGGAACACGCCGCGCATGACCACCACGCCGGCCACGCGGCCATCCTTTACAAAGCGGTGCTCCAGGAAGCTCCATTTGTCGTCCCAGCCCAGCATGCGGGTGTGCAGTTCAAACGATTCAAACACCTTCAACTCGCGGCGGAACTTGCCCCAGGCGTCGCCGACGATGGGTACAGCCTTGTGCCGCAGCGCGGTGCGGAAGGCGCCGGTCTTCAGCACATAGTCCATGCGGCCGATGTCGGCCAGCGTGAAGTAACGGCCGTTGGTGACGTGCCGGTTCAGGTCCAGGTCGAGCGGCCATACGCGCATGCGCACGACGGTGGTGGAAAACGGATCGGCATGCTGTCGCCACGGGCGTTTGAGCAGCATCCATATCAGACGAAACCAGAGATTCATGGTGTACAAAAGTAGTGGAAATGGCTATCACTATAGGCGATGCGTCTGCACTAAAGTAGATTGTTTCTTCAGCCAGCGCAGTGCCTGGCCACCCCGCTGCGGACTGGGGCCGACGTGGCTGTTGTAGCGGTGGCCCTGCAGCCGGTCGCGAACGACAGTACAATAACTATTCACTAATATGTATAAAGGCGGTACTGGGGGTATGGATATGAAATATGTCGTAGTGGGTTTTTTGTTTTTTTGCATTCTGCATGTGCATTTTCGGGGCAAGGTACGCCTGCCGTTCATGCGTCAGCTGTTCGATCACTCGTCGTTCATGGCGCCGATCAACCTGTTCATGCAACTGTTGTCGCGCGTGCCTTCGAAACCTTTTTTGCAGACCGGGCCATGGGAAGACCTTGCTCCACTTCAGCAGAACTGGGAAATTATCAGGGCGGAGGCGGTCAACTTGCTGGCACTGCAAAAAATCAAGGCGGCCGAGCAGAACAACGATGCCGGCTTTAATTCCTTCTTTAAAACCGGATGGAAGCGGTTTTACCTGAAATGGTATGCGGCCGGCCATCCGTCCGCCGAGCGCCTGTGCCCGCAGACGGTGGCCTTGCTGCGGGGCATTCCTTCGGTCAAGGCGGCAATGTTTGCCGAACTGCCGCCGGGCGCCAAGCTTAATCCGCACCGCGACCCGTATGCGGGCTCGCTGCGCTATCACCTGGGCCTGGTGACGCCGAACGACGACCGCTGTTTCATTGAAGTCGATGGAGAGCGCCATAGCTGGCGCGATGGCCAGAGCGTGATCTTCGACGAAACCTTTATTCACTGGGCAGTCAACGGTACCGACACCAACCGGGTGATCCTGTTCTGCGACATCGAGCGTCCGCTGCGCTTCCGCTGGGCCGAGGCGGTCAACCGCTGGCTGGGGCGCACGCTGATGACCGCCGCCAGTTCGCCCAACGAAACGGGCGACCAGACCGGCGTCATTAGCAAGCTGTTCACGATCTCTTTTGTGATGGGGGCGTACCGTCGCCGCTACAAGGCATGGAACAAGACCGCCTACCAGGTCACCAAGGCGGCGCTGATTATCGGCCTGGCGGGGCTGATTATCTGGCTGTAAGAGCGGGGAAATGGCTCTCGTTGCAGGGCCTGGATGTAAAACTGCCCGCATCGCGCGGGCAGTTGGTAGAGCGGTTTAGTTCAGCAGCGAGTGCTTGCGGGCGTAGCCGAAATAGATCACCAGCCCGATCGCCAGCCAGATGCCGAAGGCGACCCAGGTGACCCAGCTCAGGTAGCACATCAGCGTGACGCAGAAGATTACGGCCAGCGCCGGAATCACCGGCACGCCTGGGCAGCGGAAGGCGCGCTTCAGATCCGGACGCTTCTTGCGCAGGATGACAACGGCGATCGATACCAGGCTGAAGGCGGCCAGCGTGCCGATGTTGACCAGCTCACTCAGCACGTTCAGCGGCACCACGGCGGCCATCAGGCCAAACACGATACCGACGATCCAGGTGGCCAGGAACGGCGTCTGGAAGCGCGGATGCACCTTCGACAGGCGTTTCGGCAGCAGGCCGTCGCGTGACATGGCGTAGATGATGCGGGTCTGGCCGTACGCCATCACCAGGATCACGGTGGTCATGCCGAGGATGGCGCCCAGGTCGACGAAGCCGGCGAACCAGTTTTCACCCGCCTTTTGCAGCGCCAGCGTGACCGGGTGGTCGATGCCGAGGAATTCCTTGTACGGCACGATGCCGGTCATGATGGCCGAGACGATCACGTACAGCACGGTGCAACCGGCCAGTGAGCCGATGATGCCGATCGGCAGATCGCGCTCCGGACGTTTGACTTCTTCCGCCGCCGAGGTGACGGCGTCGAAACCGATGAAGGCGAAGAACACCAGCGCCGAGGCGCCCAGCATGCCGTTGACGCCATATGGCATGAACGGGTGCCAGTTGGCCGGCGTGACATGGCGCGCGCCGACGATGATAAACAGCAGCACCACGGCGATCTTGATGACCACCATGACGTTGTTCACGCGCGCCGATTCGCGCACGCCGATGCTGAGCATCGCGGTCAGCACCAGCATGATGCACAGCGCCGGCAGGTTGATCAGCGTGTGCACGCCGGGCAGGGCGCCGGGAGCGGCCGTCAACTCGACCGGCAGATGGATGCCGAAACCGGAAATCAGCGACTGGAAGTAGCCGGACCAGCCGACCGACACGGCCGATGTGGCCAGGCCGTATTCCAGCAGCAGGTCCCAGCCGATCATCCACGCAGCCAGTTCGCCCAGTGTGGCGTAGGAGTAGGTGTAGATGGAACCCGCCACCGGCACGGTGGATGCAAATTCTGCATAACACAGTGCGGCGAAACCGCAGGCGATGGCCGCTACCACGAACGACAGCGTCAGCGCCGGGCCGGCGGTCACGGCGCCGGTGCCGGTCAACACAAAGATACCCGTACCGACGATAGCGCCGATACCCATCAAGATCAGGTCGAAGGGACCAAGTACCTTCGCCAGGCCACCGGGCTTGCCGGCGTTGGCGATCATCTCATCCAGATTCTTCGTTCTAAAAAGGCTCAAAATAGCTCCAGTGCTCTTTGTGTTTTATCGTGTGGCCCAAGGCGCGCCTTGTGGGCTGCTTTTTAGGCAAGCGGGAATAATACAGCATGTTTTACGCATTTCCGAGGGTGTTGTTTTATGTGTATAACTGGCCTTCATTCAGTTTCATTGACTGGACAAGAGTACGGAAATGTAGAGCAAAAAACGGTCTTCCAGGCGCGCCAGATCCAGCCCGGTGATCTCGCCGATGCGGCGCAGCCGGTAGTCCAGCGTGTTGCGGTGGATGTGCAACGCTTCGGCGGTGGCGGCAGGGTGGCCGTCGTGCGCGAACCAAGTGGCCAGTGTGCGTTGCAACATATCTTTGTTGCGGCCGAGCTTTTCGACCGGCGCGCGCAGCTGGGCCGCCTGCCAGCCGGTGTCCAGGCCGGAGAGCAGTACAGGCAGCGCGTGGTCGTAGTAACTGTAGTGGTGACGGCGCGGATGGCGATTGCGGCCAATGCGCGCGGCGCTCTTGGCGCTCTGGTAGGAAATCGCCACGCCGGCGATGCCTTGCAGCGCGATGCCCATGGTGAGCGTGTGCGGCGTCGGGCAGATCTCGCGAACAATGCCGCCCAGCGCATGCAGCTGTTTGTCGTGGACCGGCGTGTCGAGAAAATCGAGTATCACCAGTTCGTGCGGGCCTGCCGCTGCGGTCAGTGCGGACGGCACGCGCGCCTGCAGCCGTAGTTGCAGCGCTTGCAGGTCGGCGTCGTCCAGCTCTAAAAGATAGACAGCGTGCGGCCGGTCGAAGCTGACGCCGAGGCGATGCGCCCACGCATTCAGGTCCGCGAGGCTGGCATGTTCGGCGTTGATCAGGTTGAGGACAAAGGCTTCGCGGTAGCGTGAATCGCGTTGCAGCTCGCCGGCCAACTGCGCCTGTTCGAGGATCATTTCGGCGGTCAGGCGTACCAGTTCGCCGAACTGGCGCACCTGGTCCGGCGGGCCACTCAGGCCTACCGCACCGCACAATTGCCCCTGCACTGTCAGCGGCAAATTGATGCCCGGCTGGGCGCCGTGCAGGTTTCTGGCGCTGGCGTCGTCGATTTCGACCGTCAGTTTCTTGGCCAGCGCCAGCAGGGCGCCGGCGTGCAATTCGCCGATGCGGGCCGGATTGCCGCTGGCGATAATGCTGCCGTTGGCGTCCATCACGTTGACGTTATAGGGAATAATGCGCATGGTGCGGGTAACGATATCCTGCGCCAGCGCGGTGCTGATAATGTTCATGGCGCTCATTTTAGTGCATTTGCCTAAGAATCGAGGGCGAAGACCGGCCAGATTCGGGCGTCGGTCCAATGCTTTTTTGTGATCGATTCCAGATAATCCCGGTATCATTAAAATATACTGGAGACCTGCATGAGCAATTCCACCACCTCTGCCCGGGCGTGGCCGGCGACCGCCATCCTCGATGGGGCCTATAAAAAAGCCAGCTGGCACCTGATCCCGTTCATCTTTGTCTGCTACCTGTTCAATTACCTGGACCGCGTCAACGTCGGCTTTGCCAAGCTGGAAATGCTCGATGCGCTCAAATTGAGCAATACTGTTTACGGATTGGGCGCGGGGATTTTCTTCATCGGCTACGTGCTGAGTGGCGTACCGAGTAACCTGATCCTGCATAAAATCGGCGCGCGGCGCTGGATTTCCGTGATGATGATCGCCTGGGGCGCGCTGTCCGCATGCACCATGTTCGTCAATTCGCCAACCTCGTTCTATGTGGTGCGCTTCTTTACCGGTGTGGCGGAAGCGGGCTTCTTCCCTGGCATGGTGCTGTACTTCACCCACTGGTTCCCGACGCAGAAGCGCGGCCAGGTGATGGCGCTGTTCATGTCGGCGATTCCGATTTCGGGCTTGATCGGCGGTCCGCTGTCCGGCTGGATGTTGTCGCATTTCTCGGTGGGCCAGGGCGGCCTGGCCGGCTGGCAGTGGCTGTTCCTGCTGCAAGGCCTGCCGACCGTGCTGCTGGGCGCCGGCGTGTTCTTCTACCTGAACGATGGCATCGCCTCTGCCAAATGGCTGAGCGCCGAAGAAAAATCCGCCATGGAGGCCGCGCTGGCGGCCGATGAGCAGGAGCGCGCTGCGGTCAGCACGGTAGGGCAGTCGTTCGGCGCGGTGCTGAAGAATAGCAGCGTGTGGACGCTGGGCGCGATCTACTTCTGCATCCAGATGGGCGTATATGCGATTAATTTCTGGCTGCCGTCGATTATCAAGTCGCTCGGCTTCGACAATGCGCAGACGGTGGGCTGGCTGAGCGCCATCCCGTATCTGGCTGCCGCCGTGTTTATGGTGTGGGCCGGCCGTTCGGCCGACAAGCACCGCGAACGCCGCTTCCACGTCAACCTGCCGATGGTCATGGGCCTGATTGGCCTGCTGCTGGCGGCGAACTTCTCCAGCAATACGGTGATTGTCATGATCGGCTTAAGCATGGCGACCATGGGCGCCTTGACTGCGCTGGCCTTGTTCTGGTCCCTGCCGGCGGCCTTTCTCGGCAGCGCGGCAGCGGCGGGCGGCCTGGCGCTGATTAATTCGCTGGGTCAGATCGCCGGTTTCGTCAGCCCGTTCCTGGTCGGCTGGATCAAGGACGCGACCAAGAGCACCGACGTGGCGCTGTACATCCTGTCCAGCGTACTGCTGGTTGGGGCCATCCTGGTGCTGCGCATTCCTGCGAAGCTGGTCAACCGCTAGGAGCTCCATATGAAAATAGTCATCGCACCCGATTCGTTCAAGGAGAGTCTGACGGCGATGGCCGTGGCCAACGAAATCGAGGCCGGCTTCCGCGAGATTTTCCCTGACGCCGACTACGTGAAATTACCGGTGGCGGACGGCGGCGAAGGCACAGTCCAAGCCATGATCGACGCCAGCGGCGGCAAGCGCGTGGCCTTGCAGGTCACCGGTCCGCTGGGCTATCCGGTATCGGCATTCTATGGCTTGATGGGGGACGGCCAGACGGCGGTGATCGAAATGGCCGCCGCCAGCGGGCTGGAACTGGTGCTGCCGTCGCAACGCAATCCGCTGCGCACCACCAGCTTCGGCACTGGTCAGCTGATCCTCAACGCGCTCAACGCCGGCGCACGCCGCTTTGTGCTGGGTATCGGCGGCAGCGCCACCAATGACGGTGGCGCCGGCATGCTGCAAGCACTCGGCGGCCGTTTATTGGACGGCACCGGCGCCGATCTGGCGCTGGGCGGCGGCGCGTTGAATATACTGGACCGTATCGACCTGTCCGGGCTTGATGCGCGCATCAAGGACTGCGTGTTCGACGTGGCCTGCGATGTCAGCAACCCGCTGGTGGGGCCGCAGGGCGCCTCTGCCATCTTTGGCCCGCAAAAGGGCGCCACACCGGAAATGGTGGCGCGTCTGGACGATAATCTGCGCCACTACGCGCAAGTGATTGAGCGCGACCTTGGCCGGCAAGTGGCCGACGTGCCGGGCGCCGGCGCCGGTGGCGGTATAGGCGCGGCCATGCTGGTATTCCTCGGCGGCAGTCTGCGGCCGGGTAGCGAGATCGTCACGGCAGCGGTGGGCCTGGACGCTGCGGTGGCCGATGCGGACCTGGTCATCACCGGCGAAGGCCGCATCGACGGACAGACCGTCCACGGTAAAACGCCGGTTGGTGTTGCGCGAGTGGCACAGCGTCACGGCAAGCCGGTGATTGCCATCGCCGGAGGTCTGGGCACCGGCGCGGCTGCGGTGCACGATCACGGCATCGACGCGGTATTCGGTTCCGTCAGCCGTCCGGTCACGGTGGAAGAGGCGATGGCCTCCGCGGCAGCCAATGTCCGCAACGCAGCCCGCAACATCGCCGCCACTTTGCGCATCGGTGCGCAGCTGCGGAGCGATAACTAAAATGAAGGCTGTTATATCCATTTGGTGATGCCGTTTATTTTGGAAGAAGCTTATTTGGATTTGTTCGTTTTATTAAGTGGCCTGCCGTTCTATATTGGCGGCCATGATTACCGTTTCCTTCGCTACCGCCGCGCGCGACCAATTCCTCGGCGGCGAATTCCGCCGCAGTTATGGCTGGCTCACGGCCAGCGTCCACCGCCTGGTCGGCTCGCGCAATGACGCAGAAGACCTGGCGGCATCGGCATTCACTGAACTGGCTGGCATGGAAGACGTCGGCCAGATCCGCCAACCGCGCGCGCTGCTGACCACCATTGCGCGCCGCCTCACTTACGAATTCTGGCGCCGCCGCGACCTGGAACGCGAATACCTGGAACAACTGGCGCAGGCGCCGGAGTTTTCCGACGCCTCGCCCGAAGATGTTTGCGAAGCCATCGACGAACTGCTGCGCATCGACGCGGCGCTGCAAAGCATCAGCGCCAAAGCGCGCGAAGCCTTTATTCTCAGCCAGTTCGAGGAACTGGGCTATGCGGAAATCGCCACGCGTCTGTGTGTGTCGGTCAGCATGGTGCGCAAGTACATGGCGCAGGCGTTGACCGCCTGCTGTGCGCTGGCATGAAGCTGGCGCCGGCCGAACATCAGGCGGTGATGTGGGAAGTACGATTGCGCGAAGGCGATGTTGGCGCCTCCGTGCTGGATGAATTCGACCACTGGCGCACGGCGCATGCCGACAACGAACAAGCCTGGAACGCCTTGCAGCAGCGGCTCTCGCGCATCGGCGGTTCGCACTCGCGCGATGCCTCGGCCATGGCGCATGCCTTGCGCACGCCGGCGACGGAACGCCGCCGCGTGTTGCGTGCGGCCTTTGCCATGCTGGTGGTGGGTTGCGGTACGTGGGGCATCCGGGAGGGGCTGCATGGCATGGGCCTTGACGCCGACTGGCGCAGCGCCGTTGGTGAGCGCGGCGAAGGCAAGCTGGCCGACGGTACGCCGCTGGCGTTCGACGCCAATAGCCGCATCTACCTCGGTGGCAGCGCTGCCAGTCCACGCCTGGACTTGAAACAGGGACAGGTGCTGGTCAAATCCTGGCCGCAGCGCGACGATCTGCTCAGCGTGGCCACCGACCACGGTATGGTTGCCACCGAGGGTGCGACCCTCAATGTCGGCCGCCTGCATCAGCGCAGCATGGTATCGGTCAGTGCCGGCAGCGCGTTGCTGCGCACCCTCGGCGGACCGCCGGTACTGGTGTCGGCTGGTGAAACCTTCTACTTCGATCACAAGGGCGTGCAGCAGGCGGAAATGTCGTTTGCCGCCGCCAGCGCGTGGACGCGCGGCGTTTGCGTGGCTGACCGCATGCCGCTTTCTGAGCTGTTGGAGATTTTCGGCCGCTATCGCAAAGGGCTATTGCGCGTCAGCGGCCGCGCGGCGGCGATGCAGATCAGCGGCGTATTTCGGCTGGAAGATGTCGAGCTCGCGCTGATGCAGGTTGTTGATATTTTGCCGCTGCGCGTCAAGCGTTATGGCAGCTATTTGACGGTGCTGAGCGCAACCTGAAAAAATTTTCCATTTACGGTGTCACTTTCCAATTCTCGATGCACATGGTTGGTGAAGCGCTTCGATCGATGCGCCATAACCTTGTGAGGCATGTTTTGCAAAAACCACAGCACATCCTGGCCATCCTGGCCGTGACCCAGTTACTTGCACTGCCAGCCGCGCTGGCGCAGGATGCGACCCGCCACCAGTACCAGCTGGCCGGCGCTTCGCTGGACAAGACGCTGTTGCGCATTGCTGCGGAAAGCGGCGTCGCGGTGGCCTACGATCCCAAGCTGGTGGACTCGGTGCGTTCCGCGCCGGTGAGCGGCAACTACAGCGCCACCGAGGCGATCGAACGCGCGCTGGAAGGCACAGGTTTTGAATTGGTCAGCGCTGGTGGTGGCCGCACCCTGACGATCCGCCGCGCGATTGCGGCGCCGGCTGCCGCGCGTGCGCCGTTGCAGGCCATGATTACGCCGGTGACGCTGCGCGCACAGGTGGCGGCAGCTGCCGTGGTTTCCGCGCCAGTCGCCAGTAACGAGGTGTTGGCGCGCGTAACGGTGAAGGGGGCCAAGCGCCGCGGAAGTCAGGAGTCCGACGAAGTGCAGCGCGCGCCGACGTCCGCCTATCGGATTAGCGGCGAAGATCTGGAAGAGCAGAACCTTACCACCCTGGAAGACCTGCAACAATTGGTGCCCGGCCTGGTGATCCAGAGTACCGATCCGTCGGACACGCAGATATCGATTCGCGGCGTGGGCGATGGCGGCGGCCAGGCTAGCGGCGACTCCAACATCGGCATGCCTAGCAGCGTGGCGATTTATGTCGACAGTGTGTACCTGCCGCGCGCCGGCATGTTGAGCAGCGGCCTGGGAGATATCGCCTACGCCGAGGTGCTGAGCGGCGCGCAGGGGACGATGTTTGGCGCAAATGCCACCGGCGGCGTGCTGAATCTGCAAACGCGCGCGCCTTCCTTCGCGCCCGAGGCCTCCGCCAGCGTGGCGTATGGCCAGCATGGCTACTCGCGGGGACGCGCGATGGTATCCGGCGCTTTGTCGGACAACTGGGCCGGCCGCCTCAATCTGGTGTACAGCAATAACGACGGCGCGGTGACCAATGTCCGCAACGGCAATCATCTGAATGGTTCGACCAGCAGCGGCGCGCGCGGCCAGTTGCTCTACAAGCGTGGCGACAACTTTGACTTGCGCCTGAGCGCCGACATCAATGTCACCAACAGCGAGCCGACGGCGGTGCTGTTGTCGACCAATGTGTTCAGCGGGGTGGATAGCTATCTCAAACACTCGACGGCGGTTGGCAACCATGTGGTGTTCGGGCCGAATGTGGATCTGGACGACGAGAACCGTTCGCACGTAAGGCAAGGCGGCGTGTCGGCGGAGGCAAACTGGCGCTTCGACAATGGCTACAAGCTGCGCTCCGTGACCTCGTACCGTTACTTCCGCTCCGATCCTACCTATGCGGACGGTCTGAGTGTGGCGGTCTACAACAACACCGGCACGCGGGTGCTGGACCGCACCTGGTCGCAGGAGTTGCGCCTGGATTCGCCGGTTGGCGAGAAGTTCGATTATGCGCTTGGACTGACCTATCTGGGCGAGAACCTGGATACAGCTGCGCACACGCGCTATACCAACAACAAGCTGGCCGGCATCTACACGGATGCGGCCAGCAACAACAATCTGGACATCATCCGCTTTGGCCTGCTGCACGATCATATGGTTTCGCCGTATGCGCAGGGCACGCTGCATATCGCGCAGGATTGGGATCTGGTGGCCGGCGTGCGCGCCAATTATGAAGAGAAGGGCGGCCAGTTTATTCGTTATAACAAGGCTGCCTTCAATTCGGGCTATATCAAGGAATACCACGTGCTGCCATCGGGTACGCTGGTATTAAAGTATCAGCTGGCGCCAGCGTGGAACAGCTATCTGGCCGGTTCTTACGGCGAGAAATCGGGCGGCATCAATATCTCGGCGGGTGCGGCCAAGGCGGCTGGTTACGATACGCTGATCATCAAGCCGGAAAAGACCAAGAGCACGGAACTCGGCATCAAGGGTTCGCTGTTGGATAACAAGGTTAGCGTGAAGGCGGATGTATTCCTGACGGAGGTGACTGACTTCCAGACGCAGGGCTACAACCCAGATGACCAGCAGACCTATTTGCTAAACGCGGGTTCGTTCCGTTCGCGTGGCGCGGAAGCGACGATCGGTGTGGCGCTGGCCAAGGGCTGGCAGGCGAATCTGGCGGGCGTCTATAACGATGCCTACTACACCGACTACGCGCATGCACGCTGCGGTTCGGAGATTACCTTGTCGCCCAAGCCACCGGCTTTCTGCAATCTGACCGGCCAGCGCGTGTTCAATGCGCCGAAAGTGACGTGGAATGCGAGTACGCGTTATGACTGGCGCACCGAGAATGGCTTGAAGAACTTCGTCACTGCGCGTTATTCGTATCGTGGCTGGATGTATGGCTCGGTGGACAATTCCTCGCTGACGCGGGTGCAGGGTTATGGTCTGGCGGCGTTTTCGGCCGGCACCAGCGGCAAGCTGGATCGCGGCGAGTGGACGGCGTCGGTCTGGGTGAACAATGCGTTTGACAAGCAGTATTACCGTCGTGTGGTGGCCGGTGATTACGGTTCGGTGTGGGGCTGGCTGGGCGAGCAGCGCACCTTCGGCGCAACGCTGGCTTACAAGTATTAAGGAGTTGGCGGTATGAGTGCATCGCTTGAACGACGTCAGTTTTTCAAACTGGCGGCGCTTTTGACGGGGGGCGCGGCGGGCTCGGCTGAAGGTGGCGCGGCTGCTGCGCGGGATAAGTTGGCTGGGCCGGAGGCAGGCGGCCGAACATCGGCCTTGCAGGAGGGCGAGACGCCTCTGCATTGGCTGGAGGGTGTGCCCGCCAGCTTCCAGGGCGCGACCTGGGGTGTGCCTTGGCCGCAAGGTCGTGTCCCTGCTGACAGCACGTTTGAACTGCGGCCGGCCAGCAAGCGCGCCGACGCGCCGCTCGCCGGCGTTCAAGCTGCCCGCGAGGCCGTTGCGGTGCAATCATGGCCGCTAGCTTATTGGCCGGATGGTACGCTCAAATGGTCTGCCCACGCGCTGCCGCCGGATGCCAATGGCGCAGCGCCAGCCGGCGGTTACACGCTGCATGCGTTGCTAGACGCGACCGGCCGCGCCATGCCAGCCGGGTCGCCCACGGCTGCAGCATCGGCCGGACTTGTTGCCGCTGGTACGTTAGCGGCGGAGCAGGGTGATGCGATTATCGTCAACACCGGCAAGCTACGATGCACGCTGGCGAAATCTGGCGCCATTTTGCTAAACGCCGTTCAACGTGAAGACAAGCCACTGCTGCGCGAGGGCCGCCTTGTGCTGCTGGTAGACGGCGCCGCCGACGACGAAGCCAGCACCAATGGCCGCCGCGCCTACGACAGCGTAATCGACACCGTTACGCTGGAGCAGAACGGCCTGCAACGCGCCGTCATCCGCGTCAACGGCGCGCACCGCCATGCAGACGGCGCCAGACTGCTACCCTTCATCGTCCGCCTCTACTTCTACAAAAACTCGGACGCCATCCGCGTGCTGCACACGCTGGTGTACGACGCCGATCCACAACAAGCCTTCATCCGCGGCGTTGGCCTGCGCTTCAACGTGCCGCTCACCGCGCCGCTGCACGACCGCTACATCCGCTTCGTCGGCGCCAACGGCGGTGTGTTCGCTGAAGCCGTGCAGGGCCTCACCGGCCTGCGCCGCGATGCAGGTGACGCCGCCGAAGCACAACGCCAAGGCCGCGCCGTCGCCGGCGCACTACCCGCCAACGTCAGTAAAAACCTGCGCTACGTGCCAGCTTTCGGCCAATACACGCTATTGCAATCGCATCCGGACGGCTACAGCATCAGCAAACGCACCAGTCCAGGCCATGGCTGGATCCACGCCGCAAGCGGCAACCGCGCCGCCGGCACCGGCTATCTCGGCACGCCAGAATGCGGCATCGCTTTCGGCATCCGCAATTTCTGGCAAAGCTATCCCGGTCAGATCGACATTCACGGAGCAGAAGCCGACCAGGCCACCGTCACACTGTGGCTCTGGGCGCCGAAGGCCGAAGCCATGGACCTGCGTTTTTACCACGACGGCATGGGTGAGACCGACTACGCCAAACAGCGCGATGCGCTCGACATCACCTACGAGGACTACGAGCCAAAATTTGGCACACCATACGGCGTCGCCCGCACCAGCGAACTGGAACTGCAACTGCTGCCAGCCACGCCGTCGCACGAAGAACTGGTCGCTATCAGCCGCCGCATCCAGTCGCCGCCGATGCTGACCACGTCAGCGGAACGGCTGCACAGCGCCGGCATCTTCAGCGAATACTGGCACCCGGCCGCCGCCAAGCCGAGCAAACTCGATCAGCAACTGGCGTGGGCCTTCGACTTCTACTGCAAGCAGGTGGAAGACCGAAAATGGTATGGCTACTGGGACTATGGCGATGTAATGCATACCTACGACACCCAGCGCCACGTATGGCGCTACGACGTCGGCGGCTTCGCCTGGGATAATTCGGAGCTGAGCACGGAAATTTGGCTGTGGCACTACTACCTCCATAGCGGCCGTTCCGACGCCTACCGGCTGGCCGAAGCCATGACGCGCCACACCGGCGAAGTCGACATCCACCACATCGGCCCATACAGCCCGCTCGGCACGCGGCACGGCGTACAGCACTGGAGCGACAGCGCCAAGCAGCTGCGCGTGTCCACCACCATCAATCGCCGCTTCTTCTACTACTTGAGCGCCGATGAACGCGTCGGCGACCTGCTGCGCGAACAGGTGAACGCGGTAGACCGCCTGCGCACCATCATCCCCGGCCGAAAAATCGGCCAGAAAGCACCGGACAAGGAGCCAGATAACCACGCCAGTGTGGCCTTCGGCACCGACTGGGGGGCGGTGGCTGCGGCCTGGTTCACCGAATGGGAACGTACCGGCCAGCCGCAGTATCGCGATAAACTGTTGAACAGTATGGCCAGTATCGCCGCGCAGCCGCTAGGTTTCCTGACCGGAGGCGGCATCATGGATCTGCGCACCGGCGCCTACCTGTATAACGCCGATGCAAAAATTAATGTGTCGCACCTGAGCGCCGTCTTCGGTCTGCCGGAAATCGCCAGCGAATTGATACGCACCGTACCGCAACCGGCCTTCCGCGAGGCCTGGCTGCGCTACTGCCGCCTGTACAACGCCAGCCCGGAACAGCAGAGGGCCGAGTTGGGGCAAGACCTGGGCAAGCTGAATCTGGGCCAGGGCCACGCGCGTTTGCTGGCCTACGTCGCCGTGCAGCAGCAGGATAAGGAGATGCTGGCCCGCGCTTGGGCGCAGTTCCAGGAAGGTCGCGCGGGCCTGCGTGACAAGGATCTGGTTTCGCGCCGCGTGAAGCCGCCGCTGGTGCTCAATGAGGTGGAAGAGGCGCCAACGCTCTCTACCAATGCGGTTGCGCAATGGGGACTCGGCGCCATCGGCATGCAGGCCCTGGATGCGCAGGCGGCCGACAGCACGCTGGCGCGCGATGACTTTGCGCGCTTCGATTCGCAAACCTGGGCGGTGGAGGCGGAAGCGGGCAACACCGTCGCAGCAGCGTACGTCGAACGTGGTGCGCTGATCCTGAAGGCAGATCGCGGGCTGACGGTGTGGCTGCGCCAGCAACTGCTAGGCCATTACGAAATCAGCTTCACTCGCACGGTGCTGGCAGAGGGGCGGCTGTCGGATCTGAACTTCTTCTGGGAGGCGCAGCTACCTCACGGCTTCAAGCAGTCCGGCACACTGGAAGAATACGGTGCGCTGCGGCTGTTCTATGCAGGCATCGGCGGCAATACCAACAGTACCACGCGCTTCCGCTATTACGACGGCAGCGGTGCGCGCAATCTGCTGCGGGAATACACCGCGCCCGAGTATCTCCTGAAGGCCAGTCACCCGTACCACATCCGCATCGTGGTCGATGCGCGTGGCACGCGGTTGTACGTGGATGACCGTGAGTACTTCAATGCACCGGGGCCGTTGGTGGGCGGTGGCTATTTCGGCTTCCGCACCACGCATTCGGTGCAGACAGTGGAGCATTTTCGCGTGCGCCGCGTGGCCTGATCAGAGCACGGAAGGATTGCGTTGCCAAATGCTGTAGCAAAGGCAGGTGGCAAAACTCACCCAGCCGATATAGGGAACTAACAGCAGTCCGGCCATGCGGTCGCGCCGCCAGAAGGCCGCGATGGTGGCGGCGATCAGCACCCATAGCAGCAGAATCTCGACAAACGCCCATGCGCCCAGATGCCAGCCGAAGAATAGCCAGGTCCACAAGGCGTTGGCGGCCAATTGCACAACGTAGAGCGTGAGCGCGGGGCGGCCGCTGGCGGTGGTCGTGGCGCGCTGCACGCGCCAGGCGGCCACGGCCATCAGCAGGTACAACGCGCTCCACGCGGGGCCGAATAGCCAGGCCGGCGGAGCCCAATCGGGTCTATCGAGTTGAAGATAGAAGTCTGCCGCTTGCGCCGAGGCGTAGGCGCCGATGGCGGCGAAGATAAACGTCAGTATCAGCCAGCCGGCCAGGGCGGGCAGTTGCAAGGGGTGGTGCGGGGCGGAAGTGGGCGTAGGCATGGGAATTCCCTCCGAACTAAGGTACTGTCATGGTGGCGGCGCACGCGGGGGTGGTCTGTGCGGCAATCAACCGATCTTCAATCTGGCGTTGAAGGTCATTCAAGCATTGGGCCAATTATCGGCATGCGGGTTGGGGCGCAGAATGAATGCACGTTATCTCATTTAGGAGTGCATCATGAAGAATCAGCTGGTCGTGGTAGTTGGGGGGCTGTCCGGTATAGGGCGGTCGGTGGCGGAGCAGGCGGCGGCCGAAGGCGCGCGGGTGATTGCGGCAGGCCGACGCGCGAAGCCGGCGGATTGGCCGTCGCAGATCGAAGCGGTGCAGCTGGATGTGACGGATGACGCGGCGGTACAGCGCTTCTTCGCCGACGTTGGCGCATTCGATCATCTGGTGGTGACGGCCGGTCCGGTAATTCCTTCCAGCCGGCTGGTGGATCTGGTGCCGGAGCAGGCGATGGCGGCTTTCAATGTGAAGGTGTTCGGCCAACTTCGGGCGGTGAAGTACGCGGCGCGTTATCTGAAAGCGGGTGGTTCGGTGACGCTGACTTCCGGTCTTCTGTCGCGCAAGGTGATGCCGGGTGGCGTCGTTAAATCGACCATGAATGCAGCGGTGGAGGTGATGGGCAAGACGCTGGCCAAGGAACTGGCGCCGTTGCGCGTGAATGTGGTTAGCCCCGGCATGGTGGAAACCGGCATGTGGGGCCAGATGACCGATGCTGAGCGTGGTGCGATGGCGCAGCGCGCAGGTGCTGGCATACCGGTGGGACGTGTCGGGCAGGGATCTGATTTGGCGCAGGCGTACTTGATGCTGATGCAGAACGGATTCATGACCGGCGCGGTGGTGGATGTTGACGGCGGAGGTTTGCTGTGAGCGCCGTTTTGGGGGCGCGCCGTCGCTTTCTGGCGCAGGCGGCCAGCGGTGCGGCGGTGATGGCGGCAGGTGTCGCCGGTGCGGCGGGGGCGGCTGATGCTGCAGATGCTGCGACCACGCAGGGCGCTGGCGGTAGCGGAACATTCTGGCCCAACGATGCGCGCCTCGTGATCTCAATCTCGATGCAGTTCGAGGCCGGTGGCCAGCCACCCAAGGGCGCCGACTCGCCATTCCCGAAAGTCGACTTTCCCGCCAGCGTGAAATCCGACGCCGTCGCCAACACCTGGTTCGCCTACGGCTACCGCGAAGGCATCCCGCGCATGCTGGATTTGTGGGATAAGCACGGCGTCAAGGTCACCTCGCACATGATCGGCGAAGCGGTGCAGCGCCATCCCGAGCTGGCGCGCGAAATCGTCAAGCGCGGCCACGAAGCCGCCGGCCACGGCCCGCGCTGGAGTTCGCAGTACGCCATGACCCGCAACGAAGAACGCGCCTTCCTCATCGCTGGCCGCGACATGGTGCAGCAAGTGACCGGCGAACGCACTGCCGGCTACAACTGCAACTGGCTGCGGCGCGGTCCGAACACGCTGTCACTGTTGCAGGAGCTGGGCTTCACGTACCACATTGATGACGTCAGCCGCGACGAGCCGTTTATCGAACAGGTAGATGGCAAGGACTTCGTGGTCGTGCCCTACACGCTGCGCAATAACGATATCCTGCTGATCGAAGGCCGCAATTACTCGCCGCAGCAGTTCCTCGAACAGATCAAGGGCGAATTCGACCAGCTGTACGAGGAAGCCGGCACGCGCCGCCGCATGATGTCAATCAGCGCGCATGACCGCATCAGCGGCACGCCGCAGATGGTGCGGGTGTGGGACGAGTTCCTCACCTACGCCCGCAGCAAGGCCGGCGTGGCGTTCATGCGCAAGGACGATATCGCCCGTTACGCGCTGACCAGTCCGCAGACTGTGCGCGAACGGGAAACCATCTGACCTCAGGCCGGGCGGCGGCGCAGCTTGTAACCGATGGCCAGCGCCGCCAGCCACACCGGAATCAGATACACCGACAGCCGCAGGTCCGGCGTCAGGTACATCACTACCAGGATCGCCGCCAGGAAGGCCAGGCACAGGTAGTTCGTTGCAGGGTAGCCCAGGCTGCGGAACTGCGTGATCTGGCCGGCCGCCTTTTTCTGCGCGCGGAAGCGCAAATGGATCCAGCTGATCAAGCCCCAGTTGATAATCAGCGCCGACACCACCAACCCCATTAAAAAGCCGAAGGCCTGCGCCGGCATGAAGTAGTTGACCGCGACGCAGATCCCGGTGGCCAGCGCCGATACGCCGAGTGCCGTCAACGGCACGCCGCGCGCGTTGACCTTCAACAGCGCCTGCGGCGCATTGCCTTGCCTGGCCAGACCATACAGCATGCGGGTGTTGGCGTACACGCCGCTGTTATAGACCGACAGCGCGGCCGTCAGCACCACCAGGTTCAGTACATTGGCCACCACATCGCTGTTCAGCGCGTGGAAGATCAGCACAAACGGGCTGCCGCTGGTGACTACTTTTTGCCACGGATACAGCGACAGCAGGATACCCAGCGCGCCGATGTAGAAGATCAGGATGCGGTAGATGGCCTGGTTGGTCGCCTTGGGAATGGTCTGCGATGGATTATCCGCTTCGGCGGCTGTGATGCCGATCAGTTCCAGCCCGCCGAACGAGAACATGATGACCGCCATGGCCATCACCAGTCCACTGACGCCATGCGGGAAGAAGCCGCCATGCTGCCACAGGTTGGCCACGGTCGCTTGCGGACCGGCGTCGCCGGAGATCAGCAGCCAGGCGCCGAACAGGATCATGCCGACGATGGCCAGCACCTTGATGATGGCGAACCAGAATTCCATCTCGCCGAAGGCCTTGACGTTGAACAGGCTGATGGCGTTGATGATGGCGAAGAAGGCCAGCGCCGACACCCAGGTCGGCACCGCCGGCCACCAATATTGAATATAGATGCCGACCGCCGACAGCTCGGCCATGCTGACCAGCACATACAATACCCAGTAGTTCCAGCCCGCCATGAAGCCGGCCCAGTGACCGCAGTATTTGTCGGCGAAGTAGCTGAAGGAGCCGGCCACCGGTTCGTCGACCACCATCTCGCCCAGCTGGCGCATGATGAAGAAGGCGATGACGCCCGCCACGCCATAACCCAGCAGCACCGAGGGGCCGGCCATCTGAATCGTCTGCGCGATACCGAGAAAGAGGCCGGTGCCGATGGCGCCGCCCAGCGCGATCAACTGAATGTGCCGGCTTTTCAGGCCGCGCTTGAGTTCACTCATCAAATCTCCTGTGCACACGGAAGTAAAAGTTGATTCTCGCACAACTGCGGGTCCGGTAGCCAGATGCAACGGCGCTCTGTCATATAATTGTAGGGATCACCCAGACGAGGAATATCGTATGACGAGTTTAGTTAAAGCGGTGCGCATGCTGTGCGTGTCGTTGGTCGCACTGGCCATGCAGGTCTCAACCGCTGCCGAAGGCGCGCCGAAGGGCCATTTGCTGATCGCCGGCGGCGCCGTGCGGGCCGATAACGGCGAGGTATGGACGCGACTGGTGGAGCTGGCCGGCGGCAAGGGTGCGCGCATCGCGGTGATGCCCAGCGCGGCCGGCAATCCGCTGCGTTCCGGTACCAATCTGGTGGCAACGCTGAATAAATATGGCGCCTCGGCCTTCGCCGTGCCGGTCGGGGTGCGCTTCAAGGACCGCGACTACAAGCGCGATGCGGAAGATGAAACGCTGGCGGGCCAGATCCGCGCAGCTGGCGGCGTCTACTTCGCCGGCGGCGACCAGGGCTTGATCACCAAGGCGCTGGTGCGTCCGGACGGCACGCGTACCGCCGTGTTGCAGGCGATCTGGGATGTCTACCAAAAGGGAGGGGTGATCGCAGGTAGCAGCGCCGGCGCCGCCATCATGAGCAGCACCATGTATTACGAAGCCAGGACGGTGTTGGGCACCCTGAGCGTGGGCGTTAACGACGGCCAGGAACTGGCGCCGGGCCTGGGCTTCGTCGGCAAGGACTTGTTTGTCGACCAGCACTTGCTGGCGCGCGGCCGCTTTGCACGCATGCTGCCGGCGATGCTGAAGAAGGGCTACAAGCAGGGCCTCGGCATTGACGAAAACACCGCCGTCATCATCGACGGCCAGCGCAATGTGGAAGTGATCGGCTACCAGGGCGCGCTGCTGCTGGACCTGGAAAAGGCGCAAACCAACGGCACCGAGAAGGCTTTCAACCTGACCAACGCGCGCATCAGCTATCTGGATCGCGGCGACCGCTATAACCTTGAGACCCGCCAGTACACGCCGTCCTCCGACAAGAAGGACGGCAAGCTCGATCCGGCCAGTCCTTATCTGGATGAGCAGGTTTATTCGGCCGACATCCTGGGCCACAACACCGTGCTGGTGATGATGGAAAAGCTGATTAATAATTCGCGCAGCGAGGCGATCGGCATTGCGGCGCCAGCGCCGGGAGACCCGCGCCCTGACCTGGGCTTCGAATTCAAGCTGACCCGCGACGCCAGCAGCGTTGGTTACGAGTCGGCCACTTCGGATGCGTACACCATTCTCAACCTGCGCATGGATGTACGCCCGCTGAAGATTACCCAGTCCTGGTATCAGTAAGGCGCATTACAAATCGGTAAGGCAAACGCTTACGCGTAAATACCCAGTTCACAGTTGCTTGAAATTTAAGTATGCTGGCGGTTTTGAGAATTGAGTATGGCATGACATCAGGGGAATCGGTTTCGGCGGACGTGGCTTTCGTACAATCGCCACTGGGGCGGGTGCTGTCCGCCGTGCTGACCGAGGGATCCGCCTCGCACCGCAGCATCGCGGATTACCTGATGCGCAACCCGATGCGCGGCACTGCGCTCAAGATCGAGGAGATGGCGGAGGGCTGCAAGGTTTCCACCGCCACCATCAGTCGCTTCGCGCGCGATATCGGCTTTGGCAGCTACGGCGCGATGCGCAGCGCGCTGGCCGAAACGCTGCATTCCGCCTTGCAGCCGGTGGAAAAGCTGCGCAGTTCCATCGTGCGCAGCAAAGACGCTGTATCGCCGGCCGAAGCCAGTATGGAATATGCACGCGCCAACCTGGCTACCACGCAAGGCGCACTGTCGCAGCAGGCGCTGGACGAGGTGGCGCGCAAGATCGATGGCGCGCGCACCATTTACGTGCTTGGACTGGGCATGTCATCGAGCTTTGCGTCGCTGCTGTCGCTGCACCTGCAACCGTACTGCAAGCACGTGGTGGAGATGGCCGGCGCCGGCGGCAACGAGGCGGCCGCCGGAAGGCTGGTCCACATCGAGCGTGGCGATATGCTGGTGGCCTTGTCCTTCCCGCGCTATTCCTCGGACACCATGCGGCTGGCGCACTTTGCCCGCAACCGCAATGCTTGCGTAGTGGCGATGACCGACGTGCCTTCGGCGCCGATGGTGCCGCTGTCCGACCATGTGCTGTACGCCAGCAGCGCACATGGCGTGCTGCCGGGGAGCTATGTGGCGGCGGTGGCGGTGATCGAGGCGCTGGTGGCGACGCTGATGGTGTCCAATAAATCCAACGTCAGGAAGGCAGCGCGGCTGACCGAGGTAATGTCCGAATACCTGGTCGACCCCGCTGTTTAGCGGATTTACTAAACATTGCCCCTTATGCGTTCTATCGATTGACCGGGGCCGGAGCAGACGCTATAAAGTCGGATCGTCTTGATAGCGGATGCAAAATGAACGTGATCAAATCCATTTTCCCGGCGCTGGCCCTGGCCATCCCTGCCTTTTGTTTCGCCCAGACCACGCCCGCAGCGGCGGTCGATGTGTTCATCGGCACCGGCGGCGACGGCCATACCTTCCCAGGCGCCACGCGGCCTTTCGGCATGGTGCAGCTCAGCCCCGACACGCAGGTGCGGCCGTTCCGCCAGAGTTACCCCTGGGCGTCCGGCTACCGCTATGACGACGACAGCATTCTCGGTTTCTCGCATACGCACTTTTCCGGCAGCGGCCACTCCGACCTGGGCGATGTGCTGCTGATGCCCTACAGCGGCGAGACCAAATGGGAGCCGGGCTATCCCGAGCGCCCATTCAGCGGCTACCGTTCGCGCTTCAGCCACAAGGACGAACACGCGTCGCCTGGCTACTACGCGGTGCGCCTGTCCGATAACGAAGTGGACGTGGAGCTGACCGCCAGTGATCGCGTCGGCCTGCATCGCTACCGCTACGCCAAGGGCGCCGAGGCCAAGGTGATGCTGGATCTGCGCAGCAGCATCTACGACTACGCCGCCAAGAACCTGTGGTCACGCCTGCGCGTGCGCGACAACACGCTGATCACCGGCATGCGCGAAACGCGTGGCTGGGCGGCGGGCCGGCAGCTGTATTTCGCCATCCAGTTCTCGCATCCGCTGTCGTCGCGCTCCCTGCGCAATATGGAGCGCGATGTGGAATACCGCGGCTTTGCAGGGCCGGGCAGCGGTCCGGGCGACAAGGCGGTGGTGGAGGGCAAGGCGCTGGTCGGTTCGCTGGACTTCGGCGTGCCGACCGACGGCAAGCTGGAAGTGAAAGTAGCGATATCCGGCGTCAGCGAGGAGGGCGCGATCGCCAATCTGGCCGAGATGCCGGGCTGGGACTTCGACGCGGAGCGCGTCAAGGCATCGGCCGCGTGGAACGAGGCGCTGGGCGCCGTCGCCATCGAGGCCGAGCCGGAGATGCGCAAGATGGTGTACACGGCGCTGTATCACAGCATGCTGGCGCCAAGCCTGTACATGGACCGCGACGGCCGTTATCGCGGCCCTGACAACGAGGTGCATCAGGCGAAGGGCTTCCGCTATCACTCGACGTTCTCGCTGTGGGACACCTATCGCGCACTGCATCCCTTGCTGACGCTTATCCAGCCGGAGCAGCGCAATGTGGACTTTGTGCGATCGCTGATCGAGTCGCAGAAAGCCAGCCCGTACGGCATTCTGCCGGTGTGGCAGTTCCATGGACTGGAGACCTGGTGCATGATCGGCTACCACGCGGTACCGGTAATCGCCGACGCCTACATGAAAGGCCTGAAAGGCTTCGACGCGGAAGAAGCACTGAAAGCCATGACCAGCAGTGCGGAATATGGTCCTTACGGCGGCCTGCAACACTATATGAAACTGGGCTATGTGCCGATCGACCTGGAACCGGAAGCGGCGTCCAAGACGGTGGAGTATGCGTTTGACGACTGGACCATTGCCCGCATGGCAGAGAAGATGGGCAAGAAAGACATCGCCGCCCGCTACTACCAGCGCGCGCAGAACTACCGCAATTCCTTCGATGTGAAGACGGGCTTCCTGCGCGCCCGCAAATCGGACGGCAGCTTCCGCGAGCCATTCAATCCGGTGCAGTCCAACTTCGGCAGCGACTACACCGAGGGCAGCGCGTGGCAGTATTCGTGGTATATGCCGCACGATAACGCGGGCCTGATCAAGATGCTGGGCGGCGACAAGGCGCTGCAGGACAAGATCGACATGGTGTTCGACGCCAAGGTGGACGACAACGTCTACGCGCACATGGAAGACATCTCCGGCTTGATCGGCCACTACGCGCATGGCAACGAGCCGTCGCACCATGTGGCTTACCTGTACAACTACGCCGGCGCGCCGTGGAAGACGCAGCAGCGGTTGACGCAGGTGGTGGCGTCGCAGTACAACACCACGCCGGCCGGCTTGTCGGGCAATGACGATCTGGGACAGATGTCGGCCTGGCTGGCCTTTACGGCGCTGGGCTTTTATCCGGTGGCGCCGGGCAGCAACGAGTATGTGATCGGACGTCCGTTCCTCGACAAGGCGGTGATGAATCTGCCGAACGGCAAACGCTTCACCATCCGCGCGCCCGGTCTGAGCAAGGAGAATATCTATGTGGCCGGTGTGACGTTGAACGGCAAGCCGCTGGCGCAGACCTTCCTGCGCCATGAGCAGATCACGGCTGGCGGTGAGCTGGTGTTCACCATGTCGAACCAGCCGAATACGGCATGGGGCAAGGACACTACGGCGCGTCCTTACACCCAGACTGCTTATTGAGGCAAAGACGTCTTCACGTCCGCGTGGCGCAGATATGCTGATCGATTAGTGCCGCTACTTCTGCGGCGTGGGTGTACGCCAGATCGTGATCTGCGCCTTCAAAAATGTGAAGGTCAGCGCGCGGCAGGTGTTGTGCCAGTTTTTGGCCCACCAGTACGGGACTGATCGCATCAGCGTCACCCCAGAGTAGCAGAGAAGGCATACGGAGTTGCGACAGTTGTCCGGTCAGATCCTGGCGGTCATTCAGGAACCAGTCGGGCAGCGTCGGAAAGTCTTTTCGCACGACTTCCCGCCAATCCTGCGCACCGAGCCCGGAAATATCAAGACCGCCTGAGGTTGCGGCGAGAACCAGATGCGTGACGTGCTCAGGTCGCGCCAATGCAGCGCGGATCGCCACCACGCCTCCCATTGACTGGGCAATGAGTGCGCAGGGGCGGTCAAGTTGCTTGACTACCCTGGCAACCAGATCCTCAATGCCGTTCACGTCAGGTTCAGCCGGAGTGGGACCGAAACCGGGCCAGCCAATGTGAATCGACTGCGCTGGACAGCGAATAAGCCCGGCGGCGGGACGCCAGAAGTCCATCCGTCCGAGCGCGCCAGGCAGGAAAAGTAATTTATCAGGCATCATCATTTTGTTCCGTGTCCGCCGTGCTAGGACAGCAAGGCGATCAATGCGTTGGGATGGATGGCCCAGCCGGCCAATCCCGCCAGTCCCATAAGGACACCCAGCGCGGTCGGCACCAGCGCCACCGCGTACAGCGCCCATAACTGCGTCAGCGCGGTGATAGCGAACAGCGAGATGGCGATGGCCAGCAGGGCGTCGGACAGGTCGAACTGGTCGTCCTTGAAGTTGGCGGCGTCGTAGACTTTCTGGTCGTTTTCGGCGTCTGCCTTGGCTTCGGCTTTTTTGTGCGCCTGTTCCTGCGCCAGCGTTTCGTACTGTTTGATGGCTTCCTGATATGCCGGCTGTTCGGCGGCGGGTCGCCCGGCGGCGGCCAGCTTCAATTGCAGCACGGTGGACTTGGCGACTTCCTCGCGCACATTGCGGGCCTGGTAGAAGGCCCAGTGGTCAACGCGGTTGGCCTGCGCCTGCTGCATGCTCTGGTTGATGTTGTCGTCCTTGACCTTGCAGATGCCGATAAAGGTGGCCAGCAGCGCGACCGTGATAGCGACGGTGGCATTCAGCTTGCGGTTGTTGGACTGTGCGGTGTCGTTCTGCGTATCGACGATGTCGAGTGGTTCCATGATGCTTAGGGAGAGTAGAAAGCCGCCAGCATAACCTACTCTCTGCGTTTGGCGGTGATGGTGATGTGGTGGTCGGTGCCGGCTTTGCCGTTGACGACGGTCGGTCGGTTCCATTGCAGCAGGTGCTGCGAGTCGCCGGTCTTCTGCAGCAGCTTGATCTCCAGACCTTCATTGCAGGACGATACAGCGACAACCGAGAACGCGAAGTTGGGCGAGCTGAATTCCTGCGGAGTCGAGCTGCCGACGAATTTGTCGCTGGAGCGCATGGTGGTGACGCCATGCTGCGCCGTCAAGGCAATGGTCGCCGGCGCTTGCGGCAGTGGTTTGCAGTCGGTGGCAGCGAAGGCCTGGCAGGCCATCATGCTGGCGGCGATCAGAACAAGTTGGCGCATTGCCTATCCTTTCAGATCGAAATTTCCGGCGAACGGTTGAAGAAGGTCAGGCGGTTGCTGGATGGGTCTTTGACCGACATTTCACGGCCGCCCCACGTTGGCTTCGTCGAAAAAGCGAAAGATTGGGGTAACGGTGCCCAGGTTCATGGCGCCTCCTTCTAGTGATGGAACATCGAAATCAGCATGGTGACTACACCCAGTATCACCACATAAAACGCCAGCGGCAAGATCAGAAACCAGAATCGCGCTTTCGATTTCTGCACAGTGAATACCGTGGTGGCCGCGCAGTAGCTGGTCCAGCAGGACCAGAATACGAAGATCAGCACCAGCATGCCGGTGACGTCGCTGGCTTCCCACGCCTCCGCATAATTGCTGTAGGTGGCGGTCTGGATCAAGGCCAGCAGGATGGTCGGCAGTATGTACACCAGATCCTGAAGTACGGCGACGCTGCGGGCGTCATCCGGCGCCACCTCGCCGGCGCCGGACCACTCAAGCCGCTTGCGATACCACCAGCCGCGAATGTACCAGATGAACACCGAGCCAATCAGGCCGGCGCCGATCACCAGTATCCAGTAATTCATCCACGATTGCAGTACCCAGGAGGTCATCGTGCTGGTCTCGCCCATACCTTGATTGCTCAAATCTGCGCGTACCAGCTTCTGGTCGATGCGGTCCATGGCGCCGGCAAAGCCGGACAGCACGGCCGCAATCAGGATGCCGCGGCGGTCGCGCAGCAGGTCGGGGTGGGCAAAGTAGGTGCGTGGCGTCAACAGCAGCGACACCAGCCGGTGCGGTCCGAACACCGATGGCGTGGTTGGCATCATGGCAGCAGCTCCACTTGCTGGATAAAGTCTGGACTGAACAGGGGCAGCTTGCCTTGCTTTTGCGCGAAGGTCTGGTAGCGCAGCAGGAACTGCTTCGGCGGTTGCTTGAGCAGGTCGAAGATTGCCCCCTTGCCGTCCTGGCGGATGATGGTGGAGGCCATCAGCCAGCCAAGTTCGTAGGCGGTTTCGTCGAAGTCGGTGTAGAACATGACGCCGTAGATCTGGTCGTAGGCTGCTTCGTCTGCCGGTGGCGCCGCCAGCATGCGCCAGCCCAGCGATTCAAACGTGGTGCGGATGCCGCCGATGCGTTTGGCGTTGCGTTCAATGACCAGTTTTTTCGGGGCGGAATAGATGGTCGGCGCGCGGTCGGCGATGGGATGGGTGAACAGTTCAGCGGTGCCTTCGCGGACCAGCTGGTCCAGCAGTTGATTCAGCCAGAGCGGACCTGCGACGTTCTTGGCGTCGGCGGCCGTGGGCAGCGCCTCGTGGCGCATGACGTGGTTTTGTATCGCGTGGAACAGCTCATGGGCGACGGTTTCGGCCAGTTCCTGCGTATTGGCGGCGCTGAAGCCCTTCATGTCGACGTACACATCATCCGGCGTATCGCCGAACGCAAAACCATCGGACAGGCTACCGAAGATGAAGTGCACATTGAGCTGCGCGTGGAAGTCGGCCGGCACGTATTCCCTGAGCTGGCGCGCGACTTCGGCAGCCAGTGGCGCGTATTTGCCGTAGCCCGGCTTGGAAAGTTCAATCGACAGCGCCTTGGCGGCATCGACCACTTGCGGCCTGTCGCGCAATATCTTATAGCGGCCGATCAGCGCTTCGCAATCCTTCAGCCGCATCTTTCTGATCAGCGCCTTGGCGTCGGCGGTGGTGCAGAAAGTGGCGGGGAGGTCGAAATCGCCAGTGCTGATCGCCGCGCTGACGATCCTGGTGTTCTCAAAATCGAAGCCGAAGCGTAGCTGCCCGGCGTGGGCGTTGGGGGAGAGTAGTACTAGCAGTATCAGCAAGCGGCGCAACCAGAACATCCATCCCCCACGCAGAAATATATAAAGCTGATAACTTTAACAGCTTAGTATATTTCTGGCACGATAATTTCGGCAGGCACCGGGCGGCGCACGTAGTCATCGTGATATTCGCGTTCCGGCAGGTGGATCTCCGGATGCGCCACTTCTTCATACGGCATCTGCTCCAGCAAATGATGGATGCAGTTCAGGCGCGCTTTTTTCTTGTCCACGCCTTGCACCACCCACCATGGCGCCTCCGGAATATGGGTCCGTTCCAGCATCACTTCCTTGGCCTTGGTGTATTCCTCCCAGCGGCGGCGCGATTCCAGGTCCATGGGGCTGAGCTTCCACTGTTTCAGCGGATCGTGGATGCGGCCAAGGAAGCGCGCATTCTGCTCTTCGTCGGAAATCGAGAACCAGTACTTGATCAACTGGATGCCGGAGCGGGCCAGCATGCGCTCGAATTCCGGCACCGTCTGGAAGAATTCCTCGTATTGGTCGTCGCTGCAAAAGCCCATCACGCGTTCGACACCGGCCCGGTTGTACCAGCTGCGGTCAAACAGCACGATCTCGCCGGCGGCCGGCAGGTGCGACACGTAGCGCTGGAAGTACCACTGCGTACGTTCGCGGTTATTCGGCGCAGGCAGCGCGGCCACGCGGCACACGCGCGGATTGAGGCGCTGGACGATGCGCTTGATGACGCCACCCTTGCCGGCGGCGTCACGGCCTTCAAACAGGATCACGACCTTGTGACCGGTGTGGACCACCCAGTCCTGCAGCTTGACCAGCTCCGCCTGCAGGCGGAACAACTCGCGGAAGTAAAGGCGGCGTTGTTCCTTGGCTTCGGCACTGCGCTCACGCTCGACCACTTGCTTGGTGAGTGGGTCGATCTCGCGATCTTCCAGCTCCATCTCCAGTTCTTCGTCGTAGCTGTCGGTCAGTTCACGGTGGACGCGGTCCAGCAAGTCTTGCTCGTTCAGCTGCATGGTGTCTCCAGTATGAAATGGAAACCGACTGTACCGGTGGATTATGACGGCGTGATGACCAATTCAGGCGGTGCTGGCGTGGTCGCCGGCTCCGGTACGGTTTCACCGCGCGTGGCCAGATCCAACTCATGGAAGGCATCCTGCGTCAGCTGCATCAGGCGTTCCGGGTCCGGCACCAGCGCGGTATCCACGAACAGCGCCAGCTGGATCTGGCCGGCGTAGGAGATGAAGGCCAGGCCGACGCCCAGCTTGCCGGTCTGCGGCACCCAGCAGATCAGGTCCGTCAGGCGCGATCCGGCCAGATAGCGGCGGCTGGCCGGCCCTTCGATATTGGTAAGCACCACCGAGCCCTTGGAGGTGAACAGGTTGAGGGCGAAGTGCTGCAACGCCGTCGGCAGGCAGCCGGCCAGCGACAGGAAGGCCATGGTGGCGCGCGGCTGGTGCGAGCGCTTGATGGCCGTCATGCGGCTGCTGGACTGAAGCAGCCGCACGCACGGGTCGTCAACATCGGTCGGCAAATCGACGGCGACCAGGCCGAATTCATTCCCAAGCTGGAAGGCATTGGCCTTCTCGCGCAGGTTGAAGGTGACGGCGGCGCGCAGCGCCCGGCCATCCAGATGCTGGCCGCGTTCGCCGAGGTACTGGCGCAGCGCGCCGGAGACGGCCGCCACCCAGACGTCGTTGAGCGTCACGCTCATGCGCTTGGACATGGCGCGCACCCTTTCCATTTCCAGCGGCGGCAGCCAGACCAGCTGCTTGTCGCCGCTCATCGGCGTCTTGAACTGGGTCTCGGCGTCCGGCCACAGGACGGACAGGCGCGCCACGTGGCCGGCGATCTTCAGCGATGACAGGCCGCGCACCAGCGCCGAACACACCGGATTGTGGGCGATGGCGCGATGCGGATGGCCGACCGGCGATGGCGTCTTGCCATGCAGGCCGTTGTCGTCGGTGAGGTGATTCAGCACATGCACCAGTCCCAGGCCGTCGGTGATGCAGTGATGGACGCGGAACACGATCGCATGGCCGCCGTTGACGCGGTCCAGCACCGTCATGTGCCAGCGCGGGCGGTCCGCCGGCAGCGGCAGGTGGGCGAGGCGGATCAGCTGCGCTTGCAGTTCCTCGCGCGGCACGTCGCGTTGCATGCATTCCAGTTCAACGTGATGATTGATGTCGAATTGTTCGTCCTCCACCCAGCGCTTGCCGACCACCTTTTGCGTGAAGCGCGGGTAGTTGGTCAGGCGGTAGGCGATGGTGGCGGTCAGCCGCTCCATATCAACAGGGCCGTCAAACAGCAAAATGCTGTTGATGACCATGAGGTTCTTGTCGCTGTCCATGCGGTGCCACGCGTAGTCGCGGCGCGTCAGGGCCGATGGCGCGGCCGGTTTGTCGTTGCGCGGCCGCAGCGCGTAGTGGTTCAGTCCCGCCATATGCACGCGGCACAGGTAGTCCTGCCAGTCGATGGCGCGGGTGTCGACGCTGTAGCGCGCCTGGTCTTCGGCGCCGAAGCGCTGCGCCAGTGCTTGCAGGTGGTCGCTGTGAAAGATATAGCGCGGCGCGGTGTAGAACGAGAAGGTCAGGGCCAGCAGCTGGGTGGTGCGCAGGGCTTCCAGCGACGGCGATTCGCTGGCGCCGAGCAGCTTGCGCACGCCGCTCCAGGCGCCGGCGCCAATGCGCATGGCGCGCAGCATCAGCAGGAAGGCAGGGCGGTTGACGACGCGGAATTCATGTCTGGGCGGCTGGTGGAACAGGCGTTCGTACTGGCGCCAGTTGCGCTTCGCTTCGCCCTGTATCAACTCGATCACGCGGCCGACGGTGACCGGATTGGTGGCGCCGGTGCAGGCCTGGTAGATGCGCAGGGCCGGTGGCGCCTGCAGCGCTTCGGCGGCGGCCAGGATGATGCTGTTGGCAACCAGATCGGCTGGGATGATGTCCACTACCTGCTCCGGTTGCGCCGGGAACAGATTGGTCTTGCCGCGCGCGTAGGCCAGGATGATGGCGTCGGCCACCTTCACGCCTTCGATCCAGCCGGGCGCCGGCTCCTGCAAGGTGCTTTCGATGATCGACGGCCGCACGATGGTCAGCGCGCGGCCGCGCATGGCGGCCATGGCCAGCTGTTCGCCGATCCACTTGGTGAATGTGTAGGTGTCGTTCCAGCCGTGGTAATTGGCTTCGGCGATGCCCAGCGCGGTCAGGCGGCGCGCAAGTTCGGTGGTATCGGTGACGTCGGCGCGCAGCTGGGCGATGCGGTGTTGCAGGTGCCGCAGCAAGCCGTCCAGCTCGTAGTGGCCGTCGGCATGGCGCGGAATGGCGGCGCGCGCCGGCGTGACGATCTGCTCCGTCATGGCGCCGCGATGGTAGCCATTGACGTAGCAGGTCGAGACCTGGATCAGCGGCGCGTTGCCGGCACGCGCCAGTTCGGTGATGTTTTGCACGCTGACAGCATTGATGGACAGCGCCTCGTCCAGCGCCTCGCGAAAGTTGACGCTGGCGGCTGCGTTGACCACCAGGTCGATGCGACGCGCCAACGCGTTGAAGGCAATGAGCGTCAGGCCGAAGCAGGGCGCCGTTACTTCGCCGCTGACGCATTCGATTTTATCGGCGAAGAACTGCACCAGGAAATCCGGCCGCTCGGCGCGCAGGCGGTCGAAGATCGACGAGGTGGCGATTTCGCTTTCGAAGCGTGCACGGGCGTCGCCGCGGATCAGCAGCACGATGCGGCCGATGTCTGGCACGCTGCGGATCAGCTTTTCCAGCACCACCTTGGCGAGGAAACCGGTGCTGCCGGTGATCAGTACGCGCTTGCCGGAGAGTGCCGTTTGCACATGGAATGCGGAGGTCATAGCGGGCTCTAAAAAGATGTCATAGCTGCAATGACCCGATCTTAGAACCAAACCGCGCGGTCGCTAGCGACTTTGCACTGGCTTGGGAAGCCAAACACATGGCGCTGCGAGTCAGCCCCGGTGACAGGCCGCGCGCCGCGTTGCGGCATTTGCGCAACGTTTAAATAGATTGCCAGAAAACGCGGCAAGCAGGTTTAGGCGCAGTTGCTGGCGCCGGAGACGCTGGGTCTTTTGGGAGCAGGTGGAGCTGATCGATGATTCGGTCGGCAAGGCGGATGCCGACGCGCGGCTGGTGGATCAGGCCGGCGTTACGATGGACGAGATAGCGGATAGCGGATAGCGTGACGCGGGCTGGCGGGTTCTGCGGCCCGGTTTTAGGGTTTTATGATGCAACCGCACATGGAAAAATGTGCGGTTTTGGCAGCGTTGTCTTGATACCACATTTGCCGCACTGTCAAAGCCCGCACACCGCAGGCGTCAGGGTCTGACCCCCTGTGGGGTCAGACCCTTTCGTCCGGGGTGCTTAGTTATCGCGGATATGCCAAGCGCGGTTGATGCTCAGCGCTGCCAGCGACGCGGCGGCGCCGGACAGCAGGTACACGCCGGCATAAGCCAGGCCGAAGTGCGAGGACAGGCCCAACGCCACCAGCGGCGCGAAACCCGCACCCACCAGCCACGCCACGTCGCTGGTCAGCGCCGCGCCGGTATAGCGGAAGCGCTGCGGGAAGTTGGAGGTCACCGCGCCCGAAGCCTGGCCGTAAGACAGACCCAGCAGGGAGAAGCCGATCAGGATAAATGCATCCTGCCCGGTCTCGCCGCTGCCGATCAGGAACGGTACGAACAGGCTGAAGATACCGATCATGATCGCCAGCGTGCCCAGCGTGCGGCGGCGACCGACACGGTCGGCGATGAAGCCGGAGATGATGATACCCACCGCCATCAGCGCCACGCCCACCATCTGCACATGCAGGAAGCCGGCAATCGAGCGTTGCGACGTCAGCGTGATCCACGATAACGGGAACACCGTCACCAGGTGGAACAGCGCATAGCTGGCCAGTGCCGCCAGGGCGCCAATGATGACGTTGCGCGACTGCGAATTGAGCAACTCGCCGACCGGGACCGGATCGAGCTGGTGCTCATCCAGCAAGTGCGAATATTCATGCGTGGTCACCAGGCGCAGGCGGGCAAACAGCGCCACCACGTTGATGGCGAACGCCACGTAGAACGGATAGCGCCAGCCGAATTCGAGGAAGTCCAGCGAACTGAGGTTGGTCATCAGGTAGGCAAACAAGCCGGCCGCGATGACGAAACCGATCGGCGCGCCCAACTGGCCCAGCATGGCGTACCAGCCGCGTTTGTGCTCGGGCGCGTTGAGCGCCAGCAGCGACGGCAGGCCGTCCCACGAGCCGCCCTGGGCGATGCCTTGTCCAATCCGCAAAATCGCCAGGAACACAATCGAGGTGGTCCCCAAACTGGCATAGTCCGGAAGGAAGGCGATACCTGCCGTGGAAACCCCCATAATCAACAACGCCAGCGTCAGTTTGGTTTCACGCGTGAAGTGATGTTGGACTGCCATAAAAGCCACAGTCCCTATCGGACGGGCAATAAAGGCAAGCGCAAAAATCGCAAAAGCGTATAGTGTGCCGTCAAGCCTGCTGTCGTATGGAAAGAAAACCGACGGGAATACCAGCGCTGACGCAATGGCGTAGACGAAGAAGTCGAAGTATTCGGATGCGCGCCCGATGACCACGCCGATCGCAATTTCCCCGGGAGAGATATGTCCGTCCCTGGCGTTGATGCTGCGTGCTCCAGGGCTTGTTTGATGATGGACGTCAGCTTGGACGTCACTAATAGAAGTCGTAGTAGCCATAGTCTCTTTGTCTCGTGTTAAGTAATTGTTATCACGGCGAGTCCGAGCACGTAGGACAAAGTGTCCAATTGCAAGAACAACCCGTCGTGAGTACAGTAGCATGTTCCCAACAATCTGTAATCTAAATTACCGCATGATTCCTCCTATCGTTCGTCGTGGATTGCTCCTCGCACCGTTATTGTGGCTCGCTGGCTGCGATACGGTCGTGCTGAATCCGTCCGGGGATATCGCAGCGCAGCAAGCACACCTTGTCGTGGTGTCAACTTTGCTGATGCTGTTGATTATCGTACCTGTCATGTTTCTCATCTGTCTGTTCGCTTGGCGCTATAGAAAGTCAAATACTGCCGCCGAATACAAACCAGACTGGGACCACTCTACCAAGCTCGAACTGCTGATCTGGGGCGCACCGCTGCTGATCATCATCGTGCTGGGCCTGATCACGTGGATTTACACCCACCTGCTCGATCCGTATCGTCCGCTGAGCCGCCTGGACGAAAACCGTCCGATCGCCGCCGGCGTCAAGCCGCTGGAAGTGCAAGTGGTGTCGATGGACTGGAAATGGGTCTTCATTTATCCGGAGCAGGGCATCGCCACCGTGAATGAGCTGGTCACGCCGATCGACGTGCCGGTGCGCTTCCACATGACTTCCACCTCGGTGATGAACGCGTTCTACATTCCTGCGCTGGCCGGTATGGTCTACACCATGCCTGGCATGGAAACGCAGCTGAATGCGGTAATGAACAAGGTCGGCATCTACGACGGTTTCTCGGCCAACTACAGCGGCGCCGGTTTCTCGGACATGCGCTTCAAGTACCACGGCGTGTCGCAGGCTGACTTCGACGCCTGGGTGGCCAAGACCAAGTCCAGCACCACCGTGCTGAACCGCGCGCAAGCGCTGGCCCTGGAAGAAAAGAGCATCAAGCATCCGATCATGCATTTCGGTACCGTGGACAATGGCATTTATGACCTGATCCTGAACCGTTGCGTGGCTGAAGGCTCGGTCTGCGTGAACACCCAGATGCACCAGGATGCCACGCGCATCAAGGCAGCGGCAGTCATGAAAAACCTGCCAAAAGACGTGTGTGAGCCTGCCACCGTCGCCGCAACTGCTCAACCTACCCGTAAAGAATGACCATGTCTGATCTCAACCTGACCAAACTGATCTTTGGGCAACTGTCACTGGAAGCAATTCCATACCATGAGCCCATTCTGATCGGTACCTTCGCCGGCGTGGCATTGGGCGGTATCGCCTTCCTCGCCGCCATGTTCTACTTCCGCTTGTGGGGTCCGTTCTGGCGTAACTGGGTTACCTCGATCGACCACAAGAAAATCGGCATCATGTATATGGTGCTGGGTATCATCATGCTGCTGCGCGGCTTTGCCGATGCACTGATGATGCGCGCACAGCAGGCCATGGCTTTCGGGGATAACCCGGGCTTCCTGCCGCCGCACCACTTCGACCAGGTGTTCACCGCCCACGGCACGATCATGATTTTCTTCGTCGCCATGCCGCTGGTTACCGGTCTGATGAACTACGTGGTGCCGCTGCAAATCGGCGCGCGCGACGTCTCGTTCCCGTTCCTGAATAACTTCTCGTTCTGGATGACCACCTTCGGCGCCATGCTGACCATGGTGTCGCTGTTCATCGGTGAATTCGGCAAGACCGGCTGGCTGGCCTTCCCGCCGCTGTCGGGCATCGCCGCGTCGCCGGACGTCGGGGTCGATTACTACATCTGGTCGTTGCAGGTGGCCGGGGTCGGGACCACGCTGTCCGGGGTCAACCTGCTGGCCACCATCATCAAAATGCGCGCGCCTGGCATGTCGATGATGAAAATGCCAGTGTTCACCTGGACCGCACTGTGCACCAATGCACTGATCGTCGCCACTTTCCCGATCCTGACCATCACCCTGGCCATGCTGTCGCTGGACCGTATCGCCGGCTTCAACTTCTTCACCACCGAACTGGGTGGTAACCCGATGCTGTACGTCAACCTGATCTGGATCTGGGGTCACCCAGAGGTCTACATCCTGATCCTGCCGGTGTTCGGCGTGTTCTCGGAAATCGTCTCGACCTTCTCCGGCAAGCGTCTGTTCGGCTACACCTCGATGGTGTACGCCACCGTCGTGATTACTGTCCTGTCCTACCTGGTATGGCTGCACCACTTCTTCACCATGGGCTCAGGCGCAAGTGTGAACTCGTTCTTCGGCATCACCACGATGATCATCTCGATCCCGACCGGCGCCAAGATCTTCAACTGGCTGTTCACCATGTACAAAGGCCGCATTCGCTTCACCGTGCCGATGATGTGGACCGTGGGCTTCATGCTGACCTTCGTTATCGGCGGTATGACTGGCGTGATGCTGGCCGTGCCTCCGGCCGACTTCGTGCTGCACAACTCGCTGTTCCTGATCGCCCACTTCCACAACGTGATTATCGGTGGTGTGGTGTTCGGTCTGTTCGCTGGCATCAACTACTGGTTCCCGAAAGCCTTCGGCTTCACGCTGGATGAGTTCTGGGGCAAGGTATCGTTCTGGTGCTGGCTGGTCGGTTTCTGGGTGGCCTTCACACCGCTGTACATCATGGGCTTCATGGGCGTCACCCGCCGCATGAACCACTTCGATGATCCATCGCTGCAGATCTACTTCATCGTGGCCGCCATCGGCGCGCTGATCATCGCGGCCGGTATCGGCGCCTTCCTGGTGCAGATCGGCGTCAGTGTCATGAACCGCAAGAAACTGCGCGACGTCACCGGCGACCCATGGGGCGGCCGTACGCTGGAGTGGGCCACTTCGTCGCCACCGCCAGACTACAACTTCGCCTTCACGCCAGTGGTGCATGACAGCGACAGCTGGGCCGACATGAAAGCCAACCAGTATCAGCGTCCGCTGAAAGGTTTCGTCGACATCCACATGCCGAAGAACACCGGCGCCGGCTTCATCATCTCGGCACTGGCCTTCGCTTTCGGCTTCGCCATGGTCTGGTCGATGTGGTTGCCTGCAGCGCTGTCGTTCGCGGCCATGCTGGTAGCGATCATCGTCCACACCTTTAACTACAAGCGCGATTACTACATCAAAGCCGATGAAGTGAATCGTACCGAAGAAGCGCATACTCGTTTGCTGGAAAGCCATGTCTGAAATTAACGCTAATGGCGCCATGAGCGCCGATCCAAGCGCGCGTTACTACGTGCGTGACCATCATCCTGAGCACAGCACGCTGCTGGGCTTCTGGATTTACCTGATGAGCGACTGCCTGCTGTTCGCCGGCCTGTTCGCCGCTTACGCAGTCCTGGGCCGCAGCTATGCGGGCGGCCCAAGCGGCGCGGAACTGTTCGACCTGCCGACCGTGGCCCTCAACACCGGCTTCCTGCTGATGTCGTCGATCACCTACGGCTTCGCGATGATCGCCTCGCAGCGTAAAAACCTGAAGGCCACCATCGTCTGGCTGCTGATCACCGGCGCCTTCGGCCTGGCGTTCCTGTACCTGGAGCTCGACGAGTTCCTGCACCTGATCCACGAAGGCGCGGGTCCGCAACGCAGCGCGTTCCTGAGCTCGTTCTTCGCGCTGGTCGGCACCCACGGTCTGCACGTGACCTTCGGTACCGTCTGGCTGGTGACGCTGTGCTTCCAGCTGGGCAAGCACGGCCTGACCCCTGAAAACAACCGCCGCCTGATGTGCCTGTCGATGTTCTGGCACTTCCTGGACGTGATCTGGATCGGCGTCTTTACCTTTGTCTACCTGATGGGAGTTCTGCCATGAGCGCACCACACAACCACTCTGCGCATGATGACCACGGCCACGGCCACGATGACCACGAAGGCGATGGCCACCACGGCAGCCTTAAGGACTACGCGATCGGTTTCATCCTGTCCGTGATCCTGACCGCGATTCCGTTCTACCTGGTGATGACCAAGGCGTTCGACAAGTCGAGCACCACCGCCATGGTGATCCTCGGCTTCGCCGCGATCCAGGTGATCGTGCACATGGTTTATTTCCTGCACATGAACGGCAAAGCCGAAGGCGGCTGGTCCATGCTGGCCACGCTGTTCACGCTGGTGTTGCTGGTGATCGTCCTGGCGGGCTCCATCTGGGTCATGTACCACATGAACCTGAACATGATGCCATCCATGGGTAACGACGCTCACAACATGCAAGACATGCAATGATGACGGGCGCCTCCAAGCGCCAACGTTCCCGAACCCTGCGCGTCATCCTGGTCCTCGCGGCCGGGGTGATGTTTGCAGGGTTTTTTGCTTTGGGGACGTGGCAGGTATTCAGACTTCAATGGAAACTGGCGCTGATCGAGCGGGTCGACCAGCGCGTGCATGCGGCGCCGGTGCCGGCGCCGTCCATGGCGCAATGGCCGCAGCTGGCCGCGGACACCGACGACTACCGGCGCGTGCAGTTGAGCGGCGTGCTGCTGGACGGTTCGACCACCCAGGTGCTGGCGTCGCTGGACCGCGGCATCGGCTACTGGGTGGTGACGCCACTGTGCACGCCGGACGGCGGCATCGTGATGGTCAATCGCGGCTTTACGCCGGCAGGCCTCGGCGGCTGGAAGCCACAACCGGCGCCGCCGGCGGCAACGGCCGAGGCATGCCGTAGCGCGGCTGGTCCGATGGTGTCGGTCACCGGTCTGCTGCGGCTGACCGAAGTGGCGGGGCGCTTGCGCCAGAACGAACCGGCACGCAATTACTGGTACACGCGCGATGTGCAGGCGATCGCACAAGCGCGTGGACTGCCGGCGGTGGCGCCGTACTTTGTCGATGCCGATGCGGCGTCGGCCAGGGCGGCGGGACCGGTGGCGAGCGTGCAGCCGGTCGGCGGACTGACAGTTATTTCCTTCGTCAACAACCACTTGGTTTATGCTATCACCTGGTACGCACTGGCCCTGATGGTGGCTGGAGCGACGGTATGGATAATCCGAGATGCGCGCAAACAAAAATAGTAATCCTTATGACGGTGGCCCGGCCCGGCTGCGGCCCCGTCTTCCTGTCGTAGAACCGCTGGCGCCGGCCAACGCCGCCGCCAGCACGATCACCCACGCGGCCGGTCACAAGAACATGCAGCAGCTGATCCAGCTGCGCTGGATCGCCGTGATCGGCCAGATCACCACCATTGCCACCGCCTCGATTCTGCTGGGCGTGCAGCTGCCGATGCCGGCCATGCTGAATGTGCTGGCCTGCCTGATCGCCTTTAACGTCGCCAGCATCCTGCGCTGGCAGGAAAACCAGGTGGTGTCCAACAGCGAACTGCTGCTGGCGTTGACGGTGGACGTGGCCAGCCTGACGGCGCAGCTGTATCTGAGCGGCGGCGCCACCAATCCATTTGTCTTCCTGTATCTGCTGCACGTGATTTTGGGCGCGGTGCTGCTGGAGACGTGGGCCACGTGGACCATGGTGATCGTTACCGGCGCCTGCATCGCCGGGCTGGCGCTGTTTTCTGAACCGTTGCCGCTGCCGCAGGATCACGCGCTGGGCATTTTCAGCCTGTACGTGCAGGGCATGCTGCTGTGCTTTATCCTGGACGCGGCGCTGCTGGTCATCTTCATCACCCGCATCATGCAGAATATGCGCAGCAGCGCGGCGGCGGTCTCCGACCTGCGCCAGCGCGCGGCGGAAGAAGAACACATCGTCCGCATGGGGTTATTGGCGTCCGGCGCGGCGCATGAACTGGGCACGCCGCTGGCCACGCTGGCGGTGATCCTCGGCGACTGGAAGCACATGCCGGAATTCAAAGGCAGCCCGGTGCTGCTGGAGGAAATCGCCGAGATGCAAACGCAGCTCAAGCGCTGCAAGTCCATCGTCAGCGGCATTCTGATGTCGGCCGGCGAGGCGCGCGGCGAATCTTCGACCGCCACCACGCTCAATACCTTCCTCGACGAAGTGGTGGCCGAGTGGCGCGTCGGCCGCCCGGTGGTGGCGTTTGAACTGGAAAACCGCATCGCTATTGACCTGCCGGTGGTGTCCGATTCCACCCTCAAGCAAATGATCTGTAATGTGCTGGATAATGCGCTGGAAGCGTCGCCGGCGTGGCTGCGCATGGAAGCGAGCATCGAACGCGGCATGCTGGTGCTGCTGGTGACCGATAACGGTCCGGGCTTCGCACCGTCTATACTGGCGCAGTTTGGCAAGCCATACAATTCCAGCAAGGGCCGTCCTGGCGGCGGACTGGGACTGTTCCTGGTGCTGAATGTGGCGCGCACGCTGGGCGGCGAAGTGATCGCGACCAACCGCGAGCAGGGCGGGGCGATGGTGCGTTTGACGCTGCCGTTGTCGGCCATCGAAATCAAATCGGAACAACAAACGACATGACGACAGAAGATCGAGTACTGCTGCTGGTAGAAGATGATGCAGCCTTCGCCCGTACCTTGGGGCGTTCCTTCGAGCGGCGCGGCTATCAGGTGCTGCTGGCGGAAAACGTGGACGATGCCAGCGCGCTGCTGGTCGACCATTCGCCCGGTTACGCCGTGGTGGACTTGAAACTGAAGGGCAATTCGTCCGGCCTGGCCTGCGTGCAGATGCTGCATGAGCATGACGAAGAGATGCTGATTGTGGTGCTGACCGGCTTCGCCAGCATCAACACGGCCGTGGAGGCGATCAAGCTGGGCGCCTGCCAGTATCTGGCCAAGCCGTCCAACACCGACGATATCGAAGCCGCATTCGAGCACGTGGCTGGCGCGGCGGACCTGGAACTAAGTTCGCGCACCACGTCGGTCAAGACGCTGGAGTGGGAGCATATTCACACGGTGCTGGCGGAGACCGATTTCAATATCTCCGAAGCGGCTCGCCGTCTCGGCATGCACCGCCGCACGCTGGCGCGCAAACTTGAGAAACAACGGGTGAAGTGAGCCCGAAAATATGAGCCAGCAAGCATCGCTATTTGATTTTGAACCGCCGCCAAAACTGACGGACCGGATCTTCTTCGCCATCGCGCCGGATGCTGCGGCCATCGCCGCCGTCGGCGCGCTGACGGCGACGCTGAAAGCGCAGCACGCCATGCAAGGCCGGCCGATTGCCGAAGCCAAGCTGCATTGCACCCTGTGTAATCTCGGAGACTTTGCCGGCATGCCGGACACGCTGATCGCGCGTGCATCGGCAGCGGCAACGCAGGTGGCCGGCGCCACGCTGCCGTTTGTGGCCAGCTTCGACACCGCACAGACCTTCGTGAACCGCGCCCGCAACCGGCCTTTCGTTTTGACCGGCGGCGATGGCGTGATCGGTGTCGCTGCGCTGTACCGTAACCTGAACAGCGCGCTGCACAAAGCGGGCATCCCCGGCAATCCCGCCAGCTACACGCCGCACGTCACGCTGCTGTATGACGATGTCACGGCGCCGCCGCAAGGCGTGGCGCCGGTGGAATGGACCGTGCGCGAGTTCGTCCTGCTGCACAGTCACATTGGTCAGGCACGTCCTTACAACGTGCTGGCCCGCTTTAGAATGCCTTCAGCTTGAGCTGAATCGACAGCGCGCCGTACAAACGGTCTTTGTACGACGGCACGATGGCGACATTGACGCCAACGCGTTCGTATTCGTAGCTGAGGGTGGGGATGGCGGCGGGGAACCAGCCGCCATCGCGCATTTTAGGGTAGCCGCTAAAGCCGCCGACCACCGCGCCGATGCGCACCGGGCCGATTTTCCATGGCTGGTAATACACGCCCGCGTAATTGGAATAAGCGCGGTCGCTGTTATAGAAGCGTCCCGCTGTTACTGATGCCACCGTCGAAAAGCGCCATTCCGCGCCCAGGCCGGGATTGCTGTCGTTCAGGCCCTTATCGCGCTGGAAGTGGTAGGAATAAAAACCACCATTGATCCAGACTTCCTGCAGCGGCTTCGACTCGATGGTCTCAAAACCGTCGGCCATGGCCTGACCGGATACACAGGCCAGCAACGCCAGCCCGGCAATACGCAAACTATTAATCATCCGAAGCTTTCTTCGTCATGTTGATTGAGGACTGGGATTATAGCCGTGTATGATGCGGGCATGAAAACCACGTCGCGTCCCTTTCTCGGTTTGCTGGTGTTTGCCGCCGGCTGCGCGCAGGCCGCCGAATGGCGTGGCCTGGTCGATGTGCGCGCCGTCGATTCCGACGCCAGCCGCAGCTTCCTCGACAGCGGCATGGGCAAGACGCGCTACGACGCAAACTCGCCGCGCTTCAGCATCGGCCAGGCCGTGTTGCATGGCGATGCCGATATCACCGACAGCATCAGCGGTACATTGGAATTGAGCGCCGATCAGCAGCATCGCGGCGTGATCGACGTGCGCGAGGCATGGCTGGCATGGAGCCCGGTGCCGTCGGGCGCGTGGAAGACGCGCGTCAAGGCCGGCTTCTTCTTCCCGCCGACCAGCGTGGAAATCGACTACGACAGCGTCGGCTGGGTGCCGAAGCACACCATTTCCAGCTCCGCCATCAATAGCTGGATCGGCGAGGAGCTGCGCACCAACGGCGTGGAGTGGAGTGCGCGCCGGCTGGGCCGCTATGTCGATGCGCCGTACGACGTGGGCGTGGTGGCGGCGGTCTTTAACGGCAATGATCCCACTGGGACGTTGCTGGCATGGCGCGGCTGGTCGATCAGCGACCGCATCGCCGGCCGCTTCGATACAGTCAAGCTGCCCGATCTGCCGGTGTACCGGCGCGACGGCGCCATCCCACGGCAGTGGCGCGACATCCATCCGTTCCGCGAAGTCGATGGGCGGCTCGGCTACTACGCCGGCGCCAATTTCAATGTAGGCACGCGGCTGGAGCTGGCTGCGCTGCATTACGATAATCTGGGCGATCCGATGGTGGTCAAGGACTGGCAGTACAGCTGGCGCACGCGCTTCGACCATGTCAGCGCCGTATGGCGGCCAAGCGGCCAGTGGGAACTGGCGATGCAGGCCATGCGCGGCGATACGCTGATGGGGCCAGACGCGGTGGCGCTGGATTTTCAATCGTGGTTTGCGCTGGCCAGCCATCCGCTTGGCGGTGGCACGGCGGCGATTCGCTATGATCATTTCCGCACGCGCGGGCACGATATCCTGCCCGCCGATCCCAACGACGAAAACGGCTACGGTATCGCGCTGGCCTTCGACTGGCCGCTTTCGGACAACCTGTCCCTGATGAGCGAAGCGCTGCTGGTCCGCAGTGACCGTTCGGCGCGGCGCCTGATCGCCGAGCTACCCCAGCAAACCGAACGCAGCATCACGCTGTCGCTGCGCTGGCGTTTCTAAGCCGGTCTCATACCTCGTTGGAGAGGTGTTTTCCCTATCTTTAAAGTAGTAAAGTTCCATCCAAGTTGACGCATGGACATTGCTAATAGGCAATGCCTATTGACTGGATTTAATCAATCCATTTAACGAAATTGCCGAAATACAATATGATGCGGATATCTCGTGTGCGATCTAAAGGAAATGCAATGGAAACGAATAAGAATGAAATCAGCGTCGCCGCCCGTCTGAGCATCGGTTTTGGCATCGTGCTGGCGATGATGCTGGCGTTGTCGGCACTGAGCGTGATCAAGGTCAATGCCATCGACAACAGCCTGCAACACATCAGCGAAGTGAATAACGTCAAGCAGCGGTACGCGGTCAACCTGCGTGGCAGTGTGCACGACCGCGCGATTGGACTGCGCGACGTGGCCTTGGTCAGTGATGGTGAACTGGCTGCGGTGACCGCGCAGATCGACAAACTGGATAGCGACTACCAGCGCTCCGCGCAGCCGCTGGACGCCATGATCAGCGACGCCAAAGCCAAAGTCACGCCGGAAGAACGCGAGTGGCTGAACAAGATCAAGCAGAGCGAGGCCCGCGCCACGCCGCTGATCAAGAAAATTGCGGAAGCCCGCCGCGCCGGCGACACCGACAATGCCCGCAAGATGATGCTGGATGAGGCCAAACCGGCCTTCACCGATTGGCTGGCCAATATCAATGGCTTCATCGACCAGGAAGAGAAACTGACCGGGGCCGAATCGGAGCTCGCGCGTAAGGGCGCGCATAACTTCCAGTCGCTGGCCCTGTTGGCTGCGGCGATTGCCATCGCCATCGGCGTGGTGGTTGCATGGCGCGTGACGCAGTACCTGCTGCGCGCGCTCGGCGCCGAACCGGCGGAAGTGAAGGCGCTGGCCAATGCGGTGGACCGTGGCGAGTTGTATCACGAAGTCGAATTGCGTGGCCAGGACAAGGACAGCATCATGGCCGTGCTGGTGAAGATGAGCCGCAACCTGCGCAGCACCGTCACCGAAGTGCACGAAGCCGCCGTTGCCGTAAGCAGCATCAGCGACCAGATCTCGGAACAGAACCAGCACCTGTCCGGCCGCACGGAAGACCAGGCCAGCTCACTGGAGGAAACCGCATCGGCGATGGAAGAACTGACCGCCACCGTCAAGCAAAACGCCGACAGCGCCCGCGACGCCAACAACCTGGCGCACAACGCGTCCGATATCGCCAGCAAGGGGGGCGAGATTGTCGATGAAGTAGTGCAGACCATGAACGCCATCGACGTCTCGTCGCGCAAGATCGAAGAGATCATCAGCGTAATTGACGGTATCGCCTTCCAGACCAATATCCTGGCATTGAACGCTGCCGTGGAAGCAGCACGCGCCGGTGAGCAGGGGCGCGGCTTTGCGGTGGTGGCGACTGAAGTGCGTAGTCTGGCGCAGCGCAGCTCCACCGCGGCGCGCGAAGTGAAAACGCTGATCGATGAATCGGTCGCCAAGATCCACGCTGGTACCGCGCTGGTGGAACACGCCGGTACCACCATGCGCGACATCGTGCACAGCGTGAAGCAGGTAAGCGACATGGTGAGCGCCATTACGCTGGCCAGCAATGAACAGAGCGTGGGCATCGAGGAAGTCAACCGCGCCATCTCGCAGATGGACCAGGTGACGCAGCAGAACGCCGCGCTGGTGGAACATGCGGCCGGGGAAGTCGAAGTGCTGCAGGAGCAGGCAGCGCAGCTGAATAACGCCGTCAGCGTGTTCAAGACCCGCCGCGAAGGCTGGAGTGCGCAGCCTTCGCGTGCCGCACATTCCGATGCCCGTGCCGAAGCCCGTGTCGGCTTGCTGTCGGCGCCACTGGGAGCGTAAGGATGCAGCAGATTCTGCTCAAAAACTCCGAGCCGGAGCGCGTCCGCGCGCTCCACCAGTTGGGTATTTTGAACACCAACACCAGCGAGTATTTCGACGCTGTCACGCGGCTGGCGATGGAGCTGTTTGGCGTTGATGGCGCGTACATCTCGCTGCTGGACAGCGACCGCCAGTGGCTCAAGTCCACCGTCGGTTTCTGCCCGCCGAACACGGAGCGCGAGCAAACCTTCTGCAACTACACCATCCAGCAGGCCAGCGTACTGGTGATCGAAGACACGCTGCTGGACGCGCGCTTTGCCGATAATCCAATGGTCACCGGCCCGCAGGCGGTGCGCTTTTACGCAGGCGCGCCGCTGATTACGGTGGACGGCTACGCCATCGGCGCGCTGTGCGTTATTGATCGGCAGCCGCGCAGCCTGAACGCGGCCGAGAAGGACAAGCTGACGCGCCTGGCGTCTCTGGTGATGGCGCACATCACGCTGGGCCGCGCGGTTGGGCATGTTGATGCGGTCAGCGGCATCCCCAATAAATACCAGCTGTTTGAAGACCTGACCACGCAAGCGCGCCTGTATCCGCAGCAGCGCCGCGTGCTGGCGGATATCGCCATGCCGGATGCGGCCAAGTCGTTCGAAATCATCCGCGTGCTCGGTGCTGCGGTCTACGATGCGCTGGTCCGTGAAGTCGGCGCGCGGCTGATTCGGCTGTTTGAGGGCAGGGCACAGGTGTATCACCTGAACGATGCGCGCTTCGCGATTCTGTCGCGCGACGAGGATACGGATGGTTTCATCAGCTACCTGCACGGGCTTGACGACGCGCTGGAAGCACCGCTGAATGGCTTGAATATTCCGATGGCGTTGAACAGCTTCGGCGGCATCGTGGTGTTCGAGCTATGCCAGAACGCGGCCCAGGATGCGCCGCGCAAGGCCGCTGCCGCCATCAATCACGCGATGGTCAACCAGCAGCGCTGGAGTCAGTACAGCAACGCGGAAGACGAAAAGCAGCAGCGCGCGTTCCGGCTGCTGAACGATGTGCGGCACTCCATCGCGCAAGGCCATTTCGAGTTGTTCTATCAGCCCAAGCATGAACTGAACAAGGGCGCCTGCCTGTCCGCCGAGGCCCTGCTGCGCTGGAACCATGCCGAACTGGGGCCGGTGTCGCCGGCGGAATTTATCCCGCTGGTGGAAAAGACCGCGTTGATCGGCCCATTGACCCATTGGGTGATCCGCACCGCCATTCGCCAGCTCGGCGAATGGCATGCGGCGGGCAATCAGATCAAGGTGGCGATCAACCTGTCGGCCTATAATTTTGCGGAGCCGGATATCGTCGAACGGCTGGCCGCGACCTGCCGCGAATTCAATGTCGATCCGCGCTACGTGGAGATCGAATGCACTGAAGGCATGTGGATGGAAGGGCCGGGCATCCTGAAGGCGCTGCACGGTATCCGCGATCTGGGCATGAGTCTCGCGCTGGACGATTTCGGCACGGGCTACAGCAACTTCGCGTATTTGCAGAAGGTGCCGGCCACGGTGGTAAAGGTCGACCAGTCGCTGATCCGTAATGTTGACGCAAACCCGCGCGACCAGCGCATCGTCCGTTCGCTGATCGGCTTGGCGCGTGAGCTGGATTACCAGGTGGTGGCGGAGGGCGTGGAGACCGAACAGTCACTGGGCCTGATCCGCGCCTGGGGCTGCGACATCGCGCAGGGCTATCACTTCGCCAAACCGCTTAACGCCACGGCCTTCCTCGCCCACGCGATCCAGCACCGCGAAAGTCACGCCGCGGTCACGCTCTAAGGTCTGCCGCTGCTCTGGCCTGGATTGTAAAGTTGGCATTATAATCCGGCCATGAAAACCATATTGCGCCTGATTCCCCTGATTCTGCTGCTGGCCGGATGCCAGTCCACCCAGCAGCGGATTGCCGATTGCAAGGTCGGCGACTGGACTGCCATTGGCCACAAGGACGGCTTGCTCGGCGAGCCGGCCAACTACGCCGACCGCAAGGACTTCTGTGATGATCACGCCGACACGCCTGCCGCCGCCGATGCCGTCGCGCGCTACACGGCTGGTTGGGCGCAAGGTAACTGGGACGCCTGGCACATCCTCGGCCAGCAGGATGGCGTGCAGGGGAAGCAGCCACAGTTTGAGCAGCGCGCCAACGCTGACGAAGTCCGCAAGCACAAAACGCCGCTGAATCGTCCGGCTTACGATGACGGCTGGGCCAGCGGTAACTCTACCTATTGGCGCAATACCGGCCAGCGCGATGGCGCCAGCGGCCAGCCGGCGACGCAAAAGGAAGCCAGCCGCGCCAATGCGGCAGCCGCGCAGCTGCGGTTTGACGATGCCGCCTACGCCGATGGCTGGCGCGCCGGCAACCGCACCTTCTGGTCCGACGCCGGCTACTCGGACGCCAGGAGCGGCATCCCGGACAGCGAATTCCGCAACCGCGCTACCGCCGCCCGGCGCGCCGGCGTCGATGTGCAGGAAGAGTCGTACCGCACCGCCTGGAATGCGGAGATCGTCAACTACTGGCGCAATCTCGGCACGCAGGATGCCACCAGTGGCAAGGAGTTCGGCACGCGCGGACGCGAGGCCAAGGCAAAGGGATTGAAGATCTACGAGCAGGAATACCGCCAGGCCTGGGAGGCCCGTCTGATCGAATACTGGCGCACAACTGGCGCAGCGGACGGTTACGGCCAGCCGTTCCTGCTGGAAGACCGTATCAATAACGCCAGCGGAAATGGCGTGTTTGCGATTCCCGGCACGCGCGATGCCTACACCAATGCGTGGCGCCAGGAGAACGCGCGTTACTGCGTGCCGGATAACGCTTTTGAACGGGGACGAACCAATACCGGGATGGCGGTGGAAGTTTGTGCGCCCGCACTGCAGAACCAGTTGAAGCACGCTTACGTGAGCGGCCAGGATTACGAGGTCGCGGCGGTCAAATACCGCCAGGCGGTGGCAGATGCCAACGATCTGGCGAACCGCGCGCGTGATGCGCGCAACCGGTTAGGAAAACTGGAACGCGAGATCCGCGCCAGTCAGGAAGCGAAGGACCGTCCCGCCAACGACGACACGGCCAAGCAGGATCGCCGCCGGGAACAGGAGCGGCGCGAGTTGAACGACTATCTGCAACGTGTGGAGCGGCAGCTGGATGACGTCCGACGTTGGGTCGAGCGTCATGACCTGCAAATGCAGCGCCTGCGTCGCGAGATCTATTAGAAGCCGACCGTCGCCGACAACGAGAAGGTGCGCGGTGCGCCGAGGATCAGGTAGCCCGAACCCGGGTAGCCGCCGGCCGAGGCCCAGTAGCTCTTGTCGGTGACGTTGTCCACACGTACTCGGAAGGTCACGTTGCGGTCCAGGATGTGGGTGGCGTAGCTCGCGCCCAGATCCAGGCGGGTCCACGATGGCAGTTCCTGCGTGTTGGCGCCGTCGGCGTATTGCGACGAGGTGTACAGCGTGCGCGCATTCACGCTCAGGCCATGCACGCCCGGCACATCCCAGTCGGCGCCGATGTTCAGCTGCGTGCCCGGCACGCCGATCACGTCCTTGCCCTGATTGACACCGCCAGCTGTCACGCGCTGCGTCGCATCCAGCAGCGTCAGGCCACCCAGCAGGCGCAGGCCACGCAGCGGCATGCCGTACACGGTCATTTCCAGACCCTGGTTACGCTGTTCGCCATACACGCCGAAGATATTGTTCTGAATATAGGCCGACGGCTGATTGGTGCGGAACAGCGCCGCAGTCGCGCCCAGGGTGCCCACTTCGACCTTGACGCCGACTTCCTTCTGCTTTGAGACGTAGGGCGAGAACACTTCGCCGACGTTGATGACACCGGCGCCGGACGCGGTCGGGCCTTGCTGCAGGCCTTCGACATAGTTCGCGTACAGCGACACGGCTTTTACCGGATGGTAAACGATGGCGGCCATCGGCGTCACTTTGCTCTGGTTGTAATGCGCGTTGCTGATGCCGGTGTTGTAGTCGTAGCCGTCGGTCTTGATGGTCTGGTCACGCGCGCCCACAGTCAGCAGCACTTTATCGTCCAGCATCGACAGCGTATCGGCCAGCGCATAGCTGCTGAAGATGGTCTTGGCGGTCAGGCCTGGGTTGCTCAACACACCGCCGGTGAAGAAAGTGGCCGGCGGCGCGCTGACGTCGATCGGCGTGTAGATGTTGGTGGCGATGCCGCCAAAGGTGCTGAACGCGTAGGCGTTCTTCGATTCCAGCCAGTAGCTCGACGCGCTGGCGCTGATGCTGTGGCCAATGCTGCCGGTGAGCAGTTTGGTGCGCACGCCGATTTCGCCGGTGCGCACGTTGTCGTGGCGGGTGTTGTCGAAGCGATAGGCGTTGGCAGTGCCGCTGGTGGCGGTGACGGTCGGTTCGGACAGGCTGTTGTTCTCGTCGCCGCTGCGCGCGCCGAAGGCCGCCCACGCCACCGAGTCGGTGCCCAGATCCCATTCGCCACGGACGGTGCCGAAGGTGTCGCGTTCATTCGAGTGGGTCCAGTTCTGCGCCCAGTTGCTGCCGCTGTCCGGCGCGGCAGGCAGTGCAATGCCGCCGGCAACGGTGACGGCCGGACGTGGCGCAGTCAGCTTGTTGTCCTGGTAGCCCAGATCGGCCGACAGGCGGAAGCCACGGCCCTGGTAGTCCAGGCCGACCGAGGCTACGTTCAGTTCACGGTGTTCTTTGTCGACGGCGGTGTCGCCGTCGCGGCGAGCGACGTTGACGCGGATGCCGGCGCGGTCTTCCGGGCCAAAGCGGCGGCCGATATCGGCGGCAGCGTAACCCTGGCCGCCGCTTTCGACGCCGACCGTCACTTCGGTCAGCGGCGCGTTGCCGGCGCGTTTAGGCAACAGGTTGATCGAACCGCCGATGCCGCCGCCGCCCGGCGCTGCGCCGTTGAGGAAGGAGTTCGCGCCGCGGAAGACTTCCACGCGCTCCAGCAGTTCGGAGGCGACGAACTGGCGCGGCAGCACGCCGTACAAGCCGTTGTAGGCCAGGTCGTCGGAACTGACGGCGAAGCCGCGAATCACATACAGTTCTTGGAAATTGCCGAAGCCGCGCGCCACGCGCACCGATGGATCGTTCTGCAGCACGTCCGCGACGCTGCGCGCCTGCTGGTCCTGGATCAGGGCAGCGGTGTAGTTCAGCGAGTTGAACGGCGTGTTCATCATGTCGACATTGCCCAGCAGGCCGACGCGCCCGCCGCGCGCGATCTGGCCGCCGGCGAAATTCTTGGTCAGGCCGGCCGCCGATGCGTCAGCCGAAGCGCTGATCACGACCGACTGCATTTTTTCATCGCCGCCGGTGGTGGTAGCGTCGGTTTGCGTTTGCGCTTGCGCGGTCGCTGCCGCCAGCAACATGGCGGCGAGGGCGAGCGGGGACAATTTCAGATTCAGGGTTTGCATGGCGGTTTATTGATTTACTAAGTAAATGAGATCGATTCTCAATTATACCGCCGGCCCTGATTTTTCGCTGCGTAATGAGAGTAATTTGCATTATCATTGTAGGATGGATACAGTAACTGGATAACAAAATGACACCAATCGCCGTCCGCCGCTGGGCATGGATACACAAATGGAGCAGCCTGGTCTGCACTGTGTTCATGTTGTTGCTTTGCCTTACCGGCCTGCCGCTGATTTATCACCACGAAATCGATCACGCGCTCGGCAACGCCATCGAAGCGCCGACGATGCCGGCCAGTACCCCCAAAGCCAGCCTGGACGACGTGATCGCCGCCGGCAAGGCGCTGTATCCGAACAAGATCGCCATGTATTTGTCGCAAGAGCCGGATGATGCCAGCATCTGGTTCCTGACCATGGGCGACAATCCCACCGACGAAAAATTCAAGTCCATCGCGGTAGACGCGCGCACCGCCAAGGTGCTGGGCGAGCCGAGTTTTGAAGGCAGTTTCCTGGGCGTGATGTTCCACTTGCACGTTGACCTGTACGCCGGCCTGTGGGGCAAGCTGTTCCTCGGTTTCATGGGGCTGCTGCTGGTAATCGCCATCATTTCCGGCGTGGTGCTGTACGCGCCGTTCATGCGCAAGCTGGAGTTTGGCGAAGTGCGGCGTCAGCGCGGCCCGCGCGTCAAATGGCTGGACCTGCACAATATGCTGGGCATCGTCACGCTGACCTGGGCGCTGGTAGTCGGCGCCACCGGCATGATCAATACCTGGGCCGACCTGTTGCTGAAGTACTGGCAGGTGACAGAAATGTCCGAGATGATCGCGCCGTACAAGGGCATGCCAGCGCCGACCCGATTGGGCTCGATGCAAAAATCGCTGGAGCACGCGGTGGCGGCGGAACCGGGCATGAAGATTGGCTTCGTGGCATTCCCGGGCACGCCGTTCACCAGCCCTCACCATTACGGCATCTTTATGCGTGGCGACGAGGCGCTCACTTCGCGCCTGTACAAACCGGTGCTGATCGATGCGCAGACGACCGAAATTACCGACCGCCGCAACCTGCCGTGGTATCTCACCGGCCTGTTGATTTCGCAGCCGCTGCACTTCGGCGACTACGGCGGCGCGTGGATGCAGTTCCTGTGGGCGGCGCTGGATGTGATCACCATCTTCGTGCTGGGTAGCGGACTGTATCTGTGGCTGAAGCGCGGCGCGCCGGCGCCGGCCCGCGCCGCCAATCCGGGTGCCCTAGCGCGCCGCGAGAAAAATGCTCCGGAACTGGCGACGGAAGGGGAGGCCCAATGAGCAGGCCATTCATGCGCATGTGGGGCGCGCCCGTTGCACTCGCCGCGCTCACCATCATTGGCCTGATCTCGGCGCTGGTGGGGGACGGGGTGTGGGATCACGTCTCCGCTGTAGCGTTGGGTGTACCGGTACTGTTATGCCTCTGGTTTGGTTTGCGGCGTCGCACAAAAAGCGATTGATTTATTGGCATCTGTTGTATCATTCCCATGCTGCCTTACAGAGGAGATCGCATGGAAAGACCGCACCCGCACTACGATAGATTGATCGCTGCAGCGCGTCATGCCGGACCGGCGACGGTTGCCGTGGCCCACCCCTGCGACCGCAATGCGCTGGAAGGCGCGCTCGATGCGGCCCGCATGGGATTGATCAAGCCGATACTGGTCGGCCCCGTCGCCCGCATCCGCGAAGTGGCCGATGCGGCCGGGCTGGATATTTCGGACTGGCCCATCGTCGACACCGAACATAGCCATGCTTCGGCAGCGCGCGCGGTTGAGCTGGTGCATGAAGGCCAGGCCACCGCGCTGATGAAGGGCAGCCTGCATACCGACGAGTTAATGGGGGCCGTGGTAGCAACAGCCACCGGCCTGCGCACCGCGCGCCGCCTTAGTCACTGCTTCGTGATGGACGTGCCGGACCGCCCGGAGCCGTTGATTATCACCGACGCCGCCGTCAACATCGTTCCCACCCTGGCCGACAAGGTCGACATCGTTCAGAACGCCATCGACCTGGCGCATGTGCTGCGCTTTAATCCCGTCAAGGTCGCCATCCTGGCCGCCGTGGAGACGGTCAGCTCCAAGATGCCATCCACCATCGACGCGGCGGCGCTGTGCAAGATGGCCGACCGCGGGCAGATCACCGGCGCGTTGCTGGATGGTCCGCTGGCGATGGACAACGCCATCAATCCGGAGGCGGCGGCCATCAAGCATCTGGTGTCGCCAGTCGCCGGGCAGGCCAATGTGCTGCTGGCGCCGGACCTGGAAGCCGGCAATATGCTGGCCAAGAGCCTGACCTTCATGGCCGGCGCCAGTGCAGCCGGCATCGTGCTCGGCGCGCGTGTACCGATCATCCTCACCAGCCGTGCAGACAGTGTGCAGGCACGGTTGGCGTCGTGTGCGGTGGCTGTGCTGGTCGCGCACAGCAAACTGTCTGGTGCGCGTATCCTGGGGAGCTGACGCCATGCAGGCCAACGATAGCATCATCGTCATCAACGCTGGTTCTTCCAGCATCAAGTTCTCGATGTACAGCGGGCCCGCGCTGGACCTGACCATGCGCGGCAAGATCGAGAACCTGTACAGCGGCGTGGCCCACTTCATCGCGCAGGATGAGGACAACGACGTGGTGGGTGAACGCCACTGGCGCGACGGTCCGCTCGACCACAAAGGTGGCATGCGCTTCCTGATCGACTTCGCCCAAGCGCATCTGGATGGTCACCGCGTGGTAGCGGTTGGGCATCGGATCGTGCATGGCGGTGTGGCGCATAGCCGGCCAGTCGTGCTGACGGCAGCGCTGGTCGATGAACTGGAAAAGCTGGTGCCGCTGGCGCCCCTGCACCTGCCGCACAACCTGGCGCCGGTGCGATCATTGCTGGCGATGACCCCGCATGTGCCGCAGATCGGTTGCTTCGATACCGCCTTCCACGTCGGCCAGCCGGCCGAGGCGCAGGAGTTTGCGCTGCCGGCGAATATCACGGCGCTGGGCGTGCGCCGCTACGGTTTCCATGGACTCTCTTACGAATATATTGCTAGTGTGCTGCCACAGGCGGATGCCGGCCTGGCGCATGCGCGCGTGGTGGCGGCCCATCTGGGCAACGGCGCCAGCATGTGCGCCATGGATGCGGGCCGCAGCATGGCCAGCACCATGGGCTTTACCGCCGTTGATGGCCTGCCGATGGGTACCCGCTGCGGCGCGCTCGATCCGGGCGTGGTGCTGTATCTGATGCAGGAGTTGGGCATGGATGTGGCGGCGGTGCAGAAGCTGATGTACCAGCAATCCGGCCTGCTGGGCGTGTCCGGCATTTCATCCGACATGCGCACGCTGGAGCAGAGCGACGACCCGCGCGCCAAGGCGGCGATAGACCTGATGGTGTACCGTATCGGCCGCGAACTGGGCTCGCTGGCGGCGGCGCTGGGCGGCATCGATGCGCTGGTATTCTCCGGCGGCATCGGCGAAAACAGCATGTCCTTGCGCGCCGCGGTCTGCCAGGACGCGGCCTGGCTGGGTGTGCAGCTGGACGATGCGGCGAACGTCGCCGTCAATGGTGGCATCGTCCGGATCAGCAAGGCGGACAGCAAAGTCGCTGTCTGGATAGTGCCTGCCAACGAGGAATTGATGATCGCGCGCCATGCGCTGGAAGTGGTGGAGGCAGCATGAATACGGAAACCGTCTATCCCATCCTGACCGGCAAGCGCGCGCTGGTGGTTGGCGTCGCCAACGAACAGTCGATCGCGTGGGGCTGTGCGCTGGCCTTCCGCAAGCTGGGCGCCGACGTCGTGCTCACGTATCTGAACGAGAAGGCGCTGCCGCACGTGGCGCCGCTGGCGCAGCAGATCGATGCGCAACTGCTGCCGCTGGACGTGACGCAGCCCGGCCAGCTGGAGGCGGTATTCGCCACGCTGGCGCAGAAGGGCCAGCTGGATATCCTGGTCCACTCGATCGCCTTCGCGCCGAAGGCGGATTTGCAGGGCGGTTTGCTGGACTGCTCGCTGGACGGCTTCCTGCAGGCGATGGATGTGTCGTGCCACTCGTTCGTGCGCATGGCCAAACTGGCGGCGCCTTTGATGTCCGACGGCGGCACGCTGTTCGCCATGAGCTACCACGGTGCGGACAAGGTGGTCCCCAACTACAACGTCATGGGACCGGTGAAGGCGGCGCTGGAAGCGGCTTGCCGCTATCTCGCTTATGAACTCGGGCCACGCGGCATTCGCGTGCATGCCATTTCGCCGGGGCCATTGCAAACGCGCGCCGCCTCGGGGCTGAAGGACTTCGACCATTTGCTGGCGGATGCGGTGGCGCGCGCGCCGTTGGGAGAACTGGTGGACATCGTTGATGTCGGCAATACCTGCGCCTATCTGGCATCGCCGTTTGCGAAACGGCTCACCGGCAGCACGGTCTACGTAGACGGCGGCCTGAATATCATCGCTTGAGGGGAACACACCATGCAAGTCATCTTGTCCGGATTGCACTGCGACGCGTGTGAAGACAGCGTCACGGAAGGGCTGAAGCCATTTTTCCACGTGAAGAACGTGAACATGATCCGCGAGGGGTTGGAGGACAATCCCTGGGCCTTGATCGAGGTACACGATTCGTATGAACACGTGTGGAACGTCTGTAACCAGCTGCGCGGCGTTTTCCATCGCGGTAAGAAGCTGCACTTTTATATTCCGCTGCACCAGGAAGACGTATTCCACGATTTCCACGAGCTGGCGCCGCATCAGCGCATCAATATCCTTTAGGCCCGGCTGGCCAGGAAGCCGTGGATCTGCGACACCACCGCTGCGCCTTCGCCCACACCCGCCGCTACCCGTTTGGTGGAGCGTGCGCGGACATCGCCAATCGCAAATACGCCCGGCACGCTGGTTTCCAGCGCCGCCCGCTCACTGCCCGGCGCAGCCACGTCGGAGCCAGTCAAAATAAAGCCTTTGTCATCTACCTGTACACCGCAGTCGCTTAGCCAGCCGGTGTTCGGCTCGGCGCCGATGAACAGGAACACGTGCTTGATGTTGTAGACCGTTTGTTCCTCGCTGCGATGGTTGCGCACTTCTACTTTCTCCAGACCTTCCTCGTCGCAGCCTTCCAGAGCGACGATTTCCGATTCCGTATGCAGTGTGATGTTGGGCGTGGCCGCAATGCGGTCGATCAGGTAGCTGGACATGGTGTCCGCCAGGCTGTCCCTGCGGATCAACATATGGACCCTGGAAGCGTGGCTGGCCAGATACACGGCCGCCTGGCCGGCCGAATTGCCGCCGCCGACCAGGATCACTTCATCGTTGGCGCACAGGCCTGCTTCCAGCGGCGAGGCCCAGTAGTACACGCCTTTGCCTTCGAACTGCTTGAGATTCGCCAGCGACGGACGGCGATAGCGCGCGCCGCAGGACAGCACCACGGCGCGGCCTTGCAGGTGCGTCAGGCTGCCGCACATTTCCACTTGCAGCGGATAGGTGTCGCACAGCAGGCGGCCGGCCGGCGCGGGAATCGCCATCTTGACGCCGAATTTTTGCGACTGCACGAAGGCGCGGCCGGCCAATGCAGCGCCCGAGATGCCGGTCGGGAAGCCGAGGTAGTTTTCGATGCGCGCGCTGGCTGCGGCCTGGCCGCCGTAGGCGCGGGTTTCCAGCACCAGCACCGACAGTCCTTCGGAGGCCGCGTACACGGCGGTGGCCAGGCCTGCGGGGCCGGCGCCGACCACGATCACGTCCCAGATCGTGTCGGGACTGAGCGGGGGCAGGGTGCCGAGGCAGCGGCCCAGGTCCACCACGGTTGGATTCATCCTGACGCCGCCATCCGGGCACACGGCCAGTGGCCAGTCGCTGGCTTCCGGCTGGTAGCGTTCGACCAGCGCGCGCGCCTGCTCGTCGCTGCGCGGGTCCAGCACGCGGTGGGGCAGGCCGTTACTGTTCAACCATCCCTGCAAGGCGTGCATGCGCGGGTGGCCGGGCGGGGCTACCAGCACTACGCCGCCGTCCTTGTTGTCCAGTTGTTCGACGCGGCGCAAGATGAAGGCGCGGACGATGCGCTCGCCCAGCTCCGCTTCGGCGATCAGCAGCGAGCGCAGTGCTTCGGTGGTCAGCGCCAATACTTCCACCTCGCCCACGGCGTGGCCGTTGACCAGTGACGGCGCGCCGGCCAGCTGGCTGATTTCGCCGGCGAACTCGCCCACGCCATGCTCGGTGATGACCGAGCTGTTGCCCAGACCATCGTAACGGCCAATGCGTATCGCGCCTTTCAGCACCACATACATGCCAAAGCTGCTGTGGCCTGCTTCGAACAGGCGCTCGCCGTCGCGGAAGCACATCAACGCACCGAAGCGCTGGATGCGTTTGATCTCGGCCGGCGCCAGTTTTGGCAGCGCTTGCGCGCTGCGGTTCTTGAAAGTGTCGTAGATCGTCATGATGCTAGTCTACCGCTAATCGACTGCGCACAACTACATTCTAAAGTGAGACTTTTGGCAGATCGTGGTTCGCATATACTGTACAAAAATTCATAAAGGAGACGGTGTGCGTAAATTAGCAAGTGCTGCGATATTGATGTTGGCCGCCCAGGGCGCCGGCGCGGTCGATCTGTTTAACGGCCGCGATTTCAGCGGCTGGGAACTGCAAACCACGCCATCGGCTACGGTTGCCGATGCTTTCCGCATGCTGCCGGATGGCGTGATCGCTTCGGCAGGCAAGCCGTCCGGCTTTCTCGCCACTACCGATAATTTCCGCAACTACACGCTGCACGTTGAATGGCGCTGGACCGGCAAACCGGGAAATAGCGGCGTGCTGCTGCACATCAGCCCCGGCGCGTTTGACAGGGTATGGCCGGTCAGCCTGCAAGTGCAGACCAAGAACGGCAACGCCGGCGACCTGCTGCCGATGGCGGCCGGCAGCTTCGCCGAGCCGCTGACCAGCAAGCCTGGCGCAGAAACCCGCATCAAGGCGCATACGGCGGCCGACAGCGAAAAGCCGGTGGGTGAATGGAATGCCTGCGACATCGTCAGCCGCGACGGCACGGTGGAGGTGACGGTCAATGGCGTGTTGCAGAATCGCGTGACGAACGTGTCACCGGCATCCGGCCGGATCGGCTTCCAGCTGGAAGGCACGCCGTACGAGTTGCGCCGCGTGGTGCTGACGCCGCTGGATTGAGATCTCAGCGGGGCGGCGCTTAGTCTCCGCCGCCACCTCCGCAACCACCGCCACCACACCCGCCGCCACAGCTGCTTCCTCCGCTGTCCCCGCCACCGTCGCTGCTATCGCCGCCGCCATCGCCCCAATCGGAGCCGCCATCGCTGCCGCCGCCACAGCCGGTGCTGGTATGTCCAAGGTCGCCGCCGCAGTAGGGCGCTGCGCTGCTACTGCCGTCCTGGCGCGGAAAGCCACTGCAATCCGGCACGTAGACGTAGCCATTGAGTATGCTGAATTTGGCGTCCAGCGCAAATAACAAGGGCAAGCGCGTGGGATTCTTCGGATTGATGTTCTCCTCATGGCAAGCGTAGTGCCAAGTGCGCCGGATGCCGGCGTTGTTGCGCTGTCCCTTGAGCAGCATGATGGCCGGTGAATGATGCAGGAACCGGCCGAACGCATGACGGCAAAACTTGTTGTATTCGCGGGTGTAGAGGATGAATTCGTGCCACAGGTCGTCGACCACTTGCGAGGGCATCGAGACGAATTGGCGCCCGCTTTTCAGGTGCGCCATAAAGAACTGACGAAGTCCTTGCGCTACCAGTTGGCAGTCCTTCTGCGTAAGATGCGGATGATGCTGGCGCAGCTTGTCGAAGAGGCCTGGTGGCAGGGAAAATTCCCGGATGTGCTGTTCTCGGCGAGCGCGCCGAGCGGTGCGCAGGTCCATCCATAAGATAGCGGATAGTCCAACCAATACGATGTAGGGAATGGACGCGGGAATGTTCACGCTGACACCTCGTTGACTATCTTGACGAGGGCAATTCTAGATCACGGGGCTGACGTAACCACTGGTGTTTGTCAAATTTCGTTCAGCCGCAGTGCTGATTGCGCCTGCGCAGGCGCAAAACCCCGGCGCCATGCACCCGGCCGTGATCAGCACCATCGTCAACGCCGCGCATTAAAAAAATGCCGGGCACTTCGCAGTGCCCGGCATCAAAGAACTACTAAGGATAAGTTACAGCGACTTCAGGAACGCCAGCAGCGCATCGCGGTCCGCTGCGGTCAGGTTTTCAAAGCGTTGACGCGATTTGGTCGCTTCGCCGCCGTGCCACATGATCGCCTCGGTCAGGTTGCGTGCGCGGCCGTCGTGCAGGTAGCCAGCTTTGCCTGCGGAACCCATCACGGTGTCCGAGTAGCCGATACCCCACAGCGGCGAGGTACGCCACATATTGCCCTTGGCCTGGCCTTCCACAAACTTGTCCGCCAGACCGGCGCCCATGTCGTGCAGCAGCAGGTCGGTGTACGGTTTGATGTTCTGGTTGCGCAGTTCCGCAAACAGGCTGCCGCTGCCGGTCTTCTGGTCTACCGTGTGGCAGGCAGCGCAACGCATGCCCTGGAACACCGTGCTGCCCTTGGCGATCTTGGCCGGATCCACATCCAGATCCTTCAGCGGCGACACGCCTTTCGGGAAACCGCTGGAGATCGCGCGCTGGGAAGGCACCGCCACCAGCGACAGATACTGGGTGATCAGCGTCAGTTCCGCTTCGCTCACGCCTTTTTGCGCGGCCGCCGACTTGCAGCCGGCAGGATCGGTCAGGCAGCTACGGTTAGGATACAGCGGCGATGTCACCGACATATCCTGTACCAGCGCAGCAGCAGCCTGGTGACGCAGGGTGGCCTTGGCAGCTTTCCAGCCGAAGCGGCCCAGACGCACGGCGCCGGTGTCCGGATCGAACACGTAGTTGGCGCTGCCTTTCACGCCGTCTTCATCCGGTGCGGTACGGACCTTGGCCAGGATGTCGGCTTCCGGAATGGCTTCCAGCAGGCCGACGCCCAGCATCGGCTGCGCCTGGCGCAGCGATACGGTGTCCGGCGTCGCGCTTTCGAAGGCCAATACCGGCTTGCGCAGTTCCACCGCCGTGCCATCCGCCAACTTGGCGATGCTGGAAACGAAACTGGCGACACGTACGCCCAGGCCCCAGTTCTGTGGCGCACCGGTCGACGATACCGCGTTCATCTGCACCGCCGTACCATATTGCGGATGCGGGGTTTGCACGCCATTGGCATCGGTCACCGCCACCCGCACGGTCATGTTGTCCAGACGCTGGTTGACAGCGATCGGCGCCGGGCTGCGGCCGTTGTTGACGTGGCAGCCGATACAGGCGGACTGGCCATAACGCTGGCCTTGCAGGCCGACGGCCGGATCGTAACGGTCATTGCCTGGCTCGTTGTGCATGCCGGTGGTGAAGTTGGTGTGCACCAGACGCCGGCCTTCGACGAAGCGCTGCATATTCTGCATGCCGACGTTGTTTTGCGGCTGCTGGAACATGTGGTCGCCGTTGTCGGCGTAATCATACGACACCGAACCGGTACCGCCTTGCAGGTACTGGTCTGGAATCGGCGTCGAATTCAGGCGCGGCTGGATGCCGTACCATGGACGCAGGCCCTGGCCGACTACATAGGTCCACTCGTTGGCGTAGTAGCGGAAGCCGCCGTTGTCGCCCTTGGCCTTCATCGCTGCCTCGACCGCAAACATCGATGGACCGGCTTCGATCACGTCGCCGACTTTAAGCGGGCGCGCATCGACGGCGGTGCCGTCCGGGAAACCGGCCGCGTTCAGGTGGTTATGACGCGGGTACTCCTTGATCAACAGCGTGCAACCGTTATTGATGCCGTTTGCCGAGTTGAGCTTGAAGTTGGCTGGGTAGGCGACCGGATCGCAAGGCTGGTTGTTGTCCTGCACGATCTCGCGGCCGACCATCCAGCCGTAGCCGGTGCTGCCCGGGTCGTCGAAGCGGCGGAAGAACACAGTGTTGCCGCGCAAGCCCTGGGTCTGGTGGTACTCGTTGAAGATCAGGGTCGGCTTGGTAACGCCGGCCACGCGGCTGTTGTCGATCATCTCCAGGCCCCAGGTGCGGTTCTTGAAGTAGTTCGCCACGAAGATCAGGTAAGCGCCCGGGCCTTTGTCCTGCGGCAGACCGGTGACCGGATCGACGGTGTCGTTGGGGCCGTAGCCGATTTCGTTCCAGTCCTCGCCGCGCTCGCGGCCATGACGGCCGACGCCGCGCGCGCCCCAGCGGGTGACGATGGTGCCGTCGGCCAGCGTGAACTGGGTCGATTCCAGCGGCTGCGCATAGCTCGGCAGCGGAATCAGGCCGGCGCCGCTGGCAGGGAAGGGGAAGGCCGAGGTGGTGGTGCCGGCCGCCAGGCTGTTGTCGCTGCCCGGAGTCTTGAACTCGACTTCAAACAGCGAATAACCGTACTGGGTGGCGCGCTGCACGCCTTGCAGCTGGATGTAGCGGGCGTTGACGCCGAGGTTGAAGAACTCCTCGGTGCCGCCCTGGCCGTTGGTGACACTGCGGATCACGGTCCAGCTCTGGCCGTCGTCCGACACGGCCAGGTTGTACTGCTTGCCGTAGGCGTTTTCCCAGGTCAGCTTCAGGTAGCCGATTTGCGTCTTGGCGCCGAAGTCGAATTGCAGCCACGCGCCATTGTCGGCGGCGCTGCTCCAGCGGGTATTGAGCTTGCCATCGACCGCCAGGTCGGCGGTGTTGGCGCCTTCCACTGGCGAGGAGGTCACCTTGACCGGCTTGATCGACACGCCCGGCTTGGTCACGTCGACCGGCACTTGCGGCGTGGTGGCCGGATCGTCCGGCAGGGTGCCGGTACCGGTGTCCGTGCTGCCGCCGGAGTAGGCGACGATCTCGAAGATCGAGTAGCCGTAGCCGGTGGAACGCTTGATGCCCAGCATGCGCAGATAGCGGCCCTGGCCGTTCAGGCCGGTCAGGTCCTCGACGCCGCCATTGCTGCCGGTGACGTGTTTGAGCGTGGTCCAGTTGGAATTATCGTCCGACACCTGCAGTTCATATTCGGTGGCGTGGGCGTTTTCCCAGTTGATGTGGACGCGGTTGATGGTCTGGGTCTGGCCGTAGTCCAGCGTCAGCCATTCGTTGTCGCTGAAGCCACTGCCCCAGCGCGTGCCGTCGTTGGTATCGATCGCAGCAGTGGCGCCGAGATCGCCTCGTTCGGCGGAGCTGGCGGTGGCGCCCACCGGTGTTAGCGCTACCTCCGCAACTGCCGCTTTCATCATGCTCATGGTGCGGGCATTTGGTGCGGTAGTGCTGTCACTGCTGCCGCCACACGCAGCTAGTGCCAGACTCAGTGCGATTGGTAGCGCTGTCCTAGAAAAAGTGTGAAAGCTTTCCAAAGAACGCTTTCTCTGTGGCAAGTTTGTCATGTATATCCCCTGGCTTTCGGCTGAAATGGAAAGATTGCCAACGGCACACCGCCGTAGCGACGCGCATTCTGCAACAAAAAAAGTTTTCGCTGCGCACGAATGATTCAAGTACTTGAATCCTATAATTGCTGCATGGCAATAGGCGTGAAGATAGCTTTGGTCCTATTGACTGTCAAGCTATTTGGACAACCATACAACAAAATCTTTTGGGGTATATCGATCAGCTGCCTGTTTTTAGGCAGACGCATGAAAGCCGCTCACAGAGGTACTGTGAGCGGCTTCTCCGGCGGCTGGCGTCGCAATTTAGGCAGGGATCAGGCGCGTGGGCGCTGGCGGTGGAAGGTAAGCGGGCTGTATGGAATGTTGGATGGCGGCGCCGACTTCAAGATACCCGGCTTCATCGCGCCGACCACGTGCATTTCGCACGGTTTGCAGTCGAATCGCAGGGTATAGGTCTCGTCGCCGCTGACCAGGGTCATCGGCTCGGCCTTGACCTGGCCCTGCACGCCTTGCACGCCCTTGGCCTGCTTTGGACACAGGTTGAACGAGAAACGCAGGCAGTGCTTGGTGATCATCAGCGGCACTTCGCCGGCTTCCTCATGCGACTCGTAGGCAGCGGCTATCAGTTGCACGCCGTGCCTGGTGTAGAAAGCGCGCGCTTTTTCGTTGTAGACGTTGGCCAGGTAGCTCAGCTGGGTATCCGGGTAGATCGCCAGCGGCTCGGCGGCCGGCTTGCGCGTCGGCCGCTCCCAGGCCGCCAGACGCACGGCCTCATGCGCCTCGATGGCGTCGCGCCGCAAAGCGTTGATGACGGCCGATGGCACAAACCACGGCTGCGACAGCTTCAGCGTGACGCTGTCGGCGCGGAACATGGTGTTGCCCAGTTTGCCCAGGCTGGCGCGCAGGCCGGCGTCGGCCTGCTCGGGGTTTTGCGCCGGTTGCAGCGCCAGGGCGGCGTTGGTGCTGCTCAGGTAGCCGTCTTCGTCGCACAGGTCCAGGCGCAGGCCGCCGTCCTGTTCGCTCAGCGTCAGGTGCAGGCCAACCTTGCGGTCGGACGATTTCTTGTTGAGCGTCGATTCCCACTGGCGGTCGCCATTGCGGTTGACCGACAGGCCGATGCGCAGGCCGGGGAGGGCGCTGATCGCCTCGTTCGGATAGACGCGCCACAGCTGGCCTTCCTCGCTGTCGCCGATTTTCTTGGCGGTGTTGGCCTGGATGCCGAAGGTCTCGCGCTTGTGCATGTAGTTCAGGCCGTCACCATTGGACATCGCCGCGTTGGTGACCATGTCGAAGTGGTCGGTGGCCAGACGAGTGATGGTGCCCAGCTCGACGCCGACATACTTCGGGCTGTCGAAGGCGCCGATTTCGTCCTGACGGCCGTTGGCGAAGTAATCGGTGTGGCCGCGGTGGAAGTTCTTGTCGATGTCCGGCGTAAACAGGATGCTGGTGGCGCCGCTGGCCGCGCGGGTAAATTCGGTGCGGCGCTCCAGGATTTCGTCGAGCAGCAGGCGGTAGTGGGCGGTGATGTTCTTCACATAGCCCATGTCCTTGTAGCGGCCCTCGATCTTGAACGAGCGGATGCCGGCGTCGATCAGCGCTTCCAGATTGCGGCTCTGGTCATTGTCCTTCATCGACAGCAGGTGCTTTTCGTAGGCCACGACGCGCCCCTTGTTGTCGCTCAGCGTGTACGGCAGGCGGCAGGCTTGCGAGCAGTCGCCGCGGTTGGCGCTGCGGCCGGTGTCGGCGTGCGAGATGTAGCACTGGCCCGAGTAGGCCACGCACAGCGCGCCGTGGATGAAGTATTCCAGCGGCGTGTCGACGTCGGCGTGGATCTTCTTGATCTGCTCGATGGTCAGCTCGCGCGCCAGCACCAGTTGCGAGAAGCCGACATCGCCGAGGAATTTGGCTTTTTCCATGGTGCGGATGTCGCACTGGGTACTGGCGTGCAGCTGGATCGGCGGCAGGTCCATTTCCAGCAAGCCCATGTCCTGCACGATCAGCGCGTCGACGCCGGCTTCGTACAGCTGCCAGATCTGCTTGCGGGCCGCGTCCAGCTCGGCGTCGTGCAGGATCGTGTTCAGCGTGACGAAAACGCGCGAGCGATAGCGGTGCGCGAATTCCACCAGGCTGGAGATCTCCTCGATCGAATTGCTGGCGTTGTGGCGCGCGCCGAAGGCCGGGCCGCCGATATAGACGGCGTCGGCGCCATGCAGGATGGCTTCACGGCCGATTTCGGCGGTTTTGGCGGGCGACAGCAGTTCAAGCTGGTGGGCTAGCAGGGTCATGGCGGCATTCCTTACGATTAAGGCGGGAATTATAGCGAAATCAAGGCCTTAAGTCATTGTCCGCATCGCTACAACGGTTTTAGACGACGCATTTTGATGTGGATCAATGTCAGAGCCGGTGGGGCTCACTATCGTGTCCCCATGCCACTCGTAACCGAATCGGAATCGCCAGGAGAAAAATGATGGGAAAAATGATGAAAGCCGCCGTGGTGCGCAGCTTCGGCCAGCCCCTGTACGTGGAAGATGCACCGGTGCCGACGCCCGGCGCTGGACAGGTGCTGGTGAAAATCGAAGCGTGCGGCGTGTGCCATACCGATCTGCATGCCGCCGAGGGCGATTGGCCGGTGAAGCCTAATCCGCCTTTCATCCCAGGCCATGAGGGCGTCGGGTATATCGCCGAAGTCGGGGCAGGGGTAAAGCATGTCAAGGCGGGCGACCGGGTTGGCATCCCGTGGCTGTACTCGGCCTGCGGCCATTGTCCGCATTGTCTGGGCGGATGGGAAACCTTGTGCGAGTCCCAGCAAAACACCGGGTACTCAGTCAACGGCGGCTTTGCCGAATTTGCACTGGCCGATGCCGATTACGTCGGCCACCTGCCCAAGAGCATCGGCTTCGTCGAGATCGCGCCGATACTGTGCGCCGGCGTGACGGTCTACAAGGGTTTGAAAGTAACCGACACCAAGCCGGGCGACTGGGTCGTTATCTCCGGCATCGGCGGACTGGGTCACATGGCGGTGCAATACGCCAAAGCGATGGGGCTGAATGTGGTCGCGGTCGATATCGACGACGCCAAACTGGCGCTGGCCAAGCGGCTCGGCGCGGCGCTGACCGTCAACGCCAGGACGGTCGATCCGGCGGCGTTCATCAGGAAGGAGATTGGTGGCGCCCATGGTGCGCTGGTCACGGCGGTCTCGCCCAAAGCCTTTGCACAGGCGGTCGGCATGGTGCGGCGGGGTGGTACGATTTCGCTCAATGGCTTGCCGCCGGGCGACTTTCCGATCTCGATCTTTGACATGGTGTTAAACGGCATTACCGTACGCGGCTCCATCGTCGGCACGCGGCTGGATCTGCAGGAAGCGCTGGCGTTCGCCGAGGAGGGCAAGGTACGGGCGACGGTGGCAACCGCCAGGCTGGACGACATCAACAGCGTGTTCGACCGCATGCGCGCGGGCGATATCGAAGGGCGGATCGTGCTGGATTTTGCAAACGCGCCGCAGTAACCGGCCGCGCCATCCCGGCAGCGCATCAGGTGGCGCTGCCGCCGGAGAGCATAACTTTTAATCGACATTACTACCTATATTGTCGATTAAAATAACTGTACGAGATACTGTATAATCCACTAGATATTCATACAGTATTTAGCGTTCAACAATGCCAGAAAAGAAATTTGACGTCATCAATCTGGACCCATTTCCCGCCCGCAGCGGCGGCGCGGCGGAACGCCGGCAGCGCGATACAGACGCCCTGCGCACGATTGCCGAAGATGCCATCACCGATGCCCGAACCGATAGTGAAATTGCAAGGGAATTCATCAGCCATGGTGAACTGGGCGAAAAATCGGTCGCCAACACCCAGAAAGAGCTGTTCCGGTTTTTAACCTGGTGCCGGGAAGAGGCGGGGAAAACCCTGCGTCAGCTGACCGTGGCCGATCTGAATGGCTACAAAGACTTCATCCGATCGCCGCCGCCGGACTGGATTTCCACCACCAAGTGGCCGCGAAACGATCCGCGCTACCGGCCGTTCAGCGGACCTTTGTCCGACGCCAGCCGGCGCCAGGCAATGATCGCCGTCAAAGGATTGTTTGCGTACGCCACTCAAACGGGCTATCTGCGGCGCGATCCGGCTGCACTGGTCAAGCACGTCAAGACCACCAGTGCCAGCCGCATCACGCGCTACCTGACGCCGGACGCGCTGGAATTGGCGCTCACAGTCGTTGCCACGCGCGCAGCATCGACGCCAGCGTCCATCCGCCGGCGCGAACGCGATCGTTTCCTGTTGACGGCCTACATCCACACCGGCGCGCGGCTGAGCGAAATCGTTGGCGCCAACATGGGCGCGTTCTACACCGAAGGCAACGGCCGCTGGTGGCTGGACGTGCTCGGCAAAGGCAACAAACCGCGCCGCTTGCCGGTACCGCCGGAAATGTTGGCCGCATTCCGCCAATACCGCGCCGCATTCGACTTGCTGCCGCAAACTGCGCGCAGCGACGCCACGCCGCTGGTATTGTCGAGCCGTGGACAATTACTGGTGCGCATCACGGACGAAGCCGCATCCGATGCGTTGAAGTCCATCTTTGCCGCCTCAGCGGCTGCAGCCGATCGATTGGGCGACGCCGACATGGCCGCGACATTTCGGCAAGCAACCGCGCACTGGCTGCGGCACAGCATGCTAACCAACCACGCCAATAACGGCGTGCAGCTGAAAACGTTGCAGGAGACTGCCGGCCACGCCAGCATCGCCACCACGGCAGCGTATCTTCACAAGACCGACAACGAGCGGCATGATGAGATTCTTGCTTCCGCCGGCATTGGTAAGGAATCCGCATAACTTCGCATAATTTATATTATGTAAAATTATCTATTGAAAACAGCCGGTGGACCAGTGCCGCCAGCGCACTGGCTGGCGGACGGCGACCTACCCGGCCAACTCCTTTTGCAGAGCCTTGGCGATATCGGTGATCGAAACCGGCTTGGTCAAGTGATAATCGAAGCCAGCCTCTTTGGATAGCGACCGGTCCGCCGCCGTTCCACAGCCGGTGATCGCGACCATCACGGTGTTCATCGGTCAGGCGATGCGCATCAAATCCAGCGCGGTCCGGATCGTGGCCAGCGGATTTCTGAGTTCATGCGCCAACGTCGCCAGGAACTCGCTTTGACGGCGGCGCGCGGCCTGCAGGTCTTTGGCCAGCCGGGCACGCTCGTCCTCATTTTTTCGAGGCTCGGCGATGTCGACGGCCAACCCGGCAAAGCGTTTGGCGCCGCCTTCCTCGTCGTCGAATAATCGCCCCTTGGCGTGACCTAGATGTCTCCCCGAAAGCTGCGGTATCCGATAGTCCGCCTCGTACAGCTCGCCCGCGGCGATGGAGGTGCTAATGGCTTCGAGCACGCGCGCGCGGTCATCCGAGGGGATCATATGTCTCCGGGTACCACGACCAGGTGCCGATATTGCCCGAGGCATCGAGCAACAGCTGCAACCGGTCTTCGCTCTGGCGCAGTTCAGCGCGCAATCCTGCGCCGGGCGTCCTCGATGATACGTTGCGCTGTGAGCACCATGGGCCGGTCGATCAGGCGACCATCCAGCGCTACTGCCCCGCCCCGCGCGCGCTCGGCGGCTTCCAGCACCCGGTTCGCCCAGCGTAGTTCGTTTTCGGAGGGCACGAAGGTGCGATTGACGATCGGCACCTGGTTGGGGTGAATACAGAGTTTGCCGCCGAAGCCGAGGCGCTTGGTGTAGGCCGCATCGCGCGCAATCTTGTCCAGGTCGTCAATCTCGGTGGTGACGCCATCCACCGGACTCAGCAATCCAGCGATCCGGGAGGCCAGCACGACTTGCGAGCGGAAAAACAGCAGCTCATCCTCATCGCCGTCGATGCCCATGTCGTGCTTGAAGTCGATCGCGCCAAATAGCAGCCGTTGCACCCTGGGCGCCCTGGCCAGTTCGGCGATGCGTGAGAAACCAAGTGCCGTCTCGACCAGCGGATACACCGGCGCGCCAGCCGAGGCGCTGGCGATATCGTCGGCGCGCTCGGCCTTCGGCAGCACGATGCCGGCGATGTCGGGGCGGCGGCACACCCGCAAGTCCTCGCCAAAACAGCCCGAATTAACGCAGTTGACCTTGACCAGGATGGGCACCTGGTTGGCGTGCGCCTCGGCGCTGTCGAGCCAGTTGGTCAGGCTGTTGCGGCCGGCGGTCTTGTCGCCGGCTCCTACTGCATCTTCGAGGTCGATGATGACAGCGTTGGCGCCGGAGGCCACTGCCTTGGAAAATCGCTCCGGGCGATTGGCGGGAACAAACAGGTAGGAATGAACGAACGGCGAGGCGGTAGTCATGGAACGCTCCCAGGGTGGAATGTATCCATACCTTACCTCAAAGTTAAAAACGATGCGTTCAAGCAGTAAGAGGGTTAGAATTCCCGTTACGCGTTACTTTATTTGACCGATCAACTCAGATGACAGAAAACAAAAAACGTGGCCGCCCGGTGACCGGCCATGCGATGAGCAGCGCCGAGCGGCAGAAGGCCTACCGCGACCGCAAGCGCGCAGAAAAAACCGCCATCGCCAATTCCCGTAACGCGTTACAGGAATCGCCAGACGACGGCTCGCCGCGCCGCCTGCTGGCGGAACTGGACCGGGCCCGGCGCACCGTCGAACGGCTCACCGGGGAAAACCAGGATTTGCAGGAGCAGCTCAGGCTGGCCCAAGCCCGGACCAAAAAACGTAACGCGTAACGAAAATGCTAGTACAGCACCACGGAACGGATCGACTCGCCGCTTTTCATCAGATCGAAGCCTTCGTTGATGCGGTCCAGCGGCAGGCGGTGGGTGATCAGGTCGTCGATGTTGAGCTTGCCTTCCATATACCAGTCGACAATCTTCGGCACGTCGGTACGACCACGGGCGCCGCCGAAGGCTGAGCCTTTCCATTCGCGACCGGTAACCAGCTGGAACGGACGGGTTGATATCTCCTGCCCCGCCGCCGCCACGCCGATGATGAACGACTGGCCCCAGCCCTTGTGCGTGCACTCCAGCGCCTGGCGCATCAGCGTGGTGTTGCCGACGCACTCGAAGCTGTAGTCGGCGCCGCCGTCGGTCAGCTGAACGATCTGGTCGACCACGTTCTCGGCCTCGTTCGGATTGATGAAATGGGTCATGCCGAACTTGCGCGCCATTTCCTGGCGGGCCGGATTGATATCGACGCCGATGATCTTGTCCGCGCCCACCATCTTGGCCGCCTGGATCACGTTCAACCCAATGCCGCCCAGGCCGAACACCACCACATTGGCGCCCGCCTCGACCTTGGCCGAGAACAGCACGGCGCCCACGCCGGTGGTGACGCCGCAACCGATGTAGCAGACTTTATCGAACGGCGCATCCGAGCGGATCTTGGCCAGCGCAATCTCCGGCACCACGATGTAGTTGGAAAAGGTGGACGTGCCCATGTAGTGGAACAGCGGCTTGCCGTCCAGCGAGAAGCGGCTGGTGGCGTCAGGCATCAGGCCGCGGCCCTGGGTCGAGCGGATCGCCTGGCACAGGTTGGTCTTGCGCGACAGGCAGAATTTGCACTGGCGGCATTCCGGCGTGTACAGCGGAATGACGTGGTCGTCTTTCTTCAGCGTGGTCACGCCGGCACCGACGTCAACTACCACACCGGCGCCTTCGTGCCCGAGGATGGCCGGGAACAGGCCTTCCGGATCGGCGCCGGACAGGGTGTAGTAATCGGTATGGCAAATGCCGGTGGCTTTCAGCTCGACCAGCACCTCGCCCGCGCGCGGGCCAGCCAGGTCAACTTCTTCGATGGTCAGCGGCGCGCCGGCGCGCCATGCAACTGCTGCTTTGGTTTTCATGCGGGCTCCCGTTAAAAGATGGCAGCATTGTGCAGGCGGTCACGCCGCCCGTGGTCGCCCACGCATCAGAATGGCAGGAATTGGTACAATAATGACCGGATTTTTCTCACTGCCCTATGAATTCATCTTCATCCCAGCCGCCGATCACGGTCGATATCGTGGTCTACCCGGGCTTTAAAGCGATGGAGGCCATCGGCCCGATGTCGGTCTTTGAATACGCCAACCTGCATTTGCAACGGCGCGGCAAAGCGCCCGGCTATGATGTCCGCATTGCCTCCGCCAAAACCGGCATGGTGCGCTCCGATACCCTGATGGCGCTGGAAGCAACCAAGGCATTGAGTCCGCTGGCGCTGCCGGACAACGCCATCATCGTCGGCGCGCGCCATATTCAACAGGCGCTGGTCGACAGCGCCGCCATCACCGAATGGGTGGCAGCGGTCGCGGCGCGCATTCCGCGCCTGGCTTCCTTGTGCTCGGGCGCCTTCTTCCTGGCGGCGGCCGGCGTGTTGGACGGCAAGCGCGCCACCACCCACTGGAGCGTGGCCGAGCGCCTGAAGGCGGCTTATCCGGCGATTGAGGTCGACGCCGACGCCATTTTCATTCGCGCGGACAATGTGTGGACCTCGGCCGGCGTCACCGCCGGCATCGATCTCGCGCTGGCGCTGGTGGAAGAAGACTACGGCCGCGACCTGGCGCTGGAAGTGGCGACCGAAATGGTGGTCTACCTGAAGCGGCCGGGTGGCCAGTCACAATTCAGCTCCCATCTGCTGAGCGAGCGCACCACCCGCCCCAACATCCGCGCATTGCAAAACTGGATACTGGACAACCTGCACGAACGCCTGTCGGTCGCGCAGCTGGCGCAAAAAGCCATGATGAGCGAGCGCCACTTTGCCCGTGTGTTCCAGCAGGAGGTCGGCCTGAGCACGCAGGAGTTCATCGAGATGTGCCGTTTCGAACGCGCCACCCAGCTGCTGGCCGACCTCGATCTGGCCTTGAAAGCCGTGGCGGCGCGCGCCTGCTTCAGCGACGAGGCGCATATGCGCCGGGTTTTCATCAAAAAGCTGGGCATTACGCCGAAAGTCTATCGCGAACGGTTCGCCACCACCGGCATCGGGCGGGCGTCCGCCGCCCCCGACGAATTATGAGCGCAACCGTACAGTAAGGCGCTGGTCGCTGGGTTATCTTCCGCCTAACTAGAGGAGATCACCATGATGCTATGGATACTTGCGGCCGTCGTCGTCGCCATTACTGTACTGCTTGCTTACGCCCCGCTGCGGCGCAGCCTGATCACGCCGCGGATCTATGCGCTGTTCAAGCGTATCCTGCCGCCGATGTCCGATACCGAGCGCGACGCGCTGGAAGCCGGCACCACCTGGTGGGACGCCGACCTGTTCTCCGGCCGGCCGGACTGGAACAAGTTCATGGCGCTCAAGCGCCCCACCCTCACCGCCGAGGAACAGGCGTTCCTGGACAATGAAGTGCGCCAGCTGTGCGAGATGGTGGATGACTGGGAAGCCACCCAGGTCTGGCAAGGCCTGCCGGCGCCGGCCTGGCAATTTGCCCGCGACAAGGGCTTCCTCGGCATGATCATTCCCAAGCACTACGGCGGCAAGGCCTTCTCGGCCTATATGCATTCGCAAGTGGTGATGATGCTGTCGACGCGCTGCTCGGCGCTGGCGGTGCAGGTGATGGTGCCCAATTCGCTGGGGCCGGCCGAACTGTTGCTGCATTACGGCACCGACCAGCAAAAGGATTACTACCTGCCGCGCCTGGCCAAAGGCGAGGAAATCCCCTGCTTCGCGCTGACCAGCCCGTACGCCGGCTCGGACGCCGCCGCCATTCCGGACACCGGCGTGGTCTGCATGGGCGAGCATGAAGGCCGCGAGGTGCTGGGCTTGCGCATCACGTGGAACAAGCGCTACATCACGCTGGGACCGATTGCCACGCTGCTCGGCCTGGCCTTCCGGGTTACCGATCCGGACCAGCTGTTGCCGGCCGACGCCAAACCCGGCATCACCTGCGCGCTGATCCCGACCACCCATCCGGGCGTCGTGATCGGCCGCCGCCACTGGCCGCTGAACGCCGTGTTCCAGAACGGTCCGACCAGCGGCAAGGATGTCTTCATTCCGATGGAGTGGATCATCGGCGGTCCGCAGCAAATCGGCAAAGGCTGGCGCATGCTGATGGAATGCCTGGCCGCCGGCCGCGCCATTTCGCTGCCCTCGGCCAGCGTCGGCACGGCCAAGCTGGCGGTGCGCGGCACCAGCGCGTATTGCGCGATCCGCCGTCAGTTCAACACCGCGATCGGTAAATTTGAAGGCGTGCAGGAAGCGCTGGCGCGCATGGGCGCCAATCTGTACATGATGGATGCGGCGCGCAAGCTGTCGGCGCTGGCCGTTGATCTCGGGGAAAAGCCGGCTGTCATCTCGGCCATCGCCAAATACCATGTGACCGAGCGCGGCCGCGCGGTGGTCAACGACGGTATGGATATCCTGGGCGGCAAAGGCATCTGCATGGGGCCGTCCAACTTCCTGGCGCGCGCGTATCAGCAGATTCCGATCGCCATCACGGTGGAAGGCGCCAATATTCTCACGCGTTGCCTGATCATCTTCGGCCAGGGCGCGATTCGCTCCCATCCTTACGTGCTGAAGGAAATGCGCTCCACCGCCGACGCCGATCAACGCCAGGGCCTGATCGATTTCGACGCCGCCTTCTTCGGCCACATGCGCTTCACGTTTGGCAATGCCTTCCGTTCGCTGTGGTACAGCCTGACCGGCGCCATGACCGCACCGGTGCCGCAACGCGCGTCGCGCGAGATGGCCAGCTATTACCGTGCGGTGGGCCGTCTGTCGACCGCCTTCGCGCTGATGACTGATTTGTCGATGTTCACGCTGGGTGGCGACCTGAAACGGCGCGAACGCATCTCGTCGCGCCTGGGCGACGTGCTGTCGATGCTGTACCTGATCAGCGCCACGCTGAAACGCTATGAGGATGACGGCCATCAGGAAGCCGATGCGCCGTATGCCCACTGGTCGATCCAGGATGCGCTCGACAAGGCGCAGATCGCGCTGGTCGGCGTGCTGGACAACTTCCCCAGCCGCCCGGCGGCCTGGCTGGCGCGGCTGCTGGTGTTCCCGTTCGGCCTGCCGTATGCGGCGCCGTCCGACCGCATCGGCGCGCAAGTGGCGACGGCGATGCAAACCCACGGCGATTCCCGCGAACGGCTGCTGGCCGACACCTTCCTGGCCGACGACCTGCGCGATCCGGTCGCCTGCGGCGAACTGGCGTTCGGTTTGCTGAGCATGGTGGATGGCATCGAGCACCGTCTGAAACCCGCCATCAAATCCGGCCAGCTGCCGCCGATACCGCAAAGCCTGCCGGAGATGGAACACTGGATCACCAACGCCGCCTCCCAAGGACTGATGACGCCGGAAGAACGGCGCGCGATGTCGGACTTTGCCCGCTACACCGACCTGTCGGTGCATGTGGACGACTTCCCGCCCGACCTCAACGCGGCGGCCGACGCCGAACAGCGCCGCCGCATGGCGCCGCAAGCGCAAGCAGAGACGGCCTGAGTTGCTTTAGAATAAGCCCCTTTGCGGCAGCATTGCTGCGACTGCTTACGCATAGGGCCTTATGTTTTTCCGATCCGCGCTGTTTGGTTTCCTCGTTTTCCTGTTCTCTACTGTCGCCGCCGCGCCCCAGCGGCCGTATTGGCATACCAGCATGGTGCATGCCGCCTGGACCAAGCGCGACGGCGCACCCGCGGCCGTGTTCGACATGGCGCAGGACCAGCGCGGCATGCTGTGGTTCACCGCCACCGACGGCATCTACCGTTTTGACGGCGTGCGCTTCGAGCGCACCACGGCGATTGACGGTAACCCGCTGCGCTCGTCCAATACCAGCGGCATGCTGGCGGTCGGCACGGCGCTGTGGATCGGCTATAACTTCGGCGGTGTCAGCGTCTTCGACCAGGGCAAGGTGCGCCACTATGGGGCGGCGGAAGGGCTGCCGGAACGCAGCGTGTATCGCATCGAGCGCAACGGCAATGGCGTGATGTGGATCGCCAGCAGCGCCGGCCTGTATTGGCTGGACGGCGCGCGCTGGCGCCATGTGGAACCGGAGGATGGCCTGCCATCCGGCGATTTCCATTACTTCACGGCGCTGCCGGACGGCAGCATCCTGGCCTACCACCCGCAAGGCCTGTATCGCAGCAGTGCCAATGGCCATCAATTCCATCTGGTGTCGAAGGACAAGCAGATCGAAATCGGCCACCTGCTGCCGAACGGCGATGTGCTGGCGGTCAGTGTCGATCATCGGCTGTACCGCTACACGCCGCGCGACGACAAGTTCCAGGCCGTGAATTTGCCGGGTGGCGAGCAGCCGTTCGGGGTGTTTGTCGACCATCGCGGCGGCATCTGGATCAATACCGATGACGGCGTCAAGCTGCTGGGCCGGGATTTGCGCGTCCAACGCACCTTCCTGGCGCCGCAAAACCTCAGTGGCAAGCTGATCTACAGCATGCTGGAAGACCGTGAAGGCAATGTCTGGCTGACCACCGAAAACGGCGTCGACCGTATCCGCGAGTCGCGCCTGACCGCCATTTCCCTGCCGCCGCGCATGTTCAGCGGTTTGAGCGTGCGCGCCGACCGCAACGGCACCGTCTGGATCGGCAATTACCAGACCACCGGCAATTACGAATTGCACAGCTTTGGCCTGCATGCCGACGGTAGCCGCGAGGCCACGCCGCTGACCAACATCACCGCCACGGCGCGCGCGCCGGATGGCAGCGTCTGGTTCGGCAACGCCGAGCAGATCTGGCACCGGGAAGACGGCCGCTGGCGTAGTTGGCCCTTGCCGCCTGGGTTGCGCGGTCATGAGGTGCAGGCGTTGGCGATGGACCGCGCCGGCCGCCTGTGGGTATCGGTGCTGCGCAAGGGCGTGCATGTGCTGCATGAAGGCCAGTGGCAGGCCGGCGGCGGACATGCCGAGCTGGCGCCGCGCACCGCCGTGTCACTGTATGCGGATCCGCAAGGCGCGGTCTGGATCGGCTATCCCGGCAATCACCTGGCGCTGGTGCAAGGCGATGCGGTGCGCCAGTTTGGTCCCGAGGATGGGCTGGCGGTGGGCAACGTCACGGTCATGGACAGTGGCGCCGGCCATCTATGGGTCGGCGGCGACCAGGGCGTGGCCGTGCTCGCCGGTGGCCGTTTCACCGCCCTGTCGGACGCTGCCGGCGCGCGCATGAACGGCGTCTCCGGGCTGGTCGCGTCCAGCGACGGCGGCCTGTGGCTGCATGGCGCCGACGGCCTGATCCGTATCACCGCGCCGGCGCTGAAGGCTGCGCTGGCCGGGGGCGGCCAGCGGCTGCGGGCCGAGCACTTTGATTACCTGGATGGCCACGAAGGCAAACCGGCGCAGTTGCGGCCGCTGTCGGCGTTGACGGAGGCGCCCGACGGCCGGCTGTGGTACGCCACCACCGGCAGCGTCGGCTGGATCGATCCGGCCCGCATCGACAGCAATCCGCTGCCGCCGGCGCCGCAGATTACCGCCTTGCGCACCGACCTCCAGGGCTATTTCCCGCAATCGGGCCTGGTGCTGCCACAGCGCACCACCAACCTGGAACTGGATTTTACGGCGGCGGCACTGTCGATCCCGGAGCGGGTGCGGTTCCGCTACCGTCTGGTGGGACTGGAATCGGGGTGGCGTGACGCCGGCGCCCGCCGCACCGCGTTCTACACCAATCTGAGCCCGGGCCAGTACCGGTTTGAAGTCAGCGCCATGAATGAAGATGGGGTCTGGAGTACCACGCCGGGCGTCCTCGCCTTCAGCATCACGCCGGCATTCACGCAAACCCTGTGGTTCAAGGCGATGTGCGGGCTGGTGGTGTTGGGGGCGCTGTATCTGCTGTACTGCTGGCGGTTGGCGCTGGCGACGCGGCGGATGGCGGAACGCATGGGGGAACGCCGCCGCGAGCGCGAACGCATCGCCCGCACCCTGCACGATAATTTCCTGCAAAGCGTGCAGACCTTGATGATCTTCTTCTCGCAGGTGAAGAAGGGCTTGTCGCCCACCGATCCGGCGCAAAAGCGCATCGACGCCGCGCTGGACGCGGCCGATCTGGTGCTCAACGAAGGCCGCTCGCAAGTCCACGAACTGCGCAGCAATACCCTGCAGGAAGAACTCGATAGCGCATTGGCCGGCGTCGGCCAGGCGCTGGCTGAGCAGCACGGGGTGCGCTTCGCGCTGGAGGTGACCGGCGCGCCGGCGCCGTTACGCGAGGAAATTGCGGCAGAAGCCTATGCGATTGCCCGCGAGGCCATGCTCAACGCCTTCCGGCATGCCAACAGCGACGACGTCAGGGTCACGCTGGCCTACACGCGCAAGCATCTTGTGCTGACGGTCGCCGACCGGGGCCAGGGGCTGAGCGCCGAGGTGCTGGCCGCCGGCGAACGTCCCGGCCACTGGGGCTTGCCGGGCATGCGCGAGCGTGCCGAGAGCGTTGGCGGCACGCTGGCCGTGCACAGTGCGGCCGGCGCCGGCACCCGGATTATTTTGCGTCTGCCGGGGCGGCGCGCGTACCGGCGCGGACCAGCATCTGCAATTCCGCCTCAGTGAAGCCGGCCTGGCGGCGCGCTTCCAGATTGAACGGGCCGCGTGGCGTCGGCGCCTTGTATTGGGCCGCCAGCGCGGTGTAGGCCGGGATCAGCTCCAGCCCGCGCAGGCGGCACAGGTAGCCGTACCAGCGATTGCCGATCTCGACATGGCCGATCTCGTCGCGCAGGATGATGTCGAGGATGGCGGCGGCTTGCTGGTCCCCTGCCTGGGCCAGCTTGGCGCGCAGCGGCGGGTTGGCGTCGAGCCCGCGCGCTTCGAGCGTGCGCGGCACCAGCGCCATGCGCGCCAGCACGTCGTCGCTGGTCTTGGCCACCATCTCCCACAGGCTGTCGTGGGCCAGGAACTGGCCGTAGCCATAGCCCAGCCGCTGCAAATGTTCTTCCAGCAGCGAAAAATGGTAAGCCTCTTCCCTGGCGACCTGCAGCCAGTCGGTGTAGTAAGCGGCCGGCATGCCGGCAAAGCGCCAGATCGCATCCAGGGCCAGATTGATGGCGTTGAATTCGATGTGCGCCAGTGCGTGGATCAGCATGGCGCGGCCTTCCGGCGTATTCATGGCGCGCCGTCCCACTTGCAGCGGCGGCACCAGCTCAGGCCGCACGGGCCGGCCGGGTATTTCCGACGTTGAGGTCAGCTGCGCCGCCGGATCCGGCAGGCAAACGCCCTGTTCCGATGCGGTCGACAACGCAGACACCGCCGCCACCTTGGCCGCCGGATCGGACTCGGTCAGGCATTGCAGCGCGTGGGCGCGGAGTTCGGCAGCAGTCATACGGATCTTCCAAATTGCGAGGGCGGTAGTGTAGCACTTTGGTTCTTCAAGAACTAATCCCTGTCCTACACCCACACTGCACGCGCACCGATACCTCAACCGTCTGGCAAGCAGCATGATGATGCCTGTCACCGCATTGTTCAGGCGGGACCTTACCAACCTTTGGAGACCATCATGAGCTATCTAGACCGCGACACCTACGGCATTTATCGCAGCGACGACGCAACCGGCCCCGGCCCACGCCTGATGGGCGCCGACACGCTCATCGGTGAGGACGTGTACAACCGCCAGGACGAAGACCTGGGCGACATCAAGGAAATCATGCTGGACATCCGCAGCGGCGACGTGGCGTACGCCGTGCTGTCCTTCGGCGGCTGGCTGGGCATGGGCGACAAGCTGTTCGCTGTGCCATGGCAGGCGCTGCAACTGGACACCGAAAACAAGCGCTTCCTGCTGGACGTGTCCAAGGACCACCTGAAAAACGCGCCCGGCTTTGACCAGGACAACTGGCCCGACATGGCCAGTACCGAGTTCAACACCCAGATGCACACTTTTTACGGCACCCAGCAAAATGTGGCCGGCGGCGTGACCTCCACCGGCAGCGTGATGGGCAGCGGCAGCGCCAGTCTGCAAAGCGATCCCGGCTATGTCGATCCGACCTACCCCAATCGCGGCGGCAGCATGGGCTCCGGCGGCGGCAATATTTGACCGGTGAGGGAAGGCGCCCTCCAGGCGCCTGCACCAAAATCGGGCATTCCCCTTGGCACGTTTCTTGATAGAAGAATAAACGTGCCAAACAGGGAATGTCCGATATGCCAAAATTCTTCAATGAAATGACAGCTGACGGCCTGGCGCACACTGCCAGCGCCGAGGTGCGTGAACACTACCGCGAATTCTGCGGCTGGCTGCAGCGCCAATCCGCCGACACCATCGAACGCAAGCGCGCCGAGGCCGACCTCACCTTCCGCCGGGTCGGCATCACCTTCGCCGTATATGGCGACGATGCCGGCACCGAACGGCTGATTCCGTTCGATACCATCCCCCGCATCATCCCCGCCGCCGAGTGGAAGCAGTTGCAGACCGGTCTGGTCCAGCGCGTCAAGGCGCTGAACATGTTTGTCCATGATATTTACCACGACCAGAACATCATCAAGGCCGGCATTATTCCCGCAGAGCAAATCTACCAGAACGCCCAGTACCGGCCGGAGATGCAAGGCATTAATGTGGCGTCGGACATCTACGCCCACATTGCCGGGGTCGATATCGTGCGCGCCGGCCAGGGCGAATTCTACGTGCTGGAGGACAATCTGCGGGTGCCGTCCGGCGTCTCTTACATGCTGGAAGACCGCAAGATGATGATGCGGCTGTTCCCGGAACTGTTCGCCCGCAACAAGATCGCCCCGGTTGACCATTATCCCGACATGCTGCTGGATAACCTGCGCTCGGTGGCGCCGATGGGCATCAACGACCCGACCGTGGTGGTGATGACCCCGGGCATGTACAACTCGGCCTACTTCGAGCACGCCTTCCTGGCGCAGCAAATGGGCGTGGAACTGGTCGAAGGCAAGGACTTGTTCGTCAGCGATAACACGGTGTTCATGCGCACCACGCGCGGGCCGAAGCGGGTGGACGTGATCTACCGCCGGCTGGACGACGATTTCCTCGATCCGCTGGCGTTCCGGCCGGATTCCTCGCTGGGCGTGCCGGGCCTGCTGTCGGTCTACCGCGCCGGCCGCGTGACGCTGGCCAACGCCATCGGCACCGGCGTGGCCGACGACAAATCGATCTACCCTTACGTGCCGGACATGATCAAGTTCTATCTGTCGGAGCAACCGGTGCTGAACAATGTACCGACCTACCAGTGCCGCAAGAAAGACGATCTGGCCTACACACTGGCCAACCTGCCGCAGCTGGTGGTCAAGGAAGTGCACGGCGCCGGCGGCTACGGCATGCTGGTCGGGCCGGCCTCGACCAAGGCGCAGATCGAAGACTTCCGCCAGCGCCTGATCGCCAAACCCGACGGCTACATTGCCCAGCCGACCCTGGCCCTGTCGGCCTGCCCAACCTATGTGGAAAGCGGTATCGCCCCACGCCACATCGACCTGCGGCCGTTTGTGCTGTCCGGCAAAACCATTTCGATGGTGCCCGGCGGCCTGACGCGCGTGGCCTTGCAGGAAGGCTCGCTGGTGGTGAACTCGTCGCAGGGCGGCGGCACCAAGGACACCTGGATTTTGGAGAAATAAGCATGCTGAGCCGAACCGCTGACCACTTGTTCTGGATGGCCCGCTACACCGAGCGTGCCGAAAACACTGCGCGCATGCTGGACGTCAACGTGCAGACCTCGATGCTGCCGCAGTCCGACGAGGAAAACGCCCAAGGCTGGCGCGCCCTGCTCGGCATCTCCGAACTGCAACACGCATTCCACCAGAAATACCAGTCGCTGGAAGGCCGCGAGGTGATCGACTTCATGGTGCGCGATCCCGACAACACCTCTTCGATCGTGGCCTGCCTGACGCAGGTGCGCGAAAACGCCCGCGCCGTGCGCGGCACGCTGACCACCGAGGTGTGGGAAATCCAGAACCAGACCTGGCTGGACATGCAGCGCCGCCTGCAGAGCGATTTGCTGGAAACTGATCCCAGCAAGTTCTTTGAATGGGTCAAATACCGCTCCCACCTGTCGCGCGGCGTCACGCTGGGCACCATGCTGCGCGACGAGGCGGTCAACTTCATCCGTCTCGGCACCTTTTTGGAACGGGCCGACAACACCGCCCGCATCCTCGACGTCAAGTACCACGGCGGCGCCACCGACAGCGCGGAGAGCATGAGCCAGCGCGATTTCTACTACTGGGGCGCGATGCTGCGTTCGGTCTCCGGCTTCGAGATCTACCGCAAGGTGTATCGCGATGTGATCACCCCGGCACGCATCGCCGAGCTGCTGATCCTGCGCGGCGACATGCCGCGCTCGCTGCTGGCCTGCATGGACGAAGTGGTGCAGAACCTGCACGAGGTGCGCAACGACGTCTCGGCCGATACCGAACGCTTCGCCGGCCGCCTGCGCGCCGAGCTGCAGTTCGGCAAAATCGACGATATCCTGGCGGACGGCCTGCATGACACGCTGACCCGCTTCCTGGCCAACATCTACGAACTCGGCAATCGCGTCAGCCGCGATTTCCTGGTGCCGCTTGCGGCGTAAGCGAAAGGCCATTCCATGCAATTGTCGATCCGGCACGAAACGCGCTACACCTACACCCTGCCGCTGGCCTACACCATCCAGCAACTGCACCTGACGCCGCGCGCGGAGCCGCAGCAGCACGTGCTGTCGTGGAACCTTGCGGCGCCTGGCCATATGCACCGCTACACCGACGCCTACGGCAACCTGTCGCACATGATGACGATGGACGCGCCGCATCAGGCGCTGTCCATCGTCGCCAGCGGGGTGGTGGAAACCACGGCGCCGGACCGCGGCCGCATCGTTGCCGACGCCCTGTCGCCGCTGATTTTTACCGTGCCGACGCGGCTGACGGCCGCCACGCCCGGCATCCTCGAACTGGCCGCCTCGTGCTTGCCCGATGGCAAGGCCATGACGCGCGACCTGATGTGTCTGGCTGAGCACATCTTTGGTGCGGTCCGGTATCAAAGCGGTGCGACCGCCGTCTCCACCACCGCCAGCGACGCCCTCGCCCTCGGCCAAGGCGTGTGCCAGGACCATGCGCACCTGTTCCTGGCCTGCTGCCACGCGCACGGCATCCCGGCGCGCTATGTATCCGGCTACATTGATCCCGGCAATACCGGCCACGCGGCCAGCCACGCCTGGGTCGACGCCTGGGCCGACGACAAGGATCACAGCGGCTGGGTCAGCATCGACGTCACGCACGCGCGGCTGATGACGGACGCCTATTGCCGCCTGGCCACCGGCCGCGACTACGACAGCGCGGCGCCGGTGCGCGGCATGCGGCGCGGCGGCGGCACCGAGTCTTTGAGCGTCGACGTACAGATTGTGCCGCAATGAGCGGTGTAAAATAACGATACTTCAAATCAATACTTTGCAACGATGACTTATTGTGTGGGCATGCGCCTGAATGCCGGGCTGGTGTTTTTATCGGATTCACGCACCAATGCGGGCGTGGACCAGGTCGGCACGTTCCGTAAGCTGAGCGTGTTCGAAATTCCCGGCGACCGCATGCTGGTGATGATGACCGCCGGTAATCTGTCGATATCGCAATCGATCCGCCAGCTGGTGTCGACGCTGATCGACGATGCCGGCCATACCATCTGGACCGCGCCCAGCGTGTATGACGCCGCGCGCATCCTCGGCCAGGCGGTGCGCCAGGTGCATGAGCGCGACGCCAGGACACTGGCGGACTTTGGCATTGAGTTCAATGTCAGCATCATTTTCGGCGGCCAGGTCAAGGGCGAGCGCTGCCGCCTGTTCCAGATTTACTCGGCCGGCAACTTCATCGAAGCGCACGACGAGAACACGTATTTCCAGATCGGCGAAGCCAAATACGGCAAGCCCATCATCGACCGCGTGGTGACCCCGGCCACCTCGCTGGACGATGCCGCCAAGTGCGCACTGATTTCGATGGACTCCACGCTGCGCTCCAACGTCTCGGTCGGCCTGCCGCTGGACTTGCTGGTGTACGAGAACGACCAGCTGGCAGTGACCCATTTTGTAACAATTGATGAACGCAACGAATATTTCCAGATGATTCGCGGTACCTGGGGCGACCAGTTGAAGCACGTGTTCGAGGGCCTGGAAGCGCCGGTGTGGAACGCGGCGCCGGAAACACAAGGCACAGTGTTGCATTCCAGCAACGCCGGCAGCAAGCCAGTGCGGGTGGCGCCGCCCTCCGGCTTGGCGGCGCCGCAGGTACCCAGCGCGCCGTTGCAAACCTTGTCACAGCAATTTCACGACGGACAACAGTAATGCGACAGGTGTGGCACACGGCGTATGATAGGATAAAAGCAACCCATTCTGGAGCAATGCATGACTGACGCCACGCCACCGCAGCCCGAGCTGAGCATTTTCACGGTCGATACATTGTTGAAGTACATGGGCAATGACGACAAAGCGCTGGCCATCGTCTCCAAGATCGTCCACGACGCCTGTCTGCCGCGCATGACGCCGTTTGACGAGGCTGGCGCCGCGCTGCGCGAGGATCGTCTGGCGGAGGCCGGCAAAATCTTCCACGGTCTGCGCGGCTCGATTGGCGCGCTGGGCGCCAAGCGCCTGGTGGCGGCCTCGCTCAAGCTGGAGCAAGCCATCGCCGAGCGCCAAACCGGCCAGATCCCGTCCCTGTTCGCGGCACTGCAATCCGAGTACCAACTGGTGCTGCGCGAAGCCGATGATTGGCTGAAACGCCATGCGCCACCCGCCATCTGACCGGCATTAACATTCACGATTTGTAAATCCCGGGTAATGCTGCACCGCACAGCAGGATGCTACCCGCACGTAGCTTTTATGCCATTAACGAATGGTTACAATTGTTACCCCCGTTTGTTATGTGCATCCAAGTTGCAGAAATTCTTCATGTTAATATCGCCATCACTTACCGAGCGTGCGCCGTAACTTACAACAACTTTGTAGAATTCGGGTGCAATCATTTCATTTCGCAAGTTATTGCGTAATCGACAATTTGCTCAAACGCAAGTATAATGGTGCAACGCATCGATTTTTCGAAGCGGTGTGCGATAGCTTTACTACAAGGGTCTAATGTATGGAATTATTCAACAAGTCTGGCGTATTGGTCTCTGCGGTGCTGGTCATCGTCGGCGCTTTGATAGCGTGCCAGGCTCAAGAGGATGCAATTCCATCGTCGACGGTGATTGAAGCGGCCGCCATGCAACTTAGCCCTTCCGGCCAGCCCGCTGCCGAACGCCGTTTGCAGGAATGGGCTGACCAGGGTTCGCCGGTGGCCCAGCGGGAGCTGGCGCTGCGCTATCTGGCGCAACCCGACAAGCGCCGCGAAGCGATGCAGCTGTTCGAGCGCGCCGCCAGCGCTGGCGACGCCCAGGCCGCGGTCGGCCTGGTCGGCATGTCGCACGGGGCCGGCAACGCCGCGAGCGTCGGCAGCGCCGGTGCGGCGCTCAACGCCAGCCGCGTGATCAAGGAAGCCACCACCGCCAACTACGTCGCGCACTAAGCCCGTCGCGCCGTCAATGACCGAGCCGCCCACCCTCCGGTGTTGCGGCTTTTTTCTTTTGAGGTGAGGCATGGACCGTCTGCGCGCGCTGGAAGTATTTGTGGAAGTCGTCAAACGCGAGGGCTTTGCCCGCGCGGCCGAAGCGCTGGACACCTCGCCGGCCAATGTCACCCGCTACATCGGTGACCTGGAAGCGCATTTGCAAACCCGGCTGCTGAACCGCAGTTCGCGCAAGATGTCGCTGACCGCCAGCGGCGAGGCGCTGTTTGAGCGCGCCAAATCGATTCTGGACGATGTCGCCGAGGCGGAAGCGATCGTCTCGTCGGTCACCCTGCAGCCGCATGGCGTATTGCGCATCAACGCCCCGCTGAGCTTTGGCGTGCTGCACCTGGCGCCGCTGTGGGCCAAGTTCATGCGGCTGTATCCCGCGGTGCGGCTGGACGTGTCGCTGATCGACCGTGTGGTTGATATTGTCGAGGAAGGCTACGACATGGCGGTGCGCATCTCGCGCGCGGGTTCCACCGCCAACGTCGCCCGCAAGCTGGCCACCTCGCAGAATGTGCTGTGCGCGTCGCCGGACTACCTGCGGCAGCGCGGCATGCCGCAGACGCCGGCCGACCTGTTGCAGCACGATGGTATCGGCTACAGCTATGCCGCCAACGCCGATGACTGGCCGATGCTGGACGCCAGCGGCCAGACGCAGACGGTCAAGATGCCGTGCGTGATGCACACCAACAACGGCGACACCGCCCGCGCCGCCGCGCTGGGCGGGCTTGGCGTCATCTGGCAGCCCACCTTCCTGGTTGGCGCCGACCTGCGCGCGGGCCGTCTGCAACGCGTGCTGCCGGAGTACCGCATGCCGGATATGGATGTGCTGGCGATCTACCCCAGCCGCCGTCACCTGAGCGCCAAGGTGCGGGTAATGATTGATTTCCTGGTGCAGGAACTGGCCGGCACGCCACCATGGGACCGCACCGCGTAAAAGTTCCCCTTTTTCATTTGAGGCAGATCATCTGAGTCACCGCCCGAGCGCCGATACTCCCACATTGCGGAGGACAGGCGACGATGGAACAGACACAATCCCAGGAGGCATTTCGCGACCAGTTGCGCGCCTTCACGCAGCAGCACCGCGCCGGCCACTGGCGCGGCAGTTTTGCCGAGTTCGTGGAGCAGGTGCTGCCGCGGGCCCCGGTCCAGTTGGCCCGCTCGTCGCATCAATACATCTGGGACATGCTGCGCTGGAGCGGCAAGGAGGGCGACGACGGCAAGCTGCGCTGTTCGCTATTTGCCGACGAGCTGTTCGGCATCGATGACGCCCTCGCCCGCGTGGCTGATTATTTCAAGGCGGCGGCGGCCGGGTCTGAGGTGGGCCGGCGCCTGTTGCTGTTGCTGGGACCGCCATCGGGCGGCAAATCCACGCTGGTGATCCGTCTCAAGCGCGGGCTGGAGGAATACAGTTATACCGACGCCGGCGCCCTGTACGGCATCGCCGGCTGTCCGGTGCGTGAGTCGCCGCTGCACCTGGTGCCGCACACCTTGCGCGCCGGCTTTCGCGACAGTTATGGCGTGGATGTGGTCGGCGAGCTGTGCCCCTATTGCCGCATGCGGCTGGAGCATGAGCTGGGCGGCGACTTCCTGCGGATGCCGGTCGAGCGCATCTTCATCTCCGAGGCTGGCCGCAGCGCCATCGGCACCTATGCGCCGCATGATCCGAATACGGCCGATGTGGCCGACCTGGTCGGCTCGGTCGACCTGTCGCGCGTGGCCGAGTATGGCGACGAAGGCGATCCGCGCGCGTGGTCGTGGTCCGGCACCGTGTACGCGGCCAGCCGGGGCCTGCTGGAAATGATCGAGATCCTCAAAGTGAAGCGCGAATTCCTCTACCTGTTGCTGACGCTGACGCAGGAAAAGAACGTCAAGGTCGCGCGCTTTCCGCTGATTTATCTGGACGAAACCATCCTGGCCCACACCAACCTGGCAGAATTTCGCAAGTTTCTGCAGGAAAGCGAAAACGAGGGACTGCTGGACCGCATGGTCATCGTGCAAGTGCCCTACACCCTCAGCTACCGCGAGGAGGCGCGCATTTATCGCAAGCTGATCCTGTCGGCGCCGGCCTTCCGCGACGTCCATCTCGATCCGCATGTGCTGCATGCGGCGGCCGTGTTTGCCGTACTGAGCCGCCTGCACGAAGGCGAGGAGCGCGACACCGACCTGGCCCGGCGCGTGCGCATCCACGCCGGCGAGGACGTCGACGGCATGCACCACAACGAGGCGCTGCGCGTGCGCAACAAGGAGCGTTCGCCGGACGAAGGCTTGTCCGGCGTGTCGCCGCGGTTCGTCATCAACGGCTTGTCGCACGCCATTATCCAGTCTGCGGGCAAGAGCATCAGCACCATGGATTTGCTACTGGCGCTGAAGGACGCCATCGACAGCGACGCCCGCATCGAATCGTCGCGCAAGCGGCGCTGGATTGATTACCTGGTGTTGACACGCAAGGAGTTCTACAACCGCTGGGTCAAGGAAGACGTCCACAAGGCCTTGTTCGTCTCGTTTGAGCAGGAAGTGTCCGACCTGCTGGACAAATACCTGGACGAAGTCGAAGCCATGCTCGACAACCGCCAGGTCAAGGATCCGATCACCAGCGAGGAGCGGCGGCCGGACGAGCGTTTTCTGCGCGCGGTGGAAGAAAAAATCCACATTTCCGATTCCGGCAAGCAGTCGTTCCGGCAGGAGGTGGTGCGCAAGGCCATGAGCGCCTACAAGCGCGGCGAGCGCTTCGGGCTCGGCAGTCATGCGCAGTTGCGCGACGCCCTGCAACAGTATCTGTTCGAGCAGCGGCGCGATGTGCTAAGGCTGGTCAGCTCGTCCAAGCGGCCGGACGACGAGGTGCGCGCCAAGATTTCCGCTGTCGAGCAGCGGCTGGTGGACGAATACGGCTACGACGGCCATTGTGCGCGCGAAGCGCTGAGCTACGTCACCACGCTGCTGGCACAGGAGTGATATGCGCAACGACTGGTATGACCTGTTCTCACGCGGCTCGCGCGACTGGCTGCGCCACAACGACAAGGTGCGCGAAGCCGTCCGCCAGCACCTGCCGGAGGCGCTGTCCGGCCCGGACCTGATGAGCGGCATCGGCGAGCACCGCGTGCAGGTGCCGCTCAAGCTGCTGGAGCACGCCCGGTTTCGGCTGTCGGACGAACATAGCACGACCGGTGCTGGCCAGGGATCGGGCCAGCCGGGCGACATCCTGCGCTCGCCCTACTTCGATGAGGACGACAACGGCGCCGGCAACGACGGCGGCGCCGTCACGCTGCTGCTGGAATTTTCCATGGATGACATCATGGAATGGCTATGGGAAGACCTGCACCTGCCGCAACTGGCGCCACGCGGCAAGGCTTCGCTCGACGATCCCGACGTGGTGCGCGCCGGATGGGACAAGCGCGGCGCGGCGTCGCGCCTGGACCGTCGCCGCACCATCAAGGAAGCCATCAAGCGCCGCGCGGTGCAGACACGGCCGACGCCCTTCACCAATGACGACCTGCGCTTCCGGCAACTGGTACGGCAGCCCAAGCCCAGCAGCAGCGCGGTGGTGTTTTTTATGCTGGATGTGTCCAGCAGCATGACGGTCAACGAGCGCCGGCTGGCCAAGACCTTTTTCTTCCTGGCCCTGCAAGGCTTGCGCCGTCAATACCACAAGATCGAAACCCGCTTCCTGGCGCATGCCGCCGAAGCCTGGGAGTTCAACGAAGGCGATTTCTTCGAGACCAGCGGCATGGGCGGCACCCTCGCATCCACCGGCTTCCAGCTGGCGTTGGAATTGCTCCAGCGTCACTATGACCGATCCAACTGGAATAGCTACCTGTTCTACGCCTCCGACGGCGATAACTTCTCCGAGGACCGCGCCGCCGCCAGCGTCCTGCTGAAATCGCTGGCCACGCAGCTCAATTATCTGGCCTACGTCGAAACCCTGCCCGGCATGCCGCGCACCCAGGAGACGGAAATGGGCCGCCTGTGGAAGGAGCGCGAGCGCCAGGGTTTGCCCATGTCCAGCGCCGTGCTGGCCGATGGCGATGATGTGTTTACGGCGATACGCCAGTTTTTGATGCAGCAGGTGGCATCGTGAATCTGGACGACTACACCGCCAAGCTGCATCCCTTGGCCGCCGCACTGGGTCTGGATTATTATCCGGTGGACTTTGCGCTGGTACCGCAGAATTTCATGCTGGAAATCGCCGTCTACGGCATGCCGGTGCGCATGCATCACTGGTCGTTCGGCCTGCGCTACATCCACCAGCTGCTGCACCAGCACATGGGCCATTCGCGCATCTTTGAAGTGATGTTCCCCGGCGACCCCTGCCGTGCCTACATGATGGACCGCAACTCCCTGGCCGAAAACGCGCTGGTGACGGCGCACGTGATCGGCCACGCCGACTTCGTCAAGCGCAACGCGCTGTTTGCGCGCTTTATGCGCATGGCGGGCGGCCATATCCTCGAACAAAGCGCCGCCCGCGCCCATCATCTGGACGATGCGCTGCTGCGCCATGGCCAGCAAGCGGTCGAATCCGTGCTGGATGCGGCGCTGGCGCTGGAACCGCACATCGACATTCATCAACCGCTGTATCGCCCGCCCTATCCGGAGCAGAGCGCCGAGACGGCCGCACCGCCCGCCAGCGACGAGTTTCGCCGTCGATACCACGGTTTGCCAGGCGAGTCCGCCCCTGCCCCGCAGAAACCGGCGCGGCGCCAGCTTCCACCGTATCCGGAGCAGGATCTGCTGTGGTTCGTGGCCCGCTACGCGCCGGAGCTGAAGGACTGGGAGCGCGATATCTTCCTGGCGGTACGCGAAGAGGCGTTCTATTTCTTCCCCGTCCACGCCTGCCAGATCATGAATGAAGGCTGGGCTTCCTACTGGCACGCGCGCTTGCTGCGCGAGGCGGATTTCCTGCCGCAGGAGCTGTATCTGCAAGCCCTGCGCGTGCATTCCGACGTGGTGCGGCCCTATGGCAACGAGCAGCAACTGGCGCTGGCCATCAACCCTTACCACCTTGGTTTTACGATCTGGGAAGACATCATCGAGCGGGAAGGTCTGGACGCCGCCCGGCGCATCTGCGCCGAGGAAGACGATTTCGGTTTCATCCGCAACCACCTGACCGCCCAACTGGCGGAGAAACTGGACCTGTTCAGCTACCAGGCCCACAGCGACGGTGAAACCCGCGTGCTCAGCCGCGATATCCACGACGTACACGAAGCCATACTCGGCCCCAAGTACAACTACGGCGCGCCATGCATCTTTGCCGAGCGCATCGATGACGATTTCAGCCTGGTGCTGCGCCACGACCACGCCCGCGACGGTCGTGGCCTGGAGCTGGCGCAAGCCGAGCAAGTCATGCATTACGTGGCGGCCGTCTGGCGCCGCCCGGTCACGCTGCACACGGTGGATTTTCGCGGCACGCCGCGCACGCTGCAGGTCACTTCGCCAGATTCTGCTCGTACCAGCGCAAGGCCTGCTTGAGCCCGCGCCGTAAATCATGCGTCGGTGCATAGCCGAGCAGACTGACGGCCTTGCTGATGTCGGCCTGGGAATGGCGCACGTCACCGGCGCGGAACGGCGCATAGTGCGGCTGGTAATCGCGCAGATGCGTGTGGCGTTCGACCAGCAGCTCCTGCAACAGCAGATACAGCTCGTTGAGGCTGGTCCGCGAATTCAGCGCCACGTTGTAGACCTGGTTGACGGCGGCCCGCTTGTCGGTGAGCGCCGCCAGCAGGTTGGCCTGCACCGCATTGGCGACATAGCAAAAGTCGCGGCTGCTTTCGCCATCGCCGTTGATGACCAGCGGGCGCTGGTCGATCATGGCTGCGATCCACTGCGGAATCACGGCGGCATAGGCGCCGTTGGCGTCCTGGCGCGGACCGAAGACATTGAAATAGCGCAGGCCGATGGCGTCCAGGTTGTAGCAGCGCGCATACACGCCGGCATACAGTTCGTTGATGTGCTTGGTCAGCGCATACGGCGACAGTGCGCACCCGATGTGCTGTTCGACCTTGGGCAGGCCGGGATGGTCGCCGTAGCTGGCGCTGGAGGCGGCATACACCATGCGCCGCACGCCGGCATGCCGGGAGGCGTCGAGCATCTGGAGCTGGCCGGTGACGTTGATGTCGTTGCACAGCAAGGGATCGGCCAGCGAGCGGCCAACCGAACCCAGCGCTGCCTGATGCAACACGTAATCGGCGCGATCGCAAGCCTGGCGGCAGACCGCGCTGTCGCGGACATCGCCCTCGATCAGGTCGAAGCAGCGCCAGGCGAGCGGACCGACCAGTTCCCGCACCTGATCCAGATTGTGGCGGTAGCCGGTGAGGAAATTGTCGACGCCGACCACGCGCTGCCCCAGTTCCAGCAACGATTGCAACAGGTTGGAGCCGATGAAGCCGGCCACGCCGGTGATCACCCAGCGGTATTGCTCGCCTTGCAGCCGTTCGCGCGCCAGCTGGTAGGCACTGGTGGCGGGGGTGCCGTTGTCGTAGTCGCTCATCACAGCCTCCACACGCTGCGGCCGCTGCTGCGCAGCGGCGCCGGGTCAAATTGCGATTTCAGGTCGATGAAGCAGCCGCTGGGGGCGATCTTGTCCAGCATCTGGCGCAGCGGCCGCGCCGCCAGTTCGCGATGGGCGACCGCGCTGATCACCGCTTCGGCGGCCGGCAAGTCGTCCCACGCCTCCAGCCGTACGCCGTATTCGTGCAGGGCCTCGTCGGCGTCGGCCACCGGATCGTGCACGTGCACCTGCAAACCGTAGGATTCCAGTTCACGGATCAGGTCGCCCACCTTGGAGTTGCGCAAATCCGGGCAGTTTTCCTTGAACGTCAGGCCCAGCACGTTGACGTGGCACCCCTTCAGCTTGAAGCCGGCGCGCACCATTTCCTTGACCGTCTTCTCGGCAACAAACTTGGCCATGCTGTCGTTGATGCGGCGCCCGGCCAGGATCACGTCCGGGTGGTAGCCCAGCATCACGGCTTTGTGGGTCAAATAATACGGGTCGACGCCGATGCAGTGCCCGCCCACCAGGCCGGGCCGGAACGGCAGGAAATTCCATTTGGTGCCGGCCGCTTGCAGCACTTCCAATGTGTCGATGTCGAGCCGGTCGAAGATGATCGCCAACTCGTTCATCAGCGCGATATTCAGGTCGCGCTGGGTGTTTTCGATGACTTTGGCGGCCTCGGCCACTTTGATACTGGAGGCGCGGTGGACGCCCGCCGCCACCACTTCTTCGTACAACGCGGCAACCCGCGCCAGCGTGTCGGCGTCGTCGCCTGACACGATCTTGCGGATGGTCGACAGCCGGTGTTCCTGATCACCCGGATTGATGCGTTCCGGCGAAAAGCCGACGTGGAAGTCGCGTTGCCAGCGCAGGCCCGAGCATTGCTCCAGAAGCGGGATGCAAATCTCTTCGGTGGCGCCGGGGTACACGGTGGACTCGTAGACAATCACCGCGCCGGCCTTCATATGCTGACCCACTGCGCGGCTGGCGGCCGTCAACGCGCTGAAATCCGGATTGTGCGCCTCGTCCACCGGCGTCGGCACCGCCACGATGATGTAGTCGGCCTCGGCCAGCGCCACCGGATCGCAGCCCATTTCCAGCCAGCGGGCGGCGGCGAATTGCGCCGCGCTGACTTCGCCGGCCGGATCGAGCCCGCGCCGGTAACTCGCCACCTTGCGCGCCGACAGGTCCAGGCCGATGGTGCGGCGGCGCATGCCAAACGCCACCGCCAGCGACAAGCCCACATATCCCAGTCCGACCACAGCAACCACTTCCATTTCGGCACCTCGCTCAAGAGTGTTCATTACCTGCGTCCAGCGATTCTACGAGCGCCTTTTGCTCGGCCGTTTGAGGTCGATCAACGAGTGCCGCGCCGATCGTTCCTACTCTAGGGTTTTCGAGGAGATGGTCATGGCGTTGCTGCGGGTATGGTGGATGGTGCTGTTGCTTGCCGCTTGCAGCCGCACGCACAGCGACAATGAGCTGATGGCGGAAGCCAATAAGTACATTGCGCGCGGCGAGTCCAAGGCGGCGGTGATCCAGTTGAAGAACGCGTTGCAGCAAGCGCCGTCCAACGGCCATGCGCGCCTGCTGCTGGGCCAGCTCTATCTGGATACCGGCGACGTGCAGTCTGCCGAGAAGGAACTGCGCCGCGCGCTGGAACTGGGCGTCAATCCCGGTGCGGTACGGCCGCTGCTGGGCAAGGCGCTGCTGCAACTCGGGCAATATCAAAAATTGCTGGACGACCTGCCCGCCGACGAGCAGCAACCGCAATCGCAGGCCTTGCGCGGTCATGCGCTGCTCGGCTTGAACCGGCTGGAGGAAGGACGGGCGGCATTCGCGCAAATCATGCTGCGCCATCCGGATAGTCCGCCAGCGCTGCTGGGCCTGGCAAGGCTGGCACTGTTGGAAGGCAATCAGGAAGATGCGCTGGCGCAGGTGCAGAGAGTGCTGGCCCAGCAACCCGACAACCTCGACGGACTACGGCTCAAAGGCGATATCCTGCGCATGTTGAACAAAAACGACGAGGCGCTGCTGGCCTACCAGCGCATCTTGCAGTTGCGGCCGGTGCAGTTGCAGCCACATGTCGACATCGCCAATCTCTACATTCAATCAGGCAAGCTGGCCGAGGCGCGCAAGGAACTCAGCATCGCCCGTCAGGCGCAGCCCAACAGCCTGATGCTGATCTACACGCTGGCCTTGCTGGAATTTCGTGAAAACAAAATGACGGCGGCGCAAGATCATCTGGCGATGGTGCTGCGTGCGGCGCCGGAACATCTGCCCAGCAATCTGCTGATGGGAGCAGTATTGCGCAGCAAGGGTTCTTACACGCAGGCGGAACAGTATCTGCGTAAATTTCTGGAAGCAAATCCAGGCCATCCTTACGCCAGCAAGCTGTTGGCGTCCACGCTGCTCAACAGCGGCGCGCCGCAACAGGCGCTGGCGATTGTCGAGCCGATGTTTGACAGCCAGCAGCAGGACCCGGAAATGATGTCGCTGGCCGGCGAGTTATACATGCGTTTGCGGCAGTACGGCAAGTCCGCAGAGTATTTTGAACGCGCCAGCAAGTTGTCGCCGCAGGCGCCGATGGTGTACGCGGCGCTGGCCATGAGTCATATGGGGCTGGGTGACAACGACCGCGCCGTGGCGGAACTGGAACACGCAGCCGGACTGGACAGTAAATCATCGCGCGTCGCCACCTTGCTGGTGCTGAGCCAGGTACGTAGCCGGCAATTCGACAAGGCGCTGGCCACAGTTAAGCGGCTGGAGGCGCAATCGCCGCAGAATCCCATGGTGCAAAACCTCAAAGGCGGCGTGCTGCTGATGACCAGGGATCTCCCTGCCGCGCGCGCCAGCTTTGAGCGCGCACTGGCGATCGATCCACTGTTTATTCCCGCGCTGGACAACCTGAGCAATATGGATTTGAAGGAGAAAAAGCCCGAGGCCGCCCGCAAGCGCATGGAAGCCTTGCTGGCCAGGCATCCGAACAATGTCGATCTGCTGACCGCGCTGGGCGATTTCGCCATCAGCCAGGGACAGCTGAAGCAGGCGCAGGCGTGGCTGGAGCGGGCTGCGCAGGTGCAGCCGGATGCGCTCGACCCGTCGATGAAACTGGCACAGTTTTACGCCCGCAACAACGAGGTGCAAAAGGCGCTGCTGCTGGGACAGAAGTTGTTGGCCACCAATCCCAACCAGCCACAAGTCGTGACGCTGGTCGCGGCCTTGCAGTCGCGCGTCGGGCAAAGCGACGCCGCGCTGGACAACTGGAGCAAGCTGGCCGCGCTGCAACCGAACTCGGCGCTGATACAACACCAATTGGCCGGCGCGCGTGCCGAAGTCAACGACAAGGAAGGCGCGGCGCAGGCACTGAACAAGGCGCTGAAGCTGTACCAGGAAGCTTACGACAAGCAACCCAGCGGCCCGTCCCTGCTGGCACTGTACGGCGCGCTGATTCAAGCCGGCAAGACCGACCAGGCCCGCTCCCGCGTGCAGCAGTGGCTGGCCAGCCACCCCAACGACGTCACCACACGGGTGTATTTTGCCAGCAGCCTGTTGGCGCAGAAAGACTATCCGGCGGCCGCCGCGCAATTCGAACAGGTGCTGGCGCAGGTGCCGATGCAACCGGTGGCACTGAATAATCTGGCGTGGCTGTACCAGCAAAGACGCGACCCGCGCGCGCTGGATTTGGCGGAAAGGGCGCACAAGATCGCGCCCAACAGCGCCACCGTCTCCGATACGCTGGCCTGGATTCTGGTCGAGCAAGGCCAGCTGGAACGGGCGCTGCCGTTGTTGAAGCAAGCCACGGCGCAGGTGCCGGACAGTACCGAGATACGCTACCACTATGGTGTGGCCCTGTCCAGATCCGGCGACAAGCGCGGCGCGCGCGAACAGCTCGAGCCATTGCTGGCAGCCAAGGGCTTCGAGCGGCGCGACGCCGTCATCAGCTTGCTGGCGCAGTAAAGCCTATGTCGCTAAGCGTCGCTTACGCCAGGACCGCGGCGCTCGCCTTCTTAGCCGGCCTCGGCTGCTCGCTGGCCGTCTATCCGCTGGCCGGACACTGGCTGCTGGCCGTCCTCGCCGCCTATGGGGCGCTGCTTTGGTGGCGGCCAGCGCTGTGGCTGTTTGCCCTGCCCGCGCTGCTGCCGGTACTCGATCTGGCGCCGCTGACCGGCTGGTTCTTTTTGGAAGAAATCGATCTGCTGCTGATGCTGACTGCCGCCATCACCTACTGGCGCTGGTCAGTCGATCGCGCCGACCTGCCACACTGGCCGCTGCTGTTCCGTTTGGGGCTATGCTTCTTAGCGATGGCCTGCGCGATCGGCTTATGGCGCGGCCTGCGGCCACTGTCATCAGTGGACGTCAACACCTTCAACAACTACCTGAGTCCCGCCAACGCCTTGCGTGTCGCCAAAGGCTGGCTGTGGGCGCTGCTGCTGCTGCCGCCGCTGCGCCAGGCCGCCGGCGCCCAATGTCAGGGAATCCGCCAATATCTGCTGCCCGGCATGATGCTGGGCCTGTTGCTGGTGACGGCTGCGGCCATCCGCGAACGGGTCCAGTTTCCGGGACTGCTGAACTTTTCCAGCGACTACCGCATCAGCGCGCCGTTTTCCGCCATGCATACCGGCGGCGCCGCGCTGGACGGCTATCTGGCACTGAGCGCGCCGTTGCTGGCAGTCTGGCTGGCAGAACGCCACGCCCCGCTGCGTAGCATCGCCGCTCTGACGCTGTTGCCGCTGGCCCTGTACGCCGGACTGGCGACATTTTCGCGCGGACTCTACCTGGCGCTGGCCGTCGCCGTCATCATGCTGGCGACCGGCCCTGTGCTGCGCCGGCCGCGCATTTTGGTCGCCGGCGCTGCGATATTGCTGCCGCTGGACGCCGCCTTCCGCCTTGCCGGCTACCGCGCCTACGCGCTGCTCCTGTGCTTGACCGGCCTGATCGTGGTGGCGGCCAACCGGCGCCATCCCACGATGGTGCTGGCCGGCCTGCTGGTACTGAGTCCGGTTGTACCGATCTATCACGGCTACTACGTCAACCAGCGCTTCAGCACGGTCACCAGCGACTGGTCCGCCCGCTTGCGCCACTGGCAACAAACGCTGGCGATGATGGATCAGGATACCGCCACACAATGGCTGGGCATGGGCCTCGGTACTTTTCCGGTGACGTATTTCTGGCGCAATCCCCAGCGCGAGGTCCCGCCCAGCTATCAGTTTGTGGATCAAGGACCCAACCGCCATCTGCGGCTGGCGGCGGGCGAATACGCAGCCGGCTACGGAGAGCTGCTGCGCCTGCTGCAAGCGGTGCAGATCAGGCCCGGCCAGCAATACACGCTGGGCGTGGATGTCTGGAACAATGGGCCGCCCGGCTTTTTGCAAGTGAACCTGTGCCAGCGGCAGCTGCTGTATCCGCAACGCTGCGTGGCCCTGCCCCTGCGCCAGATTCCCCCCGGGCTGGGCTGGCAGCGTTACGTCTTTCCCGTGCATGCCGGCATGCTCGGCAGCGGCAGCCTCCCCGTCAAGCTGGAAATCGCCGCAGAAGGCCAGCGCGCAGTGCTCGATATCGACAACATCAGCCTGCGTAGCGTTCCTGACGGCCACCAACTGCTGCGCAACGGCAGTTTTTCCGACGCCAACAACTACTGGTTTTTCAGCAGCGACCGCCACCACCTGCCGTGGCACATCAAGAATCTCGGCCTCAACCTGTACTTCGAAATGGGCTGGCTAGGCGTACTCAGCTGCACACTCCTACTGCTCAGTGCGGGTGCCGCACTGTTGCGGCGTGGCGATACCGCCTGGCTGGCCGCGCTGGTCGCCTTCCTCATTGTCGGGCTGTTCGACAGCCTGATCGATGTACCCCGAATCACCCTGCTGGCGACGCTATTGCTGTGCGCGGCAGCTTTGCAAGCAAGGACCCCGACATGACGATCGTGCACCGCCTGTTACTGTTGTTCAGTCTGCTCACCGCCACGACTGCCCACGCCGACGACCTGATCCAGATCATTGAAGCAGTCAAACCGTCGGTGGTGGGCATCGGCAGCCTGCAACAAACCCGCGGCCCGGCCGTCAGCTTCATTGGCACCGGTTTCGTCATCGGCGACGGCTTCACCGTGGTCACCGCGGCGCACGTCGTCAACGATCTGGTCAACAAAGGCCAGACCGCGACGCTGGGCGTGCTGGTGCGCAGCGGCGAGACCGCGCACTTCCGTGCCGCCGAACTGATCGGCATGGACAAGGACCATGATCTGGCGCGCTTGCGCATCACCAAAGGCAACGCGTTGCCGGCACTGCGCGTCGGCGATTCCAGCAAGGTACGCGAAGGCAAGGCGCTGGCCTTCATGGGCTTCCCGCTGGGCATGGTGCTGGGCCTCAACCATGTGACGCACCGCTGCATCGTCTCCGCCATCACGCCGCTGGCCACGCCGGCGATTACCGCCCGCCAACTCGACGGCAAGACCGCCCAGCTGCTGCAAAAGCCCGTCTATGCCGTGTTCCAGCTGGACGGCACGGCCTACCCCGGCAGCAGCGGCAGCCCGCTGTTCGATCCGGCCACCGGCGAGGTGGTCGGCGTGGTCAACATGGTGTTCGTCAAGGGCGTGAAGGAATCGGCGATCACCGCCCCCAGCGGCATTACCTACGCCATTCCGGCCAACTATCTCAGGTTGCCCCCGACAACAGACGGCCAGTGATACCCGGTTCATCCCAGATCGGGAAGAAATACGGATAGAACGAACGCTCGTTGCCGTGCTGCTCCATCAGACCGCCGAATTTGCGGATCTGCTCGCCCATATGCTCCAGCTCCAGCCGCAGCAGCACGGCTGGCGCGCCCACCCGCGTACAGTCCCGGGTACCGCCAAAGTCGCGGAAGCCCAGCATGCGCTTGTAGAACATTACGTGGCGCGGATTCACTTCAATCACGTAGTCGGTATAACCATGGATGTTGCGGGCGTAAATATAGGAAATATGAATCAGCGCGGCAAACACGCGCTTGGACACGCCTTTGTCGATGGCCAGCCGGGATGGTTCGCACAGGCGACGACGCTGCCCGCGCAGGTCATCGAGCTTGTCGCGGAAATTGTCATCGGCCGGCAGGCCGATCTCGCCATTGTCCAGACATAACGACATGGTGCCGACCACCTCGCCGCCGGTTTCGGCGAACAGCGTGATCTTGTTGGGCGCATGAATCGCGCTGGGATCGACTGAATAGCCCCGCCAGCCATACATCTTTTTCAGCAGCAGGCTGGCTGCTTCGCGTCGCCCCTGGGAATTGGCCATGCGGATGTGAAAGATTTGCTGGTCCAATGGGTGGTCTAACGCGGCCTCGGCCTTACCTTCGCCGACAACGAGGTCGCGCATTTCGCTCTCGACCTCGAAAGAAACAATAGCATCGTCATAGTGCACGGTTGGCTTCCTATCAGGTGGATGTATTCATGAGACACCACGCTGAGTTGAAGAGTTCCCGCAATTTGAAAATAATTTTTTTGACCTCTGCTAGAACCACCCTTCCGGTATCACCAGGATATCGCCCGGAAGTATCGCCACATTGGCCGAAATATCGCCGTCACGCAACAGATCCTGCAGGCGCACCGGCACGCTCAGGCGTTGCCCGTCCACCGTGCGGATGATGTTGGCCTTGTTGCCTGCCGCAAAGTCCGTAATGCCGCCGACCGCGATCAGCACATCCATCAGCGACATGCCCTGGCGGTAGGCCAGCGCCTGCGGCCGCGCCGCCTGGCCGATGACCCGGATCTGCTGCGTGTACGGGCCGACAAAGCTGGTCACGATCACCGTCACCATCGGCTGCTGGATGTATTTGCCGAGCGCCTTTTCGATATCGCGCGCCAGTTCGGTGGCGGTCTTGCCGGCCGCCTGCAAGTCTTCCACCAGCGGCGTGGTGATCTTGCCGTCCGGCCGCACCGGCACGCTCAACGACACCTCCGGATTGCGCCAGACGTTGATATTCACCGTGTCGCCGGCGCCGATCTGGTAATCGCCCTGCAGCGGCGCCGGCGGCGGCGCATCGAGCGCGCCGCCGCGATGAGCACAACCCGCCAGCAACATGAGCAGCAAGCAGCAACTAAACGAACCAAACGAACCAAACGAACCAAGCGCGCGCATGATATTTCCTCCTCATTGCCATGATTCAGAAATCTGGCCGTCCTCTGCTTGATCTGCCTCAACGACTGTCCAGTTGAGAAAAATATACTTTGAGTCCTGCCGTCCGTTACTGGAGAGTTGCAATATGGAGGAGCTCATCAGCCAGTTGGTATCCGCCCTCAAAGGGATCTGGAAATATCGCTGGTACGCCGTTTCCGCCGCCTGGCTGGTGGCTGTGCTGGGCTGGACCAAGGTGGCCATGCTGCCGGACGACTACCAGACCACCGCGCGCGTGTTTGTCGACACGCAAAGCATCCTCAAACCTCTGCTGGCGGGCATGACCAGCATGCCCAACATCGAACAGCAGGTGTCCATCATGAGCCGTACCTTACTGAGCCGTCCCAATGTCGAGCGCGTCATGCGCATGGTCGACCTCGACCTCGGCGCCCGCACGCCGCGCGAACAGCAGCAGCAACTCGATGAACTGATGAACAAGATCCGCATCAACGGCACGGGCAACCTCGACATTTACACCATCACCTACAACCACCGCAATCCGCGCATCGTGCGCGACGTCGTGCAATCGCTGCTGACCATCTTTGTCGAAGGCAGTTTCAAGGGCAAGAGCGGCGATACCCGCAAGGCGGTGCAATTCATCGACGACCAGATCAAGCTGTACGAAGACAAGCTGTCGGCGGCGGAAAACAGCGTCAAGGAATTCCGCCTGAAAAACAATGGCCTGCTGCCGCGCCAGGGCACCGACTACAGCAGCCAGCTGATGCAATCGTCCGACGCGCTGAGCGCCGCCCGGCTGGAACTGGCCGAAGCCGAACAGGCCCGCAACGCCATCAGCAACCAGATCACCGGAGACGAGCCCATCCTTGGCGCCGACCTCAATCCGGCCGCCATCGACAACCCGGATCTGGACGGCCGCATTTCCGCCCTCAACAAAAACCTGGACGCGCTGCGCATGCAATACACCGAGCTGCATCCGGACATCGTGGCCGCCAAGCGCCTGGTGGCGCAGCTGGAGGCGCGCAAGGTCGAAGAAAGCAAGCGCAAGCAAAACAGCGATCCAGGCAAGAATTACAGCCCCATGTTGCAGCAGCTGAAGGTGGCGCAGACCGAGGCCGAAGCGCGCGTCGCCGCCATCAGCGCGCGCGTGCAGGAATACACGCTGCGCCACCAGCGTCTGCTGAGCCAGGCCAACGCCGTGCCGGAAATCGAGACCGAACTGGCCCAGCTCAACCGCGACTACCAGATCAACAAGGAAAACTACGAAAAACTGATCGGCCGGCGCGAGGCCGCCAAGCTGTCCGGCGACCTCAGTTCCACTACCGAGATGGTGTCGTTCAAGATCATCGATCCGCCCACCGTGCCGCTGACGCCGATCGGCCCCAACCGGGTACTGCTGTATAGCATCACGCTGGGGGCCGCGCTGCTGACCGGCGTGGCGGTGGCACTGCTGATCAGCCAGGTACGGCCGACCTTCCTCAGTCCGCAGGAGTTGCGCGACCGCAGCGGCCTGCCGGTGCTGGGCACCATCGCCATGAACTGGACCCCGGCCGAACGCGCCAAGCGGCAACGGGGTAACTACGTGTTTGGCGCCACCCTGAGCTGCCTGTTTGTCGCCTATGGCGGCGTGCTGGCGTCGGCCATGCTGCGCTGAGGAGACCGCCATGTCCACCCCGCCGCGCCACGTCGAGATCAACCTCGCCCGTCTGCACCAGCTTGGCATGGTGACGCAGGACGGCGGCCGCACTGCGGTAGCGGAAGACTTCCGCACGATCAAGCGGCCGCTGCTGCGCAACGCGCGCGGCGGCGACGCCGCACCCGCCCTGCGCCACGGCAATCTGATCGTCGTCACCAGCGCCATGCCGGGCGAGGGCAAGACCTATTGCGCGGTCAACCTGGCCATGAGCATCGCCATGGAAATGGACATCACCGTGCTGCTGGTGGACGCCGACGTCGCCCGGCCGTCGGTGCTGAAAGTGCTGGGCCTGCCGCCGGAACCGGGCCTGATGGACATCCTGCTGCGCGACCAGACCGGCCTGGCCGACGTGATTCTGAAAACCAATGTACCGACCTTGAGCATCCTGCCGGCCGGCCGCGCCAACAAGCATGCCACGGAGCTGCTGGCCAGTCGCAGCATGAGCCGGCTGCTGACCGAAATCGCCGAACGCTACGCCGATCGCATCGTCATTTTCGACTCGCCGCCGCTGCTGATGACCACTGAAGCCAGCGTGCTGGCCGCGCAAATGGGCCAGGTGCTGCTGGTGGTGGAATCCGAGCGCACCACCCAGCACGCCGTCAAGGAAGCGCTGCGCCACCTCGAACCGTGCGCCAGCGTCAACCTGGTCTACAACAAGAGCAGCGCCTTTCCAGGCAGCGAATATTATGGTTATTATGATTAAGCTGTGCCGGCGCGGCGCCCCCGGCCTGACCATGCTCGTCGTGCTGAGCATGCCCGGCGTGGCCACCGGCGCCGCCTGGGACATCACCCCCACGCTGCGGCTGCGGGAAAGCTACACCGACAATATGAACCTGGCCCCGCCGGACCAGGCGCGCGGCCAGTTCATCACCGAAGTCGCGCCGGGCGTGCTGGTCAGCACCGACGGCCCGCGCCTGCAGCTGACGCTGGCATACACGCTGCAACAGGTGGCCTACACCCGCCGCCCCGACCGCCGCAACCAGCAACTGGACGCCAACGGCCACGCCGCGTTGCTGGCCGACTGGCTGTTTCTCGACGCCCGCGCCGGCATCAGCCAGCAGAACGTCTCCGCGTTCGGTCCACAACTGATCGATCCGGCCCTGAGCAACCGCAACTCCAGCACCGTCCGCACCCAGTCGATCAGCCCGTATCTGCGCCACTACTTCCGCGGCCTGGCCACCGCCGTGCTGCGCTACGACTACCAGCACGCTGCCAGCGGCGGCCTGCTGGATGTGCGCAGCCGCGCTGCCAGCCTGCAACTGACCGGCGACAACGGCGGGCGCGGCGCGAACTGGGACCTGAGCCTGCAGCGCACCCAGATGGACGACGCCGCGCTGGCGCCGGTCACCCTGAGCAATGCCGCGCTGACGCTCAGCTATCCGCTCAACAGCAGCGTGGCGCTGTTCGCCACCGCCGGCTATGAAAAGCAGGACTACCACTCGGCCAGCGCCCAGCCGCAAGGCCGCTTCGGCACGCTGGGCGGCGTGTGGACGCCGTCGCCGCGCACCCGCGTGTCGGCCAGCATCGGCCACCGCTTCTTCGGTCAGACCTACGCGCTGGACGCCAGCTACCGCCTGCGCAGCATGTTCTGGACGCTCAGCTACAACGAGGACATCACCACCACCCACGGCGAATTCTTCAGTGTCCGCCCGGACGCGCTGAGCGACTTCCTGTGGGATTTGTGGGCCACCCGCATCCCCGACCCGCAACTGCGCCTGAAGACCATCCAGGTGTTCCTGGCGATCTCGCAGATGCTGGGCAAGGACGGCAACGTCAACTTCTTCAGCCACCGCTATTATCTGCAGAAGCAGGGACAATTGTCCGGCGTCTACAGCACCGCGCGCAGTGCGCTGGCGGTGCACCTGTCCCGCACCGACCGCAGCGGCCAGACCACCAACGCCATCGACAGCGTGCTGCTCGGTCCCGACCAGCTGAGCCTGACTGACCATACCCGCCAGACCAGCCTGCAGATCGGTTGGAACTGGCGCATGTCGGCGCGCGGCGGCCTGAACGTCGGCGCCAGCCACGCGCGCGCCCGGTCGCTGACCACCGGCCGCGAGGACCGCAACAGCGCGCTGACCCTGAGCCTGACGCGGCAATTGTCCAGCCGCGTCAGCGCCAGCGCCGACCTGCGCCACGTGCGCCACACCAGCAGCGCCGGCGGCGCCTACCGTGAAAACGGCGTCGGCGCCTCGCTGATCGTCTCGTTCTAACCGGAGCCTGTCATGTCCCGTCCATACCGTATCGCCTGCGTGGTCGCCGCCCGCCCCAACTTGATGAAGATGGCGCCGCTGTTGCGCGCCTTCGCGGCGCCCGAAACCCAGGTCGAAACCGTGCTGATCCACACCGGCCAGCACTACGATGCCGATATGGACGGCCAGTTCTTCGGCGCGCTGGAACTGGCGGCGCCGGATTTCCGGCTGGAGGTCGGCTCCGCCAGCCATGCGGTGCAGACGGCCGAAGTGATGCGCCGCTTCGAACCGGTGCTGGCCCAGACCGCGCCGCACGCGGTGCTGGTGGTGGGCGACGTCAATTCCACGCTGGCCTGCGCGCTGACGGCCGCCAAGCGCAATATTCCGGTGCTGCATGTCGAGGCCGGACTGCGCAGCTTCGACCGCGCCATGCCGGAGGAAATCAACCGCGTGCTGACCGACCACCTGTCCGACCTGCTGTTCACCAGCGAGGCCAGCGCCACCAGCAATCTGCTGCGCGAAGGCCTGCCGGCGCAGCGCATCCATTTCGTCGGCAATGTCATGATCGATACGTTGCTGCGCCAGCTCCCGGCAGCCCCCAGCGCGGCCGAGGTGCTGCGCCACGCCCACCTCGCCGGTTTCGTGCCGGACGGCGGCCCCTACGCGCTGCTGACCTTGCACCGGCCGTCGAATGTCGACGATCCGCGGCGCCTGCGCGCGCTGATGGCCACCATGGTCAAGCTCAGCGACGACTTGCCGGTGCTGTTCCCGCTGCACCCGCGCACCCGCGCCATGTTGCACCAGCACGAGCTGGCCGGCATGCTGGACGTGCCGCGCCTGGCGTGTCTGCCGCCGCTGTCCTACCTGAACATGCTGGGCCTGATGAAACACGCCTGCGTGGTGCTGACCGATTCCGGCGGCGTGCAGGAAGAAACCACCGTGCTGCGCGTGCCCTGCCTGACCCTGCGCGACAACACCGAGCGCCCGGTCACCGTCACCGAAGGCAGCAACGCCATCGCCGGCCGCGATCCGTCGGTGATCCTGGCGCTGTGCCGCGACATCCTGCGCTTCGGCGGCAAATCGGGCCGCATCCCGCCGTACTGGGACGGCCAGGCCGCCGGGCGCGTCGCCGCCGCCACCACCAACTGGCTGCAAAGCCGGCGGGAGCGGCGCCCATGAACGCGCTGACCGTCGATGTCGAAGACTACTTCCAGGTCTCGGCCTTCGCTGCGCGCATCGCGCCGGCGGACTGGCCCGCCATGCCGTGCAGGGTCGAGCGCAATGTCGACCTCATCCTTGGCATGCTGGCGGCCCACGGCGTCCATGCGACGTTCTTCACGCTGGGCTGGATCGCCGAACGCTACCCGGCGCTGGTGCGGCGCATCGTCAGCGCCGGCCACGAACTGGCCAGCCATGGCTACGCGCACCAGCGCGCCAGCCAGCAGACGCCGCAACAATTCGCGCACGACATCACCCGCAGCAAACACCTGCTGGAACAACTGAGCGGCCAGCCGGTGCTAGGCTACCGCGCCCCCAGCTTTTCCATCGGCCAGCGCAACCTGTGGGCGCTGGACAGCCTGCTGCAGGCCGGCTACCGCTACAGTTCCAGCATCTACCCGATCCGCCATGACCACTACGGCATGCCGGACGCCCCGCGTTTCGCCTGGCGTCCGCGTGGCGAGCACGGCTTGCTGGAACTCCCCGTCAGCACCGTGCGCCTGCTGGGACGCAACCTGCCGGCCGGCGGCGGCGGCTACTTCCGGCTGCTGCCCTACGCCGCGTCGCGCTGGGCTTTGCGCCGGATCAATTCGCACGACGGACAAGCTGGCATATTTTACTTTCACCCTTGGGAACTCGATCCCGGCCAGCCCGTGCTGTCCGGCATCAGCCTGAAGACCCGGCTGCGCCACTACCTCAATCTGCGTCGGATGGAAGCGCGCATCGACCGGCTGCTGGGCGACTTTCGCTGGGGACGCATCGACCATATTTTTCTGGAACACGCATGATGCCGCACTACACCGTCGGACTGATGGGATCGCAGGACCGCGCGCGCTGGGACGCTTTCGTTCTGCGCTGCCCGGACGCCACCTTCTTCCACCGGGCCGGCTGGCAGCAGATCATGGAAGACAGTTTCGGTCATGCCACGTGGTTCATGTATGCGGCGACGCCACAGGGTGACATTCACGCCGTGCTGCCGCTGGCGCAGATCAACAGCCGCTGGTTCGGCAACACCTTGTGCTCGCTGCCATTTTGCGTCTACGGCGGCATTGCCGCCGACAATCGGGCCGCCGCCGACGCAGTCGACCAGGCCGCGCAACAGCTGGCCACGCGCCTGAGCGTCGATCACCTCGAATACCGCCACCGCCGGCCCTACCACGCCGACTGGCTGCACCGCGACACCTACGCCACGTTCCGCAAGCGCCTGCACGCCGACGCCGAACACAACCTGCTGGCGATTCCGCGCAAGCAACGCGCGATGGTGCGCAAGGGCATGGCGGCCGGCCTGTCAAGCGTCGTGGAAACCAATACCCGCCGCTTTTTCGACTGCTACGCGCGCAGCATGCATCATCTCGGCACGCCGATGTTCAGCCGCCGCCATTTCCAGCTGCTGCAGCAGGTGTTTGGCGACGACTGCGAGGTGCTGTGCATCGAACACGCCGACCGTCCGGTGTGCGCCGTGCTCAGCTTCCGCTTTCGCGACCAGATCCTGCCTTACTACGGCGGCGGCGGCGAACCGGCGCGGCGCCTCGCCGGCAACGACTTCATGTATTGGGAAGTCATGCGCCGCGCCTGCGCCACCGGCTGCACGCTGTTCGATTTCGGCCGCAGCAAATACGGTACCGGCGCCTTCGCCTTCAAAAAAAACTGGGGCTTCGCGCCGGAGCCATTGCACTACGACTATCAACTGCACCGCGCCGGGCAACTGAAGGAAGTCCAGCCGCTCAACCCGCGCTACCAGATGCTGATCAAAGCCTGGCGCTTGCTGCCGCTGTCGGTGGCCAACCTGATTGGACCGCATATCGTGCGGCAACTGGGATAGCCACCATGCGGGACTTGCTCTTTCTCTGTCACCGCCTGCCGTATCCGCCCAACAAGGGCGAAAAGATCCGTGCCTATCACGCGCTGCAATATTTGCGGCAGCATTTCCGTGTCCACCTCGGCACCTTCCTCGAACACGACGACGACGGCGGCTACGCCGATCACCTGGCGGCGCAATGCGCCAGCAGCTGTTTCGCGCGCATGCCGCCGCACTGGGCGCGCCTGTCCGGCCTGTCGGCCCTGTTGCGCGACGAGGCCCTCAGCTTGCCTTATTTTCGCAACGCCGTGCTGCAACGCTGGGTCAACAAGACGCTGGCCGACCGCCCGATCGCCGCCTGCCTTGCGTATTCCGGGCCGATGGCGCAGTACGTCCCCGTCAGCACGCCGCACGGCCCGTTGTGGCGGGTGCTGGACCTGGTCGACGTCGATTCGGAAAAATGGCATGGCTACGCCGACAACAAACCCTGGCCGCTCTCGGGCCTATACCGGCGCGAAGGGCGGCTGTTGCTGGAGTTTGAACGCCAGGCGGCGGCCGAATTCGACCGCGTGCTGCTGGTCTCGCCCGCCGAAGCGGACCTGTTCAAGCGCCGCGCGCCGGAATCGGCCGCCAAAGTCGATTATTACTGTAACGGTGTGGACAGCGCCTATTTCATGCCGCAGCCGCTGCACCCATCGCCGTTCGGCGCCGCCCGCGCCATCGTCTTCACCGGCGCCATGGACTACGAACCCAACATCGACGCCGTCGGCTGGTTCGCCGAGCGCGTGATGCCGGCGCTGCGCTCGCAGCACGCCGAGCTGGAATTCCACATCGTCGGCTCGCGGCCGGCGGCGGCGGTGCGCGAGCTGCTGCGGCTGCCCGGCGTGCGGGTCAGCGGCACCGTGCCCGATGTGCGGCCCTACCTGCAGCATGCGGCGCTGGTGGTGGCGCCGTTGCGCGTCGCCCGGGGCGTGCAGAACAAGGTGCTGGAAGCGATGGCCATGCAGAAAACCGTGATCGCCTCGCCGCAGGCGCTCGAGGGCCTCAGCGTCGCGCGCGGGACGGAAGTGATCTGCGCCAACGGGGGCGCCGAATTCATCAGCGCCGCCTGCCGCCAGCTGCACGCGCCAGACGACCAGATCGGCCGAGCCGCGCGCCTGCGCATCCTGGCCGATTACCGCTGGAGCGTCAACCTGCAAAGGCTGGGCCAGGTGCTGGGAGTGCAGGACGGGCAATTCGCCGCCCCGCCGGAAATGGAGCGCACCCCATGACTGCCGGCCGCGCCGCCCTGTTGTCCGCGCCCTGGCCGGCCGCCGCGCCGCGCCCACGGCCGCCGCGGCGCTGGCAACACGGCTGGCTGGCGCTGGCCCTGCTCGCCATTCTCGGCATGCATCTGCCGACCGCGGCAGCGATGGTGGCGCTGTGGTGGCGCTCGGCGACCTTCAACCATGGCTTTCTGATCCTGCCGGTGGCTGGCTGGCTGGTCTGGCGCCAGCGCGCCGCGTTGCAGGGCGTCGCGCACCGCCCCTGGCCCGCCGGCCTGCTGCTGCTGACCTTGCTGGGTGCGGTGTGGCTGCTGGCCGAAGTCGCCAACGTCCAGGTGCTGCAGCAATATTGTCTGGTACTGATGGGCATCGTCACCGTCGCCACCGTGCTGGGCCGGGCACTGGCGACGGCGATCGCCTTTCCGCTGGCCTACACGCTGCTGGCGGTGCCGTTTGGCGAAGTGCTGATCCCGGCGCTGATCGATTTTACCGCCCGTTTCACGGTCGCGCTGCTGCGGCTGGCCGGCATACCCGTGTTCCACGAAAACAACTTTATCGCACTGCCCAGCGGCAACTGGGCAGTGGCCGACGCCTGCAGCGGCCTGCGCTACCTGATCGCCTCGGTCGCGCTCGGCATGCTGTACGCCGGGGTCAACTATCGCAGCCTGCGCAAGCGGCTGATTTTCATCGGCATCTCCGTGGCCTTGCCGATCGTCGCCAACGGTTTGCGCGCCTGCATGGTGGTGCTGATCGGACACTGGAGCGACATGAAGCTGGCGGCCGGCATTGATCATCTGATCTACGGCTGGCTGTTCTTCGGCGTGGTGATGGCCTTGCTGTTCTGGTGCGGCGTCTACTGGCGCGACGCGCCGTTGCCGCCGGCCCCGGCGCCGGCCGCTGCGGCGGTGGCGCCGGCGCCGCCAGCGCAATTCGCCTGGATCGCGATCGCCGCCGTGGCGCTGTGCGCCGTCTGGC
>NZ_WWCS01000013.1 GCF_009857535.1 Duganella margarita
GCCGCCCGCGGTGGCGCCGGGCGACACGCCGGCCGAGGCCAGGCCGGAGGCGGCGCCGCGCCTGGGCATGCGGCGCTACAAGGTCAACCTGCCGCCGCCGGCGGTGTTTGAAATGTCGCTGGACCGGGTGGACCCGGACGGCACCAAATGGACGGGCTCCGCGACGATGACGTGGCATACTGACGGCAGCCACTATCAGGTATCGGTGCAGGCGGGTTTGAGCCTGCTGATCACGCGCCTGAATTTGCTGACGTCGCGCAGCGAGGGCGAGATCGATGATTACGGCATCGCCCCGCTCAAGTTGACGGAGAAGCGCGCGCGCCGCGCCGAAACCGCGACCCACTTCAACCGCGACGCCGGCACCATCACGTTTTCGGCGTCGGAAGCGAGCTTCCCGCTGATGGTAGGGGCGCAGGACCAGGTCACGGTGCCGTTCCAGCTGGGCGGCATCGGCCGGGCCGACGTCAACCAGTTTGGCAGCGATATCGATATCCAGGTCGCCGATTCCAAAGACGCCACCATCAACCGCTTCCAGCTGGTGGGCGAAGAAGAACTGGATACCAAAACCGGCAAGATCGTGACTTGGCATTTGAGCCGGCCGGCGAAACCCGGCTCGTATTCGTCCAGGCTGGAAATCTGGCTGGCGCCGGGCGTCAACTGGTATCCGATGCAGATTCGCGTAACCGAGGGCAACGGCGCTGTGAACACGCAGACCGTTTCCGACATCAAGATGACACAGGCAGGTAAATAGTATGAAAAAGATCACGACCCTTTGCGCCGCGCTGTTGCTGGCATACCTGGCGCCTGCCGCGCAGGCAGCAGAAACCAGCGGCGAACACCCGAGCGTCAAGCGCCCGACCAGCATGCCGCCGTCGGCGGACCTGAGCTACAACCTGAAGGTCAGGCAGAGCGGCCTGGCGCTGAACGGCACCGCCACCGTGCAGTGGCGCGCCGGCGACGGCAAATACTCGATCAGCACCGAGAGCCGCGCCGCCATCTTCGGCAAGGTGGTCGAGAACCGCAGCGAAGGCGGCATCGACGATTACGGCCTGGCGCCGGTCAGCTTCTACGAGAAGCGCATGCGCAAGGAGCCGTACACCACCAGTTTCAAGCGCGACGCCAAGGCTATTGCATTTACTGAAAGCGACGTCACCTATCCGATACTCGGGGGCGAGCAGGATCGCAGCAGCGCGCAATGGCAGCTGGCCGCGCTGGGCCGCGCCGCGCCGGACAAATTCAAAGCCGGCAGCGAATGGCACATGTTCGTGGCCGGCCGCCGCGACGCCGAGCAGTGGAGCTTCAAGGTGGTCGGCACCGAAAACGTGCAGACCGGCGCCGGCGACGTCAGCGCGGTCCACCTGGTGAAGGCGCCGCCGCCGGATGCCAAGGGCCAGCAGGTCGACCTGTGGCTGGCGCCGTCGATGGACTGGTATCCGGTGCGGGTGCGCTTTAACGACAATGATGGCGACTTCGTCGACCAGACTCTGGAAAAGGTCGTGAAGAAGTAGGCTCCTGCTATACTGACGCCCCCGCGACAATGAGGTTTATTTGTAAAAAATACAATGGCGGGGTGCACAGAATGGCAAAGAATGATCGAACCTACAACTAGTGAAGCCGCATCGGACCCGCAAGTGCAAGACAGCTTGCAGGCCCACTTCCAGCCGCACATTTCCGCCGACGAGATTGAGCAGGTCTACCACCTGAAACGCGCGCAGCCGCTGCTGCAGGTGTTTACGGCGCTGTTCCATGGCGGTTTCGATGGCGTGCTGGTGCGCCTGCTGGTGCTGCGCGAGCTGGCCGCCGATACCGCGTCCACCAGCTTCACCCGCGCCGACATCAACACCCGCCTGGCCTACCTGCTGCCCGAATCGCTGGAGACGGTGCTGATGCGCCTGCGCACCAACCAGCTGCTGGCGTGGGACGCGCAACAGGGCGTGTACCGCGTGACGCCGATGGCGCGCAATGTGCTGTCGGCCATCGACGCCTTGCTCGCCCTGGGCAAGGAAGAAGACGACAACGCCGAAATGGGCTTCCTGCTGTCGCAGGTGGCCGGCGCCCAGGTGATGGGCGGCGTCACCGTCGACCAGCTGAACCATCTGCTGGGCCGCCTGATGGAGCTGACCGAGGAATTCTCGGACGCGATTGCGTCGGGGTCCGAATTCCGCCTGCGCGCCTCGCAGGCCAAGTGGCACATGGCGTGCGACTGGGTGGAGAAGGGCTCGGAGATCCTGCGCGCCATCCTCACTGACGAAAACGCCGACAGCGCCACCCACAAAGCCGCGCAGGCCATCGGCCGCGCGCAATCGGCGCTGCTGAACATGCAGGGCATGTTCTCGCGCGCCCTCAACCAGATCGAGCGCCAGCGGGTGCACCTGGGCCAGTCCGGCCTGTCCACCACCGACATCAAGCGCTGGCTGCTGCTGCATGACGACCTGGCCTCGCTGGCCATCGACGCCATCGACCAGCCGGTGGTCCCGCTGTTCATCACGCCCGCAGAAATGATCGACGTAGCAGAAACTGAATTAATGGCCGACCGTATCAACACCACCGTATCCAACGGCCTTCCGTCCGGCGAGGACGCTCCGACCACCGTCAGCGACGGTCCCGCCATGCAGCAGGAGCTGGACGACTGGCTGGCGCGCCTGTCCGACTTTGCGGCGCTGGGCAATTTCCCCAGCATCGCCGAAGAGTCGCCGAAAGCCATCCAGGCGCACGAGTCGCTGCTGCCGGCGTCGTTCGCCGTGGCCTCCTACCGCGCCTCGCTGCTGCCGCTGCTGGGCGACGCCGACGAGGCCCGCCTGCAAGGGGCCACGGCGGCGCTGGCGCGCCTGCCGGTGACGTTCTCGCCCCAAGATGAAATGGTCCAGCTGCCCGACCTGGAAGTTGCAGCGATTTCCCTTGCCTCCCTCTCACTGTCTTTGAATCCGGAAGGCGACAAGTCTGATGAATGACGATTCCCAAATCCTGATCGCGCGCCTGCTGTCGCACCAGACCCTGCGCCGCGACGATAAACTGGTCAAGCGCGTGCTGTCGGATGAACAGTTCCGCAAAGAGGTCGACGGCCGCCTGCTGGCGGTCGGCCTCAAGCTGCTCGACAACGTGTATGCCGACCATGTGACGCTGGCCCTGCACCGCAATATGGAGCCGAAGATTTTCGGCGCCAAGGATGTCTGGCAAAACAATAACTTCGGCTTGTCGCGCGATGGCGTGGCGTTGCTGGTGGTGCTGTGGGCGCAGATCATCCTGCCCAAGCGCGAACGTCAGGAGACCCACCAGCACGCGGAAGATGACCAGAACGATATGTTCGGCACCGAGAAGCCGCTGCCGCGCGCGGAAGACACCTCGATCGGCATCGCCTACAAGGCGCTGCTGGCCGACTTTGGCGATAAGCTGGGCAAGAAGACGCGCCTGGACATGAACCTCGGCATCCTGTCGAAGCTGGGCTTCATCGAACGCCGCGGCGACGTCATCGTCGAAGGCCCGCTGCTGGACCTGCTGATGGATACCGACGTGCTGAAAGAGCGCATCGTCAACGGCGCGCTGGCCGACGTGTTCAAACGTTCGCCGCCGCAGATCATTCCGGTGCCGCGCAGCGCGCCACCGATCGAGATCGAGACCGCCGACGACATCATCGAAGAAGAGATTCTTCCCGCCTTCGAAGCGCCGCCGCCTCCTCCCGCGCCGCTTGCGCCGATCGAAGACGACACTCCAGCCAAGGACTAAGCATGTTTCATATCAAATCGCTAGAACTGGTCCACTGGGATTACTGGCAACGCATCAAGAACATCCCGCTGGACGCCAAGATCATCACCATCGCGGGCCAGAACGGTTCCGGCAAGACCACCTTGCTGGATGCACTGCGCACGCTGTTCGGCCTTGACTGTTCGATGGGCCGCACCTATAAGCACTACGCGCGCCACAGCGGCCAGCAGACCGCCTGGCTGCGCGCCGTGGTGGACAACAAGCCGATGGGCCGCCAGCTGTCCAACCGTCCGTTCCGCAGCTCCGGCTTCTTCAGCGACGACGAAGTCACGCTGTTCTGCCAGATCCAGAAAAACGGCGGCGACTGGAAGCGCCAGTACCTTATGCGTCCCGGTAATGTGCAGATCGAAGACATCGGCGAGCCAGGCAGCGACTGGCTCGGCGTGGAAAACTACCGCAAGCGCCTGGCCGCAGCGGGCCTGTCGCCGGCCATGGCCAAAGTGCTGGCGCTTGAGCAGGGCGAAACCGACAAGCTGTGCGAATACGCACCGCGCCAGTTGCTGGACCTGGTGTTCCAGGTGTTCGGCGACAAGGAAGTGCTGGACGCCTACGATGAAGCCAAGCGTCACCAGCGCGACACCGAGACGGAGCTGAAACGCTTCGAAGCGGAGCTGGAAGCTTCCCGCACCAACCTGGAAGGCCTGCGCCTGCGCGTGGCCAATTACCACCAGTGGGAAGACCTGAACAAGGAACGCCGCAACCTGCAAGAGGAAGTGCTGCCGTCGCTGGAGTATCACGAAGCGCGCGAGAAACACGCTAACCTGAGCCGCCAGCTGCGCGAAGCGCGCAAGCCGCTGCTGCAGGCCGACTCGCAGCTGGCCGACAAGCGCAACCTGCTGGCCGCGCAAGCCAAGGCGCTGTCGGATGCGCAAAGCCACGAGACGGTGCTGGAGCAGGAATCGACCTCGCTGCAAACCCGCCTGACGCACATCAACGGCAAACTGAAGCCGCTGGAAAGCCTGCTGGAACAGAAGGCGCGCCTGGAAAAGCTGGCGTCGGACTCCGGTTCGGACCTGGCCGAAGTGGCCAAGACGCTGCAAGAGAAAGAGATCGAACTGGCGCGCCAGCGCACCGCGCGCGATGCGGTAGCGTCGAAGATCGCCGGCGAACTGTCGACCATCTCGGCGCTGCAAGGCAAGACCGCGATGCCGGAGCCGGAAGTGCAGCGCACCATGCGCCGCGCGCTGAACGACGCCGGCATCAGCCACGTCATGCTTTCGGACATCGTCGAGGTGACCGATCCCAAGTGGCAGGGCGCGATCGAAGGCGTGTTGGGTGGCTATGCCTCCGTGGTGCTGCTGGATAAATCGTCCGACGCCGCCGCCGCGTATCGCCTGGCGGAGAAGGAACGCTATCGCCACTTTATCGTGCCGGACCTGGTGCATGCGCCGGTGGTGAACGACGACACGCTGATGTCGGTGGTGAAGTTCTCGGCCAAGGTGCCGGCATGGCTGGTGGAACAGCTCTCGCGCATTACCCGTGTGGACAGTGTGGACATCGGCGCAAAGCTGGGCAGCCATGAAGAGTGGATCACGCCGGACGCATACCACCGCGAACGCCGCGGCGGCCGCTCGCTGTTCGTGGAAGTGTCGCGTTACCGCTTCGGCTCCGCCGGCCGCACGCAGCGTATGGAAGCGATCCAGAAATCGCTGCCGGCGCTGGAGGCGCAGGAAGATCAGCTGACGCTGCAAGTGTCCAAGCTGGCGACTGAAATCAGTTCGCTGAAAACCCGCCTGGCCGGCGTGGACGCGGCCAAGGAACTGGCTGCGCGCGCCGAGGAATTCGATGAAGCGGCGCGCAACGCCGTGCCGCTGCGCGCCGAGCGCAGCGAAGTCGGTGCGCGTCTGGGTGAACTGCAAAACCTGATCAAGACCGCCGTGGTCACGCGCACCCGCGCCGACACCACCTGGCAGAACGCGCGCTTCGCCCTGTCGGAGTCGGAAGCCGGCATGCGCCTGAATCACAAGCGCGTGCTGGAGCAGCGCACCGAACACGCCAAGGCGCTGCTGGTGCTGCGCAAGGCCTGGCGCCATCTGCCGCAAGCCTGGCGTCGTCCCGCGCGCCGCGCCGCGCTGGTCAAGGAACACCAGAACGCGCACCAGGTCAACCTGCGGGTGCACAGTCTGGAATCCAGCCTGGCGCGCAGCGACTGGGAGCTCGATGCCACCGTCATCGACCAGTACCAGCGCCTCAACGACCAGCTGCATTCGCGACAGTCGGAAACCGAGGAGCGCCGCTACCAGAACAACCGCGCGATCGAGGCCACCGGCAATGCGCGCGGCGCCTACATCGAGCGGTTGCGCTACACCGTCAAGACCTATGCGGCCAACATCAAGGAGCTGGGCCAGCTGGCCGGCATCGAGGTGAGCGCCGATCCGGTGCGACTGGAAAACGACGACGTGCAGCTGGCGCAGGCCGGCCTGCATGTACGCTTCAAGTTTGACGGCAAGGGCGTGATCGGCATGAACGACGGTGAAGCGTCGGGCGGCCAGCAGGTGATGAAATCGCTGGTGCTACTGATTGGCTTGCTGAAATCGGAAGAGGGCTCCGGCGGCTTCGTGTTCATCGACGAACCGTTTGCCCACCTGGATATCCGCAACATCCAGCTGGTCGGCGAGTTCCTGAAGAACACCGACGCCCAGTACCTGATGACCACCCCGCTGACGCACAACACCGACGTCTATGATCCTTCGGAACTGACGCTCATCACGAGCAAGAAGAAAAAGGATACCGAGTGGGCGCAGCCGATCTTTGTGCTGCAACGCCGTAAGGAGGAAGCAGCGAAAGCCGCTTGACCGGGAAGGAACGTTGTTTCAGAAGGGCCGCCATGTCGCGGCCCTTTGTTTTATTTGATGTCGAAGATGTCGATCGGGCGTGGCACCGGCTTTTGCGCGCGGCGCCATTCCACCAGCCGCCATGCATACAGGCCGTAGAAGCCACCCAGCAGGCCAAACAACCAGGCCGTGAGCGGATTGCCCAGGAAGTCGGGATCGAGCGGCAGGCCATTGTGCATATGCAGATAGGCCTCAAATAAGCGGTAGATCAATCGGCTGATGAACAGCATAATGACCAGCAGGGCGAGTTTGCGGTTCTGCGTGTAGAAAAAGCCGTCGGGGCGATTTTCCAGACGGCTCAACTTCATGTTGCGCTGGCCGAGGAAGGCGCCGACCAGCGCGCCGGCCAGCAGTGCCGCCATGGCGATCCAGTTGCCGAAGATTTGCACCGCGACCGCCAGCAGCATCACGACCATGACGGCCAGCGTGGCGTAATGGCGCCACAGTTCGGACTTGGTGCGGCCCAGGACGATCTTGAGACGTGAATAAATACGCCATACCGCCAGCGGCACCAGCAGCAGCAATACGATTGTGGTCATTTCCATAATCTGTCCGAATTCGAAAATCTGAAAAACTGTGATTGTACGGCACGGATCGGCAATCAAGGCTAGCATACGCAAACTGGACTGAAAGGACGCCCATGAACAAACCGTTATCCGTGCTGCCGCTGAATCTGGGGTTGATGGCCGCTTCGCCGCAGGCAGGTGCTCAGGAGGGGGCGCAGTCCGGGGGCTATCGTTTGCCGCCTGCTGCCTTGCAAGCCATTGTCGATGCCGCGCGTTCGCCCGGCCTCAGTCTCAGTCCCCGACGCGACATCGTCGCCGTGGTGCAAACGCCGCCGCTGCCCGGCATCGCCGAAGTGGCGCAGCCGGAGTTGAAGCTGGCCGGCCTGCGGATTAATCCGCGCACCTGTGCTTCGTCCCGGTTTTCGTTCGGCACCGATCTGGCCTTGCTGGATGTGGCCACGCGCAAGGAGCGCCGTATTCGCGGGCTGCCGCGCGGCTTGCGCGTGTCGGACCTGAGCTGGTCGCCGGACCAGCGCCACCTGGCGTTCACCCATGTATCGCTGAAGGGCGAACGCGGCGCGGTGGAGCTGTGGGTGGTGGATCTGGCCGAAGGCAAGGCGCGCAAGCTGTCGCCGCAGCCTTTGTCGGCGGTGCTCACGCGCGGCTTCAACTGGCTGCCGGACAGCAGCGGGCTGCTGGTGCATTGGCGTCCGGCCGGCGTGGGCAAGGCGCCAGTGGGCAACGGCATTCCGTCCGGGCCGATCGAGCAGGACTCGACCTCGGACGGCCATGTGCGCCAGCTGCGCACCTATCAGGATCTGCTGAAGAGCGAGGACGATGCGCGCCTGTTCGAGTATTACGTCACGGTGCAGATGGCGATCATCGACTTGCATGGCAAGACGCGGCTGGTCGGTGCGCCGGGCCAGTTCTCGCGCACCTCGCTGTCTCCGAGCGGCGAGTACATTCTGACACAGAGCATCATGCGGCCGTATTCGTACATCGTGCCGGTGTCCAGTTTCGGCGAGCGGATCGAAGTGCGCGACTTGCATGGCGATGTGGTGCACACGGTGGCCAATCTGCCGCTGGAAGAGGGGCTGCCGCCGGGGAACGACGCGGTGTCCGATGGCGTGCGGCATGTGTCGTGGCGCGCCGATGCGCCGGCCAGCCTGGCGTGGGCCGAGGCGCAGGATGGCGGCGATCCGGCGCGCGAGGTGGTGGATGGCATCCGCGACCTGGTGCTGTTGCAGGCAGCGCCGTTCCGCGAGCCGCCCAAGGTGCTGGCGCGGCTGACCATGCGCTACGCCGGCATCGCCTGGGGACGCGACGATGTGGCGCTGGTAAATGAGCGCTGGCACAAGACGCGCGACTACAAGCAGTGGATGATCGAGCCGGCGCATTTGTCCACACCGCCGGAGCTGATTTATTCCGGCTCCTACGAGGACCGCTACAACAGTCCCGGCTCGCCGGTCATGCGCGCCGATGCGAATGGCTTCCCGCGTTTGCTGATCGGTCCCGGCACCACGGTGCTGCTGGACGGCGCCGGCGCCACGCCGGAAGGCGACCGGCCGTTCCTCGATCGTCTGAGCCTGACCACGCGCCACAAGGAGCGCCTGTTCCAGAGCGCCGCGCCGTATTTTGAGAATGTGGCAGCGGTGCTGAATGACGACGGCACGCTGCTGCTCACCGCACGCGAATCGCCAACCGAGCGGCCGAATTATTATCTGCGCGACCTGACCAAGCCGGAAGGCGAGCAACTGACGTCGCTGACCAGCTATCCGCATCCGACGCCGCAGCTGAAGGATGTGTACAAGGAGCAGATCCGCTACGCGCGCGCCGATGGCGTGGAGCTGACCGCGACGCTGATGCTGCCGCCGGAGTACGACGCGGCGCGCGACGGTCCGCTGCCGATGCTGATGTGGGCCTATCCGCAGGAGTTCAAGTCGGCCGGCGCTGCCAGCCAGACTACCGGTTCGCCGTACCGCTTCAATGCGGTCAGCTACTGGGGGCCGGCGGCTTTCCTGGCGATGGGCTATGCGGTGCTGGATAATCCGTCGTTCCCGATTGTGGGCAGTGGCGACGAGGAGCCGAACGATACCTACTTGCCGCAACTGGTGGCGTCGGCCGAAGCGGCGGTGGAGGAAGTGGTGCGGCGCGGCGTGGCGGACCGGCACCGGATTGCGGTCGGCGGCCATTCATATGGCGCCTTCATGACCGGTAACCTGCTGGCGCATACGCGCCTGTTCCGCGCCGGGATCGCGCGCAGCGGCGCGTATAACCGCACCTTGACGCCGTTCGGTTTTCAGTCGGAGGAAAGGCCGTACTGGCAGGTACCGGCGGTGTATCAGGCCATGTCGCCGTTTAACAGCGCCGACAAGATCAAGGATGCGATGTTGTTGATTCACGGCGCGGAGGACAGCAATTCCGGCACTTTCCCGATCCAGAGCGAGCGCATGTTCCAGGCCATCAAAGGCCTGGGCGGCACGGCGCGGCTGGTGATGCTGCCAAACGAATCGCACGCCTACCGCGCGCGCGAATCGATCCTGCACATGCTGTACGAAACCAATGCCTGGCTGGAGAAATACGTTAAAAACGCAACGGCGTAGAATGGGGCGGATATTCTTTTGCCAGGAGTGACAACCATGAAATTATTCCACCGCGCCCCCGATCCCGTACCAGTGGACGATCCTGCGCCGCCGCATGCTCCGCATCCGGTGCCGCAGGACGATCCCGTCCCCGACCACAATCCTACTTAGTCAAACGCCCAGGTGTACAGCACGTCCAGCGCGTTGTTGGTGCCAGTCTGGAATTGCAGCGTGATGCGCGGGTTGAGTTTGTATTTGAGCTTGACCAGGCTGGTCGCCGTGCTCGCACCCTGTTCAAAACTCAGGTAGGCGCGCGACGAGATGCGCTTGCCGACGGTGACCACGGTGTTCTGCAAGCCGGTCGCCGCGCCGGCCGACGTGCTGCCGGCCGCCTGACCCACACCCAGTTCATCCACGCCCAGCGACTTGGCCAGCTTGCCCTGGCCGGCGCCGCCGAACAGCGCGCCGGCGGCCGTGCCGAGCAGCGCCATGTCGTTGCCCTGCGTGCTGTCGATGCCGTGGCCCAGCACCAGCCATGCCAGCTTGTCGCTGTCCGATACCGACGGCGTGGAGACCAGCTTGGCCTGCGGCGCCAGCGCCGTGCCGCGCACTTCCACGCCGGCTTCCACATTGGTCTCGCTCAGCGCTTCGCCTTCCGGCCCACGGCGCACGGCGAGGATGTTGAGGCCCGGATTGTCGTACGCGCCGGTGAAGTTGATGACGCCACGATCGATCACCAGTTTTTGTCCATACGCCGCATACGTGCCGTTGGCCACGCGAATGCTGCCGGTGACACGCGGCGGCCGGCGATCCGCCACGCGGATGCGCAGCGATCCGGCCAGCTGCGCCTCCAGCCCTTTGCCTTTGAGATTGAAGTCGTCGCCGAGGTCCGCTTCGACGTCAATATTCAGCGGCAAGCCTTGTTCCTTCTTGACTGGCGCCGCGCCCTTGCCGACGATGACCACGTCGTCGCTCAGCGTTGGCGTGTCGGCGCCGGCCAGTTCGATGTTGGCGCGGTCGGCGCGGAATTTGCCGTCCAGCTGGAAGCGCCTGGCGTCGCGCGTCAGGTTGCTGGTGCCACTGACCACCAGAATGCGGTCGGGACGCGACAGCACTTCCAGTTTGTCTGCGGTCAGTTTGAGCTGCATGGTGGCTTCGTTGGCGGCGTAGCGTATCCAGCCATCCGCCTGCGCGCGGCCCTGGTTACCGTCGAAGGCTAATTTTTGCAGTTGCAGCTGGTCGCCGGTCAGGCGCGCCTGCAATTGGCCGTTGCGCAGCTTGATGCCTTGATCGAGCCAGTTAACTACCAGCTTGTCGCCGGTGATGTCGCCGCTCAGCTGCGGCGCGCCGAGGGTGCCGCTGCCGTTGATGCCCATCTTGAAGGTGCCGTCGATTTCCAGGCCCGGCTGGCCGGCCAGTGGCGCCAGCCAGGCGAGGGAGCCCATATTGGCGCTGCCGGCGAGGGTGAAGATGCTGTCGTCGGCCAGGCGGCCTTCGCGCAGTTGGGCGCTGCCATCCAGCCTGGCCTGGCCGGCGCGGGTACCGTCAACGTTGAGCTGCACGCGCAGCGTGCCGTCATTGACATCGGCACGGGCATCCAGCGTGCGCAGGCCGAGCGCCTGCGGCAGGTCGGCGCCGATGATGGTCAGGTCGCCCTGTTCGCGGTAGACGTGGACCATGCCGGCCAGCGTGCGGCTGCTCGCTTGCAGGTCCAGGCCCCATTCGGCGCCGATGGTCATGTTGCTGCGGACGTTGTCGCGCCAGGCGTCGGACAGCTGCGCGAGATAGTTGACCGGCACGCCGGCCGCCTGGCCTTTGCTGTGCCATGTGTTGCCGGCCTTCTCCAGGTTATCGATGCGGATGGTGCCGGCAGGGAGTTTGATGGTGGCGCCGGTCAGCGCGATCTGTTCCGGCTTGAGCAGGCCGGCGACGCCGGTTTCTGCCGGCGCGGTGAGTTTCAGCGGCGCCGGTGCCGCCAGCGTGAGGGCGAAGCGGCCTTTGTTTTGCAGGGTGTCGATGGCGCCGGTCCAGGTGTCGTTGGCCCAGCTGCCTTTGACGCGCAGGGCGGCGTCGAAGTCCGGGTTGGCCGCGCTCAGCTGGATGAGGTGGGCGGAGCGCGTGCCGCTGGTTTGCAGCCGCACCTTGTCGAGCGAGATGGCGGGCGAGACGTAGCGGGTGATTTCGATGTCGCTGACCAGCGGCACGTCGGCCATGGCCTCTGCCGCCGCCGTGCCGCGTGTCGCGTTGGCCCGCGCCGCGCCCGCCGTCGTACCGCGCGCCGGCACGCCAGCGCGAGCCGCATTGCCAGCGGCGCTGCCGTTGCCTGCTATAAGGCTGCTGCCGCTGGCCATCGCAATCGTGTTGCCCAGCGTGGCGCTGCCGCGAATGCTGCCGACTTGCTGCTGGCCGGGCGCGCGCAGGTTGCTGCCGTCCAGCGTGAGCGCCAGCGCCGGCCGCGCGGCGGTGCCGGACAGCGTGCCGTTTGCATGCAGCACGCCGCCGAACTGCGGCCCGAGCGAGCCAAGTTGCGGCGCATCGAGCTTCCACTCCAGCTTATCGAGCGCGCTGCCAAAGCTGCCCTTGGCCTGCAAGCTGTTGGTCGCCAGATGCAAATCGATATCCGCGTTGCTCACGCTGCCCTTGGACGCCGTCAGCCTGGCATAGCCGGACAACGGCGCATTGGCAAACGTCGATGGCTGCAAGGTCAGGTTCACACCCGCGCGCCAGTCGCTGGACAGGCGCGCATCGCCGCTGAACGTCGCGTTGACGGAGCCCGCCTGCGCCGCGCCAAACGACAGCGGATTCAAACGCTGCACGGTGCCGGTCAGTTTCAACTCCGGTGTGCCTTTGACCACCGCCACGTCGCCGGCCGCGTGTAGCAGGCTGTCGCTTGGCCGCTTGACCGAGGCCGACGCCAGGGCCAGACCTTTGGCATCCGCTTCAAAGCTGCTGCGCGGCGCATCCATGCTGCCGGTGACCACGCCGCTGGCGGTGATGGCGCCCAGCAGATCGCTGCTTACCGCAGACAACTGGCGCGCGTCGATCTTCCATTTCAACTGCTCGCCCGGTGCGCCGAAATTGCCGCTGACGTCTGCCGTGTTCTGCGCCATTGCCAGATGCGCGTCAACACCGCTGATGTGTTTAGCGTCCGCATTCAGTTTGCCGTTACCGGTCAGCGTCTGGCCCATCAACTTGCTGGCCCTGATCTGGAATGCGGCCGCCACTTGCCATGCCGGCGACAGCTCGCCTTTGGCGTTGATGTCGGCATTGAGGTCGGCGATCGGGTAGCCGGTGCCAAGGGCGGACGGGTCGAAGTGGTCGGCGGTCAGCCTGGCGCTGAACGGTTGTTTGTCTTTCAGGCTGGCCTGGCCGGTGGCGCTGATACTGCCTTTCTTCGCTTGCAGGCGGACTTGATGCACTTGCAGCAGGGCGTCGGCCAGCGAGGCTTGCAGGTCCAGGCGCATGCCTTTGTCGGCCAGATTGGCGGTCAGCGCCTGCTTTTTCGGTGTGCTGGTGAGGGCGATGTCGCCGGCGATGGCGGTTTGCTTGATGCTGGTGTGGATGTCTTTCAGGTCGAAGCGGTCGGTGTGCAGCTTGAAGTTGGCAGCGTCGATGCCGGCGTCCGGCCCGCTGCGGTCCACTTTGCCGCCGCCGGTGAATTTGCCGGCAGCGCCGAGGTCCAGCAGCACGTTGTCCAGCAGGGAGGAAGTCAGGGTGCCGTCCAGGCGGCCGCTGAAGGCTTGCAGCGGCAGGCCTTTCTGATCCAGCGGCGCGGCCTTGCCCTGGTTGAGCAGGGCGAATTGGCCGGAAAGTTTTTGGTCCTTGGCGATGGCGGCGGTCAGTTTCAGGCTGAATTTCGCTTCCGGCCATTCGGCGTTGAAGCCGGCGGGATCGAGATCGCGGCCGGTCAGGTCGATGGCGCGCAGGATGATGGGATCGAACGGCGCCAAGGCCAGCGCCGCCTCGCCGCCCGCGCCGTTGGCCGCGCCTTGTACCTTCAACTGGAGCAGCGTCAGATCGCCGCTGGCCTGCACCGCCAGCTTCGCGCCGCCAGCCGGCATGCCGCCCGTTGCGGCCGCGCCATTCGCCGCCGTCGTGCCGCCGGCGCCTGCCGCAACCGCCGACGTTGTCCTTGCGGCCGGCGCTGATCCGGCGTAAACCAGCGTCGCCTTGCCTTGCAGTGCGAACGGCCTGGCGCCGGCGATGGTTGCATCGGCCTTGATGTCGCCGAACGCCGTGTGCGCGGAAGCGTTTTGCAGCCGCCATGACTGCTTGTCGCCCTCCAGCTGGAAGCGCAGGTTGTCGATCACATTGCTGCCGGTGTCGCTGCTCAGCGTCAGCTTGTCGAGCCGCCCATCCGAGATACTCAGCTTGATCGGCGACGCCAAAGTTTCCGGCATCGTCGAGGGATCGGAAGGCCCGCTACTTTGTACGACAAGGCTGCGCGCATGCAGCTCACTGATCGTCAGCCCTTCCGAAAAATACTGCAACGGCGACCAGTTGATATCAATTTGCTCCGCCGTCACCACGCTGCCTTTGCTGCGGTACACCAGCTTGTCGATATGCATGCGGTGGTATAGCGAGCCGCTCACGCCGGTCACCGTAATCTGCCCGCCGCTGGCGGCGGAAATCCGCTGCACCAGTTGCTGCAAGGTCGACTCGCGTCCCAGCAGCCAGAACGCGCCAACCAGCAGCAGCACCAGCACGCCGAAGCCGATCGCCACGCGGCGCGGCCAGCGGCGTGGCTTGGCAGCCGGCGTAGCGTGGTCTTGAGAAGGGTTGTCTTGGTCAGCCATCAGAAAGTGAATCCCAGCGAGAAGTGCAAACGATATTTATGAACCGCGTGTCCATACGCGACATCGACGTTGATCGGCCCCACGGGACTCTTCCAGCGCGCACCGACGCCATAGCCGGACTTTGGATGCAGGGCGCTGAGCGTATCGCCCGCGTTACCCGCATCGTAGAACACCGCCGCGCCATACTGAGGCTTGAACCAGTATTGATACTCCGCGCTGGCCGTGGCCAGGTAACGGCCACCGGTCACCGCGCCGTCCAGCGGCACGCCCAGCTCCTGATAGCCGTAGCCGCGCACAGATTGGTCGCCGCCGGCGCGGAACTGATACACCGCCGGCACGCCGGTCTTGTCGCGCGAACCCAGCGCACCCAGCTCGCCACGGAAGATCGCATTGGTGTTCACGCTCAGCGGCATGTACAACACGCCGCGCGCGTAGCCGCGCACAAACGCTTCGTCGGTCAGGATCGGCAGCAGCGCGCCGCCGACCTGGGCGTTGAGCGCATAGCCTTTGGTCGGGAACAGCAGGTTGTCCAGCTTGCGCCAGGTGACGCCATACGTCAGCGGCAAACTCTTGCTCTGGCTCGACGGGATGCCGCCAATGGTTTTGGTCTCGGTCAGCAGTTCCAGCGTCAGCGACCGTTCCAGCAGCGGCGTACCCCAGGTGCGCTTGCCGGCGATGCTGGAGACGCTGGTCACCTCGCCCGAAATGTCGCTGCGCTCAAACGAGGCGCCGATGCTGTCGTTATAGCCTTCCGGCGTGACCGGGAAGTAGAAATTGGTGGTGGCGGTCTGCTTCTTGGTCTCCAGCGTCAGCGCGCTTTTCATGCGCAGGCCGAAGATCGCCAGATCGTCGTAGGTCAGCGAGGTGCGGTTGCCGGTGTTGGTCGAATAACCGATACCGGCGCTGACGTTCTTGCGTTTATTCTCCACCACCCGCACCAGCAGCGGCAATGGCGCCATGGCGGCGCTGGCGTTCTGCTCCGGCGTCATGGCGGCGGCGTCGAGCTGTTCGGTCAGGACGGCGCTGGTGTCGGCGCTGACTTCCACGCTGGCGAAATAGCCGGTGTCCTGCAAGCGCGATTGATACGATTGCAGCGCCGCTTCGCTGTAATAGTCGCCGGGATGGATCTGATTCAGATTGCGCACCACCTTGTCCGGATAGCGCTTCAGGCCTTCGATGCGCAATTCGCCGAAGCGCAGTTCCGGTCCGCTGTCGATTGCCACCCGCAGGTTGGCCTGGTGCGACTCCGGGTCCACCGTGGCCTGGCTCTCCACCAGTTGCGCGCGCGGGTAGCGGGTCTGCACCACGGAACGCAAAATCGCCCGCTTGGCCGATTCCCATTCGTCCTGGCGGAACACCATGCCTTTTTTCAGTGGCCAGCTGGCCTTCAGCGAATTGACGTCGAACTGTTTCTCGGCCGGCTGGTCGGGATTGGGGACGAAACCTTGCAGGCTCAGATCGACCTCGCCCACGCGCACCGGTTCGCCCGGCACCACCTTGACCTGCACCACCGGCGTGCCGGCCGCTTCGCGGTCCATGGTGGCGCTGACCACCGGCGAATAGTAACCATCGGTTGCTACCAGCGTGCGGATCTGTTCCGGCGCCACCCGCACCAGCCGTTGCAGCTGTTCGCGGTCGATGCGGTCGTTGCCGCGAAAACGCACCAGGTCCAGATTATGTTCGAGCAGGTCGCGCACGTCGCTGGGGGCGTCGATGCGGACCTCGTATTTCAGGCCTTCGGCCGCCTGCGCCGCCACGGACAGCAGGGCGGCGCCGAGGCAGGCAGACCCTTTTGCCACAACTTGTGCCAAAATTCGTGATCCTGTCCGTTTTTTTGCTGGCGATGCCGGTAACATGAGACTCCATGAAGGTGTACGCCAAGATTGGCGTCTATGCGCATGTTACCGGATTGCCCTGAAAGATGGCGTACTTATAAGATTGCTTCATCTGGAAAGAACTATGCTGCCTACCGATTCCGCCCTGGTCCTGTTTAGCGGAGGTCAAGACTCCACCACCTGTCTGGCCTGGGCCCTGAAACACTACGCCCGCGTTGAAACCATCGGTTTCGACTACGGCCAGCGCCACGCCGTCGAGCTGACGGTGCGTCCAACGCTGCTGCAAAGCCTGCGCCGACAGTCCGCCGACTGGAACGCCAGGCTGGGCGAAGACCATATGATCGACCTGTCGCTGATCTCGGCCATTTCGCAAACCGCGATGACCCACGATATCGCCATTGAAACCCAGGCCAACGGCCTGCCGAACACCTTTGTCCCCGGCCGCAACCTGCTGTTCATGACCGTGGCCGCCACCGTGGCGTATCGCCGCGGCCTGACGGTGCTGGTGGGCGGCATGTGCGAGACCGACTTCTCCGGCTATCCGGACTGCCGCGACGACACCATGAAGGCGCTGCAGGTGGCGCTCAACCTCGGCATGGACACCCGCATCAAGCTGGAAACGCCGCTGATGTGGCGCGATAAAAAGCAGACCTGGGAACTGGCCCAGGAACTGGGCGGCCGGGCGCTGGTGGACCTGATCCGTGAAGGCACCCACACCTGCTACCTGGGGGAGCGCGGCGCGCTGCACGATTGGGGATACGGCTGCGGCACCTGCCCGGCGTGTGCCTTGCGCGCCCGTGGCTATCACCAGTTCGTGGGCGCCGAGGTGTAAATGCGGGCCGACGCCCAGGCAAGGCTGCACCGACTGCTGCAGGGACTGCTCTCGCCGAGCGTCCTGCCTGCGCTGGTGCTGAGCGGTTGCCTGGTCGTGACGGCCGTGCTATCGCATGGCGCGCTGGCCGATGCCGAGCAGGATGCGCAGGCCGACTTCGACGGCCGCGTGCGGGAGCTGGTCAATAATCTGGACCAGCACATGCAAACCTATGTGCAGGCGCTGTATGGCGTGCAAGGGCTGTTCGCCAGTTCGCAGGATGTCGACCGCGAAGAATTTCGCACCTATCTCTCCGGCCAGGACCTGAACCGTCACTTCCCCGGCGTGCACGGTGTTGGCTACATGCGGCTGGTCGGGCCGCGACAGCGCGAGGCGCATGAGGCGCTGGTGCGGCGCCAGGGCTTTCCCGATTACCGCATTTTCCCGGCGGGTGAGCGCGACTGGTACGCGCCGATTGTGTACCTGGAGCCGTTCAACGACAGCAACCGCCACGCCTTCGGCTACGACGCCGGGTCGGAGCCGCACCGCCGCACCGCGCTGGAACAGGCGCGCGATTCCGGCCAGCCGGCCATGAGCGCCAAGATCCGGCTGGTGCAGGAAGTGGGCGCGCCGGCGCAGTCGGGCTTTCTGGTGGTGCTGCCGGTGTATAACCATCCGCAGCCGATCGCCACCCTGGCGCAGCGCCGCAGCGCCATCAGCGGCTGGGTGTTTGCGCCGTTCCGCGTCGGCGATCTGATGGCGGGACTGGGCGGCCCGCGCGCCGCCGCGCTGGATGTGGAAATCTACGACGGCGGCGTCATTACGCCCGAGGTGCTGATGTACGACAGCGTGCCGCAAGCGCACGACACGGCGCGCGTCACGCGCCAGCAGATCAGTATCGCCAACCACCGCTGGACGCTGCGCATCGCCACGCTGCCCGGCGGCGGTACGGCGCGCACCGACAAGGCCGAGGTGATCGGCGCGCTGGGCGTGGCGCTCAGCACCCTGTTGGCCTGCCTGACCTGGTTGCTGGCGCGCGGCCGCGTGCACGCCCGCGCAGGCATGCGGCGCAGCCGCGCGCTGGCCGAGGAGTTGAAGGAGGGGCAGGTCACACTGATGGTGCTGGCTGACAGCGCGCAACGCAGCCAGGCCATGTTGCGCAGCATTCTGGACTCCACCATCGACGGCATTTTGGTCGACAACCTGAAAGGCGCGGTGCTCAACTCCAACCGCCGCTTCCGCGAATTGTGGAACGTGCCGGAACACCTGGACTGGCAGAACGACGGCGCGGTGCTGATGGCGCATATGTGCAGCCAGCTGCGCCACCCGGAATGCGGCCTGCGGCTGGACGAGCCGGAGCAACTGACGCTGCCCGGCGTGCAGCGCGGCGCCGGACTGGAAGAGGAACACGAAGTGCTGCACCTGAAGGACGGCCGCGTGATCGAGAAGTATACGCGCGGCCTGCAACTGGGCAGCGAGCCGGCGCGCATCTGGTCATTCCGCGACATCACCGAGCGCACCCAGATCGAACGCCGTGAACAGACCCGCCGCCATGTGCTGGAACTGCTGGCCACCGGCGCGCCGCTGCAAACCATCCTGGAAAGCGTGGTGCTGGGCGTGGAGGCGGACAACGAGGACATGATGTGCAGCATCCTGCAGCTGGACGACAGCGGTGAGCATCTGCTGGTCGGCGCCGCCCCCAGCCTGCCCGGCTTCTACAACGCCGCCATCCACGGCATGGCGATCCGCGACGGCATCGGCGTCTGCGGGCTGGCGGTACGCACGCGCAGCCGGGTGATCGTCGAAGACATCCGCCTGGCGCCGTCGTGGGGCGAGTACCGCGACCTGGCCTTGCAGGCGCATTTAGGTTCGTGCTGGTCCGATCCCATCATCAGCACCAGCGGCGCGGTACTGGGCACGTTTGCGATTTACCACCGCGAGGCGCGCCTGCCCAGCCTGGCCAATATCGCGCTGATCGAGCAAGGTGCGCGGCTGGCCGGCATCGCCATCGAACAGGCGCAGGCGGCGGAAGCCTTGCGCATCGGCGAGGCGCGCTTCCGCAGCCTGTACGACCACGCGCCGGTGGCGCTGTGGGAGCAGGACTGGTCGGCGGTGCGCGGCGCGCTGGCCGAGCTGGAACTGTCGGGTATCGAGGATCTGGCCGCCTATTTGCAGGCCAATCCCAGCCAGTTGCGGCGGCTGGCGTCGCTGGTGCGCATCCTCGACGTCAACGCGGCCGCGCTGGAACAGGTGGCGGCGCCGCCGGGCCGCAAGGACATCGGCGCGCTGACGCTGGCGCAGAATTTCGACGCCGCCGCCATGCCGAATTTTGCCGGCGCCGTGACCGCGCTGGCGCAGGGCCAGCACTTCTTCGCCTGCGAGGGCAGCTTCGAGCGGCTGGACGGCGTGGCGCGCCTGAACGAACTGACGCTGCTGGTGATGCCGGGCCATACGCACAGCCTCGACTTCGTGATTGTCTCGACGCTGGACATCACCGAGCGGCGCCGCATGGACGACGAGCTGCGCGTGCTGGCCACCACCGATTTCCTGACCGGCCTGCCGAACCGGCGCGAATTCATGGGCCGCCTGCAGGAAGAGGAAGGCCGGCTGCAACGCGACATCGGCGCCAGCGCGGCGGTGCTGTTACTGGACATCGACCACTTCAAGCGCATCAACGATGAATACGGCCACGCGGCCGGCGACGCCGTGCTGCGGCAACTGGCCGATCTGATGTGCGAAGGCCAGCGCAAAATCGATATGCTGGGGCGGATTGGCGGCGAGGAGTTTGCGCTGTTGTTGCCGGGGACCGAGCTGACGGCAGCGACGGTGTTTGCCGAGCGGCTAAGGCAGCGGGTGGAACAGACGCCGATGCGGCTCGATGACGGCGTGACGCTGAACATCACGGTCAGTATCGGTATTGCTGCGATGGATGAGAAAGCGCCGGGAGGGGATCAGGCCTTGATCCGTGCCGACCAGGCTTTGTACCGGGCCAAGCGGGCTGGACGTAATCGGGTAGAGCAGATGGATGGTGAGGCGGATCGGCCGGGGCATCAGGTCCCGGCCGCTTCCGGTTTAAACTTGGACTAACACGCAGCCTTCAATCAGATCGCTTGTTGCATGGTCGCCAGGCGGCGCTGTTTGCGTGGCCGGCTGACCAGCAGCCAGTACAGGCCGAGCGGCACCAGCAGCGGCAGCAGCAGCGGCGACACACAGGCCACCACGATCACCGCCGCCAACGCCACTCCCACCACCGCCATGATGCCGAGACCGGCAAACAGCAGGCACAGGAAGATCGCCACGCAGGTCATGATCAGGCCGGCCAGCAGCAGACCGGCGCCGCCGAAGAACACCCCCAGTACCGCGCCCAGCGGACCATCGATCTCGTCGCCATCGATGTTGACATGCATGCCGTCACCAAACATCGATTGGCAGGCCGCAACGGCCAGCAGGAAGATCACGGCGGCGAAGATCAGTTTTTTAGCGTTGGTGTTCATGGCGTACCTCATCTGTTGATGTTGTTCAGTGCCGTTTGGCATGGTTGAACTGTACCGGCGCCGCCCCGCGCCGGCCATCGGATTGCGACAGACCGGCGAATTGACGGGATGGAACGCGTGAGCGGGGCGCCGAGCGGTCGGTTAACTGGAATTGCGCCTTGATTTAAAGATATGTTGGTCTAAACTGAACCTCTCACTTGCACAAGGAGGGCAGAAACATGGCTTGGCTAGCAATGAGCGAAGGGCAATCGATCCCTTCCGCAACCCGATGCACACGGCGCCAGCGTAGCGCCCCGCGTTTGTCCGGCGGAGGCCCGAAAGGCCCGCCATCGGCTCCCCCCACGATACCGCCGATTATCATCAACCCGTTCAGCTACCACATGCCGGAACCGGCCATCGATCCGCGCATCGCGCCGCCGAAGCCGCCGATCACCGAACGGGCGCCTTGCATCACTTGTTAAGCTTGTCGTTTGCACATCTGAACGGCCCGCCTCGGCGGGCCTTTCCTATTGTTGTATCATTCGGCCCCCATCTCTTTTCGCCGAGCCCGACCATGCCTAATGATTTCCCCGATTCCGACGACGACGCCCTGGTACAGCAAGACCGCCTGTGGCAAGGCAATGGCTGGACCGCGCGCGTGATCAAGAACGACGATGACGACGGCTGGGCGGTGGCGATGATCAAGGACGGCGAGCCGGAACCGGCGCTGGTCGGTCCGTGGACCATGGGCCGCGACAAGAAAAATCCCAAGCCGCTGGACGTCAACGCCTTCAACACGCTGGTCAAGACCGCCAACGAGGTGATCCGCCGCCACGAGCAGCAATTGCATGCCCAGTTGCACAAGAACGTGTTCGTCAACACCGACGACGGCCAGTTCAAGGTGTGCCTGGACATCACCCCGGACGAGGACGATCCGTACGCCACGCTGACCGCCTTCGACCAGTACGGCGAAGAGCTGGCGCGGGTGCGCGTCGCCCCGACTTTCAAGCTCAGCGTTGCCAGCGCGACAGGCTGGATCGAAAACGGCTACAAAAAGCCCTGATCGGCGCCGATGGCGCTGGCCCGGAGCAGGCACTCCTGCTAGTATTTCCTATGTGCATGTACCCAACATAGGAAACCTGATGGAAAGTCGTCTTACCCGGCTGGAAGCCGTTCAAACCATGCTGCTGGAAATCGGACAAAAGTCCAGCAGCTGCACCGATATCAGTGAATTCCTGCAGGCGGTCCATGCGGCGCTGGGCCGCATCATGTATGCGGCCAACTTCTTCGTGGCGCTCAGCGACCACGAGGGGCCGGCCAACCAGGTGCGCTTCGTCTATTTTGTCGACGAGGTCGACGAGGCGCCCAGCCGCGACGAGCTGTTCGAGCTGGTGCCGGGCGAGTCGCCGACGGCGGCGGTGATCCTGAGCCGCGAGCCGATCGTGATGACGGCGGCCGAGCACGTCTCCAAGCGCCAGGACAACGCCGGCTTCGGCATCGGCACCATCGCCGAGCACTGGATGGGCAGCCCGCTGCTGGACCAGAACCACCAGGTGCTGGGCGCGGTGGTGATCCAGAGCTACGACAAGCAACACACCTTCAACGAGGAAGACCAGGCGCTGTTCAAGCTGATCGCCAACCATGTCTCCAGCGCCTTGCAGGGCTTGCAAAGCATGGACCGGCTGGAACGCGCGGTGCAGGAGCGCACGGTGCAGATGCAGCACGAGGTGGCCGAGCGCCGCCGCGCGGAAAACATCCAGCGCGCGCTGTATGAGCTGGCCAACCTGTCGGCCACCGCCACCGGTGGCAGCCGTCTCAACCATCAGTTGCATGAAATCATCAGCCAGCTGGTGCCGGCCAAGAATTTCCTGATGGCGCTGTATCACCCGGACACGCAGGAAATCAGCATTCCGTATTTTGTCGATGAAAAGGATGAGCATGCGCCGGTCAAGCGCTTTGACTATGGCGTCGGCATGTCCTCGTACATCCTGCAGCGCAAGCAGGCGATGCTGCTGGACCGCACCGGCTTCCAGGCGCTGGTCGATAGCGGCGAGATGGAGCATCCGCTCGGCAATGTCGAGATCTCCAGCTGGATGGGCGCGCCGATGCTGCTGGGCGACCAGGCCTATGGCGTGATCATCGTCCAGAGCTACGACGACAAGGTGCAGTACACCCAGAACGACCTCGACATTCTGGCCTTCATGGCCAGCCACGTCGCGGTGGCGATTGCCCGCATGCAGGCCGACCGCCAGATCCGCCACGCCAAGGAAACGCTGGAGCAGCAGAACGCCGCGCTCGAAAACGCGCTGACCTCGCTGAAGGATGCGCAGGGCGAACTGGTGCGCCAGGAGAAGCTGGCTTCGCTGGGCCGCCTGGTGGCCGGGGTGGCGCACGAGATCAACACGCCGCTTGGCATCTGCGTCACCGCCACCAGCCATCTGGTGGAAGAGCTGAAGCTGACCCGCGAGGACATGGCCAACGGCGTGCTGGATGAAGACGGCCTGAACCAGTTCTTCGACATCATCGACCAGTCGCTGAAAATCATGACCACCAACACCCAGCGGGCGGCGGCGCTGGTGCGCAGCTTCAAGCAGGTGGCGGTGGACCAGTCGTCGGACGATATCCGCAGCTTCAACCTGCGCAAGTACCTGGACGAGGTGCTGCTGTCCCTGCAGCCCAAGCTGAAGGGCAAGCCGATCCAGATCGAGATCAATTGCGACGAGCAGATCAACATGGCCAGCTTCCCCGGCGCGATTTCGCAGATCGTCACCAATATGGTGGTCAATTCGCTGGTGCACGGTTTTGAAGAAGGGCAGGCGGGCAAGATCAAGATCACCGGCAAGGTGGAGGGTGACAACGTCGAGTTCGACTACAGCGATGATGGCGTCGGCATGGACAGCGCCACGCTGGCGCAGCTGTTCGACCCGTTCTTCACCACCAAGCGCGGCTCCGGCGGCAGCGGCCTTGGCGCGCATATCCTGTACAACCTGGTGACCGGCGCGCTGGGCGGCACAGTCAAAGTCGTCAGCGCACCGGGCATGGGGCTGCACTACAAGTTGCGCTTCCCGAAGGTCAAGCGCAAGTGACGGTTTAACGAAACGGCTGTTCTTGTCGCCTTTGTAACTTGAACAGCCCTTTGTGAGAACCGCCATGCTTGCCATATCCGCTTACCGATCCTCTGCCAGCTTCGATGCTGGGAGTGACGCTTATCAGAACCTGCTGCAAAAGAAGCTGGAGATGGCGAAGAAAAACGCCGCCACCATCGACGGCTTGTCACGCCGGGCGGACTTAGACCAGAAGGCCGCCGCGCGGATGCGCATCGACGAGATCAAGAAGCAGATCGAGATGCTGAAGAAGATGCTGGCGATGTTTGGCAGCAAGGACGCCAAGGCCATGTTGCAGCAACTGAAGCAGCTGGCCAGCCAGCTGAAACAGGCGGCCGGCGTGTTGCGTACCCCAGGTGACACCAGTGTGCCGGATGTGGCAGCCACGCCGGCGGAAGACAGCGGTTCCTCCGCTACCGCCGACGATGGCTACGCCGAAGGCCGCAGCGCCTACGCCGCGCAGCAGGCCTCGGCCGATGCCGAGGCGGTGCAGATTCCCAGCGTGAGCATCGACCTGCAAGGCGCGCAAGACAGCAAATTGGTGGAAGGGGCGACGGCCGATCTGAAATCGCTGCGCGCCACGCTGGAAAAGATCGTCAAGAAACAGGAAGGCCACCTGTAAGCTGGTTTACACCCGGTGCCGCACGGGCGCGATCGACCACGACACCGTGTCCTGATCGATCATGCCGTGCACCGGCGAGTCGCGCAGCTCATCCATCAGGCGGTGCATGGACGCCGTGCCTTGCGCCACCGAATCCCAAAACAGCATGTCGACGATGGTGCCGTCTTTTTGTTCGGCCATGGTGCGGGACTGAAAGCCCGGCTGGCGCGCCAGCCACACGTCGAGTTCGGCATTGGCGGCGATAAACTCCGCGCAGGTGCAGCCGTTGAGCTGGAAGGTAGTGATTTCGATAGCGAGCGTCATGGTTTTCTGCGTGCGTGGTTGAGATGCTGTATCCTACGGCTAATGCCGCCGCTGCCGGTAGCGCCATCCTCTTAGCCTGATGCCGAATCCTCCAAATGAACCGCTTTGCCGAATTAGCCACGCTGATTGCCCGCCACGCCGTTGAAGACGGCCAGCGCCCGAGCGCCATCGATACCCTGTTCTTCGGCCGCCGCTCGGGCCGGACGGTGCCGGTGCATACGTCGCAGCAGCCGTGCTTTGCGCTGGTGGCGCAGGGCGAGAAGACGCTGACTATCGGCGAGCACGTGATGCGCTACGGCGTCGGCGACTTCCTGCTGGTGGCGATGGACGTGCCGGTGGCGTCCTGCGTTACGCTGGCCACGCCGGAGCAGCCGCACCTGGGCGTCGGCATCATCATCGACACCACCAAGCTGAAGGACCTGATGAGCCGCATCAGCATGCCGCCGTCGGCGCTGGCTGCCGCGCGTGGCTTGAGCGTGACCGTCAACCGCGCCAGCGATGCGCTGCTGGACGCGGTGCTGCGGCTGGTGCGCCTGCTGGATACGCCGGAAGCGATCCCGGCACTGGCGCCGCTGATTGAGCAAGAGATTTTGTATTACCTGCTGACCGGCCCGTGCGGCCCGCAACTGATGCATATCGCCCAGGCTGACACGCCCGGCAACAAGGTCGCCACCGCCGTCAGCTGGCTGCGCGCCAACTTCCGCGAACCGCTGCTGGTGGAGACGCTGGCGGCGCAGGCCAACATGAGCGCGTCATCGTTGCACCAGCATTTCAAGGCGATCACCGGCATGACGCCGATGCAGTATCAAAAGCAGCTGCGCCTGCACGAAGCGCGCCGCCTGATCGCGCTGGAGCACCGCGATGTCGGCACGGCCGGCTATGAGGTGGGCTACCAGAGTCCGTCGCACTTCAGCCGCGATTACAGCCGCATGTACGGCTTGCCGCCGCAGCGCGATATCGAACGCCTGCGCGATCCACAATACGCTGCGGCGTAGCCCTTACTTGCCTGTGGCCGCTTCTTCGATCAGCTTGGCGACTTCGGCCGGGTGCGAGGTCATGACCACGTGCGAGGCGCCGTCGATGACGATGGTTTTCTTCGAGTTGGCGCGCTTGGCCATGAAGTCGTGCGAGGCGGCCGGAATGTTCTTGTCGGCCTTGCCGTAGATGAACCACGACGGGATGGTTTTCCACGCCGGCGCCGGCGACGCTTCGTTCAGCGCGGCGTCGGTGATCGGACGCTGGCCCGCAGCCATCAGGCGCGCTTTGGCTTCCGGCAGGTCGGCGGCGAACTGGTTGTGGAATTTGCTTTGCTGGATGTACAGGTCTTTGCCGCCATCGGCCAGCGCGACCGGCGGCGCCAGCGTCGGGCCCAGCGTGCTGCCCGGGAATTTACCCGACAGGCCGACTGCCGTTTCACCCGCGTCCGGCGCAAACGCCGCCACGTAGACCAGCGCTTTGACATTGCTGGCGCCGGTGGCGGCGGCGCTGATCACCGAGCCGCCGTACGAGTGGCCGACCAGCACTACCGGGCCGCTGACGCTTTTCAGCACCGAGGCCACGGAGGCGGCGTCGGTCTTGACGCTGCGCAGCGGATTGGCGGCGCCGATGACGGTGTAGCCGTCTTTTTCCAGCTTGGCGGTCACGCCATCCCAGCTCGACGAGTCGGCGAAGGCGCCGTGCACCAGCACGACGGTCGGTTTGGCGTCCGCCGCGAAGGCGGTTGGGACGGCCAGCGCGCCAGCCAGTGCGGCGGCGCCAATCGTGGCACGGGCGATCAATTTTTTCATGATGTTTCCTTTTTGGCAGGGGTGAAAATGGCCGATACTACCAAGGAAATCAGCAGATAAATTGATCAATCGGGTAGTCAAGACTTTTGGCGGAGCCTGCGCTCACTTCTTAGCCTTGGAAATCTCTACCTCCCAGTCAACCCCAGACTCGATTTTGTTTTTCTCTGCATAGCTGCCCTGGTTCAGCGCGACCGCCACGTCCAGCAGGCTGTTCAGGTAGACCAGCGGCTTGCCTTTGGCGACGCCGCCAAATGTGTGCTCGTATGGCGCCACCACGGTGTTGACCAGCTTCTTGTTGTGGAAGAAGCGCACCTGCACCAGCTCGTGCTCCTTGACGTCCAGCTGGTCAAACAGCGCCTTTGGCACATTGGTCCAGACGTTGCCGTATTTGATGTCCAGCACCGGGATGATGCCGCGCAGCTTGCCGTCGCTCAGGGCCGCTTTCTGGTACGGGATCTTGATGACGGATTCGATTGGCAGCGCCGGTCCCACCTGTTCATAGCTGATGGTGCCCGACGCCAGCCGCGCGCCCACATACGCGTAGACGTCGCGGCCGTGGAAGGTGTAGGACTCGCCCGAACCGGCGCGGCGGTTGACCTTCTCGTCGATCTCGCGCAGCTCGGCCACGCCGTCGCGCTCGGCGATCAGCGTGAACTGGCCGTTGTCCGGACCGACGAAGTAGCGGCCTTCCCGGGTCTTCAACACCACCGACTTGCGCGTCGTGCCCACGCCCGGATCGATGACCGAGACGAACACCGTGCCTTGCGGCCAGTAGTTCGCGGTCTGGAACAGGCGGTAGCCGCCGACCCAGATGTCGTAGTCGGGAATGTTGTGGGTCAGGTCGGCCACCGTCAGGTTGGGGTCGACGCCGTAGGCCACGCCGTGCATGGCAGAGACCGCACCGTCCGACGTGCCGAAGTCGGTTTGCAGCACCAGCGCGTTTTTGGCGGCGAAGGCCGGCGCAGTCAGCGCCGCCGTCAGGCAGAGGGCAGGAAGGAAGTGTTTCATACGCTCCGTTGTCAGAAGGGATGGTGCCGGCGGACAGCGACCCGGGCGCCGCCGACGGTTAGTCCGGCAGGCGCTCGTTGATCGCCAGCGCGCGGTCGATGTTCTTGATCAGCAGATCGACATACTTTGGATCGAGGTGATGGCCGGCCACTTCGCGCAGGTGCTCGATGACTTTTTCGATCGGCCAGGCTTCCTTGTAGCAACGCTTGTGCATCAGCGCGTCGAACACGTCGGCCACGGCGACAATGCGCGCGTACAGGTGGATGTTCTCGCCCTTCAGGCCTTGCGGATAGCCGCTGCCGTCGTATTTCTCGTGGTGCTGGTGGGCGATGACGGCAGCCGCCTTCAGGATCGGGCGCTGCGACCCATCGAGGATCGACAGGCCAACGGCCGGGTGCTGCTTCATGATTTCCCACTCGGCCGCATCCAGCTTGCCCGGCTTGAGCAGCACCGCGTCCGGCGTGGCGATCTTGCCGATGTCGTGCATCGGCGCGGCGTGGCGCAGCACCGCCACTTCGTCTTCCGGCAGGCCGGCTTCCTGCGCCAGCAGATGGCACACTTCGGCCATGCGGCGCACGTGGTTGCCGGCCTCGTTGGAGCGCGATTCGACGACGTCGCCGAGACGCATGATGAGTTCGGCCTGGGTGTCGGTGATCTCCTGGCTCAGCAGGATGTTGTCGAAGGCGATGGCGACGCCCGAGCAGAACACTTCCAGCAGCTTGGTGTCGATTTCCGAAATTTCCGCCACGCCCTTGAGCACCAGCAGCGACGCCTTGCCGCTGGCGTTGGGGAAGTAGCCGATGTAGGTGTCGCCTTCGACGCGCGAAATCTGGTTGCTCTTGGCGGCGTCGATCTGCGCCAGCACTTCCGGCGACAGCAGGGTGCCGTCTTCATCGCCGATCTTGGCCAGGATTTCGTAATCGTTCTCGCCGCTGATAGCGGTAGCACCGCGCAGGCGCAGCAGCATGCTGTGTTCCAGGCGCAGCAGCGCCACGACTTGTTGCAGCAGGCCGTTGGCGAAGTCTTTCAGATTGCGTTGGCGGAAGATGTGCGAGGAGGCGGCGATCACGCGCTCCAGGCCTTCGCGGTAATTGACCTGGGCGCGGTGGGCTTCCTCCACCTTCATGATGTCGCGGTAGGCGCGCAGCGCGGCGAAGGTGGTGGTGAACAGCTTGGTGCGGTCCAGCTCGGTTTTTTCTTTGTAGTCGTTGATGTCGTAGTTGACGATCACGCGCTCTTCCGGCGCCTGGCCGGGCTGGCCGGTGCGCAGCACGATGCGGGTGAACTGGTTGTCCAGGTCCTGGCGCATCCAGCGCGCCACTTCCAGGCCGCTGTCTTCCTTTTCCATCACGACGTCGAGGAACACCAGCGCGATGTCGGACTCGCGCGCCAGCACTTCCTTGGCTTCGGCGCCGCTGTAGGCGTGCACGAAGCTCAGCGCGCGGCCGTCGAGGCGGAAGCGGCTCAGCGTCAGTTTGGTGATGTCATGAATGTCCGGTTCGTCGTCTACCAACAGGACTTTCCATGGTGCTAACTTGGGCGAGGCAGATGACAGAAAAGACATATGAACAGATTCCGCAAATTGTTTCAGCTGAATGACACCCGATTGTAGTCTGACCCACAGCCATTAACAACAGGCAATAAATATTCCTGTTGCTCTGCACAACACCTTGGCGGCGTTACTGTACGCTGCGATACATAAGGACACCGCAACCGCCTTTTTGCGCTGAAGTTCACACTCAACAATACTTTGTTTTTAACAATATTGCTATCGAAAAACAAAGATTTTTGCAAAGTGTGGTGGGGATGCTAGTCGGCGGCGGATTTCTGCGGGGCGCGCAGCTGCTCGAGGATGGTCTCGGCGGCCTGTTCCGCGTGCGCTTGCGCGTCCGCTTCGCAGGTGCAGGGCAGGTCGGCCATGACGCGCTGTTTGGGGTAGACCTCGTCCATGTGCATCGGGTTGGCGGACGGCGCCAGGATCGCCACGTAAGCGCCCCAGTGGTCGGTACCCGGCAGTGGTTCGGCGGTGAATTCGATTTCGTATCCGTCTATGGTTTTGGTCGGCATGATTGCTCCTTGCTGGCGGCCTATGGGGCATGCTACTCCAGCCAGCAAATCGGCGACGCGCGCAACGTGTATAGTTGCCGCAATATCATTGAAGAATTCATTACATGAGGCATCGGGCTCGGCCGCTTTGGCCGTTGGGTATTGCTGCACTGATACATGGTGTGGCCGTGCTGTTGCTGCTGCGATCGCCGCAGCGGGCGGTGGAGGTAGTGCCGACATCATGGCGCAGGCGCGACTTGCGCAAGATCGATAAGGAGATCCTGGGCCGTATGCCTGCCATCCCGGCGCAACGCCCAAAGGGCTGCGCGTTAAAGAATGGGAGCGCTTAGCAGGCGGTCGTCACCGCCTTTCGGTGTGCCGCGGCCGTCGGTGTTGTTGGTGATCATGTAGAGCCTGCCGTCGGGGGCGACGGTGACGTCGCGCAGGCGGCCGTATTGTTGGACGTAGAATTCCGATGACGTGCCGGGTGCCGAGAGCGGTACTTTGCGTAGCCGTTCGCCGCGCAGGTTGGCGATGTAGAGGTTGCCGCCACTGATGGCGATGCCGCTCGGGCTGGCCTCGGCGGTCGGCCATTGCTGGAGCGGATCGGTGTACCGGCTGTTGCCGGCCTTGCCTTCGACCGTAGGCCAGCCGTAGTTGCCTCCGGCTTTGATCAGATTCAGTTCGTCCCAGGTGTTCTGGCCGAACTCGGATGCGTACATGGCGCCATCGCTGGCCCATGCCAGTCCCTGCACGTTGCGGTGGCCGTAGCTGTACACGTAGGAGCCAACAAAAGGGTTGTCGGCCGGCACGCGGCCGTCCGGCGTCAGGCGCAGGATTTTGCCGCCGAGTGAGTTGAGATCCTGTGAGCGGCTGGTGGCGCCGGCATCGCCGGTGGAGGCGTACAGCATGCCGTCGGGGCCGAAGGCGAGGCGTCCGCCATTGTGGTTGCTGCCGGCGGGGATGCCGCTCAGGAGCGGTTGCGCCGTGCCGAGGCGCGTGGCGGCGCCGGAGCCGGTCAGCGGATAGCGCGCGATACGGTTCTCGGCGCCGGCGGTGAAGTAGGCGTACAGGTAGCCGTCCCGCACGGCGATGCCGAGCAGGCCGCCTTCGCCGGTGCCGCTCACGCCGCTGAGGGTGGCGATGGCGGTCAGCGCGCCATTCGCGTCCACCGCCTGGATGCGCGCCGTGCCGCGTTCGCTGATCAGCGGCGTGCTGCCATTAAAGGCGATCGACCAGGGGATTTGCAGGCCGGTGGCCAGCACGGTGGGGCCGCCGGAGGGAGCGGTCGGCGTGGTCGGCGGCAGCGGCGTCGTTGTGCTGCCGGCACCGGAACTGCCGCCGCAGCCGGCGATGTTGAATGCGAGGATGACGGCGCAAGCGTGTTTCAACATGATCGTTCTCCGTTGACGAGCTGTCTGCGCATTATCGGCCGCATCGGCCGGCGCGCGCCGCACGGTAGCTTGCGGTGCCCCCAAAACGGAAGGGTCTGACCCCGTACGGGGTCAGACCCTGGCGCCAGCGGTGTGCGGGTTGCGCAGGTGCCGCGAGCGCCGGACGGATCAGCTGAAGCTCAGGCCCGGGAAGCCGGTCAGGTAGCCGACTGCCGCGCCGTAGCGGTCGCGGTAGTTGGCGCGGATCAGCGGGTCGAGCGTGGCTTGCACTTTGCCGTGCAGCGCCGATTCCCAGTCGCCGGCGTGCTGGAAGTTGCTCATGATGTAGGCGAAGCCGTTGATGTCGTCCACCGCATGCAAGCCGGTCGATTCGGCGCCCGACGGCGTCGACAGGATGCGCGTGAGCGCCTTGGTGTCGACGTTGTAGGCCCACAGGAAGTTGTTGACGTGGGTGCCGCTGTCTTCACCGATGAACAGCGTGCGCAGCTTCTCGGAGAACTTGATGTTGTCCGGGTTGGCCACTTTGTCCGGATTAGCCAGGTTGCCCAGCGCATCGGCGGTTTTCAGGTCTTCCGACAGCAGCGCCGGCACGGCCGCCATGTCGACCGGCACCCATTCGCTGTTGATGGCGGCGCCGGTGTTGTCCACCTGGCCGGCCTTCATATTCAGCGCGTAGACGGCGCCGGCGCTGGGGCCCTTGATCGAGATGCCGCCCGAACCGTTGGTCATGGCCGAGCCGATCGCGGCAATCGCCGAGTAGGCGATCTTGTCCTTGGCGTTGACGGTGGTGCCTTCCATTTTGGTGAAGCCCATGCTGCCGCCCTTGAGCGCGGCGTAGCGGTGGGTTTCCAGGAAGGCGGCCGCCTTCTCCATGCCCGGCACGATCTTGACCCAGTTGAATTTGCCGCTGAACGGAATCTTGGTGTACGACGCGTCCGCCGGATCGGCGGTTTTCACGTCCATGATGTCGGCGGCCTTCAGCTGGTCGGCCAGGGCCTTGATCTCGGCCGAGGTGGCGCTGCCCAGCTTGATCCACGACAGCGTGGCCGAGCCGCCGTTGTCGGTGGTTTTCTGGTTCCACTTGGCGACATACAGCGTGCCGCTCGACAGGTCCCTGGCCTTGTCGGCCACGAACATGAACAGGCCGCCGTTGGTGGCGTCGTCGCCCATCAGCGTGGTGCGTTCGTCCGGCATCACCTGCACCAGTTCGTGCGAGATGCGGCCCAGGCAGTAGTGCTTCTTGCAGCTGCCGGTGCCGTCCGGGTTGACGGTGATTTCCGGCAGGTGGCCGTAGTGGTAGGGGTTGGCCTTGGTGGCGTCGCCATACAGGTTGGTGCTGAAGTTGGCGAACTGGGTGTTGCTGGCGATGGTGGTCGCATCCGGCTCGTACTCTTCGCTCGACAGGTGGGTGTTCCATGGCGACCGGCTGGCGCCGCAGGTGATCCACAGGCCGTTGGCCGGGCTGGTGTCGACGTTGTGGTATTTCACCAGCGTCAGCGCGCCGGTGGCCTTGTCCTGGTCCAGCGTCAGCACGGCGATCGGCGATGGCAGCATGCCGTACACCGAGTCGCCCTTGACGTTGCGGGTGGTGTATTCAAACTGCACCACGGCGAACACGGCGTTGCCCTTGATGCCGGTGACGGTGGTTGAGGCCAGCTTCAGCAGCGAGGTGCCGTCCGGCGCGTCGGAGAAGAACTGGCGCGAGTTCGGATCGGTCTTGTCCAGGATCGGCTTGTTGTTGATGTCCCAGTAGCCGCCGGCCAGGGTGGTGCCGCCGCTGCCGTTCGGCACTTGCGCGCCGGTGATGAAGAAGGTCTGGTAGGCCAGGCCGTACGGTACGGTCTTGCCGTCCGAGTACAGCGCCTGCATGGCCGAGGCGACCGTGGTGGTGGCCATTTTCGGCGCGTCGGCCAGGGTCGGCGCGGCCATGCCGGAGAAGCTGACCGACATCAGTTGCGGCGCCGGCGCGGCGGTGTCGCCGCCACCGCAGGCGGCCAGCAGGGCGGCGGTGGCGCTGCCGCCCGCCAACGGCAGCAATGGCGCGCCGGACAGGAATTTGAGAAGGCTGCGGCGGGAGGAATCAAGTTGCTCGGTCATGGTAAATACCCTGTTGTAGTTTGGAGGCCGATCCATGTGCCTGGCTGGCATCATGCGAAGCAGTGGCTGGGCTTCGACGGCGGCAATCTTAACGATTTGGTATGACAGGACTGTGACATTGCGATACAAAGCGATACATGCCGATACGTGGGGCGGAATGGCCGGCGATTGGTAACAAACTTATTCAGCGCGGGCGCGCGGCGGGGAAAAGGTCTATATTGACTGCATCAACTATGCAAGGAGAGGCAAATGCGCCCAATGACCCGAACCGTGCTGGCCGCTGTCGTGGCGTTGCTGGCCTCGAGCGCCGCGCTGGCGGAAGTGACCGTCACTTACACCAAGCCGGACGACTACACCGATCTGGCGCGCGGCGAATATGACCGCGAGCGCGTGCTCAAGCAGTTCACCGATTATTTCGCCACGCTGGAGAAGAAGCTGCCGGCCGGCGAAAATCTGAAGATCGACGTGCTGGACATCGACCTGGCCGGCCGCATGTACCCGCGCCGCAATGGCGACGAGATCCGTGTGCTGAACGGCGGCGCCGACTGGCCGCGCATGCACCTGCGCTATACGCTGGAGAAGGACGGCCAGGTGCTGCGCAGCGGCGACGACAATATCGCCAACATGAATTACCAGCAGAGCCGTTCCAGCTATTTCGACAGCGATCCTCTGCGTTACGAGAAGCAGATGCTGGATGACTGGTTCAACAAGGCGATCGTGCCGAAGGTGGCGGCGAAGTAAGCCGGCTCAGTCGAGCCGGTTCACCTTGGGAAACTTGGACAGGAACGCCGGCGGCATCGGCGTCACCTGGCCGCTGTGGTAATTGAAGAACACAAACCCGTACTTGGCCAGCGCCACCAGCTTGCTGTCCTGCGGCCGGCTGACGCGGAACACGATGTCGCCGCCGTACTGGTTGAAATCCATCACGCCGACATCGAACACCAGCAGGTCGCGCGCGTGCGCCTCGGCCTTGTAGGTGGTGGCCAGGTCGGTGACGATGATGCCCACGCCGTCCGGTCCGGTCTCCTGCACGCCGTACTCGAACAGGAAGCGCGCGCGGGCTTCCGAAATCATCGAGATCATCGAATCGTTGCCCAGGTGGTTGGCGCCGTTGATGTCGGTGGCGCGCACGGTCAGCTGGGTGGAGAACAGAAACAGGTGGTCTGGAAAATCCAGTTTGAGGCGGGCCATGACGGTGTTTCCTTGAGTGTGGCGCTGATTCTTGCCCAGTCGATTACCCTTTTGGGGTAAGAGAGCGCCTGCATTTGTGTGTACGATCAGGGTTGTCAACTTTGAAAGGGACACACCATGATCTACGGTTTAACTTACCTCGGTGTCATTCACACCCTGATCAGCCTGGTGGCGGTGTTTGCCGCGCTGATTTCCTTCGTGCGCTACAAAGGCATTGTAGCCAACAGCACGCTGGGACGGACCTATATCTGGACCACCGTCTTCACCTGCCTGACCGGCTTCGGCATCTTCCAGCATGGCGGCTTCGGCAAGCCGCATGTGCTGGGCATTCTCACCCTGCTGGTGCTGGGCCTGGCCTGGCTGGCGGACCAGCGCAAGTTCGGCGCCAAGTCGGCCGCCGTGTCCACCGTCAGCTACTCGCTGACCTTTTTATTCCATATGATACCGGCGGTGACGGAAACCAGCACCCGGCTGCCGTTGGGGGCGCCGTTGCTGTCGAGCGCGGAGGCGCCGGAACTGAAGACTGTTACCGGCGTGATGTTCCTGCTGTTCCTGATTGGCGTGGTGCTGCAATTGCGGCGCCTGAAGAAGGGCGCCGCAAGCGGCCTGGCGGCGGCTTAAAACGATTACAGCAGTTCGCCCAGGAACACCAGCGAGTGGCCGTGCGCCTGCGCGCTGGCGCGCTGCTGGTAGGACGCCCGGTGATTGCAATTGAAGCCGTGCTCGGCGCCTTCGTAGACGTGGATCTCAACCTGCTCGTTGCTGTCGAAGGTTTCGGCGATGCTCTTCACGGCTTCCTGCGGGATGTGGCTGTCGGCGGCGCCGAAGTGCATCAGCAGCGGCACCTTGATTTCCGGGGCGCGGTCCAGCGCGTTCTGGATGCCGCCGCCGTAGTAGGCCACGGCCGCATCGACCAGGCCGTTGGCGGCGGTATGGTAGGACAGCAGGCCGCCGAAGCAGAACCCGAGCGAGGCCACTTTGGCGCTGCCGACAGCGTCCAGGCCGCGCAGCACTTTGAGCGTGGCGGCGATGTCCAGCAGCGCCGTGTCGGTGTCGGTCGCCTGCTTCAGTTCGACTGCGCGGTTCCAGTTGGTTTCGTCGTAGCCCAGTTCGATGCGGGCGCCCTGGCGCCAGAACAGGTCCGGCGCGATCACCACGTAGCCGTCGGCGGCGTACTGGTCGGCGACGTTGCGGATATGCTGGTTGACGCCGAAGATTTCCTGCAGCAGCACGATGCCGGGGCCCTTGCCACCGCGCGGCAGCGACAGGTAGGCGCCGAACTTGCCGTCGGCGGTGTCAATATCGATCCACTGGGAATTGGTTTCCATGATGTCCTTGCTTGGTCTGGTTCACAAAACGGCCATCGTACCCCGTTTTGCGCGGCCTTGCAGCGCCGCTCAGTTATACACCTCGCGGGTGTAGATCACCGGGCCGGAGCGGAAATTGCCGAAGGTGAGGCTGGCGGGCGGATCGTACAGCGGCAAGTACGGGAACAGGGCCTGCAGCGAAGCCTTCAGACTGAGCTTGACCGTGCCGGAGGCCTTGGGCATGGCCACCATCAGCAACCCCTTGCCGTTCTTGAGCGTGAGCGGGGTGCTCACCAGCCGCAAGGCGGTGCAATCGAGCGTGCCGGTGCAGGTCTTGAAGTCGCCGTCGGTGGCTTGCACTGCCACACTGAAGGGCTGCTGCGTCGACGGAAACGCCGGATTGAATAGCCAGGCGCTGGCAGCGCTGGAATAGTACATGGCCTTGGCTTCGACCGGCAGGTTGGTGGTGGGCAGGCCCAAGGCATTGGCCAGCGCCAGGCGGCCGCTGACCACGGTAAGCGGCGGTTCGGCCGAACCGGGGCGCGACGAGCTGGCGCCATCGGTGTCGGTGACGCGCAGGTAGATGGTGGTCGGCGGGCAGGTGGCGGCGGTGGGGCAGGGCGCGGCCGGCGCCGGTGGGGCGGGATCGAATTCCAGCGCCGGCAACGGCGAGGTAACCAAGGTCCCCACGCCGGTGTTCGGATTGGTGGCAAACAGGAAGGTGGAAGGCGCGATCACCTTGAAGCTGTTGCTGGCGGCGCCGTTCGCCGTCTGCGCGGGCGACAGGGTGATGCTACGCGCCACGTCTTCCGCATCGACGGTGCCGGTGGTTTTGAGGCGATAGTTCTCGGAGCCATTGCTGGCATCCTTGTAGGCCTTGACCTGCACCGCGAACGGCTGCTTGGAATAGACCAGACGACCGCTGCTGCCGTCCGCACAGGGATTGCTGTAGCCGCCGACATTGGCGCAGCTCATCGGCGCCCCGGCCGGCAGCACCACGTCAAAGTGATGCGGCGCCAGGCGCAGGTCGACGGTGCCGACCGTGCGGAAGCTGTTGAGCGCAGTCTTGCCCATGTAATAGCTGCTGCTGTTGGCCAGCTTGGCATTGAGCGTGATGACGCCGGTTTCGTTGTAGATCCACAGCCCGCTGTTGCCGGCCGTGCTGGCGCCGACGCCGTCGACGATCGGCGCGAAGGTGCCGATAGTAGCGGTGGGATTGCGGCCGTCGCTCGGCAGCTTCAGCACGATCGGACTCATGGTGAACGACTCCGCCGACTTCTCTTTGCCGAAGTTGGGCGTGACCTTGTTGGCGGCGTTGAACGCCGTCACGGTGAGGCGGAATGGATCGCCTGCGCGGGCGAAGGCGACTGCGGAACCATTGACGACGGTGCCGCCCAGCGTCACCACCGGATCGGTGGCGGCGACGATCTGGAACTTCGCCGGCGCGGCGGTAAAGCTGGTGCTGCCGGCCACGTCGATGCTGTTGGCGCTGTAGGCGGCCGCCACATTCACCAGTCCGACGTCCGGATATTGCAGCGGCACGCTGGCCAGACCATTGGCGTCAAAGCTGACGTTGACCGGCGTCGTGCCGCCGTTACAGGCGGTCGCGGTTGGCGTGCTGCCAAGCGTCAACGGCTGTGTGCCTCTGACCGGGTCCGAATAGCTGCAGCTGAAATTGAGCTTGGCGCTGCCCTGGGCCAGTGGCACGCAGAACGCGTTGTTGGGACCGGCCTTCTTGATCTGAATCGACAGCGTCGCGCTGGTCATCGACACGTGGTCCGGCGCGCTCATGGTCAGGCCGCTGGCGGCGAAAGTCATGTCGCAGGAATTGCCGCCGCTGGTGTTGACGCACTTGGTGCCGGTGCCGGCCGACAGTGTGGTGGTGCCGGCGCTCGTCTGGCTGACCGTGGCATTGGTGTCGCCGTTGATGGTGACCTGGCCGCCGCCCGGCGTCAGCGTGATGGTGGTGCTGCCGGTGTAGGCGATCGAGCAGTCGCTGTTGGCGCAGGCGCGCAATTTCACCGTGGCCGGTTCGCAGGTCAGGCCTTTGCCGTCGTGGGTGATCTGGATATGGTCGGGGCCGCTGGGAGCGGGGGCGCCGCAGGTCGGCTGGTAATTGGAATCTGCCTTGGTCACGCAGCTGCAACCCTTGGCGCCGGGGCCGGTGCAGGTGATGGTCTTGCTGACACTGTTGCCCCAGTCGATATAGATCGCATTGACCGCCGCGTTGCCGTTGATGATGGCATTGCTGGAGCGGGTGACCACGTTGCGCGCCGACAGGTCGCCGTTGATGGTGGTGCCCGAACCCATGTCGACATCGCCGGTGACGGTGGTATTGCCGTTGATGACGGCGTTGGAGGCGCGCATGGTCAGCCCGCCGGTCTCGACCTTGCCGGTGATGGCGGTGCCGCTGCCCATGTCGAGCGAGGTGGTGGCCGTGATGTCGCCCTTGACCGTGATGTTGGAGGCATTCAGCGTCACCACCGGCGAGGTGATGTTGCCTGTGACCGAACTGCCCGAACCGAGCGTGAACGAATTGCTGGCGTTGACGTCGCCGTTCAGCGTGGCCGGCGAGTTAGTCTGCACCGTATAGGCGCTGATGCTGCCGTTGACCTTGATGCCCGAGCCGAGATCGGCCACGCCGCTGCTGTTTTTAGGCAGTGTGAGCGAGCCGTTGATGGTGACGCTGGAATTGGTGGTGATGCTGGTGGCGCTGACCGCGCCGTTGATGGTGTTGCTGGAGCTGAGGTTGATGCTGCCCTTGACCGTCACCGGTCCCAGCGTGGTGCTGGAGCCGGTGGTCAGCGAACCGGTGCCGGTGGTGATGACCGCCCCGGTAATGGTGGTGTTGGAGCCGAGGTTGATGTCGCCGCTGGTGGTGACCGTGCCGCCGATGTAGGTCGAGGCGCCGGCGGTGGTCAGCGTGGCGGCGGTGACATTGGCGGTGATGCTCTGCGCACTGGCGCCCAGCTTGAAGTTGCCGGCGGCGGCCAGCGTGCCGCCCGTGACGTTGAGGCCATTGGAGGCGGAGAGGTCGATATTGCCGGTCGATTGCAGCACGGCGCTGCCGCTCATGCTCAGGCCTTGGGCGTAGGCCAGCGAGACGTCGCCGCTGATGATCACGGTATAGCCGCTGCTGATGACGGCCGTATCATTCGTGCCCAGCGGCAGCGCGGCGCATTTGTAGACGGTGCCGGTGAGCGGGCAGATCGGCACGGTGTTGCTGCCGTTGAAGTTGACGTTGGCGGCCGAGGCGACGCCGGCCAGCAGCAAGGCCGCAGCGGCCATACCCCAGCGGCCGCGCCGCAACATGATCAAAACATTAAGCCACACGAATATCCCCGGTTGTCCATCCTGCCTGAATTATAGGCGGACACGAGGAGTTTCCGTGTGGCAGTTTTTTAACGTTTAACCTTGGCGAAGGCGTCCCCGGCCTTCCAGGTTTGCATTTTGGGCGTATTGGCCACTTCGTAGCCCAGGTTCAGCGTGAACTGCGCCTGCTGCACCATGCCGGACAGATCCCAGTCGGCGTGGTATTCATCCGACGGCTGGTGGTAATCCTGTTTGAACGCCACCAGGCGCGCGCGCGATTTGTCCTGGTCCTTGACGAAGTCGAAGTAGCCGTCACCCGAGAACACCGCCGAACCGACGTTGAAGGCCGGGATGCCGGCCTTGGCAAAATTGAAATGGTCGGCGCGGAAGTAGGCGCCCGACAGGTCCGGAATGGCCGGCGCCAGCGTCAGCCCCATTTTCCTGGCCACCACGCCTGCCGCTTCGTACAGGCTGCTGCGCTCGGCGCCGGCGACGCCGATGTCACGCGTCTTGCCGACGAAGTTCATGCTGTCGAGGTTGAGGTCGGCCGTGGTCTTGTCCAGCGGCCAGGCCGGATGCCTGACGTAGGCGGCGCTGCCCAGCAGGCCGGTTTCCTCGGCCGCCGGCCACAGGAACACCTGGGTGCGCTTGGCTGGATGCTTGACGGCTTCCTGCGCCATGGCCAGCAGCGCGGCCACGCCGGAGGCGTTGTCGATGGCGCCGTTCCAGATATGGTCGCCCTTGGCGGCTTCGTCGATGCCCAGGTGATCCCAGTGGGCCGAGTAGACCACCGCTTCCGATTTCAGCTTGGGGTCGGCGCCGGGCACGATGCCGACCACGTTGAATTGTTCGATCTGGCGGATCTTGCTCTTCAAATCCGCGTGCAGCTTGATTTTAAGATCGACCGGGCGGAAGTCGCGGCGCTCGGCGTCGGCGCGCAGCTTGTCGAGGTCAAAGCCGCCGGCGGCGAACAGCGCGCGCGCCGTGTCTTCCTGTACCCAGCCTTCGATCGGGTTGCCGCTGCCGGCCAGGTGGAAACGCTCGTGACTGAAGCTGGTGGCCGGCACGCTCCACGCGTAGGAGGCGGACGGCGTGGTGTGGATCAGCAGCGCGCCGGCCGCGCCCTGGCGCACCGCTTCCTCAAACTTGTACAGCCAGCGGCCGTAGTAGGTGTAAGCCTTGCCGGCGAAGCGGTTGGGTTCCTCGGCGGTCGGCTGCGGATCGTTGACCATCATGACCAGGATCTTGCCCTTCATGTCGATGCCCTTGTAGTCGTCCCACTTTTCTTCCGGAGCGACCGCGCCGTAGCCGACGAACACCAGCGGCGCATCGATGGTGACTTCTTCCTTGCCGCCGAAGGTGCCGTAGACGATGTCGCTGCCGTTGGCCGGCGTCAGGATCTTGCCACTGTCGGCGGTGAAGCGCACAAAGCTGGACGGCAGCAGCTTGGTGCCCTCCATTTTTACGGACTGACGGTAGGTGCCGTCGGCCAGCGGCTTGAGGCCGATGACGGCGGCCTGCGTCTCCAGATAGCGCACGGCGAGATCGCCACCGCGCTGGCCGGTGCCGCGCCCTTCAAACAAATCGTCGGCCAGGAAGGACAGGTGCGCGCGCAGCGGCGCTTCGGCGACAACCGGTTGCTGGGCGTGGGCTTGCAGGGCCAGGCCGGCGGCCAGGGCGATCAGGGAACGACGCATGTTTACTCCATAGTCTGATGCGGAAAGCGTTAATCTTACTGTATATCCCATCACAACAAGGAGACCTATGGAGACCATCATCATCACCGGCGCCTCGGACGGCATCGGCGCGGAAATCGCCCGGCAACTGGCGCGCAAGCAGGGCGCCGGCGTGGCGCTGGTGCTGGCGGCCCGCAACGCCGCCGCACTGGAGCAGGTGGCGGCGCAGTGTGCGAAGTCCGGCGCGCAGACGCTGGTGGTGCCGACCGACGTGTCGGCGCAGGCGCAGTGCGTGGCCTTGATCGGCGCCACCGTGGCGCGCTTCGGCGGCATCGATGCGTTGATCAACAACGCCGGCCGCTCGGCGCACGCGCTGTTTGCCGAGGTGCCCGACCTGGCCTGGTATGAAGAACTGATGCGGATTAATTTGTGGGGTAGCGTGTGGTGCACGCATGCGGCGCTGCCGTACCTGACGCAGTCGCGCGGACGCATCGTTGCGGTGTCGTCGCTGGCGGGGCTGATCGGCGTGCCGGGACGCACGGCCTACAGCGCCACCAAGTTTGCCATGGGCGGTTTCTTCGAGGCGCTGCGCGCGGAGTTGAAGCCGGCCGGCGTCAGCGTAACGACTGCCTATCCCGGCGTGGTGGCGACGCAGATCCGGCACCGCGGCTTTAATGCAGCCGGCGGTCAGCTGGGCAGCAGCAGCCTGAAAGAAGACAAGGCCATGTCGGTGGAGGAGTGCGCGGCGCTGATCATCGCCGGCATGCAATCGCGTCAGCGCGAGGTGGTGATGTCGGCCAAAGGCAAGCTGGGACGGTGGCTGAAATTGATCGCGCCGGGGCTGGTGGAGAAGATGGCGCTGGCGGCGTTGAAGGACGACGTAAAACCATGATTGTAAGCAATTGTAATGGTCGTCAACTGGGTGATCTTGCGTCGCGTTTTCTGCTCATGCGACACAGGAATTGTCCTGATGCCGAAAACTCCGAAAAGGAAATCAATCATGTCCAAAGTTATCGCTACTCTGATCGCCGGCCTGTTCGCAACCGCAGCATTCGCACAAGCTCCTGCCACTCCTGCCACTCCTGCCGCCGCTCCAGAAGCCAAGCAAGTGGAAAAAACCGACGTCAAGCCAGTCGCCAAGAAAAAAGTGCATCACAAGGCTAAAGAATCCAAAACGGCTGAAGCACCAGCAGCTGCAGCAGCCGCACCAGCAGCAAGCAAGTAATTAATTAACGATATAAACCGTATAAATTAAAGAGGACTGAATCATGAAAAAAGTAATCGCTACCCTGATCGCCGGCCTGTTCGCTTCCGCTGCTTTCGCTCAAACGCCAGCGCCAGCCGCTTCGGCCACCGCCGCAGCTTCGACCCCGGCTGCCTCGGCTCCTGCCGCTTCGGCGCCAGTCGCCAAGAAAGCCAAGCATCACAAGAAAGAAAAAGCTGCTGCTTCGGCAGAAGCTTCGGCACCGGCAGCTTCGGCGCCAGCCGCCAGCAAGTAATTAAGCCTCGCGCTTGACGTACCGCCCCGGACCCATCGGGCCTGGGCGGTGCAAGAGAGAAGACGGATTCCAACTCCGTCTTTTCTGCGTTTAGCGATTCAGTTCGTCCAACAGCGTGCGATGGAAGGCCACCGGGTCTTCCATCTGTGGCGCGTGTCCCATGCCCTTGAACTCCACCAGCCGGGCGCCTGGAATCTTCTTCACCGTCTCCTTGCCCACTACGTTGTAGTGGCCAATTTTCGCTTTTACTTCCGGCGGCGCCACGTCCTTGGCGATGGCGGTGGTGTCGGCGTCACCGATCAGCAGCGTGGTCGGCACCTTCAGCAGCGGGAATTCGTACACCACCGGCTGCGTGAAAATCATGTCGTAGATCAGCGCCGAATTCCACGCCACCAGCTTGTGGCCCGGACCCGCATTCAGGCCGGCCAGCATGTCCACCCATTTTTCGTATTCCGGCTTCCAGGTGCCGCCGTAGTAGGTGGCGCGCTCGTAGGCGCGCACGCTGTCGGCCGACAGCTTCTGCTCACGCGCATACCACTGATCGACGCTCGGACCGGGCACGCCCAGCGCCTTCCAGTCTTCCAGCCCGATCGGATTGACCAGCACCAGGCGCGCCACCGCATCCGGATACATCAGCGCATAGCGCGTGGCCAGCATGCCGCCGGTGGAGTGGCCGATGAAGATCGCCTGCTTGATGCCGATATTCTTCAGCAGCGCATCGGTGTTGGCCGCCAGTTGCTGGAAGGTGTACTGATAATGTTCCGGCTTGCTCGACGCGCAAAAGCCGACCTGGTCCGGTGCCACCACGCGATAGCCGGCCTTGGTCAGTTCGGTGATGGTCTGGTCCCAGGTCGCGCCGCAGAAATTTTTTCCGTGCAGGAGGACGGCGGTCTTGCCGTTGGCGGCAGCGGTCGGCGCCACATCCATATACGCCATCTCCAGCTTGACGCCCTGCGACGTGAAACTGTATTTCTGCACCGGATGCGGGTAGTTAAACCCTTCCAGTTGCGGGCCGTAAGTAGCGGCGGACGCCGAGCCGGCAAGCAGGGCAGCGGTGAGCAGGATGCGCATGGGGGAAACTCCGGTAAGCAAAACACTTACTATAATCGAAGCTCCGCCAACATGAGGAACCAGTCGAAATGACAACACGCCAACATACCTATCACGTGACCGTGGAATGGACCGGCAACCAGGGCAGCGGCACGTCGAGCTACCAGGCTTACGGGCGCGACCACACCATCAGCGCTGGCGACAAGCCCGCGATTGCCGGTTCGGCCGACCCGGCGTTTCGAGGCGACCGCAAGCGCTGGAATCCGGAGGATCTGCTGGTGGCGTCGACGTCGGCGTGCCACAAGCTGTGGTATCTACACCTGTGCGCTGAGGCCGGGATTGTCGTGATGGCGTACGAAGACCACGCCGAAGGTACGATGCTGGAAGGCGCTCAAGGCCACTTCACCCGCATCGTGCTGCGCCCGCGCGTCACCATCCGCGCCGGCGGCGATGTTGAACTGGCAGCTCGCCTGCATCACGACGCACACGAGCAGTGCTTCATCGCCAACTCGCTCAACTTCCCGGTGGTGTGCGAGCCGGTGATCGGTACGTCAGATAATCTTGACGTCGCCGTGACGCGCTAAGGCGAGGCCAGTCCGACGATGCTATTTCAGTGGCAGGAACAGCTCAGCAACCGCTTCGTGTTCTGGCACCTCCGGGAATAAGCTCAGCCGTTGGCAGTAAAGCGGAAAGTCGCCCGCCTCTTCACCGCTGGCGGGAAGCCAATCGCGATAAAGGTAAAGCGCGGCATGCTCCAGATTGTCGGTATTGCCGACGACGCGCAGCACTGCGCACCGCCCGCCTGGAATCTGACTTGCTTTCATCTCCCCGCCGCTGACCTCGAACAGCGGAGGCACGCCGACACAAAGGTCAACGCTGTAGTCAGCCGGCGATTCGGGGCGCCGCTCGGAGCGCCAGACATTGAAAGTCGGGCTAGTTTTGGGATGCAAATTAAATGCGCGGCGCCACGCGATGAAACGCTGGATGGTGGCGCCGAGTGTTGCCGGATGACCTCGATGTTCCAGCATCGCGACTGGCGTGGGAGGGACATCGCGTATCGTTACGTCAGCAGTGGTAAAAGTCTTTTGCATGAGTTTGTTCCTTGCATCGTCGAGAGGTGTAAACGCGGAATGCCACGGTTCCCAATCGGGAGACTTCCGGAACGCCGACGGCGATTGTCTAAACCGCTGCCGGAAAGAGCGGGCGAAGGCATCCGGCGCGTCATACCCGGCATCCATCGCGATATCCGTGATGCTTTGCGTACCTCGATACGCCAGCCTATATGAAGCGCGCTTCATGCGGGCAAGCAGAATATAGCGATGGACGGACAACCCGAAGGTCGCCGTGAACTGCCGGTGGAAATGATATTTGGAGTAGGCCGCAACACTGCACAGCAAATCCAGATTCAGATCGTCATGGAGATGCTCATCGATGTAATCGAGTACCCGCTGCATTCGTGCCTGATGTTTTTGAATCGCCGTTGTCATTACCGTTGTCATGTTTTCCGTAGCAGCGCCAGTTTCGCATTTGACGGCACGACCTACTCGACCAATGTTGCGGTTCTGATCGATTCAATTTAGCTGTGTCTGTTTACTTCCGGTATATCAACGCCGTCTTTGAAACGTACTTGCTGAATGTAGTCGTCGCGGCTGCATTTGTTCAGGTCTTCATCAAAGACCAGCTTATCGTTGCGCCAGACGCTGGCGTGAACGCCCGTGGCTGCGCCACACATCCACATCGCGTTGCTTGCCCCTGGAATGCCTTGGAATTGAATCTTGTAGTGATTGGCCCCGACGTTGCATCGTCTTTCTACCGTCTCCACTTTTTCCAGGTTATACGTCGTTGGGTTGAACTTCACCAGATCGGCAATATTCCACAAATCCATGCGCTTAGTCGGCGGATTGATAGGAAAGAACACGCCAATCTCAAGTGTGAGATTACGGTGATGGCACTCCATGCCAACAAGAAAGACCCCATCCCTTTGCGGTTGCTGAGCGTTGTAGGTAGGAATCTCGGCGCTACAAAGCGATGAGGCCATGCACAGGGCAATTGAAGACAGCAAGAGAATAATATTCATTGATCTGAACTCGATATGACAAAGGGAACCACGAACAACAGCAAAAAATTGTTTATCGCGTGAGCGACATATGACGTCCAGACCGCTGGCAAGTAACCGCATGCGCGCATGGCCATGTAGCCCGTAGAGAAGAGGGCGCCGGAGATTGTTGAGCATATCCCATGACCAAGGCCGCCGTTGAGATAGTGGCCGGCACCGAAGACAACCGCTCCCAGCGCCACGCAGGCAGCATCGTTAAAGCGTGCCATTTTCCCGAGTTCTAATGGTAATAGCTGGGCCATAAGCGTCTCCCAAAACGGCATCAAGAAGACACCCATCAGCAACATGTTCCACTGTCCGGTCTTTGACATATCTGCTGCAGCGGATGGCCCCAGGATTTCTCTCGGAAGAGTTGTCCAGAGCAGACCGGCAAAACTGGCGCCGATAATAGCACTCACTAAGCCGACGGGCACGCCAACCAAACAAGCGTAGCGGTACGGCCGTTTCTCGATCACCGACACTGGCCATAATCGCGACAGCAGCAAGTTGTACGCCTCCATCGCCTACACCCTTATACAGACTGCTCAGCGACACGAAGCCACGGCCAGCGGCTGCGATATGACGCGGCCTTGGTCTCGAAGAGATCGCTGTATGGCGTCAACGGGTTTGCGGTGAGCACTCCTTCATACAGCATGTCAAAACCGTTTGGTGCATAGACCGATTCCGGGCTAATGCCGACGCAGGTGGCTGGCATGAGGAAGCGGTCTATGCCGTCGTGGGTGTTACGCAACGCCGGGTACGGATGGCCGAAGTACGACTCATACCAAGTGTGGACGCGGGCCTGGTTCGACACCTCAACGGACACGCCCAGGTCGGCGAGGATTTCGTCCACGCGCGCCTGTACTTTCTGCTCTGCATCCTGGCTGAGGGCGTCACCATCGAAATAAAACAGGTCGTAGTCCTTGATGTCGACCTCCGGCGTACGGTTGGTCTGAAGGTTCCATACCGTCTGGAACAAGCAACCGGCAACCAGCCAGCCATCAGCAAGTGCCAGGTCATCCCAGCGATCGAGGATAGTGCGATTGTTGTAGTTTTTCAGTACATCGGCGCGAAATCGATCTTGCATAGCGTTGAAAATATTCCAGCAAAAAAGGGATGAACTACGGAAGGATGACGGAGTTAGGACTCAACGACTAGCGCCCGCTAGAATAAAGAGATTAGTACTAAGCCCGGTGACCGACAGCTTGCGCCCGAGGCTGTGTGAAAACGCAGAAAAATTCGCAGCCACAAAAAACGGCTTCTTAAAACGCTCGCTATGCGGTTTTCTCGATGGGAGGAATGGTCACCCCACCCTTGAAATTTTTGGGTTTTGGAGTTTTCACACAGCCTGGCCCCATTGCAGACATTCAGATTTGCGGTCACTTATGGTTTCCAATTGAACATAGAAAGTGATCCCAAAGATAAAGTAATGTTTCCTTTACGATTTCCTAATATGTTCTGCTGCCAAACCGCCGAATAGATCACATTTGAAGGATACTGAAATTCGCTAACAAGGTTGGCATCCTTCAGCATATCTCCGATTAAAAACCAACCTTGCTGCGTATCATCTTTTGCGCCATACAGCCAGATTTCACCAAGCCCTGTCGGAATTCGCAACTCCGCTGGTCGCAATCCCTGTACCGCTCTATTGATGTGAATAGCCATTACGAGATTTTTAGAATCAGGAAGCTTTTCTCCAAGCTTGTCCAATATGTCTTGTATCTCAATCGTTGGGTTGACCGTTGAAGGAGGCAGTTCTTTTAATTGAACAGGCACCATTCTAGTGACGCCGCCCTCTTCAAATTTAGCGACAATGTCGTAGTCAGCCGACTCGAAGAGAGTGAACGACACTTCGCGACCGATCCTTGTACTAATGCCGTGGCAAAAAAGAGCTGCTTGACGGCCTTCCAAATATGGCTTCAGTTTGTGAGTACGAAGCGCTGCAACCCTATATGGAAGATCATTTAACAAGCCGCTACGCTGGATGCGTCGCAATCCGTTAAGTATTAGTCGAGGTCGGTAATAAATGAGCTTCAACCACTCACGAGGAATTCTGTCCATTTCGCGTGTCTAAAAACCTAAGTAGCTCACCGTCTGCTGCTGGCCGAACACGGCCGACGGCGTACAGGATAGCAGCTTGCCCACATGCAAAAATCACAGATTGTCACTCTGGACTGATCAGCCCATAACGGTCATCTGTTAAAGTGATGGGGGAGGTCCAGAACGTATTCTTAACTCTCGCATAAATCTGCGGCCTCGACTGTTAACAGGATGCACCTATGAACGACCAAACCTCCACCGTATTGCGCACCGAGCACACTGGGCTAACAGTTGCGTCGATCGATGGCGTACTTGATTTCTGGACTGATGTTCTCGGCTTTCAACTCGTGTACCGCAAAGAGCTTGGCGGTGGGTACGCAATGGAACAAGTGGTCGGTGTGTCGGGGGCTTATTTAAGAAACGCTCTCCTGGAGGGACCCGATGGATATAGAGTTGAGCTGATCGAGTACGATTCGCCGGAAGACCGCGTGGTTTTGAAACAACGTCCATGCGACGTCGGTTCGGCTCATTTGACGTTTGCCGTGGCCGATCTGCGCGCAATGCTAAATCGCATGGCCCCTTATGGATGGACGGCAACCGGCGAACCGCAAACTGCGCCTAGCGGAACAATCATGGTCTACACCCGAGGACCTGACGGCCACACTATAGAACTAATGCAACATCCGGAGTGAACTGCCTGTCAGTGAAAACTTTATCTTGGTTGCTATCTGGTAGACGCAAGACGGAGAACAACTTCGGCATCAGCTGGGCGGTGCATCATCGGTGTGAGGTTTTAATGGGTGATTACTTGAGCGACCGGTTTTGGCCGGAAGCGATCTACGGGCACTACCTCTTACTTCATTACCAGAGCTGTAGCCCCGATTAGCCAGCCGAGAATTAAGCTGATGCCATAACCTGCCAGTGGCACCGGAAACGCGCCATACAAATAGGCGAACCCTGACACCAAAAAATACGCCGCCAATCCCGCAGCTGCCGGACGCTTGTTCACGTCATTCGCAAGAACCAAGGGGCTTAGGGATGTGAGTAATAAACAAGCCCCGCCGCAGAAGGCGAGAATTGGTGAAACTTCTGCAGCCAAATGAAAAATACCCTCGACGTGAGGCACTGAATCGAGCGGATCTGGCCTGCCGGCGCAAATCAGCAAGGTAACTAATGCCACTGGGACGATCCAACGCAGTGACATGAAACTGCGCTGCGCAACGGCCCACATTACGGCCGCAGCGATCAAGGCTATCAACTGGGATATATCCGGTTGCCACGCTAGAGTGGCGGCCATCCCCAGCACGGCAACCGCATATCCCGGCTGCCCCTTCACTCGAATTCCGCGATCCGCAAGCAAGATTGCAGAGGGCATGACGAGCGCAGCGACATTCAGTTGCACAGAACCAACGGCGAGCCAGCGATGCACGCCTGCCTGATTGGGCCCCACCAATATGCTAAGTGCAAGCGCGACGATCATCGTTGCCGCCACCCAAGGTGGCGGCATTCGGAGCTTACGAACTCCAGCGCATAGCGCGACCGTTACGCACCACATCACCGGATTACGTAGCCATAAGCTCGCTACTCCGCCTGTTCCGATGATCGCTACAGTGCCGGCCAGGACGGTGAGGCCAGAGAAAACCACAAACGCGACCTGAAAATTGCGTTCATCTTTGGACCATACCCTTGGGGCTACTGATACATCCGAATTATAAAAAGCAGTCATATTTTCTTTCGCGCGCGACTGTCAGCTAGTGGCCGAAATGAGTCCGCATCACCGATGCGGATCCAACTCAGGGTAGTGCCTCAAAATATGCCGGTCCAGGCTCTGGCGGTCGGATTCCGGAGTGACTTTATGAATCTTATGGATGATTACGTTCAGCTGCGCGGTTAGCTTCAGCACCTCTTGCATGAGTTCAGCAGCCATCTGCTTTTCCATCATTTCACCTTGTTTACATGAGCCAACCATAGGGGAAGCCATAACGCCAGACGTTGAATAGCTCATCGGAGCTGTCTACTCCGCACACAGCCATCACTTTGGTGAGGTACGACAGAATCTGATCGCGCTCCTCGGACTCGGACGTACCGGGACGGGCCAGGGTGTGCTTGATTGTCCGCAGCACGGTGGAGCGTTGTGGTCGCGCGGGCAGTTCCGCAATCAGCGACTCAATGGTCGAGTCTACGGACGCCTGGGCCATGAGCCGTTCGCTTTCATGCATCGCCCCGGGATAGAAGGCGGCCGGATCGGGGCCGAATTTGTGCTCTGACTTCAAACTGCGCAAATGCTGTATGACTTCGGGTGTGATGGCCAGTTCCTGGTCATGCAGACCGGTCGGCCAGACATAAAACGTGAGACCGGATACTCCGCCAACGACGATGGCCGTCACTAGCGCGGCGATCCCGGCCAATATTCTGATAAACAATTCTGCTCCGCTATTGGTTAATTAGCATCAGGATAGCAGTTCGCATGTCGGGAAAATCCGTGAATTCTCACCACAGCGTGGCGGCACGCCCGGAATGCGCGAAAAGACGGCTTTTCAGGCCGATTTCATGTAAAAAACCGCGAGTACTCTCCAGACAGAGTAAACTACGCGTCAATTTCTTTCGCAATTAGGCGATTCGAACAATTTTTTGAGTGACGCCATGTCTGCATCTCCAGTATCCCCAATTACCCTTTTCTCGGAACTCAACCTCGGCGCGCCGCTGCTGCAGGCGTTGAACGACGTCGGTTACGAGTCGCCGTCGCCGATCCAGGCCGCGACCATCCCACTGTTGCTGGACAACCGCGACGTGCTGGGCCAGGCCCAGACCGGCACCGGCAAGACCGCCGCTTTTGCGCTGCCGATCCTGGCGCGCATCGATATCAAACAGACCACGCCGCAAGCGCTGGTGCTGGCGCCAACCCGCGAACTGGCGATCCAGGTCGCCGAGGCGTTCCAGACCTACGCCAAGCATATTCCCGGCTTCCACGTGCTGCCGATCTACGGCGGCCAGAGCTACGGCCCACAGCTGTCGGCGCTGCGCCGCGGCGTGCACGTGGTGGTTGGCACACCGGGCCGTGTGATCGATCACCTGGACAAGGGTTCGCTCGACCTGTCCAAGCTGAAAACGCTGGTGCTGGACGAAGCCGACGAGATGCTGCGCATGGGCTTTATCGACGACGTCGAGCGCATCCTGCAAGAGACGCCGGAGTCGCGCCAGACCGCGCTGTTCTCGGCCACCATGCCGTCGGCTATCCGCCGCATCGCCAATACCTATCTGCATGAGCCGAAGGAAGTGACCGTTGCCGCCAAGACCGGCACCAACGAGAACATCCGCCAGCGCTACTGGCTGGTGTCCGGCATGCACAAGCTGGACGCGCTGACCCGCATCCTGGAAGCCGAGAATTTCGACGGCATGATTATTTTCTCGCGCACCAAGCTGGGCACCGAGGAACTGGCGCAGAAGCTGCAGGCACGCGGTTTCTCGGCCGCCGCCATCAACGGCGATATCCAGCAGGCGCAGCGTGAGCGCACCGTGCAGATGCTCAAGGACGGCAAAATCGATATCCTGGTGGCGACCGACGTCGCCGCCCGCGGCCTGGACGTGGAGCGCATTTCGCACGTGGTCAACTATGACGTGCCGCACGATCCGGAAAGCTACACCCACCGTATCGGCCGTACCGGCCGCGCCGGCCGTAGCGGCGAGGCGATCCTGTTCATCACGCCGCGCGAAAAAGGCTTGCTGAAGATGATCGAGCGCTCGACCCGTCAGCCGATCGACCAGCTGGAACTGCCGACCATCCAGGCGGTGAACGATGTGCGTATCGCCAAGTTCAAACAGCAGATCACCGAGACGCTGGCTGAAGGCGGCCTGGAGCTGTTCCAGTCGCTGATCGAGGACTACGAGCAGGAGTACAACATTCCGGCGGTGGAAATCGCCGCCGCGCTGGCCAAGCTGGCGCGCGGCGATGTGCCGCTGCTGCTGGACAAGAAGCAGAAGACCGAGTGGGAAGAGCGTCCGGCCCGTCCGGCGTCGGCCTCGTTCGACCGCCCTGAGCGCGGCGACCGTTTCGGCGACCGTGCCGAGCGTGGCGACCGCAGCGAGCGTTTCCCGAAAAAGGAACGCATTGCGCGCGACTCCGAGCCGGGCATGCGCACCTACCGTATTGAAGTGGGCTACCAGCACGGCGTCAAGCCGGGCAATATCGTCGGCGCCATCGCCAACGAAGGCGGCATCGATTCGAAGAACATCGGCCGCATCGAGATCTTCGACGACTACACGGTGCTGGATATGCCGGATACGCTGAGCCGCGAATCGCTGGAAATGATGGGTGGTATCCGCGTGGCCGGCCAGGCGCTGCGCATCAGCGTCGACGGCCAGGGCGCGCCGGCGCCAGCCGCTGCACCGGCCCCGGCCAAGTCGCGCGCCGCCAAGCCGGTGGCTGCTCCGGCGCCGGCATCGACCGGTTCGCCGCTGGAAAAAGCCGCGCGCGTGACGGCCGACGAGCTGGTGGAGGACGCGCCAGCCAAGAAGAAAAAGGAAAAGCCAGGCAAGCAGACGGTGCCGATGAGCGCTTTCCGCGTGGAAGTAGGCCGCAATAACGAGATCACGCCAGCCAACATCGTCGGCGCCATCGCCAACGAGACCGGCCTGGAAGCCAAGTACATCGGCCGCATCGAGATCTTTGAGGACCACAGCATGCTGGAATTGCCTGATGGCATGCCGGAAGACATGTTCCGCAGCCTGGGCAAGGTCTGGGTCGGCGGTGCGCAGCTGAAGATCAGCCAGGTCGACCGCATGCCGCCGGAATCGGTCAAGCACACGCCGCCGAAGAAGCCGGCGCCGGGCGCCAAAGCCAAGAAGAAGTATTAATCACCACGGGGCCGCAAGGCCCCGTTTTCATTCCCCACGCTGGTGCTGCATTGCACCAAAACCAAGCCTGCCGAATCCCTATCGCCATCGCGATTACGTCACTCTCATAGAGCAAGCCCAGCTGGCCCACTTATTGCATATGTGATAGCACAATCGTGATAAGCGGCGGCAACATCAGCGCCTTCAACCTGGAGACGTTAAGCGTGGGAGCGTGGCAAATGACTTCATTCAGGAAGCTGTGGACTACCTTTGTAGACGCGATCAAGCCGCAGGCGATGCGGAATTCGACTGCGGGAGGGCTGCATTCGATATACGTCGATAGCCGGCCGTTCAGCTCTTCGTTCCGGGAGCGCTAATGCTGCTGCGGAACGACTTGCTGCACTATACGCATCCGTCGCCGCGCACCGTCCGCATCCTGTGGATCTCTCCCGAGCAAAGCCACGTCTACGTATTCGACGTGGCGGCGCATTCGGCGGACGTGGAGATGATCCAGCTATCGGCGCTGCACGCCGACCTCCGGGCCGGCCACGTCAGCGTGCTGCCGGCCGACCCTTACCTGATGGTGGTCAGCCAGGAGCTGCTGCCACCCAAACACCTGCAACTGCGTGCCCGCGCCTGGGAGATCATCGAGGCGCTGGTGGCGCAGGAGCCGGCCATCTACGAAGCGCGCCAGCGCGGCCAGCTGATTGCCCAGGCCACCGCGCAGCACCAGGTGTCGCATCCCACCATTTACCGTTACCTGCGGCGCTACTGGCAGCGCGGGCAGACCCCCAATGCGCTGCTGCCCGACTACGGCAATTCCGGCGGCCGCGGCAAGGTGCGGCAGTCGTCGGCCGGCGTCAAGCGCGGCAGGCCGCGTAAAAACGGCGCAGACGCCGGTCCGGGCCTGAATGCGGACGAGGACATCCGCCGCACCTTCCGCGTCGCCACGGCCCGCTATGCGGCCGCCAACGCCAAGTTCTCGCGGCTGGGCGCCTACCAGCAGATGCTGGCCGACTTCTTCATCGAACGCCGCATCGACGCCGACTCGGGCCGGGTGCAGGCCACGGCAATGATGCAGCAGGAGGTGCCGACCTTCGGCCAGTTCAATTACTGGCTCGATCACGACGACGACCGGCCGCCGGAAGTGGCGCGCCGCCAGCCGTCCGACCTGGCGGCCGGCGCGCAGGAGCAGGCCATGCCGCCGCCGCTGGCGGCGCCGCTGCAGGGCCGTCCCGGCGCCGGCTTTTACTTGGACGCAGTACGCGCCGAGGTACAGCTGGTGTCGCGCGCCGACCGCCAGCAGGTCATCGGCCGGCCGCTGGTGTATGTGGTGACGGACGCCTTCAGCCGCATGGTGTGCGGTATTTACATCGGCATGGGCGAGGTGCAGTGGCCGCATGCCATGCTGGCGCTGGCCCACTGCGGCGCCGACAAGCAGCGCTATGCACAGCAGCATGGCCGCCGCATCGAGGCCGCGCAGTGGCCATGTCGCCATCTGCCGGAAACACTGTTCGCCAACGCCGCGCTGACGCTGGGCTGGAACGGCGACACGCTGCTCAACAACTTCAACCTGCGCTGCGTGGCGGCCGACCATGGCGTGGACGACTGGCGCGGCGTGCTGGAAAAGCGGTTCCGTCTGCTGGCGCCGAACCTGCACGGCGCACCATGCCGGCTGGATGGCGTGCTGGATCTGGACCAGTTCACCCGCATCGTCATCGATTGCATCCTGTACTACAACAACCGTCAGCAACTGGCGCACGCGGATGGCGCCACGCCGCGCCGTTTGTGGGACTGGGGCGTGGAGCATCGCGGCGGCGGCTTGAAGATCTACCCCGAGCATCTGATCCGCTGCAGCCTGATGCCGGTGGCGCAAGCCACGGTGACGGCGGACGGCATCACGCTGCATGACAGCGTGTACACCTGCACGCGCGCCGTCACCGAGCGCTGGTTCGAGCGCGCGCGCCAGCGCGGAGCGTGGCAGGTGCGGGTGGCGTACGATCCGGCCAATATGGACATGGTTTATTTGCTGGATGCAGCCGCGCCGATGCAGTTCCACGCCTGCCACCTGGCCGATGCCGGCAGCGCGCACCAGCATCTGTCGACGGCGGAAATTGCACTGTTGCCGCGCACCCAGACCGCCATGCCCGCAGCTGCGCTACGTAGCACTACGCAGGGATACGTCAGCCTGGTCGGCTGATCTGCGCCACAGCCATCGTGCACTGCATCGTAACGGTGCAGTGCATTTTTTTTGCCGTGAATAAAGTCTGAACATTGTTTTATATCGTTTATCCAGTTATCTGCAATAAAACCTGTTAGCCGAAAGATGTTTATTTTTTGACTACGTGGTGGCACGCCGTTTGCTAGATAGGAACTATGGGTTAGCAAGTCGCCCAAGGGTTTTTTCAGTAGACCGGTGAGGAAGCAGATGGACAGTAAAACGGTAAAACAATTTAAATCGTTTAGCTCATTTACGAGGAGGGATTTCCTGTATCGCGCCGCCGCTGTCGGCGGCACGGGACTGCTGTTGACCACCATGGACGCCTGGGGCATGGGGATTGCGTCCACCGCCTCCGCGCCGCCGGCCCTGAGTGGCAGCGGCAAGGGCAAGAAGGTGCTGATTCTCGGCGCCGGACTGGCCGGCATGACGGCGGCTTTTGAACTGGAGAAGCTGGGCTACAAGGTGCAGATCCTGGAGGCGCGCGCCTTCGCCGGCGGTCGTTGCCAGACCGCGCGCAAGGGTTTCAGCCTGACCGAATTGGGTGGCGAAAAACAGACTTGCGCGTTTGACGACGGCCATTATATCAATCACGGACCATGGCGCATTCCGCTGCACCATCAATCCACGCTGCACTACACCAGGCTGTTCGAGGTGCCGCTGGAAGTGATGGTCAACGAAAACGACCACGCCTATGTCTATTCCGAAAACGCCGGGCCGTTCGCCGGCAAGCGCGTGCGCCTGAAGGAAGTCAAGGCCGATATGCGCGGCCACGTATCGGAGCTGCTGGCCAAGTCGGTCAAGAACCATCAGCTGGATCAGGAACTGAGTCCCGACGACCAGCGCCTGCTGCTGGATTACCTGCAGCACGAAGGCGCGCTGACCGCCAACGACCTGCAGTACAAGGGCCGCAGCGGCCGCGGCTTTGCGGTCAATCCGGGCGCCGGCCTGAATCCCGGTCCGGGCACGCTGTCCGATCCGCTGGGTTTCAAGGACCTGCTGGCGTCCAAGCTGGGCAACGTCTACAGCGCGGTGCAGGATTTCCCGATGCAGAACACCATGTTCCAGCCGGTCGGCGGCATGGACGCTATCGCCAAGGCGTTTGAAAAACGTGTCGGCAAAAACATCCGCTACAAGTCGGAAGTGCAAACCATTCGTCAGAACGACAAGGGTGTGACGGTGACCTACAAGGACACCGGCACCAACAAGGTCAGCTCCATCAGCGCTGACTACTGCCTGTGCGCCATCCCGTTATCGGTGCTGCGCCAGATCGATACCGATTTTTCGGACAAATTCAAGAAGGCCGTCGCCACCGTGGCGTACGCGCCGGTGGGCAAGATCGGCCTGCAGATGAAGCGCCGCTTCTGGGAAGAGGACGACCATATCTACGGTGGCCACATCATGACCGACGTCAAAGGCATCAACCAGATTTCGGTGCCGTCGTACGGCTTCCAGAAGAAGAAGGGCGTGCTGCTCGGTTATTACCAGTACCAGACGGCCGCAATTGAAACCAGCGCGCTGTCGCCGAAGGAGCGCGCCGAGTTTGCGCTGGCGGCCGGCCAGAAGATCTTCCCGCAATACACGGAGAACTTCGAGACCTCGTTCTCGGTGGCGTGGCACCGCGTGCAGTACAACCTGGGCGGCTGGGCCGAGTGGACCGACAAGACCCGCGCCGCCGCCTATCCGACGCTGGTGGCGGGCGAGGGCCGCATCCTGCTGGCCGGCGAGCACCTGAGCTATCTGACCGGCTGGCAGGCCGGCGCCATCGAATCGGCATGGCAGCAGATCGCCCAGATCCACGAAAGGGCCAGCGCATGAAGGAGACCCTGATCAAGGCCGCGCTGGCGATCATCGCGACGATTGTGGCGGCGGCATCGTCGCCGTCGCGGGCGCAGGACGCAGCGAGCGTCAGCGACGGCAAGGCGCTGTTCCTGAAGAACTGCGCCGCCTGCCATCAGGCCACCGGCAAGGGCATACCCGGCGCCTTCCCGGCGCTGGCCGGCAGCAAGTTCGCGCAAGGGCCGGGCAACGAGGTCGCCTCGGTGCTGCTGAAAGGGCGCGGCGGCATGCCGGACTTCAGCGACTCATTGAGCGACGCCGACATCGCCACCGTGCTGACCTTCGTGCGCTCCAGCTGGGGCAACAAGGCCGATGGCCTGAGCGCAGAGCAGGTCGCGTCGCTGCGCACCACGCTGGGCGTCGACCCGTTTGGCAATTCCGCCATGTCCAACAAACACTGAAAGAGCCATTCATGAAAAAGACCATCGCCTCCCTGTTGATCTGCGCCGCTTTCGGCAGCGCGCACGCCGCCGCGCCGAAGGCCGACATCGTGCGCCACAAGATTCCCAATTCCGATTTCCCGATTGCGCTGGCGGTGACGATTCCGCCGACCGCCACCATCCACTTCATCAGCGGCCAGGTGCCGGCGGTGGTCAACAAGGATGCGCCGGCCGATTCGCTGGAAGCCTTCGGCGACACCAAGGCGCAGTCGGAGTCGGTGCTGAAGAAGATCAAGGAAATCCTGCAGGGGATGAAGCTGGAGATGTCGGACGTGGTGAAGATGCAGGTGTTCCTGGTCGGCGATCCGGCCAAGGGCGGCAAGGCTGATACCAAGGGCTTCATGGAAGCCTATACCCAATATTTCGGCGCCAGTGCCCAGCCATCCCCTCAGCTCAACCTGCCGGCGCGCGCCGTGGTGCAGGTGGCGGGCCTGAGCAATCCCGGTTGGCTGGTGGAGATCGAGGTAGTCGCCGCCAAAAAATAGAAATTAGCTGTTTTGTTTCGGGTCTTACTTTCGCTTTTATTCAAAAATGGGGAATTAAAATATGCATAAGGCCACACTGAAGATCGGCGTCGCAGCCGTGTTGTCCACCCTGGCATTGAGCGTCTACGCGGTTGAAGACGATACTGTTGCCGCACCGGCCGATGCGGCCACGCCCAACGTCGGCGCGGTGATCGTGACGGGGACGCGCTCCAGCGGCATCAAGGTTGAAAACAGCGCCTCGCCGATTCAGGTGCTCGATTCGGCCTCGCTGGCGCGCACCGGCCAGCCGGACCTGATCCAGGCGCTGGCGCAAAATCTGCCGTCCTTCACGGCGCAGGCCTTCGGCGGCGACGCCGCCAACCTGACGCTGTCGGCGCGCCTGCGCGGTCTGAGCCCGAACAACACGCTGGTGCTCATCAACGGCAAGCGCCGCCACGGCACCGCCAACCTGGCCGTTCTGGGTGGCCCTTACCAGGGTGGCGCGGCGGCTGACCTGAACTACATTCCGGTATCCGCCATCGACCATATCGAGGTGCTGCAGGATGGCGCGGCCGCGCAGTATGGTTCCGACGCGATTGCCGGCGTGATCAACATCATCCTCAAGTCGAATAACCATGGCGGCACCGCCACCGTCAATGGCGGCGGCTACTCCGATGGCGGCGGCCGCACGCTGGACGGCAGCGCCAACATCGGCGTCGAGCCGTTCCAGGACGCCTTCCTCAGCCTCACCGCCGAATCCAAATACCACGGCTACAGCGACCGAGGCGGCATCGATCCCCGCGTGATCGATCCGGCCAATGTCGCGCTGTACCCTGGTATGTTCCAGCAGCCTGGCTACCCGCACGTCAACAAGATCCAGGGCGACGCCCAGTATCACCTGAGCGTGGTCGCCGCCAACTTCGGCTGGGATATATCGCCCGATAGCCAGCTGTATGCATTTGCCACTGTCGGCCGCAAGGAAGCGCGCGCGTATGAGAACTACCGCCTGCCGAGCCGCCTGCCGAAGATCTATCCGACCGGCTTCTCTCCGAAAGAGACCATGAAGGAAGAGGACTTCGCCTTCACCGGCGGCTACAAGACCAAGGCAGCAGGCTGGAATATCGACCTGAGTTCGACCTATGGCCGCGACAAGGCGCGCATCGGCGTGGCCGATTCGGGCAACGTCTCGCTGTTTAACGACACCGGCTTCACGCCGACCGTGTTCAGTGCCGGCGCCTTCATCGCCAGTCAGCTGACCACCACGCTGGAAGCGTCCAAGGAATTCAACATCGGCTGGGCCAAACCGCTGAACATTGCCGGCGGTATCGAGCACCGCATCGACAAGTACGAGATCGAGGCCGGCGACGAAGCGTCGCGCTACAAGGAAGGTTCGCAGTCGTATCCGGGATTTTCGCTGACCGATGCCGGCAGCCATCGCCGCACCAACCAGGCGGCCTATCTGGACTTCGCCGGCAATCCGATCGCCGACCTGACGCTGGACCTGGCAGCGCGCTATGAACACTTCAGCGACTTCGGTAACGCCAAGGTGGGCAAATTCACCAGCCGTTACGATTTCTCGCCGGTGGTGGCCTTGCGCGGCACGGTCTCCAACGGCTTCCGCGCGCCGACGCTGGCCGAGTCCTACTATTCGGCCACCAACGTCTCACCAGGGTCGGCCTTCGTCCAGCTGGCGCCGAATTCGGCTGGCGCCAGGCTGGTGGGCGTCGATGGCCTGAAGCCTGAACGCTCGACCAACTTCAGCGTCGGCCTGGTATTGAATCCGGCGTCCAATCTGTCGATGACGCTGGACGCCTACCAGATCACCATCCGCGATCGCATCGTCGGCAGCGGTGCGTTGAACGGCTCCGGCGCGGATGTGGTGTCGCCGGCAGTGGTGGCGGCGATCAAGGCCAACGGCAACGTGCTCGATTCGTCGGTGACCACCACCGGTATCAACATCTTCTCGAATGCGGTCAACACCCGTAGCCGCGGCGTGGAATTCGTCACCACGCTCAACGAGCGTTATGGCACGGCGGGCTCGGTGGACTGGTCGATCGCCGCCAACTACAACAAGGTCGAAGTGACCAAGGTCAATCAGGTGCCGGCGCAACTGCTGCCACAGACGCTGCTCGACAGGACCGCTATTTCCGATCTGGAAACCGCATCGCCGAAAATGCGCGTCAACCTCGGCGCGCTGTGGAAGATCGGTAACTGGACCGTCAATCTGCGCGAAGCGATTTACGGCAAGTCGTCGGAATGGCAGCACGCGGACGGTTCCAGCAACTACTACCTGACCAAGATCGCCACCAAGGCCATCACCGATCTGGAAGTGGGCTACAAATTGAACAATGCCTGGTCGCTGGCGGTCGGCGCCAACAATCTGTTCAACACGTACCCGAATGGCATCAATCCGGGCCTGCTGGCGGAGCAGCGCGGCAACAACGACAATGGCGCCGTGACCGTTCTGCCTAGCTTCTCGCCGTTCGGCATCAATGGCGGCTACTACTACGCGCGCGCCAACTACAAGTTCTAAGCGGGGGCTTAGTTGCTTTGGGGTCGTCCTTCGGGGCGGCCCTTTTTTTTGGTGTAGCATGGCGGCTCTCGTTGGAGGATTGCGTGCATGTTGAAAAAGATCGGTAGAACTTTGCTGGCGGCGGCGCTGGCCGGCAGCGTGGGCGGCGCCGTTGCGGCGCCCATGACCCTGCAGGATTACCTGGCGCTCAGCGGCCCGGCGCCGACGCGCCATGTGGCGTATGGTGCGGCGCCGTCGCAGTTTGCGGAACTGTTCCAGCCGCATGGCGACGGCCCGTTCCCGGTTGCGGTGATCATCCACGGCGGTTGCTGGACCAAGGAATTTGGCGGCATCACGCAGATGCGCAATATGGCCGGCGACCTGGCGGGGCAGGGCATCGCGGTGTGGAATGTGGAGTACCGCCGCTACGACGAGGAAGGTGGCGGTTATCCGGGCATGTACCACGACGTCGCTACCGCCATGGACCGCCTGCGCGTGCTGGCGGCAGAGCACAAGCTTGACCTGTCGCGCGTGGTGCTGGTCGGGCATTCGGCCGGCGGCCATCTGGCGCAGTGGGCGTCGGCGCGTGCACGGCTGCCGCGCAGCAGCCCGTTGTACGCGGCCGATCCGCTGCCGGTGCCGGTGGTGATCAGCCTTGGCGGCCTGGCCGATCTGCGCAACGAACAGGCGCTGATCAAGTCCAGCTGCGACCGCGACATGGCGCAACTGGCCGGCGTGGCCAGCGCGGAGCGGCCCGATATTTTCAGCGATACGTCGCCGGCGGAACTGCTGCCGCTGGGCGTACGCACGGTGCTGATCCACGGCGAGCACGATACCATCGCGCCGCTGCGTGTGGGCCAGGATTATGCGCGCCGCGCGCAGGCGGCCGGCGATGCGGCGGAAGTGGTGTCGCTGCCGGGCGGCAGCCATTACGACGAGGTGGCGGCGACGTCGCCGTCGTGGCGCATCGTGTCGGCGCACATTCGCAAGGCACTGGGGCTGCCGCCCCGATGAACCAGGGGCGCGCGGCCAATATCGCGTTCGTCGTCCGGCTGCATCTGGCGCTGTTGTGGGCGTTGACGCGTCCGCTGGCGCCAAGGCCGCAGGCGCGTCTGCCAATTCCACCAACGCGCGGCTGGCCAAGGGCATCGCCGCTGCGCATGCGGCGGTCAAGCCCCAATGGTTTGAACCTGCGCGCATCGAGTTGATCAGCCCACCCAACGATCCAAACCGCATCTACCGCGTGACCACCGCACTGGGCGACTACTGCCTCTACTACGCCGATAAAAACAGCGCCATCGGCTCCGCCAAGAGCGGCCAGGTCGGCTTCGGCCAGCCGAAAGCGGCGCCGTGTCCGATCCCGTTCTAGCGCCACCTAACCTAGCGGTAATTTGACAAAAAAGCAAAGGATGCCAAGAATGCACGCTCCTGCATCCTTCTGAATTTGCCCATGAAATCGACATTGCCTGCACTGCTGTGCGCCGCCGCGCTGCTGTCCCAACCTGCGCTGGCCGCCGATGATGGCATCGATACCTCGGTGACCACGCTGAAGAACCAGCAGACCTTTGTGGTACAGCGCGACGGCAGCTATGTCCAGGATTTCGAAGAGCTGGTGCAGATCAACGAGCAGCGCGCCGTGGCGCCTGTGGCGCAGCGCCGCTTCCATTTCAACCGCACGCTGGAAGATCTGGAAGTCATCGAGGCCTATACCGAGAAGCCGGACGGCCGCCGCATTCCGGTGCTGCCGGAGCAGATCAAGCTGCAAAACGAGCCGGCCTACAACGGCGCCGCCATGTTCCAGGACATGCAGGTCAAAAGCGTGATCTATGCAGACGTGGCGGTCGGCGACAAGCTGTATTCAAAGACCCGCAAGATCCGCCGCAGCGCTTATTTCCCCGGCCAGTTCAGCGACACCACTTATCCGCTGTTCCGCCGCACCGACCAGCACACACTGATCTACGACATGCCGGACGGGATGACGCTGAAAGCGGACGATCCTGGCTTCAAAGCCAGCGCGCCGCAGCAGCACGACGGCCGCACCGTCTACCGCTGGGACTACGTGCAGGCGCCGACGCCGCGTATCGAGGCCGGAACGATCGCCTACGCCGACTATGGGCGCCATCTGATCGTCTCCACCTTCAACAGCTACGGCGAGGTGGGCCTGGCCTACGACCGTACCGCAGCGCCGGCGGCAGCGGTGACGCCGCGCATCGCCGCCAGGGCGCGCGAAGTGGTAAAGGGCTTGAGCGATCCGCGCGCGCAGGCCATGGCCATCGATAACTGGGTGCGCAAGAACGTGCGCTATGTCGCGGTCTACATCGGCAACGGCGGCCTGGAGCCGCACAGCGCGGAGTCGATACTGGACAACCGCTATGGCGACTGCAAGGATCACGTGGTGCTGATGGAGGCGATGCTGCACGCGGTGGGCGTCGACAGCATGCCGGCGCTGATCAACCTGGGCTGGTCGTACAAGCTGTCGCCGGTGGCGCAACTGGGCCAGTTCAATCATGTCATCACCTACATTCCAAGCCTGGACCTGTATCTCGATTCGACGGCGGACGGCATCGCCGCCGGCTACCTGCCGGGCCAGGAACTGGACAAGCAGGTAATTCTGACCCGCAGCGGACAGCTGGGACACACGCCGCTGGCGCAGCTCATCAAGATAAAGAATCACTACGCGGTGAAGATTGCGGCCGACGGCTCGGCCACGTTCGACTTTGCGCGCGAGCAGTTGGGCGCCTGGGAAGAGGCGGTGCGCAACGAGCATCGCAACTGGGCCAAGGCCGATCAGCAACGCTTTGTTGAAGTGCTGCTCAAATCCGCCGGCGTCAAGGCCCACGGCGAGGTGGTGCTGGGCGACTTGAGTGAGGGGGCGAGCGGCAAAGGTTACCGCTTTAGCCTGAACGGCAGCGGCGAGAACTGGGTCTATCTGCCTGGCCCGGTCGGCATGCCTGCGTCCAGCAGCCTGTATGTCGGCCTGGCGCAGCAGGTTTTCGGCCTGACCAACGAAACGACCCGCACCCAGCCCTATCTGTGCCCGGAAAGCGATTTCGAGGAAGATGCGAGCTACGAGTTTCCGGCCAACGCCACGCTGCTGGCGGTGCCGCCGGATATGCACCTGGCCAGCCCGTATTTCCAGTACAGCGCGGAGTTCCGCCAGGTGGACGGCAAGCTGCTGATCAAGCGCGCTTTAAAAAGCGGCAAGGCCGGCACCCGCGTGTGCACACCGGAAGACTATCTGGCGATGCAGGGCGACATCAAAAAAATGGTGCGCGACCTGCGCAGCCAGTTCATCCTGCAAGTGCCGGAGGCGCCCCAGCCGGGTATTTGATGGCGTTGAGCGCCATTTTCTCGACGGCGGCGGCGTGCAGGTCGACTTGCATCTTGTCCGCCAGCTGTACCAGGTAGAGCAGCACGTCGGCCAGCTCGTGGCGGATGGCGGTGCGCGTGGCGTCATTCAGCTCGGCGTCGGCGCCGGTCTGCAGCCACTGGAAATGCTCGGCCAGTTCCGCCACTTCCACCGACAGCGCCATGGCCAGGTTTTTGGGCGTGTGGAACTGGCCCCAGTCGCGGGCCTGGGCGAATTGGCGCGTGCGCTCACGCAAATCATGCAGATCGTGCAGATCGGTTAGGTCGGATGTTTTCATGACCGTTATGGTACACCGCCGATTCTGCGTTTCATCCCTCTTTTTCGACCGTTTGTCGCAACGCCCGGGTGGGCGGGGCGACCGCTGGCTATAGTGGCAACACTTTACTATTTCAAGGACACCCATCATGCGCCGCACTGTCATCGCTCTCGCTTCCCTCGCCATCCTCGCCGGCTGCGCCGTTATCGTGGTGCCGGACGGCGATGGCGGCATGTCGTACAAATCGGCGTACGGCGGCAATGCGGTGCAGGGCGACGGCAAGGTAGTGGTGGAAAACCGCCAGGTCGCCACGCTGGATGGCTTCGACGTCAATGGTCCGATGCAGGTCGAGGTACGGGTGGGCCAGGCCACCGCCCTGCAACTGGAAGGCGACAGCAACATCCTGCCGCTGATCCGCACCGACGCCAGCGGCGGCACGCTGCGCGTCTGGATCGAGGGGAATATCCGCACCAGCAATCCGATCCGCGTCACCTACAGCACGCCGGCGCTGCGCCACCTGTCGGCCAACGGTTCGGGTTCGATGGTGGTCAGCGGCCTGAATGGCGCGCCGCTGGAGCTGGCGCTGAACGGCTCGCGCTCGGTGCGCCTGAGCGGCAACGTCGAGCGGCTGGACGCGCGCCTGAACGGCTCCGGCGGACTGAATGCCTCGGGCCTGGACAGCGGCTCCACCGTGGCCCGCCTGAATGGTTCCGGGCGGCTGGACCTGGGCCGCATCAATGGCGAATCGCTGAACCTGGACCTGCGCGGCTCCGGCGGCGCCAATGCCAGCGGCAACGTGCGCAATGTCACGGTGCGTCTGAACGGCTCCGGCAGCGCCGACCTGGCCAGCCTGACCAGCCAGAGCGCAGACCTGAACAGCAATGGCTCCGGCGGCATTTCGGCCACCGTCACGCAGTCGGTGGTGGCGTATGCGAACGGCTCCGGCGGCGTGACGGTGTACGGCAATCCGGCCCAGCGCAACGTCAGCGGCAAGCACGTCACCGTCGTGAATTAACAGCTGATCTAACGCACCTTGAAGAACGCCATCGCGCTTTGCAGCTGCTCGGCCTGACCGCTCATCTCTTCGGCGGTGGCGGCCAGTTGCTCGGAGCTGGAGGCGTTCATCTGCGTGGTCTGGCTTAACTGGCTCATGGCGGAATTGATCTGCCCCGCGCCGGCCGACTGCTCCTCCGACGCCGCCGTAATCTCCTGCACCAGGTCCGAAGTGCGTTTGATATTCGGCAGCATGGTGTCGAGCAGCGCGCCGGCCTTCTCGGCCAGGCTCACGCTGCCCGACGCCACCTGTTCGATTTCCTGCGCCGCCACCTGGCTGCGTTCCGCCAGCTTGCGCACCTCGGCCGCCACCACGGCGAAGCCCTTGCCATGTTCGCCGGCGCGCGCCGCTTCGATCGCCGCGTTCAGCGCCAGCAGGTTGGTCTGGTAGGCGATATCGTCGATGATGCCGATTTTCTTGGCAATCTCGCGCATCGCCGTCACGGTGGAGCGCACCGCCGCGCCGCCTTCTCCCGCTTCCTGCGCCGCCTTGCCGGCCATGCCGTCGGTGACCTTGGCGTTCTCGGTGTTCTGCGCGATGGAGGCCGACATCTGCTCGATGGCGGCGCTGGATTCTTCCGCTGCCGCCGCCTGTTCGCTGGCCCCCTGCGACAGCGACTGCGCCGTGGCGCTGACTTCTTCCGAAGCGCTGGCCAGGGCCTCGGCGCCGTCGTTGACTTCTCCCACCACGCGCGACAGGTTGCCGACCATGCTGTGCATCGCCGCCAGCAGGCTGGTGGTGTCGCCTTGCCTGATCTGCACCGTCACCGTCAGGTCGCCATTGGCCACGCGGTTGACGATGTCGGCGGCGTAATCCGGTTCGCCGCCCAGTTGCCTGAGCAGCGCGCGCGTGATCAGGGCGCTGATCAGCGCCACTGCCAGCAAGGTGCAGACGGCGATGACGATGGCGTTGCGCGCCGCCGCTTTCTTGGCGACGACCGCGCGTTCGGCACCTTGCTGTCCCAGTTCGACGTTGTAGTCGAAGTGGTTGTCGAGCAGCGCCTGCATCACCTGGATTTCCGGCCGCGCCGCCTCCAGCGCGATGCGCGCCTTGTCATTGTGGTTGCTGCGCGATTCGGCCAGCACCGCCTCGATCTGCGGCTGTATCCTGGCCCAGGAGGCTTTTTCCTTGTCGAGGATGGCCTTGTCCTTGTCGTCGGTGATCAGCGGCTCGTATTTCTTGATACTGTCGTCGACCAGCTTGCGCATGTCGGCGACGCCATTGTCCAGCTCCGGGAATTTCTTGTCGTCGGTGTTGAGCACATGCTGGTTGACGCGGATGCGCATGCGCAAAAAGCTGTCGCGCAGTTTGTCGATCACCACCAGGCTGGGCACCGTGTTGACGGTGGAGTAGTTGGCGGCGTCGTAGACTTCCTCCATCTGGTACTGGCTCAGGCCCGCCATCAGTACGATGCCCGCCAGGGCCGCTGCGGCCAGCAGTCCCATTTTTTGCGCAACGCTCAGTTTCATTGCATCCCCCCTTTTTGTAGTAGGTGGCTAGACGACGGCTGCCACGACCGTACTGCTTTGTAAACTTGTGATGAACGACGCCAGCGGCAGCGGCCGCGCGTACAGGTAGCCCTGCATGCAGGCGCAATCGTGGGCGATCAGGAAATCGGCCTGGGCCTGCGTCTCCACCCCCTCGGCCACCACGCGCAGCCCGAGATGGCCGGCCATCGCCAGGATCGATTGCACCAGCGCCTTGCTGCTGGCGTCTTCCGGCGTGTCCATGATGAAGCTGCGGTCGATCTTCAGCTCATACAGCGGCATCTTCTTCAGGTACGCCATGCTGGAATAGCCGGTGCCGAAATCGTCGATCGAAAAGCGCAGGCCCATTTCGGTCAGCCGGTGCATGCGGCCGATGGTGTCGTCCATCTTGTCGATCAACAGGCCTTCGGTTACCTCCAGCACCAGCAGCGCGGCCGGCGCGCCGGTGTCGGCCAGCACCCGCTGCACCTGCTCGACGAAATCAACCTGGCGGAATTGCGTCGGGCTGACGTTGACCGACAGCGGCATCGCCAGCCCGGCCGCCTGCAATTCCAGCACGGCGTGGCAGGCCTGGCGCAAGGCCCACGCACCCAGTTCGACGATCAGGCCCGACTCCTCGGCCACCGGGATGAAGACGGACGGCGGGATCATGCCGCCATCCGTCAGCGGCCAGCGCATCAGCATTTCGCCGCCGACCGCGCGGCCATGGCGGTCGACCTGCACCTGCACGTGCATCTGCAATTCGCCCTTGGCCAGCGCGGCGGCCAGGTCGTGCTCCAGCGTCAGGCGCTGTTCGACTTCGGCCTGCATCGCTGTCTCGAAGAAGGCGATGCCGTTACGGCCATTGGACTTGGCGCGGTACATGGCGGTATCGGCTTCGCGCAGCAGGTCTTGCGCGCTCTGGCCGGGCGATCCTGGCCGCGGCAGCATGGTCACGCCGATGCTGGCGGTGGAGTTGTAGGTCTGGCCGGCGATGTCGAGATCCTGGCCGAGGGCGTTGCGGATTTTCTCCGCCACCGTCTGCGCCGCGTGGGTGGCGCCGGGCAGTTCGTGCGACAGGTGGCCGAGCAGCACCACGAATTCGTCGCCGCCGATGCGCGCCACAGTGTCGGCCTTGCGCATCAATTTGCTCAGGCGCGCGGCGGCGTTGCACAGCAGGGCGTCGCCGATGGCATGGCCGCGGGCGTCGTTGATGGTCTTGAAGCGATCGAGGTCGATGAACATCACCGCGCTATAGGTGGCGCCGCGCTCGGAGCTGGCCAGCAGCTTGTCGATGCGGTCCATCAGCAGGCGGCGGTTGGGCAGGCCGGTGAGCACGTCGAAGAAGGCCAGGCGGTGGATATCGTCCTGGGATTTTTTGCGGTCGGTGATGTCGCGCTCCACCGCCACCCAGTGCGTGTTGACGCCACCTTCGTCGGCAAACGGCACCAGCTCCGTCTCCACCCAGTAGGCGGCGCCGGACTTGGTGTAGTTGAGCAGTTCGGCGCGCACGGTTTCGCTGCGCGCCATCGCGCGTTCGATGGTGTCGACTACCGCCGGATCGGTGTCGGGGCCGCGCAGCAGGCGCAGGTCGCGCCCGATCACTTCGTCGCGGCGGTAGCCGGTGCGCCGTTCAAACGCCTCGTTGACGAAGATGATCTGCTGGGCGGCGTCCTGCCCCACCTGGGCGATCAGCACCATGTCGTTCAGGCGCGCCACGGCGGCCGAGGTCAAACGCAGTTCGGCGTTGAGGTCGGACAGCTTGTCGAACGAGCGTTCCAGGTGCTGCAGCAGCACCGCGCACGACAGCGTCAGCACCGCCGTCATGAAGCTGAAGTTGAGGGAGATGATGGCGGCGCGCAGAAAGCCTTCGTCCGGCAGGCCGGAGAGGTGCAGGCTGGCGTTGTCGTTAAAGCCCAGCACCATGACGATCAGCGCGGTCAGGACCAGCGTGACCAGCGCCGGGCGCAGGCCCAGCAGCAGCGCCGCCAGCACCGGCACCGCCATCAGGTAGATCTGGCTGACCGGCCCCACTTTGAGCAGCAGGGCGATGCCGACCACGATGGCGACGCCGAGGAAGTTGACCACACGCGCCGTGTAGGCCAGGCTGCGCCAGCGCCAGATGGCGCCGATCCACGCCAGCGCCACCACATCAACGACGGCGATCGACCACATGCCCTCGCTGGCGGCCAGCAGCGCGCTGGGAATCGCTGTGAATAATCCGAGCACAAACACCACCAGCAGCAGCTTGGCAAAGATCTGTGCGCGCCAGTGTGCGATGTCGTTTGCCACAGCCACGAAGCGAATCTCCCGGGTGCGTTGCGGTTCTTATTAAACTGATAGTACCCGCATTCGCTAACGGTGTCACCGAGCAACTTACTCCGTCGCTTAGTCGCCGGCCTTGACGTTGCCGATACCGGACACCGACTTGTTGACGGTCTTCGGATGGCCGTAGTAAGTCAGTTCGCCGATGCCCTTGGCGACCGCGTTGAGCAGGTCCGTGGCATAAACGCTCACATTGCCGATGCCTTCAAAGCTGACGTCCACGCGATCGGCCAGCAGCTTGCTGGTATCGACTTCGCCAACGCCGCGCGCGTTCACGCGCAGGTACTTGACCTTGCCGTTGGCGGCCAGCCGGCCGGCGCCCTGGTAGCTGATGTCCAGGCGGTCCGTGTTGACCTTGTTGAGCAGCGTCTCGCCGGCGCCCTCCACCTTGACGCGGCTCAGCGCCGGCAGGGTGATGGTGATGCGCGGGTCTTTCAGGTTGCCCTTGTAAACCTTTTCCGGCAGCGTGATTTGCAGTTCATTGTCGATCACCTCGGTCTTCAGGTTGGCGACGAATTTGTCCTCGCCGCTGATCACCACCGACTGCGCCTTGCCCACTTCCACCGTCATGGCAAACGCGCCCTTGGCGTTGATGGCGATGAACGACGGCAGCGCGCGGGTGGATTCCGCCGCCTGCAGATGCGGGGCGCTCAGGGCGCCAAACGTGAACAGGGCGGGGATCAGGACGGCGGCAGCGGTACGGCGCATGATAATTCCTCGGTAAAGTTGTTTAATTCGACATGGTTGATTTTACTGAACTTGCTTGCCTCTGCCGAAAGTTTTGTGACGAACTGCCGAAAATGGGGGCTGTGTTGTTTGCCGGCGACTATTTCCTCTATAGTGAGGCGGACGCGGCGGTGTGCCGCAGCTTTCATTGAGGACGATGTGGCAACCCAAACCGGCACCGTGATCCGCGTGGTCAGCGGCAATTTCATGGAAATGTTCGATTTCTTCCTGTTCGGCTTTTACGCCAACGCCATCGCCGCCGCGTTTTTCCCGGCCGGCGACGGCGTGGCGTCGCTGATGCTGACCTTTATGACGTTCGGCGCCGGTTTCCTGATGCGCCCTCTCGGCGCGATCCTGCTGGGCGCCTATGTCGACCGCGTCGGCCGCCGCAAGGGGCTGATCGTGACGCTGGCGCTGATGGCGACCGGCACGCTGCTGATCGCCTGCGTGCCGGGCTACGCCAGCATCGGCTACCTGGCGCCGGCGCTGGTGCTGACCGGCCGCCTGCTGCAGGGCTTTTCGGCCGGCGTGGAGCTGGGCGGCGTGTCGATCTACCTGTCGGAGATGGCGACGCCGGGCAACAAGGGCTTTTATGTCAGCTGGCAGTCGGCCAGCCAGCAGGTGGCGGTGGTGGTGGCGGCGGCGCTGGGATTCGCCCTGAACGAACTGATGGCGCCGGCCGACATCAGCGCCTGGGGCTGGCGCATTCCGTTTTTCATCGGCTGCATGATCGTGCCGGTGCTGTTCTTCCTGCGCCGCTCGTTGCAGGAGACGGCGGCCTTCCAGGCCCGCAAGCGGCGGCCGGAACTGCATGAAATCTTCCGCTCGATGGTCAGCAACTGGGGCCTGGTCCTGTGCGGCATGATGCTGGTGTCGATGACCACCGTGTCGTTCTACCTGATCACGGTCTACACGCCGACTTTCGGCAAGACCGTGCTGCACCTGAGCAGCACCGACGCGCTGGTGGTGACGGCGCTGATCGGCATCTCCAACTTCATCTGGCTGCCGGTGATGGGGGCGCTGTCGGACCGCATTGGCCGCCGCCCGCTGCTGCTGGGCGTAACCGTGCTGACCATCCTGACCGCCTACCCGGCGCTGCACTGGCTGGTGCAGGCGCCCAGCTTTGGCCGCATGCTGGAGGTGGAGTTGTGGCTGTCCTTCCTGTACGCCAGCTACAACGGCGCGATGGTGGTGGCGCTGGCCGAGGTGATGCCGGAAGATGTGCGCACGGTCGGCTTCTCGCTGGCGTACAGCCTGGCGACGGCGCTGTTCGGCGGCTTCACGCCGGCCATCGCCACCGCCTTGATCGCCTACAGCGGCGACAAGAGCGCGCCGGGTTGGTGGATGACGCTGGCCGCCGTGTGCGGCCTGTGCGCCACGCTGGTGCTGTATCGTCGCCAGGAGCGCCGGCTGCTGCACGTCGCCGGCGCATAACTGGCGCTCAGTTCACCATCAGCCGCGCAGGCGCGCCATCAGCCGGTCGATGTCGATCTCCTGGATCAGCACATTGCCCTGGTTGGCCTTGATCAGGCGCGGCGCCAGCGCCATGTCGCCGCTGCCGAACGGCGACTCGGTCATGTCGGCGCTGTCGAACTGCTGCACCGAGTGCAGGTCGTCGACCAGCAGGCCGACCACGGTGGCGCCGCTGTGCACCAGCATCACCTGACTGTTGTCGGTGACCGTGCCGGCTTTGCCGGTGGCCAGCAGCGCCAGGTCGAATACCCAGACGAAGTGCTTCTGGCCACCGGCCAGCGGCACGTCCAGCATGCCCATGCGGGCCGGGTGGCCGGCGCTGGTGGTGCGCTGCACTTTGGCGAACGGCACCGCCTCCTGGATCTGCGTGGCGCGCAGCGCCATCAGCGTGCGGCCGGCGTAGAAGATGGCGAAGTCCGGACCGCTGTCGCGCAGCCGTTCGATGCGCACGGCGGCGCGCGCCGGCAGTTCGTTGCGCACCGGGCCGAAGGCTTGCAGCAGCACCGCGATCACCGGCTGTTCGACGCCGTCGACGGCGCGGAATTCGCGGTAGCCGGCGCTGCGGGTGCAGGCGGCGATCACGTACTGGCCGTCGTGCTGCATGATGCGCGAGACGCTGGCGCCGTGGCCGGCATCGGCTTGCGCCAGCAGGCCGGTATCGAGTTGCAGCACGTCGCCCGGCGCGCAGGCGGCGTCGGTGCTGGACAGGACCTGGCCCTGCGGCGTGACGAAGTAGGCGCGCATGTTGGCACGGCTGGCGACGCCGCTGTGCAGCATGTTGAGCAGCTCCGGCCTGGCGTCGAACACGATGCCGATGCCGCCGACCACGGTGCCGCTTTGCTCCGGATGACGGATCGCCGCATGGTAAATGTAGGTGGCCTCGCCGCCGTAGAAGGCCGACGGCCCGAACGCTTCCGGATAGTGATCCAGTTCGCTGCGCAGCGCCGCCACGCGGCCCAGCGTGTCGCCGCTGATGTACTGGCCGACGATCTCGTCGCCACCGGTGCTGGCGATGATGCGGCCGCCCCGGTCGTAGACGAACAGGCGCGCATACACGGTGTACAGGCTGTTGATATACGCCAGCACGTCGGCGATGGCCTTGGTCTGCGCATCGGACGGCTGCGCCAGCCCGCGCCGCAGCTGCGCCGACAAGGCCCACCAGCGGCAATCGTTGGCGCGTTCGTACAGGTTGCGGTCCAGCATATCAACCAGCAACTGCGACGTCAGTTCGGCCTCGCTGATGCTGGAGGCCAGCACGGTCTGGTACAAATCCTGGATCGAGTGCGAGAACAGCGCGTCGCTGCGCTCGCCCGTTTCGGTGATCTGGTCGAGCACCGTGTTGAGTTTGTTGATGCCGCCCGAGTGGCTGCCGTCGGCGTTGACCTGGTCGTTGGCGGCGCTGGTGACCTTGCCGTTCCAGACGATGCGCTCGATGGTGCGGGTGGTGCGGGTGACGGAACTCATCAGCTCGTGCAGCGACGGACTGAACGCCTGCGCATGCGACAGCAGGCCTTGCATCAGCGCCGGCTCGACCTCGGCCAGCGAGTGGCCGCCGCTGGTGCGGAACGCCAGGTCGACCGGGATCATCAGCTGCGCCTTCCAGCCGGCCGGGCCGGGATAGCCCTGGTAGCCTTCCGAGCAGAAGGTGCGCACCAGGTATTCGCGGCCGCCGAACATCAGCAATTGCGGCTGGCCGTCGGCGTTGGTGGGCACGCGCACGCCGGGTGGTATCCACAGCGGATCGGCGCTGCTGATCACGTGGTCTTGCGCGTCCAGCAGCAGCATGTTGGCGCGGTGCGACGGATCGCGGTAGGCGGCGAAGATGGCGTCCATCTCCTGCTCGAAATTGAAGCACAGGCACAGCACGCCGGCCGGCTCGCCGGTGTCCGGATGCAGCATGCGGTGCGAATAGATCAGCGCGCGCGATTTGCCGGGACGCAGGTCGGTGGCGCGGAAGGTTTCGACGTAGCCGTTGGCGTCCAGCGACTGTTGCAGCAGCGGGTCGCGGCTATACGCCACCGGTGTGGCCGGATCGGCCTGCACCAGCACGCGGCCTTCCAGGTCCAGCAGCAGGATTTCATCGTAGACGGTGTATTTGTCGCGGTAGTCGTGCAGGCGCTGGCGGGCGGCGTCCTTGTCGTCGTCGAGGCCGGCGACGAAGCGGCACAAATCGGCGTCGGTGGCGAGGAAGCCGACATCGGCGGTGCGCTCGAACAGGTTGCGCACCAGGATGTCGATCGCATAGCGCGCCTGGGTGCCGAGTTCGGCCAGCACATGGCGGACTTTCTCCTGCACCAAATTGGCAACCAGCGCTTGTTCCAGATGCGCAAAACCGGTGCGCGTGGCCACCATGGCCGGCAGCAGCAGACGTGCTTCGGCCGGGCAGTTCATCTTGGCGGACGACTCGATAAGCCGCCACATCTGATTCAGTTCCCGCAGCGAGAGTTCACAGCGGGCGACATCGGGCATATGGGGTAGGAATATGTCCGCGTCAGCTTGAGGGTAATTGGTCATTACGTGGCTTGAACACAAAAAAGTATATTCAGAGCAATTAATGTGCCAAGGCGGTAATGAAAATCCCGGCCGCCCGGGTCGGACCCCGCATGGGGGCAGACCCTGGCCGCAGCGCTGTGCGGGGGTGACGGCAGTTTATTTGCTGCTCAGGCACTCCTTCATGAAAGCCTTGCGCTCATCGCCTTTTTTGCCGGTGGCGTCGCCATTACATTTTTTCATTTTGTCTTGCTGGGTCAGCTTGGGCTCTTCGGCGGCGGCCGGCTTGGCGCTCAGGCATTCCTTCATGAAGGCCTTGCGTTCGTCCCCCTTTTTGCCGGCGGCGTCGGCATTACAGGTTTTCATCTTGTTCTGCTGCGCGGTCGGCTCAGCCGCAAATACAGCGCCGCTCAGGGACAGGATCAGGCTGGCTACAAACAGTTTTTTCATGAGATATCCTCGCAAGGTCGGCGCGGCGAAGTGCTTGCCTGAGAAGCACTATAACTGAAGTGTAAAGGTGTGCACAGTCCCTGGAAAACAATGCAACAATAAGCTTTTGGCCTTTATTATGGAGACTCTTACTATGCGCAAAATCTCGATTTCCTATCTGCTGGCGGTTGGCGTGGCCTTGGCGGCGGCCGGTGCGGCGCAAGCGGCCGATTCCACTGCGGACGTGGTGCTGAAACCGACCGCCGGTAGCGCCGCCTCCGGTTCGGTGCGCTTCACGCAGCAGGGCGACCAGTTGCGCATCGACGCCGACCTCGCCGGCCTGGCGCCGGGCGTGCACGGTTTCCATCTGCATGAAAAAGGCGATTGCAGCGCGCCCGACGGCACCAGCGCCGGCGGCCACTTCAATCCAGGCAACCATCAGCATGGCGGCCCACAAACCACCGCCCATCACGGCGGCGACTTCGGCAACATCACGGCCGACGCCAGCGGCAAGGCTTCGCTGCACCTGAGCGTGCCGACCAGCCAGATTTCGCTGGACGCCGGCGCCGCCAACAGCATCATCGGCCGTGGTCTGATCGTGCATGCCGATCCGGATGATTTCGTCACCCAGCCAACCGGCAACTCCGGCAAGCGCCTGGCGTGCGGCGTGGTGGTGGCCGGCAAATAACTGCGTGAGCAGTCGCATCGAACGTCTATACCTGAAGCCCGCGCGCGGCCAGCCGCTGCGGGCGTTGGGGCAGGGCGAGGCGATGGTGTGCGAGGCGGGCCTGGGCATCCATGGTGATGCCCATGCCAACCGGCTGAGCCCTCGGCAGGTGCTGGTGACGCTGGCTAGCGAGTTGCGGGCGCTGGACATTGCGCCAGGTGCGCTGGGCGAAAATATCGTGCTATCGAGCGAGCAGCCGGCGCTGTTCCGGCCTGGCACGGCGTTGGTCACGGTCTCCGGCGTCGAGATTCGGTTGACGATGTTTTGCGAGGCGTGCCGGCGCATCAGCCATGTGGCGCCCAACCTGCGCCAACTGCTGCGCCGTCGTGGTGTGCTGGGTGTGATCGAGATGGGCGGCGAATTGCGCATCGGCGATGCGCTCACGCTGGTCGACGGCCGTTATCCGCCGCTGCCCGAATCTCCCTACCAAAAATTCCTGGATTTTGTGCCGACGATTCCTGCCGGCCGCGTGCTGCGCTACGGCGATGTGGCGGTCGCCATCGGCGTGGCGGATAGCTTTGTGCGGGCACTGCCTGGCTACATCAAGCGTAGCACCAGCTTGCCGGTGCACCGCATCGTCAACGCCCGGGGCGAGCTGCTGAACTTTTTGCCGGAGCAGGCGGCGCGCCTGCAGGCGGAAGGCGTGGTCAACCAGGGCGGCGCCGTGGTTGACCTGCAGCGCTACCTGTGGCGCGGCGAAGCCGTTTAGAACTCCTGTACCGTCGGACGCAGCACGATTTCGTTGATGTCAACGTCGGCCGGCTGTTCGATGGCGAAGGCGATCGCGCGCGCCACCGAGTCGGCCGGGATGGCCTGCTTGTAGAACTCGTTGACGAACTGCGAGCTTTGTTCATGCGAGCTGCCGTGCTTCAGCTCCGAGTCCACCGCACCCGGTTCGATGGTGGTGGTGCGGATTGCACCGCCTACTTCGTGGCGCAGGCCTTCGGAAATCGCCCGTACCGCAAACTTGGTGCCGCTGTACACGGTGCCGCCCGGGCTGAACACTTTCACGCCCGCCACCGAGGCGATGTTGATGAAGTGGCCGCTGTTTTGCTTGCGGAACTGCGGCAGCGCGGCGGCGATCCCGTACAGCACGCCCTTGACGTTGATGTCGATCATGCGGTCCCACTCGTCGACCTTGACTTCGTCCAGCGGCGCGATCGACATCAGGCCTGCATTGTTGATCAGCACGTCCACGCGGCCGAATACGCGCACGGCGGTGTCGATCAGCGCCTGCACCTGTTCACGGCTGGTGACATCGGTGGCGACCACTTCGGCTTTGCCGCCGGCGGCGCGGATGTCGGCGGCGATCTGCTCGAGCTTGTCGGTGCGACGCGCACCCAGCACCACGGCGGCGCCGCGCGCGGCCAGATGGCGGGCGGTGGCTTCGCCCAGGCCGCTGCTGGCGCCGGTGATGACAACAACTTTGTTTTCGATGTTGGTGCTCATGTCGTAACTCCTTGTGGTTGGTTGATGCAGCCAGTATAGGAAGTCCGACTATGTAAATAAATGGAAATGATATGATTTGAGAATTCCACTTTTTGGAATTATAAAAATCATGCTCAATCGATTGGAAATGCTGCGCATCTTCGTGGCGGCGGCGGAAGCGCGCAACTTCAAGGAAGCGGCGGCGCGGCTGGGGATTTCGCCGCAGGCGGTGACGCGCGCGGTGCAGGACCTGGAGGCGGCGCAGGGCGAGCTGCTGTTCCACCGGAATACGCGCGGGGTGCAGATCACCACTTACGGCGAGCACCTGGCGGCGCAGGCGCGCGACAGCGTGCAGCGGGTCGATGCGCTGTTCCAGCCGCCGGCCGAAGCGGCAACGGCGCAGCTGGAAGGATTGGTGCGGCTGACCGCGCCGGTGGCGCTGGGCCGCATGCTGATGCTGCCGGTGCTGACCGCGCTGGGCCGCGACCATCCGCTGCTGCGCTTCGACGTGCAGTTCAGCGACACCCATGCCGATGTGGTGGACGACCGCATCGATATCGGCGTGCGCTTCGGTTCGCTGCGCGACAGCCGCTATGTGGCGCGCAGCGTGGCGCCGCAGCCGTTCCGCACGGTGGGCACGCCGGAGTTGATTGCGCGGCACGGCAAGCCCAAGCAGGTGGAGGATCTGCATGCGTTGCCGACCACGTCGCTGCGCGATCACAGCACCGGCAAGGCGTGGCCCTGGTACTTTGCCGGCGGCCTGCACATCTCGCCGGTGAATCCGCGTTTCCTCAGCAGCGATTCCGAGGCCGAGTTTGACGCCATCATGGCCGGGCTGGGCTTTGGCCAGTTGCCGGGCTTTATGGCCGATCCACATATCGCCAGTGGCCGGCTGGTGCCGGTGCTGCAGAAGCTGCAACCGGAGCCGTGGGATATTTATGTGTATCGGCCGCAGCGCGGGCCGGTGCCGGCCCGCATCCGGCTGGTGTTCGACCAGCTGGTGGAGCGGCTTGGCTCTTAGACCCGCACGGCCAGGCGGGGTCGGACCCCGTGCGGGGTCAGACCCCTAAGTGGTAACGCTTGCGTATCACTAAAGGCTTGCGGGGTCAGGCCGCCTTGGCGCCTTCGTCCGGACGGCCGCAGTAGCGCTGCACGTAGGCCTGGTGGGTCGGCAGCTGCACCACGGTGCGGTCGATGCGGCTCTTGATGTTGCCGAGGAAGGCTTTCAGTTCCTCGTCGCCCATCAGGTCGGCCGTCGAGTGGTGCGACTTCGGCATGATGCCCTGGCCGATCATCACCTGGATCCACGAATTTTCCGCGAACAGTTCGTTCGGCACGCGGAACACGCGGCCGGTTTCGCGGAACAGGTCGATGCGGTGCTGCAGCGAGGCCGGTATCTTCATCTCGCGCGCGTCGATCCAGAACTGCGAATCGGTGCGGTTGTTGGCGTGGTAGTGCAGGATGATGAAGTCGCGGATGTGGTTGATCTCGCTGTTGCACTGGTTGTTGTACTCGTCGATGTCGGCCTGCTGGATGCCGTCGGACGGGAACATCTGCATCAGGCGGATCACGCTGCGCTGGATCAGGTGGATGCTGGTCGATTCAATCGGCTCCAGGAAGCCGCTGGCCAAACCGATCGCCACCACGTTGCCTTTCCACGTATGGCGCCGCTGGCACGGCTGGAACTTGATCACACGCGGCTCGATCAGCGTCTTGCCCTCGACGTTGGCCAGCAGCTGCTTGCGTGCGGTGTCTTCATCCAGGTAGCGGCTTGAATAGACGATGCCGTTGCCGACCCGGTGTTGCAGCGGAATGCGCCACTGCCAGCCGGCTTGATGCGCCATGGAGCGCGTCAGCGGCACGGCGTCGCCGACCGATGTGGTCTGCACCGCGATGGCGCGGTCGCAGAACAGCCATTGCGACCATTCTTCCACCGGCTCGTCCATCGCCTCGCCGATCAGCAGCGCGCGGAAGCCGGTGCAGTCGATGAAGAAGTCGCCTTCGATTTCCTGGCCAGAGGCCAGCACCACCGAGCGCACGTCGCCGTTGTCGTGCCTGGTGTAGCGGACGATCTTGCCTTCGATGCGCTGCACGCCGCGCGGTTCGCTCAGGCGGCGCAGGAACTTGGCGTAGCGGCTGGCATCCAGGTGATACGCGTAGTTCATGCCGTTGTTGGGCAGGTGGGCGAAGCGGTTTTCCTTCGACGCCTTCAGCTCCAGGCAGTAGTCGCCGAAGTCGCCGGCCAGGCCGCGCTGAACGCCCTTGTGCCAGAAGTGTTGAAAGCCGGCGGTCCAGTGGTCGATGCCGGTGGTGCCGAACGAGTGGATGTAGTCTTCCTTGAGGTTGCGCCAGCTTTCAAAGCTGATGCCAAGCTTGAAGGTGGCCTGGGTTTCGGCCATGAATTCCTGCTCGTTGATTTCCAGCACGTTGTGGAAGTTGGTCAGCGTCGGAATGGTGGCTTCGCCGACGCCGACTGTGCCGATTTCTTCCGACTCGATCAGTTTGATGTCGAGCTGCTTGCCCAGCACCTTGGCGATGCCGGTGGCGGCCATCCAGCCGGCGGTGCCGCCGCCGCAGATGACCACCCGGCGCACCGGTTGGCGATTGTTTGGATCTCGCATGGTGTCTCCTCTAGCGATTCAGTTTTTTAAGCAAATGCCCGCGCAGCGCGCGTGCCCCGTCGGCGGTCAGTGGCGACAACACGCCGCGGGCGTGTGCCGGAATATGGGCGGCCGTTTCTGTGTCGGCTTCGAAGATGTAATGACGAAAGATTTCCTGCCAGGCCTTGCGCTGCTCTAACGGCAGGTCGCGCATGGTGAGGAAGGCCGCCATCAGGGCGTTGGTCGGCGTGTCCATGTAATCGGGCGACTGCCGCCACCAGTAGTTGACCAGCACGTTGAACGGCGACAGCGCCTCGATGTGATGCCACCACATGCTGGGGATGAAAATGGCGTCGCCGGCTTCCAGTTCGGCGCTTTGCGCGTGGCGCAGCGCTTCGGCAAATTTCGGGAACTTGTCGAAATCCGGCTGGTGGAAATCGACCAGGCTGATGGCCTGGCCGGCCGGCGTGAAATCGATCGGGCCGACGTACAGGTTGGGCAACTGCTCCGGTGGGAACAGCGTGAAGCGGCGGCGCCCGGCCGCCACCACCGCCACATTGTCCGGCAGGTCGTAGTGGGCGGCGATGCGGGTGCGGTTGCCGATCCAGATGCTGGCCAGGGCGTCGCGCTGGCCGAGGTCGAGATCGTTATGCTGGCGAAAGCCGGGCAGGCAGGTGTCGATGGTGGTCGAACCGACGTAGATGGTCGGCGCCGGGTCCAGCGCCAGCTTGTTCTCGATTTCCTCCAGCACGCCGCTCAGCTTGGCGTGCACCGGCTGGAAGTTGAAGCCGTCCACGCTGTCGTTGTAGAAGAAGCGGCCGCCGGCCTCGGCGCCGCCCAGCATGGCGCCGACGGTGGCGTCCTGGTAGTGCTGGCGCAGGTAGTCGAGGCCGGCACGGTCGCCTTCGCGCGCGGCGCGCACCATCGGCCAGCTGGCGGCCAGGCCGCGCAGCACCAGCGGCTGGGTCGAGGTCAGGATGGCGTCGCTGAGATCGGCCGGGCCCAGACCGCCGATCTCGCGGATGGGTTCAGGCGAGGCGGGCATTCTTGCGGTCGATCAGCATGCGGAAGTTGGACAGCGAGGCGATGACCATGTAGATCGCGTGCAAATAGCCGGCCTGGTGCAGCTTGACGATGGCGTCGCCGCCCAGCGCCTGCAGCCGGTCTTCGTTGATGGTGTAGAAGCCGATCATGCGGTTCTGCGAACCGTCGTTCAGCTCGACATCCAGCGTAAAGCTTTCCAACAATTCATTGTCAAGCAGCGCCTGCAGGAAGCCGGGCATGCCCTGCATGCCTTCGTGGATGGCCAGCAGCAGCGAGTTGGCGCGGTCCAGGTAGTCGGTGGTGCCGCCGTGCGGCTTGAACACTTCCTCGCCTTCGCTGCGGCTGACGCGCGGGTGATCGAGGTCGACATTGATCATCAGTTCGTTGCCGGCCAGGCCGATCAGGAAGGGCTGGCGTTCCAGCATCATCGGCACGTAGGGGGCATCCCAGCGCTCGCCCTGCAGGAACAGGTTTTCGCCGTCCTGGAAGCCGAACAGCACCAGCGGCTCGAAGCCGAGGCCGTCCGTGGTCTTGCGGAAGACGATCGGGTAGCAGGCCTGGACGTCGCGGAACTCGGCCGGGAAGGTGGGCACGGCCATCAGCTGGTCGCCGTAGGCGGCGCCGCGGCGGGTGATGACGCGCAGATCCTTGTGATCGATATTGTTGAGTAAAACCGGGTTAGGCATAGTGTCTCGTTCTATATTTTTTGCAAGCCGTGAAGCTTGATATGGTTAATCAGCGACCGGTTGTCCGGCAGCCCGTGCAACATTTTTTTCGTTAATGTAGCAGCTTCCTGGAAATAGGCGTCAGATTGTGCGGCCTCGTGCGGTTTTGGCGCCCGGCTGAAGTCGCTGCGGAAGCCCATGCCGTACAGGATGTACTGGTAGCTGGCGGCCGGAAAGACTTCCTCGATGCGGTTGAAATCGCTGCGCGACGGCGCCCGGTGACGCCACAGGGTCAGCAGGCCGGCCAAGCGTTCCGGCACGTCGACGGCGTTGTCGCGCCAGTAGGCCGAGTCGCGTCGCCGGCTCAGCACGTAGTGCAGCTTGAGGAAGTCGATCACCCGCTCCCAGCGGTAGCGGAAGGCTTCGTTGAAGCGGCCGGCGACGATGTCCATCGCTTCGCGCGTGGCTGGCAGGTCGTCGCTGAGCATGGCGGCCGACATCTCGACGATGGCCAGCGCCGATGCTTCCAGCGGTTCGATGAAGCCGGCAGACAGGCCGATGGCGACGCAGTTGCGGTGCCAGAATTGCTCGCGGTAGCCGGGATGGAAGCTGAGCTTGCGCGGCTGCGGGATATCGCGCGGACCGCCGGTCTGCACGATGTAGGCGCGCAGTTGGGCTTCGGCTTCGTCGTCGCTGAGGTAGGCGCTGGCATACACGTGGCCGACGCCGCGCCGGGTCGGCAGGCCGATGTCCCAGATCCAGCCGGCACTTTGCGCGGTGGACGAGGTCTGCGAGGCGATCGGGGTGTCGTCGGCCGGGTAGGGGATCTGCACCGCCAGCGCCGAGTCGTTGTACAGCACGTGTTTCTGGCTGATCAGCGGGATGCCGTAATGCTGGCCCAGCAGCAGCGATTGCATGCCGGTGCAGTCGATGAACAGCTCGCCTTCGACAGCGCCGTGCCTGGCGGTTTGCAGCGAGGCGATGTCGCCATTGTCGTGCGCATTGACGGCGGTGACGTGGTCCGGCACGTAGTGCACGCCGAGTTTTTCCAGGCAGTGCTTGCGCAGGAACACGCCGAACTTGCCGGCGTCCAGGTGGTAGCCGTAGTTGGCCACCGAGGCGTATTCCGGCGTCACCACCTGTTTCGGCGCGCGGCCCGCGACGCACAGGTGCGGCTGGTAGCTGACCAGGTCGGCAAACGGGAGGTGCGGGTGCTGCGCCAGCCAGTGCTCGGGCAGGTTGACCTCGCCGTGGCCCTGCGGCAGCGAGAACGGGTGGAAGTAGGCGTCGTCGGCGCCGCCGGTGGTCCAGCGGTTGAAGCGCGAGCCCTGCTTGAAGGCGGCGTCGCACTCGCGGAAGAAATCGGATTCGGACACGCCGATGCGGCGCAGCGTGTCGCGCATGCTGGGCCAGGTGCCTTCGCCGACGCCGATGGGCGGCACGTCCGGCGATTCGATCAGGGTGATGTGCAGGCCGCCATGGGCGGCGCGGTGTTCGGCTGCCAGCAGGCCGGCCGTGAGCCAGCCGGCTGAACCACCGCCGATGATCACGATGCGTTGCAGCATAGCTTGCCTTTCAGTGAGTTGCATAAAGTTTAACCGAAAAGCTGACCCCGGTTAAGCAAAAAAAACCGTCATTCCCGCGCAGGCGGGAATCCATGGAACGCCGGCCGGGAGGCTCAGCATGGATTCCCGCTTTCGCGGGAATGACGGGGGCGTGGTGAAGTTACAACACCGGCTTAGAACTTGTAGCGGGCGCCGATCATGTAACGTGGGCCGGCTTGCGTCACCGATTCCACCTGGTTCTGGGTGCGGCTATGCACGCGCTGGATCGCGTTGCCGACGTTAATGCCCTCGATCTGGAAGCTCAGCTTGTCGTTGTAGTTGTAACCCAGGCTGATGTCGACCTGGCCATATGCTTCCACATACTGCGGGTTAGGACCGGAGCCGTCGAAGGTCGACGACAGGAACTCGCCACGCCAGTTGTAGGCCACGCGCGCGGTGAACTTCTTGTCCTCGTAGATACCGACCACGTTCGACGAGTTCGACAGGCCGACCAGCGCAAACTGCTCGCCTACCTTGTTGTTGTCGTAGCGCAGGCCCGAGTGCACATAGGTGTAGTTGGTCGACACGCCGAAGCCGCTGTCGCCGAACATGTGCTGCAGGTTCAGCTCGAGGCCGCTGAGGCTGGCCTTCTTCTGGTTGGAGAAGGAGGTGATGCGGAAGTTGGCAACCGGATCGCTTGGCTGGCCAACGATGGTGCCGTTGACGTCGCCATTGACACCCGGCGCTGTCACGCCCGGCGCGGTCGGGTGGTTGGTGAAGATGTACTGGCGGATGCAGGTGGTGTCCGACGCCAGGCACTTGCCGGCCGACAGCGCTTCGTTCCACAGCGCGCCGCCCACTGGCGTATGCAGGTTGAACGGCGTGGCGATGATCTGCGACTGGCCGGCGTAGTTCTCCAGATTCTTCTTGAAGTAACCCAGCGAGAAGAAGTTCTGCTTGCCGTAGTACCACTCGTAGGACAGGTCCAGATTCTTGGACTTGACCGGTTTCAGCGCCGGGTTGCCTTGCGAGCCGGTGCCGCCGTCGGTGCGCGTCAGGCGGTCCAGCGTCTGGCCGCCCTGGATCTGGTCGTAGCGCGGACGGCCGATGGTTTCGCCGGCGCTGAAACGCAGCTTCTGGGTCGGCGTCAGCTCGATGTCGGAGTCAAAGCTCGGCAGCAGGTGGTGGTAGGAGCCGCCCAGCGTGGTGAAGGTCGGCGCGCCGAAGCTGATCGGCAGTTCGTTCTGCGAGACCCAGCTGATGCCGGTCGCGGCCGGCACCAGCGCGGTCGAGACCACGTCGGTTTTCTCGTAGCGCATGCCGATGGCGGTGCGGATCGGGAATTTGGTATCCCAGTCGGTATTGAACTGGACGAAGGCCGACTTGGTTTTTTCCTGGGTGCGGGCGTCGTTGTCGAAGGTGCTCTTCGGCAGGTACAGCGCCGGCAGGCCGGACGCGTTGGCGGCGATCTGGCGCACCTGGGCAAAGTTAAAGGTGTAGAACTGGTTGAACAGGTTCGGGTTGGCGCTGCCGTTGATCTGGTCGAAGTACTGGCCAACCGAGTTCGGGTGCCAGACGCTGCTTGGGTAATCGGCCGGGCTGGTGGCGCCGCCCCAGGTGTCGCGCTGCTGGTTGGAGAAGGCCGAACGGTTCTCGACCTTGTTGAAGCCGGCGCCGAATTTCAGCTCGGACGCCTCCAGCACTTTCCATGCACCCTTGACCTGGGTCTGGTCGACTTCACCCTTCATGTAGGAGTTGGTGAAGACCGAGCCGGTGACCTGCTGGCCGGCCTTGACGAAGTCGGCGCCCTGGATGCTCAGCACCGGGAAGTCCTTGCTGAAGTCTACCGTGGTGGTGCCGCGGCTGAAGCTGGCGGTGCCCAGCGTGTTGCTGGAACCGAACGGGCTGTCGGCGCCGGATTCAGCGGTCGAATGGTGGGTGTCCAGCTCGAAGCGCAGCGTGTTCGTGGCTTTCCAGACAGCGTTGAAGCCGAGCGATTTGTTCTGCGTCTTGGTGGCGAAGTCGGCGGCGCCCATGGCGATGTCGCTGCCAGTGACGAACTCGGTCCAGCTGGTTGGGCTGGTCGGCGACCCCTTGGTCCACGAGCTGGCCGACGGGCCGAAGTTGAACCAGGCCGAAATGTCGTTGCGCTTGGTCTGGATCTTGTTTTCCGAGTAGGTGTAGTCCAGCGTGGTGACCAGCGAGTCGACCGGCTTGTACTGCAAGGTCAGCTGGGCGTTGGTGCGCTGGCGTTTGACGCCGTTGAAGTTGTAGTTCAAGTTCTGCGGCAGCGAGTACAGGTCGGTCGCGCCGGGGCCGTTGGTGACCTGGTTGCCGGCGCCGATCAGCGGGCCGGCGTTGCCGGCGTACGGGCCTTTCCAGCCGTTGGAGACGGCGGCGGTGTTGTAGCCCAGGTTGCGTTCCTGGTAGCTGCCGGTCAGCGCCACGCCAATCGTGTTGTTGGCGAAGGTGTTGGAGTACAGGCCCGAGACCTCCGGCGTCAGCGAGCGGTTGGCTTGCACGTCGGACGGCAGGTTGTCGTTGGAGGTGTCGTACACCGCCTTGGCGCCGATGCTGGAGTGCATGCCCGGACGGTCGAGCGGCTTGGCGGTCATGACGTTGACGGTGGCGCCGATGCCGCCGGTGGCGTTTTCCGCGCGGCTGGTCTTGTAGACCTGGATCTGCGAGATGGCTTCCGACGCCAGGTTGGCGAAGTCGAAGGCGCGGCCGTTCAGGTCGCCCAGGTTGGAGGTCGGCATCTGGCGGCCGTTCAGCAGCACCAGATTGAAGTCGGGACCGACGCCGCGCACGGTGATCTTCGATCCTTCGCCGATCGAGCGGTCGATCGAGACGCCGGAGATGCGTTGCAGCGACTCGGCCAGGTTGGTATCCGGGAACTTGCCGATGTCTTCGGCGACGATGCCGTCGACGATACCGTCGGAATTGCGTTTCAGGTTCATCGACGAAATCAGCGACTGGCGCAGGCCGGTCACGACGACGCTCTGAACCTCCGTGGCTTCCGCCGCTTTGACCGGGGCGTCTTGCGCCATGGCTGGCACGGCGGCGGCCGCGCATGCGCTGGCGACTGCCAGGCTCATCAATGTTTGTCGTGCCTTCGGATAATGCATGTCATCTCCTGTGTTTTCTGTGTTTTTATCAACCGCCTGCCTGCTACTTTTCATCGTGTTCTTGGAAACCTTTCCAACTAACATGGCGAATATAGCATTGATCGAAATTCAAAGTCAATTTGGCATGCCTTAAAATTGTGCACCCGTTTTGGTTGACATAGGAAGATAAGGCGGGCAACATGATCTGGGAACGTTTCCAAAAAGAGACACTTTTGATGAAAATATCGACTTTGCAGGTGCTGGCGGCGGCGTGGATGAGCGTGTTGTCCGGCGTTGTTGCGGCGCAAAATGGATTACCTTTCCAATGGCCGCACGGCGCCCGGGCGGCGGTCAGCCTGGCGTATGACGACGCGCTCGATTCGCAGCTGGATATCGCCATTCCGGCGCTGGACCGCGCCGGGCTGAAGGGCAGTTTTTACCTGCAACTGTCCAATCCGGCGGTGGACAAGCGGATGGCGGCATGGCGCGCGGCGGCCCGCAACGGTCACGAGCTGGGCAATCACAGCCTGTTCCATCAATGTTCGCGGCGCGCGCCGGGGCATGAGTGGGTGCAGCCGCAGCGCGACCTCGACACCACCAGCGTGGCGCAGATGCAGGATCAGGTCTTGCTGGGCAACACCATGCTGTACGCGATCGACGGCAAGCGCGAACGTACTTACACCGTGCCGTGCGGCGATACGCTGGCGGCCGGCGCCGACTACCTGAAGGCGGTGGCGCCGGCGTTTGTCGCGATCAAGGTGGGCGGCGAGGCGGTGACGCCGTCGATGGCCACGCTCAATCCGTCGGCGGTGGGCGTGTATGCGCCGGAGGGGCTGAGCGGCCAGCAGCTGATTGCGATTGTGCAGCAGGCGGCAGCGAAGGGGACCATGGTCAATTTCACCTTCCACGGCGTGGGTGGCGACTATCTGACGACCAGTGCCGCTGCGCACGAGGAACTGGTACAGTACCTTGCGGCCAACCGGCAGCGCTACTGGACCGATACTTTCCTGAACATCATGACTTATGTGAAGACTCAACGTGGCGACCATTAAAGACGTAGCCCGCCTGGCGGGCGTAGGGCTGGGCACGGCATCGCGGGTGGTGAGCGGTAAGGGTTCGGTGTCGCCGGCCACGCTGGTCAAGGTGCGGGCTGCGATCGACCAGCTCGGCTTCCGGCCGTCGCATGCGGCACGCACCCTGTTGTCTGGCAACAGCCGCATGGTCGGCGTCTACATTCCGGTGCTGAGCGGGACGTTTTATACGCCGATCCTGCAAATCATCGACAACGAATTGCGCGCGGCCGGGCTGCATATGGTGGTGGCGTTTGGCGCTGGCCTGGGCGGGGCGCGCCAGCAGGCCATCGAGGGGCTGACTTTTCTCGTCGAGCGCGGTTGCGACGGGCTGATCCTGATGACCAACGTGTTGCAGGAGGAAGACTTGAGCGTGCTAGGGCCGCGTCCCAAGCCGATGGTGGTGCTGAACCATTATTTCGACAGCATCTCCGGGCAGTGCTTCACGGTCGATCACAAGCTGGGCGGCAAGATCGCTGCGCGCACCCTGCTGGACCATGGGCACCGCGAGATTGCGCTGGTGTCGGGGCCGGCCAGTCTGCCGGATAACGTGGCGCGGGTGACGGCGTTCAAGGTGGAGCTGACGGCGGCCGGCATCGACACGGGCGCTATGTGGGCGGTGGAGAAAGACTTCTCGCCGGCGGGCGGCTGGTCGGCGGCGAAAGAGCTGGTGGAATCCGGGCGGCGCTGCACCGCGATGTTTTGCGCCAACGATGAGATGGCGGCCGGTGCGCTGTCCTACTTCCAGGAAGCAGGCATTCGCGTGCCGCACGAGATTTCCGTCATCGGCTACGACGATACGCCCAGCGCCGAATTCTCCGCCCCGCGCCTGAGCACGGTCCACATGCCATGGCGCGAGATGACGCAGAACGGTGTCAGCGACCTGCTGAACCGCTGCTACGACCTGCAACGCCCGGTCACCCGCAACTACCCCGTCACGATGACACTGCGCGCGTCGCTGGCCAGGGCTGGCCAGGTTTAAGCTGGGCGATTTTCTCGTCGTAGCTTTGCTGAAGGCGTAGCCAGAAGTCCACGTGCCCACCAAAATGCCGCACGATATGCGCGGCAATTTCGGTGGACACGCTGCGTTTCTCGCCAAGCACTTCGGCGACTACGGTAACCGGCAAGTCGAGCATATTGGCAAACGCTACAGGCTTCATCTTTAACGGCACCATGAAATCTTCGCGCAGGATTTCGCCTGGATGAATCGGGCGCATTTTATCTTCAAGCATGCTTACCTCCTTCTAGCTGTGATAATCCACCACCTCGACTTCAGACGGTCCAGCGGCGGTCCACACGAAGCAAATCCTGTAGCGCTTTTCGTTCAAGCGCGGACCGAAACTGAGCGAACCTCGGCACAGCAAGGTTGTTAAACACTTTTTCCGTGTCTCTGCATTTAAAGGACTGTATCGGCATTGTCGACCATCGCTGGCGGCGGGGGAATACCGCCAGCGTATCGTGCGTGCCTCAGTCAGCTACTTAGGCAGCACAAGGGTGATGGTCTTACTTGATGGCGTCCGCCAGGCCCGGAGCGAATTCGGCGCCGTGTTTGACCTGGGCGGTCGAGGCTTTGAGGGCGCCGCCGATCGGTTCGGCACGGCCGTTGAGGCATTTGGCCAGGAAGTTTTCGGTCACGGCGTTGAAGGCAATGTTGTTGACTGGCCGCGCAAAGCCATGGCCTTCATCCGGAAACTCGACATACGTCACAGGAATATTCTTGGCCGCCATCGCCGCCACAATCTGCTCCGACTCGCGCACGTTGACGCGCGGGTCGTTGGCGCCCTGGCCGATCAGCAGCGGCCGCTGAATGTCGGCAGCAAAGTTCAGCGGCGAGCGTTCCTTCAGCAAGGCCTTGCCGGCGTCGGTGGTCGGGTCGCCCATGCGCTTGTAGAACTGCTGCTTGCCCGCTTCCCAATACGGCGGAATGGTTTGCAGCAGCGTGAACAGGTTGGACGGGCCGACGATGTCGACGCCGCAGGCAAAGGTGGTCGGCGTGAATGTCAGTCCGGCCAGCGTGGCGTAGCCGCCATACGAGCCGCCCATGATGGCCACTTTGTCCGCCGTGGTGACGCCGTTCTTGACCGCCCAGTCCACCGCATCGATCAGGTCGTCATGCATCTTGCGGCCCCATTGCAGATCGCCGGCCGAGATGAATTTCTTGCCGAAGCCGGTCGAGCCGCGGTAGTTCACCGACAGCACCGCGTAGCCGCGGTTGGCCAGCCACTGGTGGTAGCCGTTGTAGCCGAAGCCGTCGCGCGCCCACGGCCCGCCGTGTACCAGCAGCACCATCGGCACCGGTTTGCTGGCCTTGCCAGTACCGTTGGCGTCCACCGATTTCGGCAGCGTCAGGTAGGACACCAGCGTCAGCCCATCGCGCGATTTGATTTCCTGCGGATGCATGGCCGCCAGCGGCGCGCCATCCAGCTCCGGCCGGCTGACGTAGAGCTGGGTCAGCTTCTTGGCCTTGCGGTCGTACAGCCAGGTCGAGGCCGGCGCGGTGACGGGATCGACCGCCACCAGCCATTTGTCCTCGGCCTCGGTGCGCGAGGTGACGGCGAACTGGCCCTTGGTGTTTTTCTTCAGGAACGCCAGGTCTTCCTTGATGCTGTTATCGACCGGGACGTATTCCTGCTTCAGGTAGTTGACGGTGTAGGCCTGCACGCGGCCGGTGCGTTCGTCGAACAGCGGCTGGCCGATGTCGGCGCGGGCGTCTTCGGCAATCACGGTGGCCTTGCCGCTGGCGACATCCTGCGCCACCAGCGCGGCGGTATTGCGGTTGCGCGAATCGATCCAGTACAGCGTCTTGCCGTCCGCCGTGAAGGCGCCGGGGCCGGTGGTCTGCGAATCTTCCAGGCTCACTTCGGCCAGCGGCGTGGTGTCGATCTTGCCGTCGCTGATGCGGTAGTAGGTGGCGCCGCCATCGTCGCGGGCTTTCTGGGCGATGCGCAGCTTGAGGTTGTCGTCGGCCACGAAGCCGCCGTAGCCGTCGTTCTGCTGCACCAGCGTCAGCTTGCCGCTGGCCAGCTCGAGGCTGTAGACGTCGTGCCAGCGCGGATCGCGGTTGTTGACGCCGACCAGGATGCGGTCCTTGATCTTGCTGCTGATTTGCAGCACTTGCACGCGGGTCTTTTCAAACGGCGTGTAGTTGGTCTGCTTGCCGCTGGCGACGTTGACGCCGTACAGCAGGAAGTTTTCGTCGCCGCCCTTGTCCTGGATGAACAGCACCACCTTGGAATCGGGCGACCAGAAGCTGTTGCGGATCGGCCGGGTTTTTTCGTCCGTCAGCGGCCTGGCGTCGGACAGCTTGTCAGCCGGCGCCACCCACACATTGAGCACGCCATCGCGCGGCGCGATCCATGACAGCCACTTGCCGTCCGGGCTGATCTTGGCGGCGGTTTTGCTGGGGTTGCCGAAAATCTTGCCGCGCTCGATCAGCGGCACCTCGGCGGCGGGGGACTGGGCATAAACTGGCAAGACACTAGTCAGGAGCAGGGCAGGCAGGGCGTAGCGGATCATGGATACCTCATCGTCGGTGGAAGGAAAACCAAGGATAGCAATTTAACACGCTGGCGCCACGCCGGAGCGACAGCCTGCAGCCTGTCGCGATGAATGGTCTAATAGCTGGAATGAGTGGTCACCGCTAGCCAGGCGGGAGGGGCCGCACAATATAAAGCTGCCTACACTGGCTGCGGAAGGAGACTGATCCACCTATGAAGCACATAACACTACGCCAGATTAAAATCTTTGAAAGTGTGGCGCGCAACCTGAGTTTTTCTCGCGCGGCGGAGGACTTGCACCTGACCCAGCCGGCCGTGTCGATGCAGATCAAGCAGATGGAGGGACTGGCGGGCTTGCCGCTCTTTCAACACAACGGCAAGCGCATCGCGCTGACCGAGGGCGGCTCGCTGGTGTTGCGCCACTGCCAGGTGATCCTGGCCGATCTGAACGCCGCCGAGCAGTCGCTGGCCGACCTGATGACTGGCGCCGTGCAGCGTCTGCGCGTTGGGCTGATCACGTCCGGCAGCCGCTTCTTCCCGCACATGATTAACGCTTTTCTTCAGCAGCATGCCGGGCTCCAGCTGGACATGCAGGTGCGGCCGCGCGAACAGCTGCTGTCCATGCTGCGCGCCGACCAGCTGGACCTGGCGGTGATGGTGCGTGCGCCGTCCCTGCCCAGTCTGGCCGCAGAACCGTTTGCCGCCAATCCGTTCGTGCTGGTGGCCTCGCCCATGCATCCGCTGGCGGCCGAGCGCGAGATCCCGGTGGCGCGCATCGCCAGCGAATGCCTGCTGGTGCGCGAGAGCGGCACCGACACCCGCATCGTGGCCGACGACATCTTCCTCAGCCTGTCCAATCCGCCGCGCTTCATGGAACTGGGGTGCAGTGAGGCGATCAAGCAATCGGTGATCGCCGGCATGGGCGTCAGCCTGCTTTCGGCGCAGGAGGTGCAGGCCGATGTGCGCGCCGGCTTGCTGACGGTGCTGGCGGTGCAGGGCTTGCCGGTCAAGCGCCAGTGGCATGTGGTGCATTGCGGCGACCGGCCGCTGCCGTCGGTGGCGCGCGGCTTCCGCCAGTTTTTGCTGGACGAGGCGGCGCTGCGGCTGGCGCCGCTGGCCGTGTTGTAAGCGCGTCATGCCAGCGCCTGCCACAGCAACGCCAGGTTGAGGCCGATGATGGCGGCGGTGGCCAGCACCGCCATGGCCGTCAGCTTGCGGCCGGCGGTAAAGCGGCCCATCACCGAGCGGCGCGACGACAGCACCACCAGCGCAATCAGCGGCACCGGCAGCACGATGCTGAGCACGATCTGGCTGTCGATCATGGCGGTCATCGGATTGGCGGTCAGGCACACCAGCACTGCCGGCACCATGGTGATCAGGCGCCGCGCCAGCAGCGGAATGTGGAAGCCGACAAAGCCCTGCATGATGTTCTGGCCGGCCATGGTACCGACCACCGAGCTGGAAATGCCCGACGCCAGCAATGAAATCAGGAACAGCAGCGCGGCGCCGGCGCCCAGCACCGGCGTCAGCGTGTGGTAGGCCACCGTGATGTCGGCGATGCCGGGCGCGGTCTTGCTGAAGGCGCTGGCGGCCATCGCCACCATGGCCATGTTGACCAGGCCGGCCATGCCGAGCGCGATCATCACTTCGCGGTTGGAGAAGCGCACCAGCCGCAGGCGCTGTTCGTCGTTGCGGGCCGGTGCACGGTTCTGCGTCAGGCCGGAATGCAAGTAGATGGAGTGCGGCATGATGGTGGCGCCGACGATGCCCACCGCCAGCATCAGCGCGTCCTTGCCGTGCAGTTCCGGCACCACGCTGTGGAACAGCGCCGCGTGCCAGTCCGGCGGGGTGATGATCATCTCGGCCAGATAGCTGAGACCGATGACGGCGACCAGCGCGCCGATGACGATTTCCAGCGGCCGGAAGCCGGCTTTGTCCAGCGACAGGATGGCGTAGGTGACGATGCCGGTGATCATCAACGCCCAGCCCAGTGCGATATGGAACAGCAGCGAGATGCCGAGCGCGCCGCCCATGAATTCGGCCAGATCGGTGGCCATCGCCGCCACTTCGGACCCCAGCCACATGGCGATCACCACCGGGCGCGGGAACTCGTCGCGGCACAGTTCCGCCAGGCTGCGGCCGGTGATGATGCCGAGCTTGGCCGACATGGCCTGGAACAGCATCGACACCAGGCTGGCCAGCAGCACCACCCACAGCAGCTGATAACCGTAGGTGGAACCGGCCTGGATGTTGGTGGCGAAATTGCCGGGGTCCATATACGCCACCGAGGCGATCACGGCCGGGCCGGCAAACGCCAGCAGCCCGCGCGCGCCGCTCTGGGGATGGTCGAGACTGTCGCGCATGGCGGCGACGGTGGCCTTGCTATCGATGGCGGCAAACATGGGGCGGCTCTCCTGCGGTAGCGTGGTTCAATCCGCCGCGCCCGCTGGTACGGGCGCGGCGGCGGGCGGTGCTGCCGGGGCTTCAGGCCAGCACGTCGCGGCGGTCTTTCAGCTTGTGGATCACGTCGAGCGTGGCGTCGTCCACCTGCAGGTGCTCTTTGACCAGCTGGCGCGGCGTGTTGGCCAGCCATTGCGACAGCGTGACTTCCGAGAAGTGGTCCGACTTGAACAGCTCCAGGAACACCAGGTCGGTGCTGCCGGTATTCTTGACGTAGTGGCCGAGGTTTTTCTCGACGTAACCGACGTCGCCGGGGTTGAAGTCGACCGTCTGCGCCGCCGGGCCGGCGTTGAACACCGTCATGCTGCCCTTGCCCTGGATGAAGTATTGCCACTCATCGGCATCCGGATGCCAGTGCATCTCGCGCAGGCCGCCGGGGCGCAGCGTGACCAGCGCCGCCGCCACCGTTTTGGAGATGGGGAAGTTGCGGGTGTCGATAATCTTCACTTCGCCGCCGGGCTGGCGCAGCGTTGGCGCCATGGCGCCGGTGCGGAAGATGAACGGATGGTCGGGCCGGCCGGCGGATGAGGCGGAATACGCCTGGGCGGCGGCCAGCGGACCGGCGGGTGCGCCCTGGTAAATCCACAGCTGCTCCAGCGGGATGTTCTTGAACTTGTCGGCGGGGATGCCGAAGTTTTGCGCCAGGATGTCGGGCGGCGTGTGCGCCAGCCATTCAGACACCATCAGCGTGTTGAATTCGCCGGCGGCGCCGTTGTCGAAGGCCAGCACGAACTCGCCGCCGTCGGCGCCCAGGCCCTGCAGCGAATGCGGCAGGCCGGGCGGGAAGTACCACAGGTCGCCGGTCTTGACGTCGGCCACTTCGGCGCGGCCCAGGCTGTCGATGGTGGTGATGCGCACCTCGCCACTGACCATGATCGCCCATTCGGCCTGCTGGTGCCAGTGCAGCTCGCGCACGCCGCCCGGGCCGAGGCGCATGTTGACGCCGGCGATGTCCTTGGAAATCGGGAAGGCCTTGGTGGTCACTTCACGGGCCCAGCCGCCGTTCTGGATGCGCTTGTGCGCCAGGTTGAACGAAGCCCATGGAATCGCCATGCCGCCGACGTCGGTCGGCGGCGGATTGGTGAACGACGGCAGCTGGTCGCGCAGCAGCGCATTTTTTGGGCCGGGCTCGGCATTGGCGACGGCGCTGGAGTTGATCGCGCCTTGCAGCGGACGGTCTGGGTTGCCGAATTCGGCGGCTTTGACGGCGGCGGTGGCGCCCAGGGCGACGGCGCCAGCGGCGGCATTGGCGAGGACGCTGCGGCGTTTCAAGTCAGTCATGTTGGTTCTCCTGATATCTGGATGTCGGAATGCACCCGGTCAGGTCATAGTAGGGGCCGCACGCGACAATGAATATTCAGAAATTCTTTGGCGCAGTCATAAGCGTCCTTGATAGTGTTGGCAGGATGGTCACGGCCAGCGCCTATGCTTGCCCGATTGCTTGCTCGATGGCAACGCCTGCGGTATCGTACGAACTTACACCTGACTGGAGCCCGCAATGACCGCAGCAAAACTGGAGATCCCCGAAGCCATCGTCAGCGCCCTGGGCGACTGGGTGCAGCAGACGGCGGAAGCGGCCGTTGCCGGGCCGCGCGAAGCGCTGGCGCGCACTGAAGAAGCATTGCAGGCGGCCCGCGCCGAACTGGCCGATACCACCGCCGCGCGCGACCAGGCCAAAGCGCTGGCCGACGAGCGCGACGAGGAGATTCAACAGCTGATGGCCGAATTGCGCAACGCCCGCAGCATCGCCACCGACGCGCTGGTCGGCAAGGCCAAGGACCAGCTGGCCATTGAAGGCAAGGATGCGCAACTGGCCGACCTGCGCGCGCAGATCGAGCGCAATGTCGCGGCGGCGGCGGCGCTGTCCGACGCCCGGCTGACGGCCGAGATGGAACTGGTGGGGGCGGTCACCGCGCGCGACAACTACGCCGCCGAAATCAAGGAGCTGCGCGCCAGGCTGGCGGCGCGCCATAGTTGATACATTTCGTCATTTTACGTTGACTTGCTTTTAAGTTAATATCCGGTCATGTTCGACCGTAGACGATTCATTCTGGGCAGCGCGCTGGCGCTGGGCATCACACCGGCGCGCGGCGCCACGCTGGTGCGCCATCCGCAATCGGAAGCGGAAGGGCATGGCGACGGCGCCGAGCACTATCCGGTGCGCCTGCTGCGCATGGCGCTGGCGCGCTCCGGCCACGACTACGCGCTGCAACCGACCGCCGTGATGATGCGGCAAAACCGCGCGCTGGCCGAGTTGCAGGCCGGCCGCGTGGTCGACGTGCTGTGGACCATGACTTCGCAGACGCGCGAGCGCGACCTGCTGCCGGTGCGGATTCCGCTCGACATGGGCCTGATCGGCTGGCGCCTGCTGCTGATACGCCGCAGCGACGCCGAGCGCTTCGGCGTCATCCGCCAGGCCGCCGAGTTGCAGGCGCTGGACGCGCTGCAAGGGCACGACTGGCCCGACACCGACATCCTGCGTGCCAACCATTACAAGGTGCAGACCGCGTCCGATTACGCCGGCATGTTCAAGATGCTGGAGTCCGGGCGGGTTGATTATTTTCCGCGCGCCGTGTTTGAAGTCTGGCACGAGGCGGCCGCGTTCGCGCAGCAGGGGCTGATGGTGGCGCCGGGTCTGGCGCTGCACTACCCGAGCGCGTTCTACTTCTTCGTTAAAAAATCCAATACCGCACTGGCGGCGGCCATCCAGCGCGGGCTGGAAAGCATGCTGGCCGATGGCAGCTACGTGCGCCTGTTCCAGGAGTATTTCGGCGAGATGGCGGCGCGCTCGACGCTGGGTGCGCGTCGCGTGTTTGAATTGCGCAATCCGCTGCTGTCGGCCGCCACACCGCTGGACCGGCGCGAACTGTGGTTCCGTCCCCCCGGCCGCAGCCGCTAGGCTTACTTGTTCAGCACCGGCATCACGCCGTTGTTGGGCTCGTCCGACGGCTCGACGTTACCGAAGTAGACCTCAAGATCCTGGGCCGGCTGGAAGTTGCTCAGGTGGACCTGGTAGGTCTTGGCGTCGGTCTTCTTGAAGGCGCCGGGGAAGCACAGGCTGACCAGCTCGGCCGGCGTGCTCTTGACCACATTCAGCGTGAAGTCCTCGATGCCGCGCTTCCATGTATTGCCGGTCTTGAGGATGTAGGAGACCTTGGCGGCGCTCAGGTAACTGTCGGTGCGATCGTTGTTGTGCCTGGCCAGCTTGTGCCAGCTTTTCAGAAAGGCGGCGTCGGCGCAGTACAGCTTGGCGGTCTCGTCATCCATGACGGATTCGCCGGGACCGGCCGAGATGAAGGGCCGGTACTCGTGATGCACCCGCACTACCTTATTGGCCGGGAACTTCTGCTGCCACACATAGTTGACCTGGATCTGCCACGCCGGCGCCATGTCGCCATCCGATCCTTCAGCGATCAGCTTGAGCCTGGTGAGCTGCTGGCGCTGCTGGGCGGTGAACGTCTGCTCCTTGGTGGGCGGGCTGAAGGAAGGGTGATAGGCGATCTGCGCGTCGGTCAGGCCCAGCTTGCGCAGTTGTTCGGTGACGTCTTTCTTGTCCAGCAGCGCTTGCACCACGGTACGGAAGCCGACCGGCTTGCCGTCTACCTTAATCGAGAAGCCGTTGGGCTGGCCGTAGTAGGTATCGTTGGGCTGCTGCGCAGCGGGATAGGCGGGCAGCGGGAAGATGATGGTCTCCTCCACATCCTGCGCCGCCTCGTTGAGGAATTCATAGTCGACGCTGATCAACCGGTGGCTGACGGTGAGCACTTCCTTCTTCATGGCGATGGCATCGGTCTTGCGGAACACAATGCCGCCAGCGCTGACACCGCCGACACCGTCATTGGCGCTGGCGAGGAGGGGGAGCAGGAGGGCGGCTGCCAGGACAGATTTCATATGTGGTGATAATGGCAAAAGTAGAGAAGCGACAATATACCTAAACGCGGCGGAAACCCCGCGCAATTGAACTACACTTTATGGATTGAGCACAGGGGGCATCATGGCGATTTTGACAGTTACCGCACGTGGGCAGGTCACATTGAAAAAAGAGGTGCTGCAACACCTCGGCATCAAGCCTGGCGACAAGATCGAACTCGATTTGCTACCGGATTCCAAAGGACTACTGAAGGCTGCGCAGCCAAGTGGAACAATCGGAGGCTTTGTCGGTTTGCTGGCCGGGCGTACAGAAAAAGTGGCCACGCTGCAGGAGATCAATGACGCGACGGCGCAAGCCTGGGCTGATCGTAAGTGAAAATATCCGTCGACACCAATGTCCTGCTACGCCCCGCCGTGGAGGCTGGGTTACGGATGCTTGAAGCGGGAGGTGATTTCGCCGACGGTGCCATCGCCTACGAGGGGCAATCGCTTGGCGGCGATACTTTTGTTTCTTTCGATAAGAAAGCAGTGTCATTGATTACTGCACAAGGCTTGGCGGCGCGGCATTTATAGGCGTCTCTGATCGGCAGTATGGCAGCGGTGTGCACCATGGGTCGAGCGCTTCGGCAGAGTTTGCGAAATTCTAAACAAATGCCACCCGAAGGTGGCATTGAAGTCTAAGTCGCTGTAGCCGGTCATGGCTCCATAGAAATCGCGTTTATTTCGTTACGCTGCATTTGCCGGCTTGGGCCATTTCCAGCGGTGCGATATCGGTTTTGCCTTGTTGCTCGGTCACCAGTTCAACACCTGCGCCGCCAATGAGCACGCCCATTTTGATGTATTGACGGACGAAGTAATTTTTCCCAGAGTCGACGCTCAGGGTCAGTTCATTTGGCGAGAACTCGGATTCGGTGGAGATCTTGAGGGTTTTACCGCCTGCAACCTCGGTGTAGAAAAACACGTCTGGTGCGCTTTCGCCGAGGCAGTTACCGTCGATAAAGATATCCTTTTTCAGTGCCTTGCCAACAAAGCTGTTCCGGTAAACGTAGAGTCCAGCATTATTCGCGCCAGGGGCAGCGAATTGTTTGGCTTTGGCGGAATCTGCTTGAGGCGCCATGGTCACGGAAGCACAGCCAGTGACGAGGAAAGACATGGCTATGGCAAGAAGAGGAACGTATTTCATATTTATTACCCTAGTGATGAAATCATATATGGCCACGCGAACGGGACTATACTTTTTATTGTAAATTAGCCTTTTGGCAACTCAATTTTGCAATAAATATATCAATTGGGAAACTGGGTGCATAAATGCGCGCAAAGCAAAACGCCAACCTGTATGGGTTGGCGTTTCGTTTAGGACTGTTCTTGGTGGCCCGGGGCGGAATCGAACCACCGACACAAGGATTTTCAATCCTCTGCTCTACCAACTGAGCTACCAGGCCAAGGGCCGCAATTATAGCGACCACTCGCCGGGTTTGGCAAGAGCCTGAATCCATTTTATTGACAGCAACATGATGGAGGGCTAAATTTGGCCAATTAGACAATCTGATCAGACAGGGATGATATGAAGAAGGCGGCTTGGTGGTGGGCGTTGTTGACCGCGGCGGGCGCGGCGCACGGGGCGGAGTTGACGCCGGTGCAGCAGCAGATGCGGTCGATTTACCAGGAACTGGTGGAGACCAATACCACCAATTCGGTCGGCTCCTGCACCGAGGCCGCGCAGAAGATGGCCAGGCGCCTCAAAGCCGGCGGTTTCAAGGACAGCGAACTGCAGATGATCATCCCGCCCGGCGGCCCGCAAAAGGGCAATCTGATCGCGCGCCTGAAGGGCGACGGCAGCAAGAAACCGCTGCTGCTGTTGGCCCACATCGATGTGGTCGAGGCCAAGCGCGAGGACTGGGAGCGCGATCCATTCAAGCTGGTGGAGGAGAACGGCATGTTCTACGCACGCGGCTCATCGGACGATAAGGCCATGGCCGCCGCCTTCGTCAACAATATGCTGCTCTACAAGAAAGAAAAGCTGCCGCTGAAGCGCGACATCATCCTGGCGCTGACCTGCGATGAGGAGCTGGTGCCGTCCAGGTTTGACGGCGCCGAATATCTGGTCAACCATCACCGCGCGCTGATCGACGCCGAGATCGCGCTGAACGAAGGCGGCGGCGGTCTGCTGGACAAGGACGGCAAGCCGGTCCGCCACGGCATCCAGGCCGGCGAAAAGATCTACCAGAGCTTCCAGCTGGAGGTGACCAATCCCGGCGGCCACAGTTCGGCGCCGTTCAAGGACAACGCGATTTATCATCTGGCCGATGGCTTGTCGCGGCTGGGGCAGTTCTCGTTCCCGTTCAAGCTGTCGCCGGTCACGCGCGCCTACTACGAGCGCATGTCGACCATTGAGAAGGGCCAGGTGGCGCAGGACATGAAGGCGATCCTGCAAGATCCGCCGGACCAGGCGGCGCTGGACCGTTTGTATGCGGTAAGCCCGGTCCACAATTCCACCGTGCGCACCACCTGCGTGGCGACCAGGGTCGATGCCGGCCACGCCGACAACGCGCTGCCGCAGCGCGCGCGGGCCACGGTCAATTGCCGCATCCTGCCGGGCGAGCCGATCGCCGAGGTGCAGGCGATCTTGCAGCGCGTGGTGGCCGATGACAAGATCAAGATCACCCGCATCGGCGATGGCGTCGACGGTCCGATGCCGCCCATGACGCCGGTGCTGATGACGGCGGTGGAGGAAATCAGCAACGCCATGTGGCCGGGCGTGCCGGTGGTGCCGACCATGTCCACCGGCGGCACCGATGGCCGCTTCCTCAACAACGCCGGTATCTGGACCTATGGCGTCAGCGGCATGTTCCATGGTCCGGAAGGCAGCGGCGCGCACGGTCTGAATGAACACATCCGCGTGAAGTCGCTGTACGACGGTCAGGAATATCTGTACCGCCTCGGCAAGCGGCTGGCGACGGAATAGGGTGGTATTTGATTGCGATGTGCGTGGCACTGCTGCAACCCGCACAGCGCTGCGGCTAGGGTCTGACCCCGTACGGGGTCAGACCCTTTCGTTTTGGGGTTACTCCGGCACGATGATCCGCCAGCGCCACGGCTTGAGCGTGGACTGGCCTGGTTCGCCGGGCACTTTGTATTTCTGCGGCTGGGCGGTCGGGTTGACGATCACGCGCACATGGTTGGCGCCCTGCTGGCGCTTGAAGGCAAACACCTGCGGGTTGCCGACGTCCAGCAACTGCACCGCGCCGCCGGCCGTGCCGCTCCACAGCGCCGGGTTCTGCTTCTTCAGCGCGTTGAGGCCGGCGAAGAAGCCTTCCAGCTCATAGTTCTTCCAGTCGATCGGATCTTTCTCGAAGAACTCCAGCTTCTTGTCCAGCCGCGATTCCTGGCCGTTGTAGATAAGCGGGATGCCTGGCAGCGTGTAGCTCAGCACCGTCATCGCGCCCCACGCCGGGCCGTATAAATCCTTGTCCGCACCTTCCCACGAGTTGATGTCGTGGTTGTTGGTGAACTGCAGGCGGAAGGCGTCGCGCGGGAAGGCTTTCGGCGGGTTGGTCACGTAGTCGCGCAGCTCGGCGGCGCCGGCTTCGCCTTTGCCGATCTTTTTCATTATGCCGTTCAGCGGCCAGTCGTAGCTGGCGTCGAAGGCTTTGTCGTGCAGCGCCGGATCGTCCGCTTCCGCCAGCATGAACACCGGCTTGATCTTGTCCAGCTGCGCGCGCGCCTGGTCCCAGAACGCGGTCGGCACCATGCCGGCGGCGTCGGCGCGGAAGCCGTCGATGCCTGCGTCCTTGACCCAGAAGGCCATGGCGTTGGTCATGCCCTTCCACAGTTCCTTGTTGTCGTAGTCAAGGCCAACGACGTCGCTCCATTCTTCGGTGCCGCCGGCTTCGTTCTTGAAGGTGACCGAGTAGATTTCCCCCTTGTCGTTTTTCTTGAACCAGTCGGGATGCTGCGTCACCCACGGGTTGTCCCACGCCGTGTGGTTGCCCACCCAGTCGAGGATCACGTGCATGCCCAGCGCGTGCGCCTGCTTGACCAGCTTGCGCAGGTCGTCGACGCTGCCGTAATCCGGGTTGACGGCGGTGTAGTCCTGCACCGCGTAGTAGCTGCCCAGCGTGCCCTTGTGGTTCTTCTGGCCGATCGGATGGATCGGCATCAGCCAGACGATGTCCACGCCCATCTGCTTGAGGCGCGGCAGGCTGGCGGCGACCGCGTTCAGCGTGCCTTCCTTGCTGAACTGGCGCGGGTTGACTTCATACACGTTGGCGCTGCGCGACCACGCCGGGTGTTTCGGCTCGGCGTGGGCGGCGGTGAATAACGTCGCCAGGATCAGCGAGGCGGCAAGCTTTTTCATAGAGTCCCTTATTTCAGCGTGCGTTCAAACAGTTCATAGATGCGGCGGTATTCGTCGTACCACGATTCCGGATGCACGAAGCCGTGACGCTCCAGCGGATACGGCGCCAGTTCCCAGTTGGCCTTTTTCAGTTCGATGAAGCGCTGGGCCATGCGCACCGAGTCCTGGAAGAAGACGTTATCGTCGATCATGCCGTGGGCGATCAGCAGGTTGCCTTTCAGCTTATCGGCGTATTCGATCGGCGACGATACCTTGTACGCTTCCGGGTCCAGCTCCGGCGTATTCAGGATGTTGGCGGTGTATTCGTGGTTGTAGGTGGTCCAGTCGGTGACGGGACGCAGCGCGGCGCCGGACTTGAACTGGTCCGGTGCGCGCAGCAGCGCCATGAAGGTCATGAAGCCGCCGTAGCTGCCGCCGTAGATGCCGACATTTTTAACGTCGCCCTGTTGATTGGCCACCATCCAGTTCAGGCCATCGACGTAGTCTTCCAGTTCCGGGTGACCCATCTGGCGGTAGATCGCGGTGCGCCAGTTGCGGCCATAGCCGAGCGAGGCGCGGTAGTCCATGTCGATCACGATGTAACCCTTCTGCACCAGCAGGTTGTGGAACATCTGTTCGCGGAAATAGACCGGGTAGCGCCTGGTGACGTTTTGCAGGTAGCCGGCGCCGTGCACGAACATCACGACCGGATATTTTTTGCCGGCTTCCAGCGTGGCCGGGCGATACAGCTTGGCCCACACCGGATCGGCGCCGTGGGTCGACGGCACCGGCACGATTTGCGGTTCGATCCATTCGCGTGCCTTGTAGTCGGCGGTGCGGGTGTCGGTCAGCTGGGTGATGGCGCCGCCGCTGCTGCTGACGGTGCCGATCTGCGCCGGCATGTAGGCGGTGGAGTAGCGCACCAGCAGCTTGCGGCCGTCCGGCGACAGCGCGAAGCTTTCGACGCCGCCCAGCGACGTCAGTTCCTTCAGCGCGCCGTCCCTGGTGTTGGTCGAGCAGACTTCATAGGTGCCCGGCAGTTTTGGGTTGCACATGAAGTAGGCGGTCTGGCCGTCGCCCGACCAGGTGACGTTGGACTCTTCCCATTTGCCTGAGGTGAGCGGACGCGCCTTGCCGTCGGCGCTGCGCAGATACAGGTGTGAGTAGCCGCTTTCTTCCGATTCGTACCACAGCGTGCTGTTGTCCTGTTGCCAGCCAAAGTCGTTGCCGCGGTTGTTGACCCAGGCGGCGTCGCTCAGGCGATGCAGCGGTTGCAGCCTGGCGGCGGCCAGGTCGACGGCGGCGATCCAGCGGTCCTTGTTGTCGATGGCTTGCGCCAGCACGGCGACGCGCGCGCCGTTGGCGCTCCAGCGGATCGAGTCTTCGCGGCCTTCGAAGCGCACGGCGCGGTTGCCTTTGATCGGATCGAGTTTCTGCGCGACGCGCATCGCGGCCAGCGGGTCTTCCTTGATGCCGGGCAGGTCGTCCAGCGACAGGTCGGTCACTTTGCGGGTGGCGACTTCAATCAGCTTCAGTTGATGCGCCAGCGGGCCGGCTTCGCTGACGCGCTTGCGCTCTTCGTCGGTTTCTTCGTAGCCGGATTCGGTGACGTATTTCGGCAGCTTGCCGATGCGGCGTTTGTCACCGTCCTTGGCGGCGGTGACCACCAGCAGATAGCGGCCGTCCGGCGACAGCGAGCTGGTTTCGATGGTGACTTTGTCGCCCAGGTAGATCGGCAGCGGCGCGCGGGTGGCGTCGGCGGCGCGGTCGGCGTTGCGCTGGTCGCGGGTGTCGTCCTTGTCCTTCTTCAGTTGCGCCAGCGTGGTGATGAGGCGCAGCTGCATGTCGCGGCGGAAGTCGGCGTCCGGCGCGGCGTCCGGGTCTTTGGCGGTGCGCAGCAGCGCGACCGGCGACACCAGACGTTCGCTGCGGCTCCAGCTGAACCAGTCGCTGCCGACGCGGAACTGTACGTGGTTGCCGTCGGCGGCGTATTGGGCGTCGGAGGCCGGCGTGGTGCCGCGCACGATCTGCGTCAGCGCGCCGGTTTTCAGGTCGCGTTCAAACAGGTCGCCGTTGCGCAGTAGGACGGCGCGGGTGCGTTCGCGGTTGTAGACCGGATCGGCGCTATCGAGGTTGGCCAGCTGTTTTTCGTCCACCAGTTTGGCGGCGCTGCCGGCGATCTGGTAAGTGTCGCGCACGGCGGAGGCGGTGCGTTTTTGCTTGAAGTAGACCTGGCGGCTGTCCCAGCCCCACCAGGCGGATTCCACCGGGTTGCCGATCCAGTCCGGATTGGCCATGGCTTGATCAAGGGTGATGGGCGTTGGTGCGGCGTTGACGGCAGCGGCGTGGGCCGCAATGGCGGTGGCCACAAGTGGCAATACAAAACGCATCGAAGTTTCGCTTGTAGGTTGGGTGAACGGGAGCGCCGGATCGCAGCGCCTCCCAGATTCTAGCCGAACCGTTAGTTGCGGGCCATCTTGTCGGTTTGACCACGGCCCGCGTCAGGATCGCCGTGGCGCGGGGCGAAGCGCAATGCCAGCAGCAGGATGGCGCCCGCCGCCAGGTACAGGACGATCAGCGCGGCCAGCATGGCGGCGCTGCCGCCCCATGCCAGCAGGCGTTCGCTGAGCGGTGGCCCGAAGGCGCCGCCCAGCAGGCCAAAGCTGCCGATCAGCGCGATGCCGGCGGCGGCGCGGCGCCGGTTCAGCATGCCGGTGACGATGGCGATCAGTAGCGGCGAGGCGGCGGCGATGCCCATTGAGGCCAGCGTCAGGCCAGCCAGCGACCAGGTGAGGCGGTTGTCGCCGGCGATGGCCAGCGCCAGGCCGCCGGCCGCCAGCACCATGCAGGCGATGAAGTGGCCGCGCCGCTCGCGCCGGCGGTCGGAGTCGTAGCCGATCAGGATCATGCCGATCACGCCGGCCAGGTTGGGGATGACGGCCAGCAGGCCAAGCTGCATATGGCTGCCGGCGCCCCAGCGCTGCATCAGCGTCGGCGACCAGAAGATCAATGCGTAGCTGGCGCCCATCAGCAGCAGGTTGGCCACGGCCAGCAGCGCGATGGCGGGTTGGCGCACCAGCGACCAGATGGTGGCGAAGGCGGATGGCGGCTCGGCGTCGGTAGCGTCGGCGGCACTGGCGTTCGCGTTGCCGTTGCGGGCGTCCGGCGCGTGCGGGGCATGGCCGTCGTTGCCGGCGGCGGCGTTGAGCGCTGCTTCGTCGCGTTCCAGATCCTGTTCGATCATCTGCTGTTCAAACGACGACAGCCAGCGTGCGTCTTCCGGTCTGTCATCGAGGTAGAAGTAGGCGACCACGCCGAGCAGCACGGCCGGCAGGCCTTGCAGCACCAGCAGCCATTGCCACCCTTGCAGGCCGCCGGATTGGTGCATGTATTGCAGCGTGGCGCCGCACAGTGGGCCAGCGGCTACGCCGGCCAGCAGCGCGGCCGAAGCGAAGAGGGCGATCACGCGCGCGCGCCGCGCCGCCGGATACCAGTAGGTCAGGTAGAGGATCACGCCGGGGAAGAAGCCGGCTTCAAACACGCCAAGCAGAAAGCGGATGACGTAGAACTCGACCGGTTCGCGCACGAAGGCGCCAGCAGCAGCGGTCACGCCCCAGCACAGCATGATGCGCAGCAGCGTTTTGCGGGCGCCGATTCTTTCCAGCAGCAGGTTGCTGGGGATCTCGCACAGGCAGTAGCCGATGAAGAAGATGCCCACGCCCCAGGCGTAGGTCTGGTTGCTGAAATCGAGGTCGGCGCCCATTTGCAGCTTGGCGTAGCTGACATTGACGCGGTCCAGGTACGCCACCGCGTAGCACAGCATCAGCAATGGCAGCAGGCGCCAGCTGACTTTGCGGTAGATCGCGTTCATGCCGGCAGCGCCGCGCAGGTGCAGGATTTTGGCGCCGTGGCTCATGTGAGTGCCTCTTGCGATTTTTGTTCGACCTTCCAATGCGGCCGGCGCGCGCGCAGCGTGAAGCGTTCGCGGTAGACGCTGGGATTCATGCCGGTGGCCTGCTGGAACAGGCGGCGGAACGAGCCGGCGTCCGCATAGCCGCAGGCGGAGGCGATGGTGTGGAAGTTGTGCAGCGAGACTTCCATCATCACCTTGGCGCGCTCCACGCGCAGCTTGTGCAGATATTCCAGCGGCGTCATGCCGACCGCCTGGCGGAAGTGGCGCAGCAGCGTGCGTTCGCTGGTGGCGGCGGCTTCGGCCAGTGCGTGCAGGTTGTACGGCTGTTCCAGATTGGCTTGCAGCCATTGGGTGGCGCGGTAGACGGGGCTGTCGGAGGTGGGCGTGAGCCAGACGCCGCTTAGTTCGGAGGTGATCTGCTGGCGGCGCTGCTGATATTGCAGCACTTGCAGGCAGCCTTCCATCAGGTCGGGGTCGAGCAGGCGGCCCAGCAGCGCGGCGATGAATTCGGTTTGCAGGCCGGGCGCGACGCAGGTCGATACGCGTTCGTGGAAGGACATCGGTTCGTCCGTGTCGAAGTCGCCTTCGGGGAAGTGCAGTTTCATCCACGATTGGTAGGCCCACGGCGGCGCGCACGGGGCGCCGGTCAGCAGGCCCAGACGCGCCGGGAACACCATGCCGGTGAAGCAGGCGGCAATCAGGCCGCCGTGCAGCGCGTGGTCGTGCAGCAGTTGCAGCACGTCGGGATGGCGCTCGGCGATGTCGCCCAGGTGCGGGGCGTTGCGGGCGGCGAGGCCGGGCACCACGATCAGCGTGCGGTTGGGCGGTAGTTCTTGCGGCGGCAGTTTCTGCATGCCGGCCATGGCGTCGGCGTTGAGCGGCGAGGCGACGCCGGGCGGGGTGATCACGCGCCACGTCAGCGGCGCCGGCACGTGCGGCTTGCGCAGTTGTAGTATCCCTGCCGCCACATTCAGCACATCGATGGCGGCAAACAAATTACCCGGCATCGCTTCCGGTAGCCATAGCAGCTGCACGTCAAGCGGTGCGAGGTCGGTGGCGGGATTGGTCTGCATATTGGCGATATTAGCTGCACGATATTGCTTAGGCAAGCTTTAGAATCGTTCGCAAGAAATCAAAACAACAGTGTCCGAAAAGGGCAACGCAAGGTCGCGTTGCGCACCAATCTGGCGCACTTTTTTACATGGATTTTCATTTTATGTTGAAGCGACTTTTGTATGCCGCACTACTGGTTATCGCTGTGATTGTCGCGGCGGTGGCGTGGAATACCTGGCGGTTGACGTCGCGCCAGCTCATGGTGACGCCGGCCGCGCCGCTGGCGCTGGAGCGCGATGCGGTGGCGGGGCGGCTGGCCGGCGCGCTGAAGTTCCGCACGATTTCCGACCCGGCGTCGGGCGCTGTCAACGCCGAAGAGTTTGAGCGCATGCAGGCTTACCTTGCGCAGGCTTTCCCGCGCATGCATGCGGCGCTGAAGCGCGAGATGATCGGCCACAGCATGCTGTTCACGTGGCAGGGCAGCGACGCTCAGGCCAAGCCGGTGATGTGGCTGGCGCACCAGGATGTGGTGCCGGTGGCGCCGGGTACGGAAGCCAACTGGCAGCAGCCGCCGTTCGACGGTGTGGTGAAGGACGGCTTTGTGTGGGGCCGCGGCTCGTGGGATGACAAGGGCAGCCTGGTGGCGCAGATGGAGGCGGTGGAGTATTTGCTGGCGTCGGGCTATCAGCCGCGCGCCACCATTTATTTCGGCTTCGGCGCGGACGAAGAAGTCGGCGGCCGCCGTGGCGCGGTGGAGATTGCGCGGCTGCTGAAGTCACGCGGCGTGCAGCTGGACTATGTGCTGGATGAGGGCATGCTGGTGACGGAGGGCATCATGGCCGGCGTCAGCAAGCCGGTAGCGCTGATCGGTGTGGCGGAGAAGGGCTATGCCAGCGTCAATCTGGAGGTGACCACGGCGCCGGGTCACTCGTCGATGCCACCGCATAACACCGCCATCGGCATGATGAGCGCCGCGCTGACGGATCTGGAGCGCAAGCAGATGCCGGCCGAGTTAAGCGGCGTGGCGCGCGATGCCTTCGACATCATTGCGCCGGAGATGCAGGGCATGAACCGGGTGGCGCTGTCCAACCTGTGGCTGTTCGGGCCCCTGGTGAAGAAGCAGCTGGAGCAGTCGGCAGGAACCAACGCCATGCTGCGCACCACCACCGCGCTGACTGTGGTCCACGTGGGGAACAAGGACAACGTGCTGCCAGGCCGCGCCGACGCGGTGGTCAATTTCCGTATTCGTCCGGGCGATACGGTGGGCGGCGTGATGGAGCACGTCAAGCAGGCCGTCAATAACGATGCGGTGCATGCGGCGCTGGATGTGGGAGCCTCCGAGCCGTCGCGCATTTCGCCGATCGAGTCGGCGCAGTACGCGCTGATCAACCGCACCATCCGCGAAGTGTTCAGCGACGCGGCGGTGGCCCCGGGGATTGTGATCGGCGCCACCGATTCGCGCCACTACAAGGACGTGAGCGAGCATGTGTACCGCTTCTCGCCGGTGCGCGCCGGACCGGATGATCTGCCGCGCTTCCATGGCACCAACGAACGCATCGGCATCGATAACTATCTGGAAGCGGTCCGCTTCTATGTGCAACTGGCCAGGAACGGTAAATGAAGAAGCTGATACTCGCGGTGGTGTTGGGTGGCGCTATGCATGGCGCAATGGCGGCCGATCAGGGCTTGCTGGAGGCGGCGCGCGCGCAGCAGGCGCCGTTGCTGGCCACGCTGAAAGAGTTGGTGCTGATTGAATCCGGCAGCAGCGATACGGCCGGCGTGGCGCGCGTGGCCGATGTCAGCGCGCTGCGGTTGAAGGCGCTGGGTGCGGTGGTGGAGCGCAAGGACGGCATCGTCACCGGCCGCTTTACCGGCAAGGGAAGCAAGCGGCTGATGCTGATCGCGCATATGGATACGGTGTACCAGCCCGGCATCCTTGTCTCGCAGCCGTATCACGTGGACGGCAACCGGGTGTATGGTCCCGGCATTGCGGATGACAAGAGTGGCATTGCGCTGATCCTGCACACCATCGAGATGCTGCATGCGCGCGGCTGGCGGGATTATGCGCAGCTGACGGTGATCTTCAACCCGGACGAGGAAGTCGGTTCGCGCGCGTCCGGCGAATGGATCGCGACGCAGGCGGCGCAACATGACTTTGTGTTTTCGTGCGAGCCGAATGGTGCGCAGATGGAGGGCATTCTGCTGAGCGCCAGCGGCATCGCCACCGCGACCATGACGGTGCAAGGCCGCGCCGCGCACGCCGGCGTGGCGCCGAAGGTTGGCCGCAATACGCTGATCGAGCTGTCGCACCAGCTGCTGCAAACCCAGGATATCAATGTGCCGGGCGCGCAGTTGAACTGGACACGCGCGAATGCCGGTCTGGTGACCAATCAGATTCCCGCCAGCGCCACCGCGCAGGGTGACGTACGCTTGAGTGCGACCGATGGCGCGCAGCGCCTGCAGCAGGCGCTCAGCGAGAAGGTGGCCAAGCCGCTGGTGGCGGATACCGTTACCACGGTGGCGATCGAGCAGGGACGGCCGCCGTTCATCGCCACCGATGCGGCGCGCGCCTGTGCGGTGAAGGCGCAGGCCATCTACGGTGAGATCGACCGCAAGCTGGCGCTGTATCCAGGCACCGGTGGCGGCACTGACGCCGGTTACGCCAGCCGCGCCGGAACGGCTATCGTGCTGGAGGCTTTCGGCCTGGCCGGCGACGGCGTGCATGGCAAGGATGAATACATCACCATCGATTCGATTGTGCCGCGACTGTATCTGCTCAGCCGCATGATGCAGGAAGCAGGCGCTTCTCAGTAAATTCTCAGTAAAGCTTCACCACTCAGTGATGTTCGCCGGTGGGCTGGCGGCGACGGCGGTGATCGCGCCAGCCATCGCGCAGGAGGACAGCGAGAAGATGCAGCGCGTGGAGGTGACCGGTTCGTCGGTCAAACGCGCCGATTCGGAGACCGCGCTGCCGGTGCAGATGATCAGCAAGCAGGATATCCAGCGCATCGGCGCCACGAGTACGGAGGGGCTGCTGGCGTCGATCGCATCGCTGTCGTCGGCGGGGGCGACGTCGAATGCGGCCGGGGCGTCGAGCGGCACCTTCGGGCTGTCGTCGATTTCGCTGCGCGGGCTGGGCGCGCAGCGCACGCTTGTGCTGGTCAATGGCCGCCGGCTGGCAGCGTTTGCGGGCGGCGGCGGGGCCACGGTCAACGTCAATGTGATTCCGCTGGCGGCGATTGAGCGCATCGAGGTGCTGAAGGATGGCGCGTCCGGCGTGTATGGCAGCGATGCGGTGGCCGGTGTGGTCAACTTCATTTTGTCGAAGAGCTTTGAGGGCATTGAGGTCAGTGGCGGCACTGGTTCGCCGACCACACATGGCGGCGGGCAGAATAACAAGGCGTCGGTGACCGGCGGCCTGGGGAATCTGGAGCGCGATGGCTACAGCGCGGTGGTGTCGGCGTCGTGGGAGAAGGAGAAGGCGCTGTTCGGGCGGGACCGCGATTACGCCAGGTCGGGTAACAATATGCCGTACTACGTATCCGGCGCGACGGGGCAGGGCAATATCGAGGGCGTGGTGATTCCGGGGGCTTATCCGAATGACCGTGGCCCAGGCTTTGGTGCGTCGCCGGCGACCGGCTATGGCAATCCGCTGGCGGCGCAGGGCAAGTGCGCGGATATCCAGATGTTCCAGAATCCGACGCCGAGCAGCAAGGGTGCGCCTTACTGCGCGTATGACAGCGCCTCGGCCACCAATCTGATTCCGGCGCGTGAGCTGGGCAACCTGACCGGCAACCTGACTTTCAAGATCAACAACGACCATCAGTTGTTTGCCGATGCGCTGCTTTCGCGCAGCGTGGTGACCAATACCATACAGACCAGCCCTGTGCGGCGCAGTTTCCTGGTGGTGGACAGCGCGTTCGTCAAGCAGAAGGTTGATCCGTCGCTGATCCTTTATCCGAGTAATCCGGTATATCAGTCGATTGTGGTGCCTTATCTGACGGCGCAGGGTTTTACGTCGATCATTGGCCAGCCGCTGGCGATTACCAGCCGCGTGTTCGATTTCGGGCCGCGCCAGTCGCGTGATGTGGCGACGCAGTCGCGCTTTGTCGGTGGCGCGCGCGGCACGGTGTGGGGGCAGGACTATGAGGTGGCGTTGACGTCCAACCGCAGCAAGGTGTCGGGATCGCTGCCGTCCGGGTACTTCCTGCAGGTGGAGTATGCGAAGATCATCAACGATCCGGCCAATAACTGGAATCCGTGGGCGCCGGGCGGCGTGCAGACCGGCGCGCTGGCGGAGAAACTGAAGACGGCGCAGTACACCGGCAAGACCATCGACGGCTGGTCGGACAGTGATCTGATCGACAGCAAAATCACCGGCGATATATTCAAACTCGATGGCCGCGCGGTGCAGTACGCGGCAGGCGCGCAGGCGCGGCATGAGAGCTACAAGATTTTGCCCAGCGCGGCGATTCTGAGCGGTGACGTCGGCGGCGCGGGCGGCGCGCTGGCGGTGGTGGATCGCAGCCGCACCATCCGTTCGGTATTCGGCGAAATCAACGCGCCGTTGCTGAGCAGCGTGGAGGCCAATCTGGCGCTGCGCAACGACCATTACAACGATGTCGGTTCGTCGACCAATTACAAGGCCAGCCTGCGCTGGCAGCCGGTGCGCAGTTTGCTGTTGCGCGGCTCGACGGGCAGCGGCTTCCGCGCGCCGACGCTGAGCGATCTGTGGACGCCGCAGGTGCTGGGCACCACGGTGGCGTTCAGCGACCCGAAGACGGGCCAGAGTTCATTGCAGGTGAATGGCCTCACCGGCGGTAATTCGCAGCTGAAGCCGGAGGAGTCGCGCCAGGCGTCGGTGGGCGTGGTGTGGTCGCCGGCCAGCTGGCTGAACGCGGGCGTGGACTGGTTCCGCATCAAGGTCAGCGACATCCTGGCGACGCCGTCGGCGCAGGAGGTGGTTTCGCGCTACCGCGCCGGCGATCCGGCGTATGCCAATCTGGTGGTCCTGAACGGCAACGATATCGATCTGGTCAAGACGGTGCTGGCGAATACCGGCAACGCCACGGTGCAGGGCGCGGATGTGTTCATCACCAGCCGCCAGGCTTTCGGTCCGGGCAAGCTGGATGTGGCGCTGAACGGCACGTATATGGACAAGTTCGATCAGACCAGTCCGGGCGGCGTGCTGTCGCACAAGGTGGGCACGCTGGTGGACAGCAAGGGCACGCCGGTGATCGGCGCCGATGCCGGCGGCGTGGTGCTGCGCTGGAAGCACACGCTGAATGCGACCTGGACCCAGGGCGCGCTGGCCACCACGCTGATCCAGAACTACCGCGCGCGTTACGAGGCGGCGCATGATCTGCTGGGGCAGCGGGTGTTCATGGGGGCGATGGCGACCTACGACGCCAATATCGCGTGGCGTGGCTTGAAGAACACCACGCTGACGCTGGGCGTGCGCAATCTGTTCGATCGCCAGCCGCAGACGTTCGTGCCGGTGGCGGCGCAGTTCCAGTATGGCTATGACGTCAGCACCTACGATCCGCGCGGGCGCTTCGTGTACGTCAACGCCAGCTACGCCTTCCGCTAGGCGGTGGCGCCGCTGGGGTAGATGCGGCTGCGGATCGGCCGCAGTTCCGGCCGCGAGGCGGCGTTGTCGTCGTCCTGCGCCAGGAACTTGCTGCCGATTTCGAACCACTCTTCGCTGGAGATGACTTTTTGCGCCAGCGGCAGCAGTTCCTGCTCTTCCTTGTCGAGGCGCTTGAGCAGGTTCTGGCAATACAGGTCGATGGTCTTGCACAGGAAATTGCCCTGCGAGGCGCTGCGGCGCATGGCGCGGCGCAGGCAGCGGTAGACGGCGTTGAGCATGGCGCTGCCGCGCTTGCTCAGCGATTCGAGGTCGTTCATCAGCGGCGCGCAATTCGGTTCGGCGGCGCGCACGGCCGGCATGAGGCAGGCTTCCACTTTGCGCTGGTGGCGCGCTTCGGCAAAGCTGGTCAGTTCCTTGAGCTGGGATTCAATGAACACAGGGTCGATTTCCTGGGGCCGGCGGGCGATGGTCTGCACGTACTGCAGCAGCCGCGAGATGAAGTGGCGTTCTTTCTTCTGTTCGATGGAGAGTGTCAACAAGACATAGGTGGCAGTAAGCATAGCGTTTCCCGTAGTTCCGTGTGACGTCGGCTGCGCGGAGGTCGTCGCAGAGGAGCCGACACGCCCGAGGTTCAAGCTGCTACCTTAGCGTGATAAACGGGCTCATACAACGCCGATTTACAATTGTTCACAACTAGTTGTGAGGCAATACAATGCGATGCATTACCGGCGGGGAAAACGAATTGCGCACACGTCAGGCCGGCGGAGAACGCGCGCTTTTCACTTGGCTGCGAGGTAGATTATGCCCTGTTTCGTCACGCGAAAATACGCCATTTCTTGCACGTTACAATAATTTTTTCTATCGGTTGCGGCCGCTTTTGGCCGCAACCTCAATGCTGCATTGCGGCATCGCTCAGGCGCGTGGGGCGCCCAGGTAGAAGGCGCGCGGGGCGGCGAAGCTGGCGCGCACTTGTTTGGAGACGTCGTCGGTCAGCGCTTCGTCGGCGCCGGCTTCCAGCGCGGTGAAGATGGCGCTGGCGATGTCGGCCGGCTTTGATTTCGGGGCGTCGACGCCGGCCGTCATGTCGGTGTCCATGTAGCCCATGTGGGCGCCCACCACCTGCGTGTTCTGGGCGGCCAGTTCGCCGCGCAGGCCGTTGGTCAGGGCCCAGGCGGCGGCCTTGGAGGCGCTGTAGGTGCCGGTGGTCGGGAAGCTGGCCCAGCTCAGCGCCGACAGGATGTTGATGATGGCGCCGCCGCCGTTGCGGCCCAGTACCGGGGCGAAGGCGTTGCTCAGCGCCAGCGGGCCGAAGAAGTTGGCTTCCAGTTCGGCGCGGGCTGCTTCGGTGGCGTCGGCGCGGATCACGCCGCCCACCACGTGGATGCCGGCGTTGTTAATCAGGACGGTCAGGTCGGGGATGGCTTGCACGGCGGCGGCGATGTCGGCGGCGTTGGTCACGTCCAGCTTGATCGGCGTGGCGCCGGCGATATCCACGGTTTCCGGTTTGCGGGCGGCAGCGTAGACTTTGCGGGCGCCGGCTTTGACGGCGGCTTCGGCCAGGGCTTTGCCCAAGCCACGGTTGGCGCCAGTAACGAGGACGACGGAGTCTTTGAGATTCATGGTGGTTCCTTTCGAGTGGTTTAATTAACTACAATATGACCGGTCATCTTAAAAATGGCCGAAAAAAAATCAGTGCAGGATGTTGCTCATTACCAGGCGGACAAAACGGTCCAGCGGGATGCGGCTCTGCTCGGCTTTGGCGCGCAATACCGCGCCTTGCCAGGCGTCGTTGATGAACGCGGCCAGGTCGGCGGCCGGCATCTGGTTGCCGATGCTGCCGTCCTGCTGGCCTTCGGCGATCACCGCCGCCAGGCTGTCGGCTCCGGCCGCAAACGCCTGCTGCATGGCGCCGCGCATGGCCGGGATCTGGTTGGACAATTCGGTGCTGAAATTGCCCAGCAGGCAGCCGCTGTGAAAGTCATTGGCGGCGTTGGCGGCGATCATGCCATCGAAATACTGTTGCAGCCGGACCGTCGGTGCCAGGCTGCGCTCGTGCAGCACGGCGGCGATGGCGGCCACGGCGGCCAGGTAACGTTGTAATACTTCCATCCCCAGCGCTTCCTTGCTGGTAAAGTGGTTGTAGAACGAGCCTTTCGGCACCCCGGCAGCGTCGGTGATGTCTTGTACGCTGGTGGCGTTGAACCCTTTGCTGTGCAGCAGGGTCACGCTGGTGGTGAGGATTTGCTCTTTAACGTTTGCTTTGGCCATGTGCGTAATATGACCGGTCGTCTTAAATAAGTCAACGCTTTTTTTGCTATGAAACTGATAGTATATGAAAGTCAGTTACTTTCTTTGGAGGAGAAGCAATGAAGGCAGTTGTGTTGAGCGGTGTGTGTCTGGTGCTGGCGGCGTGCGCGTCGCAGCCTGAGGTGGCGGTCGATCCGGCGGCGCCGGCGACGGCGGAAGTCAAGTGCAAGCCGAACCGTTCGGACGATGCGCCGACCGGCAGCTCGATCAAGCGGCGCGATTGCGCGCCCGGCAATGGCGTGCAGAACGTCAACGCCGAAGAGTTGCTGGAGCAGCGCCGCTTCACCATGCCGACCGGCGTCAACCGCTAAGCGTGCAGGTTAAGTAGCGTAAAGTAACAATTTCCTGAGGATATGTCGCAGCAGGCGGCGCTCTTGGTATGATTCCCGATGCCCGGCCACAAGCTGGTATATTTTTTATAACATCGGAGAGACCGAATGAGATTCCCCTTGCTGCTGCTGGGCGCCGCCATGGCGTCCAGTGCGATGGCCGCGCCGCGCGGTTTCACTGTCGAAGACATGGTCAAGATGGAGCGGGTCGGCAACCCGGTGCTGTCACCGGACGCCACCCGCGTGGTGTACACCGTGCGCACCACCGACCTCGACAAGAACCGCGGCAATACCCAGCTGTATCTGCTCGACCTGCGCCATCCGCAGGCTGCGCCCGTGCGCCTGACCCAGGCCGCCGCCAGCAGCGCGGACCCGGAATGGGCGCCGAACGGCGAGGCGATTTATTTCCTGTCGGGCCGCTCCGGTTCGTCGCAGGTATGGCGTCTGCCGCTGGCCGGCGGCGAGGCAAGCAAGGTGACCGATCTGCCGCTGGACGTCGATAATTTCCGGCTGTCGCCGCAGGGCGACCGTTTGCTGTTCAGCATGGCCGTGTTCCGCGATTGCGCCGATCTGGCGTGCACCAGGCAGCGCCTGGACGAGCAGGCCAAGGTCAAGGCCAGCGGCAAGGTGTTCGACAAGCTGTTCGTGCGCCACTGGGATACCTGGGCCGATGGCCGCAACAATGTGCTGTATTCGGCGCCGATCGACGCCAGCGGCAAGGTCAGCGTGCAGCCGGTCAGCCTGACCGGCAAGCTGGACGGCGATGTGCCGTCCAAACCGTTCGGCGACCATGACGAATATCACTTCAGCCCGGACGGCAAGACGGTGGCCTTCTCGGCCCGCATCGCCGGCCGCACCGAGGCGTGGTCGACCAACTTCGATGTCTATACGGTGCCGGCTACCGGCGGCGAGATCAAGGATCTGACCGAAGACAATAAGGCGTGGGACGCCAAGGCGATTTATTCGCCGGACGGCAAGACGCTGGCCTATGTGGCGATGGACAAGCCGACCTTCGAGGCGGACCGCTTCCACCTGGTGCTGATTGATGTCGCCAGCGGCAAGAAGCGCACCGTGGCTGACAGCTGGGACCGCTCGATTGCGGACTACCGCTGGACCCCGGACAGCAAGGCCATCCTGGCCACCGCCGACGATGTCGGCCAACACCGTCTGTTCTCGATCGATGCCGCCAGCGGCAAGGTGACGGCGCTGACCGGCCAGGGCTATGTGGCCGGCTTCGATGTGGCGCGCGACACCATCGTGATGGCGCAGGCCAATCTGGCGGCAGGGGCGCAGCTGTTCAAGTTCAAGCTCGGTGCATCGGGCGAGAAGGCTGCCCAACTGACCCATCTGAACGAAGCGGCGCTGGCCGACGTCAAATTTGGCGAGTACGAGCAGTTCTCGTTCACCGGCGCCAATGGCGAGACCGTTTATGGTCACGTGATGAAGCCGTGGAATGCGCAGCCGGGCCAGAAATATCCGATCGCCTTCCTGGTGCACGGCGGCCCGCAGGGCAGCTTCGGCAACTCGTGGAGCTATCGCTGGAATCCGCAGGTGTATGCGGGCGCCGGCTATGCGACGGTGTTTATCGATTTCCACGGCTCGACCGGCTATGGCCAGAAGTTCACCGATTCAATCAGCGGCGACTGGGGCGGCAAGCCGCTGGAAGATTTGCAGAAGGGCCTGGCGGCGGCGGTGGCGAAATATCCATGGCTGGACCGCGAGAACAGCTGTGCCCTGGGTGCGTCGTACGGCGGCTTCATGATGAACTGGATCCAGGGTAACTGGTCGGATGGCTTCAAGTGCATCGTCAATCACGACGGCGTGTTCGATGCGCGCGGCATGGCTTACTCGACCGAGGAGATCTGGTTCACCGAGTGGGAAAACGGCGGCGCGTATTACGATGTGCCGGAGCTGCACGAGAAGTTCAACCCGGCGCTGAAGGTGAAGAACTGGAAAACGCCGATGCTGGTGGTGCAGGGCGATCTGGACTTCCGCATTCCGACCACGCAGGGTCTGGGCGCGTTTACCGCGTTGCAGCGCCGTGGCATTCCGAGCAAGTTGCTGTTCTTCCCGGATGAGAACCACTGGGTGCTGAAGCCGGCCAACTCGGTGCTGTGGCATCACACGGTGATCGACTGGCTGGATACCTATACCAAGAAAAAATAACCAACGTCATTCCCGCGTACGCGGGAATCCATGCTGAGTATGGGCTCCCGCTTGCGCGGGAGCGACGACGATTTCGGGAGAGTCAATGAAAAAGTATCTGATCGCCGCTTCGGTGGCACTGGCCTTTGGTGCGGCACACGCGGCTGACGTGGCGCCACGCGCGGAAAACGCTTATCTGTCGCAGACCGACGCTGCTGCCCGTTCGGCGCGCGTCAGCAATGTCGACTACACGCTGGCGTTCGCGCTGACCGGCAAGGAAAGCTTCAGCGGCACCACCACGCTGAGTTTCGACCTGAAGGATGCGTCGCAGCCGCTGACCATCGATCTGGACAAGGCGACCATCGCCAGCCTGACCGTCAACGGCAAGGCCGTGACGCCGCAATACAACCAGTGGTTCATCACGCTGGCCGCCGCCGATCTGGTGGCCGGCCGCAATACCGTCACCATCGCCTACAGCCGTCTGCACAGCACCAACGGCGAGGGCCTGCACCGCATGGTCGATCCGGTCGATGGCCGCGTCTACACCTACTCGCACTTCGAGCCGGCTGCGGCGCATCAGATGTTCCCGGTGTTCGACCAGCCGGATCTGAAGGGCACGTATCAGGTCACCGTCAGCACGCCGGCCGACTGGGTGGTGTCGTCCACCATGCGCGAGACCAGCGTCAAGGATGCCGATGGCGGCAAGCTGTGGACCTTCCCGCGCTCGAAGAAACTGAGCCCGTATAACTTCTCGATGCACGCCGGTCCGTACAAGGTGTGGGAGGACAATAGCGGCAAGTATCCGATGCGCCTGTTCGCGCGCCAGTCGGTGGCGTCGCAGGTGTCGCCGCAGGACTGGTTCAAGTACACCAAGGCCGGCCTGGGCTTCTTCGACCAGTACTTCGGCGTGCCGTACCAGTTCGAGAAGTATGACCAGCTGCTGGTGCCGGACTTCCTGTACGGCGCGATGGAAAATGCCGCCGCGATCACCTTCGGCGAAGGCAGCTTCCTGCACAAGGAAGAGATGACGACGGCGCAGAAGGAATCGCTGGCCGGCGTCATCATGCACGAGATGGCGCACCAGTGGTTCGGCGATCTGGTGACCATGAAGTGGTGGAACGGCTTGTGGCTGAACGAGAGCTTTGCGTCCTTCATGGGCACGCTGGCGACGGCCGAGTCGACCGAGTTCACCAATTCGTGGCAGGCCTTTTATTCGGGCGGCAAGCAGGCGGCGTATGTGCAGGATCAGCGCGTAACCACGCACGCGATCGAGACGCCGGTGCCGTCGACCGCGAATGCGTTCGATAACATCGATGCCATCACCTATTCGAAAGGCGCGTCGACGCTGAAGCAGTTGCGTCACCTGCTGGGCGAAGAGGTGTTCCGCAAGGGCGTGCATAACTATCTGGTCAAGTACCAGTATCAGAATGCGACGCTGGATAATTTCATCGGCAGTCTGGCGGAAGCGGCCAACCGCGATCTGAGCGGCTGGACCAAGGAGTGGCTGTATGAGCCGGGCGTGAACACCATCGCGGCCGATTTCAGCTGCGCCGGCGGCAAGGTCGGCGCCTTCACGCTGCGCCAGAGCGCGCCGAGCAAGGAACTGCCGACGTTGCGCGAGCAGCGCGTGCAGGTGGGCCTGTTCAATCTGACGGCGCATGGTCTGAGCCGGAGCAAGAATGTGGCGATCACCTACAAGGGTGCGGCGACCGAAGTGCCGGAGCTGAAGGGCGCGGCGTGTCCGGAGCTGGTGTATCCGAACTACCAGGACTGGGGCTTTGCGCAGGTGCAGCTGGATAAAAAATCGTTTGCGACGGCGCAGTCCAGCCTGAGCAAGGTGGATGATCCGCTGTTGCGTTCGATGTTGTGGCAGAGTCTGTGGGATGGCGTGCGCTCGGCGCAGCTGCCGCTGAACGATTTCCTGAAAACCGTGCTGGCCAACGCGCCGGCCGAGAAGGATTACACGCTGCTGGGCAATATCGTCGACAAGGTGCGGGCGTCGAAGGGTTATCTGGAGGCGCAAGGCCCATCGGCATACCAGACCAAGGTGGGCGTGCAGCTGGAGCAGATGGCGTTTGCGGCGACCAAGTCGGCCACCGACAGCAACTTCCAGCGCCGCTGGTTCTCGACCTATGTGGGGCTGGCTTCCAGCCCGGCAGCGTTGCGTCAGTTGGCGGATATCCTGAACGGCAAGCTGGTGGTCAAGGGGCTGAACGTGTCGCAGGATGTGCGCTGGGAGATCATCCGCCGCCTGAGCCGCATGGCGTATCCAGGCAGCGAGGCGCTGGTGGTGGCCGAGCAGGCGCGTGACAAGTCCGATAGCGGCCAGCAGGCGGCGATTGCGGCAACCGTGGTTCGTCCCGAAGGCAAGGTCAAGACCGAGTGGGCGACGACGATTGCCGATCTGCAGACCAAGCTGCCGTTCTCCAAGGTGCGCACGGCAATGGGCAGCATGTATCCGCCCGAGCAAAGCGCGCTGAATGAGCTGACGGCGCAGCAGCGTCTGGACACGCTGGGTGCGGTGGACAAGGCGGCGGGGCCGGTCTACATGCGTGCGTATGCGGCGTCGATGATTCCGGCGACTTGCACGCCGGCCAGCGTGCAGCGTCTGGATGCGGCGATTGCCAAGTTGCCGGAGCTGTCGAACGGCACGCGCCGCGCGCTGCTGGTCACGCGCCAGGAAGATGCGCGCTGCGTCGCCATCAAGCAGGCGATGACGGCGCACTAATCCGCGCGGGTTGTTGAGTCTGAAAGCCAGCCGTTCGTTCGGCTGGCTTTTTTTTATTCAAATGCGATGTCTTCAATGCGGAAGCGCATCTTGCGGCGCTCCGGCAAGTTCCAGCCTTGGCCGGGTGTGGTGTCGCGTGGCGGTGCGGGCGGCGCAGGTGGCGGCGGTTGGGAAGCGACTAGCTGCGACTGTAACGTTGTCAGGAGGGCCAGCGCGGAGGTTTCGGATAGCGCTGCGGCCGTGCTGGCGCCGGCTGGCTGAGGTTGGGATTGTTCTCTTTCCACTTCTTTGCGCAGCAGATGGGCTTTCCTGAATTGTTTGTCTTCAGGGCGTTTGATGCTCAAGTCGGTCCAGGCGTTGCGCGTAGTGCGAGCGAAGGATTGGGCGAACTGGTTGGGTGTGACTGGCCTGCCTTTGTGGATGATGTCGTCGCCTACCACGCGTGCGTAGTTGTGATCGCCGTAGCTCCAGGTGTGCAGTTCTGTGCCCTCGGGGAGGAACAATGATTTCCATTGGTAGCCGCGCACATTGGCGGGATCGCAGCCTTTGGTCAGTCTGGCTTGCTCGCCGAGCCAGAGTTCTATTGCGCTGTTGATGGATTGTGAAATGTCTTGCGTGCCGCCGCGTCGTTTCAGATGCGAGATAAGGCGGAGGAGGGTGTCGGTCTCTATGTGCAGACTCATTGTGGATTTCATTCTATTTCTCCTTCTATTTTCTTCTATTTAGATCGGTAATTTTCTGCAAAGTTCAATTGCAGAAGAAAATAGAAAAAGCAGAAGCAAAATAGAATAGAAAATAGAACGAAATCCACAGGGGGCGGGGTGGGGTAGCCCCTGTGTGTATAGCGCCGGAATTATTTTCCTGGCGGCGGGGCGATGTCGTGGGCGGTGAGGACGCAGGTGCCGGCGCGGCAGGTGGCGCCGGGGTCGCTGGTGGCGATGCAGGTGGACATGGTGGCGTTGCGGTTGTTGTCGGCGCGGCGGGCGGCGGAGTGCAGTTCGATCAACGATTTGAGCTTGGCGCCGTCGTTGTTTTTGCTGGACCAGGCGAGGTAGTTTTCCGGGCCGCCGCATGACTTGGCGCCGACGCCAATACTGTGGCACTGGCTGTCGTTGTCGCAACTGAGGTTGCTGTTGGCGGACTGGATTTGCTGCCACAGCGCGGCCGTCGGGCTTTCAGGCGCGGGCGTCGGGACAGTCTGGCGGGCACCGGCGCAGGCAGTGAGGACTAGCAGGCTGGCGGTGGCCAGGCGCAGGGTGTGGGACAGTTTGGTCATGGCTTCGGTCCTGGTTCAAGAGTGGGTTCGCGCAGGCGCGCCTTGCGTGCGACGCCGTCGGGGCCGAACAGGATGGTGAATTCGGCCGGCTGCTCACCGTTGCGCGCGGGTGGGTAAGTGTAACGCCAGATCTGGTAGCCGCTGTCAAAGTTGATGGTTTGCGCCGGGCCGAGGCGGGCGCGCATCTGGGCGGTGGTGGCGTGGTCGGCGGCGATGGCGGTGTCGGCGGGACCGGGCGGGCTGTCCATGTCGTCGAAGGCGAGCAGGGTGTCGTCAGGCCAGCTGCGGTCCCAGATGGGGGCGTAGTAACTGCGGTCCAGCAGCACCTGGCAGTCGCAGTAGGGCAGGGTGGACAGTGTTTGCGTGCCGCCGGCGTACAGGGCGCGCAAGGGCAGGGTGGCGCGGCGATCGCCGTCGCGCAGCGTGATGGCGAAGACGGGGCGTTCGGCAAAGAACAGGTAGTTGCCTTCCGGGCTGTTGCAGACGCGGTCGGGACTGGTGAACAGCTCGCCCAGCCAGGCGAAGACCTGGGCGTTGTTGGACAGCAGGCCGGCTTCAACGCCGACCAGGCATTCCAGCCGCAGGTCGCCGAGGCGGCGCATGCCGTCCGGGACGTTGGGGCTGCGGACCTGGGCGCGCCAGGTGAGGGTGCTGGTTTTGCGGCTGGCGATCAGGGCGGCGTCTTCCTGTTGAGCTTGGGCGTTGCGGTCCAGCGTGAAGGTGTGGTCGGCGGCGACTGCTACGGGCAGCGAGACGGTGTCGCCGGCAACGCGCAAGGTGATGCCGTCCAGTTGCGTGGTGGGCAGGCGCGGCAGCATCTGGAAGCGCAGCGTGGCTTGCGGCGCCAGTGCGTGGTTGCGCTCGAAGATGTCCATGCCGGCCAGCATTTTGCGGTAGGACTTGTCGACCGGGTCGCGCGTGGCGGCGACCGTGACGCTGGGCGCGGCGGTTTGGGCGGCGGCGCTGCCAGCCAGCAAGAGAACCATCAGAAAAGTCAGGGTACGCATGAGGCAAAAGCGTAAAGCATTGCCGCCAGCGACGGCGCACCGCTGGCCACGTCGGACGGTGAGGCGGCACGTGAGCGCAAGTGGCGCCGGGCAACGGCAAGCGACGCGGCAGGGAGGAGGGGCGAGCGTGACGGGCGACAGGCGGCCTGGGGCACGGCGATGCGGCGCGGCGTTGGTGGCGGCTCAGACGGGCGGCTGGTGTTCGAGCCAGCGCAGCAGGTCGCGGCCGAAGACGCGGGTGCGGGCGGTGTCGACCTGGCGCTGCTTGTAGGCGGCGTGGCTGGCCGGCCCGCTCAGGCTGCGCTGGTAGCTGGCTTCGTCCATCAGCTGGATTTCGTACTCGAAGAAAAAGCCGACGTCGTAGTCCTGTTCCGGCGCCGCATCCAGTTGTTGCACGTGGATCATCTTGCGCACCGTCACCTGGATGCTATTGAAACCGCTGCCGCTGTGCGGATTGTCGCAGCGCGTCTGCGGCTGGGCGATGTCGGCCAGTTCGCTATCCATCTGCCGCAGCAGGTCCAGCGGGTAGCGGTCGGCGCGCTCCAGCTGTGCGCGGTATTTGCAGAACACCTGCTTGGCCGCGTCCAGGTCCAGCAGCGTGTTGCGGCTGCGCTCGGCATCGACATTGGTCACCGACAGCACATGCGCGCGCTGCAAGGTGCGCAGGGCCAGCAGGCATTCGGCGCGGGTGGCAAACACCAGCCGCACGCCCAGATGGTCAAAGATATCGGCGGCCAGGTAGGCCGCCTTTTGCAGCAGCTTGAGCAGGATGCTGTTGCGGCCCTTGTTGTCCTTGCGGTCGTAGTGCAGCAGCGGCAGGCAGACTTCGCCGTCGGTCAGGTAGTGCTGCTCGCCCTGCTGGCGGATCACCTCGTCCAGCGTGCCGAACACCTGGGCGCGGATCGCGTGGAAATGCCGCAGCTTCAGGTTGTTGTCGATGTAGAAGATGCCGTGCATTACCTTCAGCACCACGCAGGCCCACATGCGCCGCACATCGACCTGCTGGCCGCGCAGCGACGCATACACCAGCAGGTTGAGCGGATCGTCCGGCGTGGCCACCTCGGGCGGGATCAGGCCGGCCTGCGCCGGCGCCAGGAAGGTGGCGCGGATGAAGTCGACCGCCTCGGCATGAGCATGGCGGATCAGCGCGACGGCCGCCGGCTGGTCGAGGTCGAAACCGTATTCGCGCACGAACTGGCGGGCGTCGTGCAGGTTGCGCAAGGCCAGCGCGCCGAGGTCGATCGCCGACTTGCCGTTGGCGATGGCGTCCAGATAGCTCCAGTTCAGCGACAGCTTGCCCGCGCTCTTGAGCGAGGGGTGCAATTCAGTCATGGCGTGTGTCTCCAGCAGCCGCATTACTTTTATAATAATAGATTGTCGGTTGGAACTATAATAGCGGCTTTATTTGTGATCAGCAGCTTATGACGCTTCCCCGCACTCCCCGCATTGCCGTTCTGCTGCCTTGTTACAACGAGGCATTGACCATCGGCGCCATCGTGGGCGACTTCCGCACCCACGTGCCGCAGGCGCAGATCTATGTGTTCGATAACAATTCAACCGACGGCACGGCGCAGATCGCGCGCGCCGCCGGCGCCATCGTGCGCAATGTGCCGGCGCAGGGCAAGGGCAGCGTGGTGCGGCGCATGTTTGCCGATATCGATGCCGATGCCTATATCATGGCCGACGGCGACGATACCTATGACGTCAGCGTGGCGCCGCAACTGATCGAACGGCTGCTGGTTGACGGGCTGGACATGGTGGTGGGCAACCGCGTCAGCAACGAAGCGGCGGCCTACCGTCCCGGCCATCGCGTCGGCAATGCCTTACTGACCGGCTTCGTGTCGCTGATCTTTGGGCGCACCTTTACCGACATTCTGTCCGGCTACCGGGTGTTTTCGCGGCGCTACGTCAAATCGTTTGCGGCCCACTCGTCCGGCTTTGAAATCGAGACCGAACTGACGGTGCACGCGCTGGCGCTGCGCATGCCGGTGGCGGAAGTGGCCACCATCTACAAAGCGCGGCCGGCCGGCTCGGTCAGCAAGCTCAACACCTACCGTGACGGCGCGCGCATCCTCAGCACCATCGTGCGCCTGTTCAAGTCCGAGCGGCCGCTGGCGTTCTATGCGATCGGCGCGGCGCTGTGCGCGCTGCTGTCGCTGATCCTGGCCGCACCGTTGGCCGCGACCTATCTGCGCACCGGCCTGGTGCCACGCCTGCCGACCGCCGTGCTGTGCACCGCGCTGATGCTGTTCGGCGTGATCCTGCTGATGTGCGGCATCATCCTCGACGCGGTCACCAAGGGCCGCATCGAGCAAAAGCGTTTTGCCTACCTGGCACGGCCGGCGCCGGCGCTGCCCGAGCATGACTAGGGTGGTGCGCCAGCTGCTGCGCTTTGTCGTGATCGGCGCGATCGGCTTCGGCGCCGACGTGGCGGTGCTGTATGGGGCGCTGGCGCTGGGCAGTGGTCCGTATCCGGGCCGGCTGCTGTCGTTCCTGACGGCGGTCTGGGTCACCTGGCGCCTGAACCGGCGCTACACGTTCGCGCCCACCGCCGCACCATGGCGCGAATGGTGGCGCTACTTGGCGGCAATGAGCGGCGGCGCGGCGCTGAATCTGGCGGCCTACTGGCTGACGCTGTGGTGCCTGGCGCCGGCGCTGTGGCTGCCGGCGCTGGGGGTGGCGGTCGGGTCGCTGGCCGGCATGCTGGTGAATTTCCTCAGCGCCAAATTGTTTGTCTTCAAATCCTGATTTATGAAACTGCTCCGCTTTGCTTTCCTGAACCACCCGCGCGCCGGCCTGGCCGCCGCCGTGCTGGTCCCGCTGCTATGCGGCCTGCTGTCGGTCATGAACGGCCAGGACGATGGCTGGGACATGCGCAACTACCACCTGTATAACGTCTATGCGCTGATGCATGACCGCATCGGTTTCGACTTGGCGCCGGGCGGCTTCCAGAGCTATTTCAATCCCACCATCGAACTTCCGTATTATTTCCTGACGCAGTGGTGCCCACCGCGCCTGGTCGGGTTCCTGATGGGGGGATTGCACGGCCTGAACTTTGTGCTGCTGGCCGCTATCGCGCGCCAGTTGCCGGGCGTGGCCGGCGACGCCCGCCGTGCGCTGCTGCTGGCCGCAGCCGGCCTGCTGACGCCTGGCTTCCTTAGCGAGCTGGGTAACACCATGGGCGACAACCTGACCGCGCTGACGGTGCTGGGGGCCTTGTACCTGCTGCTGCGCCATTGGTCCGCCCTGCAGCACTGGGGCTGGCGGGCGCTGCTGGCAGCGCTGGCGGCCGGCCTGGTGATGGGCGTCGGCACCGGCCTGAAGCTGACCAACGCCGTCTATGCCGCCGGCCTGTGCCTGGCGCTGCTGGTGACGCCGCAGCGCTGGTGGCAGCGGCTGCGGCTGGCGTCGGTGTTCGGCGTCGGCGTGCTCGGCGGCATGGCCGTCAGCGCCGGCTGGTGGTTCATGACGATGTGGCACACTTTCGGCAATCCGCTGTTTCCGCAATTTAACAACCTGTTCCACAGTCCGCTGGCGGCGGAAGGCGGCGTGATTCCCAGCATTTTCCTGCCGCAGGGCGTGCTGGAAAATCTGCTGTGGCCGTTCGTGTTTGCGCTGAACCCGCTGCGGGTCGGCGAACTGCCGATGAAATTGTGGCTGTGGCCGGTGATGTACGTGCTGGTGTTGGGCTGCGGCGGCGTGCAGCTGCTGCGCCGCACGGCCGAGCGCCGCCACGTGTTCGTGCTGCTGTTTGTCGCCCTGTCGTACCTAGTGTGGTTGCGGCTGTTCAGCATCCAGCGCTACCTGATTCCGCTGGAGCTGCTGGCGCCGATCGTCATCTGGCTGGCCGTGCACGGCGTGCTGCGCACGGCGCCGAGCGCACGCCGGGTGGCGGGCTGGGTGGTGGCGCTGCTGGCCGTAGCTGTGTTCCCGGTGGCCAACTGGGGCCACGCCAGCTGGGGAGCACAAAGCTTTAGCGCGCAGCGGCCGTCGCTGGCGGCGCCGGCCGCCAGCGTGATCTTCATCGCCCAGCAGCATCCGCCGCTGGGCTGGCTGGCGATGTTCATGCCGGCGCCGGCGCGGATCGTGCGGCTGGGCGGCATGCCGGAATCGGCCGGCTACGTGCAGCGCCTGCGCGACGTCATTGCCGAGCGCCCGGGGCCGCATTACGTGATGCTGTCGGCCAGCAAAAACGAGCGGCAGTCGGCGCTGGAGCGCAAGCTGGCCGCGGCCACCGCGCTGGGCCTGACCGCCGATGCGGCCGGTTGCGGGCGGCTGGCGTGGCTGACGCGTCACCTACACTTCCAGGCCAGCCTGCGGCAATTGCCGGCCGGCGGCTGCACGCTGGACCTGTTGCCGGCCTTCCAGCTCGACCTGGCCGCGCAGGACCGCGCCGTGGTGCACGCCGCGGCGCGGGAGCTGGCGCGCTTCGGCCTCGGCATCGACGCCGCCAGCTGTGTTATCTATCCGGCGGCGGTGGGGCGCGAGCCGTATCCTTACCAGTGGTGCCGGGTACGCCGGCTGTCTCCTTAAGCGGAGGCGGAAAGAACAGCACGGTGTTGTAATAAGCACTACAATATCCGGGATCCCACCACGTCCCGGAGTCCGCATGTCCTTCCTGATCGTCCTTGCCGCGCTGGCGTTCCTGATGCTGGCCGCGTATCGCGGCTACAGCGTGATCCTGTTTGCCCCGGTGGCCGCGCTGGGCGCGGTGCTGCTGACCGATCCGGGCGCGGTGGCGCCGGTGTTCAGCGGCATCTTCATGGACAAGATGGTCGGCTTCATCAAGCTGTACTTCCCGGTGTTCTTGCTGGGCGCGGTGTTCGGCAAGCTGATCGAGCTGTCGGGCTTTTCGGAAGCGATCGTGGTGGCCGCCATCAAGTACATCGGCCGCTCGCGCGCCAACGCCGTCATCGTGCTGGTGTGCGCGCTGCTGACGTATGGCGGCGTATCGCTGTTTGTGGTGGTGTTTGCCGTGTACCCGTTTGCCGCCGAGCTGTACAAGCAGAGCAATATCCCCAAGCGGCTGATGCCGGGCGCGATTGCGCTGGGGGCGTTTTCGTTCACCATGGATACCTTGCCGGGCACGCCGCAGATCCAGAATATTATCCCGACCACGTTCTTCAAGACCACCGGCTGGGCGGCGCCGTCGCTGGGCGTGATCGGCTCGATCGCCACGCTGGCCGCTGGCCTGGCGTTCCTCGAATGGCGCCGCCGCTCGGCGATGGCGACGGGGGAGGGCTATGACTCCGCCACGCCGGCCACCAACGTGCCGGTCGCACCCGCCGGCAACGCGCCCGTCGCCACAACCGGCGCCATGCCGACAGCGGCCGCTGGCGTCCCTGCCGCGTCGGCCGGCACTGGCGCCACAGCCGGCGCTACAGTACCCGTCGCTGCGCGCGGCAACCTGCCGCATCCGCTGCTGTCGGTGGCGCCGCTGGTGCTGGTCGGCGTCGCCAATTTCGTGCTGACCAAACTGATCCCCGGCTGGTACGGCGACAATTACGCCCTCACAGCCGACGCCTTGCCGGGCCTGCACGCGCCGGTCACGCTGACCATCAAATCGGTGATCGGCATCTGGGCGGTGGAAGGCGCGCTGCTGCTCGGCATCCTGCTGACCATCGCCACCGCCTTCGGCCGCATCCGCGTCAGCTTCGCCGACGGCACCAAGGCGGCCGTCGGCGGCGCATTGCTGGCGGCGATGAACACCGCGTCCGAATACGGCTTCGGCGGCGTCATCGCCGCGCTGCCGGGCTTCCTGTCGGTCAGCGAAGCGCTGCGCAGCGTGCCCAATCCGCTGGTCAACGCCGCCGTCTCGGTGACCGCGCTGGCGGGCATCACTGGTTCCGCCTCGGGCGGCATGAGCATTGCGCTAGCCGCCATGTCGGACCAGTTCATCAAGGCCGCCGACGCCGCCCACATCCCGCTGGAAGTGATGCACCGGGTGGTGGCCATGGCCAGCGGCGGCATGGACACCTTGCCGCACAACGGCGCCGTCATCACGCTGCTGGCGGTCACCGGCCTGACGCACCGCCAGTCCTACCGCGACATCTTCGGTATCACCGTGATCAAGACGCTGGCAGTGTTCTTTGTGATCGCGGTCTACTATCTGACCGGGCTGGTGTAAGCGCGGCGGGCGGATACTGCTTCTGGCAGCGGGTGCAGAAAAAGCTGCGGCGCCGGGTCTTGCCCAGATGCGCCTTGTGGAACGGGATGTCGCAGCGCGGGCAGATGCGCCTGGTGTGCGCCTGCCAGTGCTGCTTGAGCACGAACGCCTTCTTCCAGCGCAGGAAATCGAAGGCGTAGGCGCGCATCTCGGCGACCAGTTCGCGCTGCTTGGCGGCCGACAGCGCGCCGACCGTCGACAGCGGATGGACGCGGATGCGGAACAGCACCTCGTTCTTGAAGATATTACCGGCGCCGGAAAAAATCTCCTGGTCCAGCGCGGCGTCGCACACCAGCATGCCCGGCTGGGCGCGCAGCTTTTTCAGCACCACTCTGGGGTCCCACTGGTCCGCCATCACATCGATGCGCCAGTCGTACTGCGCGTCGAGATCCGGCGGCAGCGTCTTGACCGAGCAGGTGTAGAAATTGAACTCGTCGCCGTCGTCGAAACCCAAGCTCAGGCGCGGCACGGCGTCCTTGCGTTCGTTGATGCGGTAGCTGCCGAACATCAGCAAATGGATGCGCAGGGCCAGCGTCGGCAGCTGGATCAGGAAATGCTTGCCCCAGCTGCGCAGCGCCACGATTGGCTGTCCCTCCAGCGCGGCGAAATCCACGCCCTTGCTGTTGCCGCTGGCGCGCGTGATGGTGCGGCCGGCAAAACCCTCGGCCGCTTCGCGCAAAATGACAATCGACGGTCCTTCCGGCATGGCCTCTCTCCACTGGATACTGGCCTCCAGTGTCGCCGCGCCGCCGTGGCCGGACTGTACGCTAGCTCACCGAGCCGTCCAGCAGATTGTGGATGCTGTAACTCATCATCGCCAGGAATGCCACCAGGGCGAGGTACATCACGCTGTAGTTGATGCGGGTGTCGCGCGGCACGGTGTAGTAGCTGGCGTCCTTGGCGGGATCGCCCCAGATGGCTTCCTTCAGCTGCGGATAGGCCAGCACCGCCACCAGGATCAGCATCGGGCTCGGGTGGTAGAAGAACAGCGCCGCCAGCAGCGGCACGCCGGCCAGCCACACCTTGGGCGAGATGATGGCCGTGATGCGGCCGCCATCGAGCGGCGAGACCGGGATCAGGTTGAACAGGTTGATCATGCAGCCGGCATAGGCCAGCGCCAGCAGCAGGCTGCTGTCCTGGTCGCGGGCGAGGAAGTAGCAGGCCACCGCCGCCAGCGTACCGGCCAGCGGCCCGGCAAAGCCGATGTAGGCTTCGGTCTCGACGTCATGCGGCAGCTGCTTGAGCGCGATCCAGGCGCCGACGAAGGGGATAAAGGTCGGCGCGCCGACCTCCAGCCCGCGCTGGCGCGCCGCCGCGTAATGGCCCATCTCGTGGACGAAAATCAGCGCCACGAAACCGACCGCGTAACGCCAGCCATAAATCCAGCTGTACGCCACGATGGACAGCAGCATGGTGCCGCAGGTCATCAGCAGCTTGCCCATCTTGCCGGCCGCCAGCAGCCAGATGATCAACTTGCCCATGGTCTTACTCCGGCTTGCTCAGGTCGACCGGAGCAGCGGCCGGTTCCTCGCCCTTGGCGGCCTTCTTGCGGCCCAGCAGCTTGTAGATCCAGCTGCCCGCCGCCGCCACGCCCAGCAGCAGCACCTTCTTGAACGCCAGCAGCAGCGCGAAGAGCTTGCCGAAGAAGCCCAGCTTGGCCGCGACGCCGCCCGCCACCAGCGCCGCCAGGCCGTACTCGGCCACCTTGTCGGTGCTGGCGTTGAAGTCGGTGTAGCGGTTGCCCGGCGTGAACTCGGTGAAGGCGGTGACCTTCTTCATCTCTTGCTTGACCTGGGCGATCTGCGCCATGCCGGACACGGCGTTGAGCACCAGTACGCCCTCGCGGCCCAGCACCCGAATGTTGTAGTTCAAGCCGTTTTCCTTGCTGCCGTCGGTATGCAGCTCCTTGGCCCAGTACAGCTTGTGCTGGCCCTTGTCGTAGCTGGGCTGCTCGGCCCAGCCGACCAGCGCCATCGGCGCATAGCCCTGTTCCTGGCGCCTTGTTGTTCTCGGCCATGCCTTCCTGCATGTCCTTCAGCAGGTCGGTGTAGTTGATCTTGTCGGCGTCGTCGTCCTTGACGTGGCCGTCCTTGTCATAGGTGACCACCACGCCCCAGCCTGCCTCGCTGAGCGGATTGACGTCGGCCCGCACGATCATGCCCAGCGTCTTGGCGCCCGGTGGATTGCCCCAGCCGTCGGTGATCAGTTTTTCGGTGTCGGCCGGATCGAGGTAGCGGAAGCTGGCCGGCAGGTTCAGCGTGGCGATTTCGCCCGGCAGCTTTATCTGGCCTTGGCGGAAGGTCAGCGACGCGAGGAACTGCTGCGCCGATATTTGCGGCGCCGAAGCGGCCGGATCGGCGGCCTGCGCCGGCAGCGCGGCGGCCAGGATCAGGCAAAGCAGGGCGGTGAAGAGACGGCGCATACAAACTCCTTGTCATAAAAGCAGTATCCTGCAGGAAACTTTTCGATTTGGTAATTACTTATGACATTGTCGCCAACATTTATTCGTGGCAGTATTGCCGATTCACGTACTACCCTTGAGGGAGCCCAGATTGAAAAAAACCATGCTTGCCCTGTCGCTGCTGGTCGCCTTTGGCGCGCACGCCGCCAGCGCACCGGAGATCGACGCCAAACGCCTGTCGCAAGACGTCAAAGTGCTGTCGTCGGACGCATTTGAAGGCCGCGGTCCGCACACCGCCGGCGAAACCAAAACCGTCGCCTACCTGATCGAACAATTCAAGGCCGCCGGCCTGAAGCCGGGCGGCGACGTGGTCAAAGGCCAGCGCAGCTGGACCCAGGACGTGCCGCTGGGCCGCTTTGAAATCAAGGGCCCGGTGACGCTGAGCGTCAACGACGGCAAGACCGTGCAGCCGCTGCGCCAGGGCGACGACCTGGCGGTGCGCGCCGCGATGAATGGCGCCAAGCTGGTCAACTTCAAGAATGCGCCGCTGGTGTTCGTCGGCTACGGCGTCACCGCGCCGGAGCGCCAGTGGGACGACTTCAAGGGCCAGGACCTGAAGGGCAAGCTGGCGGTGGTGCTGATCAACGACCCCGACTTCGAAACCGGCCAGGGCGACTTCGGCGGCAAGGCCATGACCTACTACGGCCGCTGGACCTACAAGTATGAAGAGATGGCGCGCCGCGGCGCGCTGGGCACCATCATCGTGCACGAAACCGCGCCGGCTTCGTATGGCTGGAACACGGTCAAGAACTCCAACACCAACGTCATGTACGACATCGTGCGCAAGAAGCCGGCCGAGGCGCATGCGCCGATGGAAGCGTGGATCCAGCGCGACCTGGCGGTCGACCTGTTCAAGCGCGGCGGCCTGGATTTCGAGGCGCTCAAGAAGCAGGCGCAAACCCGCGACTTCAAGCCGGTGCAGCTGAAGGACGTCACGCTGTCGGCCCACTACGCGGTGGACGCGCAGGTGATCGTGTCGAAGAACGTGGCGGCGCGCGTGGTCGGTGTCCAGCGTCCGCAGGAAACCGTGATCTACAGCGGCCACTGGGACCACCTGGGCGTGGGCCTGCCGGACGCCAAGGGCGACAAGATCTACAACGGCGCGGTCGACAACGGCACCGGCATCGCCGCGCTGCTGGAACTGGCGCGCGCCTACGGCAAGGCGCCGGCGCCGCAACGCACCGTGGCCTTCCTGGCCGTCACCGCCGAAGAGAAAGGCCTGCTGGGCTCCGAATACTACGCTGCCAATCCGCTGTACCCGCTGGCCACCACGGTCGGCGTGATCAATATGGACGCCCTCAGCCCGCACGGCCTGACGCGCAACTTCACCATTTCCGGCAGCGCCAAGCTGGATCTGCTGGACCAGCTGATCGCCAAGGCCAAGGAATGGAACCTGGTGTACAAGCCGGACCCGAAACCGGAAGCCGGCCACTTCTTCCGCTCCGACCACTTCCCGTTCGCCAAGCGCGGCGTACCGGCCATCTCGTACGGCTCGGGCGACGACCTGGTGGAAGGTGGCGTGGCCGCCGGCGAAAAGCTGGAGGCGGACTACAACACCAACAACTACCACCAGCCGTCCGACGAATGGCACGCCGACTGGACCTTCGCCAGCATGGCGCACGACCTGGGCCTGCTGTATGCGCTGGGCCGCGACCTGGCTGACTCCAAGGCCTGGCCGAACTGGTCCAAGGACGCCGAGTTCCGCGCCGCGCGTGACGCCACTGCAAAAGAACGCAAATAAGCGGATGCAAAAAAAGCTGGTCAAACTTATCTAAACCTTAATAGAATGAATGGGCGCCTGCTGCAATGCAGGCGCCCATTTTTTTTGCAGGTTCACTTCTTTGGGAGATACCGCATGACCATGTCCTTGCGCCGCACCGTCCTCGCGGCCGCCATCGCGCTGCTCTCCGCCGGCGCCACCGGCGCCGCGTATGCCGCCGACACCACCCAGCCTGTCGCCAAAAGCGACATCGCGATTCCCGACATCCCGTACACCAAATTCGTGCTGAAAAACGGCCTGACCTTGCTGGTGCACGAAGACCACAAGACGCCGGTGGTGGCGATCAACACCTGGTACCACGTCGGTTCCAAGAACGAGAAGCCCGGCAAGACCGGCTTTGCCCACCTGTTCGAGCACCTGATGTTCAGCGGCAGCGAGAACTTCAACCAGACCTACCTCAACGCGCTGGAACGCATCGGCGCCACCGACCTGAATGGCACCACCAACGGCGACCGCACCAACTACTTCCAGAACGTGCCGACCTCGATGCTGGACTACGCGCTGTTCGCCGAGAGCGACCGCATGGGCCATTTGCTCGGCGTGCTCGATCAGAAGAAGCTGGACCTGCAGCGCGGCGTGGTGCAGAACGAGAAGCGGCTGGGCGAGAACCGCCCGTACGGCGTGACGCGCCAGCTGCTGGCGGAGAACACCTGGCCGGTCGGCCACCCGTATTCGTGGACCACGATCGGTTCGATGGCCGATCTGGATGCGGCGTCGATGACCGACGTGCAGGACTGGTTCAAGACCAACTATGGCCCGAACAACGTCACGCTGGTGCTGGCCGGCGACATTACGCCGGAACAGGCGCGTGAAAAGGTCGAGAAGTATTACGGCGACATCCCGGCCGGCCCGCCGCTGGCCAAGCAGCAGGAGTGGATCGCCAAGCGCACCGGCACCCATCGCGGCACGGTGCAGGACCGGGTGCCGCAGGCGCGCATCTACCGCGTGTGGAATGTGCCGGGCACCGACACCGCCACCGAACCGCTGCTGGATCTGGCGGCGCAGGTGCTGGGCGGCGGCAAGACCTCGCGCTTCTACAAGCGGCTGGTGTACAAGGACCAGCTGGCGACCGACGCCAGCGCGTTTAACAGCGGCTCGGAAATCGCCGGCCAGTTCTACGTGATGCTGACCGCGCGTCCCGGCGCCGACAGCGCGAAGATGGAGCGCGCCGGCGACGAGGAACTGCAGGCGCTGATCAAGACCGGCCCCACCGCCGCCGAATTGGAACTGGCCAAGACCACCATCCTGGCGCAGTACACCCGCATCGTCGAACGCATCGGCGGCTTTGGCGGCAAGAGCGACCTGCTGGCCAGCTGCACCACCTACACCGGCAATCCGGCATGCTACAAGGATTACCTGAAGGCGATCAAGGCGGCCACGCCGGCGCAGGTCAAGCAGGCGATGCAGACCTGGCTGACGGACGGCGATTATGTGCTGGACGTGCAGCCGTATCCGACCAACCTGACCACCACCGCCAAGCTGGATCGCAGCCAGCCGCCGGCGCTGGGCAAGGCGTCCGCCCTGACGCTGCCGCCGATGCAGAAGGCCACGCTGTCGAACGGTCTGAAAGTGGTGCTGGCCGAGCGCCACGCCGCCGCGCTGGTCGATTTTTCGCTGATCGTCGATGCCGGCTACGCCTCGGACACGCAGAAAACCGAGGGACTGGCCAGCCTGACCGGCCGCATGCTGGAAGAGGGCACCACCAGCCGCAGCGCCAGCGCCATCAGCGAAGCGTTTGAAGCGGCCGGCGCGCAGTTTGCCGTCTATACCGGTCTCGATAGCGTGACGGTCAGCCTGAACACGCTCAAGGCCACGCTGCCCAAGGCGCTGGCGGTGTATGCGGATGTGATCCAGCATCCGGCCTTTGCGCCCAACGAACTGGAACGCCTGAAGAAGGACCAGCTGGCGGCGATCGCGCGTGAGAAGTCCAATCCGCAGGCGATGGGCCTGCGCGTGCTGCCGCAGCTGCTGTTCGGCGCCGGCCACGCCTACGCGGTGCCGGTCAGCGGCAGCGGCACCGAAGCCGGCGTGAGCGGCCTGAAACGCGACGACCTGGCGCAATATCACCAGTCCTGGTTCAAGCCGAACAACGCCACGCTGCTGGTGGTGGGCGACACCACGCTGGCCGAGATCACCCCGCTGCTGGAAAAAGCCTTCGCCGGCTGGAAACCTGGCGCGGCGCCGAAGAAGGAGATCGCCACCGTGGCGCCGCCGGCCAAGCCGGTGGTCTACCTGATGGACAAGCCGGGCGCGCAGCAGAGCGTGATCTACGGCGTGCAACTGGCGCCGCCGCGCAACGCACCCGAGGACGTGGAGCTGGGCGTGATCAACGACGTCTTCGGCGGCACCTTCAGCTCGCGCATCAACATGAACCTGCGCGAGGACAAGCACTGGTCGTACGGCGTCAACGCGCGTCTGTGGCCAGCGGTGGGCCAGCGCATGTATCTGAGCGCTTCACCGGTGCAGACCGACAAGACCAAGGAGTCGTTGCAGGAGCTGGTGACGGAGTACGCCAACATCGCCGGCAAGCGCCCGATCACCGCCGCCGAACTGGCCGACGCCCAGACCAATGCGACCCTGAGCCTGGCCGGATCGTTTGAAACCGCCGGCCAGCTGGCCAGCCGCTATGGCAACATCATCCGCTACCAGCTGCCGGAGGACTACTACAACACCTTCACCGCCAAGGTGACGGCGCTGACCCCGGACAGCGCCAACGCGCTGGCGGCGCGCACCATCGCGCCGAACCAGCTGGTGTGGCTGGTGGTGGGTGATTTGAGCAAGGTGGAAGCGGGCGTGCGCTCGCTGAACATCGGCGAAGTGCGCAAGATCGACGTTGACGGCAAGCCGCTGCCGTAAGCATCATCGCCGACACGCCTGCCGGCGCCTGTGCGCCGCGCCGGCGTTTTTTATGGGCCGATATGTTTGGCCAGGAAGGCCTCGATGTGGCGCCACAGGTCGATGCGGTTGGCCTGCGTCTTCCAGTCCTCCACGTTGGGCGTGTATTCCAGCCACTCGACCTGCTGGTTGGTGGCCTTTAGCGCATCGCGGAACTTGCGGCCCTCGTGGAACGGCACGCGCGCATCCTCCTTGCCATAGGCCAGCAACACCGGCTGCGTGATGCGCGCCGCGTTGTGCAGCGGCGAGGTGGCGCGGAACTGCGCCGCATCCAGTTTCGGATCACCGACCCGTGCCGCCAGTTGCGCCAGCCCGCGCTCCTCCGCCACATCCTTCCAGTCCCGCTCGAACATGGCGCCCAGATCCGTCATGCCCGACCAGCTGATGCCGCATTTGAACAGCGCCGGATCGCGTATCAATCCCATCATCGCCGCATAGCCGCCGTAGCCGGTGCCGGCGATGCACACCCGCGCCGGATCGGTATAGCCCTGCGCCACCGACCACTTGACCGCATCGGCGAGATCGTCCTGTATCGCGCGGCCCCACTGCTTGTCGCCGGCCGCCTCGAAAGCGCGGCCAAAGCCGCCGGTGCCGCGTGACTGCGGTTGCAGCACCACGTAGCCGCGCGAGGCCAGAAACTGCACCTCCTCATTCCACGCCCAGCTGGCGCTGCGCTTCCATTGCGGATCGCCGACCAGCACCACCGTCGGGCGCGGCCGCTTGACTGCCGGTTCCGGCACCGTGAAGTAAATCGGGATGCGCAAGCCGTCGCGCGCCGGGTAGCGCTCCATCGCCATCGGCGCCATCTGTTCCGGCTTCAGGTCCGGATGGGCGTCGCCGAGGCGCAGCAGCTTTTTGGTGTCGCGGTTGTACAGCAGGTAGATATGGTCCTGCACATCGCTGTGCGCGTCCACCAGCACAAACGGCGTCTCGCTATGGCCGCCGTAGCTCAGCGTATTGATGGTGGCGGGCAGCAGCGCGTCGACTTCCTGCTGCATCGCCTTCATGCCGTCGTCGAACCACACCGTGTTTTCGCTATCGGTGTTGACACGGAAGCCCAGCATCTTGCTGTCGCTGATCTGGAAGTAGCCGTCGGCGTCGTAGCCCGGCACGATGATCAGCGGTTTGGCGTCCAGCGCTTTTTTCTCCAGGTCGAAGCGGTAGATCGATGCCTCGTCGTTGCCGCTGTAGGCCTGCACATACAGCTGGCCATTGACGTAGAGCTTGGGCTGGAAGGCCTGCGGCGACAGCGGATCGAAGCTGGCCACCTCGCGCCAGCTATCGTCGGCCCGGTGGTACACGATATCCATGCCGCGGCGCCGCGCGACCGCCACCCGGACCTCGCCATCGGCGTCCACCAGCCAGCGGTGGGTGCCGCGCGGCGCGCGCACGTCGAGTGGACGGCCGCCCGAACGCGTGTTCAGGCGCATCAGCACTTCATAGTCCGGGAAGCGCGCCACCGCGAACATGACGTCGCCCTTGCGCGGCGGGAAACCGTTGACGGTGGGGCGGGCCAGGTAGGCGTTGTTGGCGTAGTCGCTGTCGGCAAAGGAGCGTTGCGGCACGATGGTGGGCGAGAGCACCGTGAAGGCCTTGCCGTCGCGGTCCACCGCGTACAGGCCGGTCTGGCCGATGTCGCCGCCGTGATCGACGTTGATCACGGTGTAGGCCAGCCGCTGGTCGTTCAGCCAGAAGAAGGTTTCGACGTCGGCATTGCGGTAGGCCGCCACCACGTTCTGCGCGTGGCTGTCGGCATCGAGCACTTTCAGCATGCTGCGGCCGGCCGGCGACTGCAGGCGCAGCACGACATGGCGGCCGTCGGGCGAGATGCTGGCGCCGGTCATCTGCGGCTTCTGGAAGAACTGCTCGATGGGGATGGGCGCGGCCTGCGCCGCAATCGCTCCCGTCGCAGCGGCCAGCAGTATGGCAATCAGCTTCATGGTGGCAAAAAAGATATTTAAAACGACAACGATAGCGCAGATTCCAGCGCCTGCCCAGCAAAGATTTTCGTTCGATGCTAATATTTAGCATCCTAAGTATATTTGAACGAGTCGACCATGACCGCCTACGACAAGACCCTGATGTCCCTGACCCATACGCTGATCCACGTGGCGCGTGCCTACAAGAGCGCGGCCGACGCGTTGACGGCGGACTTTGAGCTGTCGCACGCCAGCGCCTGGCCGGTGCTGATGATTTCGCGCCTGGGCGACGGCGTGCGGCCCGGCCAGGTGGCGGACGCCGTCGGCATCGAGCCGCCGTCGCTGGTACGCATCATCGACCAACTGGTGGCGGCCGGCCTGGTGCTGCGCCAGGACGATCCCAGCGACCGCCGCGCCAAGACGCTGTCCCTGACCAGCGCCGGCAAGAACATCGCCGAGCGCCTGGAAAAAGCGCTGGCGCCATTCCGCCGCGACCTGTTCAAGGGCATGCCGCAGGCCGACATCGAAACCACCGTGCGCGTGCTGGTGCAGCTGGATCAGGTGCTGGCCGGGCGCAGCGCGGGTTAAGCGCGGGGCGGCCATCATGCACATGCCTAAAGGGAGCGAGATTTTGTTCTCGCTGAAATGCTTTATCGCCTCGATGCTGGCGCTGTACGTCTCGTTGGCGGCCGGTTTGCCACGCCCTTTCTGGGCGATGATGACGGCGTATATCGTCGCCAGTCCGTTCTCCGGCGCGGTGCGCTCCAAGGCGCTGTTCCGCGTGTGCGGCACGCTGATCGGCAGCATCGCCACCATCGTCATGGTGCCGCGCATGGCCAATGCGCCGGAGCTGCTGTCGCTGGCGCTGGCGTGCTGGGTGGGCCTGTGCCTGTACCTGTCGCTGCTGGACCGCACGCCACGCTCCTACATCTTCATGTTGGCCGGGTACACGGCGGGGCTGATCGGCTTTCCCGCCGTGAGTGACCCCGCAGCCATCTTCGATACCGGCCTGGCGCGGGTGGAGGAAATCACCATCGGCATCCTGTCCGCCACCGTGGTGCATTCGCTGCTGCTGCCGCAGGGCGTGGGCCCGGTGCTGCTGGCCCGGCTGGACCGCGCCCTCGGCGATGCGCAGCGCTGGATGGGCGAGGTGCTGAATCCCGGCGCCGTTACCGCGCCAACCGCGTATGCACCGCCAGCCGCGCCAGCCGCTCCGGCGGTGCACACGCGGCTGGCGCTGGCCGGCGAAATCAGCGAGATGCGCGTGATGTCGACCCACCTGCCGTTCGACACCTCCCACCTGCGCTGGACCGCCGGCATGGTGCACGGCCTGCACGACCGCCTGACTGTAATGGTGCCGCTGCTGCTGGCGGTGGAAGACCGCCTTACCGCGCTGCGCGAAGTCGATCCGGATAGCCTGGCGCCGTGGACCGCGCTGCTGGACGATATCGCCGCCTGGGTGGCAGCCGGTGGCAACGCCGATCCGGCGCGCGCCGCCCAACTGCGGGCGGCACTGGCGCAGTTGCAGCCCTCGCTGCCGGCCAACGCCAGCTGGAGCGAAATCCTGCGGCTCAATCTCGCGCAGCGTCTCGACGCGCTGATCGAAGCCTGCGAAGACGGCCTCGAATTGCGCAGCAACGTCGGCGCCGTGATGGCCGGCGGCGCGGCACAATACACGCCGCACGTGACGCCGTCGGTGCTGCACCGCGACCATGGCATGGCGCTGCGTTCCGCGCTGGCGGCGACGCTCACCATTTTGCTGTGCTGTGCGTTCTGGATCCTTACCGCGTGGCCGTCCGGCGCCGCCGCGCCGATGATGGCGGGGGTGCTGTGCTGCTTCTTCGCCACGCAGGACAACCCGACGCCGGCCATCCTGGCGTTCCTGAAATGGACGGTGATTTCGATGCCGATAGCGGCGGCCTACATCCTGTTCGTGCTGCCGGCGGTGCACAGCTACGAAATGCTGGTACTGGTGATCGCGCCGGTATTCCTGATCGGCGGCGCCTACATGCCGCGCCCCGCCACCGCCGGCGCGGCGCTGGCTTTCCTGATCGGCATCGCCGGCACGCTGTCGCTGCAGGACACCGGCACGCTGGATATTCCCGGCTTCCTGAATAGCATGGTAGCGCAGCTGTTCGGCTATATCGCCGCTGCCGTCATCACCAGCCTGGTACGCACAGTGGGCGGCGACTGGATGGCGCAACGCATGCTGCGCACCGCGCGCCGTGAAGTCGCGCAAATGGCGCAGGCCAGCGCGCGCGAACCGCTGGTCAGGATTTCGGCGCGCATGGTGGATCGTATCGGGCTGCTGATGCCGCGCCTGGCCATCGCCCATCCAACGCCGGAAGCGCGCGCGGTGGCGGTCGATGGGCTGCGCGAACTGCGCGTCGGCCTGCATGTGGCGCAGCTGTGCGGCCTGCGCCAGCCGCTGGAAGAAGCCGGCGTGACGCTGCAACCGCTGATGCAAAAGCTGGGCGGCTACTTCGGCAGCAGCGCGATCGGCCACGGCCAGGCGCCGGCGGCTTTGCTGGAGCGGCTGGACGGCACGCTGCGCGCGGTATGCGCCGCTGGCGCGCATGGTGCGGCCGACGCCGACGGCGGCATCGGCGCGGCGCGTCCGCAAGCGGCGGCCGCACTGGCCAGCATGCGGCGCGACCTGTTTCCGCGCGCGGCCGCCTATCAACCGGAGATTGCATCGTGATTGCCGAATTGAGTCTGTACGGACTATACGTACCTACTTTGCTGCTGTTGTCCATCCTTGCGCTGGTATGCACGCGCGCGCTGGGCCGGCTGCTGATGCGGGTTGGCTTCTACCGTCTGGTATGGCATCCCGCGCTGTTTGAATTTGCGCTGTTCTTCATTTTGCTGGGCAGCTTCTCCATGATATTGACGAATCGGGGCTAAACATGAACCTCAAAACTCCTTTGCTGGCCCTGGGCCGGTTTATTGTGACGATGGCCGCTGTGGCCGTGGCGTGCCTACTGGGATGGCGCCTGTGGCAGCACTACGAAGTGGAACCGTGGACCCGCGACGGCCGCGTGAAAGCGGACGTGGTGCAGGTGGCGCCGGACGTCACCGGCCAGGTTACCAATGTGCTGGTGCGCGACAACCAGCAGGTAAAAATCGGCGACGTGCTGTTTGAAGTCGACCGCGCGCGCTTTGAGCTGGCGCTGCGCCAGGCCGAAGCCGCCGAGCAGGCGCAACGCGCCACACTGGACCAGGCGCTGAAGGAATCGCGCCGCAACAACGATCTGCGCGACCTGGTGTCGGCCGAAACGCGCGAGCAGGGCTCGTCGCGCGTCGACCAGTTGCGCGCCGCGCTGGCGCAAGCGGTGGTGGCCCGCGATGTGGCCAAGCTCAATCTGCAACGCACCCGGGTGGTGTCGCCGGTGAACGGCACCGTCTCCAACCTCGACCTGCGCGCCGGCTCCTACGTCAGCGCCGGCCGCGCCGTGCTGGCGCTGATCGACAGCGACTCCTACTATGTTGAAGGCTATTTCGAAGAGACCAAGCTGCCGGCGATCCGGATCGGCGACGCCGTGGTAGTGCTGCCGATGGGTCAATCGCTGCGTCTCAAGGGCCATGTGGAAAGCCTGTCTGGCGGCGTGGCAGACCGCGACCGCAGCACCTCGTCCAACCTGCTGTCCAGCGTCAATCCGACCTTCAACTGGGTGCGGCTGGCGCAGCGCATCCCGGTACGCATCAAGCTTGACGCCTTGCCGGCAGGCGCGCGCCTGGTCGCCGGCCAGACGGTGACGGTTGATGTGCAGACCAAACGTTCGTAATGCGGAGGACAGCATGAACTCACTCAAGCTATTAAGCGGCGTGGCTTTGGCCGCAGTGCTGGCCGCCTGCGGCACCGTCGGCCCCAATTACAAGGTGCCGGAGCAGGCCGTGATCAAACGTCCGCAAGCCGCCGCGCCGTTCCTCGGCACGGCGGAAGCAGCCTACAAATCGGCGCCGCTGCCGGATCACTGGTGGCGTCTGTACGACGATCCGGTGCTGGACCAGCTGATGCAGCAAGCCTTCGCCGCCAACACCGACCTGCGCGTGGCCGCCGCCAACCTGGCGCGCACCCGCGCCGTGCTGGATCAGGCGGAAGAAGAGCGCAAGCCGGAAGTCAGCATCAGCGCCGCGCCGGGCGTGGGCCGCTCGTCGGGCGTGCCGATTGGTTCGCCGAAGGCGCTGCCGGATAAATTCAACTACGACGTCGGCGTGCGCGTGTCGTACCAGACCGATATGTTCGGCAAAATCGCCCGTGCAGTGGAAGCGGCCAACGCCGACACCCAGGCCGCGCAGGCAGGCGTCGACCTGGTGCGCGTGACCGTGGCCGCCGACACCGCGCGCGCCTACGCCGATGCCTGTTCGGCGGTGCGGCAGATGGCCGTGGCCCAGCAGGCGGTCGACTTGCAGCAGAAGTTTGTTGCGCTGACCGATGAACGCACCCGCGCCGGCCGCGGCACCGCCATTGACGGCGCGCGAGCCCGCAGCCAATTGGCGCAGTTGCAGGCTGCGTTGCCGCCGCTGCAAGCGCAGCACCGCATCGCCCACTATCGCCTGGCCGCATTGACCGGCAAGACGCCGCAGGAAATGAATATGCACCTGCTGCAGTGCCAGGCCGCACCGCGCCTGACGACGCAGATTCCGGTGGGCGATGGCGCCGCGCTGCTGCGCCGCCGTCCGGACATCCGCCAGGCCGAGCGCACGCTGGCCGGCGCCACCGCGCGCATCGGCGTGGCGACTGCCGACCTGTATCCGAGCATCAGCCTGGGCGCCTCGGTCGGCAGCACCGGTTTGCTGGACCACTTCGGCGCCGCCAACGCCACGCGCTGGAGCCTTGGCCCGCTGATTTCGTGGACGCTGCCGGACACCGGCTCCGCGCGCAGCCGCATCGCGCAGGCGGAAGCCGGCACCGACGGCGCGCTGGCCAGGTTCGACGGCACGGTGCTCAACGCGCTGAAGGAAGTGGAGAGCGCGATGACCGTCTATGCGCGTGAACTGGACCGCAACGCCGCGCTGAAAACGGCGCGCGACGAAAGCGCGCTGGCGTCCGAGCAATCGCACCGCCTGTACCAGTACGGCCGCACCGATTTCCTGTCGGTGCTGGACGCCGACCGCACGCTGGCCGCCACCGATGCCGCCTGGGCGGCCTCGGACGCCACGCTGGCGACTGACCAGATCGCGCTGTTCCTGGCGCTGGGCGGCGGCTGGCAGCAGCAGTAAGAATGGTATGCTATCGCCTTCGTTAATAAGGAGTTAGCATCATGGGACTGGCGGATCAGTTATTAAAAGCCGGCTTGGTGGACAAGAATAAAGTCAAAGTCACCAATCAGAACAAGAGCAAGCAGCAGAAAGAGAACCGCCGCGCCGGCGTGGAGAGCGTGGACGAGACCAAGCTGGCGGCGCAGGAACTGCAACGCGCCAATGCGGAGAAGGCGCGCCTGGCCAACGCCGAGCGTGACGCCGCCGCGCAGCAGAAAGCCATCGCCGCGCAGATCACGCAGATGGTGCAGCAGAATAAGCAGAGCAAGGGCAACCACGCCGATATCGCCTACAACTTCACCTTCGGCACCAAGATCGAGCGCATCTACGTGACGCCGGCGGTGCGCGAGCATCTGGTGGCGGGCCGGCTGGTGATCGTGGGCGAGGGCGGCGGCTATGAGCTGGTGCCGCGCGTGATCGCCGACAAGATCGCCGAGCGCAATCCGGGCATCGTGGTGTGCGTCAAGCAGGTCGCCGCCGAGGTGGAAGAGGATGATCCGTACGCCGCCTTCAAGATTCCCGATGATCTGATGTGGTAAGCGCCTACTGTTGCCGAGGTTTGCCCAGCACCTGCGTCCAGTAAGTCAGGCCGGCTTGCTTCTGCGGCGTGACGGCATACGCCGCCCCCATCTCGGTGAGTCCGGGATTCATGATATTAAGGCAGTGGCCGGGGCTGGACAGCCAGCCGGCCACCGCTTCCTGCGGCGTGTTCATGCCGAAGGCGATGTTTTCGCCGATGCGGCTCCAGTTGTAGTTGTTGCGGCGCGAACGCACACCGACGTCGCTGCCATCTTTGGCGACGTGAGCAAAATAGCGTTGCGACGCCATGTCGCTGCTGTGGCCCAGCGCCGTGTCGCCCAGTTGGGCGTTCCAGCTGAGCGGCGGCGCCGGCGGCATGAACTTGCCACCGCAGTCGTGGCCGCTGCTGCGCGCCGCATTCACTTCGAGCAGGATCTCTTGCCCGGCGTCGTGCCAGTCGGGCCAGGTGGTGGACGGCAGCGCTGCGGCGGCCTGGGCCAGCACCACGGTCCATTCGGCGCCGTTGCGCGTGCTGCCGATGTCGGTATAGCCGCTATTGAGCAGCGTGCCGCAGTAGGACTGCTGGATGGCGGCCATGGCGTCTTGCGGTGTACTGGCGCCGTCGATCGAGATCGCATCCGCCTTGTTATTGTTGTAACCCACGCGTTCGAGCGCGGCGGACAGGATGGTGCCGGGCGTCAGCCGCACGGCCGCCAGCGCCGGCTGGGGCGTCAACGGCGGCAGCGCCGCTGCCGCCTGGCCCTGGCAGGTGCCGGGCGCCGCGCGATAGGCGTTGACCAGCATCGTCAGGCGGTCTGCGTCGGACTGCGCGGCCGCTGCGCCGGCCGCAAGCAGGGTGGCGATCAACATTGCCAGTTTGAACATGACAATTCTCGTTAGTAACTCAAGTTGCCATGGTGACATATTGTCGCGCCGGCGACAAGCCTGCCGGATGGTGGTCGGCCTGCGTCGCCTACAGGTAGCGCGCCAGTAAGGCGCGGTCCAGGGACGCGTCCAGGGCGATGCGGACGAAGTGGCCGCTGCCGGGCGCCACGCTGATCTCGGCGCCGTCGTCGCTCAGCATGCGGGTCAGTTCGATATCGCGGTTGCCTTGCGGGTGGATCACCTCCAGCCGGTCGCCGACGGAAAAACGGTTCTTCACTTCCACCCGCGCCCAGCCGTCCTGTACGCTCAGCACGTCGCCGATGTACTGGCTGCGGTTGGCCTCGGACGCCCCGCGCATGTAGTTCTGGTAGGTCTGGGTGTGATGGCGCTGGTAGAAGCCGTCCGTGTAGCCGCGATTGGCCAGCCCTTGCAGCTGGCCCAGCAGGTCGATATTGAACGGGCGGCCGGCCACGGCGTCGTCAATGGCCCGGCGGTACACCTGCGCCGTGCGCGCCGCGTAGTACAGCGACTTGGTGCGGCCTTCCACCTTCAGCGAATCGACGCCGATTTTCACCAGCCGCTCGATATGCTCGACCGCGCGCAAGTCCTTGGAGTTCATGATGTAGGTGCCGTGTTCGTCTTCCATGATCGGCATCAGCTGGCCGGGACGTTCGGCTTCCTCGATCAGGTAGGCCTTGTCGGCCAGCGGGTGGCGCGGCTGCTGGTGCAGCGAGGAGAACGGCCGCTGCTCGGCTTCCTGCAAAGCCTGCTGGAATTGCAGCGGAATCACCTGGGCGAAATCGCCGGTGGCGTCTTCGGCGGCGTGCTGCACCTTGTAGTCCCAACGGCAGGAGTTGGTGCAGGTGCCCTGGTTGGGATCGCGATGGTTGAAGTAGCCAGACAGCAGGCAGCGGCCGGAATAGGCGATGCACAGCGCGCCGTGCACAAACACTTCCAGCTCCATCTCCGGGCACTGCTGGCGGATTTCCTCGATCTCGTCGAGCGACAACTCGCGCGACAGGATCACCCGCGTCAGCCCCATGCGGTGCCAGAATTTGACGTCGGCCCAGTTGACGGCGTTGGCCTGTACCGACAGATGTATCGGCACCTCCGGCCATTTGTCGCGCACCATCATGATCAGGCCGGGATCGGCCATGATCAGCGCATCCGGCCGCATGGCGATCACCGGTTCCATGTCGCGCAGATAAGTTTTGAGCTTGGCGTTGTGGGCGAAGATATTGCTGGCGACGAAGAACTGCTTGCCGCGCGCATGGGCGCCTTCGATGCCTTGCTGCAGCGTTGGCAGGGTGGAGAAATCGTTGTTGCGCACGCGCAGGCTGTAGCGCGGCTGGCCGGCGTAGACGGCGTCGGCGCCGAAGTCGAAGGCGGCGTGCATCTTGTCGAGCGAGCCGGCGGGCAGGAGGAGTTCGGGAGCTTTGAGCATAAACGGCGGGCAAAGTGGGGGATTCTAGTGATCCCGTTCAGCCCGATCTTTGCGGCAGATCAAAAAATGCTCAGCCCAGCGCCCTGACATGCTACGGGTCTCATGCCTATTTACATAGATTTACAATCTTGATATAAAATTGCTTTTTATTAAATTTCTCAAGAGAACATATTGTTAATCTATAAAATCAATCAGCTGCGCTATCTGGTTGCTATCGGGCTGTCGTCGCTGCTGGTCGCCTGCGGCGGTGGTGGCGGCGGCAGTGGCGGCGGCGCGTCAGGCGGCGGCGGTTCGACTGTTGATCCGGCGCCCGGGTTTTCAGTGAGCATCGACCGGACCCAGTTGCGGTTTAGCGGGGATGAAGGCAGCGTGATCCCGTCGCAGATCATTCTGGGCACGGGCAGCGGCAGCAATGTGCCGACCACCGCCTATTTCGGCGGCGAGGACCTGGGCACGGCCATCGATCATGTGGAAGCCCGCATTAACGGCACGCAGGCACAGTTCTCTGTGTATCCGAAAATGCAGCTGGCGGCCGGCGAGTATTCCGGCACGCTGAAGCTGTCGATGTGCGCCGATAAACAATGCACCCAGCACTTCAATGGTTCGCCAGCCAACGTGGCCTATACGGTCAGCGTCGGCAAGGGCTTGAAGGTCACGCCGGGCAGTGTCGACTTCAGCTCGCTGACCGGCGCCTCGGCCTCCACGCCAGTGGCGGTGCAGTTGCCGAGCGGCGTGAGCAGTTTTTCCGCCACCACCAGCGCCACCTGGCTGCGGGTTGCGAACATCACCTCCAGTGGCATGACGGTGATCGCCGCGTCGAAGGGGCCCGGCATTTTCAACGGCCTGGTGACGGTCAGCGCGGGCAGCCGCGCGACCACCATTCCGGTGACCTATCGCGTCACTGCCGATCCTTCCTCGGTCAGCAGCATCACCCCGGACCGCCCCAGCCTGGCGTTCTCGGCGCCTGCAGGCTATGCCAGCAGCGGCCAGCAACTGAAAGTGACGCTGCCAAACTGGGCTCAGGGCTTGAGCACCAGTGTGCAATACCGTACGGGTGACCCGGGCTGGCTGACCGTGACGCCAGGCGCCGGCGGCGCCGTCAGCGTGGTCGCTTCGGCCGCCAGTCTGCGTCCCGGCGCCTATCTGGCCGACCTGGTGCTGAGCGGCGGCAACGACGTGCTGCCGGTGTCGGTGCCGATCAGCCTGAATGTGGTGGCGGCGGACTGGAATGTCGCTGGCAACTCGACCCTGACGGTCGATGCGGCGAGCACGCCATCCACCTTGAGCGGACAGATCAGCATCGACATGCCGAACCTGCCGGTGCAGGGCTGGCAGGCCAGCAGCAATACGCCCTGGCTGCAGCTGTCGCGCACCAGCGGGTCGCTGCGCACCGACAAGCTGGGGGTATCGGTGAATGTGGCGCAAATGCTGAAGCTGGCCAATTTCCGCACCTACACGGCCGACATTACCTTGAGCCTGGCCAGTGGCAAAGCCGCCGGCACCAAGTTCACCATCACGCTGGACAAGCGGCTGCCGGAAGTCAGTTACATCAGCCCGCATACCCGCTTGGCCGGCGAGGCGGGCAATTACATCGTGCGCGGCCGCGGCTTCGACGCGATTACCAATCTGAATCAGGTGCTGCAGGTGACGGGCGCCACGCCGGCCCAAATTGTGCGCGTCAACGACACGCAGTTTGAACTGAGCCTGCCAGCGGCGCAGGGCGATGCCACGGTGGCGCTGTCCAACAGCCTGGGCGCCAGCTCCGGCAGCGTCACGCTGAAGACGGTGTCGCAACCGGCCTTGGCCTACGCGGCGGTGACGGCGCAAGGTAACAAGGGCGGCCTGGTGTTCGACCCCGAGCGGCAGGCGCTGTTCACCGTCAACAAGACGCTGGGTTCGCTGATGCGCTTCAGTAAGAGCGGCACCAACTGGAATGCCACCAGCGTACCGGTCTCCAGTGCCGACGAGGTGGCGCTTTCACCGGATGGCAAGAGCCTGATCGTGACGGTGACCAGCGGCCAGATCAAGCTGTTCGATCCGGTCACGCTGGCCGAACAAGGCAGCTTCAAAGCTGGCAGCGTGTATGGCGAAACGCTGAACGCCCTGCCACGGATGGCGGTGCGCAATGATGGCAAAGTGCTGTTCTCCGGCGCTTCCGGCGTGCAGGACGATGGCGGCTACATGGCGTATTTTGACCTGGTCAGCAAGAGCTTCGGCAATATAGGCGGTCCGTATGCCTTTGGCTGGGCGTCGGTGTCGGGCGACGGCTCGCGCATCAATATCGTGCAGTCGGCCAGCTATACACCGTTGCCGCCGATCGTCTCGCTGGATAGCCGCGACCAGGTGGCGCAACAGGCGCCGAGCGGTCTGGGTCATTGGTTCGAGAGCGCGCAAAGCCTGCGCGGCGAGCGTTTTGCGGAAGGCACTTACGCTGTGTGGGACCGCGATTTCAACATCATCGGCAAGGTGGTCATCCCGGATAGCGCGTACTACGGCCGCACGCCGGTGTTCTCGCCGGATGGCAAGCGCTTGTATGTGATGGCTTACGACAGCAGTGGCCTGTACGTGGGCAGCACCAGCAAGCCGCGCGTGTATGTGTTCGACAGCAGCACGCGCATGGTGACCAGTACCGACTTGCCGCTGCTGGGTTACTTCGAGCTGGCGGATTACCCGACCTGCACTGCCAACACCTACGAGTGTGATACGCGTGCGCTGGGTACGATCAGTCCCGATGGCAAGACCTTGTTCTTCCTGGGCGATGCGCGCCTGATCGTGGCGCCGATTCCGGCGCTGCAAGGTGGCCGTCAGGCTGCGGCCATGCGCCGCCTGGTGTTGCCGGCCTCGCATTAAGCAAGGCTGATGGCGGCGCCACAGTGCTGGCGCCGCCATTTACGTCATCAGCTTGCCCCAAACCAGTGTATATTTCCTGATTGTCATTTCGATCGTGGTCGGCAAGCCGCCGGCCTCCTTCAGGAGAGCAATATGCGTGCAGGTGTGTTGAGTTTGGCGTTGGCGTTGGCTTTTCCGGCTGTTCCGGTCCTGGCGCGCGATGCCGCCCCGGCGATCTTCAATTTCGCGACCGCTCCCGGCCGCCTGCCCAAGAACGTGGTGCCGCTCGAATACAGCGTCGCCATCACGCCGGATGCGGCCGCGCGCAAGATCGCCGGCAAGGAAACCATCTTGCTCGACTTCAAGGACGCCACCGCCACCATCCAGTTCAATTCGCTGAATCAAAAGCTCAGCAATGTGCTGCTGGACGGCAAACCGGTCAAGAGCGTCGACTCCAGCGACGACAAGCAGCTGACCACCGTGACCCTCAACGCGCCTGCGCGCAAAGGCCGCCACACGCTCAGCTTTGACTACACCGGCCAGATCGAAACCAAGGCGGTCGGCCTGTTCGCCCAGCAGTACAAGACGCCGGACGGCGTGCAGGGCGAAATGCTCAGTACGCAATTCGAAGCCACCGATGCGCGCCGCATGTTCCCTTGCTGGGACGAGCCGGCCTTCCGCGCCGTGTTCAAGCTGAGCGTGACGGTGCCGGCCAAGTGGGCGGTGTATTCCAACATGCCGCCAGCCAGCCGCAAGGTCGACGGCGAGCTGGCTACCACCAGCTTTGGGGCGACGCCGAAGATGGCCTCCTACCTGGTGGAATTCTCGGCCGGCGACCTGGCCGAGATCAGCGCCGACCACAACGGCACGCACTTCAATGTGGTGGCGGTCAAGGGTCAGGAAGAGGGCGGCCGCGCGGCGCTGGCGGCGGCGCAGCAGATCCTCGACGACTACAACGATTATTTCGGCGTCAAGTACCCGCTGCCCAAGCTGACCTCGATCGCGGTGCCGGGCGGCTTTAGCGGTGCGATGGAAAACTGGGGCGCGATCACCTACAACGACCAGGCGCTGCTGATCACGCCGTCGAGCACGCTGGCCAACCGCCAGGGCGTGTTCTCGATCCAGGCGCACGAGATGGCGCACCAATGGTTCGGCGACCTGGTGACCATGGGCTGGTGGGACGACCTGTGGCTCAACGAAAGCTTCGCATCGTGGATGGCGGCGCGCGAAACCGACCTGCGCAATCCAAGCTGGCACTGGTGGGAGCGCGAGGACGCCACCAAGGAAGAGGCGATGACCTCGGATGCCCAGGCCAGCGTGCATCCGATCGTCCAGCACGTGGTCAACGAACTCGAGGCCAGCAGCGCCTTCGATCCGGCCATCACCTACAGCAAGGGGCAGGCGGTGCTGCGCATGCTGGAAAACCACATGGGGCCGGAGCGCTTCCGCCAGGGCATCCGCAGCTACATGAAGCAGCACGCCTATTCCAATACGCTGGGCGGCGACCTGTGGCGCGCGCTCGACACGGCGGGCGGCAAGGGCGGCAAAGGGGATAAAGTGAGCGCGATCGCCACCTCGTGGACCACCCAGCCGGGCTTCCCGCTGGTGTCGGTGGCCGCCACTTGCGGCGCCGATGGCAAGCGCACCGTCACGCTGACGCAGCAACGCTTCCTGCTGCAAGGACTGGGCACGGGCAAGGGCCACTGGCAGGTGCCGTTGCAGGTGCGCAGCGGCAGCGGCGCGGTCAAGGCGGTGCTGCTGACCGGCGACGGCCAGAAGATCGAGGCCGGCAACTGCGCCGAAACGCTGACCGTCAACGCCAACGCGATCGGCTACTACCGCGTCGCCTACGACCAGGCCACGCTGGCGCGCAACACCCGCGACTTCAGCAAGATGACCGACGGCGACCGCATCGCCATGCTGGACGACCAGTGGGCGCTGGCCGAAGCGGGCGCGGCGCCGCTGGGCAGCTACCTGGCGCTGGCTTCGGCCATGGGCACGGTGCAGAACCAGCGCTCGTGGGAACAGATCACCGGCGTGCTGGCGACCATCGAATCGTATGAGCGCGGCGCGCCGGGCCACGACGCGTTCAGCAGCTATGCGCGCAACCTGATCAAGCCGCTGTCACGCCAGCTGGGCTGGGACGCGCGGGCGGACGACACGCCTGGCGTGGTCAAACTGCGCCGCGCGGTGTTGACCGGACTGGGCGCATGGGGCGACGCCGAAGTGATTGCCGAAGCGCGCAAGCGTTTCGCCGGCTTCGTGGCCGATCGCGGCAGCATCGCGGCCGAAGACCAGGCCACGGTATTGACGATCGTCGCGCTGGGCGCCACGCCGGCCGAGTTCGAGCAGCTGCATGCCATCGCCCGCGGCGCCAAGAATGAGACCGAGGTGCGGCGTTACTACCAGGCGCTGATGGCGGTGCGTGATCCGGCGCTGGCCAGGCAGGCGGTAGCCATCGTCATGTCGGATGAAATTCCCAAGCAGGCCGGGACGGTTCGCCTGGGCTTGCTGGCCAGACTGACGGACCAGCACCCGCAACTGGCCTGGAGCAGTTTCACCACGAATGCGGACGCATTGTTGGCGCCGTTTGAGCCGTTTGGTACGCTGTACCTGGCCCAATACGTGCCCGAGCTGTTCTGGCGCGCGCTGCCGCCGGATGAGCTGGAGGCCTGGATCAAGCAGAAGGTGCCGGCCGAGCTGGCGCCGCAACTGGCGCGCGGCATGGAAAGCGCCCGCTTCAAGCACACCGAGCAAGCCATGATGCGCAAGGCGGCCGACGCCGCGATCGCGCCCAAGGTGGCGGCTAACTGAGCGCTGTCCGGTTCGGCCCTTCTGATGCGGGCACTATCTTTCGGAGGACGGCTTGGCTGATGGGAGCGCTAAACACATCAGTCCAGCCGACCACCTTCATGTCCCCCGCTTGCGGCGGGTCTCGGAGATCGTTCAGCGCACGGTGTGGGTAGAACGTGCGGACAGTGGGCATTCGCTATCAAGACCGACCGTGTAGGTGCAAAGCATGAGGTGAGCACTACGCTTAGCCTGCACCCGGTGTCAGATTTAATTGTGGGACGCAAGGACCCGCATGATCACGGGATCATGCCTATATTTTTGTTTAAGCTTTAACAAAAATCGTTGGGTTCTTTTGCATTCGTCAGCGAGTTCACAGTCCTTACGCCACTGGATCAGGTATCTCACGTCGGCGGGCAGCGCATTCCTTTCTTCTCCAACTGACCGTTCTCGGCAATCGCTGGACCACTGATCAACTTTCATCCAACGGATCTGCTCCCCCTGCGTCTGAAGGCGCAGGCAGGCATTGCCCTTGATGTATTGGAGAATGCAGAAAGACAAACCCTCGCTACAAGAGTCGACCTCGGCGTACCCATTTTCCACAAGCTGCCTTTCCAGTCCCATGTGTTCACCCGTGGACAAATGGGCTAACGGGTCTGCGCGCCATCCTGCAGCGTAGAGTTGCTTTCTCGCCTTGATAAAGGGCTCGCCAACTTTGAGCACTGCTGGCGCGGCATGGACCGGCACAGGAGCAGAAAGGAGGGCCACGACGATGACAATAGCCTTGTTCATTTTGTCTTCCCCCCTTCGGATTTGTAGACTGCCTCAAAGTGCCCAAACTCAACATAGGGCTGATGGTAATGGCCTGGTTTGCCTTTCCCCATTGGAAGTGCGGCCCATTGCACCGATGCCTCAGATATGCCAGCCTCGATATCGCCTTCTTTAATTTTCTCGATAACACCTCGCCGGCGCAGAATGGACACCGCGATAAGGTCTTGGGTATCCGGCGTGAAATCTGTTATACCCATCCCATTCTCGCCGTGGTCATGCCACGTGGGCTTGGTAATTTGGTATAGCCCAGCGGCAGTTGTAGTGCCCCCCTTTCCCGGGCCGGGGTGGGTCGAAAAATCACTAAATCGCCAAGGATCGTTCTTCTTGCCTTTGACTGCACCGAATTTAAAGTCGTAGCCACCACCTTCCGCCTCTCCGATGGCTTTTAGGAAAGCCCGAACGTTTGCATTCTTCAGGAATTCCTTGTTTTCCGCTACACGCTGCTCTTGGGTTGCCTTGATTCTCACTTTTTTCGCTTCGCTGTCCTCGCGTGGCGTGGTGGTTCTCGTTGCACGATAACGCAGAATGCGCCCGGACGGAGATGTTACCGCAGCAGTCATTTTAGCCCTCACGAGTAGATTTGAATCGATTCAGCATGAACTTCGGCCTCCAGCAGATGCGTATGCCCTTGGGAATCGGTCGTCCCGAATTCGAGTTCTCCGCTCTCCCGCCTTAAGGCGTACTCGGTGTTGGCCAGTGGGTTGCCAGTCTCTTCGTCGATTAGCGCATATCTGTCGTCGAACATCGTCAGTCTGCTCGCGGTCTCACCTACGGTCGAGTCTGTTGCTTGCGACGTGTCGGACGTTTCGCCAATGATCTGGTATCTGACAGATTGATTGGGCACAAGTCGGGGAGGGCCAGGGCAGCCGCAGACGCACGAATCGTTTTCCAAAGCGACGTTCTTGCCGTTCCATGTCTCCGGAATTCGAGGTCCGACGCACACGATCTTTCCTTTTGACTTGCAGGCAGGGCAGAAAATCATGTCGCCTTCAAGCGCAATTCCGACACCGTTGATGCTACCGTTGCTGCTGGCCGAGATGACCTTACCCCCAACCGTAGTCGAAGCACCTAGCGTGATTGTATGGCGTTTCATCTAAAGCCTTTTTATCTGACGTCGGCGAGCGGGACGACGCATTTGGCAACTATGGATTGGATGATTTACTCTCGTATTGAGAAGGAGCAAAAAATTGGTGCCACCGACTGGAGATAGACCGAAGCCGACGACTGAGTAGTCCAGAAGCGAAAACGCCGATCTGCAAGGATCGGCGTTTTTGTGGTGATGTTCTTGGTGGCCTGGGCGGAACCGAAACACCGACACAAGTGTTTTCAATTTTTGCGTCGCATCATGTATCACGTCACCGACTCGCCTGACTAACAAATTGTCGCCATAGCCGAAGCCGGTCGCCGAAAGGCGCGGCTGCACAGCCAGGGATGCAATACGTCCTACTAAAATTTCTCTGCCTCAGATTTTCTCTTTGCTGCTTCTTCCTTGGCACTATCGGCATTGAATTTCTTTAGCAGATCGTTACGAAGATAGCGCACCTGCATCTCAAAACTCAAGTGCGGTGCATCTAGTTCGATGGTGGCGTCTGGGGGATTAAAACGCGCGTATTTGGTTGCCGACGAACGGGCGCCGCTCTGAACTGACCGTATATTTTTGCTTAAGAAACTGATAAACCGAAGCGAAACGACTTTTCTCCATTTCCATGATTACACCGGCAAGCTTTCCCTGTGTGTCAAATATGTACACTACCCCCAAGAGGCCTTCAATTTCGTATGATGCGCCGTCGGTGCTCAGCATCTGTCCACCGCTGTATTTGTTTAATCCACCATCTTGAACTTGCGTGTTTTTGGACAGCGCTTTTCTTAGCTGCTCGCCAGTGGTGACGCCGATTTCTGCACCTAATACTTGAGTCCCAGCCGTTGCAGATGAATTTGCCAATATGATTGCGCATGAGACGAACATAATGAAATGTTTCATATCGACCTCGTGAGGGGTAAAGGCTTTAGGCGGTAACAGGAGCATCGGCTAGCTGCAATTTTGCCAAGTTTTTCGAGAAGGCGCATGAGCATGCGCAAAGCGGAGTTGAGAACCGCCTTAGGGGGGCAAAGGACTAAGGTGTTGAATTTACGCTCGAGGAATACCTGGAGGTGGCAGACTCATACGTTCCTGCAAGGGCAAGGTGACGGCGTCGATCAACGCCAATCCCGCCATCCGCGATCGTTTGACTGGGGCATAAAGAGCCGCAATTCAATTTAAGCACCGGAAATAGACCGGAGACAAAAACTGCGAATCCCATATACGACAACGCCCACTGGCATGAGTGGGCGTCGCGTGAATCTTGTTCTTGGTGGCCCGGGGCGGAATCGAACCACCGACACAAGGATTTTCAATCCTCTGCTCTACCAACTGAGCTACCAGGCCAAGGAGCAGAATTATAGCATCTCAACGGGAAAGTGCAAGGGCCAATTTCCATTCATCACAAACGCTATAATGGCCGGATGAATAAGCCCACCACCTCCGCGGCGCTGCGCGTGATCGAAACTGATATTTGCATAGTTGGCAATGGCGCGATTGCCAAGACCGCGGCGCTGGGCCTGGCCCAGGCCGGCCTGAGTGTGACGTTGCTGGGGCCGCCTTCGCCGCCACCGGCGCCAGTGGCGGCCGATCCGGGCTGGGACGCGCGCGTTTATGCGCTCAATCACACCGCGCATCATCTGCTGTCGTCGCTCAAGGTGTGGGATGCGCTGGACCACACGCGGGTGGCGCCGGTCGATGCGATGATCGTCCATGGCGACGGCCCGCATGCCGGCGGCCTGGCGTTCGACGCCTACGGCGCCCACACCAACGCGCTGACCTGGATCCTGGAAGACCGCAACCTGAACCAGGCACTGGACGCCGCGTTGCGCTTCGCCCAGAACGTCAAGACGGCCACCGGCCGCGCCACCGGTCTGCTGCGCGACGCCGACCGCGCCACGGTATTGCTGGATGACGGCACCAGCATCCGCGCCGCGCTGGTGGTCGGCGCCGACGGCGCCCAGTCGTGGGTGCGCGGCCAGTGCGACATCGGCCTCGATTACCGCAGCTACAACCAGCGCGCCGTGGTGTCCAATTTTGCCTGCGAACTGCCGCACCATGGCGCCGCCCATCAGTGGTTCACCGGCGCCGAGGGCATCGTCGCCTTGCTGCCGCTGCCGGGGAATCAGGTGTCGCTGGTGTGGTCGGCGCCGGAGCAGCTGGCCGATACCTTGCGCGCCGAGTCGGCGCAGCAGATCGCCGACCGCCTGGCGGTGTTCGCGCGCGAGAAGCTGGGCGCCCTGACGCCGCTGCAGCCGGAGCTGGTGCGCGATTTCCCGCTGCGCCTGATCCGGCCGCACGCGATGACGGCGCCGCGCGTGGCGCTGATCGGCGACGCCGCCCATGTGGTGCATCCGCTGGCCGGCCATGGCATGAACCTGGGCTTTGGCGATGTGGCGCAGTTGATCAAGACCCTGTCCGAGCGCGAGCCGCAGCGCGGCATCGGCGACGACCGCGTGCTGGCCCGCTATGCGCGCGCGCGCAAGGAAGACGTGCTGCTGATGCAGGTGACCACCGATGGTCTGGCGCGCCTTTTCGAGACCGATATCGAGCCCCTGCGCGTGGTTCGTAATTTCGGATTAAACTTGTTGGATAAATTACCTGTGCTGAAGCGTCGCCTGATCTCTCACGCGATGGGCAAGTAGTCAGTCGTTACCGGAGAAGTTATGAGAAAGAGTAAGTCCGTTTTGCTGTCGTTGTCGGTGTTGATGGCATCCTGCGTTGGCGCGCAAACCCCGCCGAGCGCCGAAGCGATCAAGAAGCTGATCGAGCCGCGCCTTGGCGTCAACGTCAAGGTCGATTCGATCACCGAGACGCCATACAGCGGCCTGTATGAAGTCCGCATCGGCAATGACATTCTGTACACCGACAAGACGGCGACGTATCTGATCAATGGTCATATTTTCAACTTGTCCACCGGCGCCGACCTGACGCGCGAGCGCATCGACGATATCACCAAGATCAAGTTCTCCGACCTGCCGCTGGACAAAGCCATCAAGACCGTCAAAGGCGATGGCTCGCGCGTGATCGCGGTGTTCGAGGATCCTAACTGCGGCTACTGCAAGCGCCTGCGCCAGACCACGCTGAAGGAAACCGACAACGTCACCATCTACACCTTCATGTACAACATCCTGTCGGATGATTCCTTCGTCAAGTCGAAGAACATCTGGTGCTCGCCGGACCGCAGCAAGGCCTGGGACGACTGGATGGTGAGCGGCAAAGCCGCAGCGGTGGCGGACGCCAAGTGCGAAGCGCCGAATGACGCCGTGGTGGAGCTGGGCCACAAACTGGGCATCCAGGGCACGCCGGCGATCTTCTTCGCCGACGGATCGCGCATCCCTGGCGCGATCGATGCTAAAGCGCTGGAAGAAAAATTCAGCAAAGTTAAGCAGTAACTGTAGTAGTCCAACCAGGGAGATTCACATGATCACTTTGAACATCAACGGCAAGGATGTACAGGTGGACGCAGATCCATCGACGCCCATCCTGTGGGCCTTGCGCGATAACCTCAACATGACCGGCACCAAGTTCGGTTGCGGCATGGCGCTGTGCGGCGCCTGCACCGTGCACCTGGGCGGCCAGGCGATCCGCTCGTGCGTAACGCCGATTTCGGCGGCCGAGGGCCAGAAAATCACCACCATCGAGGCGATGGAAGCCGACAAGGTCGGCAAGGCCGTGCAGGACGCATGGGTCAAGATCGACGTGCCGCAATGCGGTTACTGTCAGAGTGGCCAGATCATGAGCGCCACCGCGCTGCTGCGCACCAACAAGAATCCGTCGGACGCCGAGATCGACAACGCCATGGCCGGGAATATCTGCCGATGTGGCACCTATCAGCGCATCCGCGTTGCCATCAAAGACGCTGCCAAAGCGATTGCCTGAGGAGACCAGCATGCGTATCGAATGGCTAAATCAAGGCTCAGTTGCCACCCCTTTGGTAAGCGGTTCCGCTACGGCGGCGGGCGTGTCGCGCCGCGGCTTCATGAAAGCCGGCGCAGTCGCCGGCGGCGGGCTGGTACTGGGCTTCTTCATGCCCGGCGCGGGCCGCTGGGCCAACGCGCAGCAGGCGCCGGCCAAGGTCTACGAACCGAACGCCTTCCTCCACATCGCGCCGGATAACACGGTGACGGTGCAGGTCAACCGCCTGGAGTTCGGCCAGGGCGTGCAAACGTCGCTGCCGATGCTGATCGCGGAGGAACTGGACGCCGACTGGTCGCAAGTGCGCGGCGCGCTGGCGCCGGCTGGCGATCAATATAAAGATCCTGCGTTCGGCATCCAGATCACCGGCGGCTCGGGCAGTATCGCCCACTCGTACACGCAGTACCGCGAAATCGGCGCCAAGGCGCGCCAGATGCTGATCGCGGCGGCGGCCGAGCAGTGGAAGGTGCCGGCGGCGCAGATCAAGACCGTCAAGGGCACGCTGATCGGCCCTGCCGGCCAGAAGGCCACTTACGGTTCGCTGGCCGATGCGGCCATGAAGCAGCCGGTGCCCGCCACCGTGACGCTGAAAGATCCGAAGGACTTCACGCTGATCGGCAAGCCGACCAGGCGTCTGGACGCGCGCGCCAAATCGACCGGCAAGCAGCAGTTCGGCATCGACTTCAAGGCGCCGGACAGCAAGGTCGCTGTCGTTGCGCGGCCGCCGGTGTTCGGCGCCAAGGTTGCCAAATTCGACGCCAGCAAGGCCAAGGCCATCAAGGGCGTGATCGATGTGCTGGAAGTGAAGACCGACCGTGGCGGCAGCGGCGTGGTGGTGATCGCCGACGGCTACTGGCCGGCCAAGAGCGCGCGCGATGCGCTGGTCATCGACTGGGATACCAGCGGCGTCGATAAAGTCAGCAGCGAGAAGCAGGTAGCCGAGTACAAGGCGCTGGCGCAGAAACCGGGCAATCCGGTGCGCACCGCCGATACCTCCAAGCTGGCCGGCGCGGCGAAGAAAATCTCCGCTGTCTATGAGTTCCCGTACCTGGCGCACGCGCCGATGGAGCCGCTGAATTGCGTGGTCGACCTGCGCAAGGATGGCTGCACGGTGTGGGCCGGCTCGCAGTTCCAGACCGTCGACCAGGGCGCGATTGCCGCCACCGCCGGCCTGAAGCCGGAGCAGGTGGTGCTGAACACGATGATGGCCGGTGGCGGCTTTGGCCGCCGCGCGGTGCCGACTTCGGATTATCTGGTGGAAGCGGTCAATATCGCCAAGGTATGGCAGGCCGCAGGTCACAAGCAGCCGATCAAGGTGATCTGGAGCCGCGAGGACGACATCAAGGGCGGCTACTACCGTCCGTCGCACGTGCACCGCGCCGACATCGGCATCGACGCCAAGGGCGAGATCGTGGCATGGGATCACGTGATCGTCGGCCAGTCGATCACCAGCGGCACGCCGTTTGAGCCGATGATGGTCAAGAACGGCGTCGACTCGACCATGGTTGAAGGCATGGGCGAACCGTACGAAGTGCCGCTGAACCTGAGCGCGCACACCGTCAAGGCCAACGTGCCGGTGCTGTGGTGGCGTTCGGTCGGCTCGACCCATACCGCGTTTGTGATGGAGACCCTGATCGACGAAGCCGCGCATGCGGCCAAGATGGACCCGGTGGCGTATCGCAAAAAGCTGGTAGGCGAGAAGGGCAAGCGCCATATTGCCGCGCTGGACCTGGCAGTGGCCAAATCCGGCTACGGCAAGAAGGCTTTGCCGAAGGGCCAGGCCTACGGCGTGGCGGTGCATGAGTCGTTCAACACCGTGATCGCCTATGTGGTGGTGGCGTCCGTGAAAAACGGCACGCCGAAGCTGCACAAGGTGACGGCGGGCGTCCACTGCAACACGGCGGTCAATCCACTGACCATCGAAGCGCAGATCCAGGGCGCGGCGCTGATGGGCCTCGGCATGACCTTGTCGGGCGCCGCCATCACGCTGAAGGACGGCGTGGTCGAGCAGCAGAACTTCAGCGACTACACCGTGGCGCGCATGACGGACATGCCGGTGATCGATGTGCATATCGTGCCGTCGAACGATCCGCCAACCGGCATGGGTGAACCAGGCCTGCCGCCGCTGGCGCCGGCCTTCGCCAATGCTTTGTTCAAATTGACCGGCAAGCGCCTGCGCAAACTGCCGTTCGATCTGGCGAGCGCCTGAGCCGGATGGCGTTAGTCGGCATTCTGCTGGCAGCCGGACGCGGTCGACGTTTCGACCCGTCCGGCGTAGAAAACAAACTGCTGCAAACGCTGGCCGATGGTGAATTTGTCGTCGCCGCCAGCGCCAGAAATATGCTGGCCGCGCTCCCTCGCGTGCTGGCGGTGGTGCGCGAGGGCGACGACATGGTCGCCGCGCTGCTGGGCCGTCTCGGTTGCGAGGTGCGCGTGTGCGCCGACGCCGACCTGGGTATGGCCGAATCCCTGATTACCGCAATCGAATTTACCAAGGGCGCCGAAGGGTGGCTCATCGGCCTGGGCGACATGCCCTTCGTAAGGCCAGACACCATGCGCGCATTGGCCGCTACAATAGAACGTGGCGCGCGCATTGCGGCGCCGGTGTATGAAGGGCGGCGCGGTAATCCGGTCGCCTTCAGTTCCTATCATTTGCCGTTGCTGCTGGCGCTGGAAGGCGACCAGGGCGCGCGCGCGATTTTAAAGAGCCATGCAGTGAGCGAAGTGGTGGTCGATGACGAAGGCGTGGTGCGCGACATCGACACAAAACAGGATTTATGATGAAAAAACCGAGCAAAACCCTCCCGGCTATCGCCTATACCATCGTTGGCCATGATCTGGCGGCGCACCTGTTCCACGTTTCGGTGACGGTGGCCGCGCCGGCCGAAGGCGGCCAGATTTTCGCGCTGCCGGCGTGGATACCTGGCAGCTATATGATTCGCGAGTTTTCGCGAAATATCGTCCGCATCCGCGCCGAATCGAAGGGCGAGCCGGTCGAGTTGACCAAGCTGGATAAGCATTCGTGGCAGGCCGCGCCGCTGGCCGACCGCAGCGCCGCGCTGACGGTGCACTATGAAGTCTATGCCTGGGATCTGTCGGTGCGCGCCGCGCATCTGGACCAGAACCATGGCTTCTTCAACGGCACCAGCACCTTCCTGCGCGTGCTGGGTCAGGAAGAACTGCCGCACGTGGTGGACATCCAGCGTCCGGCCGACGAAGCTGCCGCCGGCTGGCGCGTGGCCACCTCGCTGCCGGAGCTGAAAGCGAAACGTTATGGATATGGCACCTATATCGCGTCCAGCTACGATGAGCTGATCGACCATCCGGTGGAGCAGGGCGATTTTGCGCTGGCCACCTTCAAGGCACATGGCATTCCGCACGACATCGTCATCACCGGCCGCGTGCCGAACCTGGATCTGGCGCGCCTGAGCGCCGACCTGAAAAAAATCTGCGAAACGCAGATTGCCTTCTTCGAGCCGAAAACCAAAAAAGCGCCGATGGACCGCTACGTCTTCATGACCATGGCGGTGGGCGACGGCTACGGCGGCCTGGAACACCGCGCCTCGACCGCGCTGATCTGCAACCGCGGCGACCTGCCGACCACGGCGGCCAGGGGCAAGGACATCAGCGACGGCTACCTGCAATACCTGGGGCTGTGCAGTCACGAGTACTTCCACACCTGGAACGTCAAGCGCATCAAGCCGGCCGCGTTTGCGCCGTATAACCTGCAGGTCGAGAATTATTCGCCGCTGCTGTGGCTATTTGAAGGCTTTACCAGTTATTACGATGATTTGATGCTGGTGCGCGCCGGAATTATCGGCGAGCCTGCTTATTTCAAATTGCTGGGTAAAACCGTGGGCAGTGTATTGCGCGGCTCCGGCCGCACCAAACAAAGCGTGGCCGATTCCAGTTTCGACGCCTGGGGTAAATATTATCGCCAGGATGAAAATGCACCCAATGCTATCGTCAGTTATTACACCAAGGGTTCGCTGATTGGTTTGGCGCTGGATCTGAGTATTCGCGCCAAAACCGGTGGTGAGAAATCGCTGGATGATGTAATGCGTGCATTATGGCAGCGTTATGGCCGCGATTTTTATACTGGTGGCGGCCGTGGCGTAACGCCGGCAGAGGCGGAAGTCTTATTCGATGAAATCAGCGGTGGCCGCTTCAAGCCATTCTTCGATAAATATATTCGCGGTACGGAAGATTTGCCGCTGGCTAAATTGCTGGCGCCATTCGGCCTTAAATATAATGATGAACGTAAATCGTCCAAGCCGAGTTTCGACGCCAATCTGGGCAAGGACGGCAATGATTGCAAACTGTCCGCCGTCCATGAGAATGGCGCTGCCCAGCAGGCCGGATTATCGGCCGGCGATATTCTGATTGCCGTCGATGGCTTGCGCGTTACCGCGACGAATCTGGATACGCTGCTGTCCCGTTATGCGGTTGGCGAAACGGTGGAAGTTTATGCCTTCCGCCGCGATGAATTAATGCGCTTTGACCTGACGCTGCAAGGCGACCGGGCGCCAGGCATTACCCTGACGGTGGAAGCCGCAGGAAAGAAATCAGCCGGTCCATTACGCCCGAGCGCCAGCCGCTAAAACAACGCTGGAAAAGGCTGCATCCACCGATGCGGCCTTTTTTTCGCCCATTCCATGCCAATTTTTGGCATGTACTCGCCAAGTTCCGGCGTGACTCGGGCGAAATTTCCATTCGCGCGGATTTGTGGTTTAGAATCGCCGCACATGAATTTGCCCGATCCAAACACCATACTGCTGATGGCAACGCTCATGGCTGCTGCCATGAGCGTGGTGCTGTACTCCGCCTATTTAAACTTTCCCAAGGAAATCCACGGCTTGCGCGAATGGGCACAGGCGCTGGTATTATTGGTAAGTGGCGTGGTGCTGTTCGCGCTGCACGGCAAATCCGATATCGTGCTCTTATTCTCCAACGTGGTAATGACCTGGGGATTAGGATTAATGATGATCGGCACCGAGCGTTTTTACCAGGTGCGACCATCCTGGTGGATATTCCACTCGAGCTGGATATTAATCGCTGTGTTGCTGGCGTATTGGCTATGGATTACGCCCAGTTTCAGTATCCGTGTGGCGCTTTCTTCTGTCGTCGTATTTATATTGCATGCGCGTGCCATCTACGTCATATTGAAACATGGCGATTATCATTTCTCGATGTGGTTTTTCGTTACCCTGATGACGATAGAATCCATGATGGTCGGTGTGCGCGGCGTATTGGCGGTGACCAGTAATAGCGATGTTAATCTGCTTGGCGCCGGCACCTTCGCCAGCCTGTATCTGGCTACCGCACATTTCATGACCCTGATGATGACAGTGGGTTTTATGACCGTTTGCACGCGCCGTCTGCAAATTACGCTGGAACGCCGCTCGACGCTGGACCCATTAACCCAGACTTTAAACCGTCGCGGCTTTGCCGATATTTACGCCAAGGAGCATGCCTTGATGCGCCGGGAAAAAACATTCCTGACGATGCTGAATATCGACATCGATTATTTTAAACGGATTAACGATAATCACGGTCACGCCGTGGGCGACCGGGTATTGGTCGATGTGGCGCAAATGATTGCCAAAGCCTTGCGCGTGTCGGACCACGTGGCGCGTTTCGGCGGCGAGGAATTCGTCGTGCTGCTGCCGGCCACTGGGCTGGATCGGGCGCTGCACATCACCGAACGCATCCAGTCGGCGCTGTGCACCGCCCGTCCGGGCGTGCCGCCATACACCGTCAGCATCGGCGTGGCGTGCCAGACCAGCGCAGACGAAAGCCTGGACAACCTGCTTATCCGCGCCGACAAGGCGTTGTATTGCGCTAAGGAAAGAGGCCGCAACCGTTACGAGGTTGCGGCCGAAGTGGTGCAGCCGCTGCGGGCTGCGGCCAGGGCTTAGTTCATTTCGAACAGGCGCGCCAGCTCGGCGCCCGGGTCTTGCGCGCGCATGAAGGCTTCGCCGACCAGGAAGGCGTGCACATTGGCGGCGCGCATGCGCTGCACGTCGGCCGGCGCCAGGATGCCGGATTCGGTGATCACCAGTTTTTCCGGCGGCATGCGGTCCAGCAGGCCGAGAGTGTTCTCCAGCGAGACCTCGAAGGTGCGCAGATTGCGGTTGTTGACGCCCACCAGCGCGGTTTTCAGCTTGAGCGCGGCGGTCAGTTCGTCGCTGTCGTGGGTTTCCACCAGCACGTCCATGCCCAGTTCGTGGGCCACGGCTTCCATTTCCACCATCAGGCCGTGATCCAGCGCGGAGACGATCAGCAGGATCGCATCGGCGCCCATCGCCCGTGCTTCGTAGATTTGGTAGACGTCGACCATGAAGTCCTTGCGCAGCACCGGCAGCGAACAGGCGGCGCGCGCCTGCTGCAGGTAGGCCACGGAACCCTGGAAGAACTGCTCGTCGGTCAGCACCGACAGCGCGGCGGAGCCATTGGCCTCGTAGCTGGCGGCGATTTCCGCCGGACGGAAGTCGGCGCGCAGCACGCCTTTGGACGGCGATGCCTTTTTGATTTCGGTGATGACGCCGGCGTGGCCGGCGGCGATCTTGGCGCGCAGGCTGGCTTCGAAGCCGCGCAGGCCGGCGCGCAGTTCGGCGTTGGATTCCACCTCGTCGCGCAGGCTGGGGAAGCTGCGGTATTTTTTGGCGGCTGCCACTTCGTCGGCTTTCACGGCCAGGATTTTGTTCAGAATATCAGACATTAACGTTGCTCCGAGAGTGCAAGGCGCACGCCGAGGGCCAGGAACAGGCCACCCATGGTGCGGTTCAGCCACAGCGACACCAGCGGCTTGATGTTCAAGCGCGTGCTGGCAAAAGCGGTGAATAAGGCCAAACCGTGGCAATACAGCATGCCATTAAAATTAAAAATCGCGCCGAGGATGATGAAGGCCAGCGGCTTGTTGCTGGAATCGGCCGCGATAAATTGTGGCACGAACGCCAGGAAGAACAGCGCCACTTTGGGATTCAGCACGTTGGTCAGAAAACCCTGCAGGAAGATCTTGCGCCACGCGAGCGGCTGCACCGCTGGCGCCTCTGCTTGCGGTTCCTCGTCGCGCAGCTTCGCGCGCAGCATGCCGATGCCCATGTAGACGATGTAGGCCGCGCCGATCCACTTCACCACCGTGAACGCGGCGGCGGAGGTGGACAGCAATGCCGACAAGCCCAGCGCCGCAGCCAGGATATGCACCATGGTGCCGGTGCAGATGCCCAGCGTGGCGGCCGATCCGGCGCGCCAGCCCTGCGCCGCGCTGCGCGTCATGATCAGCAGCGAATCGGGTCCGGGCATGAGGTTCAGCAGCAGGCCCGAGATGATAAACAGCGTAAGATCGTGAATTCCAAACATATCGTTATCCTTCGCCCCGTCGTTCCCGCGCAGGCGGGACCCCATAGGCCGTATGGATTCCCGCCTGCGCGGGAATGACGCGTTAGCTGCCGAGGTTTTGTGTAACCTGGACGAATTGATCGATCTTGCGCAGCGCCGCGCCGGAGGTAATCGCAAAGCGCGCGCGCTTCAGGCCATCTTCGATCGAGCTGGCCACACCGGCCGCGTACAGTGCGGTGCCGGCGTTGAGCGACACGATATCGTAGGCCGGGCCGGCTTCGCCGCGCAGCGCTTCCATCATGCGCTGCTTGGATTCCTCCGCATCGGCCACCTTCAGGTTGCGGCTGGCGATCATCTGCATGCCGAAATCCTCCGGGTGAATCTCGTATTCGCGGATCTCGCCGTTCACCAGTTCACCGACCAGGGTGGCGGCGCCCAGCGACACCTCGTCCATATTGTCCTGGCCATATACCACGATGGCGTGCTGCGCGCCGAGGCGTTGCAGCACGCGCACCTGAATACCCACCAGGTCAGCGTGGAATACGCCCATCAGGATATTCGGCGCGCCGGCCGGATTGGTCAGCGGTCCCAGAATATTAAAGATCGAGCGCACGCCCAGTTCCTTGCGCACCGGCGCCACATGCTTCATGGCCGCATGGTGGTTAGGCGCGAACATGAAGCCGATGCCGGTCTGCGCGATCGACTGCGCGATCTGCTCCGGCTTCAGGTTGATGTTGGCGCCCAGCGATTCGATCACGTCGGCGCTGCCCGACGACGACGATACACTGCGGCCGCCATGCTTGGCCACGCGCGCGCCGGCCGCCGCCGCGACGAACATTGCGGTGGTGGAGATGTTGAAGGTGTGCGCGCCGTCGCCGCCGGTGCCGACGATGTCCAGCAGGCCGGTGGTGTCGGCCATCGGCACCTTGGTGGAGAACTCGCGCATCACTTGCGCGGCGGCGGCGATTTCGCCGATGGTTTCTTTTTTCACGCGCAGGCCCATGGTGAGGGCCGCGATCATGGTCGGCGACATTTCGCCGGACATAATCTGGCGGAACAGGTGCAGCATCTCGTCGTGGAAAATCTCGCGGTGTTCGATGCAGCGCACCAGCGCTTCTTGGTGGGTGATAGGCATGGCTTTTCCTTCTTTAATCAGCGGACGAGGAAGTTCTTCAACAGTTGGTGGCCGTGTTCCGACAGGATCGACTCGGGGTGGAACTGCACGCCCTCGATGTCGTATTCCTTGTGTCGCACGCCCATGATTTCACCGTCGTCGGTCCATGCCGTCACTTCCAGGCAGGACGGCAGCGAGCTGCGCTCGATGGCCAACGAGTGATACCGGATCACTGTGAAGGGAGAAGGGAGGTCCTTGAAGACGCCCACACCCGTATGCGCGATTAAAGAAGTTTTGCCATGCATGACCTGCCTGGCGCGGATTACCTTGCCGCCGAACGCTTCGCCGATGGCCTGGTGGCCAAGGCACACGCCCAGAATCGGCTTCTTGCCGGCGAAGTGCTTCAGCACCTCGATGGAGATACCTGCCTGCGACGGGTCTTTCGGACCTGGCGAAATGCAGATGTGGTCCGGATTCAGCGCCTCGATCTCCGCAATCGTGATTTCATCATTGCGGTAGACGCGCACGTCTTCACCCAGTTCGCCGAAATACTGCACGATGTTGTAGGTGAAGGAGTCGTAATTGTCGATCATCAGCAGCATGTTAGAACTCCCCATCCAGACCATCTTGCACTTGCTCGGCGGCGCGCAGCACCGCACGCGCCTTGTGTTCCGTTTCCTGCCATTCCATTTCGGCGATCGAGTCGGCGACGATGCCGGCGGCGGCCTGCACGTACAGGTTGCCGTCCTTGATTACGCCGGTGCGGATCGCAATCGCCACGTCCATCTCGCCGCCAAACGACAGGTAGCCGCAGGCGCCGCCGTAGATGCCGCGCTTGGAGATTTCCAGTTCGTCGATGACTTCCATCGCCCGCACTTTCGGCGCGCCGGTCAGGGTGCCGGCCGGGAAGGTGGCGCGCAGTACGTCCAGGTTGGACAGGCCGTCTTTCAGCTTGCCCTCGACGTTGGAGACGATGTGCTGCACATGCGAGTATTTTTCGATGATCAGGCGGTCGGTGACCTTGACGCTGCCGATTTCCGAGATGCGGCCCAGGTCATTGCGCGCCAGGTCGATCAGCATCACGTGTTCGGCGATTTCCTTCTGGTCCGCCAGCAGTTCCCTGGCCAGTTCCGCATCGCGTTCCGGCGTGGCGCCGCGCGGGCGGGTACCGGCGATAGGACGCAGCGTGACTTTTTTCTCGCCATCCGGCGCGGTCTCGTTGCGTACCAAAATCTCCGGCGAGGCGCCGACGATCTGCATATCGCCGAAATTGTAGAAGTACATATACGGCGACGGATTCAGCGAACGCAGCGCGCGGTACAGGCTCAGTGGCGAATCGACATACGGCTTGCGAATGCGCTGGCCGATCTGCACCTGCATCAAGTCGCCGGCCAGCACGTATTCGTGGGCGCGGGCGACGGCTTTCAGATAATCTTCCTTGGCGAATTCGCGCACGGCTTCGGTGCGCACCGAGGCGCTGGTCACCGGCGCTTCAACGCCACGGCGCAGCATCACGCGCAGGTCTTTCAGGCGCTGCTTGGCTTTCGAATACGACTCCGGCTGCGTGGTGTCGGCGTAGACGATCAGATACAGCTTGCCGCTCAGGTTATCGATGACGGCCAGTTCCTCGGTCACCATCAGCTGGATGTCAGGCAGGCCCAGGTCATCCTTCTGCGCGCCGTTGGCCAGGGTTTTCTCGATGTGGCGCACGGTGTCGTAACCGAAGTAGCCGGCCAGGCCGCCGCAGAAACGCGGCATGCCGGGTCGGATCGCCACTTTAAAGCGCTTCTGGTAGGTCTCGATGAAGTCCAGCGGATTGCCGTCGTGGGTCTCGATCACCGTGCCGTTCTTGACGATCTCGGTGCGGTTGCCGAAGGTGCGCAGAAGCGTGGTGGCCGGCAGGCCGATGAAGGAGTAGCGGCCGAAACGCTCGCCGCCCACTACTGACTCCAGCAGGAAGGTGTTCTTGCCGGCGTTCTGGGTCTGCGCCAGTTTGAGGTACAGCGTGAGCGGGGTTTCGAGGTCGGCGAAGGCTTCCGCGATCAACGGGATGCGGTTATAGCCGTCGGTGGCCAACGATTTGAATTCGAGTTCGGTCATATCTTCTCTCCATGCCGCCGGAATAAGGAGGTGTGCCAGCGGTGGTGTGTTCAAAAAACCTGTCGCGCATGGGAATGCGGACGACAGCAATCAATTCGGCTCAGTTTTGCCAGGATTGCCAGCGTCGCCAAAGCCAGGCCTCAATCGAGCCTGTTTGGTTGACGGTGTGTTTTTTGGTGAGAGACATTTCGGTCAGGTTTGGTTCAGCTAACGGTTAATTATGCGAACGGATCAGGCTTGCCGCTTCTAGCAGCGTATTAACTATACCATCGGAATCGATGTCGTGTATAGACTCTCCGTGGTTATAACCATATGGCACGGTCAGCACCGGGCAGCCGGCGGCGCGCGCGGCCTGGGCGTCGTTGGAGGAGTCGCCGATGGCCACCACCTGTGATGGCGGCAGGTCGAAGTCGGCGCACACGGTTTGCAGCGGCAGCGGGTCCGGCTTCTTGCGCGGCAGCGAGTCGCCGCCGTAGACCACCTCGAAAAAGCCGTCCAGGCCTTTCTGCTTCAGCAGCGGCGTGGTGAAGGCGATCGGCTTGTTGGTCACGCAGGCCAGGCGCAGGCCCTGCGCCTTCAGGGCGGTCAGGCCCGCGATCACGTCCGGATACAGCACGCTGTGATTGCCGTTGATGCTCAGGTAGTGGCGCTGGTAGGCGTCCATCGCTGGCGCAAACGCTGCCTCGATGCGGTCCGCGTCCCAATCCAGCGCCAGGACGGAGCGGATCAGGTTTTCCGAGCCTTTGCCGACCATCAGCGCGATCTGCTGCTGCGTGATCGGGCCCAGGCCCAGTTCCGCGCGCATGCCGTTGATCGCGACGTGGAAGTCGGGGATCGTGTCCAGCATGGTGCCGTCGAGGTCAATGATTGCGGCGCGCACGCCTGCCAGTACGCTCATTCTTATGCCTTGGCCAGGTTGGCGCGCATGGCGTCGATCACGGCCTTGTAGTCGGGCTGGCCGAAGATGGCGGAGCCGGCCACGAAGGTGTCGGCGCCGGCGGCAGCGGCAGCGGCGATGTTGTCGATCTTGATGCCGCCGTCGACTTCCAGCAGGATGTCGCGGCCGGAATCGTCGATCAGGCGGCGCGCCTCAGCGATTTTCTTCAGCGCGTGCGGAATGAAGGACTGGCCGCCGAAGCCCGGGTTGACCGACATGATCAGGATCATGTCGATCTTGTCCATCACGTGTTCCAGGTAGCTCAGCGGGGTGGCCGGATTGAATACCAGGCCGGCCTTGCAGCCGTGGTCGCGGATCAGTTGCAGCGAACGGTCGATGTGGTCCGACGCTTCCGGGTGGAAGGTGATGATGTTGGCGCCGGCCTTGGCGAAGTCCGGGATGATGCGGTCGACCGGCTTGACCATCAGGTGCACATCGATCGGCACTTCCACGTGCGGACGGATCGCCTGGCACACCAGCGGGCCGATGGTCAGGTTGGGAACATAATGGTTGTCCATCACGTCAAAGTGGATCATGTCGGCGCCGGCCGATACGACGTTGCGGACTTCTTCACCCAGGCGGGCGAAGTCGGCGGACAGGATGCTGGGAGCGATGCGGAAAGTGGTCATGGCGTTGGGCTGGCATTGAAAAAGATGCGTTATTTTACGCTGGTCCACGCCATTGCGCCTGTTTTCAGGTGCGCCGTCCTTGCATACAGGGCGGATTTGCGGTGCAATGGATGCTTGGCGATATATGATCGCCAAGCTTGCTTTTTAGAGGAATGTTGATGCCCACTTATGAATTTACCGTGTCGGTCAGAACCCAGTACCTGCCGGACCAGTCGGACCCGGAACGCACTAATTTTGTGTTTACGTACTCGATTACGATCAAAAACACCGGCACGGTGGCGGCGCAGCTGATCTCGCGCCATTGGGTGATCACGGACGCCAACAACCATGTGGAAGAAGTGCGCGGACTGGGCGTGGTCGGCCATCAGCCGCTGCTGCAGCCAGGCGAAGTGTTCGAATACACCAGCGGCGCCGCGCTGCAAACCACGCAGGGCTCGATGGTTGGCGAATATTTCTGCGTGGCCGAGGATGGTCACCAGTTCGAAGTCAAGATCCCGGAATTCGTGCTGTCGCTGCCGCGCACGCTGCATTGATCACTTCTTGCCCTTCATGGTCCACCAGACGATGAACACCAGCAGGAAAAACGCCACGCCCGCTTCCACCATTAATACCCACATAGTTAGCCTTTATGTTATCTCCACGTCGTAGTCTACCCGTTTCGCTGAGCGTCGTCGCGCTGGCGCTGGCCGCTTGTACTTCCACGCCGCTGCCGCCTGAAAAACCGGCCCAGCCGGCGCCGCCGGTGTTCGTGCCGGTGCCGCCAACGCCAACGCCAACGCCAACGCCAACGCCAACGCCAACGCCAACGCCGCCGGCGGAACCGGCCAAGCCGGGCGCGCTGCAAATGGTGCCGGCCACCTTCGCCCAGCTGCCCGGCTGGGAACGCGACGACCTGCGCGCCGCCTGGCCGGCGTTCATGTCGTCATGCTCGGTGCTGATCAAACAGGCGCTGTGGAAGGAATCGTGCACCGTGGCGCGCACCGTCAACGGCAACGATGAAAAAGCCATCCGCACCTTCTTTGAAGCTTTCCTGGAGCCGAACCAGGTGATCGCCCCCGACGGCGCCACCGACGGCCTGATCACCGGCTACTACGAGCCACTGCTGCACGGCGCCCGCAAGAAGGGCGGCCCGTACCAGACCCCGCTGTACAAGGTGCCGGACGATATGCTGACCATCGACCTGGCCAGCGTCTACCCTGAACTGAAGGGCATGCGCCTGCGCGGTAAACTGGTGGGCAAGAAGGTGGTGCCGTATTCGACCCGCGCCGATATCGAGTCGGCCAATTTCAGCGGCAAGGAGCTGCTGTGGGTGGATGATCCGGTGGAATCGTTCTTCCTGCAGGTGCAGGGGTCGGGCCGCGTGCAGCTGAGCGACACCGGCGAAACCGTGCGCGTGGCGTATGCCGACCAGAATGGCCAGCCGTATAAATCGATCGGCAAGTATCTGGTGGAGAAGGGCGAGTTGACGCTGGAGCAGGCCTCGGCGCAGGGCATCAAGGCGTGGATCGCCGGCCATCCGACCCGCATGCAGGAGCTGTTCAACGCCAATCCGAGCTATGTGTTCTTTAAAGAGGAGCGCCTGCCGGATCCGAAAGTGGGGCCGAAAGGTTCGCTGGGCGTGCCGCTGACGCCGCAACGCTCGGTGGCCATCGACGCCACCCAGCTGCCGCAGGGGGCGCCGGTGTTCCTGTCCACCACCCAGCCGAACAGCGATATTCCGCTGCAGCGGCTGGTGATGGCGCAGGATACGGGCGGCGCCATCCGTGGCGCAATCCGGGTCGACTATTTCTTCGGCTTTGGCGCCGAGGCGGCCGAGAATGCGGGCCGCATGAAGCAGCGCGGCAGCGTCTGGGTGCTGCTGCCTAAAAAGATCTAACGCAAAACCAGCACGGGCAGCGTGGTGTGCGACAGCACGCTCTGGGTTTCGCTGCCCATCAGCAGCTTGCTCAGGCCACTGCGGCCGTGCGACGCCATCATGATCAGGTCGCAGCCGTACTTCTCGGCGGCGGCCACAATCTCTTCATAGGGATTGGGCGACATCGCAATCACGCCCTCAAATGGTATGCCGGCCGTATTGGCGGCCGCCGCCACCCGCTCGATATGGGCGCGGGCGGCGTCCTGCATCTGGATTTCGTACTGGCCGGCGTCGGCCACGGCGCCGCTGTCGCCCAGCGATGGCAGCAGCAGCGGCTGGATCACCGTCAGCGCCGTGATGCGCGACTGGTGCAGGCGGGCGAATTCCACCGCGATCGCGGTGGCTTTGTCGGACAGCTCGGAGCCGTCGGTCGGCAGTAGAATGGATTTGAACATGGCTAACTCCTGTCATTGAACACTGGAGCCAGCCTACTGGCTAGTCAGCTTTTCTGGCGCACGGGTGGCGACAGCGCCAGGACGATCATCAGCACGATGGCGCCGGCCGCCACGCAGGCCAGGCCGGTGCGGATGCTGAAGTGTTCGCCGAGGTAGCCGCCGGCCAGCGCGCCGAGCGGCGCGATCGCCCCGGTCAGGAAGCGCATGGTCGACATCATGCGGCCCAGGTAGGCGTCCGGCGTGACCTGCTGGCGCAGCGTGGTGTAGGGCAGCAGGAACAGCATCACGCCGCAATCGAGGAAAAACGACATGGCGGCGCACAGCATGGCGCTGGCCAGCGGATAGCCGAACAGATTGGCCGGGATCAGCGGCGTGACGATGTAGGCCACCGTGCACAGCCCCATGCCGAACAGCATCGCGCCGGTGGCGCCATAGCGCCGGGTCAGCGGCTTCAGTAGCAGGGAGCTGGCCAGCACACCGACCCCGCCGACCATCTGCGCCGCGCCCAGCATGCCGGCGCTCATGCCCAGTTCGCGCGTGGCGAAAATCACATGCAGCGCCACAAAACCATAAAACAGTAGATGCCAGCAGCCCGAGGCCCAGGCCAGCGCGCGCAGCAGCGGCTGGCGCCAGATGAACAGGATGCCGTCGTGGATGTCGCGCAGCGGATGCTTGTTGGACGGCGGCGGCTTGGGATCGTTGGCCTTCAGCTTGCGCAGCAGCCTGATCGAGACCAGGAAGCCGAAGGCGTTCAGCAGCACCGCATAGGGCGCGGTCAGCCACTGGATCAGCAGGCCGGCAAAGCCCGGCGCCACCAGGCGGGCGATGGAATCGGTGGCGGTGAACTTGGACTGGGCGTCGGTCAGCTTGTCGCGGCCGATCATATTGGTCAGGAATACCTGCTCGGCGCCGCCGCCCACCACAGCGCAGGCACCGGTAACGAACGACACCACATACATCCACTCCACCGTCAGCAGACCCAGCCACCATGCCAGCGGGATGCTGGCCAGGGCGGTGGCCTGGATCGCCTTGCTGGCCAGCAGGATCGGCAGTTTTCGGTTGCGGTCGAGGAACACACCGGCGGGCAGGGCCAGCAGCGCAAACGGCAGCGCCGCCGCCGCGCCCATCATGCCCATCTGCGCCGGCGAGGCTTTTAATAGCAGCACCGCGCACAGCGGCAGCGCCAGTCCGCTGATATAGCTGCCAAAGCCATTCAGGATGGCGCTCGACCAGTAACGGCGGAAATCGCCGTTGCGCATCAATTCGTCGTTGCTGAGGGCGTTAAGAATGGGAGACTCTTGAATGCAGGTTGCCAAATTTCAATCATACCAGCGGCGGAGATAGGCGCTACAATCGGCCGGTAAATTTTCCACCTGGAGGAACGTATGGCATATGAAGACCTGATCGTTGAAGTGCACGACAAAGTAGCCCTGATCTGTCTGAACCGTCCGAAGGCGCTGAATGCGCTCAACGACAATATGATGAACGAGCTGGGCGACGCTTTATATAAGTTCGACGCCGACCCGGCCATCGGCTGCATCGTGCTGACCGGCAGCGAGAAAGCGTTTGCCGCAGGAGCCGACATCGCCGCCATGGTGGACTACACCTACCCGGACACCCATCGCGACAACTATATAGGCCGCAACTGGGAGCACATCCTGCGCATCCGCAAACCGGTGGTGGGCGCCGTGGCCGGCTACGCGCTGGGCGGCGGCTGCGAACTGGCCATGATGTGCGACTTTCTGATCGCTGCGGACAACGCCAAGTTCGGCCAGCCGGAAATCAAGGTCGGCGTGACGCCCGGCGCCGGCGGCACCCAGCGCCTGCCGCGCGCCATCGGCAAGGCCAAGGCCATGGACCTGTTGCTGACCGCCCGGACGATTGATGCCGCCGAAGCCGAGCGCATCGGCCTGGTGTCGCGCGTGGTGCCGGCCGATAAGCTGCTGGAAGAAGTGCTGACCGCCGCCAAACAGATCGCCGCCATGCCGACTTCGGTGGCCATGCAGATCAAGGATGCGGTCAACCGCGCCTTTGAAACCACGCTGTCGCAAGGCGTGGCATATGAGCGCCAGTTGTTCCAGTCCGGCTTCGGCACGCCGGCGCAAAAAGAGGGCATGAAAGCTTTCTTGGAAAAGCGCTTGCCAAACTTCGAGGGGCTTTGATATGATTCGGTCCCTCGCAAGGCAACGCATGTAAATGCTGAGTTAAGCGGGGAAAAAGAAGGTTGACGAAATGCTGCAAACGCTTCATACTCTTCCTTCTTCGCTGACAGACAAAACGCTTTGTCAGCATGCAGTACAGAATGATCTTTAAAAATTTACAGTCGATAAATGTGGGCGTTTGATGCTGCAACAAAAAGCATTAAATGCTCAACAAAGAAATATTCAGTAGAAATACTGTCAGTATTTTTGAGAAGAGCGAACCAGTGACCAGCAGTGGTCACAAACAGAGATTAAACTAAAGAGTTTGATCCTGGCTCAGATTGAACGCTGGCGGCATGCCTTACACATGCAAGTCGAACGGCAGCGCGGGGCAACCTGGCGGCGAGTGGCGAACGGGTGAGTAATATATCGGAACGTACCCTGGAGTGGGGGATAACGTAGCGAAAGTTACGCTAATACCGCATACGATCTAAGGATGAAAGTGGGGGATCGCAAGACCTCATGCTCCTGGAGCGGCCGATATCTGATTAGCTAGTTGGTAGGGTAAAAGCCTACCAAGGCATCGATCAGTAGCTGGTCTGAGAGGACGACCAGCCACACTGGAACTGAGACACGGTCCAGACTCCTAC
>NZ_WWCS01000014.1 GCF_009857535.1 Duganella margarita
GCCCGCAGCGCCGCCATGCCGAGCGCGTGGCCCAGCGCATGGCGCAGCCGCTGGTGGTCCAGCGGCCAGGTATGGTAATCGCTGCAGTGATCGCGCAGCAACTGGCGCCACGCGGGACGTTCCAGCGCGGCCGGCGGCAGCACGGCGATCCAGTGCAGCGTCCAGTGATCGAGCAGGAAGGCGCCGAGCTCCGCGCAATTGTCGGTCTCCCGCACCAGCAGCAGGCCGACGGCGCACGGCCGCGCCTTCAGATGACGGCGGCCCTCGGCCAGCGTGCCCGCATGGATCACCTCCCAGTCTGGCGCCAAGCCCAACTCGCCGACGCCCACGCAGAGTATCGTTTTCGTCGTCATGTGACGTTGGACGGAAAATGATATGAAAAGTTCAAGGCTTGCCCCACCGCCAAGGCCCATATAGAATGCGCGCTGCTTTTTAAGCAGGCGGATAACAGCCTGTCAATAGTGCATAAAGCCTAAAACAACAACTGGGTGGTGTGAGATGAGTGATTTTGAATTGAAACCGGCTGCGTTGCCGAGCTGGCCGCAGCGGGCGTCGCTGCGGGTGCTGAATCTGTTCGGCTGGCGCATGCTGTACCGCCCCCTGCCCGGTCCGCGCGGCATCGTGGTGGTGTATCCGCACACCTCCAACTGGGACTTCTTCGTCGGCCTGTTCGGCAAATGGGCGCTGAACCTGCCGTTCCGCTGGCTGGCCAAGGACTCGCTGTTCAAATCGCCGCTGGGCGGGTGGTTCCGCGCGCTGGGTGGCGAGCCGGTCGACCGCAGCGCGCCGCAAGGCATGATCCGCTCGCAGGCCGAACGCATCAACGCCGCCGACTGGTACTGGCTGGCCATCACGCCGGAAGCGTCGCGCAGCTACCGCCCCAACTGGAAGAGCGGCTTCTATCACCTGGCGCTGGAAGCCAAGGTGCCGCTGTGCCTGGTGTATATCGATTATCCGAACAAGACCCTGGGCGTGGTCGACCACCTGCATTTGAGCGGCGACCAGCAAGCCGACATGGCCGCGATCCGCGCCGTCTACGCCGGCCACCAGGGCCTGTATCCGCAAAATCAGGCGCCCATCGAGCTGCAGGAACGCCGCACCGAAGAGCGCAAATAAGTTTTACGCCGTCGCCGCCAGCATCACGCCGGTGGCGGCAATCGCCGCGCCCGAGGCCTTGACCGCTAGCGCCGGGCTGACGCGGCCCAGCAGACTCCCGCCATACACCAGCAGCAGGCTGGCCGCCAGCAGGCCGGCCGCGCTGATTGCCTGCGGCAGCTCGTGGCCGTGAGCGTTACCGTGCAGGATGGCGAATACGCTGACCATCGCCGCGCCGGCCGACGCCGGTAAACGCACCGCCGCCACCAGCAACACGCCCATCAAGGCCACCGTCAATCCTATGCCGGTTTCCAGGCCGGGAATGCTCAGCCCCAGCGCGCCGCTGGCCATGCCGACCAACAGCATGCCGACGAAGGTGGCCGGCAGCCACTTGGCGTTCGGCTGGCGCACGCTCCAGGCGCCCACCGCCAGCATCGCCAGCAAGTGATCGAGGCCGGTAAACGGGTGCGCAAAACCTTGCAGGAAGCCGTGCGTGTGCGCGCCGGCGCCGGGATGCGCCAGGGCGCTGGTGCTGGCGGTGCCCAGCGCGATGAGTGCGACGGCGGTGAGTGTCTTGTTCATGGTCTCTCCTTTATTGGTCCAGCAAGCCCTGTTGGCGGATGTAGTCGATCACGGTGCTCACGCCTTCGCCGCTGCGCAGATTGGTGAACACGAACGGGCGATTGCCGCGCTGTTGCTTGGCGTCGCGCGCCATCACGTCCAGGTCCGCGCCGACGTGCGGCGCCAGGTCGGTCTTGTTGATGATCAGCAGATCGGAACGGGTAATGCCCGGACCGCCCTTGCGCGGAATCTTCTCGCCGCCGGCGACGTCGATCACGTAGATGGTCAGGTCCGACAGTTCGGGGCTGAAGGTGGCGGCCAGGTTGTCGCCGCCGGATTCCACCAGGATCAGGTCCAGGTCCGGGAAGTCGGCCTGCATGCGGGCGATGGCTTCAAGGTTGATCGAGGCGTCCTCGCGGATCGCGGTGTGCGGGCAGCCGCCGGTTTCCACGCCCATCAGGCGCTCGGCCGGCAAGGCGTCTGCGCGCAGCAGGATCTCCATGTCCTCCTTGGTATAGATGTCGTTGGTGATGACGGCCATGTCGTAGTGGTCGCGCATGCCCTTGCACAGCATTTCGCACAGGGCGGTCTTGCCCGAGCCTACCGGGCCGCCGATGCCGACGCGGAGTGGATTGGATGTCGTCATGTTTACTCTTTCAGGATCTGTATAAACGGCTGTATTGAACTTCGTGCTGCATCGACAGCAGCGACAGGCCCGGCGCCCAGTTGCACATATCGTCGTCGCTGACGGTTTGCGCGTAGCGGGCGGCGGTTTCGATGTCGGCGCGCAGCGACAGCAGCATGCGCTGGCCGGCCACCTGCCCCAGTGGTACGGACTTGACGCACACCAGCACCTGGTTTTCCGCCCACGCGAACAGCATCGCCAGCAGCGCTGCGTCGTGCGGGATGTTTAAAGCGGCGACGGCGCAGCTGAAGGCGGTCGGCAGCGCGACTTCGGCTGCGCCTTGCAGCTGCGCCAGCATGTCGGCATCGGTAATGCCCAATTCGGCCACCAGCTTGGTGAGCGAGTAGCCCATCTGGATGGTCTCGGCGCGGAATTCGCTGCTGTCGCGCGAGGCGATGAATTTTTCGCTCCAGTCGCTGACAGCCTGCCAGTCGCGCCGCGACCAGGCTTGCATCAGGCGCCAGGTGACCGGGGCTTCCCATTGCGCCACCACTTCGTGCAGGTGACGGACGATCCAGGCGCGGGCGGTATCGGCGTTGTGCACCGTGCCGCTTTCCAGCGCCGCCTCCAGCCCCTGCGAATAGCTGTACGCGCCAATCGGCAGGGCCGGACTGGCGAATTGCAACAGGTTGAGCAGCGCAGCCGCCTCCATCACCGCCCCGTCATTCCGGCGCAGGCCGGAATCCATAGAATGCGGACCAGGATGCTCAGCATGGGTCCCGGCGTACGCCGGAACGACGGGTTGCGAGTCATTTCGGGTCGCTCGGACGGTGGATCTTCTGGCGCAGCGGGATCGGCGCCAGCGGTCCTTGTCCATGGTCATGATGATGGCCATGGCCGCCGCCATACGCGCCGGATTCCGGCTCGAACGCCGCCTGCTCTTCCACCACCGTGGCGCCCAGCCCGGCCAGCATCTCCTTCAGCACCGCATCGGCGCGGATGCGCAGGAAACCATCACCCACCTGCGCCTGCGTGTGGCGATTACCGAGGTGGAAAGCGCAGCGCAGCAGCGCGTGCGCATCGGGACACGTGACTTTGTAAGTCGGCTCCGGCGCGGCGACCACGCGAATCACGCGCTGGTCTTCGCCGGTCAGCAGGTCGCCGTCGCGCAGCACAGTGCCGCGCACGGTGAATACCGCCACCTCTTCGCCGCTATCCAGCGTGGCGCGCAGCCGGCATTTCTCGCGCAGTTCGTATGGCAGCACCAGTTGCGCCGCGATGGCCTCGGCGTGTGCAATCTTGGTATGTAAGGTCAGCATAATAAGGTCAACATAAAGCGGTCAGCATCGTCAGAACAGGAAATAGCGCTGCGCCATCGGCAGCACGGCGGCGGGTTCGCACACCAGCAACTCGCCATTGGCGCGCACTTCATAGGTTTCGGGATTGACGTCCATCTTCGGGGCCAGGCTGTTGTGGATCATGTCGGACTTGCGCAGCGCGCGCATGCCCTTGGCCACGATCAGCGTCTTGTTCAGTTTCAGCGCATCGCCGATGCCGGCGTCATACGCCGCCTGCGACACGAAGGTGAACGACTTCTTCAAGCCGCCGCCATAAGAACCGAACATCGGCCGGTAATGCACCGGCTGCGGCGTCGGAATCGACGCATTCGGATCGCCCATCAGCGCGGCGGCGATCATGCCGCCTTTCAGTATCATCTGCGGCTTGACGCCGAAGAAGGCCGGCTTCCACAACACGATGTCGGCGATCTTGCCCACTTCGAGCGAACCCACCGCATGCGCGATGCCGTGCGTGATGGCCGGATTGATGGTGTACTTGGCGATGTAGCGCTTGACGCGGAAGTTATCGTTGCGCGACGAATCCGGCGCCAGCGGCCCGCGCTGCACCTTCATCTTGTGCGCGGTCTGCCAGGTGCGCATCACCACTTCGCCGACGCGGCCCATGGCCTGCGAGTCGGAGGACATCATCGAAATCGCGCCGAGGTCGTGCAGGATGTCTTCGGCCGCGATGGTCTCGCGGCGGATGCGCGATTCGGCAAACGCCACGTCTTCGGTAATCGCCGCATCCAGGTGATGGCAGACCATCAGCATGTCCAGATGCTCGTCCAGCGTATTCACCGTGTAAGGACGCGTAGGATTGGTCGACGATGGCAGCACATTCGATTCGCCCACCGCCGCGATGATGTCCGGCGCATGGCCGCCGCCCGCGCCTTCGGTGTGGAAGGTGTGGATGGTGCGGTCCTTGAACGCCGCCAGCGTGTCGGCCAGGTAGCCGCCTTCGTTCAGCGTGTCGCTGTGGATCGCTACCTGGATGTCCATCCTGTCGGCCACCGACAGGCAGTTGTCAATCGCGGCCGGCGTGCTGCCCCAGTCTTCGTGCAGTTTCAGGCCGATCGCGCCGGCGCGTACCTGCTCTTCCAGCGGCGCCGGCAGGCTGACATTGCCCTTGCCGAGAAAGCCCAGGTTCATCGGAAACGCATCGGCCGCCTGCAGCATCGAATGCAGATGCCACGGTCCCGGCGTGCAGGTGGTGGCCGAGGTGCCGGCCGACGGCCCGGTGCCGCCGCCGATCATGGTGGTCACGCCGCTCATCAGCGCTTCCTCGATCTGCTGCGGGCAGATGAAATGGATGTGCGTGTCGACGCCGCCGGCGGTGACGATCATGCCCTCGCCTGCGATGATCTCGGTGGCGCCGCCGATCGCCATGGTCACATCCGGCTGGATGTCCGGATTGCCGGCCTTGCCGATGGCGGCGATCACGCCGTTCTTCAAGCCGATATCGGCCTTGACGATGCCCCAATGGTCGACGATCACCGCGTTGGTGATCACCGTGTCCATCACGTCGGCGGCAACGCGCTGCGACTGGCCCATGCCGTCGCGGATCACTTTGCCGCCGCCGAATTTCACTTCTTCGCCGTAGGTGGCGTAGTCCTTTTCAATTTCGATAAACAGTTCGGTATCCGCCAGCCGGATGCGGTCCCCCGTGGTGGGACCGAACATTTCGGCATAGGCACGGCGCGAGATTGTAGCCATGAGAGCCTTTTAGCTTTTTGGTGGTGTGGTGAGCTTGCCCATTACTTTGCCGTTGAAGCCATAGACTTCCTGGTCACCGTCCAGCGTCACCAGTTCCACCGTGCGCTGCTGGCCCGGCTCGAAGCGCACAGCGGTGCCGGCGGCGATATTCAGGCGCTTGCCGTAGGCCTTCCAGCGCTCCAGCTTGAGCACCGAATTGACTTCAAAAAAATGAAAGTGCGAGCCGATCTGCACCGGGCGGTCGCCCTGGTTGGTGACCACGACAGAAATGGTTTCGCGCCCCGCGTTGAGGGCGATCTCGCCCTCTTCAAGCTTGTATTCCCCTGGGATCATGATGAACTCCTTTATGGAATGGGATTGTGGACGGTCACAAGCTTGCTCCCGTCGGGGAACGTCGCTTCGACCTGGATGTCCGGGATCATTTCGGGAATACCCTCCATGACGTCGGCGCGCGTGAGAATGCGCGCGCCGTCGGACATCAATTGGGCGACAGTTTTGCCGTCGCGGGCACCTTCCATGATGGCGCAGGTGATCAGCGCCACCGCTTCCGGGTAATTCAACTTCAGGCCGCGCGCAAGGCGGCGTTCCGCCACTATGCCCGCAGTAAAAATCAACAGCTTATCTTTTTCGCGTGGAGTCAGGTCCATGTCGTTTTTCTCTTTCGGCTCTTTCAGGTTTGCCAGATGCGCGGCGTGACGGCCTCGCGCTCCAGCAGATGCGGACGCACGCGGCGCCATACATTCAGCATCAGGCGACGCGCGGTTTCGCTATCGTCGCCCAGGTGACGTGCCACCAGCACGCCTTTGGTCTGCGTCACGCCGAATACATGCTCGCCATCGGCGGCGATGTCGGCGCGGATCTCGGCCAATAAGTCATTTAATACAGCAGCCGGCAGCGGCTTGCCGGCGGCGGTCAGCGTGGCGCACACGGTGCGGCCGTTGAGCGCCAGCGGACTATCCAGGCGGCCGCCGAGCATGTCGCCCTGCTCCCACCAGATCAAACGTCCATCGCGGCGGATGCTGCTGCGCTGGCGAATGCGGCCGCTATTAAATACCTCGCCCGAACCGCGCCGGCCCATGCACAGGATCTCGCAGCCAATGAAGGTGGCGCCGGCCGCCAGTTCCACATGCTGGTCCAGCACCACGTCGGCGGTGTCGAAGAAGATGGTTTCCTGCGGCAGCCACTCCAGCGCCGCGTCGCGGTTCACATGCAGGTGTACCGACTGGCGCGACACCTTGCCGTTGGCCTGGTACCACTTGGCCGCGCCGGGCGTACTGATAAAGGCGTGGGCGCGGTCGCCGACGCCGATGTCGATTTCCAGCTGATCGCCGCCCACCACGCCACCCGGCGGGTGGACGATGATGGCGTGGCATACGCTGGCGTCTTCCGGATACAGCGCCTTCTGCACGCGCAGCGGGCCGTAGTGCAGCTTGTCCAGCAGCCGCGTGGTGCCGGCGTCATCCGCAAAACCGAGCGTGAGACTGGCCTGCCAGGCGCTACTGCTGGCGGCGAGGTCACGCGGTACGGTGCAATCGGGCATAAAACCACGCAGAAGAAATAATGTTCTGTCCTATGCAATCGCCATGCCAGCGGAAAGTCGCAATCCTGCCGATCGCCCGCACCGTTAGGCGGCACCCCGCACCAATGTGGTGCAAGTGACTGCCAATCGCTATAACTAGAAGGATTGGCGCTTGCCGCAAAAGTTGGCTGTTGTAAAAAAGTGCCGCCCGGCAAATAAATTTTGGTTTTTCTACGCCGGCAAAAGTATTGCCGCACATTACAAAAGCAGGCTTTTTACTGCTGGGGAATAATGGATTTAATTGAGGCGCGGAAATAAAAGTTGTCATGCAAAGCGCCAAAACAACCTTCACTTAACTTAAAAGGAGAGCATCATGATCAGCAAATCCGTATCTCGCATCGGCCTGGTTGCCGCGTTCAGCGCCACGCTGTTGCCACTCCTGAGCGGCGCCGCCGTCTATAGTAACGGCGCAAAAACATCGACCTTCGACGTCACCCTGAAGATCATCGCGGACTGCACCATCGCCGCCACACCGCTGGACTTCGGTCAGACCCAAGGTGTGCTGGTCAGCAACGTCAGCGTCAACACCTCGCTCAACGTCACCTGCACCAACACCACGCCGTACAACATCGGCCTGAACGCTGGTACGGTCGCCGGCTCCACCACCTCGGCGCGCCTGATGGCTGGCACCACCGCCGGCAATACGTCGACCACCGTCGCCTTCAATCTGTACCAGGCTGCCGGCTCCACCAACTGGGGTAATGTGCAAGGCACCGACACCAAATCGGGCACCGGCACCGGCGTCGCGCAAACCCATACGGTATATGGCGTGGTTCCTGCACAAGCCACGCCGCAGCCAGATACCTATAAGTCGACGATCACCGCCACCATCTACTTCTAAGCGACACCTTTCTTTCCGCCGCCAGCCTTACAACAGCTGACGACGCGACACAGTATCTCCCCAGCGCCCAAGCCCGCGCTAAGTTCCCCCCCAGTCTCACCCAACACCGCCCCAGCGTAGCGGCAACGATCTATCTATAGCCCTTACTGGAGAATCACCATGGCACGCCACCTCCTCACCCGCTTCGCCGCCACAGCAACCGTCTTCGCCATGCTGGCCCCCTTGATCGGCGGCGCCGCCGTGTATAGCAACGGCAGCAAGACCAACACCTTCGACGTCACGCTGACCATCATCGCCGACTGCACCATCGCCGCCGCACCGCTGGACTTCGGCCAGTCGCAGGGCGTGCTGGCCTCCACGGTATCGGTCAACAGCTCGCTGCAAGTCACCTGCACCAACACTACCCCCTACAATGTGGGCCTGAACGCCGGCACGGTGGCAGGTTCCAGCACTTCCGCGCGCCTGATGGCCGGCACCACCGCCGGCAACACCGCCACCACGGTCGCCTTCAACCTGGCCATGACGGCCGGCGGCGGCAACTGGGGCAACACCCAGGGCACGGACACCAAATCGGGCACCGGCACCGGCTCGGTACAAACGCTGACCGTGTATGGCTCCGTACCGGCACAGGCAACGCCGCAGCCGGACACCTACAAATCCACCGTGACCGCCACCGTGTATTTCTGATTCTTGAAACTGGCGCAAGGGAGCTTTGACTCCGGCGCTATTGGTGTGCAACGGCGCGGTCCCCATACTGTCTGCTTCTAGTATTCATTCGGGAGCAGCACATGAAAGTATTCGTTACCGGCGCAGCCGGCTTTATCGGCGGTTCGATTGCCGCAGGCCTGGTCAAGGCCGGCCATGAAGTAGTTGGCCTGGTGCGCAAGCCCGAACAACTGGACGAAGTGAAGAAGATCGGCGTCACCGGCGTGCTGGGTGCGCTGACCGACCGCGACCTGCTGATCGCGCAGGCGCAGGCGGCGGATGCCGTCATCAACGCCGCCAGCAGCGACAACCGCGCGGCGGTGGAAGCCTTTATCGACGCGCTGGCCGGCAGCGGCAAGGTATTCCTGCACACCAGCGGCTCCAGCATCGTTGGCGACGCCTCGGGCGGCGAAGGCACCGACCAAATCTACTACGAAGACAATCTGCCCGCCCCCACCGAGGACAAGGCGGCGCGCGTGGCCATCGACAACCTGGTGCTGGACGCGGCCAAAAAGGGCGTGCGCTCGGCGGTGCTGTGCAATACGCTGATCTACGGCCACGGCGCGCTGCCGCGCGATTCGGTGCAGCTGCCACGCCTCCTCAAGCAGGCGCGCAAGAGCGGCGTGGTGCGCCACGTGGGCCCGGGCCGCAACATCTGGTCGAATGTGCACATCGACGACGTGGTCGACCTGTACCTGCTGGCGTTGGAAAAGACCGAAGCCGGCGCCTTCTATTTTGTGGAAAGTGGCGAAGCATCGTTCGGCGAGATGAGCGCGGCCATCGCCAAGGCGCTGAACCTGGGTCCGGCGCAAGACTGGCCACTGGAACTGGCCAAGGAAGAATGGGGCTACGAAATGGCATCGTACGGCCTGGGCTCCAACAGCCGCGTGCGCGGTGAGCGCGCCCGCAGGCAATTGGGCTGGCAGCCGAATCGCCCGCCAGTGCTGGACTGGATCGCGGGCGACATGCTGCGCGGCTAGTTACTGCGCTTCCGCCTTTGGCTCCGGCGCCGGCTTCGCTGTTGGTACCGGCGCCTGCACCGGCTGCGGCGCCGGTTGGGCTTTCAGGCTGTTGAGCACACCCGCCGGCACCTCGATCGCCTTCCCGTTGACCGTCACCTTGCCGTCCTTGATGTCGATCACGGTGCGCAGTTCATCCTGCACCAGCGTGCCAAAGCCGCCGCTGACGGTTTTGCCGACCACCATGCTGACCATCGCATCGGCGCCGGCGTCGATCTGCTTAGCCGCATCCGGCGCCGACGGATCGACCGATTTGCCGGCGAAGACGCGCGCCACGTCGCGCACCAGCGCCACCGGCACCCGCACTTCAAAGTGTGCCGCGATCTTCTTCATCAGCGCGTTGAGGTTGCCAAAATCGGCCTCCACCACCTTCTGGAAGCTGACGCGCCCCTTCAGCGACGCCACATTGCCGCGGTACGCGGCGCTGATGTCGTCGATGAACAGCGTGGCGCCGGCAGCGATCATGCGCTTGCCGAAATCGGTCATCGTTTTCAAGGTGCGTTTCACCTCGGCCTGGTCTTCCATATTGGCGCCCTGCTGGTCGCGCAACTGCTTGGTCATCTCCGCCAGCGCCTTGGCAGGTACGTTGGTGATACGGATCGCAAAGTTGCTGCGCTCGACGCGCTCGTCGCCAACCACAATCGCCTTGATCGTATTGCTGTAGACGATTTCCGCCATCGCGCCACGGCGGCGCACGTCCGACTTGGCCTCCACGCCCTCGAAGCGCATCATTTCCTTGATCTCGCGGCTGCCGGGTGCCGAATCGCGCACCACCACGCTGCCAACCTTAATCAGGGCCGTGCCGTAGCCCACCTGATCGGCGCCGTACACGGCCCGGGTGGTCATGCTGATATCGTTGAAGCTGACCGAACCGCCGGGACGGGTCACCATCAGCGACGGCCAGGTGCTGTCCGTATTCAACGCCCGGCCGGCCTTGTCGGTCGAGAGCTTCAACGCCATCTCGGTCCAGGTGAAATCGGTGCCGTTGCCTTGCAGGTAGGTGTATGGCGCCAGGCCGCCGACGTAGTTGATCTGGCCCTTGGGACCGTTGGCCACGCGCTGGATTGCGAACGGCCGCTCAGTGCCGAAGATCTCTTTCAGCTTGGGCTGCAGCTCAGGCGAAAACTTGAACTTGGTGTACAGCGCCAGCATCTTGCCCATATTGACTTCCTTGCCCACGGCGAGCTGCACCTCTTTCTGCGCGGCGCGCAGTGTGGCGGCGGTTTCCGGCTTGAAGATTTCCGGCGGCTTGGGCGGCGCGGCCGGCGGCACTGGTGCTGGTGCCGGGGCTGGAGCCGCTGCGGGCGCCGCGTCCTGGGCGTGGGATGGAATGGCCAGCAAGGCGCTGGCCATTGCTACTGCAAGAAGAGTGTTTTTCAAGTTGTGAACCGGAGAGAGTGTCGAAAGGTATGGTATTTTAATTAAACAATCTCTCCAGAAATACACACATTGTCACTCCAGATCGGGATACGGGCTCTTGCCGCCGTCCGCGATGAACTGGTCGATGCGCGCCTCCAGCACCGGCAGCGGCACCGACCCCAGTTGCAGCACGGTGTCGTGGAAGGCGCGGATGTCGAACTTCTCGCCCAGCGCCTGCTCCGCCTTCTTGCGCGCATTGATGATGCTCATCTCGCCCAGGTAGTAGGACAGCGCCTGGCCCGGCCACGAAATGTAGCGGTCCACTTCCGTTTCGATCTCGTGGTCGGACAGCGCGGTGTTTTCATGCAGGTAGTCCTGCGCCTGTTTGCGCGTCCAGCCCTTGCTGTGGATGCCCGTATCGACCACCAGCCGCGATGCGCGCCAGGCCTGGTAACTCAGCATGCCGAAGGTTTCGTACGGCGTCTCGTAAATGCCCATCTCCGCGCCCAGACGTTCGGTGTACAGCGCCCAGCCCTCGCCATAGGCCGAGATGTAGGCGTTGCGGAACGGCGGCCGGCCCTTCTGCTCCATCGCGATCGGCATCTGGAAGGCGTGGCCCGGCGCCGATTCGTGCAGCGTCAGCGCCGGCATGCTGTACAGCGCGCGCGCCGGCAGGTTGTAGGTGTTGACCAGATAGACGCCGGGACCGCCACGGCCCGAGGTGTAGAACGGCGCCTGGTCGTCCGGCACCGGGATCACAGCAAAGCGGCGGCGCGGCAGGTAGCCGAAGTATTGCGACACCTTGCCGTCGAACTTCTTGGCCACCCAGGCCGAGCGCATCAGCAGCTCGTCCGGCGTCTTGGCGTAGAACTGCGGATCGGTGCGCAGGAAGTGCAGGAAGGCCGGCAGGTCGCCCTTGAAGCCGACCTGCTTGATCACGTCCTGCATCTCGCCGCGAATCTTGGCCATTTCGGCGATGCCGATCTGGTGGATCTGGTCCGCGCTCATCGAGGTGGTGGTGAATTCGACGATCTTCGACTGGTAATAGGCTTTGCCGTCCGGCAGGCTCTCGGCCGCCAGGTCTTCGCGCGACTTCGGCACATACTCCTCGCGCATGAACTTCAACAGCGTCTGGTGCGCTGGAATGACGTCGGTGGCGATGACCTTGATGGCTTGCTGGCGCAACTGCTCCTGCTTGTCGGCCGGGATCGAGGCCGGCATGGTCTTGAACGGCAGGTAGAACACGGTGTCCTGCGGCGTTTTGGCGTCGGTCACGGACGTGATCGAACCATCGCGGCCGGTCAGCGTAACCTTCGGCGGCGTAAAGCCGCGCGCCAGGCCCACGCGCATGTTGACGATTTCGTCGTTGAAGTAGCGCGGCACGTCCGCCAGCTGCTTGATGTAGTCGCGGAACTCCGCTTCCTTGGTCATCGAGCGGCGCGCAGTGCCGGCCATGTTGGACCAGAACGCGGTATCGGCGTTCAGCGGCTTCTCATAATCCTTGAACTGCTGTGCGGCGATGAAGGCGGCGATCTGCGCCTTGTATACCTGGTAGTTGATGCGCTCCGGCGGCGACAGGCGCGCTTCCTTGATGCCGTCCAGTTTCTTCATCACGTCCTGCCAATAGGCCAGGCGCTTGTTCTGCGTGGCCAGATCGACGCGCGGCAGCGAGACCGAGACGCCGCTGTCGTCGTCATCTTCGCCGTCTTCCATTTTCTGGCTGAGGCGCCATTTCCATTCCTGGGTGTAGACCGCCTTGAACTGAGCGTCCGACGGACCGGCTTTGACGGCCGGCGTGGCGGCGGAGGCGCCGAGACACAACAACATGCAGGCACCGGCGATGGCGGTGCTGAACTTCTTTTCCATAACACTCCAGGGGATGATTGATTACATGGTCAACAGATTGCGGCGTTCGCGCATCAGCGCGGTGAAGCCTTCCGCATTGATCGGGCGGCTGAAATAATAGCCCTGCATCTCGTCGCAACCGCGCGCGGTGAGGAACTCTACCTGCTCACGGGTTTCCACGCCTTCGGCGATCACGCGCATATTCAGGTTGTGCGCCAGCGAAATCACCGACAACGCAATCGCCGCGTCGGCGCTGTTGGTGGTGACGTCGTCGACGAAGGATTTGTCGATCTTCAGCACGTCGATCGGGAAGCGCTTCAGATAACTCAGGCTGGAGTAACCGGTGCCAAAGTCGTCCAGCGAGATGCTGACGCCGATGTCCTTCAGGCGGCGCAGCGCCGCCACGGCTTTGTTCGGATCGCCCATCACCGTGCCTTCGGTGATTTCCAGGCCCAGGTATTCCGGCGCCACGCCGAACTTGCGCAGCGTGCTTTCCACATACGGCACGGTGGCGTCGTTGGCGAACTGGCCGGCCGCCAGGTTAACCGCCACCTTGATCTTGCCCAGACCCTGCTCGTGCCACACTTTCATCTGCGCGCAGACGCTTTCCAGCACCCATTCGCCGATGGAATTGACCAGGCCATACTCCTCGGCCAGCGGGATGAAGCGGTTGGGCGGCACCTTGCCCAGCACCGCGTTGTCCCAGCGCAGCAGCGCCTCGGCGCCGACCACCGCGCCGCTCTTCAGGCACACCTGCGGCTGATAGTGCACCTCGAATTCGTCGCGCGCGATGGCCCCGCGCAGCTGGCCCTGGATCGCCAGCTTGTCGCGGATTTCCGCGTCCATCCGTTCGGTGAAGAAGGCGTAGTTATCGCGGCCGATTTCCTTGGCGCGGAACAGCGCCGTGTCGGCGTTGCGTACCAGCTCATCGAAGCTCTCGCCATCGGTCAGGCTGACAGCGATGCCGATGCTGGAGGTGACGGTGATCTGCTGGCCGTCGATCACCAGTTCCTTGCGCAGGCCGGCCAGGATCTTCTGTGCCAGCGTGATGGTGGCGCTCAGCTGGGCGTCGTCGGCGACGATGATCTGGAATTCGTCGCCGCCCTGGCGGGTGACGGTATCACCTTCGCGCACGGTCTCGGTCAGGTAGTGGGACACCACCTGCAAGGCCTTGTCGCCCATGTCGTGGCCGTAGGAGTCGTTGATGCTCTTGAAGCGGTCCAGGTCCAGGCACATGACGGCCACGCAGCGGCCCTCGCGCCGCGCCGCATTCAGCGTCTGCGCAAAGCGCTGGCGCGCCAGCAGGCGGTTCGGCAGACCGGTCAGGGCGTCGTGGTTGGACAGGAAATCGATCAGGTGCTGCTCGGCCTTGCGCTCGGTGATGTCCATGAACACCGCCACATGGTTGACCACCTGCCCCTGGGCGTCGCGCACCACCGAGGCGCTCAGCAGGCCGGGATAGGTTTCGCCGTTCTTGCGGCGCGCCAGGATCTCGCCCGACCAGTGACCGCTCTTGATGACCGATTGCACCAGCGCGTCGAAGGCCGCCAGATCCGGCTCCCTGGCCAGCAGCAGATTGGCGTTCTGGCCCAGCACTTCCTTGCCGGCGTACCCGGAGATGTGCGTAAACGCGGGATTGGTGGCGACGATGCGGCCTTCGCGGTCGGTGACGACGATGGCGTCCTGGGTCGCCTCGAACACCTGGCTGGCCAGCCGCAGGAACTCCTCGTTGGCGCGGCGCTGCTCGATTTCCTTTGCCAGTTCGGCGGTGCGTTCGGCCACGCGCTCCTCCAGCAGCGCGCGTTCTTCCGCCAGCGCCTTCTGCGCGCGGCCCAGCCGCACATGGGCGTCGGTGCGGGCCAGGATTTCCTCGGCCTGGAACGGCTTGGCGATGAAGTCGACCGCGCCCAGCGCAAAGCCGCGCACCTTGTCGTCGGTGTCATGCTGGGCCGACAGGAAGATCACCGGCACCTGGCTCAGGTCCGGATTTTCCTTGAGGCGGCGGCAGACCTCAAAGCCGTCGATGCCGGGCATGCGCACGTCCAGCAGGATCAGCTCCGGCGGCCGCGATTGCGCCGTCCACAGCGCCAGTTCGCCATTGGGGGCCTGGCGCACGTAGTAGCCCGCTTCCGTCAGCAGATCGCTCAGCAGCTTGAGCGAGGCCGGCGTGTCTTCCACGATCAGCACTTCGCCCTTGGTGTGTTGTTCCGACAAATCCCGGTGCATGTAAAAGTCTTTCGCCAATTTGCCCATCTGTTCACTACTATAATATACCCGTCAGGCGATAGGCTCCAATTCGTTCCCCGCGTCGTCGAGCAAAGCGCACAATTGCGGATACTGGTGCAGCTGCACCATGTGGCCGATGCGCGCCACCACGTCGGCCAGCGCCGGCGGCAAGGGTGCCAGCAGCGCGGCCACGCGCGCCAGGTTCAGCTCCTGCAGGGCGACTTTCAATTCCTCGCGCAGCGCCGCATCGAGACGCTGCAAATCGCCGCGTTCCAGCGGCGTCGGCGGCAGGCGGCGCACAGCGGCGCGATGGCGGCGCACAAACTGCAAATTAAGCTGCCGCTCCAGCACCGCGTACAACTGCGCCTGCTCCACCGGCTTGCGCATGAATTCGTCCGCGCCGGCGGCCAGCGCTTCCTCGCATTGCTCGGCAAAAGCGGACGCGGTCAGCATCACGATCCCCGGCTGCACAATCTCGGGATTGGCGCGGATCTGGCGCGTGGCGCTGATGCCGTCCAGCGCCGGCATGCGCCAGTCCATGAATACCAGGTCCGGCTGCCATACGTCCACCATGGCCAGCGCCTGCACGCCGTCGCCCACTACCGCAACGTCAAAGCCGAGGGGCGTCAGCAGGCTTTCCATCAGCGCGCCGCCGTCGGCGTTATCGTCCGCCACCAGAATGCGGCGGCGCTGCTGCGGCTCCAGCGCGGCGACTTCATCCTCGCCTGGCTGCGGCGCGTCGTCCGCCACCTGCACACTCACCGTGAAATAGAAGGTCGCGCCCTGCCCGGGCGCCGATTGCACCGCCAGCGTGCCGCCCATTAGCTGCACGAATTCGCGCGAGATGGTCAGGCCAAGGCCGGTGCCTTCTTTCGCGCCCGGGCCATCGGCCTGGATGAACGGCTCGAAAATGCGCAACTGGTCGTCCGCGCTGATGCCGGGACCATCGTCGATGACGGCAAACGTCAGTTCGCACTGGCCGTTGTGCGAGGCGCCACGCACCTTCAGCGTGACCTTGCCCTGCGCGGTGAACTTGACCGCGTTCGACATCAGGTTCAACAGCACCTGGCGCAGCTTGGTGCCGTCCACGCGCGCACTGACCGGCAGGCCGACGCTGTCGACCACCAGTTCGACGCCGGTCTGCACCGCGCGCATGCTGACCATGTCCAGCACTTCCTGCAGCATATCGTTGAGATGGACCACTTCCGTTTGCAGCACGGCGCGGCCGGCTTCGATCTTGGACAGCTCGAGGATATCGTTGATCAGCGTCAGCAGATGCTGGCCGGAGCGGTGGATGATGGCCAGGTTGCGCTTCTCTTCCGGCAGCATGTTCTTGGAATCGGCCATCAAGCGCGAGAAGCCGATCACGGAATTGAGCGGCGTGCGCAGCTCGTGGCTCATATTGGCCAGGAAGGTGCTCTTGGCGCGGTTGGCCGCCTGCGCCTGGCGCACCGCCACCGACAGCGCATTGGTGCGCTCGGCCACCAGCTCTTCCAGGTGGATGCGGTGACGGCGCAGCTCCTGCTCCGCCATGCGGCTGTCCGTGACGTCGTAATTGACGCCGACCATGCGCATCGCGTGGCCGTCGGTGTCGCGGAAGGTCATGGCGTCGGCCTTCATGTAGTGCACCGTGCCGTCGGCCCAGATCAGGCGATATTCGATGTCGAATTCGGCGGTGCCGTTGAGCGCCTGCTGCAGCAGCATCTCGGTCGGCATCACATCGTCCGGGTGCACCATCTTGCGCCACGCCTCGAACGGGTCGTCCAGCTTGCGGCCCTCCATGCCGTGCAGACGGTACATCTGCTCATCCCACACCATCTGGCGGTTGGCAATGTTCCAGTCCCAGATGCCGATGGCGGCCGCGCTGGAGGCGATCTGCAGGCGCTCCTCGCTGGCATGCATGGCCACGTAGCGGCTCTCCATCAGCCGCACCATCTCGCGGATCGACGCGTTCAGCGTTTTCAGTTCGCCGCTATACCAGTTGCGCGGCGGCTCCACGCCGGAATTCTGGCCGGCCTTGACGCTGGCGGCGTAGCGTTCGATATTGGTCAGCGGCTTGAGGATCAGCTGCCATAGCAGCAGGTAAAGGCTGAGCACCAGCGTCACGTCCAGCACGAAAATCAGGCCGGCGATGGTGTACAGGCGCTGGCGCAGCTGCACCACCAGTTGCGCCGGCGAGGCGTAGACGGTGATGGTGCCGATATTCTGCCCACCCGCCACGATCGGCCGCTGCTCGGACAGCAGGTCGGGATCGGCCGGCAAGCGCTCGGCCGGGACCAGTTGCGCCTGCTCGTTGCGGGTCAGGATGAAGGGATGGCTGCTGGCCACCGGCGCCACGGCGCTGGCGTAAAGGTCGCGGTTGCTCAAGCCGCTCTTCATGATGGTGACGATCTGGGTCTCGTCGAAGTTCCAGGCCGGCAGCGCCACGGCGGCGGCCAGTTCGTCGGCGCTGTTGGCCAGCGTCTTGCGCAACTGCTCCCAGCGCTGCGCGCGTTCGACCTGGTAGAAATACAGCGCGAAGGTGGTCAGCACCAGCGTCACCACCGCAGTCAGTGTCACACTGACGAAGACGGCGATCGAGACTTTTGCGGCACGGCGGGCAAGACGGACCAACATCGGCAAACCATTCTTCTGAGGTTAATCTTGATAGTAACGTCTTAGATCATAGGTTCAATCCCGCATGAAGTCCATGCATATTTGCGGCTAAGCAACATCCTTAGCGATATGTAATTGATCGAAGGCATTGGCGGTGCTGAGGAACAGTTTGCCGTTCAGCTGCTGCAGCAACGTACTATTACGTAGACGGTCCATCACCGGTCCCTTGACCTCGGCCAGGTGCAGGCCGACGCCGCGCCGCTTCAGGCTCTGGTTCAATTCGGCCAGCGCCAGCAGCGCCGTGGTGTCGATCGAATTGACCGCCGACATCACCAGCAGCAGGTCACGGGCGCTCTGGTGCGTGGCCAGCTCGCATTCGATGCGTTCGGTCACCGCATCCATGTTGCCGAAGAACAGATTGGCGTCGATGCGCAGCGCCAGCAATTCCGGCTGCGTTTCAGCCGGATAGCGTTCGATATTGCGGAAATGTTCAGTGCCGGCGATGCGCCCGAGCACCGCGATGTGCGGCCGGCTGGCGCGCCAGATCAAGGTGCCCATCGACAGCGCCACGCCGACCATCACGCCGGCTTCCACCCCCATCACCAGCACACCGAGACAGGTCGCGCCCCAGGCCAGCGCGTCGCCGCGGTCATATTCCCAGGCGGTGCGCAGGATGCCCAGCTCCAGCATGCCCAGCACCGCGACAATGATGGTGGCGGCCAGCACCGGCATCGGCAGCAGTGCCAGCCAGCCGGTCGGGGCCAGCAGCGCGCAGGCCAGCAAGCCGGCGGTGATCAGGCTGGCCAGCGGCGTGTTGGCGCCGGCCGCGAAATTGACGGCGGAACGCGACAGGCTGCCGGTTACGGGAAAACCGCCCGACAGCGCGCTGGCCACATTGGCCGCGCCCAGGCCGATCAATTCGTGATTGCTGACCAGCTTCTCATTGCGCTTGAGCGCCAGCGCCTGCGCACCGGACATCGACATCAGGAACACGATGAAGCCGATCAGCAGCCCCGGTTGCAGCAGCGCGCGCCAGTGCTGGCTGGACGTGGCCAGGTTCAGGTGCGGCAGGCCGGCCGGAATGGCGCCGGTGGTGCGCACGCCCATCTCCGCCAGTCCGGTGGTCGCCATCAGCACGATGCCGCCCAGGACCACCACCATCGGCGCCAGCTTGGCGCCGATGTCGGCCACCGCCGGCGGCAGGCCGCAGCGCTTCAGCAGGCCGGCCAGATACTGGCGCGACAGCACCAGCAACAGCACCGTGCCGACACCCAGCACGGCGCTCGGCATGTGCACATGCGGCAGCGCGGCGCCCAGCAGCGTATGCAGCTGGTCGTAAGCGATGACGATGGCCGAACCGACGGTGAAGCCGCTCATCACCGGACGCGAAAAGAAGTTGGCCAGGAAGCCCATGCGCAGCAGGCCGCACAGCAGCAGCACCGCGCCCGACACCAGCGCCAGTTGCGCCGCCAGCACGCCGGCCAGCGCCGAACCGGGCGGCGCCAGCGGCCCGATCACGGCGGCCGTCATCAGCGAGACAATCGCCATCGGGCCGACCGATTGCGTCATGCTGCTGCCGAACAGAGCATAGACGATGGGCGGCAGGATGCTCGCATAAAGTCCCACCACCGGCGACAGCCCCGCCACCACCGCGTAAGCCACGCCCTGCGGGATCATCATCATCGTCACCACCAGGCCGGCGCTGATGTCGCCAGGCAGCTGGTCACGCCGGTAGTGCTTCAGCCATTGCAGCATTGCGATTCCACTGTACAGAAAAACGTCAGTTTACCTTAAATGCGTTTACCAAATTAGCTCATGCGAAAAACTCATATTGCGGCACACCGTTTTCAATATGATAATGTGAACAACTTATCAGGGAGGTCCTATGAAGCGCGTAACCGGCATTGGCGGCATCTTCTTCCAGGCAAAAGATCCAGTGGCGCTGCGCGCCTGGTATCAGAAGCATCTGGGCATCGACGTGCAGGTATGGGGCGGCGCCGCCTTCACCTGGCAGGGGTCGGAAACGACCATTTGGTCGATCGGCGAAAGCGGCGGCGACCACTTCGCGCCCAGCACCGCGCCGTTCATGATCAACTACCGCGTCGACGACCTGACCGCCCTGCTGCAAGCGTTGCGCGAAGAAGGCTGCCAGGTGCTCGACAAAACCGACGATTCCGAATACGGTAAATTCGGCTGGGTGGTCGACCCCGAGGGCAACAAGGTCGAACTGTGGCAGCCGCCGGCCGGACAATAACTCAGCCCTGCATGCGCGCGCGGCCTTTGCCGTCCAGTTTCATCTCGGTCAGGCGGTCGCCGTAGCGCACCTTGACCGCCTGTCCCGGCTTGCCGCGCAGTTGCAGCTGTTGCAGGCCGCCTTGCGACCAGTCGAGGTCCACTTCAACGCCGCCGCGTGCCCGCACGCCGCGCACGCTGCCTTCGGGCCATGCCTGCGGCAAGGCAGCCAGCAGGCGGATTTCGCCGCCCCACGATTGCACCAGCATTTCCAGGATCGCCGCCGTGCCACCGAAATTGCCGTCGATCTGGAACGGGGGGTGGGCGTCGAACATATTCGGATAGGTGCGCTCGGGGCCGAGCAGTCCTTGCAGGATGGCGTAGGCCCGTTCGCCTTCACCCATGCGCGTCCATAAGGCCAGGCGCCAGGCGGTGGCCCAGCCGGTCGATTTGTCGCCACGCGTGTTGAGCGTGACTTTAGCGGCAGCGATCAGCTCCGGCGTATCGCGCACGTTGATCTGCTCACTCGGATACACGCCATACAAATGCGAGACGTGTCGGTGCTGCTGCTCCGGCGCGCCGGCATCCCAATCCTCCAGCCATTCCTGCAACTGGCCTTGCGCGCCGACGCGGTCCACCGGCAGGCGCGCGCGTTTGGCTTGCAGTTCGGCGGCGAAGGCCTGGTCGTCATCGCCGAGCAGCGTGTGCGCCTGCAGCGTCCAGCCGAACAGGTCGCGGATGATCTGGCGGTCCATGGCGGGACCGGCGCAGGTGGCGACACCTTGGTGGTGCTCATTCTCGGGCGAGATGGAAGGCGACGTCACCAATCCCCTGCCCTTGGGATCCTCCACCAGTGTATCGACGAAGAACAGCGACGCGCCTTTCAGCAGTGGATAGATGCGGCGCAGGTAAGCCTCGTCCGGGCGGTAGTCGTAATGATCCCACAGCGCCTGGCACAGCCACGCGCCGCCGCACGGCCACATGCCCCACAGCGGTCCGTCGATCGGCGCGGCTGCGCGCCACAAATCGGTATTGTGGTGCGCCATCCAGCCGCGCGCGCCGTAGCCTCTGGCGGCGGTGACGGCGCCGGTCACGCTTAAGTCTTCCACCATGCGCAGCAGCGGCTCCACGCATTCGCCGATGTTGGCCGATTGCGCCGGCCAGTAATTCATCTGCGTGTTGATGTTGATGGTGTACTTGCCGCCCCACGGCGGATTGGTGCCCTCGTTCCACAACCCTTGCAAGTTGGCGGGCTGGCTGCCCGGCCGCGACGACGACAGCAGCAGGTAGCGTCCGTACTGGACGTACAGCGCAGCCAGGCCGGGATCGGGCTGCTGCTCGGCCAGTGCTATACGTTTGTTGGTCGGACGCGGATCGGCGGCATCGGAACCGATGCGCAGCGACAGCCTGCGGAACAGCATCTGATGCGCGCGTACATGGCCGCTGCGCAGCTGCGCATACGGCTTGGCGGCAGCTGCGGCGGTCTGCTCCCGCACCTTTTTCACAGGATCGCCGCTGACATCGGCGTAGCTGACATAGCTGGTCGCGGTGGCCACCAGCAGCGTGACCGAGGTGGCGCCGCGCACTTCGATGCGGTCTTCGCGCGGCGTGATCGTACCGTCGCCCAGCGCCTGCACGCGCACCGCGTAACGCAGCGCCGAGGGGATGCCGGCGGCGGCGACGTTGCGGCCTTCGATCAACAGCGCATCAGCGCCGTCGGCGCGTAGCGACAAGGAGGACGGACGTTCGCTGGCGCGCACCGGTTCGCGATAGTCCCACGGCATCGGCGCGGCAGTGGCCGACGAAATTTTGGCGCCGGTGTAATCGGTCACGCCGTAATTGGTTTCCAGCGGGTGGCGGTAGCCGAGGTCGAAATTCATCACGCCGCCGCTGGCGCTCAGGCGGATCACCACCACCTGGTCCGGCGCGCTGGCGAACACTTCGCGCTTGTAATGCGTGCCGCCGTCGGTGAAGCGGCTGGAGGCGATCGCGGTGTCGAGGTCCAGCCAGCGCCGGTAGGCCGTGCCGCCGGCTATGCCCTGGAAGTCCAGCAGCAAATCGCCCGCCGCGCCATATGGCATCTGCGTGTTGGGAAGGCCCATCATTGAGGCCGAGATCAGGTCCGCCGCTTGCTTGAACTTGCCGGCGTCGATCAGCGCCCGCACCTGCGGCAGCGCCGCCAGAGAAGCGGGATTATTGGGATCATACGGACCGCCGGCAAACAGCGTGTCCTCATTGAGCTGGATGCGCTCCTGCGCGATGCGGCCGAAGCACATGGCCCCAAGGCGGCCATTACCGACCGGCAGCGCCTCCACCCACGGCCCGGCGGCCTGCTCGTACCACAGCGACAGGCTTTCCTGCGCCCCGCGCGTGGTGTCCTGCACGGCCGCCCGGGCCAAACCGGGAAAGGCCATGGCCAGTCCCGCCGTGATCATGAAACTGCGTCTTGTTGTGGTCTCCATGCGCGCTATTCTGCGCGGAGCGGCGTGCCGCCACAAGTACGAAATTCACCAAGCCGGCTTAGATTTTTGCGGCTAGCCAGGCAGCGCGGCCTTCACCGCTTCCAGCACTTCCAGCGACAGCGCCTCGTCATCCACCGCTCGTGACAGCACGATGGCGCCGACCATGGCGGCGTAGTTGGCCAGCGCCTGCTTGCGCCGCTCGGCGGCGTCGGCGCCGGGCATCAGCTGCTCCAGGATCGCCATCTGGCTGCGCGCGCCTTCGGTCATCGCGTGACGCGCCTTGGAACCTAGGCGGGCCACGTCCGGCCCCAAGGCAGTAACCGCGCAGCCAAGTTCGGGATGGTCGCGATGCTGCTCGTTCAGATAGCCGTCGTAGATTTTTTCCAGCGCCGCGTCGGGGCCAGCGGACAAATAACCTTCCCAGCGCTCGACGGATTTTTTCAGCGCGTGCGCGGCCGCTTCGGCCAGCAGATCTTCCTTCGAGTCGAAGTGACCGTAAAAGCCGCCGTGCGTCAGGCCGGCGCCCTTCATCAGATCGGCCACGCCGATGCCGTCGTAGCCCTTTTCGCGGAACAGCCGCGCGGCCGTTTCCACGATGCGCTCACGGTTGAGCGCCACTTGTTCCCTGCTGACTTTCATTTTGGACTCCCACTTCTAATCTATTGACATTATACAGTACGAGCATAATATATCAATCATTGCGATCATCATCTAAAGGAAACCATCATGAAAGCCGTCATCAGCGCCTACGCCCGTTCGCCGTTCCACTTCTCCCGCAAGGGCAAGCTGGCCGAAGTCCGTCCCGACGATCTTGGCGCGCAAGTGGTCAAGGGGCTGATCGAGCGCACCGGCATCGATCCGAAACTGCTGGACGACGTCATCCTCGGCTGCGCCTATCCCGAGTCCTCGCAGGGCAACAACCTGGCGCGCATCGTCGCGCTGCTGGCCGGCTTTCCGCATGAAGTCAGCGCCATGACCATCAACCGCTTCTGCGGCTCGTCCATGTCGGCGGTCCACATCGCCGCCGCCAATATCGAGGCAGGCCTGGGCGAAGCCTACCTGTGCGTGGGCGTGGAGTCGATGACCATGGTGCCGCAGGGCGGCTTTAACTTCTCGCCCAATCCGCAGCTGCTGGCGGAAACCGACGCCTACATCAGCATGGGCGACACCGCCGAAAACGTCGCCCGCAAATACGAAGTGTCGCGCGCCGATCAGGAGGTGCTGGCGCTGCAATCGCACCAGAAGGCCGCCGCAGCCCGCGCCGCCGGCTTGCTGAGCGACGAAATCGTCCCCATCACCACCGCCAACGGTGACGTGATTGCGGAAGACGGCTGCATCCGTCCCGGCACCACGCTGGAGGCGCTGGCGTCATTGAAGCCTGTCTTTGATCCGGAACATGGCGTGGTTACTGCCGGCACCTCGTCGCCGCTGACCGATGGCGCGTCGGCGGTGCTGGTGACCACCGAAGAATTCGCCCGCAAACACGGCCTGACGCCCAGCGCGCGTATCGTCTCGATGGCGGCGGTGGGCTGCGATCCAGCATTGATGGGCATCGGTCCGATTCCCGCCACGCAGAAAGCACTGCGGCTGGCCGGCCTGACCGCGGCTGACATCGACGTCGCCGAGATTAACGAAGCCTTCGCCTCGCAAGCGCTGGCCTGCGTGCGGGAGCTGGGCATCAAGCCGGAGGTGTTGAATATTGACGGCGGCGGTATGGCCATCGGCCACCCGCTGGGCGCCACCGGCGCGCGCATCACCGGCAAGGCGGCGGCGCTGCTGAAACGCACCGGCGGCCGTTATGCGCTGGCCGCGCAGTGCATCGGCGGCGGCCAGGGCATCGCCACCATCCTGGAAAAAATCTAGGCGGCCAGCTCGATACCGTTGCGGCCCGCGCGCTTGGCGCGGTGCAGCGCGGCGTCGAGGCGATCCAGCACCGCGTCGCTCCCCTCTTCCGCGCCGACCTGCGCCACGCTCAGCGTCATGCTGACGGCGGCGCCATGACCGGCCAGCGGCAAATCGGTCTCCGCAACTGCGCCGCGCAGTTTTTCCGCCAGCCGCATGGCGTCGTCCGCGTTAGTGTGCGTGGCGACGATCAGGAATTCTTCGCCGCGCATGCGCGCCAGCGTGTCCGAGGTGCGCAGGCGCCCGTGCACCGTCTCGGCGATCTTGCGCAGCGCCGCCTCGCCCACCGGTGCGCCGTATAAATCGCTGGTGGAGTGGAAGCTGCCGACGTCGAACGACAGCACCGCCAGCGGCAGGCCATAACGGCGCGCGCGGCGGATTTCGTTGTCCAGCGCATCCTCGCCGGCACGGCGGTTGCCGGCGCCGGTGACCGCGTCCACCGTGCTCATTTGCGACAGCTGACCGGCCAGCGCGTCGTTGCGGTACTTTAACTCGCTCATGCCGATACCAAAGCTGACAAACTGCGCCAGGCTGGCGAAGCACGCAAACTGCTCGCGCGAGAATCTGATGTAACGGTCGAACATCAGGCAGATGGCACCCATCCTCGGGCCACCGGGTTCGGCGCACAACGGCAGGGCCAGCACCATGCGCACATTGCGATCATGCAGCGCCATGGCCAGTTCCGGATTACCGGCCTTCTCCGGCGCATCCAGCAGCACCATTTCGCCGCGCGCCGCCGCCATCAGCGCCGGGAAGACGTCGCGCAGCGGCGATTGCAGCAGATGGTCGCGCCGCTCCAGCAAGCGGCCCAGATCGAGATGATTGCGGGCCTCCTGCGCTACCAGTTGCAGATCGCCGCGCTCTTTGATATGCATCACCGAAGTATGGCGCACCCCAGGGAAGTTACACAGCGCCAGACAAATTTGCGAGGCCATGGTATTGATGGTGTCGATACCGGCCAGCGCCCGCTGCAGGCTGCGCTGCACGCCCAGCAGGTCGCGCAACTCCTTTTCCTTGTCCAGCAGCTCTTGCTGCATGGCGGCGGCGGGATCGGCAGGCACCATTAGGGCCTGGGCCACGGCTTGCTGCAACTCGTCGTTCAGCACCGTGCAGATGCGGTAGTCGAAACCGCCGTAAGCCATCAGTTCCGGCAGCCAGGCGCTATGTTCGTAAGCGCACAGTACCAGGATCGGTGCGCCGGCGCGCCCACGGATCAAGGCGCCGAAGCCGGCCAGCTGGTTCAGGTGATCAAAACCGTTGAGGTCGAGGATCAGCAGGTCCGCCTCGCGCTTGGCCAGGGCGGCGCCGACCGCGTCCACGTGGTCGCACAGCAGCAACTGGGAGAACATTTCCCCACAGCAGGATTGGAATTCCGCGCGCCGCTCGGCGCCGGGATTAAAGAAGACGCCCGTGCTGTTCGACCGGCTGTAGACTTGCGACATGGTGTGACTCCCCTAGTATCTTTTTTGTTTTGTTTGTTCCTCGAACGATAGTGTGCCATAGAGTTCAAAATTAGCAATCTTTTTGCAAAAATTTTATGAAGGCGCGCACTATGTGAACAAGCGTACCGTCATGCAACAGACCCGCGCCAATACTGGGTGTTCATGTATTAAGGAGAGCACCATGTCACAATCGGAAAACAAGGCCGATGCTGGCAGCGCCAGTCTGCAGCGTGAAATCCAGCAGCGCCAGGATCAACAGGATCGCCAGGAACCGCGCGCCAGCGTCGCCAAGAGTGAGGCCCCCGTGCAAACTGCCGGCCACGTCTACCCCGGCGCGCCAATGCCATCCCAGCACCTGGACAAACCGGGACTGGAAGCGGACATGCAGCAGAAACCCGAATTCCTAGCGCCCGACTATTACGGCAGCGGCAAGCTGGCCGGCATGGCGGCGCTGATCACCGGCGGCGACTCGGGTATCGGTCGCGCGGTGGCCGTGCTGTACGCGCGCGAAGGCGCCGACGTCGCCATCATCTACCTGAATGAAGACCAGGACGCCGAGGACACCAAACGCTACGTCGAGGCCGAGGGCCAGAGCTGCCTGCTGCTGCGCGGCGACGTACGCGACGCAGCGTTCTGCCGCGACGCCGCCCATCAGGCGCACGAGCGTTTCGGCCGGCTCGACATCCTGGTCAACAACGCCGCCTTCCAGGAGCATGCGGAAAAGCTGACCGACCTGACCGAAGACCGCTTCGACCTGACCATGAAAACCAATGTGTACGGCTACTTCCACATGGCCAAGGCCGTGCTGCCTTACTTGAAGCGCGGCGCGTCAATCATTAACACCGGTTCGGTGACCGGACTGCAAGGCGCGGAGAATCTGCTGGACTACTCCACCACCAAAGGGGCGATCCACGCGTTCACCAAGTCGCTGGCGTCCAACCTGCTGGAACAAGGCATCCGCGTGAATGCGGTGGCGCCCGGGCCGGTATGGACGCCGTTGAATCCGGCCGATGCGTCGCCCGAGGATATCGTCAAATTCGGCGCCGACACCGACATGAAACGCCCGGCGCAGCCGCAGGAGCTGTCGCCGTCGTACGTGTTCTTGGCGGCGCCGTCCTGTTCCAGCTACATCACCGGCATTGTGCTGCCGGTGACCGGTTCGGTGGGCGGCTAAGCGATGGCCGCGCGCGCGTTGTGGAAAGGGGCGATCAGCTTTGGCCTGGTCTATATCCCGGTCGAGATGTACACCGCGGTGCAGGAGCACGACTTGGACCTGACCATGCTGGACCGGCGCGACTTTTCGCCGGTCGGCTACAAGCGCTATAACAAGAAGACCGGCAAAGAGGTGACGTGGGACGATATCGTCAAGGGTTACGAGTACGAGGATAACGAATACGTGGTGCTGTCGGACGAGGATCTGAAGCGCGCCAATGTGGAGGCGACGCAGACCATCGACATCGTGGCGTTTGTGGAGGCGGCCGACGTGCCGCTGACTTACTACGAGACGCCCTACTACCTCGCACCATCAAAGGGTGGCAACAAGGTCTACGCGCTGTTGCGCGAAACCCTGCGCAAGGCTGGCAAGATCGGCATCGCCACAGTAGTGATGCGCACCAAGCAGCATCTGTGCGCGCTGGTGTGCGTGGAGGACAAGATCGTCCTCAATACCCTGCGCTACGCGACCGAGATCCGCAGTGCCGAGGAATTGAAGCTGCCGCCGGCAACCTTGAAAGCGGCCGGCATCAGCGACAAAGAATTGAAGATGGCGCTGTCGCTGGTGGACGGCATGAGCGAGGAATGGAAGCCGGAGCAGTACCACGACACCTACAAGGAAGACGTGCTGGCCATGGTCAAGAAAAAAATCAAAGCCGGCCAAACCAAAACGATTACTGCACCGGAGGCCGAACCCAGCGCGCCGAAGGCGTCCAACGTGGTCGACCTGGTGGCGCTGCTGCAAAATAGCCTGGGCAAGCGTGGCAGCAAAGGCGCTGCCGCGAAGACCACTCCGATCGAGGAGGAGGACGAAGAGGAGGAGGAAGAAGTCGCGGCCAAGCCAAAGCCACGCGCCGCGAAATCCACCTCTGCAACGCGCGCAAAGCCGGCAGCCAAGCCAGTGGACAAGCCTGCCGCGAAAAGCAGCGCCAAGCCCTCCGCGCACACCACCGCCGCCAAACGCAAACCCGCCGCCAGCCGCAAAGCTGCGTGAGGAACAATAGCGCGGACTCCAGGAACCAGTTGATATTAATTGCAATGGAATACCAATCCTTTGCGTGGAGCCTTAACTGTCATATGAAACGAAGGTCGGCTTGCGCCCCAAAGCGGTCAAAGGTTGCCATATATGAATTAGAGAAAAACCCTAAGTTAGTTCAGTAACGAAAATAACTTCAACCGAAGCGAGGTGCCTTTCATAACTTTACGTCTGAATTAATCAGGAACATTGCCATTTTTGCTTGAAGTGCCATTTTTCCGGAATCGATTTGGTTGAGGCCGAGGCTATGCCCCATCCAGAACGTAAGCACGGCCCAACATAATAGTGCGGCATCTTCAATTTCAGCAGGCTTGAATGCTAACTCATGCTGCTCCGGATTGTAATGGGTTAAATAGTGTCGAGTCGCTTCCAGCCTTGGAATGAATTTTCTCAAAAATTCCTCGGAACTAGGTGGATTGCCCAAAATCGGCATGAGACTATGTTGCGGAATTCTATTAAAGAGGTGTTCAAGCTTACTTCGCAGTGACAAATCGTTGATGCCACCGATACGAGAAAGTATCGTTTCCTTATGTTGTTCGAGCTTTGTCATTTCCTCTGATGGGACATGCTCAAGGCTGGAGGGGAAACCTTCTCTCATCCATTGAATAAATCGCTTAAAAGTTGCTTTCTTTGCATACTTCGAATCAGTAGGCCAAAGCAATCCATAGAGGTGCTCAAGTGTCTGAACAGTCCGCAGCAGGATAGTCGCGGGGGAGGCGCCATCCGAACAAAGCAATTCTCTATAGGTTGCAGCAGGCACTCTTAGCTCCAACTCTCGCTCAAACCAAGTCTTAATTATTTCTGGAATTTTCCCCCCATAGTCAGCGAACCGGGTCGAAAAATAATCTGCATCTACGCGAATGGCCCTCGGTACGGTAACTGGATAATGCAAATAAGCCATCTTCGCAGCGCTCTCACTTGGTTGTGACGCGCTTAAGTCCAGTGTGTACACTCCACTTCCGATTAGAAATACAAACAGTTCTCGAATTGACGCTATTAATTCAATATACCAAGAGAGGTCTTGGGGTTCTTTCGGAATTAGTACAAGTTGGTAACTATACGGCCAATTTTTACCATCCGGTGAAGCCAAATTCGGTATCGAATGCGCGCAATGTGTTTTTAACTCAACCACGACATCTTTGAACACTAGCTCGGTCATAAGGTCGTCAGGACTGAAAGAAATCTTACAAACCTTATAGTTTCCCGGTTCATACTCCAGCTTATATGGAGCACTAAACCAATCATTAAGATGGGAGAATTTAACCTGAACCCATTCGAGTTCACAATTCTCTGGATTATCCCAGTGTCCCCCACCAACCGATAGACGTGCTGACACCCTAGTTCGGAAGAACTGCCCATTGAAGATTTCTACTGCGCACCAGCAGGAAAATATGGAACATAATGCACCGTTAAACAAGCGTCCATGAATCACTGGAATCTCAAGAGGTCTAGGCGGATTACGTCCTCCGAAAAGATTTCCCTCTAATGTGACCTCTATTCCGCTGCCAGGCTTGAAAGACATAGTCCCCCAACATTGTTGCTCGGGCTTACTAGGTATCCAAAATGACCCCGTTGACTCCCAAGGTCTCATTAAACGCTCATCAGCTAGTGCAGGTGGAGGAGTAGATGCAGATGTAGCGAATCCAACAGGTTTGCTGTACCAACTTAGATGCATTTATTCCTCCTTATCTCATCAAGAATTTATAGCTCGGACATAGTGCATCTCTCGCACTCCAGAGACAAAGCGCAACAACATTACCTGGAAGCTTCCAAGTGAAAGGCCGTATATGTACTCCTCCTCGTTTGCAAACATTCCGTCTTTGACTTTTAGGTACGACTGCTCACGTATATTCGGTCTCTAACTGCTTTGCCCGTCGTCGGGCAAGGACCATAATGGGCTATTCGCGCGCCGGTTCCCTATCGCTATTTCGGGCTCGAAGGCCACAGACATTCTCGGGTTCTGCCAGCGCCGGTTCGACCTGTTGGCCATCAACGGCTTGTTTCGCAATCGTGGTTGGATACTCCTTTTTACGTACTAGCCGCTCTCTGTTTAAACTGTCACCGGACCAGGCTGGTAGTCCGTGCCCTTGGTCATCATCGCCCAGGCGATACGCGCCGTCTTGTTGGCTAGCGCGACCGCCGCGATATTATGGTGCCTCGTCTGAGCAATGTGTGTTACCCAGCGACTCATCCGATCATTCTTGCTGGCCGCCGTTCGTAAAACTGAACGAGCACCGTGAATCAACAGCGTTCGCAGCTGAGCATCGCCGCGTTTCGTAATGCCCAGCAATCGTTCCTTGCCGCCGGAGCTGTTCTGCCGTGGCGTTAGCCCCAGCGATGCCGCCATCTGCCTGCCACTGTTGAACTGCTTCGCATCGCCGACGTTGGCAACGATCGCTGTGGCGATGATCGGGCCGACGCCGCGCAGTTGCTGCAACCTGGTGGCGACCGGATCGGTAGCCGCCGCAATTTCAATTTCCTGATCCAATTCTTTAACTCTGAGTTCCAGGTTCATGAGATCAAGCCACAAGCCGCGCAGCATGCGACGGAACCGTATCGTCAGACCATTCTCCATATCCTCCAGCCAGCAAGGCACGGCTGCTCGCAACTGGATCATTTCCCTTGGCGCTACCAAGCCATACTCGGAACATAGGCCGCGAATCTGATTGCCCTTGGCCCTGCGCTGATTACATAACTCAGCCCTGATCCGGTGTATCGCCTGTAAGTCCTGCTGCTCTACAGATTTGATCGCGACGAAGTGCATGTTCGGACGGCTCATCGATTCACAAATTGCCTCCGCATCGTTCGCGTCGTTCTTGTTGCTCTTCACATACGGCTTGACGAACTGAGGTGCAATCAGCTTCACAGTGAAGCCGCTTCTGCAATTGCCGAGCCCAGTGATATGCGCCACCACAGGCTTCCATGCCAATTTCGCAGCCCGGCTCAATTTTCTCTAGCAATGCCGACAGCCATTCTGTACGACTTAGCTTCTTGCGCCATACGACCTTTTCGCAACGATCAACCCCGTGCACTTGAAAGACACTCTTGGCCAGATCGACGCCGACGCGGATAATCTTCATGGTGGACTCCTTCTCCTTAACTGGTTGTGTCGAAACTCCAGTTTAGGCGCCTAGACGCCGATAGGTGAAGAGGAGTCCATCCCATTGCTAATGGCCGACTGCGGCACGCGCCTTCAATTGGAGGCCTCATGATACTTCTGCCGATAGACATCAACCACCTCGGCCTCAAACTTTGGCAATTGCTCTAACAGCCACCGCCTGCCGTCGGGTGATGGCTCGACATAAGGATCAATCTTGTTTGCAAATGCCACTCCCTGGGCAATGACCTCATTCTCGTCTAGTAGTCCACCGGCAATCATAGCCTCAATTGGATGGGCAATTAGCTCACGAACTAAATGAGGCCGCATTGCACAGGCTGGTGCAATAATCGCGAATGCTTGTTCCACAAAGGCCCAGCAGTTTGTTGGCCAAAATGTCCCAGTGATTCTCTGGATAAGCTCAGCGTCCGATACAGACTCTGGTGCACTATTTACCGCCTCATAGAATTCTCCGAGCTCTGCGAGCCTACGAGGTGAACTCCATGCTGCAAAACGCTGCGAAGTGGTCATGTTTTAATTGTGTGTTGAACGAACTGCGGCGTTTACGTCTGCATTTGGCCGCTTGCCGACAAGTTGGCTGTTAGTTTCCACCTTTATCAATCCAATCAAGGAACGCTCGAACAACTGCGCAAAATGTTCCGACTTCCACTCTCATGCTCTCCAAAGCGTCATCGCCTGTTTTAAAAAGCAATCGTACACTGCCCCCGTCTCGAACTATGAAGGATTTTGACTTGTCAAACGACTCACCTCCGTTAGTCAGAAAGTCGTATTGGTAAAAGCGTTTAGAATCCGGGACAACTTCTTCTATAGAGCGGTCATCATCAAGGTAAAGCGCCTTGTCGATGAGGTCCCATGCGTATGCATCGCTCTGGTCCAGGAAAATGGCACAATCCATCTTCGGAAGATGCTCCAGGATTGCCTGAAGGTGGCTCGCAGTCACGTTTAGCATGCAGGCTGGCTCGTCAAAATCACCTAATACCTTATCGCCCGCGCGAATGCACATTCTGCCGAACACGCGGCGTGGCTCACTTCCAAACGGTTCATGAGCGCAAACAATGGCGAATTGGGATTGTTCCCCAAAGTGCCTATAAATCGATACTTCGGAACTCATTCGTTTATCGTGAGTTTAAATACGCAGTAACCACTTGCGAGCGTCGGCTTATGGCCGAACGCGGCCAGCCCGAATTTGGCAGTCAGTGCACCACATTATCGGTTGAGTTTCCATTGTCGGAACTTTCCAGCAGCTGTCCCGCACTCTTTAACAAAGCCGAAGTCTTTTCGACTGTCGCACCTATACGCGTTTCAAAATCACTGAGGCCAAATGCATTACAAATCTCGTTTAACGCATTGTTAATTATCAAAATCTCGCTAAAAGAAAGCTGCACTGTTACCCCGTTCTTGTCGAAATTTTTTGTAATCATGTTGAATGACTTTCGTAAGCTTGAATGGAACGTCCATTAGTGGCCCTCAGGAGAATTTCGATTCATAAATGCCGGGTTCCCTGCCGTTCAATTCTATGAAGCGGCCTATAATTTCGTCTCGAGGTAGCGGAATCCCTTGTGCTAGATTCTCAATGTACGGAATAAGCCACGATAATTTCGTGATTTCAAAGTGGTCGCGCCACTTTTGCTCCAAAGCTTCAGTCGCGGCTACGGCGCAACCTGCCGAGCCGAGCCCCACGCCCTCGCTAAAAGCTATGGGATATCGAACTGCATCAAAGCAAATATCAATATCATATGGCCAGGGGTAATTTGCCGAGCGTGCTCGCGACTTGATGCCGTGGCCAAGATTAAAATAAACTGCCATAGGTTATCAAAAAGATGTACGTCATAAGCTCATAGGTCAAACTAGACGTGATCGCAAGGTCCGGTTCCGGCCGTCAGCTGCCCAAATTAAGTTTCATTTTTTTGCTAGCCCGGGACGCCTCATAACGGCGCTTCTGACCAAAATAGAACAGCACCGCTAAACCACCGAATCCAACTGCGGCAATGTACTTCCTATCGCCGCCGTGATGGGCCGCCATCCAGAATTCCAAGCTCGACAAAAAAACCATGGCACGGTGTACATTGCATTTCCCTTAAAGAAACTCATTTTCACTTTTCACGCAAATTTTTTGGGAATTTTGTTGGCGCACGCGACTCGACAGGACGTTTGTGGCCGAAATCGGCAGGCACTATTTACGTATCAGGGTTCAATATTCCGGCTTCCTGAGTTCGATATCGATAGCTTCGAGTGCCAAACTGAAAGCTAGATGTGCTGCCACGTTCTCGCTATCCACAATAGCGGTTTTCCCCCGACAGACCACGCTGCCGCCCAAACTCATTACCAGATAATTTCCAGAAAATTTGTCCAATGGAAATTTTTGATCCACGCCAACGGTAACATGATGACCTCGATACTCATGCGTTTTCGAGTTTGGCATTTGAACATCCTTCGCGCTTGATTGGTCTGGCGATGCCGCATCCTAGCAGAACTGGAAGCTGCCAAAATACACCGTTTGTCACGTAAGCCAAGCGACTGCTTCTGACCGTTAACCGGTGTTGGCCGAGCGTTGTTTTTTGCAGAACGGCGGCGTTCAAGCTAGATAACCCAGCAGGCATATCAAGCAATCGCCTTAGATAATCTGGATCTGATCCGGATTCGATACTAAAATTTGTGTTTGATAATAATACTTGTCACTACGCTGGCCATTGTTGTCAAAAAACCAGATTGTCACCCGTTTGGCGGTCCCTTTTACCAAGATATGTTTACCAATGGCAGCCTTTGAAAGCTCGCCACCAAATACAGCTTCGACCTTTATCTTTGACTCTGGAGAGATCGCAATCGAGACATTCCTTTGGTCACGATAGTCCGACTCCGAATTAAGGTAAGTAATGCCGCGCTGGTTTCCAACAGCCAGTACTTGCAGCTCCACAGTTGTGGATACCGATTGAGGTGCGGATTCCGCTGCCATTGAGATCACTTGTTGTGGACTGTTTGCAGCCTGCTGAGACGGAGACTGGCTAGCACAGCCGGTCAGCAAAAGACCTATGACTAAAAAATTTTACTACCATCATATTCTCCATGTTTGATTGCAGCTGCCCTCTAGGTCGACGGCGCTTTACCCGGTCCTGCCAGGCGGCACAATTCATTGCGTCCGGCATTGATAGCAATGCAGCGCCACAGCGTCATTTTGACTGTTGCAACGGGGCAGAACATTTGAGTCCTGAGGTTATCCATTGCGCAGCCGAAATCGGCTAATAGCTGCGAGAATAACATTTTTGCCCAGCGGAAAACACGCAAAATCTCACGTTTTAGTGCTGGTGGGGCTTGCGCATGGGTGATGCGGAAGAAACGCCGATCAGCCTTGACCCGGTTTGAACTTCATCAGTTTCATGGCGGGAGCCAGTCCCTTGGCGGACTTGGCGTAGTCGTCCCATGGCGTGTTGCCGACGTCGAGCCGTGTGTGCACATTGTTCACGGTCCAGTGGTCCGCGCTTTGCAGGCCATCCAATTCTTCCCAGGTGATCGGCACCGAGATGCCCAAGCCGGGCCGCGTGCGGGCCGACCATGCGCATACCGTGGTGGCGCCGCGTCCGTTGCGCAGGTAGTCGATGAAGATTTTGCCGACGCGGTTGCGCGGGCCGCTTTTCAGGACGAAGCGTTCCGGGATGGTCTCCGCCATGTGCGCGACGATGGCTTGCGAGAAGGACTTCACATCATCCCAGCCATAGCCAGGCTTGACTGGCACCACGACGTGCAGGCCTTTGCCGCCGCTGGTCTTGAGGAAGGCCGGCAGGCCAAGCTCGGTGAGGAAAGCGCGCATCAGTTGCGCCGCTTCCTTCACCTGATCCCACGTGACGCCCTTGCCCGGATCGAGGTCGAAGATCATGCGGTTGGGCTTTTCGTAGCTGCTGCCGTTGGCGTTTTGCGTGTGCAGCTCCACCACGTTCATCTGTGCGGCCGAGAGCAGGCCCTCTTCCGTCGGTACTTCCAGCATTGGCGGATGGTCCGGATCCAGCGATTGCTTGAACTGCTTCACGCCCGGCATGCGCGACACTTCGGCGTGCTTCTGGAAGAACAGTTCGCCGCCCACGCCTTCCGGCGCGCGCACCAGCGATACCGGACGGCCTTTCAAGTGGGGCAGCATCAACGGCGCCACCAGCGCGTAGTAGCGCACCAGCGTAATCTTGGTGGCGCCGCTTTGCTTGTCGATGACGCGGTCGGGATTGGTGACTTTGAGTGACTTGGGCAGCGTGCCCTCAACGGCGGTTTGCATCGCGGGTTCCTCCTTGATGTGCGCCGCTTGTTCGCGCACGATGGCGTTGGCTTTTTTATCCTTGCGCAGACCTTTGAAGACGGAGTGACGAATCGAGCCGGAATGCGTCCATTCGCCAAAGGCCACTTCGGCCACCAGCACGGGTTTGAGCCAGTGCGCTTTTTTATCGATGTCACGGCTTGGAGCGAACGGGCTTTTGTCGGCAGCCTGCTTGTCCATCTTGGCCTTCAGATCGGCCAGCGAAGCGGCATTGAAGCCGCTGCCGACGTTGCCGGCGTATTGCAGCTTGCCGTCCTTGTCATAAGTGCCGAGCAGCAGTGAGCCGAAACCGCTGCGCGTACCCTGCGGATCGGTGTAGCCGCCGATGACGAATTCCTGACGCTGGCCGCATTTCAGTTTGATCCAGGTGCCGCTGCGGCGCGCGGTGTAGCGCGAGTCGCGGCGTTTGCCGATGATGCCTTCAAGCCCCATCTGGCAGGCGGCGGCGATCATATCCTGCGGCGTGGCGTCCAGTGCTGCGCTGAAGCGCACGGTGTCGGTCTGGCGCCTGGCGAGGACTTTGTCCAGCATGGCGCGGCGCTGTTCCAGCGGCAGGTCGCGCAGATCGCGGCCGTTGTGGAACGGCAGGTCAAAGATGAAGTAAACCATGTCGCCGGGATTGTCTTCGTCGAAGGCGTTTTGCAGCAGGCCGAAGTCGGGACGGCCGTTGTCGTCGTGGACGACGATTTCGCCGTCATACCAGCCGGATGGCAGCTTCATTTTAATCAGCGCCGCGTGCAGCGGTTTCAGTTTGTGGGTCCAGTCGTTGCCGTTGCGGGTGATCAGGCGGATGTCCTTGCCGTCGATGCGGGCCAGGATGCGGTAGCCGTCAAACTTGATTTCAAATAGCCACTCCTCCACCGCTGACGGCGGGGCGTCCACCAGCGTGGCCAGTTGCGGCGACAGCTTTTCAGGCAGCGTGGCCTTGGGCGCCTCCGCTGCGGCTTGCGCGCCGTCGGCGGCACTCTCCGCCATGCGTGCCGATGCGGCGACGGGCCGCCCGGCGTCGCCTGGCATCGGCAACGCCTTGACGCTGTCGGGCATCTCGTCCACTACGCTGAATTCCGCCGCCGGACGCGCGTATTCGTCGTTCTCCTTGATCAGCAGCCAGGGCTCCTGCTTTTCCCCCTTGCCCTTCATGCGCACCAGCACCCAGCGGCCATGCATCTTGTGGCCGTGGATTTCAAATTTCAAGTTACCCGCCTTGAGCGCCTTGCGCGGATCGTCCAGCGGATGCCAGGTGCCCTTGTCCCAGATAATCACTTTGCCCGCGCCGTACTGTTTGGGCGGGATGGTGCCTTCAAAGTCGTTATAGGAAATTGGATGGTCCTCGACGTGCACCGCCATGCGCTTGTCGTGCATGTCGTAGCTGGGGCCTTTGGGAACGGCCCAGCTCATCATCACGCCATCCAGCTCCAGGCGGAAATCGTAATGCAGACGCGAAGCCCAGTGCTTCTGGATGACAAACGTCAGCGCCTCCCTGCCCTCGTCGCCGCCTTCGGCAGGTTCGGGGGTGATGGCGAAGTTACGTTTGGCCTTGTAGGTTTTAAGCGAGTCTTTCATGTCGCCAGCCTATGCCCCTCGCCGGCATAAAACCGTGCGCTGGCTAACTTGTAAGCGATTGTAAAGACCGTCAACGCTAGCAATCCGGGCCGCGTTTTTTGCTCAGAGACGCGGGAATTGTCCCGGGCCCAGAAAAACCTGATAGAGGATTGAATCATGACCAAAATTATCGCTACCCTGATCGCCGGCCTGTTCGCAACCGCTGCTTTTGCGCAGACTCCTGCCCCTACCCCTGCTGCCGCCAAGGCAGAAGCCAAGGAAGCCAAGACCGCCGCCAAGGCAGAAGCTAAAGAAACCAAGGCTGAGGTCAAGGCAGAAGCCAAGACCGCCAAGGTAGAAGCCGATGCCAAGAAAGACGTCGCTGTCGCCAAGGCGGAAGAAAAGTCCGACAAGGCCGATGCCCACGCCAAGGCCGTGAAAACCAAATCCAAAGCGCACGCCAAAACCGAAAAAACTGAAGCCGCAGCTGCGCCTGCGCCAGTCGTCACGAAATGAGCCGTCGCCCCCGCGAACGCGGGGGACCATAGAACGCTCGCTCAGCATGGACTCCCGCTTGTGCGGGAGTGACGGGCGAAAAAAAAAGCGGACCGAAGTCCGCTTTTTTGCATTGCTGCTGCGCTTAGTTCTGCGCGACTGTCGGTGCGGCGCCAGCGCCGTCCCAGCCACCACCCAGGGCGCGAATCAACGCCACCGTGGTCACGGCGCGATTGCCGCGCAATTGCACCGCAGTGCGCTCCACCGTCGCCAGATTGCGCTGCGCGTCCAGCAGATCCAGATAGCTGGAGCGGCCTGCCGAATACAGCTTCTGCGCCAGATCGGCCGAACGGCGCGCCGATACTACTGCATCTTCAATCTGCACCGTCTGGCCAGCCAGGATCCGCAGGCCCGCCAGATTGTCTTCCACTTCCGCGAACGCCGTCAGCACACTTTGACGATACGTGCCGACCGATTCTTCCAGCGCCGCTTCGCTGCGCGTGATATTGGCCTTGTTGCGGCCACCATCGATCAGCGGCATCGACAGCGCCGCGCCCAGCAGCCACGAACGGCTGCTCCATTTGAACACGTCGGCTACGGTGTTACCCGAGACGCCGCCCGCATTCGCGTTCAGCATCAGCGACGGGAACATCGCCGAACGCGCCACGCCGATGCGGGCGTTGGCCGCTTCCATCGCGCGCTGGGCGGCGGCGATGTCCGGACGGCGCTCCAGCAGCGTCGATGGCAGGCCGGCTGGAATCAGCGGCAGCAGCGTGCCATCCAGCAGCGGGCTGTTGCCGGCCGTGTAGCTGGCTGCCGGTTTGCCCAGCAGGACCGCCAGCGCATGCTCGGTGGTCACGCGTTGACGCTGCAGGCCAATCGCTTCGGCACGCGAGGTCGCCAGTTCCGTTTTGGCGCGCGCCAGATCGAATTCGCCGATGTCGCCCAGGTCGAAACGACGCTGGTTGACTTTGACGTTTTCTTCGCGGGTCTGCACCGTGCGGGCCAGCGTGTCCAGTTCGGCGTCGGTGGCGCGCAGACGGAAATACGTCTGCGCCACATCCGCCTGCACCGACAGCAGCACCGAGCGGTAGGTCGCTTCAACCTGCGCCGCGTCGCCACGCGCCGCAGCGACGTTGGACGATACGCGGCCAAACAGATCGACCTCGTAGCTGGCCGTCAGGTTGGCGCTGAACACCTTGGCCGGCGCCACCGGCGTACCGGCGGGCAGGCCCAGTTCCACATCCGATTGGCGCAGGCGCTGGGCGCCGACACCGACGCCGACTTGCGGAATGCGGTCCGCTTCAGCGATACCGGCAATCGCGCGCGCCTGCTTGACGCGGGCCGCCGCCACCGCCAGGTTGGCATTGGCGCGGGTGGCTTCGTTGATCAGCTCATTGAGGGCCGGATCATTGAAAGCCAGCCACCACTCGCCGCGCGGCTGGGCTTCGGCGGCTTGCGCCGCTTTCCAGGTGCTGCCGTCGGCGGCGGTTTGAGTAGCCGCCGGTTGTTGCGATTCCTTGAACGCGGTTGGCACGTCCATCGCAGGTTGCTTGAACTCCGGCGCTGCGCAGGCGGTCATCAGCAAGGCCGCCAGGATGGGCGCTACGCCCTTGGCGATCATCTGCAGCTTGTTCATCGAGTTGACCATATTAGTGGCTCCCTTCCAGTTTTACCGCAGCGGCATCGCCATCCACGGCAGGTTTTTTCTTCTCCATCTTGATCGCCAGCTTGCGCAGCAGGACGTAGAACACCGGCGTCAGGAACAGGCCGAAGAAGGTCACGCCCAGCATGCCGGCAAACACCGCCACACCCATTGCATGACGCATCTCGGAACCGGCGCCGTGCGAGAACACCAGCGGCAGTACGCCCATGATGAATGCGATCGACGTCATCAGAATCGGACGCAGACGCAGACGGCAAGCTTCCAGCGCAGCTTCAACGACGGTGCGGCCATGGTGCTCCAGCTCCCGTGCAAACTCCACGATCAGAATCGCATTCTTCGACGCCAGGCCAACCAGCACGAACAGCGCGATCTGGGTAAAGACGTTGTTGTCGCCGTGGGTCAGTTTCACGCCCACCAGTGCGCAGAAGATCGACATCGGCACGATCAGGATCACCGCCAGCGGCAGGGTCCAGCTTTCGTATTGCGCCGCCAGCACCAGGAACACCAGCAGTACGCACAGCGGGAACACATACATCATGGTGTTACCCGACAGGATGTCCTGGTAAACCAGCTCGGTCCACTCGTAGCCAATACCCTTCGGCAGCACTTCGTTGACGATCTTGGTCATTTCAGCCTGCGCTTCACCGGTCGATACGCCAGGTGCGGCGCCGCCGTTGATTTCAGCCGCCACGTATGCGTTGTAGCGCTGTACGCGATCCGGGCCATAGCTATCCTTGACGCGCATCAGCGACGACAGCGGAATCATCTCGCCCTTGTTGTTGCGGACCTTCAGTTGCGCGATGTCTTCGGCGTGCGAACGGAACTGCTTGTCGGCCTGGACGCGGACCTGATAGGTGCGGCCGAACTGATTGAAGTCGTTCACGTACAGCGAGCCCAGATTGATCTGCAAGGTCTGGTAGATCGTATTCAGCGGCACGCCCAGTTGCTTGGCCTTGGCGCGGTCGATGTCGGCGAACAGCTGCGGCACGTTGATCTGGTAGCTGGAGAACACGCCGGCCAGTTTCGGATTCTGCCAGGCCTTCATCTGCACCGCTTGCACGGCTTTGTACAACTCGTCGTAACCCAGGTTGTCACGGTCTTCGATCATCAGCTTGAAGCCGCCGGTGGTACCCAGACCGCTGACCGGTGGCGGCGACAGCACCAGCACGAAGGCGCCTTCGATTGCGCCCATGCGCTTGTTCATTTCACCGGCGATTGCCTCCGCCGTTTCATTCGGCTTGGTGCGCTCGTGGAACGGCTTCAGGCCGAGGAACACGATACCGGCGTTAGGCGCATTGGTGAAACCGTTGATCGACAGGCCAGGGAACGAGATCGAGTTATCGACGCCCGGAATGTCCTTGGCGATTTCCGACATCTTGCGGATCACGGCGTCGGTACGGTCCAGCGATGCGGCGTCAGGCAGCTGGGCGAAACCGATCAGGTAGCCCTTGTCCTGCGGCGGCACGAAGCCCGGCGGCACGATCTTGAACATGAAGCCAGCAGCGACAGCCAGCACCGCGTAGACGATCAGCGAACCGCCCTTGCGTTTCAGCGCGCCTTTCACGCCGCCCTCATAGCCATGCGAAGCACGGTTGAAGAAGCGGTTGAACCAGCGGAAGAAGCCACCGAAGACTTTGTCCATGCCGCGGGTCAGCGCATCTTTCGGTGCGTCGTGTGGTTTCAGCAGCACGGCCGACAGCGCCGGCGCCAGCGTCAGCGAGCTGAATGCCGAGATCACGGTCGAAATCGCGATGGTCAGGGCGAACTGCTTGTAGAACTGGCCGGACAGACCGGAGACGAAGGCAATCGGCACGAACACCGCGCACAGCACCAGCGCAATCGCGATGATCGGACCACTCACCTCTTTCATCGCCTGGATGGTCGCGTCATGCGGCGACAGGCCGTTTTCGATGTTGCGTTCGACGTTTTCCACCACCACGATGGCGTCATCGACCACGATACCGATCGCCAGCACCAGGCCAAACAGCGACAAGGTGTTGATCGAGAAGCCGAAGCCCAGCATCACGGCAAAGGTCCCCACCACCGAGACCGGCACGGCCAGCAGAGGAATCAGCGACGCGCGCCAGGTTTGCAGGAAGATGATCACCACCAGCGCCACCAGAATGATCGCTTCGACCAGGGTGTGGATCACGGCGTCGATCGACTCGCGCACGAATTGGGTCGGGTCGTATACAACGCTGTATTCGACGCCTTCCGGGAAATCTTTCGACAGGCGGGCCATGGTGGCGCGCACGTCGGCCGACAGTTGCAGCGCGTTGGCGTTAGGCGCTTCGAAAATCGGAATCGCCACTGCGGACTTGTTGTTCAGCAGCGAACGCAGGGCGTACGAGTTACCGCCCATTTCCAGACGGGCCACATCCTTGAGCAGCGTGACCGCGCCATCGGCGTTGGTCTTCAGGATGATGTTGCCGAATTCCTCAGGCGTCTGCAGACGGCCCTGGGTATTCACGGTCAGCTGGAAGTCCGCGCCTTCGGCCGGACCCTGGCCGATCACACCGGCGGCGACCTGCACGTTCTGCTCGCGGACGGCGTCTACGACGTCGCCGGCGGTCAGGCCTCGCTGGGCCACTTTCTGTGGATCGAGCCAGACGCGCATGGCGTAGTCGCCGGAACCGAACAGCTGCACCTCGCCCATACCGGGCAGGCGCGCCAGTTGATCCTTGACGTTCAACACCGCGTAGTTACGCAGATACAGGTCGTCGTAACGGCCGTTCGGCGAATTCAGGTGGACCACCATCGTCAGGTTAGGCGACGACTTCACGGTCGTCACACCGATCTGGCGCACTTCTTCCGGCAGGCGTGGCAACGCGCGTTGGACGCGGTTCTGCACCTGGGTTTCAGCTTGCTCGACGTTGGTGCCGATCTTGAAGGTGACGGTCAGCGCCAGCGCGCCGTCCGAGGTGTTTTGCGAGGACATGTACAGCATGTTCTCGACGCCGTTGATCTGTTCCTCAAGCGGCGCAGCCACGGTTTCGGCGATGATCTTCGGATTGGCGCCCGGATACTGCGCGCGCACCACGATCGATGGCGGCACCACGTCCGGGTACTCCGAGATCGGCAGCTTGAAGATAGCGATCAAGCCGGCGACGAAGATGATGATCGACAGGACCGCCGCAAAAATCGGCTTGTCGACAAAGAATCGAGAGATATTCATTTTTAATTATTCCTTGGAAGTGCCCGTTTTTTTACCATCAGCAGCGGCTACTTTCTGGTCTTTTTTGGCATTCATTTCAGCGGCCAGCGGATCGGCGTCCATCGCCACGGTGGTCGGCGTGACCGGGGCGCCCGGCTTCACGCGCTGCAGGCCGTTGACGACGATTTTCTCGCCGGCTTTCAGACCGTCACGCACGATGCGCAGACCATCGACTTGCTGACCCAGTTGCACCGGACGGTACTCGGCCTTGTTGTCCTTGCCGACGACGTAGACGAACTTGCGGTTCTGGTCGGTGTTGATGGCGCGGTCGTTGATCAGCAGCGTCGGCTTGGCGCCGGTGCTGCCGGCCAGTTGCACGCGGGCGAACAGGCCAGGCACCAGCAGGCCATCGGCATTGACCAGGATGGCGCGCATGCGCACCGAGCCGCTGCGCGGGTCGAGCTGGTTGTCGACGAATTCCAGCTTGCCTTCGTGCGGGAAGCCGGTTTCGTTGGCCAGGCCGATTTTCACGCTGGCCGGTTTGCCCTGGTGAGCGGCGGCGCCGACGCGCAGGTAGGTGTCTTCGTCGCCGTCGAATGAGGCGTAGATCTGGTCCAGCGACACCACCGAAGTCAGCACGGCCGACGGATCGACCAGGTTGCCCAGCGTGATTTCCGCTTTCGACACGCGGCCGTTGATCGGCGACGTCACCTGCGTGTAGCTCAGGTTGAGCTTGGCGGTTTCGTACTGGGCCTGGGCGGCGCGGGCGTCCGCTTCCAGCTGCTTGAAGCTCGACGCCGAGGTATCGTATTCGCGCTGGGCGATGGCTTTGTCGGCCAGCAGCTTTTCAGCGCGGACCAGTTCCACCTTGGCCAGTTCGGTCTTGGCGCGCGCCGAGCTGGCGGCCGCTTCGGCACGGTTGGCTTCGGCCTGGAATGGACGCGGATCGATGACGAACAACACTTCGCCTTTTTTCACCTGCGAACCCGGCTTGAAGTTGATGGCCGTGATGAAGCCGCCCACGCGCGGACGAATCTGCACCTGGTCAATGGCTTCCAGACGGCCGGAGAACTCCTGCGTCTCGGTGATGGTTTTCTCGACAACCAGTGCCGCCGATACCGGCGGACCGCCGGCAGCGGCCGGTGGTGCGTCGGCTTTGCTGTTTGCTTCGCCGCAACCGGAAAGTGAGAATGCGGCCAGGCCCGCCAATGCCAGCGCGGCGACCAGCGGTCGGGCGAGAGCAGTCATTGAGTTAACGGTTTTCATGTTAATTCCTTTTTGTATGAAAATAATTAATGGAAAGGGCGGCACCGGGCGGTCTCAGCAAAAATCGAGAAAACACGGTACTAGCGCCCCGCTGGCAAGCCAGTGGGGACGTAACTCGGTACTACTTTAAGAAGTGGGGAATCCTATGCGGCTGACGGCGTCTCGGACCGTTCCAGGCCAGCGATGAAACTGGCGATTTCTCCCAGTGCCGAACAACGACAGGCACATTCATTACGTGCCCCCGCATCCTTCAGGGGCGCCGGCTGCATGCGCCGGACAGTGGTTTTGACGCCGCAGCCAATCAACTTGGCGCCGTACTGTTCCGCCTCGTCGCGCAGCGGATCGTCTTCGGTCGACAGAATCAGCGCAGGCGGCAGGTTCTTCAGGCGGCTCGATTGCAGCGGCGAGGCATAGGGATGGGTGCGGTCGGCAGCGTTCGGCAGGTAGCCACGGTAGGCCTTGGCGCAGGCGTCGGCCACATCCAGCAACTCCGGCTCGGCCTGGATCTCGCGCATCGAGCAGGTGGTCAGTCCCGGGTCCAGCATCGGCATCACCAGCACCTGGCCGGCCAAGGCCGGGCCGCCGCGATCGCGTGACATCAGCGCGCAGACAGCTGCCAGGTTGGCGCCCGCTTCAATCCCGGCCACCAGCAATTGCTTGCCGGTCCAGCCCAGCTTGGCCTTGTTCTTCTTGGCCCAGACCAGGACGGCGTGTGCATCTTCCACGGCGGCCGGGAATGGCTTCGCGGTCGCCAGCGTGTAAGCCGAGGCTAGCACGGCAACGTGCTGGCTGTCGTCTGCCAAATGGCGCAGGAACATATCCGCATCTTCCAGGTCACCACCGACAAAGCCGCCGGCGTGGAAGAAGACCAGCAGCATGTCGCGCTTGGCGCCGGCATCGCCGCTGGTATAGAGGCGCGCGGCCAGTGGACCTTCCGCGCCCTTGACTTCCAGGCTGCGGATTTTGAGTTGGTCCGATAATACCGGCAGGGCCTCGATTGGATTGTTCATTGCTGCACCGTTCCTGATTCGTTGGAGGACAGCATGTTAGCAGGATCGCAGGGCTTTTCGCCGCTAGCCACCAGCGTCAGCGCGCGAACGCCGCGCACCTCTGCCCTGGCGCTATGGGAATAAGCATCCGTATAAACCACGCCTGCCAGTGCCACCGACGTCAGTGCCAGTGTAAGCATTGCAAAAATTGCATCCCGATATTTCATGATGAGTCCTCCTTTCTTCGTCTTTTACTTTGTGCAGTACAGCAATCTTAAACTTGATCTACAATCCGATAAAGATGGCAAAGTCGAATTGATTGTTCAGGATTCCGAACAATAGGATCAAAGATGAATAAACTTCAAGCGATGGAAGTATTTGTGCAGGTGGTGGACGCCGGCGGCTTTACGCGCGCGGCGGACGCCATGCAGCTGCCCAAGGCGACCGTCTCCACCCTGATCCAGGCGCTGGAAGGCGCGCTGGCGGTCAAACTACTGCACCGGACCACGCGCCACGTCAGCGTCACGGCCGACGGCGCGGCCTATTACGAGCGCTGCCTGCGCATCCTGTCCGACGTGCGCGAGGCCGAGGAGTCGCTGTCGCGTACCCGGCTCAGCCCGTCCGGACGGCTGCGCGTCGACGCCCCCACCGGCCTGGCCAGCGACGTCATCGTGCCGGCGCTGCCGCAGTTTTTTGAACAGTATCCGGACATCCAACTGGAACTGGGCTGCAGCGACCGCCCTGTGGACCTGATCGAGGAAGGCGTCGACTGCGCGGTGCGCGGCGGCGCGCTGGGCGATTCCAGCCTGATCGCGCGCCGGGTCGGCATTCTGCACTTCGTCACCTGCGCCTCGCCGGCCTATCTGGAACGTTACGGCCGGCCGGCGCACCCGAACGAACTGATGCGCCACCGCTGCGTCAACTATTTTTCCGCGCGCACCGGTAAAATCTTCGACTGGGACTTTACCCGCGACGGCGAGCGGGTGCAGGTCGCCCTGCCCGGCCACATCGCGCTCAACGACAGCAATGCCTACATTGCGGCCGGTATCGCCGGGCTGGGCATCGTGCAGATGGCCAACTTCATGATGGAGCCGATGCTCAAGGACGGCCGCTTTGAACTGCTGCTCGAGGACTGGATCAGCGATCCGCTGCCGATCCACGTGGTCTATCCGCAGAACCGCCACCTGTCGGCCAAGGTGCGCGTGTTCGTCGAATGGGTCGCCGAACTGTTTTCCAATCACCCCGGCATGCGCCTGCCGAAGATGCCCGCGCGTGCCACACCGCTGGAGGTAGCTCTATGACTGAAACCCACCGCATTGTCTTCCTGGACCGCGACAGCGTCATCGCCAACGTCCGCAAGCCGTCGTTTGCGCACGAGTGGACCGAATATCCATCCACGCCGGCCGGCGAGACGGTGCAACGCCTGCGCGACGCCCGCGCCACCATCGTCATCACCAACAAAGTGGCGCTTGGCGCCGACGCGCTGGCGCAGCTGCCGGACGTGGAGCTGATCGCGGTGGCGGCTACCGGCACCAATATCGTCGACCTGGCGGCGGCCAAGGAGCACGGCATCGTCGTCACCAATATCCGCAACTACGCGGTGCACACGCTGCCCGAGCACACGTTTGCGCTGATCCTGGCCTTGCGCCGGCAGCTGGTGGCGTATCGGGAAGATATCGCGGCGGGACTGTGGCAGAAGTCGGAACGCTTCTGCCTGTTCGGCCATCCGATTTCGGACCTGGCCGGCAGCCGGCTGGGCCTGTTCGGCTACGGCGCGCTGGGCAAGGCCACGGCGCAGATCGCGCGCGCGTTCGGCATGGAAGTGATCGTGCATAACCGCTCGCCGCTGCCCGATGCGGCTGCGGACGGCGTGCGCGAAGCGAGCTTTGACGAGGTGCTGGAAACGTCGGACGTGATCAGCCTGCACCTGCCGCTGACCGACCAGACCCGCAATATGCTGAGCGCCAAGGAACTGATCCGCATGAAGCGCAGCGCGCTGCTGATCAACACCGCGCGCGGCGGCCTGGTGGATGAAGTGGCGCTGGCCGATGCGCTGCGCAGCGGCCTGATCGGCGGCGCCGGTTTCGACGTGCTGGTGACGGAGCCGCCACCGACCGACAATGTACTGCTCAACCTGCGCCTGCCCAACTTCATCCTGACGCCGCACTCGGCCTGGGCCAGCACCCAGGCGATGCAGACGCTGGTCGATCAGTTGATCGACAACATCGACGCGTGGCACGCGGGCGCGCCACGCAACGTGGTGGGGTGAATTACTTGACGTCCAGCAGTTCGACGTCGAAGATCAGCGTGGCGTTCGGCGGAATCGGGCCGGCGCCGTTTGCGCCGTAACCCATGGCGGCCGGCACGATCAGGGTGCGTTTGCCGCCCACCTTCATGCCCTGCACGCCTTCATCCCAGCCCGGGATAACCTGGCCGGCGCCGAGACTGAAGCTGAACGGCTCACGGCCAATCGACGAATCGAACTTGGCGCCATGCTGGTCGGGCGCACCCGGCACAAACAGCCAGCCGGTGTAGTTGACGATGGCGGTGACGCCAGCCTTGGCTTCCGTGCCGGTGCCGACAACGGTGTCATTTTTTTGCAGCGCGGTGACCGCGGCAGCAGGAGCAGCGTCAGCGGCAGTGGCGGCCGGCGCCGACGCCGGCGCGGTCTCCGGCGTTTTGTTGCGATCGCAGGCGGACAAGGTCAGGGCCAGCGTCAGGCCGATTGCGCAAGAAGAGATCAGATGTTTCATGGTGGCTTTCTTGTTGATGAGGCCAGCAGCTTACACGATATTGACCTCATCCACGCGCAAATGGTGCTGCGCGTCGAAGGCCCACACGGTTTCATAATCGACTTCAAACAGATGCCCGTCCGGGTCCTTGAAATAGCCCGCCACGCCCCAGTCCGTGCGGGTGGCCGGCTTGACGATTACGCCGCCCGCCGCCACCGCCTGGGCCAGGATGCGCGGCACGTCCTCCACGCTGCGTGCCAGATGGATCAGCGCCACGCCGGAGAAGCCAGGCTTGTCCGTATTGGAGGCCAGCGCATCGCGCGCGAAATCGGCGCGGTTGATCAGGCAGATCGCATAGCCGCCCATATTGAATTTGACGAAGCCATCGTTGCCGGTCGGCGAACGGGTCCAGCCCAGCGCCTCGTAAAATTTGGCCGAGCGCGTTACATCCTCGACGCCCAGCAGCACCAGATGGATGCGCTGGCTGGGCGGCAGCGCGCTGGCCGCTTCGTACGTCTGTCCTGTCGGCTGATCCAGCATCAAAAACTCCCCGGCAACAAAATGTTTTGGTCAACCTGCCACACATCGCGCAGGCCGCAGAAGGCCATGGTCAGGTCCAGTTCGTTGCGGATGATGTCCAGGCACTTGCTCACGCCCTGCTCGCCCATCGCCCCAAGTCCGTACAGGAAGGGCCGGCCGATGTAGACGCCTTTCGCTCCCAGCGCCAGCGCCTTGATGACATCCTGGCCGGAGCGGATGCCGCCATCCATATGCACCTCGATCTGCTTGCCGACCGCCGCCGCAATGCGCGGCAGCGCGCCGATCGACGACTCGGCACCGTCCAGCTGGCGGCCGCCGTGGTTGGAAACAATCAGCGCATCGGCGCCGTTTTCCACGCACAGCCGCGCATCCTCCTCATCCATGATGCCTTTGATGATCAGCTTGCCGCCCCAGCGCTGCTTGATCCATTCCACATCTTTCCACGACAGGCTAAGGTCGAACTGTTGCGAAGTCCATGACGACAGCGACGACATATCCGACACCGACTTGGCGTGGCCGACGATATTGCCGAACGTGCGGCGCCGGGTGCCCAGCATGCCCAGGCACCAGCGCGGCTTGGTGGCCAGGTTGATCAGGTTGGCGACGGTCAGCTTGGGCGGGGCCGACAGGCCGTTGCGCAAATCCTTGTGGCGCTGGCCCAGCACCTGCAAGTCCAGGGTCAGCACCAGCGCCGAGCAGTTGGCGGCCTTGGCGCGGTCGATCAGGTTATTGATGAAATCGCGGTCCTTCATCACATACAGCTGGAACCAGAACGGCTTGCTGGTGTTGGCGGCGATGTCTTCAATCGAGCAGATGCTCATGGTGGACAAGGTGAACGGCACGCCGAATTTTTCCGCTGCCCGGGCCGCGAGGATTTCGCCGTCGGCGTGCTGCATGCCGGTCAGACCGGTCGGCGCCAGCGCGACCGGCATCGCCACCGGCTGGCCGATCATGGTGCTGGCCAGCGTGCGGTTCTCCAGGTTGACCGCCACCCGCTGGCGGAATTTGATCTTGCCGAAGTCTTCGTTATTGGCGCGGTAGGTCGATTCGGTCCACGAACCGGCATCAGCGTAATCGTAAAACATGCGCGGCACGCGCTTCTGTGCCAGCACGCGCAAGTCTTCAATAGTGGTGATGATGGCCATCCGCGCTCCCCTTTTATTATGATCAATAGATCATCAGGCATTTCGCGGCAAAAGCCAAGTTCGGCGACGTTGAGCAAAAAAGACGGGGTAAAGCAAAAGGGCCTGAAGATTTCTCTTCAGGCCCTTCTACTCACGAATTTTGGTGCGGCTGGCAGGAATCGAACCCACGACCCCTTGGTTCGTAGCCAAGTACTCTATCCAGCTGAGCTACAGCCGCGAAACATTACAGCATAGCCGGACTACGATATCCGACTACTTACTAAATTTTGGTGCGGCTGGCAGGAATCGAACCCACGACCCCTTGGTTCGTAGCCAAGTACTCTATCCAGCTGAGCTACAGCCGCGCAAAACAAGATTATAACAGCACTTTCTTGTTTGAAAACAGAAGAATCTTCCAATTCTCCCGGTAAAACGATTGGTGCGGCTGGCAGGAATCGAACCCACGACCCCTTGGTTCGTAGCCAAGTACTCTATCCAGCTGAGCTACAGCCGCACTGTGCAGGCATTATAAAGCATCAATTTCGTTTTGCAAAGTTTGATATTTTCTATCATTTAATCGGTTCAGCGCACGAAACACCGAATCAACCGCTTTGCAAACTGCTTTACTGCAAGCCTTTCAAACAGCGTGCCGTTCGAAAGAAGCAGCATTATAGGGACACTCCCCGGGCTTGTCCAGCACTCTGTGCTTGGGGCAACTTCAAGTGCCGAATTCGGCGGCTGCCTTGGCCGACCACAGCGCCTCGTTGTAAGACGGATACGGATCACCATAGCAATCCAGATGGCCGTCGGCGCCGACAAACTTGATCCACCAGCCCGCGCTGTCCGCCAGGATGGCGATATCGCCCTCGCGGCAATGCGCGCCGATCTCCTCGCCCGCCGCCAGTACCACGATCTTCACCTTGCGGTGCTTGATTACGTCAGCCATGTTTCCCTCGCTTCATTCATGCCAGTGATTGCGCACATTACGAATTTGAATTTGCATTCTTTTGCGCGTTGCAGCATTATGCAGTTGTCTCCTCTATTCTCCTCCAAGGAAATAGATTTAGCCCGCTCCTGTAGCGGGCTTTTTTTTTACCGTGTAGGATGCACTCAGCTGTGCCTTTTAACAAGACAGATAGAAGACTGATAACAGAGAGCGCCGCATCGAATGAATCACCCTGCCGCCGTCACGCCGCCTACGCCCGATTGGTCCCAAACCGCCCTTGGCGATGCCGCCAGTTGGCCGTCCAGCCTGCGCCTGACCATCGACATCCTGCTGAACTCCCCGCAAGCCATGCTGCTGATGTGGGGACCGCAGCAAATCATGGTTTACAACGAAGCTTACGCCGCCCTGATCGGCCTGCCCAGCCTGCGCCCGCCCGGCGGCAACGTGCCGTCCATGCAGCCGGCCGCCTGGAGCTGGAACAGCGCCGCCCTGGCCCCGGTCCGCGAAGGCCGCAGCCTGAGCTATCGCGGCTGCACCCTGCCGCTGTGGCGCGATGGCCGCATGGAGCAGCAGGCGCTGGATCTGTACTACACGCCGGTGAAGGATGTGGACGGCGTGGCCGGCATCCTGTGCACGCTGGCCCTGGCCCGCCCGGCCGCCGCCGCTGACAACCAGGCGCCGCTGCGCCTGCTGGTGGTGGAAGACAATAACGACGCCCGCTACCTGGTGTGCGAGACGCTGCGCGCGCTCGGCCATGAAGTGGAAGCGGTGGCCAGCGGCGAGGAAGCGCTGCCGATGCTGGGCCAGCAGCAGTTCGACGTGTTGTTCACCGACGTCAGCCTGCCCGGCATGTCCGGCGTCGACCTGGCGCGCCAGGCCTTGCAACAGCGGCCTGAGCTGGCGATATTGTTCGCTTCCGGCTACGGCGACGAGCTGACCCGCCACCTGGAATTTCCGGCCCAATCCTTGCAAAAGCCGTACGATATCGAACAACTGCAAACCATGCTGGAACACATCGCCACAACCCTGCGCGCCGGCTGATTGGCAGCCGCCGGCACGGGCCACCAACCGTGCGGAGGCGGCGCGGGGGTTGAGGCTAGAATGGCTGCATGATAGTTCAGAACGACTCCAGCGGCCCCTTGCCTCTTGCGCCGGACGCGCATGAAGAGTTGTTGCGCGCCAGGGAAGCCTTGCACCGTAGCCAGCTGGAATTGCGCGCACTGGCCAACTCCATGCCGCAACTGGCCTGGATCGCCGAGCAGGACGGCGCCGTGGTCTGGTACAACCAGCGCTGGTACGACTATACCGGCACCACGCCGGAGCAGATGGCCGACAACGGCTGGCAGCGCGTGTATGCGCCAGACTGCCTGGCCGCCATGATCGGCCACTGGCAACAATCCTGCCGCAGCGGCACGCCGTTTGAACTGGAAGTGCCGATCCGCAGCGCCAGCGGCGAGTTCCGCTGGTTCCTGATGCTGGCCAATCCGGTCCACCGCGCCGACGGCAGCGTGCTGCGGTGGTTCGGCACCTGCACCGATGTCGACCAGGTCAAGCGCGCGCAGGAAGCGTTGCGCGACGAAACCGCCGTGCTCGAGCTGCTCAACCGCACCGGCGCCGCGCTGGCCTCGCAGCGCGACCTCAATCCCTTGCTGCAGGACGTCACCGACGCCGCCACCAGCATCAGCGGCGCCCGCTTTGGCGCCTTCTTCTACCACACCACCAACGGCGCCAACGAAACCATGGCGCCGCACACGCTGTCGACCGGCGCCGCCGACGCCTTCGCCCATTTCGCCGAACAGCGTGCCGCCGCCCTGTTCAGTTCCAGCATCGGCGAAGGCTCGGTGCGCTGCGACGACCTGGCGCCGGACGGCCCGCCGGGCCAGCCGGGCCAGCCGCTGGTGCGCAGCTACCTGGCGGTGCCGGTGGCGCTGCGCAGCGGCGCGGTGATCGGCTGCCTGATGTTCGGCCATCCGGAACCGGGCATGTTCAGCGAACGCACCGAGCGCATCATCGGTGCCATTGCCGCCCAGGCCGCCGTGGCGATTGACAACGCGCAGCTATACGAAGCCTCGCAGCGCGCCGCCGAAGAGCGCAAGCTGCTGCTCGACTCGGAGCGCCAGGCGCGCGCCGAGGCCGAACGCACCAGCCAGCTGAAAGATGAATTCCTGGCCACGCTGTCGCACGAGCTGCGCACGCCGCTCACCGCCATCCTCGGCTGGGCCCAGGTGCTGCGCCGGGGCAACCGCGGCGAGGCCGACCTGCACCGCGGCCTGCTGACCATCGAACGCAACGCCCGCAACCAGGCCCAACTGATCGAAGACTTGCTGGACATGAGCAGCATCACCTCCGGCCGCGTCAGGCTGGAGATGCAGTCGCTGGGGCCGGCCGCGATTGCCGCCGCCGCCATCGAATCGGTGCGCGCGGCCGCCGAGGCCAAGCAGATCCGCATCGACAAGGAATTCGCCGTCGCGCCCGGCATGGTGGTGGGCGACCCGCACCGGCTGCAACAAATCCTGTGGAACCTGCTCAGCAACGCGCTCAAGTTCACGCCGCGCGGCGGCGTGGTCACTGTGGGCGTGGAACGCGAGGGCGACCAGATCGCCTTCACGATACGCGACAGTGGCATCGGCATTCCGGCCGACTTCCTCTGCCATGTGTTCGAGCGCTTCCGCCAGGCCGATTCCACCACCACCCGCGAGCATGGCGGTCTGGGGCTGGGGCTGGCCATCGTCAAGCATCTGGTCGAGCAGCATGGCGGCACCATCAGCGTGGCCAGCGAAGGCGAAGGCCGCGGCGCCTGCTTCACGCTGCGGCTGCCGCGCCACGAGGCGCTCCAGGCGATCAACGAGCCGCTGCCGCCGGTCACCAGCGGACATGGTGCGGCGCATGATTTAAGCGGCCTGCAAGTGCTGGTGGTCGACGACGAGGACGATGCGCGCGAACTGATCCGGCGCATCCTGTCCGACTGCAACGCCGAGGTGCTGACCGCCGCCACCGCCACCGAAGCCCTGCTGCTGCTGCAACACGAGCGGCCGGACCTGATGGTCAGCGATCTCGGCATGCCGGAGGTCGACGGCTACGGCCTGCTGGACCGGATCCGCGCGCTGGGACCGGCGCGTGGCGGCGACCTGCCGGCCATCGCGCTGACGGCGTTTGCCCGCTCGGAGGACCGCATCAAGGCGCTGTCCAGCGGCTTTCTGGCGCACATCGCCAAGCCGGTGGAGCCGAACGAATTGATCGCCAAGGTGGCCGCCATGGGCGCTACTCGCCGGCTGGCATAATCGTCCGCGTTGAAATCGATATCACGATGATCACAAGCGTGAATAAATTTCCATGCGGCAACTTTACAACTCCTACTTCATGACGCGGCAATGTCCTACAAGCAATCTAACGAACTCTTGATACACTACAAAACTATACGAAACAGCGTAGTATAATTTCCACAAGGAAATAAATACGCTTGTGTGCGGCGCACCACCCCAACATTGCGCTATTATCGAATTACTATTAAACGTAAAAGACTGAGACCATCATGCCGAGCCGAGACGAAATCCTGAACGCCAAGATCCTGGTGGTGGATGACAGCGCCGACAACGTCGAACTGATGTTGGAGATTTTGCGCGAGGCCGGCTATACCGATGTGTCCTCCACCATGCTGCCGGAACAGGTGTGCCCGCTGCACCGCCAGCAGTGCTACGACCTGATTTTGCTGGACCTGCAAATGCCAGGCCTGAACGGCTTCCAGGTCATGAAGGGCCTGAAGGAAATCGAACAGGGCGGCTACCTGCCGGTGCTGGCGCTGACCGCGCAGCCGAGCTTCAAGATCGCCGCGCTGGAAGCTGGCGCGCGCGACTTCATCAGCAAGCCCTTCGATCTGCTGGAAGTCCACAAACGCATCCACAATATGCTGGAAGTGCGCCTGCTGTACAAGGAACTGGCGCAGTACAGCCGCCAGCAGCAGGAACTGGCGCTGCACGATCCGCTGACCGCCCTGCCCAACCGCCGTCTGCTGGAAGACCGCATCGCCACCGTCTTGCAGCACGCGTCGCGCCAGCAGAACAAGGCCGCCGTCATGTATCTCGATCTGGACGGCTTCAAGGCCATCAACGACACCCACGGCCATGCCTACGGCGACGACATCCTCAAGCAGGTGGCGCAGCGCCTGGTCGGCTGTTCGCGCAAGGAAGACACGGTGGCGCGCGTCGGCGGCGACGAGTTCGTCATCGTCATGGGCGACATCGCCCATGTCGGCGACACCCAGGAGCCTGCCAACAAGCTGATCGAGGCAGTCGCCCAGCCGTATGTCGTCAACGGCCTGACGCTGCAACTGTCGACCAGCATCGGCGTCGCCCTGTTCCCGGACGACGCCACCGAGGTCGCGGCCCTGATCGCCGCCGCCGATGGCGCCCTGTACGAAGCCAAGCGTTCCGGCAAGAACCGCTGCTGCACCGCGCAGTCGATGCGCAACCAGCCAACCCAGCACCACACCATGTCCGCCACGCCGGCATGAAAAAAGCGGGCCGCGGCCCGCTTTTTTCATGCTGCAGCCGCGTTTAGTGCGCTGCCTCTTCCTTCAGGCCGGTCTTGGTGGACTCTTCCACCTTGCCGGCATGCTGATGGTCTTCATGCGCGTTCACCACATCCGGAGGGACTTCAATGCGGGTAATGCCGGAATCAATCGACACCGGATCGCTGGCCGGGAAAGTCATTTCCACGGCGCTGTCTAGCAGCGTTTCGCGCGCCTGCTCGGCCGGGGTTTCCTGCTCCAGCTCGGCCAGGGTGGTGATCGCCACCGCCCATTTGACAAACTCCAGGTTGGCAAGGTCGCGCACCGTGACCACGTTGAACGCTTGCGTCAACGCTTTGGCGTCCTTGGCGCTCAGGCCGCGCAAGGCGCTGGTCGGTGCATCGGCCAGCGCGCGGAAGCTGTGGCCTACATATTCTTTGTCCACGACAGTATCGATGTTCATGATGGAATCCTTTAAGTTGACGTCCTGGCCCACTCTGACAGCAAGCCGCCGCCGGGTCTGTGCGGAAGCGAACGCTGTTCCGGTGCGCCGCTTCCCGCGTTCGCTTCAACCCGGCTGTTTTTGACTTTCATTTACCCGCTTGTTATGATCAATTGTGCATCTTGCCGCGTGCAGAGAACCCGTGCCTAAAATCGATAAACCCAAGATCCTGGTCGTCAATGACGACGCCAACAGCCTGTTCGCGCTGACCAGCCTGCTCGCCCAATGGGCCGAGCAGGAAGCCTATGAAGTTCTGGCCGCGCGCTCGGGCCAGGAGGCGCTGCGCCAGGTGCTGATGCACGACTTCGCCGTGATCCTGCTGGACGTCAACATGCCCGGCATGGACGGTTTTGAAACCGCCGAAGCGATCCACGCCCGCGCACGCTCGGCCGATATCCCGATCATCTTCATCACCGCCTTCCTCGCCGACGAGCTGGACCGCCTGAAGGCTTACCAGCACGGCGCTGTCGATTTCCTGTTCACGCCGGTCATTCCGCAGGTGCTGTACGCCAAGATCGCAGTGTTCGTGGCGCTGGCCATGAAGAACGAGGAGCTGAAGAAGCAGGCGCGCCAGCTGAGCCAGCGCACCACCGAACTGACCGCCACCAACCAGCGCCTGACCCGCGAAATCGAAGAACGCAAGTCGATGGAGCGGCAGAATCACGCCAAGGATGAATTCCTCGCCATGCTGGGCCATGAGCTGCGCAATCCGCTCAGCGCCATCAGCAGCGCCGCTTCGCTGATCGGCCTTCCCGGCGTGTCGGTCGACGGCGTGCAGCGCGCCAAAAAAATCATCCAGCGCCAGAGCCAGCATCTGGGCCGCATCGTCGACGATTTGCTGGACCTGTCGCGCGCCATGTCGGGCAAGATTTTGCTCAACCGCGTGCCGCTCGACTTGTCCAAGCTGGTGGCGACGGCGCTGGAAACCTGCCGCGCCACCGGCCGCAGCACCGACTATGACCTGGTGCAGGACCTGGACGCCGGCTGGATCGACGGCGATCCGACCCGGCTGGAACAAATCACCAGCAACCTGCTCGATAACGCCCTCAAGTACACACCACCCGGCGGCCGCGTCGAAGTGCGCACCTGGACCGAAAACGACGATGTGGTGCTGAGCGTGCGCGATACCGGGGTCGGCATTGCTGCCGAGCTGTTGCCGCATGTGTTCGATGTCTTCGTCCAGGGCAGCAGCACGCTGGACCGTTCACAGGGCGGACTGGGCATCGGTCTGTCGCTGGTGCGCCGGCTGGCCGAGCTGCACGGCGGCGGCGTCGAGGCCGAAAGCGCCGGCGAGAACCGCGGCAGCACCTTCACGCTGCGCATGCCGCGCATCGAGCACCAGGTGGCGCCGCTGGCGCCGCCGGTCACCTCGCTGAGCGAGCACGGCAAGCCGCGCGTGCTGCTGATCGAAGACAACGACGACGGCCGCGAAATGATGACCATGATGCTGGGCGGTTACGGCTACGACGTCACCGCGGCCGCCGACGGCTTGCTGGGCCTGGACGCCGCGCGCCACCACCAGCCCGACCTGGCGCTGGTCGACATCGGCCTGCCCGGCATCGACGGCTACGAAGTGGCGCGCCGGCTGCGCGCCGACCCGTCCACGCGCGACATCAAGCTGATCGCCCTGACCGGCTACGGCCTGGCGGAAGACCTGCGGCGCGTGATGGAAGCCGGCTTCGACCGCCACCTGGTCAAGCCGGTCGACATCGACCAGCTGATGGAGGTGATCGATACCTGCGCCCAGGTGCCGGTCAAACAGTAGCGCCCGGTTGCGCGCACGGCGGCGCACGCTTGCCCACGGTGCGCCACGACCGGCAAAGCTCGGGTATGATCGGGTCACACCGTCGTCCGTCTGACTTTAACGAGAAAAACCCATGTCCGTACCGGCATCGCAAGAACCTCCTACTCCCCCGGCAGATGCGCTGCGCAGCGCCGACCTGAGCGATCTGCTCGGGCACGTGCACACCTGCTGGGATAACGAGCGCCGCTCGCTGTCGCGCCAGCTGCACGACAGCCTGGGCTCGTCGCTGACGGCGCTCACCATGCACCTCGGCCTGCTGATGCAAAAGCTGCCGCCGGAACCGGCGTTGCAGGACCGCGCCGGCCACATGAAAAAACTGCTGGGCCAGATCGTTGAAACCAACCGCCAGATGCAGCTCAAGCTGTGGAACGACAAGCTCGAATTCCTCGGCGTACGCGTGGCGCTGGATGAGCTGGTGGAGCAGTTCGGCGAGCAGCAAGGCATCACCGCCCGCTGCAGCCTGCCGGAGGACGAACTGGATTGCCCGCGCAGCCACGGCATCGTGCTGCTGCACACGCTGGAAGAAGCGCTGCGCAACATCACCGCCCACGCGCAGGCGACCGAAGTCGACGTCATTGTTGATGACAACGAAGATGAAGTGATGCTGACGGTGAAGGACAATGGCGTCGGCCTGAGCGGTCCGGTGCTGGCCGACCAGGCGCTCGCGGCCGGCAAGTTCGGCCTGCGCATGGCGCGCGAACGCGCCGCCTATCTGGGTGGCACACTGACCTTGTCGGCCGGCCCCGAGCGCGGCGTCACCTTGACGATGATCCTGCCCAAGCCGGCCAAGCCCGCTTAATGTAGTTTGACTAAAGGGGTGCTGCGCTTGATCAGGAAGCGCGCCACCGCCAGCACCGCCGTGCGCACCGTGCCCAATACTGCCTGGTGGTGCATCAGGTGCAGGCTGACGTACATCATGCGCGCGACGAAGCCGTCGACAAACCAGCTCAACCCCTTCAACGATCCCATCAGGCTGCCCACCGACGTGGACTGGCCGAACGACACCAGCGAACCATAATCGCGGTACACATACGGCTTGCCCTGCGGCGGCTGGCCCTTTTGCTGGCGCATGAAAGTCGCCAGCAGATAGTCCGCCATCTGGTGCGCAGCTTGCGCGCGCGGCGGCACCAGCTTGCCGTCCGGTCCGACGCAGGCGGCACAGTCGCCCAGCGCAAAAATATAATCGAAGCCCTTGACCGCCAGCGTGCCGTCCACGTCCAGCTGGCCGGACTTGACGGTCGGCAGGCCCAGCGTCTTGAGGAAATCAGGCGCCTTGATGCCGGCCGCCCACACCACGATCTGCGCCGGATAATGCGTCTCGCCGGCCGTTACGCCGGCACCATCGATGGCGGTCACGCGGGTGTCGGTCACGACCGACACCGCGCGTTGACGCAGCAATTCCAGCGCGGCGCTGGAGACTTTTTCCGGCAACGGCGCCAGGATGCGCGGCGCGCCTTCGAGCAAGGTGATGCGCACATCGCGCTCGGCCTGCAGCTGGCGGAAACCATAAGTGGCATAGACGCCGCTGGCTTCGCGCAACTCGGCCGCCAGCTCGACGCCGGTGGCGCCCCCGCCGATGATGACTACGTCCACGCCGGCAGCGGCGTTGACGCTCTTTTTCAGTTCGGCCAAGGTCAGCAGCTTGAGCAGCGACAGGCGGAAACGTTCCGCATCCTCGGTGGCGTTCAGCGAAATGGTGTGCTCGGCCGCGCCGGGCACGCCGAAGTAATTTGAGGTGCTGCCGACCGCGACCACCAGCTTTTCAAAGCTGATCTGGCGCTCTGGCAGGATTTCTTCCCGATGATCGTCGCCGGCAACGATGGCGCCGACCGTCAGCACGCGCTGCTGGGCATCCAGCGCCAGCATCGGGCCATAGACGAAAGTAAAATGGTTGTCGTGGGCCAGCATCTGGTAGGACAGCCCCTCCTGGTGCACGTCCAGCGTGCCGGCCGCCACCTCGTGCAGCGACGGTTTCCAGATGTGGAACAGGCGGCTGTCGACCAGCATGACCGCTTGCGGTCCCAGCTTTCGCCCCAGTTTGCAGGCAAGCTCCAGCCCGCCTGCTCCGCCGCCAACAATCACGTATTTACTCTGCAAAACTTCCTCCTGTGACGGCGCTTGCCGCCGGTTTAACGGTCGTGCCGGTCATGGCCGCGACCGTGGTCATCACCGCGATCGTGACCGCGGTCATGGCCCGGACCTGGGCCGCGATGGTCGCGCCGATCATCGCGGCGGTCGTCGCGAAACTCTGGCCGGCCCGGACCGCCATGGCCATGATGCTCGCGGTAACGCGGCACGTACTGATTGTTGTACCACCCATCCTGCACGAAATACACTCTCTGATTGCAGGCATGGTAAGCGCGGCAGTGCTTCGACCAATGCTTGGCGTGGCCAGGCGGCACGCGCAGGTAGATCGGCGCCGTCTCCACATACCGCACCGGACGCTCGACGATCACCGGCTGGCGGTACAGCACCTGCGGCGGCGGGTAGTCGCCGACGTCGAGGCGACCGTAAAAACCCGGCTGGCCGACGCTGATGGAAACACCGACATCGGCGGCAAAGGCGGATACGGACAGCGCCAGCAGGCTGGCGGCAAGGATCGTGGCTTTCATGATGAGTCTCAATTCTTTGTGACGAGCGAACTTGCTCATCAATTAGCATAATAGACCGTCCGCGCAACGTCTGTGCGCTGACGAACATAAATATCCTGTGCTAAACTAATGGTTCGATACCTAACGATTAGCCATGAAATAATATGTCGTCTATAGAAGAACGTTTTTCGGCCGCGCTGCACGGCTCGGCCCGCGCCTGGCGGCTGGCGATCGACCGCCGCCTCAAGCATCTGGGCCTGAGCCAGGCCAGCTGGATGGCCATCGCGCTGACCGCCAAGGAAAAAGAGCCGCCGTCGCAAACCCGGCTGGCCGCGCGCGCCGGCGTCGAAGATCCGACCATGGTGTCCACCGTCGACCGTTTGGTGAAAGCCGGCTTCATGGTGCGCACGCCGTCCGCAACCGACCGCCGCGTCAAGCTGCTCAGCCTGACGCCGGCAGGACAGGCGGTGTATGAAACCGTGTGGCAGGAAGCCGAAGCCGTGCGCCGCGAACTGCTGGGCAAGGTCGATCCCGAGATACTGCAAACCGTCACCCTGTTCCTGGAAGCCATCCAGACCAACATCGAGTCCTTGTCATGAGCACTGCCGTCGCCGGTGCGGCCCCCGCCGATGATGGCCTGAACCGCCGCATGATCACGGTCTCGATCATGCTGGCCACCATCATCCAGGCGCTCGACGGCACCATCGCCAACGTCGCGCTGCCGCACATGCAGGGCAGCCTGTCGGCCTCGCAGGACCAGATCACCTGGGTGCTGACCTCGTTCATCGTGGCGGCCGCCATCGCCACGCCGCTGACCGGCTGGCTGTGCGACCGCTACGGCCAGAAGAACATCTTCCTGACCTCGGTGGCCGGCTTCACCATCGCCTCGGTGCTATGCGGATTGTCCGGCACGCTGAGCGAAATCGTCATCGCGCGGCTGCTGCAAGGCGTGTTCGGCGCCGCGCTGGTGCCGTTGTCGCAGGCCACGCTACTGGACATCAATCCGCGCGAAAAACACGGCTCGGCCATGGCCGTGTGGGGCATGGGCGTGATGATCGGCCCGATTCTCGGCCCGACGCTGGGCGGCTGGCTGACCGACAGCTACGACTGGCGCTGGGTGTTCTTCATCAACATCCCGATCGGCGCCATGGCGTTCTACGGCATCTGGCGCTACATCCGCCAGACCGATGCGCCGCGCAAGATGAAGTTCGACGCGTTCGGCTTCGCCACCCTCAGCCTGGCCATCGGCGCCTTGCAGATGCTGCTCGACCGCGGTGAACAGAACGACTGGTTCAGCGCCACCGAAACCTGGGTGGAAGCCATCATCCTGGCGCTGAGCTTTGCCTGGTTTGTCGCCCACACGGCCACGCGCCCGGCCGGCAAGTCGTTCTTCGACTACCGGCTGCTGAAGAACGCCAACTACGTCAGCGGCCTGCTGTTCATCTTCATCGTCGGCCTGGTGCTGTTCGCCACCCGCGCGCTGACGCCGTCCATGCTGCAAAGCCTGATGGGCTATCCGGCCAAGATCGCCGGCCTGGTGACGGCGCCGAGCGGCATCGGCACCATGATCGCGATGATGATGGTGGGCCGGCTGGTCGGCAAGGTCGATCTGCGCCTGCTGCTGGGGATAGGCTTTGCCATCACCGCCTTCTCGCTGTGGCAGATGACCCGCTACACGCTGGTGCTGTCGCAGAGCGATATCGTCTGGCCGGGCGTGATCCAGGGCCTGGGACTGGGCCTGGTGTTCGTGCCGCTGAGCGCCGCCACGTTTGCCACGCTGTCGCCGGAAATGCGCGCCGAAGGCACCGCCATCTACAGCCTGATACGCAATATCGGCAGCTCGATCGGCATCGCGCTGGTGCAAACGCTGCTGGTGCGGAACACGCAGACCGTGCACGCCTCGCTGACGGACCACATCACCACCACCAACCCCGCGCTGCTGGACAACCTGGCCACGCCGCAAGCGGCGGCTGCGCTGAATAACGAGATCACGCGCCAGGCGTCGATGATCGCCTATGTCGACGATTTCTGGCTGATGTTTATCTTGACGCTGTGCGTGATCCCGCTGCTGATGCTGATCCGGCCGCCGGCCAAAAGCGCACCGGTGACGGTCGATCACGCCGCCATGGATTGAGGAGAACCCAATGAAAACACTGTTACAACCTACCCTGCTCGTCATGGCCTTGGCCCTGGCCGGCTGCGCCGCGATCGCGCCCGACACCCATCCACTGGCCAGGCGCGACATCGCCAGCGCCGAACTGTCGTCCAGCATCAAGCTGGCGCACGAAGGCTGGCCGGAAGCGCAGTGGTGGACCGCCTACCACGACGACCAGCTGAACGCCATCATCAAGCAGGCGCTGGCCGGCGGCCCGTCGCTGGAAGTGGCGGCGGCCCACATCGGCACGGCGCGCTCGACGCTGTCGCGCAGCCTGGCGGACCTCGGGCTGGAGACTTCGCTGTACGCCAACGCCAATCGCCAGCGCTATTCCGGCACCGGCCTGTTCCCGGCGCCGATCGGCGGCGCTTACTACAGCGAAGAGACGCTGCGCCTCGACTTGCGCTACAACTTCGACTGGTGGGGCAAGAACCGCGCGCAAGTGGCGGCCGCCGTCGGCGAACTGAATGCCGGCCGCGCCACCTATGCGGAAGCCGAACAGGCGCTGGCGGCCTCCATCGCCCAGAGTTACTTCCGCCTGCAAGGCGCGTGGGCGCGTCTGGCCAACGCCGAGCAACTGGCCGCCACGCAAACGGCGCTGGCGCAGGACCAGGCCAGACGCGTCGCGCGCGGCCTGGCCACCGCCGACGAGCAGCGCGCCGCCGACATGGAACTGAGCCTGATCCGCAAACAGCAGATGCAGCTCAAGTCCGACATCGAGCATGAACGCGAAGCGCTGCGTGCACTCGCCGGCGCCGACAACACCGCGCTGGCCGACCTGAAACCGGTGACGCTGTCGCCGGCGCCGCACGCCCTGCCCGCCCGCCTCGGCATCGAACTGCTGGCGCGCCGTCCGGACTTGCAGGCCGCGCGCTGGAAGCTGGAAGCCTCGCTGAGCCGGATCGATGCCGCCAAGGCCGCGTTTTATCCGGACGTGAACCTGACCGGCTCCATCGGCCTCGATACCGTCAAGATGGAGAACCTGCTGCAAGCCGCCAGCCGCACGCTGTACGTGGGACCGACGCTGTCGCTGCCGCTGTTCGACAGCAAGCGCCTGGACGCGCAGCTGGACGGCACCCGCACCGCCCGCAACGAACGCATCGCCGAATACAACCAGACCATCATCGAAGCGGTGCGCGACGTGGCGCAAGGCGGCGCGCAGCTGCAAGGCATCGAACAGCAGATTACGCAGCAAACGGCGGCCACTGCATCGGCACGCGCGCAAGTGGCGTCGGCGCAGGCGCGCATGGATCACGGCCTGGCCAACAATGCCAGCTTGCTGAATGCGCGCCTGGCGCTGCTCAAGCAGCAGGATGCCGACCTGTATCTGCAACAGATCCAACTGCTGGCCGAAGTCGCGCTGACCAACGCGCTGGGCGGCGGCTATCACGAAGAAGCGCCGCTGGCGACGGCCTCCAAATAATTCAACGGACATTATCATGAGCACTGACACCATCCAACCCAACGACAAAAAACGCAAGGCCGTGCTGGCCGCGATCACGCTGGCCTTCATCGCCGCCGGCGTCGCCTATGCGACGTATTACGAAATCGTGCTGTCCAAGATCCAGGAGACCGACAACGCCTACGTCGGCGGCAATCTGGTCAACCTGTCGTCGCAGGTCACCGGCAACGTCATCGCCATCCGCGCCGATGAAACGCAGATGGTGCAAGCCGGCGCGCCGCTGATCCAGCTGGATGCGGCCGATGCCGACATCGCCTTGCAGCAGGCCGACGCCAAGCTGGGCGCCGCCGTGCGCCAGCAACGCCAGCGTTATGCCGACGTGGCGCAGTACGACGCCACCGTCACGCTGCGCAAGCTGCAATTGAAGAATGCCGAAGACGATCTGGCGCGCCGCAAGCCGCTGGCGGCCGATCACACCGTCTCCGGCGAGGAAGTGGCGCATGCGCGCCAGGCGGTGGACGATGCGCGCGCCGCGATTGCGGTCGCGCTCAAGCAGGAAGAAGCAGCCAAGGCCGGCGTCAGCGGCGTGGCGGTGGCGCAGCATCCGGCGGTGCAGGCGGCCAAGGCGGATTATGTGCAGGCGTGGCTGGCGTCACGCCGCAATACCATCCTGGCGCCCGTGTCGGGCTATGTGGCCAAACGCAGCGTGCAGATCGGCGCGCGCGCCACGCCCGGAACATCGCTGATGGCCATCGTGCCGCTGGATCAGCTGTGGGTGGACGCCAATTTCAAGGAATCGGAACTGAAGAATATCCGCGTCGGCCAGCCGGCCAAGGTGGAAGCGGATATGTATGGCAGCAAGGTGGAGTTCCATGGCCGCGTGGTGGGGTTGTCGGCCGGCACGGGTAGCGCGTTCTCGCTGCTGCCGGCGCAGAACGCCAGCGGTAACTGGATCAAGGTGGTGCAGCGCCTGCCGGTGCGCATTGCGCTGGACGCCAAGGAGTTGCAGGAGCATCCGCTGCGGATTGGTTTGTCGACTACCGTGGCGGTGGACATCAGCAAGACCGATGGGCCGGTGCTGGGGGCGGCGATGCCGCAAACGCCGGTGTACACCACGCAGGCGCTAAATCAGCCCTTGCAGCAAGCCGCCACCGCCGCCGACGCCATCATCGCGCACAACCTTTAACGCGTCCTTTACCCCGGTAAGGCGGGGTCTGACCCGACCGGGTCAGACCCCAAAGCGGAATGCCTTGCGGGGTGCGGCATCACGCCAGCCGCTACCCCTTGAGCAGCTCAGTGTCGAGCTGCCGGATTGCCGCCTGCGCCTGCGTGATGACGCGGTCGGCGATCCGCTGGCGCATGCCGGGCACGCGCCCCGCTGCCTCGGCTTCCAGCAGAATCGGCGTCAGCACCTGCAAGGCCGAATCGCGGAAGCCTTCCGCCACCTGGTCCAGCTGCGTGTTGAACGACTGCTCCGCCGCCAGCAGCTGCTTGCGCAACTCCTCTTCAAACGCCAGGCGCTTGTCGCGGATCTCGGTGCGTTTGCGCTTGCCGCCATCGGTGAACCACTTGAACGCCCCCGCCAGCAGCACGGCGCCGCCGACAAACGGCGCCACCGGCGCCACCACTGGCAACACCACCGCCGCTCCAATCAGATATGCCGCCGTGCCGGTGCTGGCCGCCACCGCCGCGCCGCTGACCAGCGTCACATTGGCCGCCGTATCCAGCTTGTTGACGATGCGCGTGCCGACCCGTAAACGCGGCATCAAGCGCGCCAGCGCCGCATGGTGCTGACGCTGGAACACCGACGCCTGCCCCAGCTTCATCCCCGACTGGAACAGCCGCAGATCTTCCTGCAGCAGATGCAAGGCCTGCTCCTTGCGGCGCACGATGCGGTCCAGCCGCCGCTCCATCTCCTGCCCGAACTGATTGCGGCCGATACTGGCCCACACATCTTCGTCTTTCCACTTGTCGGTATTCAGGCGGTCGGTCATCGCCAGTTCGATGGCGTTGCCGGCGTCGTGCACGGCGTCGTCGATTTCCTCGACCAGCAAGCGGCGCTCGTAGGCGATGCGCTGCTCGACCAGCACCAGCCGCTGCGCCACCTGGTTTTTCATCTCATTGGCCGCCGTCACCAGCGACGCGGCAGCCGCCTCGCCGACCGCCAGCAGGCGCGCCTGCTCCAGATAGGCGTTGATGTCCTGTGCGATGGCCGCCGTGGTGCCGCTCACCAGTTCGCGCAACTGCACGTGGTCGATTTCACCGGACTGGAAATGGCGCGCATGATCGACCAGCGCCGGCTGGCCGGCGGTACGGCCGAAGTCCGCCACCGCGTCGGCCACCGAGCGGCCGCGCACCAGGCGGCGCGCCTGTTCGCCGAGGTTGGCCAGGATGCCGCGCTCCTCCGACTGCGGCAGGCGGCTCAGGTCATCCGGCGATACCTTGACCGACAGGGATTTGGCCAGGCGCTGCGCCAGCGCACGGGCGTCGGCGCCGTGCAGCGCCAGCAGCGGAATCACCATGTGCAGCGCCTGTTCGCGCGCGGCCTGGTCGATACCGGCGCAGCTGCGGCTGAGCGCATTTAGCGCCCAGTCGACTTCGACGCCGGATTCGATGGCGTTCAGCACCAGCGCGGTGAACACGGCGGACGATTGGCCGTCGCCGGCGATGTCAGTGACAGCGGCGAACTGGGCCAGTGTGAGGCTGCCCTGGTTGCCGGCAATCGCCCCCACCGCGCGTGCGTAGGCGGAGCTGAAACTCTGGTCGGAAGATAAGTGTTCGTCCAGCGAACGGACGACGAGCTGCGACGACGAACTATTCACGCCTGCTCCATTTGGTTGTGATGCCATAATGGCATTGTAACTGAAGCGGGCTCAATGAGGCAGGTAGCGGATGAGGGCGATCACCGTACCGATGGTCACGCCAGTTTGGGCGATGAACATGGCAAACATCCACTTCAACAGGTCAATCTTGAGGTCTTGCAGTTGCCGGCTGATTTCGGCCCGCACCCAGTCCTTGGTCGGAAGCTCCTCCAGAACTTCGGCCAGCGCGTCAGCGTGCGCCAGCGCTTGGGCAGGTGGTACACCGCCTTCTTCAAGACGCTTGCGGTATTTGATGGTTTCGATTGCGTTCATGGTGCAATCAGTATGCACCCCTCGCCGCCGATTGCAAGCGGCGCACTTTGATCTGCATCAGCCGGTCGCTAGCGTCAGCGTCTCCTTGATTTCCTCCATGACGACATAGCTTTTCGACTGCGCCGCCCCAGGCAAACTGAGCAGCATATCGCCCAGCAGATTGCGATACTCCGCCATCTCATGAATCCTCGCCTTAATCAGGTAATCAAAGTCACCCGACACCAGATGGCACTCCTGCACTTCCGGTATCCGCAACACCTCGCGCCGGAACTGCTCGAACGCCGGCCCGGACTTCTGGTTCAGCGTAATCTCGACAAACACCAGCAGCTTGGCGCCCAGCGACGGCGGATCGATGCGCGCGTGATAGCCGGTAATCACGCCATCGCGCTCCATGCGCTTGACGCGCTCAATGGTCGGCGTGGTCGACAGCCCCACCTGCTCGCCCAGGTCCTTCATCGAGATGCGCCCGTCCTCCTGCAGGATCTGCAATATCTTTCTGTCCAGTTTGTCGAGACTTCTGACCGATTCTTTTTGAATTCGCATAACAATCCACTATTTTTACGAAGATATACAGTAACAAACACTATACAAACGAGAATACCATAGCGGAATATCTGGCAGTTAAATAATCGGGGGACTCTATGCGTGTCGTAATCCTGGGTAGCGGCGTCATCGGCGTCACCAGCGCCTACTATCTGGCCAAGGCCGGCCATGACGTCACCGTGCTCGACCGCCAGCCGGGTCCCGCTCTCGAAACCAGCTTCGCCAACGCCGGCCAGATCTCGCCCGGCTACGCCTCGCCATGGGCGGCCCCCGGCATCCCGCTGAAAGCCATGAAGTGGATGCTGCAGCGCCACGCCCCGCTGTCGATCACGCCCGACGGCACGCTGTTCCAGTTGCAATGGATGTGGCAGATGCTGCAAAACTGCACCGCCGACCGCTACGCCATCAACAAAGAACGCATGGTGCGCCTGGCCGAGTACAGCCGCGACTGCTTCAAAGCCCTGCGCGCCTCGACCGGCATCGAATACGAAGGCCGCCAGCAAGGCACGACCCAGCTGTTCCGCACGCAGGAACAAATGGACGCCGCCGCCAAGGACATCAGCGTGCTGGAAGAAACCGGCGTGCCGTACGAACTGCTGAGCCGCGAACAACTGGTTGGCGCCGAGCCCGGCCTGGCCCGCAACAAGCTGGTCGGCGGCCTGCGCCTGCCCAACGACGAAACCGGCGACTGCCAGCTGTTCACCACCCGCCTGACCGCCATGGCCGAAGAACTGGGCGTCAAGTTCCGCTACGGCATGGACATCACCGGCCTGCTGACCGAAGGCGACGCCATCCGCGGCGTCAAATGCGGCGACGAACTGGTGACCGGCGAATCCTACGTGGTGGCGATGGGCGCCTACTCGACCGCGCTGCTGAAGGACCTGGTGGCAATCCCGGTCTACCCGATGAAGGGCTATTCGATCACGGTGCCGATCGTCAACGCCAGCGCTGCCCCGGTCTCGACCATTCTGGACGAAACCTACAAGATCGCCGTCACCCGCTTTGACGACCGCATCCGCGTCGGCGGCATGGCCGAGATCGCCGGCTTCAACACCGAGCTCAATCCGCGCCGCCGCGCCACGCTGGAAATGGTGGTCAACGACCTGTTCCCCGGCGCCGGCGACACCGCCGCCGCCAGCTTCTGGACCGGCCTGCGGCCGATGACGCCGGACGGCACGCCGATCGTCGGCCGCACCGGCCTGCGCAACCTGTATCTCAACACCGGCCACGGCACGCTGGGCTGGACCATGTCGTGCGGCTCGGCGCAGCTGCTGTCGGACCTGATCTCGGCACACCGTCCGGCAATTCGCGCCGACGACCTGTCGGTCAGCCGCTACAACACAAGCCGCACCACCCGCCAGCCGCAACTGGTCAACGCCTGACCAGCGCTCCTGTCACCACGGACGCGGCGCCCGATCAGCGCGCCGCGTCCGCCTTATTTTCCCTCTTCAGCCCGCCCGCGCGTCATCATCTGTCGCATTGCCGCCCTATCTGCGCTCGAACCCGCAACAACGCCCGCATCAGCGTTGAGATTGGGGCCAAGCCTGCGTATAATTTTGACCATGAATAAACTTGAAGCATTTGGCCATATTGCGGCCCTTGCCATCCGTGGCGAACTCATTTTCCCGACCAGCGTCAACGCGGCGCTGCGCGTCCAACTGGCGTTGGACGATCCCGATTGCCCGATCGATACCGCGATCAGCCTGGTGCTGGCCGAACCCTTGCTGGCGGCGAAAACCGTGGCCATCGCCAACTCGGCCATGTTCAACCGCGCCGGCGCGCCGGTGGTGACCAATGTGCGCGGCGCCATCATGCGCATCGGCTACCAGAACCTGTTTGCGCTGGCGGCCGCCATGGTGGTGCGCCAGTTCGGCAGCAAGATCACCGACCCCAAGGTGCGCAACATGGCGGAGAAGCTGTGGGACCACACCATCGCCGTCGCCGCGCTGGGGCGCCTGATCGCGCGCCATGTCACCGGCGTCAACGAAGATACCGCGCTGTTCGCCGGCATCGTGCATGAGGTCGGCGGCTTCTACCTGCTGTCGCGCGCCGACGAGTTCCCCGGCCTGCTGGATGAAGATCCGGAAAACTGGCACTCGGCCAGCGAAGAGATCATCACCCGCGAAGTGATGCGCAAGCTGTGCATTCCCGAGCCGGTGGCCGACGCCATCGAAGGCTTGCGCGACAGTTTCATGTCGATCCCGCCCGACACGCTGCTCGACACGCTGCTGCTGGCCAACCACCTGACGCCGGTCAAGTCGCCGCTGCAGGAACCGCAGCGCGACCTGCCGCCGCACTCGGATTCCGCCATCGACCTGTTCATCGACGAGCAGCGGCTGGCGTCGATGCTGGAAGACGCCCGGCGCGACGCCGCCGACATGAGCGCGGCCCTGCTGGTCTAAACCAACGCTGTCCCCCGGAGCCGTCCGGCGCAGGCGGCTCCGGGTTCATCCCTGATGGAGAATCTGATGCAAGCTGCGCCACTGTCCTACGGCTCCGATCAATCCGGTCTGGTCTGCGGCTACCTGTTCGGCCGCGACGGCGACGGCAAGGCGATGCCGCTGGACACCGACGCCGCCTGCCGCTGGCTCAGGCAACGCGAACAGACGCCGCAGGAATTCATCTGGCTGCACTACAACCTGGCCAACACCGCCAGCGAAAAATGGCTGCACGAGCACACTGAACTGGCCGAAGAGTTCTACGACAGCCTGCACGAAGGCCCGCGCTCGACCCGCATCGAACTGGCCGACAACACGCTGGTGGCGGTGGTCAATGACGTGGTGCACGACTTCACCTTCGAGCCGTCCGACATTTCCACGCTGTGGCTCAGCGTCGACCGGCAAATCGTCATCAGCGCCCGCCGCAAGCCGCTGCGTGCGGTGGACAGCCTGCGCAATGCGGTGCGCAACGGCGAGCCGATCCGCTCATCGGTCGAGCTGCTGATCCACCTGCTGCGCGACCAGGCTGATGCGCTGATCAAGATCGTCCGTGACGCCATCAGCACCGTCGACGGTATCGAAGACAATCTGCTGGCCGGCAAGCTGACCACCAAGCGCGCCAGCCTGGGCGCCCTGCGGCGGGTGCTGGTGCGGCTGCAGCGGCTGCTGGCGCCGGAACCGTCCGCGCTGTTCCGCCTGCTGCAAAAGCCGCCGGCGTGGATGGCCGAGATCGACGCGCAGGAACTGCGCCAGTCGACCGAGGAATTCTCGATGGTGCTGGCGGACATGGCGTCGCTGCAGGAGCGCATCAAGCTGATCCAGGAGGAGATTGCGGCGCTGGCCAGCGAGGCCAACAACCACAGCCTGTTTGTGCTGACCGTGGTGACCGTGTTGGCGCTGCCGATCAACATCATCGCCGGCCTGATGGGCATGAACGTGGGCGGCATTCCGCTGGCCCAGTCCGAGCATGGCTTTTTGGTGGTGGTGGTGATCGTGGCCAGCTTTACCGTGATCGCCGGCTGGCTGGCCTTCCGCCGCCAGCGCGACGTGGGCGGGGACTGAACTTCAGCATCCGCACCCGCCAGACGCCTGCCAGAGTGGCGAAGATGCCAAGCACCAGCGCCGTCAGGTTGTCGCGGCGATAGGCGCTGCGCACCTGATCGAGGCTGACCACCTCCTTGCCGCCGACCGCCACCACGTAAGCGGTATAAAACTCGCCCGGCGCAAAGCTGATGCCGGCTTTTTGCTGGCGATAGAATTGCACGTTGACCGGATACAGTTCCGCGTCGCGCAGAGACTGGCGCTGGCGGCCGTCGCGGTCGCCCTTGGTGTACAGCACAAGCTGCTGTTTATCCGACAGGATGAAATACATCGCCCCGCGCGTCTCCTGCTGCCACAGCACGCGGCCGCGCGCCGTCTCCAGCTGCGCCGCCGTCGGGAAACGAAACTCCAGCACGCCAAACAGCGCGATCAGGCCGATGCCGAGCAACAGGAAAAAATACGCCCCGCGCTCGCCGGCAAACCAGTCTTTCATATTGAGATAACGTCGATAGCAATGCCCGCATCATACCTGCAACAGCTTGACTACGATGAGTACCAGGGTCGAGTTCAGCGCCGCCACGCCCACCAGCGTGGTGATCATCCATTTCATGATGCGCGTTTCCAGGAGCTTTGGATCAATCCCAATAAATAAACTTTTTCGTTTACTTATTGTTGAGCTAGCATTAAAGTGACGGACATGAAAACGTCCCTGCTCATCTTCTCCGCCTGCCTGCTGGCCTTGCTTTCCACGATCGGCGCGGCGCTGCCTTATCCGATCCTGCCGCCGCTGTTTGCGGCCGGGGCCACCAATGGCCTGAACACCTTCCTCGGCCTGCCGCCCAAGCTGCTGTTCGGCCTGGCGCTGACCATCAACCCGATCGGCCTGCTGATCGGTTCCGCCTTGCTCGGCCCGATGTCCGACCGCTACGGCCGCCGGCCGGTGCTGCTGATTACTGCAGTCGGCGCCGCCATCGGCCACGCCGTCACTGCCGCCGCACTGCTGATTGAAAACTACCCGCTGTTCATCATTGCCCGCTTCGTTACCGGCCTGCTGGAAGGCAGCGGCTCGGTGGCCCGCGCGCTGCTGGCCGACCGCCTGGAAGGCGACCTGCGCCGCAAAGCGCTGTCGTGGCTGAACGGCGCCTTCTACATGGGCTGGCTGGCCGGACCGCTGTTGGCCGGCGCCACGCTGCAATTCGGCATCACCACGCCGTTCTGGGTCGCCGTCGCCGCGCTGCTGCTGGTGGCCGCGCTGGTCGCCATCACGCTGCCAAAAGAAGCCCCGTCCGGCGCCACCACCTCCTGGTGGCAAGTGGCGCGTCACCGCCACGCGCTCAACCTGCTGCGCGAACCGGACCTGCGCAGCCTGTTCATCATCACGCTGGCCTACACCTGCGGCGTCACCGGCTTTTACGAGTTTTACCCGCTGTGGCTGGTGGAAGTGCCGGGTTACGGCGCCCAGGGCATCGCCTGGACCACCGCCGCCATGTGCGCCGTGATGACCGCCACCACCATCGTTGCCGGCCGCCCATTCCAGGGCGAACCATTGCTGCGCGCGCGCCGCTATGCGTTTGCCGTGGCCGCCATCGTCGCCGCGCTGGCCGCCAGCAACGCCGCCATCGGCATCCTGTGCATCGTCCTGTTCGGCATTCCGCATTCCTTCTACAACGCCATCGTCCCCAACTACTGCGCCGAACGCTTCGGCGGCGCCCACGGCCAGGGTGCGGTGATGGGACTGATTTCCACCACCTTCTGCCTGGCCAACATCATCATGGCGCTGGTGGGCGCGGTGCTGACGCTGGTCGACACCCGCCTGATCCTGCTGCTGGGCGCCGCCCTCACCGCCTGGTCTGCCTGGCGCATGCTCAGCTGGCACCACAGCATGCAGGCGGAGGTGACGGCATGAACACCGCCGACCAGACGCTCTTCCTGATCAAGACGCGCGGCCCCCAAACCGCCCAGCAGTTGGCCACACTGCTGGACCTGACCTCGATGGGCGCCCGCAAGCAGCTGGAAGCGTGGCAGGAAAAAGGCATGCTCACCTATGAAGACGTGGCCGACAAGCCGGGCCGGCCGTCGCGCCGCTGGCTGCTGACCGAGGCCGGCCACGCCCGCTTTCCCGACCGCCACGCCGAGCTGACCGTGCAGCTGATCGACCAGGTGCGCAGCATGTTTGGCGACGCCGGCCTGGAAAAGCTGATCACCTCGCGCGAGCAAAACAGCGAACGCGACTATCGACAGCACCTAGCCGCCGCCCGCAACCTGCCCGAGCGCGTGCAAGCGCTGGCGCAGGCGCGCAGTGCCGAAGGCTATATGGCCGATATCGAAACCCAGGCCGACGGCAGCCTGCTGCTGGTGGAACACCACTGCCCGATCTGCGCCGCCGCCAAACAGTGCCAGCAATTCTGCCGCTCGGAGCTGGACCTGTTCCAGCGCGTGCTGGGGCCGGACTGCTCGGTCGGCCGGGTGGAGCACATGCTGGCCGGCGCGCGACGTTGCGTGTATATTATCAAGAAGATATAATAGGAATCGTTCTCATTTCGATTCTTATTAAGGAGTTGTGCATGCCCCGCCACCTGCCCCTGCGCCCGATGTTGCTGGCGCTGTCGATGATTGACGCCAGCCACGCCCTGGCCGCCACCGACGATGTCCCTGAAACGCAGTTGCAGACGGTCACCGTGACCGGCGCCCCGGAGCAGGACTCCTATACCGCCCGCGCCACCAGGTCCGCCGGCAAGCTGGAGCTGTCGCTGCGCGAAACGCCGCAATCGATCTCGGTGGTCAGCCGCGCGCTGATGGACGACTTCAAGCTGGGCAATATCAACCAGGTGCTGGCCACCACCACCGGCGTCACCGTCGAAAAAGTCGAAACCAGCCGCACCTACTACACCGCGCGCGGCTTCGACATCGTCAATTTCCAGTATGACGGCGTCGGCATGCCTGTAGTGTTCGGCAATATCCAGGGCGACCTCGACACCGCGCTGTACGAGCGCATCGACGTGGTGCGCGGCGCCAACGGCCTGATGGCCTCGACCGGCAATCCATCCGCCACCGTCAACTTCATCCGCAAGCGCCCGACCGCCGGCACCCAGGCCAGCGCCAGCGTCACCCTGGGTTCGTGGAACGAGCGCCGCATCGAAGGCGACGTCAGTACCGCGCTGAACGAAAGCGGCAGCGTCGCCGGCCGTGCCGTGCTGGTGCACCAGCAAAGCGATTCCTACCTGGACCGTTATGCGCCGAAGAAAGACGTCGCCTACGCCGTAGTCGACGCCCACCTGAGCAAGGACACCCTGCTGACCGTCGGCCACACCTACGAAACCAACCGCGACAAGGGCCCGATGTGGGGCGCGCTGCCGCTGTACTACACCGACGGCACGCCGACCAACTACCCGGTCGGCACCAGCACCTCGGCCAAATGGTCGCGCTGGGACACCACCACCCACAGCACCTTCGCCGAGCTGAACCACAACCTCGGCCAGGGCTGGCATGTGCAGGGCACGCTGAACTACATCACCGACAAGTCCGACTCCGACCTGCAGTACGTCTACGGCACCCCGGTCAAGGGCGTGGGCGGCGGACTGCATGCCTACCCGTCGCAATACGGCGCCGACCAGAAACAGACACTGGCCGATCTCGCGGTAGACGGCAAGTTCATGCTGGGCGGCCGCCAGCATGACCTCGCCTTCGGCTACAGCTGGTCGCGCTCCAAACTGAGTGACTTCTCCAACTACGGCCAGGGCATCGGCACCGAATTGCCGGGCCAGACCGCGTTTGACGGCAGCTATCCGATGCCGACCTTCGACGCCGCCTACGACGGCAGCCGCTACGAAGACCGCCGCAATACCGTCTACCTGGCGACCCGCTTCAACCTGGCCGACGACTGGAAAGTACTGACCGGCATGAACAGCACCCGCGCGCGCAGCAGCGGCGCATCCTACGGCACCAGCAAGTACAAATCGGCCAGCAAGACCACGCCGTATGTGGGTGTGGTGGTTGACATCACCCGCGAGCTGTCGGCCTACGCCAGCCACACGCAGATCTTCAATCCGCAAAGCGAGACCGACGCCAACGGCGTGCCGCTCGATCCGGTCAAAGGCAAGACCACCGAAGCCGGCCTGAAAGCCGCGCTGTTCGACAACAAGCTGAATGTGTCGGGCGCCGTCTTCCAGACCAAACAGGACAACACCGCCGAGCAGGCCGGCAACATCGGCGCCAAAGCTTACTATCGCGGCGTTAATGCGGAATCGAAGGGTTTTGAATTCGACAGCTCGGGCGAGCTGGCCAAAGGCTGGGAAGCCAGCGCCGGCCTGACCCGCCTGACTTCGATCAAGGGCGACAACGGCGTGACGGTGCGGACCTACGTGCCACGCACCACGTTGCGCGCCAACACCACCTACCGCCTGCCCGCCGAGCCAAAGCTGAAAGTGGGCGCCACGCTGGCGTGGCAAAGCGAGACCTCGACCGACCAGGAACCGGGCATCCGCACCGTGCAGCCGTCGTACGCCACGCTGGGCCTGATGGTGCGCTACGACATCGACAAGCACCTGTCGCTGTCGCTCAACCTGAACAATGTCACCGACAAGAAGTACCTGACCAGCCTGTATTGGACGCAGTCGCTGTACGCGGCGCCGCGCAACGGCAGCGCCACGCTGAGCTGGACCTACTAAACCAGTTCCATGGCTGGCGCGGCAAGCAGCAGCGCCAGTTGTTCCGGCGGCAGCGGACGGCTGAACAGATAGCCCTGCATCTCGTCGCAGCCGTTCTCGCGCAGGAAGCTGCGCTGCTGCTCGGTCTCCACCCCTTCCGCAATCACCCGCAGCTTGAGACGGTGCGCCAGCCCGATGATGGAACTGGCGATCGCCTCGTCGCCGCTGCTGCGGCCCAGGTCACGCACGAACGACTTGTCGATCTTCAGCGTCGAAATCGGGAACGACTTCAGTGCCGACAGGCTGGAATAGCCGGTGCCGAAATCGTCGATCGACAGCGACACGCCCATCGCCTTCACCGCCGCCATCTTGTCCACGGCCTGCTGCAGGTCGCGCATGATGACGCCTTCGGTCACTTCCAGCTCCAGCCATTCGGCCGCCATCCCGCTGTCGCCCAGCGCGCGCTGCACGCGCTCCACCAGTTGCGGATCTTCGAACTGGCGCGGCGAGACGTTGACCGAAATGCGCAGCGGCGCCAGGCCGGCGCGCTGCCAGGCACGGTTCTGCGCGCAGGCGCTGCGCAACACCCAGTCGCCCAGCGCGATGATCATGCCGCTTTCCTCGGCCAGCGGAATAAAGCGGTCCGGCCCGATCACGCCGTGTTCGGGATGGTCCCAGCGCACCAGCGCTTCGACGCCGAACACGCGGCCGGTGCGCAGGTCCACCTTGGGCTGGTACACCAGCCGGAACTGGCCGTCATCCAGCGCGCAGCGCAAGCCTTCCAGCAGCACCAGCTTCTCCTCGATGCTGGCGTTCATCTCGCGGGTGTAGAACTGGATGTTGTTCTTGCCCAGTTCCTTGGCGCGGTACATGGCGGCATCGGCGTTCATCAGCAGCGTGCCGGCGTCGCCGCCATCGTTGGGATACACGGCCACGCCGATGCTGCAGCTGACCTGCACGTCCTGGCCGCTGACGCTGATCGATTGCAGCACCGCCTCGCGCACCCGCTCCAGCACCGGCGCCGCATCGACCACCGATGCCGGCTCGTCCAGCAGCAGCACGAATTCGTCGCCGCCGAAGCGGCCCACGGTGTCGCTGGCGCGCAGGCAGCCGGACATGCGCCCGGCCACTACCTTGAGCAGCTCGTCGCCGGCGTTGTGGCCCAGGCCATCGTTGACCAGCTTGAAGCCATCCAGGTCGATAAACGCAACCAGCACCACGCCGTCGTTGCGGCGCGCCTGGGCGATGGTGTGCGCCAGCCGGTCGGCGATCAGGCTGCGGTTCGGCAGGCCGGTCAGCGTGTCGTGGTGGGCCAGGTGCAGCATGCGCTCCTCGGCCAGCTTGCGTTCCGAAATGTCGCGCACAATCGCCACGATCCCGCCCTGCACCGCCACCACCTGATGGTGCAGCCAGCGCGCGCGCAACTGCGGCACGGTGTTCTGCCACTCCTGCTCGTGCATGCCGCCGGCGGCGATCACATCGCTCAGCCCCTTCAGCATGCCGTTGTCGCGCGCCGCCGGGATCAGCTGGCACAAAGTGGTGCCGCACAGCTCCTGCTTGCTGGTGCCGGTCATCTGCGCGGCGCGGATGTTGGCGTCGACGATCTTGAAGTCGATGATCACGCCCTCGCTGTTGCGCACTTCGCGCATGACGAAGAACGCATCCATGCTGGCCGCCGACGCCGCCGCATAGGTCTCCTGCGCGCGCCGCATGCGGGCGCGCGCACGCGCGCCTTGCCAGGACCACAGCCAGGCCAGCACGGTCACCCCCACCAGGCCGGCGCTGAGCGTGGCGGCCTCCCACAGCTTTTCGCGCCGCTGGCGCTCGAAGCCGGCCATCAGTTCCTGCTCGTCCAGCCCCACCAGCACGTTCAGCGCGATGCCATGCAGTTCGCTGATGCCGCTGTATTTGCCGCCGATCCGGTTTTCGATTTCGCCGTCGGCAGTGCCGAGGCGCTGGCCGAAGGACATCTTGTCGCCGGTACGCAGCGCCCGCACCACGCCGTCCGATCCCACCAGGCCGAGCATGCCGCGCTCGCCCAGCCGGCTGCGCTCATAGCTGCTGGTGAAATAGGCCGGATCGGTTTCGACGACAACGATGCCGGCGAAATTGCCGTCCACATCATCGAGCCGGCGCGTGAAGTGCAAATGCCATTCGCTGTTGGCGGCGTCGCGCAGCGCCGGGCTGACGAACGTGGCGCCGCTGTCGCGCTCCTGGTGGAACTTGAAGTAGCCCTGGTCGGCGACCGAAATCGACAGCGCGCGCGGGTTGCTGGCCACCGTCACGCCATGACGGTCGACGATGCTGACCACGAACACCACGCCCGGCGGCAGCAGGCCTTCGCGGCCCAGCTCCGGCAAGGCGCCCAGTGGTCCCTTGCGCTCGACCGCATACTTCAGCATGCGCAGGGTCTGGTCGATGCCGTCGACGCTGCGCGCCACCTGGGCTTCGTAGGTGCCCAGCATTTCGTGCAGCGAATCGGCGGCGGCGTCCTGCGCATGCTCGCGTTCGGCGTCGATCTCGTGGAACGTCACCAGCCAGATCGCCACCAGCAGCAGCAGGGCAAACAGCGGCAGCGACACATGGGTATCGAGTCCGCGGCGCAGCCAGCGCGCGCGCAGGGTTTCCTTGACGGAGTTCATTGCGTCACCTCCAGGGCCTTGACGCTGGCATCCAGTGCCGACTTGTCGATGTAGGCGATCATGGCCGGATTGTCGGCCACCAGCTTGCGCGCGGCGGCGCTGCTGGCCAGTTCGCGCGGCGGCTGGCCGCGTCCGGTGAACACCATCTTGGTCCAGTAAGCTTTCATCAGCGCCGGCGTCCGCGCCGCTACCGTGGCATAGAAGTCGTTGCGCAGCGGGCTGCCCAGCGGCAGGTCGAGCGCCACCGCCTCGGCGCCGCCGGGAAAGCGCCCGCTCTGGGCGAGGAAGATCGCCGCCACCTGGTCGGCGCGCAGCGCGTTGAGCGGATTGCGGGCCGAGACGATCACCACGAAATCGGCGGCGCCGGCCATGCCGCTAAGGAGCAGGCACAGTGCGAGACACCAGCGCAGACGGGAAAGGAGCTTGGCCATGGTCAGAACACGAAATCCACGGCGGCGCTGAACAGCGACACCGGCTGGCCGGCGAGGAAGCCCGGCTGCACATTGATGAAGGTGCCGGTCGACCCCGGTTGCGGCAGGATGCGGTCGTATTGCAGCTTGAGCGCGTAGCCGGCATGCAAGTCCCAGCGCACGCCGGCGCTGGCCGTGTTCTGGCGTGCAATCGCCGCCAGCAGCTGATTCAGGCCGCCGTTCAGTTGCGCGCCGGCCGCCCTGCGCTGCGCCGGTTGCCCGGCCAGGTCCAGTCCCGCCACGCGGTTGGGCACATTCGGGCGCGATACCGCATAGATCAGGTACGGCGTCAGGTCGCGGTAGCGATAGCCGGCGCTCAGGTAGGCGGCGGTTTTGTCGCCCATGTAGGAGTGGGCGTTCATGCGCGCGATCTCGCCCATGGCGAACCAGCGGCCCGGATCGTAGTTGAAGCCCAGCGTGGCGACATAGGCCTGCTTGGGATCGAGCTCGTACTGGTCCGCCAGCGCATCGCCCTGGCGGTCGAACTGGCGCAGGCCGTCGAACAGGGGGCGAGCGATGTCCACGCTCAGATCCGCACGCAGTACACTGGCGCGCAAGGTCAGCGCGCCAGCCGTGGCGGTGTGCGACACACCGGTCAGGCCGTGCGCCCGCGCCCGCGCGTCCGGCGCCGCCGGAATATCGGTGCGGCCATAGAAGAACTGCGTCATGTGGTTGGCGGCGCCGGACTGCCAGCGGTAGCTCAGGTCTGCGCCGTCGCTGCTGGACAACGGAATCGCGCCGTACAGCTCCACCGGCGGCCGCACCCATGGCAGCGCGTAGCCGGCCTTGCGATAATCGCCGGCCAAAAACAGCGGCAGCGTGATGCGGCCGGCGCGCAGGCTCAGGTCCGGCGTGGCGCGGTACTGCACATACGCCCACTCCACCGCCGGCGCGTAGCCGTTGCGCAGCGTGCGTTCAGATACCAGTTGCACCACCACCGACCAGTCGCCGTTCAGGCGCAAGCCGGCCTGCACGCCGGCACGGCTGTCCACCGTCGCACTCCACTGCCGGGCATAACCGACGGCGCCCGGGCTGAGGTAGTTGGCGGTAAAGTCGGCCTGGTCGCCGTTGCTGCGCGCCACACCCAGCGTGCCGAAGCCGCCCAAGGTCCAGCGCAGACCATCCTGATCGCCACTGGCGATGGTCGCCGGCTCGCCTGCCAGGGCTGCACAGCAGCTCAGCATCAGCATGGCAGCCGTCGCAGTTACGGAGGCTGGGTATTTCGGCGCGAAGTTTACGGTCATACGGTTCCTGTCATCTGCATCGGCAACCCCACCGTCATGGCGCGCACGCGCGAGCGCTGGCGGCGCTGGCGGCGTCTGTTGTTGAGACTGGGTGGGAAGATTGTTCGGCGTCAGGCCGGCTATGGAAGCCGCTAGGGACGCGCGAGGCACAAGGCTGGGGTGCCGATCCGACGAATTATTCGGATGGATGAACTTTATACCGCTTTAACGAAACTGTCGATGCCATAAGGCAACATATTTCGATAATTCTCTCCAAAAATCACACATTGGCATACCATTTAGATAACAGTGATAGCAAAATGATGACAGATAGCCTGCCCTATCGGCCATCTTATGCTTGCGCCAATGCGAGCATCAGCTTGTCAATACTATATGGCTTGAGCAGCAGCTGGGCACGCTCCAGCGGCGCCTTGGGATGCTGGCCGCTGGCGTAAATGATGCGCAATTCCGGATGGGCGGCGCGCGCCTTGGCGGCCAGTACCTCGCCTGACATGTCGGGCAGCGAGATATCGGTCAGCATGACATCGACCGGATGCGCGGCCAGCAGCGCCAGCGCGCTGGCCGCATCGCCCGCCGCATGCACCTGATGGCCCAGCAGTTCCAGCAGCTCGGCGGTGGTCTCGCGCAGTTCCGGCTCGTCTTCCACCAGCAGGATGCGGCTCCCGCCCGCGCGCGCCGCCGTCGCCGTCTCTGCCGCCGGCGCCGCCAGTTCCGCCGTCACCTGCAACTGCTGCTGGCGATTGCCCAGCACATGGCGGATCTTGCGCGCCAGCGCTTCCCGCGTGTACGGCTTGCCCAGCAAGTCGACGCCGGCGTCGAGCCGGCCGCCGTGGACGATGGCGTTCTCGGTATAACCGGAGGTGAACAGCACCGCCATGCCGGGCTGCCGCTCGCGCGCCTTGCGCGCCAGGTCGGGACTGCGCAACGGACCGGGCATCACCACGTCGGTGAACAGCAGGTCGATTTGCATGCCGCTGTCGATGATGCTGAGCGCACTGGCGGCGTCGTTGGCCTTGAGCACCTGGTAACCCAGCTCGGTCAGCAGCTCGACCACGGTGGCGCGCACGCCCTCGTCGTCCTCCGCCACCAGGATGGTCTCCTTGCCGCCGACGATGGCGCGCGCTTCCGGTGCCAGCGGCGCATCCTCGGCCTCCGTCGAGCGCGGCAGATACAGCTTGACGGTGGTGCCGTTGCCCGGCTCACTGTAGATCTTCACATGGCCGCCCGACTGGCGCGCAAAACCGTACACCATCGACAGCCCGAGGCCGCTGCCCTTGCCTTCCGGCTTGGTGGAGAAGAAGGGGTCGAAGGCCTGCTCCAGCACTTCCGGCGTCATGCCGCTGCCGGTGTCGCTGACGGCGATCATCACGTACTGGCCCGGATTAAGTTCTGGATGCGCCAGCGCATAGGCGTCGTCCAGATGGGCGTTGCCGACTTCAATCGTCAGCTTGCCGGCCCCGTCCATCGCGTCGCGCGCGTTGATGCACAGGTTCAGCACCGCGTTCTCCACCTGCGTGGTGTCGACCAGCGTATGCCACAAGCCACCGGAGATCACCATCTCCACTTCGATTTCCTCGCCCAGGCTGCGGCGCAGCATATCCTCCATGCCGGCGATGAAGCGGCCGATCTTGACCACGCGCGGATCGAGCGCCTGGCGGCGGCCGAAGGCCAGCAGGTAGCTGGCCAGTCGCGCGCCGCGCGTGACGCCGGCCAGCGCGTTGTCCAGCCGCCGCTCGGCGCGCGCATTGCCCATCACGTCGCCGGCCAGCAGCTGCAGGTTGCCGGAGATGACCTGCAGCAGATTGTTGAAGTCGTGCGCCACGCCGCCGGTCAGCTTGCCGATCGCTTCCATCTTCTGCGATTGCTGGAGCGCGGCGGCGGTGCGTTTCATCTCGTCCGCCGCGGCCCGTTCGGCCGTCATGTCGCGCCCCACGGCGTGCACAAAGCGCGCATCCGGCGCCGCCGTCCACGCCAGGATGGCATAGCCGCCGCCCTTGCGCTGCGTGCGGTTCTCGAATTTGAAGGTAACGGCGCCGCTGGCCAGCGACGCCATCTCCGCCCTGGACGACGCCATGTCGTCGGGGTGCACCAGCGAGTACACCGAGGTGCCCACCACTTCGGACGCCTCCCACCCCAGCAGCCTGGTAAACGCCGGGTTGATGGCTTTGACCCAGCCGTCCAGGTCGGTCACCAGCATCACGTCGGTGGAGTATTGCCACATGCGGTCGCGCTCCGCGGTGCGCTCGGCCACCTGCCGCTGCAGCATCGCGGCGGTCGCCTTCTGGTCGTGGATGTCGGTATTGGTGCCGACCCAGCGCTGCACGACGCCTTGCTCGTCGACGATGGGCTGCGCGCGCACCAGGTGCCAGCGCCATTCGCCATCGGCGCGGCGGATGCGGAATTCGGTTTCGTAGGTCTGTGCGGCGGCGATGGCGGCGAACCATAAGTCGCCGGCGGCGTCGCGGTCGTCCGCATGCACCATCTGGCGCCAGCGCTCGCGGTCCATCGCTCCGGCCGGCGTGCCGGTATAGCGATACACCTGGTCGTTGAACCAGTCGACGATGCCATCGGCGCCGGAGGTCCACACCTGATTGGGCATGGCCTGCGCCAGCGTGCGGAAGCTGCTCTCGCTGGCGCGCAGGCGTTCGCTCTCCTCCTGCAGCGCGCGCTCGGCCTTGACCTTGGCGCTGGTCTCGATCACCAACACCATCACGCCCACCGGCACGCCCGCCTCGTCGACGATGGGCGAGTAGTCTAGATTCATCCACACCTGCTCGGCCTTGCCGGAGCGGTACAGGGTTAACTCCTGATCGACGTACGCCAGCGTGCCGCCGGCCAGCCCGACCTTGATGACGTGGTCATTGAAATCGGCCACCTCCGGCCAGGCCTCGCGCACATTGGCGCCAAGCGACATCGGATGGCGGTTGGCCGCGAACTGCGCGTAGCCGTCGTTATAAATCATCACCCCGGCCTCGCCCCACAGCGTGACGATCGGCACCGGCGAGCGCAAAATCAGCGCCACCGTGGTTTGCAGCGACTGCGGCCAGCCGCTCATCGGCCCCAGCGCGGTCTGGCTCCAGTCGTAGGCAGCGATGATGTGCGCGAGTTGGCCGCCGCCTTGCAGGAATGGTGGAGTCACAGGGGAAAACAGAATAAATAAGGTTGCTGGATTATAGCTTTGTCTACTACAGAAAAAACGCCCACTGCTGCAATCGTGCATTGCTAAGGAAATAAATTTCGGCTAACATGGTGAGAATAGGAATCATTATCATATAGAGACACATGGATATCCCCCAAGAATTGCGCAAACTCGGCTTGAAAGCCACCCTGCCCCGCTTGCGCATCCTGCAATTGTTCCAGGAATCGAAAAGCAAGCACCTGAGCGCGGACGATGTGTATCGCCTGCTGCACGATGAACATATCGACATGGGCCTGGCCACGGTGTACCGCGTGCTGATGCAGTTTGCCGACGCCGGCATCCTGATCCGGCGCCATTTCGAGTCGGTGGCGTCGGTGTTCGAGCTCAACGAAGGCGGCCACCACGACCACCTGATCTGCACCAACTGCGGCAAGATGGAAGAGTTCCTCGACGCCGACATCGAGCAGCGCCAGGAAGCCGTGGCGGCGGAGCGCAACTTCGTGCTGCACGAGCACTCGCTGTCCTTGTACGGTTTTTGCGGCGACTGCGCCGCCAGCCTCAAGCCGATGGGCGCCAGGAAGCTGCGGCGTTCCTGAACAGCGCTTCCACAAAGTCGACAAACGCCTTGATTTTGGCGGCGCGCTGATGGCGCTGCGGGTACAGCACCGACACGTCCGGCCCCGCCGCCTGCCACGGTTCCAGTAGCGGCAGCAACGCGCCGCTGCGCAGCGGCGCAATCAGCGACACCGTCAGATGCTGGACCACGCCGCCGCCCTGCACCGCCATGGCGATCAGCGAATCCACATGGTCCATCGCCACTATGCCGCGCGGCGTGGCGGTGAACGGCTGGCCGTCCTGCTGGAAGGCCCATGGCCTGATCTGGCGCGCCCTCGGATAGACAAAGTTCAGGCACGGCAGACGGTCCAGGTCATCCGGATGCTGCGGCTGGCCGTGCTGCGCAATGAAGGACGGCGCGGCGGCGCAGATATAGCGGTTGCTGAAAATACTGCGGCCGATCAGCGCGGAATCCGCCAGCTCGCCGATGCGCAGCATGACATCCACGCCCTCGTCCACCATATCGATCAGACGGTCGCTGGCCGTCAGGCGCACGCTCAGTTCCGGATAGGCGGCCAGGAAGCGCGGCAGCGCCGGCGCCACATAGCCCTGCGCCAGAATGCCTGGCATGTCGACCCGCAGGCTGCCGCGCGGTTCGTGCAGCGCGTCGCTCAGGGTAGATTCCAGGTCGTCCATCTCGTCGAGCAGGCGGCGCGCCTGTTCGACGCAGCGGCGGCCTTCGTCCGTCAGCGACATGCTGCGGGTGGTGCGGTTCAGCAGCCGGACGCCGAAATGCGTCTCCAGCAAGCCGATTTGATGCGTGACCGATGAGGTGGAAATCCCCAGCTTGGCCGCCGCCCGGCTGAAACCTCCCTCATCGACCACGGCGCAGAACACCTTCAGCGCATCCAGCCTGTCCATCCGTCTTCTCCTTGATTATGCGCGATTGCGGGATACTGCGTCCCAGCTTGCCCGGTTTTTCCCGGCGCGCGACTGCCTCAGAATGACTCCATCATCCAACGACAGGAGTCATCATGCAAGCCATCGTTTTGAATACCTTCGGCGCCCCGCTCACCCAACAGGAAATCACGCGACCCGCCGCCGGACCTGGCCAAGTGCTGGTGAAGGTGCACGCCAGCGGCGTCAATCCGCTCGACACCAAAATCGCCGCCGGCAAGGCCGACCATGCGCGCGCCGTGCTGCCGGCGGTGCTGGGCATCGACCTGGCCGGCGTGGTCGATAGCGTCGGCGACGGCGTGCAAGGCTTGGCGCCGGGCGATCGCGTCTACGGCATGACCGGTGGCGTCGGCGGCGTGGCCGGTTCGCTGGCCGACTACGCGGCAGTGGATGCGCGCCTGCTGGCCCGCATGCCCGACCAGCTGCCGATGCGCGACGCCGCCGCGCTGCCGCTGATCTTCATCACCGCATGGGAAGGACTGGTGGACCGTGCCCGCGTCAGCGCCGGCAAAACGGTGCTGGTACAAGGCGGCGCCGGTGGCGTCGGCCACATGGCGGTGCAACTGGCGGTGGCGCATGGCGCGCAGGTGTATGCGACCGGCAGCGCCGGCCAGCGCGCCGTCATCGAAAGCCTGGGCGCCGTCTTCATCGACCGCGATACGCCGGTTGAGGACTACGTGCAGCAGCACACCGGCGGAGAAGGCTTCGACATCGTCTACGACACCGTCGGCGGCGCCGTGCTGGACGCTTCGTTCCGCGCCGCGCGCCGCTATCATGGCCATGTGGTGAGCTGTCTTGGTTGGGGCACGCATGCGCTGGCGCCGCTGTCGTTCCGCGCCGCCACCTACTCCGGCGTGTTCACGCTGCTGCCACTGATCAGCGGTGAAGGCCGCGCCCACCATGGCGACATCATGCACCAAGCCAGCGCGCTGGCCGCCGCCGGCAAACTGAAAGTGCTGCTGGACCCGGGGCGCTACACGCTGACGGCGGACAGCGTCAGCGCCGCCCACCGTGCCCTCGCCGAAGGCACGGCCAAAGGCAAAGTGGTGGTCGAGCTTACGGTATAAGCGTGTCCGCCTCGCCGAAGGAAGCCGGCGGCGCGAACTGCATGCCCGGGTTGGCGAACATCTTGACCGGCTTGGCGCGGTCATCCTTGATATAGCCGAACTGCCCCGGATCGTAACGGAACTCGCCCGCGCTGTTGACGATGGAGATGCCGCCGGCGCTGACATGCACGTGCAGGCCAGGCTCCAGGCCGGACGCAGCCGCCGTCAGGTACTCCAGGAAGAAGGTGGTGCCGCGTATGCCGATGGTGGCGCTCGGCGTTTTGACCGCAAACTTTTCCTTGCTACGCTTGCCCAGCAAGCCGGTCACCGAACGCAAACCGCCCTTCACCAGCGTGAAGGCGGCGCGGTCGCTTTCCGGCTTGGCGCTGTCGAACGAAAACTGATCGACCACCACGGTGGTCCCCGGCTTCAGCGTCAACTCGCTGTTATCGATGAAGCGCACCAGCGCATAAGCGCCGGCGGCGGTGACCAGCGTATCACCGCTCTCCACCTCCGACTTGGCATGCAAGGCCTTGGCCGCGCCAGACGCTGAACGCGCGCTCATCGCGCCACTCACCTGCACCACCACGCCCGCCACCTGCGCCGCCATGGCGCAAGTAGCTGCGACCCACAGCAGCAACGCCACCAGTATTCTCATACGACACCTTTACAAAATATGAATAGGCGGTTTTATACCACGGATGCCGGCGCGTGGACGACGGCAACAGGTCGGCATCGCCTTTGCGCAGCATCTCGGCAGCCACGGGTGGGCGATCATCCAGCGTCTCCACACCTTTGACGCGCGGCTCGATGATGTGCCGATAAGCCAGGCCAAATTTATCCAGCTCGCGCGCGGCATGGCTGAAGCTCGCCTGCGGATTGGAATCCGTCACCGATCCCCACTGCCCGCTCGGCGACAGGCGCACGCCAACCCTGTCCGCGCCCCGCACGACGCCCGCGCTTCCACCAGCTCCAGCATCAAGCGCGCCCGCTTGTCGATGCTGCCGCCACAAGCGTCAGTACGCAGGTTCAGACCAGTCCCGCCACGTAGCCCGACGATGCCATGCCGGTGCTGTAGACCGGCGCCGGCCGGCTGCGTGGACGCTGCGCTTGCGGCTGCGGCATCTCGATCACCGCCAGCTCTTGCCTGGCGCTGCCGGCCAGCTTGAACACGCTGACGCTGCGCGCCAGGCGCTCCGCCTGCTCCTGCAGCGAGACGATGGCGGCCAGCGACTCCTCCACCAGCGTGGCGTTCTGCTGGGTCACGCTGTCCATCGACGCCAGCGTGCGGTTCACCAGTTGCAGGCCAACGCTTTGCTCCCGCGTGCCGCTGCTGATATCGCCCATCAGCGTGGCGCCGCGCAGCACCCCCTGCACCACATCGTCGATGGTGGCGCTGGCGTTCTTGACGGCCTGGCCGCCGCCGTTCACTTCCGTCAGCGACTGCGCGATCAGATCCTTGATCTCCCTGGCCGACTGCGCGCTGCGCTGGGCCAGCGCCCGCACTTCGCTCGCCACCACGGCAAAGCCGCGTCCCTGCTCGCCGGCGCGCGCCGCTTCCACCGCCGCATTGAGCGCCAGCAGATTGGTCTGGAAGGCGATGCCGTCCATCAGGCCGACGATGTCGCCGATGCGGCGCGACGAAGCGCTGATGCGCTCCATGGTCGCCGTCACCGCCGATACCGCCACTTCGGCTTCACGCGCCACCGCCGCCGTCTGGTCCATCAGCTTGTGCGCCTGCTCGGCCCTGTCGGCGTTGTGGGCCACGGTGGTGGTCAGTTCCTCCACGGTGGCGGCAGTTTCCTCCAGCGTCGCCGCCTGGCCTTCGGTGCGCTGCGACAGATCGCCGGTGCCGGCGGAAATCTGCGCCGACGCGCTGGCGATGGTGTCGGTGCCGCCGCGCACCTGCGTCACCATGCGTTGCAGGTTGGTGCTCATCTGGTTCATGGCGCGCAGCAGTTCGGCGGTTTCATCGCGGCCGGCGGCGTCGGCGTCCACCCGCAGGTCGCCCGCGGCCACCCGGCGCGCCACCTCCACTGCCCGCGCCAGCGGCACGGAAATCATGCGCGCCACGCGTCCGGCCAGCAGCAGGCCAAGCACCAGCGCACCGGCCATGAAGGCGAAGATCAGGTGCCGCGCATGGCGGTAGGTCTGATCCGCCGACAGCGCGGCCTGCGCGCTGCCCGCTTCGTTGATGGCGACCAGCCTGTCGATCAGCCCCATCGCTTCGAAGTCGTACTTGCGCGATTCGCCGCGCACCACCGCCAGTGCGCCGACGTCGTCGCCATGGCGCGACGGCGCCACCACCTGGCGCACCGCGCCCCGGTAGGCGTTCATCGCCACCTGCAATTGCGCCACGATGTCCAGTTCGGCGCGGCTGCGCGGCTGCGCCGCATAGGCGCTCAGCGACGCCTGCACCTGCTGCATCTGGCTTTCCATGTCCTGCTCGTACTTGCGCAGGATCTCCGCTTCGGTCGACACCACATGGAACAGTTCAAAGGTGCGGAAGCGCGTCAGGCCGTATTTGATGTCCAGCGCATTGCGCACGCCCGGCGCCCAGCGGTGGTCGATTTCATTGGTCACGCGGTCCAGCTCATACAGCTGGAACACGGAAAACACCCCCAGCGCCATCATCATCGCCAGCACGGCGGCCACCACCACATTCAGCTTGTTTGCGATCTTCAGATTGCGGAACCAGTTCATGTCGATCTCCTAATTCGGTTTATGCGGCCTGCAGTTGCAGGCTGCCTTCAAGGAAGTTCAGTGCGGATGCCGCCGGCAGCGGACGGCTGTAGTAGTAGCCTTGCATCTCGTCGCAGCGCCAGCCACTCAGCATGGCGCGCTGCACTTCGCTCTCGACGCCTTCGGCGATCACCGTCATGCCCAGCGCATGGCCAAGGCTGATGGTGGCCTGCACAATCGCGCTCTGCTCGCTGACCGCATGCATATTGCGCACGAACGACTGGTCGATTTTCAGCTTGTGGATCGGGAAGCGCGACAGGTAGGCCAGGCTGGAATAGCCGGTGCCGAAATCGTCGATGGCCAGCTTGAGGCCCAGGGCGCGCAGGCGGTGCAGCAAGGCGATCGCGCTTTCGGCGCCTTCCATCATCACGCTCTCGGTGATTTCCAGCTCCAGGCAGGCCGGATCGACGTGGGTGGTGGCCAGCAGGTCTTCCAGGTGCGCCAGGAAGCCCGGCGCGGCAAACTGGCGCGGCGAGATATTCACCGCCACCGCCACGGGCTGGCCGGTTTCCGCCTGCCACACGCTGATCTGGCGCACGGCTTCCTCCAGCACCCAGTTGCCGATCGAGACGATCAGGCCGGATTCCTCGGCCAGCGGGATGAACTCCGCCGGCGAAATCAGCTTGCCGTGACGGCGCCAGCGCACCAGCGCCTCGAAGCCGATCAAGCTGCCTTCGCCCAGGGATTGCTGCGGTTGATAGTGCAGTTCCAGTTCGTCGCGTTCCACCGCATGGCGCAGCAGCGCTTCCATGTCCAGGCGTTCGCCTGCCTCCGCATTGAGTTGTTGCGAATAGATCTCCAGCCGGTCGCCGCCGGCCTTGCGCGCCGCCTGCAGCGCGGCGTCGGCGTTGCGCAGCAGGACGTCCGGATTGGCGCCGTGCTGCGGATAGTTGACCGCGCCCAGGCTCAGGGTGGTGTAGATTTCGTGGCCTTCGCAATCGTAGGGATTGCGCACTTCGTCACGCAGCACCGACAGCGCCTCGGCAAACGCCAGATCGCTGCAATCGGTGCGGAACAGGATGGCGAAGTTGGCGCCGTCCAGGCGGAACACTTCGCCGCCGTGACGTTCGGCGGCGCCGCGGATGCGCGCCGCCAGGCCGATCATGACGCGGTCGCCGAAAGCGTGGCCAAAGCCACCGATAATGCGCGAGAAGCGGTCGATGGTCCCCAGCACCACCACATGCGGCAGCGCCGGCAGCGACGCCAGGCGCGCCTCGAAGCTGCGGCGGTGAGCCAGGCCGGTCAGCGGGTCGTGGCGCGCCTGGTGGCTCAGTTCATCCTCGACCCGCACCCGGGCCCGGACGTGGTACAGCATGAACAGGCAGGTCACCAGCGCCAGCACGTCGAACACGTGCACCAGGCCGGTGATCCAGCCGATGGCGCGGTTGGCCATGGAGCCGTTGTCGTAGATGGCGTCTTCCACGCCCTGCTGCAGGCCGTCGACCCGCAGGCGCAGCTGCTTGACTTCCTCATTCATCCTGATCAGCACCGCCCGAGCGGCGGCAGGGTTGACTCCGACCTCGCGCTCGAACTCCGGCGTCAGCGCGATAATGCGCTGGTAGGCTGCGCGCAGTGCGCCCAGCTCCGGGCCATCGCCCAGGCTGGGACGCAGTTGCTCCAGTGTGGCCTCGAGTTCGCTGCGGCCCATGCTTTCCAAAAATTGGAAGCGGTCCGGCGTGATCGAGTCCGTAAACCGTTTATCCAGCGCCAGCTGGTAGCGCAGCAAGGCGCTTTCAAAATCGCCCAGGTAACGCATCTGCGGGATGGTGCGGTTCAGCAGCGGCGTTTCGTTGTGGCGGATATTGTGCGCGGTGCGCTCCATGAAGATCGACAGCGTGACGCTGGCGACGATCACCAGCAGCAGTAACATATAAATAAGACGACGCGAACTGCTGATGGTGTGTTTCATGGTGGGTTACTCCTCGGCGTGGGTCGGGAAGCTGCCGCTGGCCTGGTTCAGGCAACGCAGCAATTCGTTTGCTTCAAAAGGCTTGCTCAAAAAGCAGGAGGCGCCACCTTGCAAGGCACGCTTGCACAGGGTTGCTTCCGGGAAGGCGGTCATCAGGATCAGCGGCAGCCGATTGCCGCCAGCGCGCAGCTGCTCGAGCAGCTCGATGCCGCTCATGCCGGGCATCTGCAGGTCGGTGATCACGCAGTGATAGTCACCCAGGGCGCCGGAGGCCAACAGGGCCAGCGCGGAATCGTAGGCACTGGCGGCGTAGCCGTAGGAACGCAGCAGGCTACGCAGGCCTACACGCACCGCTTCGTCGTCATCGACGATAGCGATATTGCAAAATTGTGGATCCGGATCTGACACTGGTGACTCCCATGTTCGGACGGCGGCTCGCGGCCGTCCAGCGCATGGGAGAACAATACCGTTCAACGGGCATTGAGAAAATTATACAAGGGTATAGGTGGGCTAAACCTTGGCCAGGCCCAGCGCCTCGGCCATGCGCACCAGATCGGCGAAGGTCTTGGCCTGCATCTTGCGCATGGCGTTGCCGCGATGGATTTTGACCGTGATCTCGCTGGTGCCCACTTCGCCGGCGATCTGCTTGTTCATCAGCCCGCGCGCGGCCAGCGCCATGATTTCGCGCTCGCGCGGGGTCAGCGTCGCATAGCGCGCGGTCAGGCCGTTGCTGGCCTGGTCGCGCAGGCGCCGCTGCTGGTCGGCCGCCAGCGCCGTGTGGATGGCGTCCAGCAGGTCCTGGTCGCGGAACGGCTTGGCCAGGAAATCCACCGCGCCGGCCTTCATGGCGCGCACGGACATCGGAATATCGCCATGGCCGGTCATGAAAATGATGGGCAGCGCGACGCCGTCGCGATTCAGCTCCGCCTGGAAATCGAGGCCGCTCAGGCCTTGCAGACGCACGTCCAGCAGCAGGCAGCTGGTCAGGTCGCGCCTTGGCTCGGCCAGGAAGGCGGCCACCGATGGAAAGGCCGCCACCTGCATGCCGACCGAGCGCAAAAGGCTGGAAATGGCGTCGCGCAGCTGCGCCTCGTCGTCGACGATGTAGACCAGGGCGTCGGAATAATCAATCTGGTTCATGGACAGGCAAGGTGAAAAGAATGGTGGCGCCGGTCACGGGGCTGTCCGGCGCAGGCTCGCGGACCCAGATCCGGCCGCCGTGGGTTTCAATAATGGAGCGGCAGATCGGCAGTCCCATGCCCATGCCGTCTTCCTTGGTGCTGTAGAAAGCCTCGAACAGGCGTGGCACGGCGCTGGCCGGGATGCCCGGGCCGGAGTCGCTGACGCTGACCTGCAGGGCGCCGTCAGCGTTGCGCTGCGTCTGCACCGTCAGCACCGCCTGGCCCGGCGCGCACGTCCCCATGGCCTGGATGGCGTTCATCAGCAGGTTGATGAACACCTGCTGCAGCTGCACGCGGTCGCCGTGCACCGGCGCCAGGCCCGGCGCCAGGCCCAGCATCAGCGCCACGTGGTGGTTATTCAGTTCGCGCCGCACCATGTCCACGCTCTCCTCCACCACCGCATTCAGGTCCAGTCCAGTATAGGTCGGGTCACTGCGCCGCGCCAGTGCGCGAATGCGCTTGATCACGCCGGTGGCGCGGGCGCTCGACTCCAGGATGCTGGTGACGGTGGCCCGCGCCTCGTCCAGCTCCGGCTTGGGGCGATTGAGCCAGCGCAAACAGGCCTCGCCGTTGGTCGATATCGCCGCCAGCGGCTGATTGACCTCGTGCGCGATGGAGGCCGCCAGTTCGCCCAGCATGGTGACGCGGGTGGCGTGCGCCAGCTGCACCTGCGAGCGGTGCAGCGCCTGTTCGGCCAGCACCGCCGCCGTGACGTCGGTCAGCGCGCCGAGGTACTCGCAGTCGCCGTCCTTGTTGTAGCGCGGGCGCGACAGCACATGCACATATTTGAGCTCCCCGTCCGGCAACAGCAGCCGGTGGCGGATGTCGATGTCGCCCTCGCAGCGCAGCGACTGGTCGATCGCCGCCTGCACGATATGGCGGTCTTCCGGCGCGGTGTGGGCCAGCACCCGCGCCATGGTCGGCTCGACGTCGAGCGGATAGCCGTAGATGCGGGCCGCCTCGTCGGACCAGAACATGGCGCCGCTGGGGGCCTTGAAACTGAAGCTGCCGGTCTTGCTGATGCGCTGCGTGCCGGCCAGGAAGGCCTCGCTGCGGCGCAGCGCGTCCTCGCGCGCCAGCAGCTCATTGGTGGCGGCCTGGCCGCGCAGCACCAGCACTGCGGTGACCACGATCGCCAGCAGTCCGACCAGCAACCGCCCCGAGGCGGCGGCGGAAAATACTTCGCTGTGCGTCACCGCATACGACAGCACCGTCAGCACCAGGCAGGCGGCGCTGGCCAGCATTACGCCACGGCGGGCCCAGATGCCGGCCGACAGCAATACCACCACCACGTACATCACGGCGATGGCCATATCCAGCGGTGACAACGTGTCAATCGCGAAGATCAGCAGCATCAGCAAAATCAACAACGCAGACATCCATGGAGAACGCGGTACCCGAAACATGCCTGTCCTTTTTGGTTATATTGGCAATCTCCCGGATTATAGTGCGGTTTCGGCGACTTGCATCCTATACTCCCGTATACGGTGATGTTTGCCCTCCCTATTCCGAGGTATAGTGTCGGCCGCGCCGCAATCCGCTACTCTTGGTACATTAAATCTGCGGGAGACAGACCGTGAAGTTGTATGAAACCCTGGCCGCCGATATCGCCCGCCAGATCGCGCAGGGGGTGATCCGCGAGGGCGAAAAAATCCCCTCCGTGCGCCAGACCAGCCAACACCACAATCTGAGCGTCTCGACCGTGATCCGCGCCTTCCTGCTGCTGGAAAGCCAGGGCGTGATCGAAAGCCGGCCGCAGTCGGGATACTTTGTGCGCCGCAAACCGGCGGTGCAGGCCAGCACCGCCGGCGACACGGCCGCGCCGACCGGGCCGGCTGACATGGCGCGCGGCGAAACGCTGGACACCAGCGAATTCGTGCTCACCACTTTGCGTTCGATCAATCAGGGCAGCGTGCCACTGGGGTCGCCCTATCCCGATCCGGCCAGCTTTCCATGGGCGCGGCTGAATCAACACGCCAACAGCCTGGCGCGCCGTGCCGGCCAGATGGGCATGACAGCCGACCTGCCGCCGGGGAATCCGGAGCTGATCCGCCAGATCGCCCGCCGCCACCTGGAAAACGGCCTGCCGGTGGACGCCGGCGAAATCATCATCACCACCGGCGCCACCGAGGCGCTCAACCTGTGCCTGCAAGCAGTGGCGCCGCCCGGCAGCGTGATCGCGGTAGAGTCGCCCACCTATTACGCGCTGCTGCAGGCGATCGAGCGCATGCGCATGCAGGTGGTGGAGATCCCCACCGACCCGGTGGCCGGCATCGACCTCGCAGCGCTGGAGCGCGCGATTGACGAGCGCGGCGTGGCGGCCTGCATGGTCATGCCCAACTTCCAGAACCCGCAGGGCTACCAGATGAGCGATGAGCGCAAGCGCGCCATGGTGGAGATGCTGACACGGCACGACGTGCCGGTGATCGAAAACGACGTCTATCACGAGCTGTATTACGGCGACGTCCATCCGACCTCGCTGAAGAACTACGACACGCGCGGCCTGGTCCTGCACTGCAACTCCTTCTCCAAGACGCTCAGTCCCGCCAGCCGCATTGGCTGGACGCTGCCCGGCCGCTATCGCGCGCCAGTGGAGAAGCTCAAATTCCTCAACACGCTCAACACCCCCGCCCTGCCCCAGCTGGCGATTGCCGAGTACCTGAAGAATGACGGCTACGACTATCACCTGCGCAAGCTGCGCAAGGCCTACGCGCAAAACGCCAGCATCATGGCGGCGGCGGTGCGGCGCTTCTTCCCGCGCGGGACGTTCGTGTCGACGCCGATGGGCGGATACCTGCTGTGGGTGAACCTGCCGGACGGCATACAGGCGCTGGAACTGTATGCCCGGGCGCAGGAGCGCGGTATCAGCATCGGCGCCGGCAACATCTTCGCCACCGGCGACGCCTTCCAGCACTGCATCCGCCTCAACTACAGCTATCCGTGGACGGCAGAAGTGGAGGCCGCCGTGCGCACGCTCGGCCTTCTGGCCACCGACCTGGCCAACTGTGCTCCTCGCAAAAGGGCGAATCTGTAGCCGTTGCCCTGCCGGTGGCGCGCTTATTCTGACAGCGTGTCAAACTACCGGGTCCAGCCGCCATGAAAACCGCTCGCATCAAAGTCGCCACTCTCCTGATGACCGGCTTCGGGCTGATTTGCCTGTTTCTTGCCGCCGTCATTGCATTGGCCCTGGTGGAACAGGCCAAGCTGAATGACGCCGCCGCCACCATGGCCGACGACCGCTGGCCGAAAATCGAGCTGGCGACCGACGTGCGCCTGCGCGTGACCGATATCGCGGTCTCGCTGCGCAACCTGATGCTGACCACCGATGCCGCCGTGCGCACCCGCCAGGTTGACAGCATCGAGGGCTATCGGCGCGATGCCGACAGCAAGATCGCCGAACTGGACAGGCGCGTGGTGACGCCCGCCGGCCGCGCGGCGCTGGACAAAGTGCGCAGCGCCTATCAGGATTACGTCGCGGGCCAGCAAAAGCTGATCGCACTAGTGCAGGCCGGTCGCGACGACGAGGCGCGCAATTACCTGAACACGCGCGTCAAGCCGATGCTGCAGGCCTGCCGCGACACGCTGGCGGCGCAGATCGGCAACGAAGTGTCATTGATGCGCGCCGCGCGAGAACGCGCGGCGGAGGCCTATGCCGCCACACGCCTCAAGATGCTGGCGCTGGGCGCGGCGGCGATGCTGATTTCAGTAGGGGTGGCGGCGGCCATCATCGGCCGCCTGCGGCGCGACCTGGGCGGCGAGCCGGGTCAGGCGGCGCGCACCGCCGCCGGCATCGCCGATGGCGACCTGACGCGCGCCATCGCGCTACGCCACGGCGACCGCAGCAGCATACTGTACGAAATGGAGCATATGCGGGACAACCTCAGCCAGCTGGTGGCGCAAGTGCGCGCCGACACCGGGATGATCGCCGCCGCCTCCAGCCAGATCGCCAGCGGCAACCTCGATCTGTCGGCCCGCACCGAGCAGCAGGCTTCCAGTCTCCAGGAGACCGCCGCCGCCATGGAGGAACTGACCACCACCGTGCAGCAGAACGCCGACCATGCGGCGCGCGCCAACACGCTGGCGTCGCACGCCTCCTCGGTGGCCGGCAAGGGCGGCCAGGCGGTGGCCGCCGTCACGCAACGCATGGAAGCGATACGCGGTTCCGCCGCGCAGATGGCGGACATCATCGGCCTGATTGACGGCATCGCCTTCCAGACCAACATCCTGGCGCTCAACGCCGCCGTGGAGGCGGCGCGCGCCGGCGAGGCTGGACGCGGCTTTGCCGTGGTGGCGGGAGAAGTACGGCAACTGGCGCACCGCTCGTCCGAAGCGGCGCGCGACATCGGCAACTTGATCAAGGCGGCGGTGCAGCAGGTCGGCGCCGGCGACCAGCAGGTGCGCGAAGCCGCAGGCGCGATGCAGGACATCGTCGACAGCGTCGCCAACGTCGAACAGATCATGGCGCAGATCAAACATGCCAGCAGCGAGCAGCACGCCGGGATCCTGGCCTGCAGCCAGGCGGTGATGCAGATGGACCATGGCACGCAGCAGAACGCCGCGCTGGTGGAACAAGTCGCGGCGGCCGCGCATGCGCTGCAAGAACAGTCGGTGCAGCTGGAGCACGCCGTTTCGCGCTTCAAGATCGCCCCTGGCGATGACCGGCCGCGGCGCGCGCCGCTTATGCAGTCATTGCAGCGCATGCAGCGCGTGCCGACTTCCGCAGTGCGATCATGACCGGCCCCGCCGGCAAGCCGTCCGCGCTGCGCGCTGTCGTCATCGACGGCTGCCCCGCCGACCTGGAAGCCACCGTCGCGCAATGCCGCGCCGCTGGCGTCATCGTCAACGGCTGGTCCGACTGCGGCGCCGGCGCACTGGAACTGATTGAATCCCTGCCGGCTCCGCCCGACCTGGTCATCACGGAACTCGACCTGCCCGACATGGACGGCGCCGACCTGCTGCAGGCGCTCTCGATGCTGGAACCGGGCCTGCCGGTGGTGCTGGTCAGCCGCCACAGCGCGCGCCTGCACGACGCCGCGCTGACCTTGGCCGCCGCGCTCGGACTGGAAGCGCTGGGCGCCCTGAACAAGCCACTGGCAGCACAAGCACTGCAAGACCTGACCCGCGGCTGCGCAAACGCCGCCGCCCGCGCGGCCGCGCTGCGGGTGTTGCCGCCGCGCTGCGACGCCGACGCGCCCCGGCCCGACGCCGGCGAACTGCTTGGCGCCGTCCGCCAGCAGCAGTTCGACCTGTATTACCAGCCCAAGACCGCATTGCATGACGGCGTGCTGCGCGGCGTCGAAGCCTTGCTGCGTTGGCGCCATCCGCATCACGGCCTGCTGTCGCCGGCCTGCTTCCTGCCACAGGCGGAAGCGGCCAGCCTGGTCGACATCCTCACCGTGGAAGTAGTCCGGATGGCGCTGCGCGACTGGCGCCACTGGCATGCCGAAGGCCTGTCGCTGCCAATTTCGATCAACCTGTCGCCGCTGTCGCTGGCCGACCCGCACCTTGCGGAACAACTGATCAAGGCCGTCAACGACGCCGGCGTGCCGCCGCGCGCCATCACCTTCGAGATTATCGAGCACGAAGAAATCGCCGACCTGGCGACCGCGCTGCGCATCCTCATCAAGCTGCGCATGCACGGCTTCGGCCTGGCGCTGGACGATTACGGCGCCGGTTACGCCTCACTGTTGCAGCTGTCACGCTTTCCGTTCACCGAGCTGAAACTGGACCGCTGTCTGGTGCACAACGCCAGCAGGCGCCCGCACATGCACGCGTTGCTGCGCCACGCCATCGCCACCGCGCGCGCGATCGGCGTCACCAGCGTGGCGGAAGGCATCGAACGGGAACAGGATCGGCTGCTGTTGCGCGAACTGGGATGCGACCTGGCGCAGGGTTACCTGATCGCCAGGCCGATGCCGGCCGCTGCGCTGCCGCTGTGGCGCGGCAAATCAGCTGCGGCAGGCAAAGTTGCAGGGACGGGTGCGGTGATCCAGCTGCGACCGTAGGGACTGGCTCGCGGCCGGTGTTCACTAGGAGATGTTATAGCGATCGCACGGTTCCATTTGATCCGGCACTTGTTCGCCGCACTGCTCCAGCAGCGAGCGTTCGATATTGCGCGTCATGGCGTTCAGCGCCAGGCAGTTGGGATCGGTGCCGAACGGCTCCGAAATCTCCTGCGCGATCGCTTCCAGCGCAAACAGCGTGTAGGCCACGAACACGCATACCAGCGGCGTCGCCATGCCCAGGTCCGCCACCAGCCCAAACGGCAGCATGAAGCAGTACAGATACACGGTCCGGTGCACCAGCACGCCGTAGGCGAACGGAATCGGCGTATTCGAGATGCGCTCGCAACCGCCGACGGCGGCCGCCAACTCGCTGACCTGGGCGTCCAGTAGCCACAGCAGCGGTTCGCCCTCGCCGCGTTTGCGGCCGGCGCGCGACAGCATCAGGCGGATGCGGTCCAGCAGCGCCACCGGAATATAATGCATGCCACTCAATTCCTGGCACTCCTGCGGCGAAAGATAGCGCGCCAGGTCTGCCCCGGGATCGGTCTTGCGCAGCTGGTGCGTGAGTGCGTAGACGAAGGCGATCAGGCGCTGCACGAACAGCTTGCGCTCGAAGCCATCGCCGTCCTGCGGCAGGTAGTTGACCACTTGCGACGTAAGTGCCCGCGCCGCGATCAGGATGCGGCCCCAGATCTGGCGCGCTTCGACATAGCGCGCATAGGCGGCATTGTTGCGGAACGCCAGGAAGATCGCCAGGCTAACGCCGATCAGCGGGAAAGGCACGGTATCGAGCGGCATCTTGCCGCCCATGATGTGGCCATGGGTGATGACCGCCACCCCGCTGATGGCCAGGATGATCAGCAGCTGCGGCACGATGGATTTGAGTACGGAGCCATCCCAGATGAACAGCATCCGCAACCAGTTGGCTGGCGGACGGATGATCATGATGCCGCCGCTGCCGTCAACAAGACCGGAATCGATTTGGAGGTCGGCGTGCCGGCCCCATCGGCCACGCTGGCCAGCGGCACCAGCGGATTGGTCTCCGGGTAGTAGGCGCCGATGCAGCCGCGCGGGATATCGTAGGCCACCAGCATAAAGCCAGCGGCGCGGCGCTCGATGCCGTCGTCCCACACGCTCTGCACATCCACCCAGTCGCCGGCCTTCATGCCCAGCATGTCGATGTCGGCCTGGTTGATGAAGATCACCCGGCGCATGCCGAACACACCCCGATAGCGGTCATCCATTGCATAGATGGTGGTGTTGTACTGGTCGTGCGAGCGGGTGGTCATCATCACCATCAACTTTTCGCCGTGCCTGGCGCGCGCGCGGTGGATCGGCGTGTCCAGTTCAATCCCGTGTGTCACGAATTGCGCCTTGCCGCTGGTGGTATGCCATTCGCGCTCGCGCGAAGCCACCTTGAGGTGGAAGCCGCCCGGCCTGGCCACGCGCGCGTTGTAGTCGTAAAAATCGTCGAACACTTTTTCGATATCGTCGCGGATCAGCGCATAGTCGTTGCGGTAGGCCTTCCACTTCAGCTGATAGCGCTCGCCCAGCGTGGCCTGCGCCATGCGCGAGACGATGGCGATTTCCGACAGCAGGTCCGGCGCCGCCGGCTTGTTCAGGCCAAACGAAATGTGCACCATGCTCATCGAGTCTTCCACCGTCACGCCTTGCGGCACGCCATTCTGCGCATCGATCTCGGTACGGCCCAGCGTCGGCAGGATCAGCGCCTTGCGGCCGTGGATCAAATGGCTGCGATTGAGCTTGGTGGCCACATGCGCCGTCAACGCGCACGATTGCAGCGCCTTGAAGGTCAGCGGCGTGTCCGGCGTGGCCATGGCGAAGTTGCCGCCCAGGCCCACGAACACCTTGACCTTCCCCTCCGCCATGGCGCCGATGGTGGCCACCACGTCCAGCCCATGCTGGCGCGGCGGCACGAAGCCGAATACGCGTTCCATGCGGTCGAGGAAGGCGGTGGTTGGCTGTTCCTCGATGCCCACGGTGCGGTCGCCCTGCACATTGGAGTGGCCGCGCACCGGGCACAGACCGGCGCCCTGGCGGCCGATATTGCCGCGCATGAGCATCAGGTTGGACAGCATCTGGATCGTCGCCACCGAATTTTTATGCTGGGTCAGGCCCATGCCCCAGGTGGCGATCACGCGTTCGCCGCGCGCGTAGATCTCCGCCAGCTGGTCAATCTGCTCGCGCGACACGCCGGATTCCGCCACCAGCAGCGGCCATTTTTCGGCGCGCAGATCACGCGCAAATTCCTGGAAGCCGGTGGTGTGCTGGGCGATGAAATCGAGATCAATCAGGCGCTTCGTGCCGATCAATACCGCCCGGTCGTCCAGTTCCAGCAGACGCTTGGCCAGGGCCTTGATCAGCGCCAGGTCACCGCTCAGCTTGGGCTGCACGAACAGCGAGCTGATCGGCGTGCTGGACATGGTCAGCATCTCCAGCGGATGCTGCGGACTGGTAAACCGCTCCAGCCCACGCTCGCGCAGCGGATTGATGGAGACGATGGTGGCGCCGCGCCTGGCGCATTCGCGCAATTCGCCCAGCATGCGCGGGTGATTGGTGGCCGGATTCTGGCCGAAGATCAGCAGCGTGTCGGCGTGTTCGAAATCGTCCAGCGTCACTGTCCCCTTGCCAATGCCGACGGTGCCGGGCAAGCCGCGGCTGGTGGCCTCGTGACACATATTGGAGCAGTCCGGGAAGTTGTTGGTGCCGAAGGCGCGCACAAACAGCTGGTACAGAAAGGCCGCCTCGTTACTGGCGCGGCCGGAGGTATAAAACGCTGCCTGGTTGGGGTCATCCAGCGCATTCAGTTCGTCGGCGATCAGGCGGAAGGCATCGTCCCACGCAATCGGCGCGTACTTGTCGCTGGCCGGGTCGTAAACCATGGGATGCGTCAGGCGGCCATGCTGTTCCAGCTCATAATCCGATTGCTGCAGCAGTTCGGCAACCGTATGCGCGGCAAAGAAATCCGGCGTCACGCGCTTGCTGGTCGATTCCGCCGCCACCGCCTTGACGCCGTTCTCGCAGAATTCAAAGGTGGAAGAATGCTCACGGTCCGGCCATGCGCAACCGGGGCAATCAAAGCCATCCGGCTGGTTCTGCGCGAACAGCGACTTGTAATTGACGCCGCTCACGCGCTCCTTGATCAGGTTTATCGCCACATACTTCAACGCGCCCCAGCCGGCGGCGGCGTGCTGATAGGGTGCGATGTGTCCCGTTTTTTCTTCTTGCTCGGCCATGATGAATGCTCCTTAGATTGACGTGTCCAGCATAGCGTCAGCCAGCTTCCGGGAAGGAGCACAGAACACCCCCGCCTCGGGGAGTACAGCGAGCTCCCCCAGCGGCACGGCGCGTCCGAACAGGTAGCCCTGGAAAGCGTTGCAGCCAAAGGCTTCCAGCGCCGACCACTGCTCGCGCGTCTCCACGCCTTCCGCCACCACCGCCAGGTCCATGCTGTACGCCAGCGTGATGATGGCGCGCACAATGCTGGAGGCGTGGCGGGTATGCAGCATGTCGTGCACGAACGAACGGTCGATTTTCAGCTGATCGATCGGCAGCAGCTTCAGATAGCTCAGCGATGAATAGCCGGTGCCGAAATCGTCCAGCGCAAAGCCGACGCCGTGGGCTTTCAAGGTTGTCATCTTTGCGATCACGTCATCCATGTCGGCCAGCAGCATGCTTTCGGTCAGTTCCAGTTTGAGCAGACGCGGATCGGCGCCGGTGCGCTCCAGCACCGCCAGCACCTGGTCGACAAACGCCGGCTGGCGGAACTGGCGCGCGCTGACGTTGACCGCCATGGTCAGGTGCGCGCTGTCGGCCGCCGTCGCCCAGCACACCAGCTGGCGGCAGGCCGCTTCCAGCACCCAGTCGCCCAGTTCGACGATCAGGCCGGACTTCTCGGCTTGCGGAATGAATTCGCCGGGGCCGATCAGGCCGCGTTGCGGATGCTGCCAGCGCAGCAGCGCTTCCACCCCGGTGACGCGGCCGCCGGTGTCCACCACCGGCTGGTAATACAGCCGCAATTCGTCGCGCTGCAAGGCGTAACGCAGGTCCGCTTCCAGCGTGGCGGAAGCGTCCAGCGCCACCTGCATATGCGGATCGAAGAAGCGGAAGGTGGCGCGGCCGGCCGCCTTGGCTTCATACATCGCCATGTCGGCCTGGCGCAGCAAGTCGTTGATGGTGTGATGCTCGGCGCCGAACAGCACCACGCCGATACTCGGCGTGCTGCGCACTTCGTGGCCCTCCAGCAGATAGCAGCGGCTCAGCGAATCGAGCACCTTGCCGGCGACGGCGGCGGCATTGCCCATGGCCTGCTGTTGATCCTGGCCCAGGTCTTCCAGCAGGATGACGAATTCGTCGCCGCCCAGCCGCGCCACGGTATCGGTTTCGCGGGTCACTTCGCCCAGGCGGAACGCCACCATCTCCAGCAAGCGGTCGCCCATGTCGTGGCCCAGGGTGTCGTTCAGGGATTTGAAGTTATCCAGATCGACAAACAGCACCGCGCCGTGCAGGCTGCTGCGTGTGGCCTTGGCGATGGCATGGTGCAGCCGGTCCAGCAGCAGGCGGCGGTTGGGCAGATTGGTCAGGCCGTCGTAGAAGGCCAGGTGGGCAATCTCGGCCTCCGCCAGCTTGCGCGCGCTGATGTCCATGCGCGTGCCCAGCATGCGCAGCGGCTTGCCGTCGGCGGCGCGCTCCACCACCCGCCCCCGGCTCTGCACCCAGATCCAGTGGCCGGCCCGGTGGCGCATGCGGTATTCGGCCTCGAACGAGCGTGAGCCGTCGGCCAGGTGGGCGGCTAACGCCGCCTCGATACCGGGGATGTCGTCGTTCTTGACCATGCCGCGCCAATCGACAACGCCCACGTTCAGCTCTTCCTCGGTGTAGCCCAGCATGGCGGCGGCGCGCCCGTCCACCGTGCGGCGATCGTTTACCATATGCCATTCCCACAGCCCCAGATTGGCGCCGTTGAGCGCCAGTTCGATCTTCTCTGCGGCGGCGGCCTGCTCTTCCTCGCGCGCCTCGGCCAGGTCTTCCAGCACCTGCCGGCGGCGCTGCACCAGGATCAAGCCGCCGCTGGCGGTCACACCGAACACCAGCCACGCAACGCCACAGGTCCAGGCCATGCTATGCCAGCCGGCGGCCACCAGGGCCTGGTTGCGGCCCAGGCTCACCACCAGCGTCTTGTCCAGTCCAAGGCCGCGCAGCAACATGGTGCGCTGGACCACCAATCGCTGCTCGCCGCTGGCGGTCACGCCATCGAACACGGTTTCCGAGCGATGGCTGTTCTGGTGACGCACAAAGAACGGATCGGGGGCGGCGCCGGCATTGCGCATGGCGGCGGGATCGGCCGGCACAAACAGGATGCGGCGGCCGCTGTCTTCGGTGATGGCGCTGTTCATGTCCGGCGCATACAGCGCCGAGCGCATCACGGCGTCAAAATATTCGGGGTTGAGGATGGCGCTGACAGCGCCGTTGTTCCTGCCGTCCGGCCCTACCAGCGCCATCGACAGCTTGATGTTGAAGACGCCGGGCGTATTTTCGTAAGGCTGCGACAGATACAGCGTGTCCGGATCGCGCATATGCTCGACGCGGCTGGTGTAGTTCTGGTCATCCAGGCGGCGGTCGCGCAGGTCGTCGTCGGACATCACGATCTCGCCTTTGCGGTCCAGCACCAGCAGTGCGCGCACGCCGGGCATGGCGCGCTTGAGCGATTGCAGCAGCGTGCGGCGGCAATCGGCGGTGCAGTTGCCGCCACCACGCAAGGCATCGCGCACGCTGTCGAGCGCGCTGCGCACGCCTTCCAGCTGGTGACTCAGGTTTTCGTCGATGATCAGCGTCTGCAGGCGCATCCGCTCGATATTGGAGGTCAGCAGGAGGCCGCGCTCATTCCAGACGAAATAGGTAATCAACAAGCCGCTGAGCGCCAGCACGAAGGCCAGCATCAGCCATTCGACGGCGCCGCTCCGCACGCCGGAAAACTTCTTGTAACGTTGGACGAACATACTTCCTCCCTGATTGAGCATGACTCAATATAAAATCAGGGAGGATTGATTGAAATTGCACCTTCGTATACGTACTCATACCAAGGTTTAGGTCAAGCGGCGCAAGTGACCGAGCATCTGGCCGCGCGGGATAGGCTCTCCCCTCCCGTCAGTTCAGGGACAACAGCGGCCGGCGCACGTCGGCGTCGCCCTGCGCCAGGCGGAACACGCCGACGCAACCGGTCAGGTAGCTGGCCTGTTCCTGCATGCTGCCTGCCGCCGCTGCGGCCTGCTCCACCAGCGCCGCATTCTGCTGCGTCACCGCATCCATTTCCGTCATCGCCTGGTTGACATGGCCGATGCCGGTGCTCTGCTCACGCGAGGCATCGCTGATGGCCGCCATGATCTGCGTCACGCGCGACACGCTGCTCACCACCTGCGCCATGGTGCTGCCGGCTTGCTCCACCAGGGTCTGGCCGGCGGCGATGCTGGCCACCGAGTTGTCGATCAGCTGCTTCACCTCGCGCGCGGCAGCCGCGCTGCGCTGCGCCAGGTTGCGCACTTCGGTGGCCACCACCGCAAAGCCGCGCCCCTGATCGCCGGCCCGCGCTGCCTCCACGGCGGCGTTCAGCGCCAGGATATTGGTCTGGAAGGCGATACCGTCGATGACGCCGATGATGTCGACCACGCGGCTGGAAGCGTCGTTGATATCGCCCATGGTCTGGATCACGCGGCCGATCACCTGTCCGCCCTGCTGCGCCACCTGCGCCGTGGTCTGCACCAGTTCATTGGCCTGGTGCGCGTTCTCCGCATTCTGGCGCACGGCGGCGGTCAGCTGTTCCATCGACGCCGCCGTCTCTTCCAGCGAACTGGCCTGGGTCTCGGTGCGCGCCGACAGATCCAAGTTGCCGACCGCGATCTGGCTCGACGCCGTGGCGATGGTCTCGGCGCTGCCGCGTATCTCGCCGATGGTGCCGACCAGGTTGTGCTGCATGGTGTGCATCGCGTGCAGCAGACTGCTGTCGTCGCCGTCGCTCAGCACCACCGGCTTGCTCAAGTCATTGGTGGCGATGCGATTGGCCACCGCCACCGCATATTCCGGCGCCCCGCCCAGCGCCCGGCTCAGACTGCGGTTAACCGCCCCGGACACCAGCAACAGCACCGTGCCCGCAGCCAGCAGACCAAGCGCGGACATCATCAGCGAGCGATGGAAGTCCGCCTCGATATCGTCGGTGTACACGCCGGTCAGGAACACCCAGCCCCACGGCTTGTAGCTGCTGATGCGCGCCAGCTTGGGCGTGGCGTCCTTCTGGCCGGGACGCTGCCACAGAAATTTCACAAAGCCGCTGCCCTCGGCGGTGCCGGCGATGCGGGCGAATTCGCGGAAGATGTAGACGCCGTCGGCATCGCGGAAGTCCAGCATGTTCTTGCCGTTCGAGGCGGGATTGCCGGGGTTTTGTAAAATCGTGCCGCCCGCGCTGATCAGCGACACGTAGCTGTCGGTTCCATAGCGCATGCTGTCCAGCGTCGCCATGGCGCGCCGCTGGGCGCCGGCCAGGTCGGCCTTGCCGTCACTGGCTTCCGCCGCATAGCGGCGCACGACATTGAGCGCCGCATCGTTCATATCCGTCAGCGCCTGCTGGCGTTCCTCAAAGCGCGTAGTGCGTAATTGCAGCGCGTCGACGACCGCCACGGCGGTCAGGCATAACAAGCTGCAGATCAGCGGCAACCACAGTTTCTGCTTGAAGGTCAGGGTGAGCATGAAGTTCTCCAACGGGATGATCGGTCAATAGACTATAATTGATCAATCGATTAATTACAATCGGTCCAGCCATGCTGTCTCGGAATAGTCACCATGCCATATGGCGAGTTACCAATCCGCGGCGCCGATGGCAAAGTGGCAGCATGGACCAAAAGGGAGCCCTCATGAAGACAAAAACCTGGATCTGGATCGGCGGCGTGCTGGTGGTCGGCGCCGCAGCGGCGGCGGCATGGATGTTCCAGCCGGCCATCGCGCCCATTCAGCCGCCCGCGCCGAATAACTTCACCAGCGACAGCATCGCGCGCGGCGCCCGTGTCGTCGCCCAAGGGGATTGCATGGTCTGCCACACCGCCGCCGGCGGTGCGCCTTATGCAGGCAGCCTGCCCTTGCGTACCCCGTTCGGCACCATCTACACCACCAACATCACGCCCGATCCCGCCACCGGCATCGGCAACTGGTCGCTGGCCGCGTTCACGCGCGCGCTGCGGCATGGCGTGGCGCGCGACGGCCACCTGCTCTACCCTGCCTTCCCTTACATTCACTACACGCGCATGTCCAGCGCCGATATCAGCGACGCCTACGCCTATCTGATGACGCGCACGCCGGTGGTCTCCCGCGCGCCGGACAACGACCTGCTGCTGCCGTTGCGCTTCCGCCCCATGCTGGCAGGCTGGAACCTGCTGTACCTGCGTCCCGGTCCGCAGGCAGACGATCCACAGCAAAGCGTCGAATGGAACCGTGGCCGCTACCTGGTGGACGGCGCCGGCCACTGTGCATCGTGCCATAGCACGCTGGACCCGATCGGCGGCGAACGCAGCCCCGCCTTCAGCGGCGGCAATATCGACGGCTGGGATGCGCCGGCGCTGACCGCGCTGCTGCAAACGCCCAAGCCATGGAACCGCGAACAATTGGCGCACTATCTGCGCCATGGCTGGTCGCCGGAACACGGCGCCGCCGCCGGGCCGATGGGCCCAGTGGCGCACAGCCTGTCGCAAGTGCCGGAGGCCGACACCAACGCCATCGCCACCTACATCATGTCGCTGCAAAAGCCGGCCACCAAAGCCGCACCAGCCGCCGGCAACGCCAGCACCGACGTCGCCCGCGTCCAGCAAGGCGCTATCCTGTTCGCCGGCGCCTGCGCCAGCTGTCATGGCACGGCGGCGCCGATGATGGCGACCGGCGGCCGTCCATCGCTGGCCCTGAGCAGCGCCGTCACCGGCGACAAGCCGGACAACCTGATACAAATCGTGCTCAATGGCGTGCCATGGGTACATCCTGAGCCAAGCACCTTCATGCCACCGTTCGCCGCCGTGCTGACCGACGCGCAGATCGCCAGCATCGCCGCCTACGTCCGCGCTGACATCGGCAAGCGTCCGGCATGGTCCGACGTTGAGCAGCGCACCACCAAGATCCGCAAGGAGAACCAACAATGAGCACTCTGATTGTGAATGGCGTCCGCCATACGCTGGACATCGATCCCTCGACGCCGCTGCTGTACGCGCTGCGCAACCAGCTGGAACTGAACGGCGCCAAATTCGGCTGCGGCATGGGCCAGTGCGGCGCCTGCACCGTGATGCTTGATGGGCAGCCGGTATTCAGCTGTGTGACGCCGGTGACTGCGTGCGAAGGCCGCCAGGTGCGCACCATCGAAGGCCTGGGCACTGCCGAGAAGCCGGGCCAGCTGCAGGCCTCGTTCATCAAGCACCAGGCGGCGCAGTGCGGTTATTGCATCGCCGGCATGGTGATGCGCGCGCAAGCGCTGCTGGAACAAAATCCACATCCGACCGAGGCACAGATCCGCACCCACATGGAGCCCAACCTTTGCCGTTGCGGCACCCATATGCGCATCATCGCCGCCATCAAGGACGTAGCACAAGGAGCCAAGGCATGAGCGACGACATCATCGACCTGCGCCGCCGCACCATCCTCAGCGCCGGCGCGCTGGTGCTGGGCTTTACCATGCTGCCGCGCCGCGCACTGGCGGAATTCAACGGCATGGGCGTACCGCCGATCGCCAACAAGGACCTGGCGGGCAGCCTGCAACGCACGCCGATGCTGGACGCCTGGATCAAGATCGCGCCGGACGGCAAAGTCACGGTCTTCACCGGCAAGGTGGAACTGGGCACCGGCGTGCGCACCGCCCTGCTGCAAGTGGCGGCCGAACAGCTGGATGTGGCGCCGGCCGCCGTCAACTTCATCACCGGCGACACCAGCCTGACGCCGAACGAAGGTTTCACCGCCGGCAGCCACACCATGGCCGACAGCGGCACCGCGCTGCTGAACGCCGCCGCGCAGGTGCGCGCGCTGGTGGTGCAAGGCGCGGCCGCCCAGTTCAAGCTCGCTCCGGAAACGCTCAAGACCAGCAACGGCAAGGTGACTGCCCCTGATGGCCGCAGCATGCATTACGGCGAAGCGGTGCGCGGCGTCGACCTGCACCGTTCGGCGCAAGTCAAATCGCCGCTGAAGAACGTCAAGGACTACACGCTGATCGGTCATTCGCTGCCGCGCGTGGACATTCCCGCCAAGCTGACCGGCGGCGCCGCCTATGTGCAGGACATGCGTCCGCCAGGCATGGTGCACGCACGCGTGGTGCGTCCGCCGGCCTACGGCGCGAAGCTGCTGTCGGCCGATACCGCCGCCGTGGCGCGCATGCCGGGTGTGCTGAAGGTGCACGTGGATGGCAACTACCTGGCCGTCATCGCCGGCGGCGAATGGCAGGCGATACAAGCCATGCGCGCACTGTCGGCCAGCGCCAAATGGCAGCGCGGACCGGCGCTGCCATCGCCGGACAACATCCACGCCACGCTGCGCGCGCTGCCGTCGCAGGATATCGTCATCGACGACAGACACGGCGCCGGCGTCAAACCGGTGCTGACGCTGAAGCGCCGCTACACCAAACAGTACGTGCTGCATGGTTCCATCGGCCCTTCGTGTTCGGTGGCGTTGCTTGAGCAAGGCGCCATGACGGTGTGGACGCACACACAAGGCGTCTACCCGCTGCGCGGTGCGCTGGCCGAGATGCTGTCGATGAAAATGGACGACGTCCGCTGCATCCACACCGAAAGCGCCGGCTGCTATGGCCAGAATGGCGCCGACGACGTCGCGGCCGATGCAGCGCTGCTGGCGCGCGTCATGCCCGACCGTCCGGTGCGCGTGCAACTGATGCGCGACCAGGAAAACCAGTGGGAACCCTATGCGCCGGCGATGAGCACCCAGCTGGCGGCATCACTGGACGCCAGCGGCAAAATCTGCGACTGGCAGTACGAATTGTGGAGCGGCTCGCACAATGAACGTCCCGGCAATGCCGGCAAACTGATACCGGCGCAACTGCTGGCCAAGGCTTTCATACCGAGTCCGTCGCAGCCGATGCCGATGCCCGAAGGTGGCGGCGACCGCAACGCCATCCCGCTGTACACGCTGCCGCAGGCGAAGATCATCAACCACTTCCTGCCGGTGACGCCGCTGCGCAGCTCCGCCATGCGTTCGCTGGGCGCGCATATCAACATCTTCGCGATTGAAGGCATGATGGACGAACTGGCGACAGCGGCCCATGCCGATCCGGTGGAATTCCGCCTGCGCCACCTGGACGACCCGCGCGCGCGCGACGTCATCGAACGCGCCGCCAAACAGTTCGGCTGGAACCAGCGCCAGCGCCGTCGCGATCATGGCTTCGGCTTTGCCTTCGGCCAGTACAAGAACATCATGGCGTATGTGGCGCTGGCGGTGGAGATCCGCGTCGAGCGCAGCACCGGCGCGGTGCACATCGTACGCGTGACGGCGGCGGTGGATTGCGGCCAGGGGGTCAACCCGGACGGCATCCGCAACCAGATCGAAGGCGGCATCCTGCAATCGTCCAGCTGGACGCTGTACGAACAGCTGCACTTCACGCCGGAAGGCATCACCAGCGTGGACTGGGCCAGCTATCCGATCATGCGTTACTCGAATGTGCCGGACAAAATCGATGTGATCCTGATCGACCGCCCCGGTGCCCCCCTGCTCGGCGTGGCCGAAGCGGCGCAGGCGCCGATGGCGGGTGCGCTGGGCAACGCGCTGGCCGACGCCACGGGCAAGCGCTGGTTCGACCTGCCGCTGGCCGGACCGCACTTAAAGAGCTAACAACTCCTCGACGAAGGCCGCAAACGCCCGCGCCTTGGCGCTGGCCTTGCGGCCGGACGGGAACACCGCCCACAGGTCCATGGCCGGCAGCGTCCATCCAGGCAGCACGCGCTGCACCTGGCCGCTGGCCAGTTCCGGCCCGAACATCCATTCCGAGGTGATGGCGATACCCATATCCGCCAGCACCGCTGCGCGCACGCCCTCCGCAGCCGACACGCGCAGCCGGCCGTCCAGCGTCACCGGTTCCTGCATCTCGCCGCACTGGAACATGCAGGTCGGCCCGCCGCCGGCGCGGTGATACACCACCGCCTGATGCCGCGCCAGATCCGCCGGATGCAGCGGCACGCCGTGCCGCTCCAGATACGCTGGCGTCGCCAGCACCGCGCGCGGACTGCGGCTGATGCGGCGCGCCGTCATGGCCGAATCGCTCAGGGCGCCGAGACGCAGCGCCACATCGATGCCGCCTTCCAGCAAATCGATATTGCGGTCGTCCAGCACCACATCCAGCGTCAGCTGCGGATGCTGGTCGAGGAAGCGCTGCAGATGCGGCATGACGTGCAGCCGCGCGAACGTTAACGGCGCCGTCACCACCAGCTTGCCATCCATGCCAGCGCTGGCGCCACGCGCGCTGCTGTCCGCCTCGGCGGCGGCATCCAGTGCGCGCCGCGCGCCGCGATAATAGGCCAGCCCCGACTCGGTCGGGGTCAGCCCGCGGTTGGAGCGCAGCAGCAGCTGGACGCCGAGATCGGCCTCCAGCTGCGCCACCACCTTGGAGACACTGGGCTGGCCCACATCGAGGCGGCGGGCGGCACCGGAAAAAGACCCCGCCTCCACTACATGGACCAGCGTTTCCATCGCCTGCCATCGGTCCATGATCAGCCCAGCGTCGGATAGTCGGTGTAACCGCGCTCGGTGCCGCCGTAGAACGAGAACGGGTCCGGCTGGTTGTACGGACCGCCGGCGGCAATCCGCGCCACCAGGTCAGGATTGGACACGTACTGGCGGCCAAACGCCACCATATCCGCCTTGCCCTGCTCCACCAGCTGCTGCGCGTCTTCCGGCGTCAGGCCGGCGTTGGCGATCAACACGCCGCTGTAGTTGCTGCGGATGATGTCAAGGATCTTCGGCATGTCCGCCACGCCGCCCCATGCGTTGGTGTCGGCGCCATGGATGTAGCCGATGCCGTATTCATTCAGCATGCGCGCCACGTAGCCGTAGGTCGCAGCGACGTCCGGATCGGTGGCGTTGTTGTAGGCCGCGTAAGGCGAGATGCGCACGCCGATGCGCTGTTTCGGGAACACCGTCAACACCGCCTCGATCACCAGCCGCAGAAAGCGCGCGCGGTTTTCCACGCTGCCGCCAAATTCGTCGGTGCGGCGATTGACCAGCGGCGACAGGAACTGCTGCGGCAGGTAGCCGTTGGCGGCGTGGATCTCCACGCCATCCAGCCCGGCGCGTTTGGCGTTTTCGGCGCCGACGCGGAACTCCTCGACGGCCGCATACACCTCTTCATTGGTCATGGCGCGCGATGGCGAAGCGTAGATGCGGGTGTAGTAGCCGTTGCGCAGCGCACCGTACACCTGCAACAACCCCAGGTCGTCGTTATAGCCCGATGGCGACAGCGGTTCGGCGCCTTTCAGCAGTGAATACGAGCTTACGCGGCCGCTATGCCACAGCTGCATGAACATCTTGCCGCCGGCCGCATGTACCTGCTCGGTGACGAGGCGCCAGCCGGCCACCTGCGCGTCGTTGTAGATGGCCGGCGCCAGTTCGAAGGCGGCCGAATTGGGCGACACGTTGGTGGCTTCGGTGATGATCAGCCCCGCCGTGGCGCGCTGCGCATAGTATTCGGCATTGAGCGCGACCGGCACGCCATCGTCGCCGGCGCGGGCGCGGGTGATCGGCGCCATGGCGATGCGGTTGTTGAAGGCGATGTCGCCGATCTGGATCGATTGCAGCAGCTGGTTCATGATAATGACTCCGGGTGGGTAGTAGATGAGCCACTGTACCGCCTGCACCGCGCGGTGATAAGACAGCGCGGCTCATCAACACCTTTGCGCAAAGCGCAAAAGTCAGCGCCGACCGGATTCAGTGCTACATTGGCAGGATTCGATCCATCTGGCTGATTTATGCCGCTGGCAGTAGCGCCTAAAATCGACACATCGATCACTTACTGCCACCACATCATGAAAACCAGACTGCTACCCGCATCATTCTTCGCCCTCACATTAGGGCTGGCCGAAACCGGCAACGCCTGGCGCTTCGCCCACAACCTGTGGGCTTTGCCGCCGCTGGCCGGCGAAGTGCTGCAAGCGCTGGCCGTGCTGTCCTTCCTGGTATTTGGCGCCCTGTACGCGCACAAATGGATGGCACACCGCGCCGCCGCCATCGCCGAAACGCGCGACCCGGTGCAATCGTCTTTCCTGGCGCTGATCCCGGAATCGCTGATCCTGGTGGCGCTGGCACTGCAACCATACGCCCTGTCCAGCGCCAGGCCGCTGTTCTGGATCGGCTCCGCCGCCAACGTCGCCTACGGCGCATGGCGCATGGCCGCGCACTGGAGCAGCCAGCGCGACGCCGCGCAGATCGTGCCGCCGCTGTACCTGCCCTACACCGCCAGCGTCCTGGTGAACGCCCTCGCCGCCGGCATCTTCGGCTATACCGACTACGGCTGGATGCTGTTCGGCGCCGGCGGCATTTCGTGGCTGATACTCGACTCCACCATCACCCACCAGCTGATGACCGGCGGCCTGTCCGACAAGACACGCAATTTCATGGGCATCTACAGCGCGCCGCCGGTGGTTGCGCTGGTCGCTTACCAGATACTGAGCGGCGCCAGCGTCAATCCCGCCATCACTTACGCGCTGGCCGGCTATGCGCTGTTCGTGTTTGCCGGCCTGGCGCTGGCCATGCCATGGTTGGCGCAGCAGGATTTCGCGCCCGGATACTGGGCCTACACTTTCGGCCTCGCCACGCTCGGTCAGGGACTGATGCTGATGGCGGAACACCAAGGCAGCATTCTGCTGCAAACGGTCGCCGGCGTCGTCTTCGCCGCTACGCTGCTGCTGGTGCTGTATGTGGCCTGGGGTTCGGTGCGGCTGCTGGCACGCGGCAGCTACTTCCCGGCCGCGCCGCTGCCGGTGGCGGTGGTGGTGATGGAGCCAGCATCTTGAAAACCCTGGCGCTCGTGCTGTTCCCCGGCGTGCAGTCGCTGGACGTCTCCGGCCCGATGGACGTTTTCGCCGAAGCCAACGCATTCCTGCCGCCGCAACAGCACTACCGCCTGGTCACCATCGGCACCACGCCGTCGCCGATCCGCGCCTCCAACGGCCAGCAGCTGGGCTACGACCTGGCATTGGATGCGGCGGGAACGGACTACGACATTGTGCTGGTGGCGGGCGGCCCGCAACTGGCGCAGCAGGCGGATAATCCGCAGCTCTCGGCCTGGCTGCGCGAAGTGGCGCAGACAGCGCCGCGCTACGGTTCGATCTGCACCGGCGCCTATCTGCTGGGCCGCGCCGGCCTGCTGGACGGCAAGCGCGCCACCACCCACTGGAGCGACGCCGCCCGCCTGGCTGTGGAGTTCCCGCTGGCGCAGGTGGAGCATGACCGCATCCACGTGCGCGACGGCCGCCTGGTGACGTCGGCCGGTGTCACCGCCGGCATCGACCTGGCACTGGCGCTGGTGGCAGAGGATCACGGCCAGGCGGTCGCCCTGGCAGCAGCCAAGCGGCTGCTGGTCCTGGCGCAGCGCCAGGGTGGCCAGTCGCAATTCAGTCCTTATCTGTCGGAGGCATCGACGCCGGACGCACTGGCCACCATCATCCAGCGCCATGTGATGGACAATCTGGCGCAGCCGTTATCAGTGGAGCAGTTGTCCGCCGTCGCCGGCATGAGCACGCGCAGCTTCGCGCGCCAGTTCGTCAAGGAGATGGGCGTGACGCCAGCGGAATTCGTCCAGCGCGCCCGCGTGGATGCGGCGCGCAATCTGCTGGAAGGCAGCGAACTGGCTTTGAAGACCATCGCCTACCGCTGCGGCTTTGGCAGCCCGGCGCGCATGCGGCTGGTTTTTGCGCAGCGTTTCGGCGTAACGCCCAACCAGTACCGCGACAGTTTCCTTGTCTGCCATGGCTGAAACGGGGCGCGGCCACGCATGGTTTACAATGTTTCCACGTTCGCCATGACGCTGCCGGGGCCGTCACGAGCTTGATTTTCGCTGGTACGCCCCCATCATCACCGATATGACCGAAGCCCTGCAAGCCGCCGACTTGTACCACTTCCACCCCGCCGTCTCTGCGTGGTTCGGTGCGGCTTTTTCCGGCGCCACCGAGGCGCAGCGGCAGGCCTGGCCGCACATCCAGGCCGGCCGCACCACGCTGATCGCCGCGCCCACCGGTTCCGGCAAGACGCTGACCGCCTTCCTGGCCGCCATCGATGCGCTGGTGCGCGAGAGCCGCACCGCGCCGCTGCCGGATGAGACGCGGGTGCTGTACGTGTCGCCGCTAAAGGCGCTGTCGAACGATATCCGCGTCAACCTGCTGGCGCCACTGGAAGGCATCGGCCGCGAACTGGAGGCGATGGAGCTGCCGCCGCACGGCATCCGCACCGCCGTGCGCACCGGCGACACTACCCAGGCCGAACGCAACGCCATGCGCCGGCGCGCGCCGCACATCCTGGTGTCGACGCCGGAATCGCTGTATGTGCTGCTCGGCTCCGACAGCGGCCGCGCCATGCTGGCCGGCGTGCGCACCGTGATCGTCGACGAGATCCACGCGGTGGCCGGCAGCAAGCGTGGCAGCCACCTGTCACTGAGCCTGGAGCGACTCGACGCGCTGTGCGCGCGGCCGCCGGTGCGGGTCGGCCTGTCCGCCACGCAGAAGCCGATATCGGCGGTGGCTCACTTCCTGGCCGGCGCCGGGCGTCCATGCGCAGTGGTGGACGTGGGCCATGTGCGCGCGCGTGACCTCAACCTGGAACTGCCGCCGGTGCCGCTGGAGGCGGTGATGGCCAACGACGTCTGGGAACGGGTCTACGACCGGCTGGCCGAGCTCACGGTCATGCATCGCACCACGCTGGTCTTCGTCAACACGCGGCGCATGGCCGAGCGCATGGCGCGTCACCTGGCCGACCGTCTCGGCGCCGAACACGTGGCGGCGCACCATGGCAGCCTGGCCAAGGAATACCGGCTGGATGCGGAGCAGCGCCTCAAGCGCGGCGAGTTGCAGGTGCTGATCGCCACCGCCTCGCTGGAGCTGGGCATCGACATTGGCGATGTGGACCTGGTGTGCCAGATTGGTTCGCCGCGCAGCATCGCCTCGTTCCTGCAACGCGTGGGCCGTTCCGGCCACCACGTCGGCGGACTGCCCAAGGGCCGGCTGTTCCCGACCTCGCGCGACGACCTGATTGAATGCACGGCGCTGCTGGACTGCGTGCGCCGCAATGAGCTGGACGCGCTGCGTATTCCGCCGGCGCCGTTGGACGTGATGGCCCAGCAGATCGTGGCGGAAGTGGCCTGTCGCGAATGGCGCGAGGATGAGCTGTTCGCGCTGCTGCGGCAAGCGTCGCCGTATGCGCAGCTGGAACGGCAGCGTTATGACGATGTGCTGCACATGCTCACCGACGGCTACACCAGCCGCCAGGGCGTGCGCGGCTCCTACCTGCACCGCGACACGGTGAGCGGCACGTTGCGCGGACGGCGCGGCGGCAAGATGACGGCGGTGATGTCCGGCGGGACCATCCCGGACAATGCCGACTACACGGTGCTGCTGGAGCCACAGGGCCAGAATATCGGCACGGTGCATGAGGACTTTGCGGTCGAGAGCCTGGCCGGCGATGTTTTCCAGCTTGGGAATACGTCGTATCGCATCCAGCGGATTGAGGCCGGCAAAGTGCGGGTGGAGGATGCCCATGGCGCGGCGCCGAATATTCCGTTCTGGCTGGGCGAGGCGCCGGGCCGTACCGACGAGCTGTCGATCGGCGTTGCGCGCCTGCGCGGCGAGATTGACCGGTTGCTGGCCGGCGATGGCGCCGATCGCAGCGGTGGCGAGGCTGCGCTGGAGCGCGTGGTCGACTGGCTGGCCGAGCACCTCGGCCTGCGCGATGATGCCGCGCGCCAGATCGCCGACTACATGGCGCGTTCGCGTGCCACGCTGGGCGCCCTGCCCACGCGCGAGACGCTGGTGATGGAGCGCTTCTTCGATGAATCGGGCGGCATGCAGCTGGTAGTGCATGCGCCGTATGGCAGTCGTGTCAACCGCGCCTGGGGACTGGCGCTGCGCAAGCGCTTCTGCCGCACCTTCAACTTCGAGTTACAGGCGGCGGCCACCGAGGACGCGATTGTGCTGTCGCTGTCCGAGAGCCATAGCTTTCCGCTGGATGAGGTGTGGCGCTACCTGCGTTCCACTACGGCCGAGCATATTCTGATTCAGGCATTGCTGGATGCGCCGCTGTTCAATGTGCGGTGGCGCTGGAACGCGACCACCTCGCTGGCCTTGCCGCGCTTTGCCGGCGGCCGCAAGGTGGCGCCGCAGCTGATGCGCATGAAAAGCGACGATTTGCTGGCGGCAGTGTTCCCCGATCAGGCGGCGTGCCTGGAGAATATCGTCGGCGAGCGCGAGCTGCCAAGTCATCCGCTGGTGGATCAGACGCTGGACGATTGTCTGCATGAGGCGATGGACAGCGAAGGATGGCTGGCGCTGTTGCGGCGCATGGAGGCTGGCGAAGTGCGCCTGCTGTCACGCGATCTGCCGGCGCCGTCGCCGCTGGCGATGGAGATTCTGAATGCGCGGCCGTATGCGTTTCTGGACGATGCGCCGCTGGAGGAACGGCGCGCGCAGGCGGTGATCAACCGGCGCTGGACCGATCCGGCGTCCACCGATGATCTGGGCGCGCTGGACGCCGGGGCGATTGCGGCGGTGGCGGAGGAAGCCTGGCCATCCGTGCGCAATAGCGATGAAATGCATGAAGCGCTGATGTCGCTGGCATGTGTGACGCAGGACGAGGCGGCGCGCGCAGAAGGCTGGCCGGCATGGCTGGACGGCCTCGCCGCCACCGGCCGCGCCACGCGCCTGCGCGACGACGCCAGCGGCGCCGATCTGTGGGTCGCGCGGGAGCGGCTGCCCTGCCTGAGCGCAGCCTATCCGGCAGCCGACGCCACGCCGCTGGTCGCTGGCGAGGCGCAGAGCGCTGGGGATGCGCTTGCCTTGCGCTTCGGGGCGCTGGCTGCGGCAGAGGAATGGACGCGCGACGCGGCGCTGGTGGAGATTCTGCGCGCGCGGCTGGGCGGCACCGGACCGCAGACGGTGGCCGCGATCGCAGCGCCGCTCGGGCTCACCGCCTCCACCGTCACCATCGCGCTGACGCAACTGGAAACCGAAGGCTACGTCATGCGCGGCCGCTTCACACCCGGTACTGCGGTCGAGGAATGGTGCGAACGCCATCTGCTGGCACGCATCCACCGCTACACCATCAAGCGTCTGCGACGCGAGATCGAGCCGGTGGAGCGCCAGGACTTCATGCGCTTCCTGTTCGAATGGCAGCACCTGACGCCAGACGCGCAACTCAAAGGCCCGGACGCCTTGCCGCAAGCGCTGGCGCAACTGGAAGGCTACGAAGCCGCCGCCGGCGCCTGGGAAAGCGATCTGCTGGCCCTGCGCGTGCAGGACTACTCGTCGCTGTGGCTGGACGATTTGTGCCGCGCCGGCAAAATCGTCTGGACGCGGGTCGGTGCACCTTCCAGCGCCGTCGGTGGTCCGGTACGCAGCACGCCGCTGGTGCTGCTGCCGCGCCGCCAACTGGCGCTGTGGCATGCGCTGCCCGCCGTAGCCGGCCAGGTGGAAGTCTCACCCCGCGCCGCCCGCGTGCTGGAAGCGCTGCGACGCGACGGCGCGATGTTCTTCGACGAGCTGTCGCACGACGCCCGCTTGCTGCCGGTGGAACTGGAGAATACGCTGGGCGAGCTGGTGGCCACAGGCCTGGTCAACGCCGACAGCTATGCCGGCCTGCGTGCCATGCTGGTGCCGGCCAACAAGCGCGCCAGCAACGACAAGCGTCGCCGCCGGGGCGCCGGACCGACGATGGAAGAAGCCGGCCGCTGGGCACTGGTTCGCCGTGGCGACAACCTCGTCATCACGGTGCGTGCAATCGAAACGGCTATCCCCACCGCCAGCAGCGATGAAGACAGCATCCACTCCCCGACAGCCACCGCCGCCAGCGCGCAGATGCCGCTGGCCACGGCCCCGCAGGCAATTGCGCTGCCGGCCGCTCGGCCCGCGCCACCCGGGCGCAAGCCGCGCACCGATCCGGAAACGCTGGAACACATCGCCATGACGCTGCTGCGCCGCTACGGCGTGATGTTCTGGCGCCTTCTGGAGCGCGAAGCCGGATGGATGCCCAGCTGGCGCGAGCTGCTGCCCATCTACCATCGCCTGGAAGCGCGCGGAGAAATCCGCGGCGGCCGTTTCGTGGCCGGCCTCTCGGGTGAACAATTCGCCCTGCCGGAAGCCATTCCCCTGCTGCGCGAAATGCGTCGCCGGCCGCACGACGGCAGCTACGTCTGCATTTCCGCCGTCGACCCGCTCAACCTGTGCGGCACCCTGCTGCCCGGCGACAAAGTCCCGGCGCTGGCCGGCAACCGCCTGCTGTTTCGCGACGGCGTGCCGGTCGCCACCCAGGTCGCCGGCAAATTCCACTACCCGCCAGACGCCATCGACCGCGAACTGCTGCACACCTGGCTGGTCGGCAAACAAGCCAGCATTTAGCCTATTGTGGCGTACCGCACATAAGCGGCGCCGTTGGAGGCGTAGCATCGGTAGTCATGAAAAAATCGCGTCCACTTAAAATATTCGCTGGCCTGCTCATCACGCTCCTGCTGGTGCTGGTGGCGATCGTCATCTTCGTGCTGACCTTCGACTGGAACCGCGCGCGGCCCTGGATCAACCACCGCGTATCGGACAGCATCGGCCGTGAATTCGCCATCAACGGCGACCTGCGCGTGCACTGGGAACAAGGCGACGCTGCCGAACATGGCTGGCGGCGCTACGTGCCGCGTCCGCGCATCAGCGCCAATGACGTCTACGTCGCCAATCCCGACTGGACCAGCACTGGTCCCAAATTGGCCAGCGCCGGCAGCATCGTGGTGGCCATCCATCCGCTGCCGCTGTTGCACAAGGAAGTCGTCATCACCGACCTGGCAGTCGACAAGATCACGCTGGCTGCGCAGCGTCGCGCCGACGGCAGCAATACCTGGACCTTCAAGGATAACGGCCCATCCGAGTGGGACGTCGATATCCAGCGCCTGACGCTGGGCGACGGCGCCCTGCGCTACCTCGACGACGGCATCAAGCTCGATCTGCGCGCCAAGGCCAGCGGCATCAATGAAGGCGCCAACGCGCAAAAATACGGCATCAAGTTTGACCTCAGCGGCAGCTACCGCAACGCCCCGGTGACCGGCGGCGGCAAAGTCGGCAAGGTACTCGCGCTGACCGACGAACACACGCAATTCCCCGTGCAGGCCAACGCCAACCTGGGTAAAAACAAAATCGCCGTCGAAGGCATGCTGACCGACCCGCGCGCGCCGGCTGGCCTTGACCTGAAACTGTCGCTGGGCGGCGCCAGCATGGCCGACCTGTACCCGCTGACCGGCGTGCTGCTGCCGGAAACGCCGCCCTACGCCACCACCGGTCGTTTGATCGGTAAAAAATCCGGCGCCATCTGGAACTGGACCTACAAGAACTTCACCGGCACCGTCGGCGGCAGTGATCTGGAAGGCACGCTGGCCTACAGCCCGCGCAAACCACGCCCGATGCTGACCGGCGAAATCACCTCGCGCCAACTGCGATTGGAAGACCTGGGCCCGACCATCGGCGCGGAGAGCAACCAGAGCAAAGCCAGTCGCGGTAAAGCGAAAAACCAGCCTGACGACAAAGCGCTGCCGGTGGAGCAGTTCAACACCGCCAAATGGGATGCATTGGATGCCGACGTCAAATTCAACGGCAAAAAGCTGATACGCACGCACGACATTCCGCTGAACGACATCCAGGCGCACATCAAGATGAACAACAAAGTGCTGACGCTCACACCGCTCAACTTCGGCATGGCCGGCGGCGACATCAGCTCCAACATCAAACTGGATGGCCGCCAGAAAGTGATCGACGCCGATATCCGCATGGCGGCGCGCCACCTGAAGATCAACCAGCTGTTCCCGAAACTGGAATCGATGAAGGCCAGCGTCGGTGAAGTCAGCGCCGACGCCGCGTTGGCCGGCAAAGGCAATTCCGTTTCCTCCATGCTGGCCACATCCAGCGGCGAATTGGGCGCCACCGTCAGCGAAGGCTCGGTCAGCAAATTCATCCTGGAGGCCGCAGGCCTGAACGTCGCCAACCTGGTGTTCGTTAAACTATTCGGCGACCGCCAGGTTCAGTTGAACTGCCTGGCCGGCGACTTCGTGGTGGAACATGGCAAGGCGGATGCGCGCCGCTTCGTGGTCGATACGCAGGAAGCCGTCATCAACGTCACCGGCAATGTGGACCTGGCCAAAGAGACGCTGGACCTGGACGTGCGTCCGCAAACCAAGGGCGTACGCATCATCTCGCTGCGCACGCCGCTGTACGCCCGGGGCACCTTTACCAATCCGGACGTGGGTCCGCAAAAAGGTCCGCTGGCGCTCAAGGCCGGCGCCGCCGTGGCGCTGGCCAGCATCGTCAATCCGCTGGCGGCCGTCATCCCGCTGATCAATCCCGGCAAGGTCGATTCGGTGGACTGCGGCGCCCTGCTGGCGCAAGCCAACAAGACCCGCAACGAGGCGAAGACCCAGCCGATCAAGAAGAAGTAAACAGCCGCACGCCGAACACCGGCCCCGCCGTGTGACCTGGTTCGGGGTCGAAGCGCACCACCACGCTGCTCTTGTCGCTGGTGAGGCGCTCCGGCACCGGATACTCCTCATCGACGAATACACCCGGATGGCTGCCATCCAGCTTGACGCGGGCGATCCGTTCGCCGTCCACGCTTATGTAGAAATCGCGGTTGCGTTCCTCGCCCCAGTAGCTCGCTTGCAGCACCAGCGGACCAGTCGTGCACTTCATGCGGAAGCTGAAGTAGCCGCCGGTACGTGCGTCCCTGCCATTGCGGCCGCGGTACGACACCGGATATGAGATATCCGATTGCAGGTCATGATCGCGCTCCGGTTGCATCTCGCCGAGGTGCATCACATCCACGGATCGTGCAGCCAAATCCTTGAGGCGCGCCTCCTCCTTGCGGAAAGCGACTTCCGACGCCGCCCATTCCGACTCCGTGTACGCATTGAAGTACACCGCCGCGCGCCGCTCGTACTGCGAGAAGAACGGCGCAAACTTCATGTCTCCCGGCCGGCCGCTGGCGACGCTGCGGTACAAAGCCTTGCTCTTGTCCGATGGCGCGAACGAACCGAGAATGTTGGCGCCGACCAGCGCCGGCGCCAGTCCGTCGAACGGTTTGTCGGCCGCCCCAAGATCGGCCGCCAGCACCATGGGGCCTCGGAGCAGCGCCACCACATGGTCGTTGCCGGCGGTGGATTCCAGGCGCAGATCCAGCGGCAACGCCAGACGCACCGTGTCGCCCGCGCGCCAGCCGCGGCGGATCAGCACATAGCCCTTGTCTTGCCGCGCCTTGTGCGGCTTGCCGTTGACCAGCAACGTATGCTGCGTGGCCCATGCCGGAATGCGCAGCGCGACAGTAAATGTGCTCTTTCCCGCCAGCCGGCGCACCTTCAGATCGATATCGCCTTCATACGGATAACGCGTGGTCAGTTCCAGTTGCGCAGCGCCAGCCTTCCACTCCACCGTCGACGGAATGTAGAGGTTGACGAACAGCGTGTCGCCATTCTCCCAGTAGATCGAATCACCATGCTTGGCGTGGCTCTCCATGCCGGACAATACGCAGCACCAGAAGTCGTTCTCCTCGCTGGAGTATTCGCGCGCCACGCCGGACGTCAGCGGCGTCATATACGTGAACATGCCGGTGCGCGGATTCTGGTGCGCCAGGATGTGGTTGAGGTGCGTGCGTTCGTAGTAGTCGAAATAGGCGGCATCCGGCGCCCAGCTGTACAGATGACGCGTCATCTTCAGCATGTTGTAGCTGCAGCAGGCTTCGCAGGTCTGCTCGGTGATGTGGGCGGCAATGGTGTCCGGCGCCGAGAAGTACTCGCGGTCGCCATTGCCACCGATGACGTAGCTGTGATGCTGCGTCACGCGCTTCCAGAAGAAGTCCACCGCATTGGCGTCGCTCTGGCGGCCGGTCAGTTCGTGCAGGCGCGCGAGGCCGATCAGTTTCGGGATCTGCGTATTGGAATGCAGGTTGGCCAGTTCGTCGCGGCCTTGCGTCAGCGGCAGCAGCACCTTGGTGTGATACAGCCGCTGCGCCAGCGCCAGCCAGCGCTTGTCCTGCGTGCGCGCATACAGCTCGGCGAAGCTTTCGTTAATGCCGCCATGTTCGCAGCCCAGCACCTGCTGCACCTGCTCGTCATTCAGTGCTGCGAATACCCTGTCGATGTAACCGGCCAGGCCCAATGCCACTTGCAGCGCCTGGTCGTTGCCGGCATAGGTCTGCGCATCGAACAGGCCGGCAAAAACTTTGTGCCAGTTATACAGCGGCACCCAGCAGCCGTTCAGGTCAAAGCCCGCCGAGCGAATCTCGCCGCGCATAATTTCGGGGAAGATCTCCTTGCCGTCGACGACTGTGCCGTCTTTGCGTTTGCGCATAAAGCCGGCCGCGTAGCCGTCGCCGTGCGCCTGCTGCACGCGCGCCAGTTCGGCGACGATGTAGTCGACGCGGGGCTTCAGTGCCGGCGTGCCGGTTTGCGCATACATCAGCGACAGTGCGGACAGATAGTGACCCAGTCCTTCGCCGGCGATGGTGTCGGACTCCCAGCCGCCGTAGATGGCGCCCTTGACCGGCAAGCTGGCGAACAGGTGATAGTTATGCAGGAAGCGGTCGGCGCTCAGGCGCAGCAAGTAGGCCTGGTTGGCCTGTACTGCGTCCGCGTACGCGGAAGGCAGCAGACGCACCGACGATAGCGGCAGCGCCTGGGCGGTGGCCGGCACGCTGGAGGCAGCGGCGGCTGATCCGCTAGCAACGGTGGCCGCGCCGGCGGCGCTCAATCCGGGGACCAGCCCCAGGCCGGCGGCGCCGCGCAGCACCAGGCGGCGATGATGGAAGGACGACAAGGCGCGCATGGAAATCCTGAATAGATTAGTATGCCGATAATGTACCGCGTCCCTTCTCACCCGTCTTGCGTGACAGGAGCATGAAAAATGACGAATTCCGCACAATGCCGATTGGCCACGACCAGCGGGCAAGGAGCGCCATGAGCGCCGTGCCGCATCAGGGCTGCGACCGCGCCATTGCCGCCGCTGCCCCAACCGCCGCATCGGACGGCGCCGACCACCCGCGCATCGTGCTGGCGACTACCATCCTGGCTTCCAGCCTGGCGTTCATCGACGGCTCGGTGGTCAATGTCGGCCTGCCGGCGATCGGCCGCAGCCTGAACGCCGACGGCGGTGTGCTGTCATGGATTATCAACGGCTACCTGCTGCCGCTCAGCGCCCTGTTGCTGCTGGGCGGCGCGGCCGGCGACCGTTTCGGCAGGCGCCGCATCCTGGTGTTGGGCGTCGCCTTGTTCGCGCTGGCGTCGGCCTGGTGCGCGCTGGCGCCGACGGCGAGCTTGCTGGTGGCCGGACGCATCGTCCAGGGCGCCGGCGCAGCGCTGCTGATGCCCAACAGCCTGGCGATTCTCGGCACGCACTTTGAAGGCGAGGCGCGTGGGCGGGCAATCGGCATCTGGGCCGCCGTCGGCGCGGCGGCGGGCGCCATCGGCCCTTTGATCGGCGGCTGGCTGGCCGACGTCACCGGATGGCGCGCAATCTTCTTTATCAACCTGCCGCTGGCCGCAGCGACCATCGTGCTGGCCTTGCGCTACCTGCGCGCCGATGCGCCAACGGGTGAAACGCCCGCCGCGACCCTGGACATCGCCGGCGCGGCCACGGCCAGCATCGGCCTGGCGGCGCTCACCTGGGGTCTGACGGTGGCGACCAGCGGCGCCGGGCTGCACTGGCAACCCGGCCTGGGCATCGTCATCGGCGCGGTGCTGATGCTGCTGTTCCTGCGCGTCGAGCAGCGCGCCGGCGACAGCGCCATGCTGCCGCTATCGCTGTTCCGTTCGCACAGCTTCAGCGGCCTCAATCTGATGACGTTCCTGTTGTACGGCGCGCTCGGTGCGCTGCTGCTGGTGCTGCCGTTCGTCCTGATCGAATACGACCACTATTCGGCCAGCGAAGCCGGCGCCGCGCTGTTGCCGCTGCCGGTGGTGATTGCACTCGCTTCCTCCACCATGGGCAGGCTGGCAGGCAAGCTCGGAGCGCGCCTGCCGCTGACGGCAGGCCCGATCATCGTCGCCGCCGGCTTCATGCTGGCCATGCGCATCGGTGGCGGCAGCTATTGGACCACCACACTGCCGGCGATGCTGGTGATCGCCATCGGTATGGCGGTCGCCGTGGCGCCGCTGACCACCGCCGTGCTGTCTTCGGTGGACGCCGCACACAGCGGCGTCGCTTCCGGCTTCAACAGCGCCGTGGCGCGTGCCGGCGGCTTGTTCACCACCGCGCTGCTGGCGGCGGTGCTCGGCGCGCAAGGCGCCGCCCTGCTCGACGCCTTCCACGTAGCGGCATTGGCCTGCGCCGTCACCGCACTGGCCAGCGCAGGCTGCGCCTGGCGCTGGATCAGCGCATAACTCAAATCGGATCGAACATCTCGCGGTCGATATAGCACCAGCCCCAGGTCTCGCCACGTTCGCCGGAGCGCATGATCGGGTGGCCGGTGGTGTTGAAATGCTTGGTTGCGTGACGGTTCTTCGACTGGTCGCAGCAGCCCACGTGACCGCAGGTCAGGCAGACGCGCAGGTGCACCCACTGGTCGCCGCTCTTCAGGCATTCTTCGCAGCCGCTGGTGTTGGCGTGGTGGGTGTGGATCTGGTTGAAGTGCTGGCACTGATCGCTCATCGCGGCCTCCGGATTGTAAAACCGCCAGTCTACCGCGTTAAGGCGAGGATGTACTCTCCCCTTGGATCAGTCGAACGCGCCCATGCCGGCCAGTGGACTGCCGTGCCGCAGGTGGAAGCTGCGCAGCACCGGCAGGCTGCCGTCTGGCTGCCGCGGGGCGTCCCAGCCGGTGGCCGAAACATCCTCGAAATCGGCATCCGTCACCGGCGCCGGCTGCGTCCAGGAGTTGTGCGCCATGTCCAGCCCTTCGGTGTGGACGGTCAGACGGCCCCTGTAGGCAATGTTGTTGCGCAGCTTGCCGAGGTTGAGCGGAGATCCGTCCGCCGCGATGCCGAGCATATTGTAGTCCGCGCCGTTGGAGAAGGCGGTGTTGTTGATGAAGTCCAGCGCCAGCGGATGGTGGTTGGCGTAAAAGCCGGCCGCCTTGTTATCGAAAGCGACCGAGTTGCGGATGATGTGTTGAACACCGTTGGGCACATACTTGCCGCCATAGCCGCCGGCCTTGATGCCATTGCCGTTGCCGGCTTCCAGCGGCGTGCGCGTGCCGGGCAGATAGCCCTGCTGCCATGCCCACGAGTTTTCGATGATGACCGGCGAGAAGGCGTTGATCAGGTCAAAGCCGTCGTCCGAATTGGCCCATGCGCGGCAGCCGCGAAACACATTGCCCGGCTGGTTGGCCTTGATGTGGGCGCCGAAACCGTCGGCGCTCTGCCCGGCGCCATTGGAGGTGTAGGGATCGTAGTTGTGGTGCGAGTCGCTGTTCAGCACCAGATTGTAGGCGCCGTCCTTGATGAAAAGGCCCGGCCCCATATTGTGGTGCAAGTTGAGCTGTTCAAAAATATTATGGCTGCCGCTATTCCACACGCCCCACGATTCGTGATTCAGGTGGTTCTCCGGCTGCTGCGGCGCGCCGGTCACTTCCAGCCCTTTCAGGTGCAGCCAGCTGCCGGTGACGTTAAATCCTTTGACCCGGCAGTCGTCCCTCATGGACGAGAAGTCGAACACCGGGGTTTCACCAGGATAGGCCCAATAGCGGATCGGCTGTCCTTCGCTGCCGCTTTTATGCAGACTCACGGCATTGACGGTGTCCGTGCGCGAAGCGCAGCTATTGACGCCAGCGGTATAGACGTAGCGCCCGCCGCGAAAATAGACGGTATCGCCGGCCTGTGCGCTTTGCTGCGCGCGCATGATAGACTGCCATGGCGAGGCCCGCGTGCCGGTGGCGTTGTCGTTGCCGTTCGGGGCGACGTAGAAATCTGCGGCGTGCGCGCCGGCGACGGCGGCGGCCATCAGGACCGTCAGAAGCAGCCGCTTCATCTTACCAGCCCATTTTCTGGCGAATGAACGCCGTCAGCTGGGCCGCATTGGCCTGGTGCTGCTTGACGCGTGGATGCCCCCCGAAACCGGTCCACGGGAACACCAGGGTATCGATGCGCTGGTCGCCCGACGCCTGCATCTGATCGACCGCCGAACGCACATAGCCCGGCCACTTGGAGCCCTCCTGCACCGCATCCATGCTGCCCAACGCGCAGACAATGTACGCGTTCGGATACAGCGCGCGGATCTTCTGCACAAACGTGCGATACGCGGCGATGCGCTGGTCGTCGGTCGGCATCGGCGACAGGCGCTTCTCGCGGTCGATCAGCCAGCGGTCATTCTGGAACAGGTTAATCACCACCACCTCCGGCGTCCACGCCTTGAAGTCCCAGTGGGTGTCGTTGTTGCCGACTGCGCTCAACTGGTCGTAAAAATCCGGCATGGTGAACGGGAACCAGCTGATCATGACGCCGATACCGCTCTGCGAAGTGATATGCGCTTCCGCATCCAGCGCGCGCGCCGTGATCGAGGCGTAGGACATGAAGTTGTTCTTGTCCTGACGGCGGTCGTCCGGGCCGTTGTCCGGCGACTCGTTGCCCATGCCGGAGGTGATCGAATCACCGAAGAATTCGATATGCCGTTTCTTGCGCGGCGGTGGCGGCAGCAGCTTGCCGCCATCGGCCAGCTCCAGCCCCTGGAAGAAGGTGCCGCCCTCCTCGCCCTCCGTGCGCTTGGTGATCAGGAAGCGGTGCGCGCCGGGCGTCAGGCCGCTGGCTACCGGATAAGTCTTGCTGCCCTGCGCCGCCTCGATCACCACCGGCTTGGCCAAATCGCCGTCGATGAACACATTGAAAAGGTTCTTGCCCAACTGGTCGTCCAGCTTGACGGCCAGGGCGGCGCCGGTGAAGTTCCCTTCTATACTGGTGCCGGGCCAGGACAGCATGGGACGCGCGCGGTCGGCGAAGTCGATGCGGCCGGTGTACTGCAACTGCGCGTTGTCCGGTTGAATGGCCACGCCAGCGAAAGCCTGCCCTGCCAGCAGCAATGCCAGCAACCCTGTCTTGAACTTCATCGATACGTCTCCTCTATTGTTGGCGGAACCGCTCCGCATGTCCGCTGGCGCGGAATTGCTCGATCATGTAATCGACAAACACCCGCACCTTGGCTGGCACCAGCTTACGGCTTGAATAGTATATCGATAGTGGCCGGATTTCGGCATACCACTCCGGCAGTACGCGTACCAGCTCTCCGCTGTCAAGCAGCGGCAAGGCGTGCGGCAGCGGCAGCATGGCGATGCCCATGCCGCCGGCCGCCGCGTGCGCAATGGCTTCCGGGTCGTCCATCACCGCCACCGGCCGCACGCTGGCCACCACTTCCTGGCCGGCCTTGTTTTTCAGCGTCCATGCGGCCAGCCGTCCGGTGGCCAGGGAACGCCGCAGCAGGCCGCGATGGCGCGCCAGTTCCTGCGGCTGCGATGGCGCCGGCGACGCTTTCAGATAGGCTGGCGACGCCGCCAGGATGATGTCTACCCGCGCCAGTTCACGCGCCACCAGCGCGTCGGTCAGTTCGATGCCGCCGCCGATGGCGACGTCAAAGCCTTCCGCGATCAGGTCCACCTGCCGGTTATCGAAGTGCAGGTCCGGCACCACATCCGGATAGCGGCGCGTGAATTCCGCCAGCAGCGGCACGATGTAATGGCGTCCCACGGTATGCGCCAGCGACACCTTGAGCGTGCCGGCCGGCTTGCCCGCGCCCTGACTCAGATCGGTCAGCGCGTCGCCTATTTCGCTCCAGGGTAGCCGCACCTGCGCGTACAGGCGTTCGCCGTCGGTGGTCAGCGCCAGGCTGCGGGTGCTGCGCTGGAACAGGCGCACGCCCAGCCGCAGCTCCAGCCGGTTGACGCTTTTGCTGACGGCGGCCGGCGTCAGCCCCAGGCGGCGCGCGGCCGCAGAGAAGCTGCCTTCGTCGGCCGCGGCGATGAAGGCGTCGAGATAGCTGCTTAATTCAGTAAACATGTCCGTATCTTATATCATTTGATACCAGCGGTTGAAACTGTACGTGATATTTCACGACTACCGCGATCAAGTGAGCAAGGCCATACTGTGTTCATCAACCAACCGAAAGGAACCAAATCATGACCTCGAACACTAAACTCAACGGTAAAGTCGCTTTCATCAACGGCGGTTCGCGCGGTATCGGCGCTGCCACTGCCCGTCGCCTGGCAAGCGAAGGCGCCAAAGTCGCCATCGGCTACGCCGCCTCGGCCATCGCTGCCGAAGCACTGGTGGAAGAAATCAAAGCCGCCGGCGGTGAAGCCGTCGCCATCAAGGCCGATGCCGCCGATGCCGCAGCACTGACCAAAGCCATCGACAGCGTGGCGGAACGCTTCGGCCGCCTGGACATCCTGGTCAACAGCGCCGGCGTGCTGCTGCTCGGCCCAACCGACCAGTTTTCGCTGGAAGACTTCGACCGCACCGTGGCCGTCAACGTGCGTGGCGTGTTCGTCGCCTCGCAAGCCGCTGCCAAACACATGACCGACGGTGGCCGCATCATCAACATCGGCAGCACCAACGCGCAGCGCATGCCGTTTGAAGGCGGCGCGGCGTACGCGATGAGCAAATCGGCGCTGGTTGGCCTGGTCAAAGGCATGGCGCGCGATCTGGGTAGCCGCAACATCACCGTCAACAACGTGGCGCCAGGCCCGGTCGATACCGACATGAATCCGGCCGACAGCGATTTCGCCCTGGGCTTGCATGGCCTGATGGCGCTGAAACGCCACGGCAAGGCAGATGAAGTGGCAGCCATGGTGGCTTACCTGGCCGGCCCGGAAGCGGGCTTCGTCACCGGCGCCGACCTGCTGATCGACGGCGGCTTCGCGGCGTAAGCTCAGTTTTTACCGGCTGCTTCGACGTAGATTTCGTCGGCGCAGCCAACAGCGCGGCTGGCGGCCGGCTTGGCGTTGGCCACCAGTTGCGGCAGTTCGCGGTCGGTGGCAAAGTCCAGCGCCAGCGAGACGCGAATCTCCTGCAGGTATTTGTGCTGCGTGCAGACCAGCGTGATGGTGTCGGCCACCTTGTCGCCGTAGCGAGCCTTGATCTTGTCGAAGAAGTCGCTCACGCGAATGCTCTTGCCGGTATTCCCCAGCACGATCTTGCCCACTTCCGATTCATTCACCACCCGCACCGCCGATACCGCCTTGATGAAGTAATCATCAGGCGGCAGCGACTGGCATTTGCCATGCTTGTTCCACTCGTAGGCGCCGAAGGTGCGCTCATAGTAGAAGTTGGGCATCCACGGGGCGATCTTCTCGATGGTGTCCTTGCTCAGCGCGAAAGGCTGGCCGCTGCAGCTGCCGTACTGCGTGCCGCACTCCTTCTTGTTCGGCCACAGGCCGTGCAGGCTGAGGGTCTTGGCCTCCAGCGTGCCGCCGTTCATGGCGTCGCATTCCGGTTTCTTGCCATTGTATTTGGTGTGCTCGCAAAAGCCGGGCTGCCAGGTGATGGCCAGCACATAGCTGTCCTGCTGGTTGGCCGCCGAACATACCGCACCGCTGGCGCCTTCCGGCAGACGACTGGCCTGCTGGTCTTCCAGCGCCGGCTTGCCGCATTCGCGCTGCACCCAGCGCAGGGATGGCTGCGCGCCGGGCACCTCGATGCGCACCCAGTCGTAATTGACCTTGTTGATTTCCCGGACCGTGTAGCTGGTGCCGGCGCTGATCTTGATGTCGCCCGGATTGGTGCGCTTGGCGAACGAGGAAAACGCCTCGCAGCTTTGGGTGGCGGCAAAACTGCCGCTGGCAGATTCACTGGCGCTGCAAGCCAGCGAGGTGAAGGCCAGCAGCGCGGCGGCGATATAGATGCGCATGAAATCCCCTGGTATTTGATCGAATTGCCAATATTCTACCGGAGGCGGAGGTCGAACGCCCTATTCCGTCAGCGGCTGCGCGTTTGCGTGATATTCAGCCGTTCGGCGTCGCGCACCAGGTCCGGCAACGAACGCGCCTGCATCTTGTCCATCACCTTGCGCTTGTGGGTCTTGGCCATGATTTCGCTCACGCCCAGTTCATCGGCGATCTGCTTGTTCAGCAGGCCGCCGATCACCAGCTGCATGGTCTCGCGTTCACGCGGGGTCAGGCTGTCGTGACGGGCGCGCAGTTCGGCCAGTTCCTGCCGTTCACGATAGGTCACCGCGCCGGCTTCCAGCGCGCTGCGCACGGCGCGCAGCAGTTCTTCCGGCTCCACCGGCTTGGTGAGGAATTCCAGCGCGCCGGCCCTCATCGCCTGCACCGTCAGCGGAATCGAGCCGAAGCCGGTGACGAAGATGATCGGAACGCCGGCGCCGCTGCGTTCCAGCTGCGCCACCACCTCGAAGCCGTCCACTTCGGGCATGCGCATGTCGAGCAACAGGCAGCAGGGCGCGTCCGGCAACGGCTGTTTAAAGAAAGTGGCGGCTGAGCCGTAGGCTTGCACCGTGTAGCCTTCCGATTCAAGCAGATTGACAAAGCCCTGGCGCACGCCTTCGTCGTCATCGACCACGATCACCACCTGGTTCATGCTTGCTTCCATCAAACTCGCTCCGGTAATCTGAATAACACACTGCATCCATGCGGCTGGCGCGGTTGCGCGGAGATGGTACCGCCATGCGCTTCCATGATGGAGCGGCAGATCGCCAGCCCCATGCCCATGCCATCCTGCTTGGTGGTGAAATAGGCTTCAAACATTTGCGCCGCGCCTTCTTCATCGATTCCGCTGCCGCTATCGTCCACCCGCACCGCCAGCTGGCCGTCCTGCGTACTGGTGGTGATGGCCAGGCTGCGCGGCCGGTCCTGCACCTCGCTCATCGCGTCCAGCGCGTTCACCACCACATTCAGCAGTACCTGTTGCAGCTGCACCGTGTCGCCATCGACCCAGCCGCTGGCGGCATTTAGCGCCAGCGTCACCGCCACGTTCTGGCGTTCCAGCTCAGCGCGCGAAATGCCGATGATGTGGCGGATAGTGGCGTGCAGGTCGAACGGCGCCGATTCCTGCGGCGCCTTGCGGGTCAGCGCGCGCAAGCCACGAATGATACCGCCGGCGCGCTGGCTCTGGGCGGCGATTTCCTGCAGACCGGCGCGTACCCGGTCCAGCTGCGGCGGGTCGCGCTCCAGCCAGCGCAGGCTGGCGCCGGCATTGGACGAAATCGACATCAGCGGCTGGTTGATTTCGTGCGCGATCGACGATGTCAGTTGGCCGACCGTGGTCACGCGCGCCACGCGGGCCAGCTCGGCCTGCGTCTGGCGCAGCGAGTCTTCCGCCGCGCGGCGCGCCGTTACGTCCACCGTGGTGCCGACGTAGACGGCGTTGTCGTTGACGCCGAACGGTTCGCCGGCGCCGGTCAGGTAGCGCACCTTGCCGTCGGCGTCGAGCAGACGGTAGTCGACCCGCAGCGCATGGCGGTGTTCGATGCCGCGGTCCAGCGCGCGCGTGACGCGTTCACGGTCGTCGGGGTGCACGCGCTCGATGAAGTCCGCCAGGCTGACTTGCGGCTGCGCCGCATCGAAACCGAAGATGCGGCAGAACTCCGGCGAACAATTGAGCATGCCGCGGTCCAGATCCCAGGTCCAGCTGCCGCTGCGGTTGATCTGTTCTCCCAGCAGCAGCGTGGCGCGACTTTCGCGCAGGGCTTTCTCGGCCTGGCGCCGCTGCTGGTTTTCGTCCAGCAGTTCGGCGTACAGGCCGGCCGTCTCCAGCGATACCGCCGCCTGCGCCGCCAGCAGCGACAGCACCGCCGCCTGCTCGCTGGTGAACGCGGCCGACGCCAGCCGGTTTTCCAGGTACAGCATGCCGACCAGGCGCGCCTGCTTCAACATCGGGATGCAGATGGCGCTGCAGCGCGGATAGCACAGCAGATAGGCGTCGCCGTCCCACGGTGCGGCACGCGGCGCGCCGGCCACGCCGACCGGCTTGAGGGTGCGCATCGCGGTGTGCAGCATGGTCAGCGGCAGATCCAGTTCGCCCGGCGCGGCCTGGCGCAGGTCGATCTGGATGCCATGTTCGCCCAGCACGGCGCTGGCTTCCATCAGCGGCGTTTCGCCGTCCATCCTGATCAGCAGGCCGCGCTGGGCGCCGGCGTGTTCCAGGGCGATGGTCATCAGCGTGCGCACCAGCGGCGCGGTCTGGATTTCTTCCGACAGCGCGCGCACGGCGCGGATCACGCTGTCGATGTTGCGGATCTCCGCCGTTTCAACGATGGAGATGGTGTCCTGCGCGGCCACGCCGGCACCCTGCCCTGGTGCGCGCAGCGGACGCTCCAGCGCCTGCAGCTCGGCCACCTTGCGCAACGCACCCCAGCGGCGATAGGACTCGATGGCGGCCTGCCGGTGCGCCTGGGCGCCGGTGGTGTGGCCATGCTGGCGGCACAATGCGGCGGCCAGTTCGTGGGCGACGGCGGCGCAGTGTTCATAGCCTTGCGCGTGGGCGTGGCGGATGGCCTGGTCGTACAGCGCCAGGGCGCCGAAGGCGTCGCCTTGCCGCTGGCGGACGGCGGCTTGCGCCAGCGCGTATTTGTCGGCAAAGGTGGCGGGATTGGATTCGGCCCACGCGGCCAGCGGCGCCAGGTGAGCGGCGATGCGCGCATCCAGCGCGGCATCGTCCATCGCTGGCAGGTTCGCCGGCTCGGCGCACAGACTCAATACGCTGAACAGATGATACTCCATCAGGTGCAGGTGGCCAGGCGCCGACCACGCCAGTTGCGCCGCCTCGGCCAGGCTGGCGCGCGCCTTGGCGATGTCGTTTTCCAGGAAGGCCGCCATGGCCAGATACAGCCAATGCCAGAAGCGCAGCGTGGCCATGCTGTCGGCGCCCGCCGGCGGTTGCAGCACGCCTTCGCCGCTGACGCCGCGCAGGTGGTCGACAAAGTCCTGCTGCACACGCAGGATGCCTTCGACGTCGCGGAATTCGATTTTGCCGACGAAAGCGCGGGCGCGGGCGATTTCGCCCGACAACGTATCGAGCTTGTCGCCGCGCGTCAGCATCATGCAGGTGCGGTGGCAGGTCTCGAATGCTGCCGTGGTCAGGTCGCCGACCGCCAGTGCGGCGTCGTAGCCGGCCTGCGCGCAATCGAGCGCGAAGCCGAGCGGCTGCGTCCACACACTTAACTGGTCAAGGCCCAGCAACACGAAGCCGGCGTAGGCGCGATAGCCGTGCTGTTCGACCAGCGCGCGCGCCGCCATGCCGTATTCAAAGCCGTCTTCATTGTGGCCATAGCGGTGGCAGACCTGCACGCCGAACCACGCCAGCGCCACCGCCGTTTCACCGCTCATGCCGTGTTCCAGGCTCACTTGCAGCGTGGCGCACAGGTGCAGGAACAGCAGCGATTGCGAGGTGAAGGTGGCCGGCGGCAGCAGGCTGGATAACAGCGCCATCACCACGGCGGTATCGGGATCGGCCTGTTGCGGCAGGCCGCGCAGCAAGGCGCGCCAGTCGCCTTGAAGGCTGGCGCGCAGGGCGGCGTAGGCGCGTTCGCATTCGGCGTCCGTCGGATCGGCGTCCATGTCGATGCCGAAGGCGCGCAGCCCTTCCAGAATCAGGCTGACCGCCAGCGTGTAGTCGCCGCGCCGGGTGGCGATATCGGCCGCCAGCCGCAGCACCTGGCCTTGCACGCGCGGCGCCGACGGCCCGGCGCGCAGGGCTGGCACCATGGCGGCGGCGGCGTCCAGATCACCGCTGAAGAAATGGCAGCTGGCCTGCTCCAGCGCCAGATCGAAAGCCAGCCCCGTAGCCCCGCTGTCGTTGCCGGCATCCAGCAGGCTACGCGCCATGCCCAGATAGGAAAGCGCCGGCAGGTAGGCACAGGCGCGGCGCGCTTTGCGGCCTGCCGTCAGGCCGATGGCGGCCATCTGGTGCCGCTCTTCGGCCGGCACCAGATGCACGGATTTTTGCAGGTGGTCCATGGCGCCGAACAGCAGGTCGTCGCGACCATTCTCCCGCGCGGCGCTGGCCATCAGGCGCGCCAGGCGGGCATGCAGGCGCTGGCGCGCTTCGCCATCCAGCTCGGCGTAGGCGGCTTCCTGCAGGCGATCGTGGGTGAAGACGTAACCGTCGGCGTCGGCCGACAGCACGTCTGCTTCCACCGCTACCGCCAGCAGACTGTCGATCTCGCGCTCTTCCAGTTCGTACAAGGCGCGCAGCAGCGCGGTGCTGCCACTGCGGCCCATGCAGGCCAGGGCGCCCAGCATGCGCCGGGTCGGCGACGGCAGCCGTGCCAGCCGGCCCAGCGCGATGTCGGCCAGGTTGTCGGTATAGCGCAGCGCGCCGACTTCCGACAAGCGGAAACGCCACTCGCCACTGGCCGCATCACGCGCCACCAGGCCTTCATCGACAGCGCTCTGCACGAACTGCTGGACGAAATACGGATTGCCGGCGGTTTTCTGGTACACCAGCGCGGCCAGTTCGGCGACCTGCACCGGGTCGGCGGACAGGGCCTCGGCCAGCATGGCCTGCAGCGCCGCCGGCGCCAGCGCCGGCAGCCCGATCTCCACCACCTGCTGGGCGCGGGCCCGCAGATGGGCGGCCGCTGGCGGCAACGCAGCGCCATCGGCGTCGCGGCTGGTCAACAGCAACAGGAATGGCAGGCCGCTGGCCTGGTCCAGCAATTGATCCAGCACTTGCAGACTGGCAGCGTCGAGCCACTGCACATCGTCAATCAGCAGGATCAGCGGCCGTTCGCGCACCGCAAACAATTGCAGCAGCCGGAATACCGTCATCGTCAAACGCGCCGGCGATTCCGGCGCGGCGGGCGTGGGAGCGTTAGCGGCATCGCCGGCCAGCAGCGCCAGCTCCGGCACCAGTGCGATCGCTAGTTCGGCGTCGTCGGCCAGCGCGTGCTGCACGCGCTGGCGCCAGAACGCCACTTCCTGCGCGCTCTGGCCCAGAATGCAACGCACCAGCGTGCGCAAGGCGGTCGACAGCGCGGCGTACGGCGCGGCGCCGCCAAACTGGTCAACCTTGGCGCTGGCGACCGAAGCGGCGCGCAGTTGCGGGTCGCGCAGAAACTGCGCCACCAGCGCCGATTTGCCGACGCCGGACGGGCCGTGCACCAGCGCCAGCACTTCCTTGCCTTCGGTCGCCACCTGCTGCCAGGCGGCCAACAGGGTGGCCATCGCATCGTCGCGGCTGTACAGGCGCGCCGGAAAGCGCAGCGCCGGCGCCCCGCCATGCCCCAGCGGGAATTGCGGAATCTGGCCGCGTTCGCGCCATGCGTCCAGACAGCGCCGCAGGTCAGCCTCCAGCGCCGCCGCACTCTGGTAGCGCTCGCCCGGCTGCTTGGCCATCAGCTTGAGCACCACCTTGGACAGCATCACCGGTACGGACGCGTGATCGCGGTGCGGCGGCGCCGGCTCGGACGCCAGGTGCGCATGCATCCACTCGCCCGCCGCCGCGCTGGCATTGCCCATGAATGGCAGACGTCCGGTCAGCAGTTCGTACAAGGTTACGCCCAGTGAATACACGTCGCTGCGGACGTCGATGCCCAACTGGGTGCGGCCGGTCTGCTCGGGCGACATATACGCCGGCGTGCCGCGCACCACGTCCGCCTGCACGGCGCGCGCATGGGCGGCACCGATGCGCGCCACGCCAAACCCGGTCAGGCGGCAATGGCCGGCGCTGTCGGTCAGGATGTTGGCGGGTTTGATATTCTGGTGCAGCAGGCCGGCGTCGTGCAGGCCGCGCAGCGCGCCGCAGATGCTCAACGCCAGCGGCAGGAACACGTCCGGCGCCAGCGGCCCGCCGGCGCGCTGCGACAGCGGCGTGTCACCGGTGTCCGGATAAATCAGCGCCATCACGCCGTTATGCCACGCCAGCCCTTGCGGCGCGCGCGACCACGCCGGCAGCAGGCGTTCACGCAGCGCATATTCGTTGTTGAGGTACAGTGACGCTTCGGCGGCGTCGCGTTCGGAGGCTGTCGTGGTAATCAGCAGCGCGCCGTGGCCGGAGGGTAAATGGCCGCGCAAGGTGGCCAGCACGCCATCCTGATAGAGAGGCTGGAACGTGTAATCGTCCAGGTTCATGCGCCGTCGCGCCCGGACAACGTTTGCTCAATCAGCGCCAGCAGGCGGTCGACGTCGATCGGCTTGTGCAGCAACGCGATGGCGCCGGCGCGCAGCGCCAGTTGCTCCATCGCCTGGTCGGCATGGCCGCTGATGAACACCAGCGGCAGGTTCAGGTCGAGCGCATTCAGGCTGGCTTGCAGTTCAAAGCCGCTCATGCCGCCCAGCTTGATGTCCACCACCGCGAAATCGATGTCGCCCAGCCGCGCGTAGGACAGGCAGGCCTCGCCGGAATCGAAGCACAGCGGAATGTAGTCGGCGGAGGTCAGCAGGTTGTCCAGCGCCTGGCGCACGCCGTCGTCGTCGTCCACGACGCAAATCAGTGCAGGCCGCACGCTCATAGTGTCTCTCGGTTCATGTATTGGGCTATTCGATGGTTCGAGTACCATCATACATGGCCCTTTCGGTGGCTGGCAGTATCCATCCGTATAGGTAACACAAGCGCAAGACGGGCAATTGTCCTACAAACGCAGTGCAATCACGCCGATACGACGCGGCCGCTCGAATGGCTAAGATGGCAATCACCCACTAACAGGAGTCCACCATGAAACAGTTCCATCTCACTGGTAAGTTTGCTTGTGCCCTGCTCGTTACCGCTGCCGTACTCGGCGGTTGCAAGAAAAAAGACGCTGACGTGCCACCACCGGTGCCTGAAGCGACCCCAGCGCCTGCGGCCACTCCGGCACCAGCCACGCCACCGGTAAGCAATACGCCGAGCACGGAAGGCGGCACGGCTACCCAGCCAGATCCGAACGCACCGCCGCCAGCCACCACGCCGCCGGCCACCACCGAACCGCCGCCAGCTAACCGCTAAGCGTTCCGACGCTAACGCCACCGCCGCGACCCGCACACCAATGCGGCCAGGGTCTGACCCCGTACGGGGTCAGACCCTTTCGTTCGGGGTAGCAAGCGCCGCCGCGAACGCATCGCGGGCCGCGTGCTGGGCAATGTCGCGCCGCCAGACCAGCATGGTCTGCACTTGCGCGATCTCGGCAGGCAGCGCGTGCACGCGCACGGATTTCGCCAGTTCGCGCTGCTTTAGCACTTCTTTCGGCATCATCGCCACGCCCATGCCGGCCGCCACGCAGCCAATGATCGCCTCGAACGTCCCGAATTCCGCAATCCGCGCCGGCGACACGCCGCCTTCGGCAAACCAGCGTTCCAGCCGACGGCGGTAGGAACAACCGCTGCGAAAACCCAGCAGCGTGCGCTTGGCCACATCGGCCGGCACCTTGACAGGACCGTGCAGAATATCGGTCAGCAATACCAATTCCTCGTCGAATACCGGCAATTGCGCCAGCTCCGGACGTTCCACCGGCCCTGCCACCAGCGCCACGTCCAGCCGATGATTCAGCACTGAATGCAACAGATAATCAGTGGGACCAGTGTCCAGCACCAGATCCACCTGCGGATACTGGCGGTGAAACTGCCCCAGCACCAGCGGCAGACGGGCGGCGGCGGTGGTTTCCATCGCGCCGATGCGCAGCTGCCCGGACGGCTGGCGGTCGCCGCGCATGGCCTCCTGCGCCTCGTCCGCCAGTTGCAGCAGCCGCTCGGTGTAGGCCAGCAGCCGCGCGCCGTCCTCGGTGATCAGCATGCGCCGTCCGGAGCGGTGGAACAGGCTCACGCCGAGCGACTCCTCCAGCTGGGTCAGCCGGGCGGAAACATTGGACTGCACGCGGTTGAGCCGCGCGGCAGCCTGGGTCACGCCACCCTCCTCGGCCACGGTTTTAAAGATGCGCAGGGATGAAAGCTCCATATCATTCTCAATAAAAGAATTATCAGTTCAGTATAATTCATTTTTAATGATGCGCAAGGACGTCTATATTGGCAACATCGACCTCTGGAGCCGCACCATGAAAACCGCCCCCTCACTGGCTATCCTGCTTGCCTGCAGCTTTGCCTTCATCATCGTCCAGCTGGACGTCACCATCGTCAACGTGGCGCTGCCGGAAATCGGCCGCGAGCTGCACGCCGGCGTCAGCCAGCTGCAGTGGGTGGTGGACGCCTACACGCTGGGCTTTGCGGTGTTCCTGCTGTCGGCCGGCGCCATGGGCGACCGCTTCGGTTCACGCAGCGTGTTCCTCACCGGTTTCGGGCTGTTCACCGCCGCCTCGCTGGCCTGCGCCATGGCGCCCGATGCGCTGGCGCTCAACCTGGCGCGCGCGGTGCAAGGCGTCGGCGCCGCACTGCTGGTGCCGAGTTCGCTTTCTATTCTCAACGCCGTCTACGCCCATGAGCGCAAGCTGCTGGCCCAGGCCATCGCCTGGTGGACCGCCGCCGGCGGGGTTTTCATCGCTGCCGGCCCGGTGCTGGGCGGCATCCTGATGTCGGCCTTCGGCTGGCGCAGCATCTTCTGGGTGAATATCCCGATTTGCCTGATCGGCTTCTGGCTGACCTTGCGCGTGGCGCCGATCATCCGCCACAACGGTCCGGCGCGCCACTTCGACATTCCCGGCCAGCTGCTGGCGGTGATCGCGCTGACCGCCTTCATTGGCGCGGTGATCGAAGTGCATGCGCTGGGTCTGATGCATCCGGCCGTGCTGGGCGCGTTCGCCGTGGCGCTGGTGGCGGCCGTGCTGTTCGTCCGGGTGGAAGCACGCAGCGCGGCGCCGATGCTGCCGTTGCAGCTGTTTAAGCTGACCGGTTTTTCGCCGGCGGTGCTGTTCGGCGTGTTCGTCAACTTTGCCTACTACGGCATCATCTTCGTGCTGAGCTTCTACCTGCAACAGGTGCGCGGCTTTTCGGTGCTGCATGCCGGGCTGATTTTCCTGCCGCTGACCGGCACCTTCCTGTTCGCCAACATCGCCAGCGGCTGGTTGCAGGCGCGGGTCGGTTCGCGGCGTCCGATGATCATTGGCGGCGTGCTCGGCGGCCTCGGCTATGCGCTGCTGGGCCTGTTCGGGATTTCAACCTCGGCCAGTTTCTGGGCCATGCTGCCGGGACTGGCGCTGATCCCGGCCGGCATGGGACTGGCGGTGCCGGCCATGACGACCGCCATTCTCGGCTCGGTTGAAAAGCATCAGGCTGGCACAGCGTCGGCGGTATTGAACACGGCGCGCCAGGTCGGCGGCGCGATGGGGGTGGCGGTCTACGGCGCGCTGGTGGCTGCGCCGGCCACGGCTGCTATCCTGTCGGGCATCGAGATCGCGCTGGGCGTGTCGACTACCCTGCTGCTGGGCGGCGCGCTGCTGGCCATATCGACCAATTTTAACCAAGGAGAAAAGCTATGCCATTCGTAAATATCCGCATCACCAATGAAGGCGCCACCGCCGAGCAGAAGCAGGAACTGATTCAGGGCGTGACCGACCTGCTGCAAAAGGTGCTGAACAAGAATCCGGCCACCACCTTCGTCATCATCGACGAGGTGGAGACCGACAACTGGGGCGTTGGCGGCACCGCCGTCACCACGCTGCGCCAGCGCGCCAGGGAGGCAGCGGCCAAGTCGTAAGTGCCGCGCCCCGCGTCGCCAGGGGCCGGAGACGCGGGGGGCGCGATTTATTCGAAAGCATCCCGATATGGCATTCAGCTCAATGCTACTACTCTGGCTGCGCAACACGTACGGCAGTAATTCTTCGTGGCCCTTGCAGCAGCACGAACCGATCGATCACGCCGTTGGGATTCTTTTCAAACTGGAGTTCCGCACCTGCAGACTCGGCAAAGAAGTGCGTCTCGCTCAGCGCCTTCAGCTCAAAAGTTCCCTGCCCCGTAAGCGATGCCAAATACTTGTCCCCGTCTCGTTTGATGTCGACCATCATCGGCATTCCTTCCATTTGATAGCGGCCAACGTAAGCGTCGAATGCCTTGTTGTCCAAGGTGATGAATCGGGCGGCGGGAAGGGCTTTCCCCATGGTGGCGAGAGCGGCCCGTTGAGCCACTTCATACGGTGGCGTCCTGCCACCATCGAGATTGGACAGCACCGCCACGTACATCTGCTGTTCCGGCAGGCGCATCGCAAACGACTCGAAACCGGGCACCCGGCCGCCGTGGCGTATCGTCATGGTGTTCTGCCAAGAGTCGCCGATCTGGAAACCGTAACCGTACTCGGAAGTTCCTTCTCTGGGGCGATACGGCGTGAACACCCTTTTCCAGCCGGCAGCGCTCAGCAGCCTGCCCGCGTCGATGGCCTTGTTCCAGCGGCCAAGGTCGTCCACGGTCGATAACATCCCGCCGGCAGAATAGAGTTGACTCGGATTGTAATGGGGACCGTGCACGAAACCGCCTTCAACGAGCGTGTGTCCCGCCGCCAGCGCTGTATCGCCGCGGCGTGCGTTCGGATATCCCGTTTCGTTCATCCCCAGCGGGAGGAATATTTGCTGTTCAAGGAACTTCGCGTATGGCACACCGCTGACCTGCTCGATGATCGCCCCTAGCAGGATGTAATTTGAATTGCTGTACTCGTATTTGGCGCCTGGCTCGAAGTCGAGTGGCCGTCGACTGAAGGTGTCGATGAGCGCGCTCGGCGAGACTTCATGGCCCATGCTGGATGGCCAATCGGGCGTGGTGGCGTAGTCAGGAATACCTGATGTCTGTGTCAAAAGGTGCTCGATCGTAATTGCCTTGCCCTGCGTTGGGTAGTTCGGCAGGTGACGGGTAATCGGATCGCTGACCGACAGCTTGCCTCCCTCCGCAAGCAACATGACCGCCACCGCTGTGAATTGCTTTGTCATCGAACCGATGGGCATCGCCATGTCCGGACTCAAAGGCGTATGCGTGAGAACGTCGGCCTCGCCATAGGTTTTGCGGAACAGCACCTGTCCATTCTTGATGACAAGAACGACCGCTCCTGGCTCACCCGGACGAAAGCGTGGCGCGATGGCAGCGTCGATACGATTGGCTAGCGAGACCTGGGCCGGATTCTCCGTCCCGATGTCGCCGGCCAGGGCAACCGCAGTGCATGCAAAAATACAAACCGCCATCGCCACATTCGCCAGCTTTAACATTCGCGTTCCTTTAATGTAATTGATATCGCGCAAGTAGCTGGGAAAGCGCTCCCCTTCCCCAGCCATATTTTTGCTGAGAAGATTTCTTAATCAGCAGGCAACGCTGACTGCAAACTCCATGCCAAGACCGAAAAAGAGGCATTTCAACTGCGGGCGTGAGACGGGTGTTCATTTCTGGACAGTGCGGCATGTTCGTTAGTGAACAGAGGCCGCGTCTGCTCAGTCCTTCATCGCCTGGAACAGCCGATGTTGCAGCGACTCCACCTTCGCGTAGCCACCGCTGACTTCGAACATCTCACCGCCACCTTTGTCCAGTAGGAGCGCCGGGAAGCTGCGCACGCCCAGCGCACGAGCGCGGCTAAAGTCGGCGCGAGTTTGGGCGATGGTGTCGGCGTGCTGCCACATGGCCAGGACGGCGCCGACATCCAATTGCAGTTGCGCCGCCACCACCGCCGACAGCACGCGGCCGTCGGTGGTGTCCAGGCCATCCACGTAGAACGCCTGCTGCAAGGCGTGGAACACGGCCAGCAGATCGGCCGCCGGCGCCAGCTTGCGCGCCGTGACCACTGCGCGGCAGACCGGCTCGGTGTCGTAGACGAAGTTCTCGCGCGCCATCAACGCGGCGCGGTTGAACGGCAGGCCGCTCTGCGCCTCCACCCGCTCCCAGTGCCCCAGGCGGAATTCCTTGCCGGCCTGGTCCAGCAGGTCGGTGGCGCCGGCGCGCACGCCGCCGACGATGATCTCCAGTTCCAGCCCGGGATGCAAGGCCATCAGCGCGGTCATTTCCTTGCCGAAGCCATAGCACCACGAGCACATGGGATCGCCCACGTACAGCAGCTTCATTTGGCGGCCTTCTCACGCTGGCGGCGCGTGGTGACGTTTTCGCGGTTGACGCCCCAGTTGTCGGTCTCCACTTCGTCGATGATGACGAAGGTGGTGGCCGGGTCCTTGCTCAGCACGCGTTGTAGCAGGTCGGTCGCGCCTTCGATCAGTTCCTGCTTCTGCGCGGCCGACACGCCTTCCTTGGTGACGCGGATATTTACGTATGGCATGGTGATTCTACTTGACTGATTACCAGGTGCCGGCGCTGCCGCCGCCATCGACCGGCAAAATGGTGCCGGTGGTGAAGTTGGATTCCGTCAGGTACAGCACGGCGTTAACCACGTCCTGCGTCACCCCGGTCTGGCCGGTTGGCGCCAGGGTGCGGTAAAACGCCTGGGTGGCATCGTCCTGGCTGTGCATCGGCGTGGCGATGATGCCCGGCGCCACCGCGTTGACCTTGACGTTGGACGCCGCGAGCTCGATCGCCAGCGCACGGGTCGCCTGGTTGAGGCCGCCCTTGATCAGCACCGGCAGCAGCGCCGGCACTTTCACGTTGGGCTGCATGGCAATCCCGGCGGTGATGTTGATGATGTGGCCGGATTTATTGGCGCTCATGTGCACAGCCGCCTGCTGGGACGGGAAAAACACGCCCTTCAGGTTGGTGTTGAGCAGGTCGTCCAGGTCGTGCTCGGTATAGTCGGCAACAGGCTTGGCGATGAAGATGCCGGCGTTATTAATCAGGATATCGACCTTGCCGAACGCCGCCACGGCGCGCTCGAACAGGGCTTTGGCCGTGCCCGGCTGGGCGATATCGCCCGGCACCAGCAGGAAGTTGGCTGGATTGCCCAACTTGTCCGATGCCTGTTTCAGCCGTTCGATGGTGCGCGCGTTGCCGACCACGTTGTAGCCGCGCTGCAGATATGCCTCGGCGACGGCAAAGCCGATTCCGCTGGATGCGCCGGTAACGATGACTGTCTGGTTCATGATGTTTCCTTTCAAGGTTGGTGTACGCAAACTATACTTTTGCGTAAAACCTTGATAAAGACATGGAAAAACAAGACAATAGATACACCATGTAATTAATAAGCCGCTATGAAACGCCAATTCGATGATGTGCTGCTGGGCAGCATAGAGCTGTTCTGCTTGGCCGCCGAGCTGTCCAGCTTTACCGCCGCCGCCACCGCCGCCGGGGTCACGCCGGCCGCCGTCAGCCGTTCCGTGTCGCGGCTGGAGGAACGCCTCGGCGTGCGCCTGTTCGTCCGCACTACCCGCCAGATCCGCCTGACCGATGGCGGCCGCGTCTATTTCGAGCAATGCCGCCAGGCGCTGTCGCAGCTGACCGAGGCGGAACGGCAGATCACCGGCGCCCAGGTCCAGCCATCCGGCCCGCTGCGCATCAGCGCGCCGACACCGTAAGCGCACTACCGGCTGCTGCCGCTGCTGGGCGAATTCCGCCGCACCTATCCGGAAGTGACGATCGACATTCACGTCAGCAACCGCAACATCGACTTCGCCGACGAAGGCTACGACCTGGCGATCCGCGGCCGCGCGCCGGCCGACTCCAACCTGATCGCCCGCAAGCTGGAAGACGCCGAACTGGTGCTGGTGGCCGCCCCGGCCTACCTCAAGCGCGCCGGCACGCCGGCCTCGCTGGCCGATTTGAGCCGGCACGAATGCCTGCAATTCGACCTGCCCAGCACCGGCAAGCGCATTCCGTGGCCCTTCATGCAGGATGGCGAACAGGTCGACGTGGTGACCGAAGGCGGCCTGTGCTGCTCGGAAGACGTGCTCGGCATCGTCACCTTGGCGCGCAGCGGCGCCGGCGTGGTGCAGACCTACCGCTTCATCGTCGAACAGGATCTGGCCAGCGGCGCGCTGGTCGAACTGCTGCCGCAGCACGGCGGCACCTCGCGGCCGTTCATCCTGCTGTATCCGCATGCACGCCACCTGTCGCTGCGGGTGCGCACCTTCGTGAAATTCCTTCTGAGCAACTTAACCTGAGCTGCTATACCCAAATGGTATTGCTAATGATTTTTTTGGCATTGGAGAACATACGCACCCTGCGCTAGCATAAGAGGTTAAGAAAACTTCTAGAGACATCCATGCCCGCACCACTCACCACCGCTGCCGTTTCCGCCGCACCGCAGACCAGTCCGGGCGCCAGCCCGCGCGCCGTCCTGTCCCTGTTGACCAGCCTGTTCTTCACCTGGGGCTTCATCACCGTCATCAACAACACCCTGCTGCCGCACCTGCGCAGCGTGTTCGACCTGAACTACACCCAGACCACGCTGATTGAATCGGTCTGGTTTATCGCCTACTTCTTCGCCTCGATTCCGTCGGCGCGCCTGATCGAGCGCATCGGCTACCAGAAATCCATGGTCTTCGGCCTGGGCATGATGGCGGTCGGCGCCCTGCTGATGATTCCGGCCGCGCGCCTGCCGTCGTACGGCGTAACGCTGTGCGCGCTGTTCGTGATCGCCTGCGGCATCACCTTGCTGCAAGTGTCTGCCAATCCCTACGTTGCCGTGCTGGGCTCGCCGGAGACGGCGTCTTCGCGCCTGAATCTGGTGCAGGCGTTCAACTCGCTGGGTGCGACGCTGGCGCCGCTGTTCGGCGCCTACCTGATTCTGGGCCGTTCGGCCTCCGGCACCGCCGAAGCCGGCCACGTGCTGACCCAGGCTGAAAAGCTGGCCGACGCCCAGGCCGTGCAGCTGCCCTACCTGATCGTGGCCGGCGTGCTGGTGATCCTGGCGCTGGTGATTTCCCGCTTCCCGATGCCGAAAATGCACCACGGCGCCACCAGCCGCGTGTCGGACGCCGAGCGCGAAAAAATGTCGCTGTGGAAGCACCGCAACCTGGTGTTCGGCATTCCGGCCATCTTCATCTACCTGATCGCCGAAATCGGCGTGGCCAACCTGTTCATCAATTTCACCGGCCAGCCGGAAATCGGCGGCCTGTCGCATGAACAAGGCGCGCACTACCTGTTCCTGCTGTGGGGCGGCATGCTGATCGGCCGCTTCGTCGGCGCCTGGGCGATGAACAAGACCACGGCCGAGCGCGTGCTGGCGTTCTGCGCGATTGGCGCCTTCATCGTCATGATGATCGCGGCGCTGGGTACCGGCAGCGTGGCGCTGTGGGCGCTGATTTCGGTCGGCCTGTTCCACTCGGTGATGTTCCCGACCATCTTCACGCTCGGCATCAAAGGCCTGGGTCCGATGACCGAAGAAGGCGCCGGCCTGCTGATCATGGCGATCGCCGGCGGCGCGCTGGTGGTGGTGCAAGGCTGGCTGGCCGACACCGTTGGCCTGCAACTGTCCTTCCTGCTGACGGCGGCGTGCGAATTGTACGTGCTGTTCTACGCGCTGTGGGGTTCGAAGGCGACCAACGCCTTCCCCGACGAGAAAGCTGTCTGACCAGTCTTCTGACTCCAAACATCGATGCCCGCCTTGTGCGGGCATTTTTTTTATCCAGACATTGCGGCGAAGAGCCGTAAGGCCGGCGGCATTCATCCCGCCAGCGCCCGATTCCTACCCGGTTTTCGGCCGTTCGTCGCATGCGGGAAAGCACCGGCATCCGCGCCACTAGAATGGCGCAGCGATTTCAACCCGATGAATTATCAAAGGAAAACAATGAAAAACAAATGGATGGTCACCTTGTCTTTGCTAATGTTGTCCGTGACAGCGGCGATCGCCGGCACGCCGCCGGCGCCGGGGCCGACGCCAGTGGCGGTTGATCGGGCGACCCGGCTGGAGGTCATCGATACGCTGATCGCCAAGCTGAACGCCAACTACGTCTTTCCAGACAAAGCCCGGCAAGCCGAAGTCGTCTTGCGCCAGCACCAGCGCGACGGCAAATACGATGCGATCAATGACGGCAAGCAGTTGGCCAAACAGCTGATGGAAGACATTGATGACGTTATTCACGACAAGCACATGCTGGTCGACGCCAGCGCCCGCCCGGTGCCGCCGGATGATGCCATGCCGCCGCCACCCCAGACCCGGGCGGAGTGGGAAAAACAGGTCCCGCCCGAAGCGCTGCAACGCATCCTGGCATCCAGCCTGGGTGTGGAAAAGGTCGATCACCTCGCCCCCAATATCGGCTACCTGCAGATTTCCGGATTTGGGCCGGTGTTCCTGATCGCCGACAAGTTCGCCGCCATGATGAATAAACTCGCCAACACCGATGGCCTCATCATCGACCTGCGCCACAACGGCGGTGGCGGGGGCGACTCCGTGGCGCTCCTGATCAGCTATCTTGTTGACCAGCGCACCCGCCTCGACGACACCTGGGAACGCGCGACCGGGCTTACCACGCAGTATTGGACGCAGGACAAGCTGGACGGCAAACGCTACGGCGGCAAAAAGCCGGTCGTCATCCTGGTCGGCCCCGATACCAAGTCCGCCGCCGAATCATTCGCGTACCAGATGCAGGCGCTGAAGCGCGCCACCGTGATCGGCGAACGCACGTGGGGTGGCGCCAACGCTGCGCGCCCCTATCGTCTCAGCGAGCATTTTGTCGCCTTCATACCCAGCAGGCGCTCGATCAGCCCGATTACCCATACCAACTGGGAAGGCGTGGGCGTCATCCCGGATGTTGCGGCCAAGGTCGACGATGCACTTGCGGTGGCCCAGGATCTGATGCAGCGACAACTGAACGGCGGCGCACCGCGGGTTGCCACCGATCGCTGACATCCCCTATCAATATGCTGCGTGCCCACCATCACCTTGGATACAGTATGCGAAAACTCTTCAGCATGGCGCTCTTGGCCGGCCTCGCGATACCTAACCTCGCCCTCGGCGCCGGCTTCAACCTGCTGGCGCAGGTCGCCGACGGCGGCGTCGCCATCCTGTTGACGCTCGGATTGTCAATTCTGTTGGTCGCCGTCACGATTGAGCGCCTGGTCCATTTCCGCACGGCCTACGTTGTGCCAGACGGGCTGATTGACCGCGTCAAACCGCTGTGGGCAGCGCGGGACTTCGCCAGGCTGCAGCAACTGCTGGCGGACCAGGACAGCACCCTGGCCCGCGTCATCGCCTACGTGGTCACGCACCGGCACCTCGGCTATGCCATCGTCAACAGCGGCGCCGGCGATGTCGCCTCGATCGAATTGCGCCACCATCAGCAAAAAGCCTATGCGCTGGCGATCGTGGCGACCGTCGCGCCGATTGTCGGCCTGCTGGGTACCGTGATTGGCATGATCGACGCATTCCACGTGATCGCGTTTTCCGAGGGTATGGGCAATCCGGCTCTGCTGGCGGCAGGCATATCGAAAGCGTTGATCAATACCGCTTGCGGCCTGAGCGTTGCGCTGCCGGCGCTGGCCATGCATCACTTCTTCAAAAATCGCCAGGCGTTTTTCGGCCTGACGCTGGAAAAAAAGATCAACAGCCTGATCAGCGAATGGTTCCTCGGGACAGACGCACCGCCGCAGCCGTTACAGGTGGTGTCCCATGCGAATTGACCTGGGCGACGACGAGCAGCCGGAAATCGGCCTGATCGCGCTGATCGATTGCATTTTCTTCCTGCTGATGTTCTTCATGGTGGCGACCTCGTTCAAACAGCCGTCCGCACTGAAACCACAGGCCGAGTTGCCGGTTTCCCTGCCCGTTTCGCAGGTGAGTCTGGAGCCGAATGAAGCCGGGGCCGCGCCGCTGGTCATCGGCGTGGACCAGGATGGACAGTTGTTTCTCGACGGCGCGCGCGTGTCGACCCAGGTCCTGCACGGACGCCTCAAGCAGGAAGCGGCAGCCAATCCCAGGCGCCGGGTGCGTATTGATGGCGACCAGCTGGCCAGGTATCAGGACATCGTTCACGTGCTCGATTTGTGCCAGTTTGAGCGGTTGACCGATATCTCCATGCACACGCGTAGCGCGCGATGAGGCTTGTCGCCATCCGCCTGGCCGGGCTGACCGGCCGGCACAGGTTCATCCTGCTGTCGCTGACTGCACACGCTGCACTCATTGCAGTGCTCTACTACTTTGGCGCCTATCGGATCGACTTGGCGCGACAACAGCAGATGGTGCGAGCCGGCGCTGAGTTATCGAAGCTGTCGGGCATGGACAAGCGCGTGCGGGATATGCAGCAGATCAAGGACTTGCTGCAACAAAGCGGCGGCGAGCATGCTTGGTCCGATACTGCTGCGGACCAGCTGCATTTCAGCGCCACTTCGCTACCCAGGCCCGCCGCCGAATTGCTGGCCGAGGCGCGACAGTTGTCGACGTCTATCGCCGAGGTGGAAACGCGCCTCAGAGCCGAAGAACTCGCGCGGATCGAGGGCATTTCACTGACCCAGGCGCTGGAGCAATTGGACACGCCGCTCCCGGCGCCGCCACAAGCGACGCCAGCAGATGCCGGGACACCAGAACAATTAACGGCAGAGATCGCGCGGCTTGAACAACGCGCGCGTACGTCGCTGGCACAGCGGCAGCAGCAGCTCCAACAGCGTATCAGCGGTGTGCCCGTGCGTCCGCCCGAAAGCACATCGGGCAACAGCGGCGGCTGGCACGACAACGCGCAACGAATCGGCGCCAACGGCGAACCAGCCAACGCCGGCCGGGCACGCCCTGGCGCTGGCCGCGACGACGACGAGATGGCCAAGCGGATCGCCAGGTTTATCAATCGGGATCTGGCGCTGCCCAAGGACGTCTCCCGGAGCTACGAGCGTGACGGTGAGCGGATCTTCAATCCGGGCGTCGGTCGCATTCCTCCGCTCGATGCCGCCAAGGTAATAAGAGGCGTCGGCCGCATGCTGGGCCGTGACGGAGAATTTGCCAATCGCGTGTACGTCAACAGCTGGTATCTGATTGGACCATTTGAAGGAAAACACGGCAGCAGACTCTTTTCCAACTACCGCTATCCGCCCGAAGACGGTGTGGTGCTGGACGCCGCCTATCGCGGCAAGGACAACCGTGTGGTGCAGTGGCGCTACTTCAACGCGGACAGCTATCCGCTGGTGCCGCCGGACTTCGCCGAGGATGCTGTCTACTACGGCTATACCGAACTCATGCTAGACCGCGAGCAGACCCTGACGGTATGGATAGGGGCGGATGATGACGCCCAGATATGGCTCAATGACGAACGGATTTGGGCCGGCGGCAACATCAACAAAACGTCGTTCTGGCGCGACCTGTATGACACGCAGAATACCTACGCCCATGACTTCAACATGTCCGAGGCAAAACGCAGAGTGCATTTCAAGAAAGGTCGCAACAAGCTGTTCTTCAAGTTGGCGAACGGGCCCTCACGGACGTTTTTCTCATTGGTGCTGACGAAATAGCAGGCGCATGAGACCGAGGCGGATCTCCGCGCTCCCGCCAATTCACCCAATACCGCTCTGGCCGGATGGTGGCGCCTGGCCCGCCGTCCCCGGCAAAAACAGCGTAAAGCGGGCGCCGCCGGTGGGGGCGTTGGCGGCCTCGATGCGGCCGCCGTAGGCTTGCATGATGGATTGCGACAGCGCCAGGCCGAGGCCGACGCCGTCCACCTCGCCCGCGCGCGCGCCGGTGCCGCGGAAAAAGCGCTCGAACAGGAACGGCAGTTCGTGCTCGGCGATGCCGAGGCCCTGGTCTTCGACTGACAGGGTCACGCCCGCCGCGCCGCGTTGCAGCCTCACGGTGATGTGGCCGTCGGCCGGCGAAAATTTCAGCGCGTTTTCCAGCAGGTTGCGCAGCACCAGGCTGACCGGCGCGCGGTCCACTTCCACCCGTTCTGACAACTCGTCTTTGCATACTATCGCGATGCGCCGCTCGGCGGCCGGCGCTTGCAAGCGGCTGATGGTGTCCTGCGCCAGCGCCGCCAGCGAGGCCAGTTCCACCTGCCCAAGCTGCTGACCGGCGTCCAGCCGCGCCAGCATCAGCAGTTCTTCCACCAGCATGGTCAGCCCGCCGACTTCGGCCAGGCAGGAGCGCAGGGCGCTGACGTATTCTTCATTCGAGCGCGGCCGCCGCAGCGTGATTTCGATCTCCGTGCGCAGTCGCGACAACGGCGAGCGCAGCTCATGCGACGCATCCGCCGTGAAGCGCCGCTGCACCTCAAACGCCTGCTCGATCCGTCCCAGCATGGCGTTCAGCGTATCGACCAGGTGTCCGATCTCGTCATCGTTGCCCGGATGCGGCAACCGCCGGTCCAGGCTGGAGTCCCCAATCTTGCGCGCCTGATCGACGATGTTTTCCATCGCCACAAAGGTCTGGCGCGACAGTCGCGCGCCGGCCCAGCCGACCAGCGCCAGCAACGCCGTCGCCATCACTGCGAACAAAATCGCCGCCGATTGCAGGATGTGATCGGCATCGTCCAGCGAGCCGGCCACCTGCACCGCGTAGCGCTGTCCATCGACCAGCGCCGGCACCGACACCATACGCAGCGGCTCCTCGCGCGCGTCGGGCAAAGTGTCGAAGGCCGTCTCGCCGGCCGCCAGTTGAGCCAGCAGGCGCGCCGGCACCGGCAGCTTGTCGCCGCCCAGGTTGGCGCTGCGCGCCAGCACCCGGCCGTTGCCGTCGATGATCTGCACCAGCCGGTCGAGCCGCGTCAGCGACAGCGGCGCGCTGCCGGCCGCCGCTTCGTGCACGCGCACCGCCGCGCCGCTGGTGTCGGCCAGCATGCCGACCTCGGTATCGGCCAGCGCCAGCAGCGCCGAATCGAGCTGTCCGCGCACCGAACGCGACAACTGCCACCAGCCGCCCACCGCCGTCGCGCCGACCGTCGCTACGGTGGCCAGCAGGTGGATCAGCACCAGCCGCCGGCGCAGGCTAAGCATCCGGCGCTCCCGCCGGCGCCAAACGGAAGCCGCGTCCCCGCACGGTTTCAATCAGCGGCGTGCTGCCGGCCGCGTCCACCTTGCGGCGCAGATTCTTCATGTGCACGTCAATCAGGTTGTCGATGGCGATCAGGTCGGCGTGCCACACCTGCTCGGCTAGTTGCAAACGGCTGACCACCTCGCCCACGTGCTGCACCAGGAAATCCAGGATGGCATATTCCTTTGGCGTCAGGTCCAGGCTGGCGCCGCCGCGACGCACCGCATGCGTCTGCGGATCGATGCTGAGATCGGCCACCTGCAGCAGCACCGGCGCCACCCGCACCGAGCGCCGCAGCAGCGCCCGTACACGCGCCAGAAGTTCGTCGAATTCAAACGGCTTGGTCAGGTAATCGTCGGCGCCGGTGTTGAGGCCGGCGATGCGGTCGGCCAGGGCGTCGCGCGCGGTCAGCATCAGCACCGGCAGTTGCAGGCCGCGCCGGCGCCATTCGCCGCACAGCGTGATGCCGTCCTTGCCGGGCAACATCCAGTCGAGGACGGCCAGGTCGGCGCGCGCCAGCAGGTCGGCGTCGACCTCGTGCGCGTCGTGCGCCACGCTGACCGTGTAGCCCTCTTCCTCCAGCCCGCGGGCCAGCAGACGCGCTGCCTTGTGATCGTCTTCTACCAACAAAATGTGCATGGGTTGCCCTCGACTCGACAGCCGGAGTATACCAGCGGCCCCGGCCGCCTTTCCTGAAGAAGAATTCAGGATGCGGTGCAGCATATTTCTTTACCATGGCGACACTTCCCAGATTAGTCATCGACCAAGCAGCTTGATCCGTCATTCCGGCGCAGGCCGGAATCCATACGCGGCACGCATATGTTCTATGGGTTCCGGCCTGCGCCGGAACGACGGGCTGCGCTGAATGGCATCGATGCAGGTCGCGCTTTGCCCGGAGAAACCCCATGAAAAAAGCCACGCTGTTGAAACTGTCCTTGTCCGCCGTGCTGGTCGCGGCCGCGCTGCGCCTGTATGCCACCTACGCCAGCGAGACGCCGGCGCCGGCCGACGTGCCGTCGCTGGTGCATGAGGGCGATTTGCTGCGCATACCGGAGCAGTCGCCGCTGAGGCGATCGCTGACCGTGGCCGCCATCGACGAGCAGAGCATCGCCGCGCCGTTCACGCTGCCAGCGCTGGTGGAAGCCGATCCGGCGCGGCTGGTCAAGGTGACACCGCCGCTGGCCGGCCGCATCGTCAGCCTCAACAAGCAGTTGGGCGACGAGGTCAAGGCTGGCGAGGTGCTGTTCACCATCGATGCGCCGGACATGGCACAGGCCGGCGCCGATAACGCCAAGGCGCAATCCGCGCTATCGCTGGCGCAGCGCAACCTGGCGCGCCAGCGCGAACTGGCGCAGTCGGACATCGCCGCCAGGCGCGACGTCGAGCAGGCGCAGGGCGACTACGACAGCGCCGCCGCCGAAGCCGCTCGCGCCGCCGCCCGCCTCGCCCAACTGGGTGCGCACGCCGCCGGCCC
>NZ_WWCS01000015.1 GCF_009857535.1 Duganella margarita
CCGCCGTGCCGCCCACCGCCGTCACCCCGGCCGCGCCGGCCCCATCCGGCGCGATGGCCATGACCATCCCGACCCCGCAGCCGGCCGCGCCGTCGACCGGCGGCGGCCTGCTGCAAACCTCGCTGGCGCTGATCTTTGTCATCGGCCTGATGCTGGGACTGGCCTGGCTGACCAAGCGCTTCGGGCCGCGCAACTTCGGCGGCGGCAACAGCAACATCAAGCTGGTCGGCACGCTCAGCGTCGGCACGCGCGAGCGCATCCTGGTGGTGGAAGTGGGAGAACAATGGATAGTGGTGGGCGCCTCGCCCGGCCGCATGAACGCGCTGGCCACCATGCCGCGCCAGGAAAGCAGCGAACCGTTGCCGACGGCAGCCCTGCCGAGCGCCAATTTCGCCGAATGGTTCAAACAAACGATCGACAAACGCAATGGCAAATAAGCTGTCCGGTTACATCCCGCCGCTGCTCGCGCTGACGCTGCTGGCGCTGCCGCTGGTGGCCGGCGCTGAATCCAACATCGGCATCCCGGCCCTGAACGCCACGCCGGCGCCGGGCGGCGGCACCAATTACACGCTGCCGATCCAGACCATGCTGCTGATGACGGCGCTGACCTTCATCCCGGCCGCGCTGTTGCTGATGACCAGCTTCACCCGCATCATCATCGTGCTGTCGCTGCTGCGCCAGGCGCTGGGCACCCAATCGGCGCCGCCCAACCAGGTCATGGTCGGCTTGGCATTGTTCCTGACGCTGTTCGTCATGGGCCCGACGTTCGACAAGATCTACAACGAAGCGTACCTGCCGCTGCAGGAAAACAAGCTCAACATGAGCCAGGCGCTGGACAAGGGCGCGGCGCCATTAAAAACCTTCATGCTCAAGCAAACCCGCGAGGCCGACCTGGCGCTGTTCGTCAAATTGTCGCGCAGCCCGGCGTTGCAGGGGCCGGAAGACGTGCCGCTGCGCATCCTGGTGCCGGCGTTCGTCACCAGCGAGCTGAAAACCGCGTTCCAGATCGGCTTCGCCATCTTCATTCCATTTCTGATTATCGACATGGTGGTCGCCTCTGTCTTAATGTCGATGGGCATGATGATGATGTCGCCGGCGGTGATCTCGCTGCCGTTCAAGCTGATGCTGTTTGTGCTGGTGGACGGCTGGCAGTTGCTGCTCGGCTCGCTGGCCCAGAGTTTCTACTAGGAGGCCGCGATGACACCCGAAAGCGTCATGACCATGGGCAAGCACGCCATGGAGATCACCCTGATGGTGGCCGCGCCGCTGCTGCTGGTGGCGCTGGTCATCGGCCTGGTGGTCAGCATCTTCCAGGCCGCCACCCAGATCAACGAACAGACGCTGTCCTTCATTCCCAAGCTGGTCGGGGTGTTTGTGGCGCTGGTGGTGGCCGGCCCGTGGATGCTGTCCATCATGCTCGACTACATGCGCGAAGTGTTCGGCGGCATCCCGCTGCTGGTGGGCTAGTCACTTTGTCAATATGTAACAGTTTCCGATTTGGTAAGCACTTGCTCTACAATACAAAAGATGCCGGACGGAAATGTAACAGGCCCTTATGCTGACCGTCTCTTCTGCCGATATCAATATGTGGATCGCGGGCCTGCTGTGGCCGCTGTGCCGCATCATGGCGCTGATTGCCGCCTCGCCGCTGCTGGGCAATAGCGCCGTGCCGGCCAGCGTCAAGCTGAGCCTGGGGGTGATGATCGCAGCCATCGTCGCGCCGGCGGTGCCGGCCTGGCCAGCCACCGACCCGATGTCCTGGGCCGGCCTGCTAATTGTGATGCAGGAAATGCTGATCGGGCTGGCCATGGGGTTCAGCATCCGGATTATTTTCGCGGCGGTGGAAATGGCGGGGGAAATTTCCAGTTTGACCATGGGCTTGGGCTTCGCCAGCTTTTTCGATCCGACCACCCAGGGCCGGTCGTCGGCGATCAGCCAGTTCCTGTCGCTGGTGGCGACCATGGGCTTTTTGGCGGTCAACGGCCACCTGGTGCTGCTGTCGGCGCTGGTGGAGAGTTTTTCCACGCTGCCGGTGTCGGCCCTTCCAGTCTACGGTGGCGGCTTCAAGCAGCTGGCCGACTGGGGCGGCATGATTTTCAGCGTCGGCGTGCAACTGTCGTTGCCGATCGTCGCCGCTTTACTGATTACCAACGTGGCGCTCGGCATTCTGACCCGCGCGGCGCCGCAGCTGAATTTGTTTGGCATTGGTTTCCCGATCACATTGGGCGTCGGCCTGCTGGTCATCGCCATGACGCTGCCGTACCTGGGAATGCCGATCCAGAACCTGTTTTTGGACGGGATCGAGCGCGCGCGGCTGATGCCGCGCACCTGGTCGCAGCGACCGCAAGTAGTCAAACCGGCAACCGTTCCGGTTCGGCCAGCGGTGCTGCAACCGATGGCGGAATAGCCTCATCCCGTCGCTTTTTGGTTTCCTTAAGGAAATTTAACGCGTATCATGGCAGCACCCTAGGGAGATCCTGTAATGACTTCGATTATCGCCAACCTGAATTCTGACCAAATCGCCGCCATCTCGACCGAGCAGATTGCAGCGCTGGCCAGCGAAGACATGCAGGCCCTGACTTCTGACCAGCTGAGCTGGTTCAGCACCGACCAGGTACGGGCGCTGACCACCCGCGCCGTGACCCAGCTGACCGCCACCACGCTGGGCGGCCTGACCACCGATGGCATCCAGGCGCTGCGCACCACCCAGCTGGCCGCCATCCCGACCGCGATCCTGTCCGGCCTGACCGCCGACCAGCTGGTGGCGCTGACCACCCAGGACATGCCGGCCCTGACCACCAGCCAGGTGGCCGCGCTGTCGGCCAGCCAGTTCGCCGCGCTGGAAACCGACGACCTGCGCGCGCTGCGCACCCAGCAGGTCGCCGCCATCAATTCCAACCAGTTGCCGGCGCTCAGCACCGACCAGTTCACCGCGCTGAGCACGCTGCAGTTGCGCGCGCTCGGCACCAGCGCCATCACCAGCCTGACGGCCGACCAGCTGCAGTCGCTCAGCTCGCAAGCGCTGCAGGCCTTGCGCACCGACCAGCTCAACACCCTCAGCGCCGACCAGTTGAACACCCTCGGCACCGACCAGATCGTCAGCCTGAGCACCGTGCAGATCAGCGCCCTGAGCACTACCCTGGTGGCGGCGCTCAGCGGTGACCAGGTAGCCGCGCTGGAAACCCGCGACCTGATCTGGTTGTCCAGCCAGCAAGTCCGCGCACTCAGCGGCGATCAGCTCGCCTTCCTCCTCACCGACCAACTGCATGCGCTGCGCACCAACGAAATCGCCGCCCTGCTGGCCGACCAGATCAGCGCGCTGAACACCGACCAGTTGAACGCGCTGACCACGCTCTCGCCGCTGAACTCGGCGCAAATCGGCGGCCTGACGGCGGACCAGATCGCCGGCCTGACCACCAGGACCATCACCGCCCTCAGCAGCGCCCAGCTGGCCGCGTTCAACGGCGACCAGATCGCCAGCCTCACCACCGACCAGATCGTCGCCCTGAGCAGCCTGCAGGTGTCGACCCTGACCACCGGCATGCTCAGCCAGCTGAGCACCGACCAGCTGATGGCGCTGGAAACCCGCGACGTGCCGGCGCTAACCAGCGCCCAGCTGCGCGCCCTCACCGCCGAGCAGCTGGTGGCGCTCACCACCGGTCAGTTGGCGGCCTTGTCCAGCACCATGCTGCCGTCGTTGAGCCCGGACCAGATCAGCGTCCTCAACACCGACCAGATCGCCGCGCTGAAAAACCTGCTGCTGCTGACCAGCGCGCAGTTCGCCGCATTGACCACCGAGCAGCTGGCCGGGCTGGAAACGCGCGACTTCGTGGCGCTGACCAGCGCCCAGCTGAGCGCGTTGACCCCGGACCAGATCGCCGCACTGACGACCGACCAGGTGGTGCTGCTGACCTCGGCCCAGGTCGGCGCCCTGACCAGCGCCGTGGTCGGCCAGCTCAGCACCGCCCAGATCGCCGCGCTTGAAACGCGCGACATTCGCGCCCTGACCACCGCCCAGATCGGCGCCCTGAATGCCGACCAGTTGTTGGCGCTGACCACCGACCAGATCTCTGCGCTGACCACCGACGACGCCAAGGCCTTGCGCCCCGACCAGCTGGCCGTGATGACCACCGCCCAGATCGTGGCGATCAAGAGCCTGCTGCCGCTGACCACTGCCCAAATCGCCGCCCTGACCACCGACCAGGTGGCGGCGCTGGAAACCAAGACCATCGCCACGCTGACCAGCGCCCAGCTGGCCGCGCTCGGCCTGGAGCAGGTGCAGGCGCTGACCTCGGACCAGCTGGTGGCGCTGAGTACCGCGCAGATGGGCACGCTTGGCACCACGCTGCTGAGCGAACTGACGCCGGTTCAGTTGCAGGTGCTGGAAACCCGCGACATCGCCGCGCTTGGCTCGGCGCAGATCGGCGCGCTGGCGGTCGAGCAGCTGACCGCGCTCACCACCGACCAGTTCGCCGCGCTGAGCAGCGCCGCCGAACGCGGCCTGACGGCCGACCAGATCGCCGCACTGACCACCGAACAGATCGCCGCGCTGCAGTCGCTCGCTCCGTTCAGCACGCTGCAAATCCAGGCGCTGACCACGCTCCAGCTGGTGGGCCTGGAAAGCCGCGACCTGGTGGCGCTGACCAGCACCCAGCTGGCCGCGCTGACCGTTGACCAGATCCATGCGCTGAGCCCCACCCAGATCGTCGACCTGAGCGCCACCCAGTACGCCGGCATGGGCACCGACATGCTCAACACGCTGACCACCGATCAGCTGATCCTGATTGAAACGCGCGACATCGCCGCGCTGCGCACCGCGCAAGTGGCGGCGCTGGCGACCGGCCAGCTGTCGTCGCTGACCACCGACCAGTTCAACGCACTCAGCAGCGCCGCCGTCGGTGCCCTCAGCACCCAGCAGATCCAGGTGCTGACCAGCGAGCAGCTCAACGCCATGAGCACGCTGGCGGGCATCACCAGCCGCCAGCTGGCGGCCTTCACCACCGACCAGATCAGCACGCTGTCGACGCGCAACCTGGCCACGCTGGGCAGCAGCCAGCTGGGCGTGCTGACCTCCGACCAGGTGCAGGCGCTGACGCTGGCGCAGATCGTCGCCCTCAGCGGCGACCAGTTCCGAGGGCTCAGCGCGGCGGGCATCGCCGCCCTGACCTCCGACCAGATCCAGGCAATCGAAACGCGCGACATCGCTGTGCTGGCGACGCAGCAGATCACCAAGCTCACCAGTGACCAGATCGCGGTGCTGCTGACCGAACAGCTGGCCGCGCTCACCACGGCCGAGACCGCAGCGCTGACCACCGACCAGATCGTCGCGCTGACCGACGCCCAGCTCGACGCGCTGCGCAACCTCAGCGTGCTGACCACGGCGCAAATCCGCGCCTTGAGCAGCGACCAGCTCGGCGCCCTGAACACCGACGACCTGGTGACGCTGACCAGCCGCCAGCTGGCCGCCCTCAGCAGCGGCCAGCTGCAGGCGCTGACCACCGACCAGATCGTCGCGCTCAGCACCGCGCAGGTCGCCGCGCTGAGCACCGCCGCGATTGCCGCGCTCAGCCTCGACGCCATCGCCGCCATCGAGACGCGCGACATCCGCGCCATGCGCACCGCCCAGATCGCCCGTCTCAGCACCGACCAGGTAATGGCGCTGACCACCGACCAGTTGGCGGCGTTTACCACCGCCGCAGTGCGGGCGCTGACGCCGACCCAGATCAGCGTGCTGACCAGTGAGCAACTGACCGCGCTGCAACTGCTGCCGCTGGTCACCAAGCAAATCGTCGCGCTGACCAGCGACCAGATCGCGCAGATGAGCAGCAGCGACTTCGCCCGGCTGCAGACCGCGCAGCTGGCCGCGCTGTCGGCACTCCAGGCCAGCGCCATTACCAGCGCCCAGATGGTGGCGCTGGGCACCGACCAGTTGCGCGCGCTCAGCACCGCCACGCTGGCGGCGCTGGCGGCAGACCGCATCGCCGCCCTCAGCAACGGCGACCTGGCAGCGCTGACCACGCGCCAGATCGCGGTGTTGTCCAGCGACCAGCTGGCTGCGCTGAGCACTGCCCAGCTGCGCGCACTGACCACCCAGGAAATCGCCGCGCTGACCGCGCTCCAGCTGGGCACGCTGGTCGACAGCCAGCTCGACGCGCTGCAAACCCTCGCGGCGCTGACCACCCGCCAGTTGCAGGCGCTGACCACCGACCAGGTGGCGCACCTGAACCTGACGGACCTGCGTTCGCTGAGCACGCGCCAGGTGGCGTCGCTCAGCAACGACCAGGTTGCCGCACTCGGCACCGCCCAGCTGGCCGGCCTGCTCAATGAACAACTGCGCGCGCTCAGCACGCGCGCGATCCAGGCGCTCGGCACCGAGCAGCTGGCGTCGCTCAGCGGCGCCGCGCTGTCCAATCTCAGTACGCGCCAGATCGCCGCGCTGACCACCGACCAGGTGGTGGCGCTGACCACCCGGCAAATCACCGCGCTGACCACGGCCGAAGTGGCGGCGCTGACACCGGCGCAAAAAGCCGTGCTGAGCAGCGACCAGATCGCCGCCCTGCCGTCGCTGGCCAGTTTCTCGACCCTGGCCATCGCTGCCCTGACCACCGACCAGATCATCGCGCTGCCATTGGCGACGCTGGCCAGCCTGACCACGCGCCAGATCGCCGCGCTGACCACCGAGCAGACCAGCGTGCTGACCAGCGACCAGATCGTCGCGCTCAGCACCGCCCAGGTGCGTGCACTGAGTACACAGCAGTTGGCCGCGCTCAGCACCGACCAGGTCCAGGCGATCGAGGTGGCCGACCTGCAGGCGCTGTCGACCCGGCAGGTCGGCGGCCTCAGCACCGACCAGGTCAGCAGCCTGACGCTGGCCCAGGTCGCCGCCCTCAGCACGCAAGTGATCAGCGCCCTGACTACCGCCCAGGTGCACGCGCTGAGCACCCGTCAGATGGCGGCGCTGAGCACGCTGGCACCGCTGACCAGCAAGCAGATAGGCGCGTTGACGACCGAACAGATCGCCAGCCTGGCGAGCATCGCCACGCTCAAGACCAGCCAGATCGCCGGCCTCACCAGCGCCCAGATCGGCGCGCTGACCAACAGCCAGATCGCCGCCCTGAGCACTGCCCAAGTGCGCAGCCTGAGCGCCAGCGCGCTGGGCGCGCTGACCACCAGCCAGGTGGCGGCGATTGAAGCGGTCGACATCGGCGCGCTCAGCAGCAGTCAGATCACCGCCCTCAACAGCGACCAGTTGGCGGCGTTGTCGTCGACCCAGTTCGCGGCGCTGCGCACCGCCATCCTGGCCAGCCTGAGCACCCGCCAGATCGCCGCCCTGTCCAACACCCAGATCGACAGCCTGGGATCGTTGGCGCCGCTGACCACCAATCAGGTACGCGCGCTGACCACCGACCAGATCGTCAGCCTGCTGCTGCCGCAGATCGGCACGCTGACCACGCGCCAGCTGCGCGCGCTCACCAGCGACCAGCTGCAAACGCTGAGCGAAGACCAGCTGGTGGCCTTGAGCAGTGCGCAAGTGCGCGGCCTGGGCGCCGCGCTGGCGCTGCTGACGCCGGACCAGATCGCCGAACTGGCGCTGGACGACATCGCCGCGCTGTCGAGCGCACAGATCGTTGCGCTGAACACCGACCAGGTGGCGGCCTTGACCGTGGCCCAGCTGGCGGCCTTCACCTCGCAGGAAATCGCCGCGCTCACGCCGGCCCAGCTGGGCGCACTGAGCGACGCCCAGTTCGCCGCGCTCGGCAGCCTGAGCGGGCTTGGCACCAAGCAGATCGCCGCCATGACATCGGACCAGATCATCGCCCTCACCCCGGAACAGATCGCCAACCTGAAAACCAGCCAGATCGCCGCGCTCAGCAGCACCCAGATCCAGTACCTGAGCGTCGCGCAGATCCCGGCGCTGACCACGGCCCAGATCCGCTCCCTGGCGAACGCCGCCATCGCGGCGCTGACGCCGGACCAGCTGGCAGCGCTGGAAGACGCCGACCTGCGCGCCTTCAGCACGCGCCAGATCGCCGCCCTCGGCAGCGACCAGCTGGCGGCGCTGACGCTGGCCCAGTACAGCGTGCTGACCACCCAGGAAATCACCGGCCTGACTACCCGCCAGATCAGTTGGTTGGACAATACCCAACTGGCCGCGCTGGCCAGCCTGAGCGCGCTCACCAGCAATCAGGTGCGCGCCCTCGGCAGCGACCAGATCAATGGCTTGTCGGTCGACCAGCTGAGCTCCTTCAAGACCAGCCAGCTGGCGGCGCTGACCGCCGCCCAGGCCGATGGCTTGAGCAATGCGCAACTGATCGCCCTCAGCACCGGCCAGGTGCGCTCGCTGTCGAGCGCGCTAATCGCCCACCTGAGCGAGACCCAGCTGACCGCCATCGAGACCGAAGACTTCAGAGCCCTCAGCAGCACCCAGCTGCGCGCGCTGACGACTGACCAGATGGGCTTCCTGCTAACCGAGCAATTGCACGCCCTGAGCAGCGCCAGCATCAACGCCTTCACCCAGGCCCAGATCGGCGCCCTCAGCGCCGCCCAACTGGCGGCGCTGGGCAACCTGGCCGATTACACTACCACTCAGATCGCCGGCCTGTCGACCGACCGCATCCAGGCGCTGACGGCCGACGACCTCGCCCTGCTCAGCACGCGCCAGATAGGCGCCCTGACGTCGATCCAGACCGGCGTGCTGGACGCCACCCAGCTGGCCGCCCTGAGCGGCGCCCAACTGGGCGCGCTCAGCATCAAGGGCCTGGCCGGCCTGGCGGTCGACAAATTGCCGTCGATCGACGCCGAAGACTTTGCCTTCTTCAAGTCGGCCCAGGTGGCCGCGCTCAGCACCGCGCAGCTGGCGGCGCTGACCAGCGACCAGTTCGCCGCGCTGAGCACGCAAAGCATGGCGGGCCTGAAGGCCGCCGTGCTGGCAGCGCTGAGCGCCGAACAGCTCAACGCGCTGCACATCGTCGGTCTTAGCACGGTGCAGGTGCGCGCCCTGACCAGCGAGCAGATCGCCGGCTTGTCGACCGACCAGATCGCCGCGCTGAAGACCAGCCAGATCGCCGCCCTCAGCAACGCCCAGGCCGCCGCGCTGACCACCGAGCAGATCGTCGCGCTGGAAACCGGCGACCTGCTGGCGATGAATACCCGCGCGCTGCAGGCGCTGACCGTGGACCAGATCGCCGCCATCGAAGGCCAGGACCTGGCGGCGCTGAAATCGGCGCAGATCGCCGCCCTGACCTCGGACCAGTTCGGCGCACTGACCAACGACCAGATCAGCTTCCTCAGCACCACCGCCATCGCCGGCCTGACCGTGAACCAGGTGCACAGCCTGAGCACCGGCCAGGTGGCCGGCCTTACGGGCGGCCAACTGCGCGCCCTCAGCACCAAGGCCATTGCCGCGCTGGACGCCAGCCAGTTCGGCGCCATCGAGGCGGCCGACATGGCCGCGCTGAGCACCGCGCAAATCGTCGCGCTGGGCACGGCCGACATCCAGATCATCAGCAACGACCAGCTGCAAGGTCTGACTTCGGCGCAGGTGCGCGCGCTCAGCACCGCCCAGGTCGCCGCGCTGAGCTCCGCGCAGCTGGCCTTGCTGCCGATCGGCTGGCTGAGCACCCGCCAATTGCCGGCGCTGAGCACCGACAACCTGAGCGCGCTGGACGATAGCCAGCTGTCCAACCTCAGCACCATCCAGATCGCCTCGCTGTCGAGCCAGCAGATTGCCACCCTGACCAACCACCAGATCCAGGCGCTGTCGGTGGCGCAATGGCGTGCCATGAGCACCGCCGCCATCCGTGCCCTCAGCAGCGATCAGCTCGCCGCGATGGAGCAGGAAGACCTGGCCGGCCTCAAAACCAACCAGTTCGCCGCGCTCAGCACCTTGCAGATCAGCCTGCTGAGCCTGGACCAGATGAGCCAGCTCAGCACGGCCGAAATCGCCGCCATGACGGCCGCGCAGATTAAGACCCTGAGCACCGACCAGCTGGCCGCGCTGAACTCGCTCACGCCGCTGACCACCCTGCAATTCAGCGGTCTCACCAGCGAACAGTTGCAGTCGCTGGACCCCACCCATATCGCCACCCTGAAAACCAGCCAGGTCGCCGCGCTGACCAAGACCCAGCTGCAAACCCTGGGCACCGAGCAGATCATTGCGCTGAGCACCGCGCAGACACGGGCGCTGGCGCTGGCCGCGCTGGCCGGCCTGAGCACCGACCAGATCAGCGCGATGGAGGCGGAAGACGTGGCCGCACTTAGCAGCGCCCAGCTGGCCATGCTCAACACCACGCAAGTGGCGACGCTGAACGTCGACCAGTTGGCCAGCCTGAAATCGTCGCAACTGCCGGGCCTGACCGCCGCCGACCTCAAGGCGCTCAGCACCGACCAGCTGAACGCGCTGGTCACGCTGGGCACGCTGAACGACAGCCAGGTCGCAGGGCTGACCACCGATCAGCTGGGGGCGTTGGACGACGACAGCTTCCTGTCGCTGCGCTCGGCGCAGATGGCGGCGCTGAAAGCGGCCCAAGTGGCGGCACTGTCGACCGACCAGTTGGCCAACCTGACCACCCAGCAAGCCAGCGGCCTGACGCTGACTTACCTGACCACCGACCAATTCCCGCTGCTGAGCCTGACGGCCATCAGCGGCCTGACCTCGACCCAGATCGGCACCCTGAAAACCACGCAGCTGAGCGTGCTGACGGCGACTCAGCTCAGTGCGCTTTCGACGCGCGCGCTGTCGGCGCTGTCGGTCAACCAGATCAAGGGCCTGACCACCGACCAGCTGAGCGGCATGACCACGCTGGCCGGCTTTACCACGCTGCAAATCCCGGGCCTGACCTCGGACCAGGTGGCGGCGCTGTCCGACAGCCTGTTCGACACGCTGACCACGCGCCAGCTGTCGGCCCTGGCCACCATGCAGGTAGCCGGCATGACCACCACCCAGATCGCCACCCTCAGCACGGCCGACCTCGGCGCGCTGTCGGTGGTGGCGCTGAACGCCTTCAATTCCGACCAGATCACCGCGCTGGACGCGACCGACATGGCGGCGCTGAAAACCGCGCAACTGGTGGGCCTGAAAGCGGCCACGGTGCAGCTGTTCAGCGCCGACCAGTTCAAGGCGCTGACCACCGGCCAGCTGAAATCGCTGATCTCGACCCAGCTGAAAGCCATCACCACCGACCAGTTGGCCGCGCTCAGCATGACCCAGGCCACCGCGCTGCTGGCCAATCCGGCCAAGGCCTCGCTTTCGACCGACCAGTTGGCCGCACTGACCGCCAGCCCGCTGGTGCTCGATCTGGACGGCCTGGGCATCAACACGCTGAACATCAGCGCCGGCGTCACCTTCGACATTCGCGCCGACGGCACCAAGGTCAACACCGGCTGGGTGGGTTCCGGCGACGGCCTGCTGGCCCTGGACCGCAACGGCGACGGCATCATCAACGACGGCAGCGAACTGTTCGGCACCGCAACCACCAGCAGCAGCGGTGGCAAGACCAGCAATGGCTTTGCGGCGCTGGCCGACATCGACAGCAACCACGATGGCGTAATCGACAGCAAGGATGCACAGTTCGGTAGCCTGCGCGTGTGGGTCGACGCCAATGCGGACGGCGTCAGCCAGGCCGACGAACTGAAAACGCTGGCAGCGCTGAACATCGCCAGCCTGACGGTGGCGGCGCAAGGCGTGAAGAACTTCGACCACGGCAACTGGATCGGCATGGAATCGAACTACACCAGCACCGATGGCAGCACGTATGCGCTGGCCGACGTCTGGTTCCAGGCAGGACGCGCCAGCGATGTCAGTGCGCTGAGTTCGGCCATCGGGGGTTACCAGAACAGTACGGCGGCCAGCAGCACGCCGGCCACGACCAAACTGGACACCACGCCGTCTAGCGGCCTCAGCAACAGCGTGGCCGCGCTGGCCAGCGAGCTGCATCACTACCAGGCAACCACCGCGCTCAGCGGCGTGACCACCGCCACCCGCGACGACGACTGGCTGCGCAAGCAGCCCAGCGCCAGCCACGGCATCCTGGCGGCGAAGTAACAGCACCCGCCCTGCTCCGGCGGGGCGCAGCAACAAAAACGGCCAGCTTGCAAGCTGGCCGTTTTTTTATGGCAGAAAAAACTTCGTGGTTAAAATTAGCTGATGTAATTAAACAGCGACAGGCCCGACATCGTGGTGAACGATTTCTGCGCCGCCGTCAGCGTGGTCTGTTGCTGGGTGAACAGCGAAATCGCCGCCGTGTAATCCAGATCCTGCAAGGTCGACAGCGTGCTGGCGTACTGCAGGCCGGCGTCATCGCCCGAACTATCCAGATAGTCCAGTTCCTTGAGCCGCGCCCCGACCGCCGAGTTGACCGCCGACACGTTGGCGGCGGCGTTGTCGATATTCACCTGCAACTGGTTCAGCATATTGTTCAGGCTGGCCTGGTTGGCCGGGCCGGAGCCCGGCTGGCGCAGCTGGTCGATGAAACCCTGCACCGTGGTAAACACCGACTGCTTGGTCGACGGCTCGACCGTGAAGCTGTCGCCATCGGCCGGATCGCCCTTGACGTCGAACTGCACGCCGTCAAACGAGATGTTCTGGCCGCTGACATAGGCCTGCGGCACGGCCGGCACCGGCGTCGGCGGCACCGGCACCGGATTGGCCGGATCGGTCATGTCGGTCACGGTGTAGGTGGTGGCCTTGGGCACGCCCGGCGTGGCCGGCACCACCTGGAAACTGATCTGGTAATTGTGGCCCGGCAGCACCTGGGTGGCATCCTTGACCGAGCCGGCGCTGATGATGCCGCTGCCGCCGCGGCCGACATTGCCCGGGTCCGGCTTGGTGACAAAGGTGCCGTTGCCGGTCTGGTTGGCCTCGAACACGGCGGAACCGGAATCGGTAATCGGTACGGTGCGGGTGGTGCCCACTTGCAGCGAACGCTGGCCCTGGTCGCCCTGGTAGTCGGCGCCGGTGGCGGTTTTGGTGAACGGCAAGGTGGTCGACTTGTAGCCGGAGAACACATAGCCGCCGACGCCGTCGGCGGTGTTGGCGATGCCCATCAGGTCGGCCAGCTTGCCTTCCAGTTCGATCGCCACCGACTCGCGGTCGGCGTCGGTGTAGGTGCCGTTGCCCGATTTGACCGCCAGATCCTTGATGTCCTGCAGCAGCGAAGTGGTGCTGGACAGCGCGGTGGTCTCGATGCCCAGCACGCCCTTGGCGTTGGAGCGGTTGGTGGCCAGCTGGGTGTTGAGCGACTGCGACTGCGTCACTTCCAGCGCGCGCGAACTGGCGATCGGATCGTCGGCCGCGGTCAGGTTCTTGCGGCCGGTCGATAGCTGCTGCTGCGTGCGCGCCATGGCCGAACTCAGCGACGTGATCTGCATCGAGCCGGTGTCGAAAATTGTTCTGGTGCTGATGCGCATAACCATAGAGCTCCCCTATTCCTTAATTGCCGATGCTGAGCAAAGTATCAAATAACTGGCTGGCCACCTGCATCACCTTGCCGCTGGCCTGGTAGGCCTGCTGGTAACGCAGCAGATTGGCCGCTTCTTCGTCCAGATTGACGCCCGACACGCTTTGCTGCGCGGCGGTGGCCTGCTTGACCGACGCATCAGCGGAGGTGCTGCTGATCTGCGCCTCGCGCGCCTTGGTGCCGACGAAGTTGACCATCTGCGCGTAGCTGGTCTGGAAGGTGGCGGTGCCGTTGTTCATCACGTTCTTGGTCTGCAGGCCGGCCAGCAGCGCGCCGTTGCGGCTGTCGCCGACGCCGCTGGTGTTGGGGCCGACCGTGAAGGTGTCCTTGTCGACCGGGGTGCCGCTGATGGCGAAATTCACGCCGCCGAAGCTGATGCTGGCGCCGTCCGTGTACAGCACCGGCGTGCCGGCCGGGTACACGGTCGGCGTGCCGTTGACGGTGACCGTCACATCCTGGCCGGCCGGGAAACCGGACAGCGTGCCGCTGGCCTTGTCGAAGGTCAGCGTGGACGGCGCGGTCAGCGCGTTGCCGGCGGTCAGATAGTTTTTGTCAACGCTGCCGGCGGTGATCTTGGCGTTGCCGGCGTTGGCGGTCGCGGCCGAAGTGGCGATCGGCGCCGCCAGCGCGATCTTGGTGGTGTCGGTGATCGCCACCGACAGGCTGGTGGCGGCGTTGTAGGTCGGCCGTACCAGGAAGTTGTCTTTGGCCTGCGGCGTGCCGCTGAAGGTGTAGGTGACGCCGTCGATTTCCTGCGGCGAGCCGGTCACCGCCGTGACCTTGCCGTCGCTCTTGCGGGTGACGTTGTAATTGGTGCCGTCGTAATCGACGCTGTAATCGCTGGCGGTCAGTGCCGACCCATCGGTCACCACCGCCGTGACTTCGGCCGTGCTGGCCGGCGAGTTGCGCGTACTGGTGCCGACATAGGCCTGGATCGGGTTGAAGAAATTGGTGCCCAGGTCGCCGTTCTGGTCCTGCCCCAGCACGTGCTGGGCATTGAAGGCGGTGGCCAGGCTGGCGGCCACCTGCCCCAGCGCGTTTTGCGCCTTGTCCAGCGCACCGTTGCGGAACTCCATCAGGCCGCCCATCTGGCCGCCGGTGAAGACGCTGTCCGGCAACGCACTGAAGTTGCCGTTGGACGACTGGTAGCCGATCGTCACGCGGCTGACGTCGGTCGGCGAACTGGCGGTGGCCAGCTGGAACGGCTGGTTGCCCACCACCAGCGGCTGGCCGGTGCCGAACTGCACGTTGAGCATATTGTTGTCGCCCGGCGTGACGTTGATTTTGACCAGCTTGTTCAGCTCGGTCAGCATCTGGTCGCGCTTGTCCAGCAGGTCGTTCGGCGCGGCCTGGTCGGTGGTCAGCCCGGCGATGGTGTTGTTGATCGCGGCGATCTGCGTAGCGTAGGAATTGATTTCGTTGACGCTGGAGGTGATCGTCGAATTGACGCCGGCGCTGATTTCGGTCAGCTTGGCGCTCATGTCCTGGAAGCGCGACGCCAGCGACTGCGCGTTCGACAGCAGCGACTGGCGCGCCGCGGCCGAAGCCGGATTGGCGGTGGCGTCCTGCACGCCGCTGAAGAAGTCCTGCAGCGCCGGCGACAGGCCGGCGGTCGGATCGGCCAGCAGGTTGTCGATCTGGCTGATCTGGCCGCTATACGCGTCCAGCGACGCCTGGTTGGCCTCGGCGCTGCGCAGCGAGGTGGCCAGGAAATTATCGTAATAGCGACGCACAGCCTGGATCTCGGTACCGGTGCCCACGTAGCCGAAGCCCTGGTACTGGGTACCGGTATCGCCCTGGATGGCCACCTGGCGGTTGTAGCCGGCCGTATTGGCGTTGGTGATGTTGTTGCCGGTCGTCGATAAGCCAACCTGGGCAGCCAACAAACCGCTTTTACCGATGCTGAGAAGACTGGACATGATATGTTTAACTCTATGTTATGCGTGTTAACGGCAAACCGCCGAAAAACTTGATTACCCCGCCAGCGAGCGCTTGATGATGCTGGTCAGCTTGGAGGCGTAATTCGGATCGGTGGCGTAGCCGGCCTTCTGCAAGCCCTGGGCAAAGCTGCTGGCGTCGCCTGCGCTGGCCAGCACTTTTTCATAGCGGGGGTTACTCACAAGCAATTTCCCGTAATCCTTGAAACTGTCGGCATAGCTGTCGTAGGCGCGGAAACGCTCGACCTTGGTCTGCGCCTTGCCATTAACGTATTCGGTGGTGGTGGCCTCGACCACCTTGCCTTTCCAGTCGGCGCTGGCCTTGATGCCGAACAGGTTGTGGCTGTTGGTGCCGTCGCGGCCCTTGATCTCGCGCTTGCCCCAGCCGGACTCCAGCGCCGCCTGGCCCAGCATGAACTTGGCCGGGATGCCGGTGGCCTTGCTGGCCTCTTCCGCGTGCGCCGCCAGTTTTTCCTGGAAGCTGCGCACGTGCGGCGCCTGCGACCCTTTATTGGTGCTGGTGGCGTCGGTGCTGGTGGCGGCGGTCGTGGTCGCTGCGGCATTGCCGCCGGCGGCGGCGATCGCGCGTTGCAGCTTGGCGTCCATCAGGCTGGCCACGCCGGCAAAGCTGCCGGCATTGGCGCCATTGCCGCTGTCGGCGGCCTCGCCGCTGAGCGCCAGCGCTTGCGCGTCGGTCTGCTTGTTGAGCTGGCGCACCAGCATGTCGGCCAGGCCGATGCCCTTTTTGGCGATGCTCTGGCTGGTCTGCTGGTCCTGCATGGTCTGGAACATCTTGGTCTGCGCACTGTCCGTCAGCCCGTCCTGCGGAGTCGCCTCGCGCATGCTCTTCATCATCATGTTGACGAACATGGCTTCAAACTGGGTGGCGGCGGTCTTCAGCGCGGCCGGGCTGCCGGCGCGGGCCGACTGCTTGAGGCTGCCCATATCGCGCACATCCAGCGCAAACTTGCCACTCAGGTCGGTATTGGTCGAAGTTGGACTGGTCATGGTCGTACCTGCTTAAATGATTTCCAGTTCGGCGTGCAGCGAACCTGCCGCCTTCATCGCCTGTAAGATCGACAGCAGGTCCTGCGGCGTCGCGCCGATGGCGTTGAGCGCCTTGACCACATCGGCCAGCGAGGCGCCGCCCTTGACCAGCATCACCTTGCCGCCATCGGCCTTGATCGCCACTTGCGGATTCTGCGTGACCACCGTGCGGCCGCCCGACAACGGGTTCGGCTGGCTGACGGACGTGTCGGCATTGACCGATACTGACAGATTACCGTGGGAAATGGCGCACGTATCCAGCGTCACGGCGCGGTTCATCACCACCGAGCCGGTGCGGGCGTTCATGATCACCTTGGCCTGCTGCTCGGCCGGATTGACTTGCATGTCCTGCAGCGTGCCGATGAAGCTCACGCGCTGGTCGCTGCTGCTGGGCGCCTGCACCCGGATCACGCGGCTGTCCAGCGCGTAGGCGATGCCGGCGCCATATTTGTCGTTGATGGCCTCGACCACGCGGCTGGCGGTGGCGAAGTCGGCGCTGTTGAGTTCCAGCTTGATCATATTGCCTTCGCCCAGATTCGAGGCGACAGCGCGCTCGACCGTTGCACCGCCGGAAATCTTGCCCACGCTCAGGTGGTTGACGGTCAGCGAACTGCCGCCGCCACCGCCGCCGGCCTGCACGCCGACGCCGCCGACCAGCACATTGCCCTGCGCCATGCCGTAGACCTGGCCGTCGGCGCCTTTCAGCGGCGTCATCAGCAGCGTGCCGCCGCGCAAGCTCTTGGCGTTGCCCATCGACGACACTGTGATGTCCAGCTGTTGGCCCGGCTGCGCAAACGGCGGCAGCGTGGCCGTCACCATCACGGCGGCAACGTTTTTCAGCTGCAACTGGGTGCCGCCCTGCGGCAGGTTGACGCCCAGCTGCTGCAGCATGGAGACCACGCTTTGCACGGTGAACGGCGTCTGCGTGGTCTGGTCGCCCGAACCGTCGAGGCCGACCACCAGGCCATAGCCCAGCAATTGGTTGTTGCGCACGCCGGCGATGCTGGCCAGGTCCTTGATGCGCTCGGCCTGGGTCAGCGGCGCGGCCAGCGCCAGGCAGACCAGCAGAGCGGATTTGAGGGAAGTTTTCATGGTCATCAGAACGGCAGCAGACTTTGGAAGAAGCGCGACGCCATCGACGACAGCTCGGCGCGGTCGATGTGATTGGCGGTGCGGTACTCGACGCGCGCATCGGCCACGGCGGTCGACTGCACGCTGTTGCCGGTGGCGATGCTGTCCGGATTGATCATGCCGGAGAAGCGGATGTATTCGGTGCCCTTGTTCATGCCGATCTGCTTTTCGCCGGCGACGATCAGGTTGCCGTTGCCCAGCACTTCCACCACCGTGATGCCCATGGTGCCGGTGAAGGCGTTGCTGGCGGTCTGGTTGTCGCCATCGGTGTAGGTGTTGGTGGTGGCGGCCGTCAATGGATTGCCGAAGGTGCTGCTCAGCTTGCCAGGCAAGGTGGCGCTGACGCTGCCCGACTTGTTGCCGCTGGCGGTGCCGGCCTTGTTGGCCGAGGTGCGCTCGGTGATGACCAGCGTCAGCACATCGCCCACGTGGCGCGCACGGCGGTCTTCGAACACCGGACGGAACGCGGCCGGCTGGTAGATGGCGCCGTTGTTGGGCACCGCCTGCATCTGCTCGGTGGTCAGCGGACGCGCCGTCATCGGCGCGCTGACGATCGAGGTCGGCGTCGCAGCGCAGGCGCTCAACAGAACTGCGGTAACAAGGGGGATGGCGTGTTTCATGATCATGTCCTTACATCTGCGACAGTTTTTGCAGCATCTGGTCGGAGGTGGTGATGGCCTTGGAATTGATCTCGTAGGCGCGCTGGGTCTGGATCATATTGACCATCTCCTCCACCACGTTGACGTTGGACGTCTCCACATAGCCCTGCAAAATGGTGCCGGTGCCGTTGCTGCCTGGCGTGTTCTGCTGCGGGGCGCCGGACGCGGTGGTTTCCACGTACAGGTTTTCGCCCTTCGATTCCAGCCCGGTCGGGTTGATGAAGGTGGCCAGTTGCAAACTGCCCAGCTGCTGGGTGGTGGTGGCGCCGTTGGTGTTGGCGATGTTGACCGAGACGGTGCCGTCGCGCGCCACGGTGATCGACTGCGCGGTGATCGGGATGGTGATGGCCGGTTGCAGCGCAAACCCTTCCGAGGTCACCATCTGGCCGTTCTGGTCGCGCTGGAAGGAGCCGTCGCGGGTGTAGGCGGTGGTGCCGTCCGGCAGCAGCACGGTGAAGAAGCCGCTGCCATTGACCATGATGTCTTTATCGTTGCCGGTCGACTGCGGATTGCCCTGGGTGTGGATGCGCTCGATGGCGACGGTGCGCACACCGGTACCGAGCTGCATGCCCGAAGGCAGATTGGTCTGCTGCGACGATTGCGCCCCCGGCTGGCGGATATTCTGGTACAGCAGATCTTCGAACACGGCGCGCGACTTCTTGAAACCGTTGGTGCTGACGTTGGCCAGATTGTGGGACGTGACGTCCATCTGCGTCTGCTGCGCTTCCATGCCAGTCTTGGCGATCCATAACGAACGTATCATGATGCTTCTCCCAATGCCGGACGAACATCAAACCTGTTCATCCCATGCAAGCATTATGCGGGAGAGCGCATCAACTCAAAGCGAGGATCTGGGTGGCTTTTGCGGCGTTATTCTCGGCGTTCTTCATCAGGCTCATTTGCATTTCAAACTGCCTTGCCAGACTGATCATGTTGACCATGGAATCAACCGGATTGACATTGCTGCCCTCGACCGCGCCATCGACCACGCGCACCGTGGGGTCGTTCTGGGCCGGCGTGCCGTCGGCCTGGCGGAACAGGCCGTCGTCGCCGCGCAGCAGCGTCCTGGTGTCGGGATTGACCAGCTTGATACGGCCCAGCACGTTGGCCGGGCCCGGCGCGTAATTGTCGTCGTTGACGCTCACCGTGCCATCGCTGGCGATGGTGATCTTGGTGTCCGGCGGCACCGCGATCGGCCCGCCGTCACCGATCACGGTCTGGCCGCTGGTGGTTTGCAGGATGCCGTTTTCGGTGACCTTCAGGCTGCCGTTGCGGGTATAAGCTTCGGAACCGTCCGCCGACTGCACCGCGATCATGCCCTGGTCGCGGATGGCGATGTCCAGCGCCCGCCCGGTGGTCTCGATCGGGCCGGAACGGAAGTCCGTCCCCACCGTGGAGTCGACCACAAAAGCGCGCGTGGGCAGGCCCTCGGACACCACCGGCACCGCCCGGAACGTATCGAGCTGGGCACGGAAGCCGGTGGTGGTGGCGTTGGCCAGGTTGTTCGACACGGTGGCCTGCTGCTCCATCACGTGGCGGGCCCCGGTCATCGCGGTGTAGACGAGACGGTCCATAAGTTACCCCTTTAACTGCGCCATTAACGCAGATTGACCAGCGTTTGCAGGATCGAGTCCTCGGTCTTGATGGTCTGCGCATTGGCCTGGTAGACGCGCTGCGCGGTGATCATGTTGACCAGTTCGGCCGTCAGGTCGGTGTTCGAGGTTTCCACCGCCGACGAGCGCAGCGAGCCCATCGAGCCCGCGTTCGGCACGCCGATGGTCGGCGGACCCGAGGTCGAGCTTTCCGCCCAGGCATTGTTGCCCAGTGGCGTCAGACCGTCGACGCTGGCGAAATTGGCCATGGCGATCTGGCCCATGGCGCGCGACTTGCCGTTGCTGTACTGGCCCAGGATCACGCCGTTCTCGTCGATCGAATAACGCTGCCAGGAGCCGGCCGAGTAACCATTCTGGGTCGAGCCCAGGTCGTTGGTCACGCTGCCGTACTGGGTGGTTTTGTCGAAGGTGGTGGCGACCGTCATCGGCTCCTGCGCGCCGGTGTCCGGGAAGATCGGCAGCTGGATCTGGAACGGCAGCGTTTGCGGCGGGTCCATCTGCGCCATGGCTTGCGGGTCGAGCGCGCCGTTCTTGGTGAACAGCAGCGTGCCGACCTTGACCGCAGGAACCGTAATGGCGGCGGCCAGCAGGCCGTTGATCTGGTCCGGCGTCTTGCCGGTGACCGAGCCGGTGGGGCCCGGGTCGATGGCGGCGTAGGCGGCGTCGATCGCCGCCAGCTGGTCAGTGCTGGCGCCGGCCGTCTGGGCGGCGGCATACATGGCGTCGTGCGCCACGGCAGCGTAGGCGCCGGCCGCCTGGGCCACCGCGTTCACATCGGCCGGCACCGCCTTCACGGCGGTGTTGTAGTCGAGCCGCGCCTGCACCACGTTCGCATCGCTGTTGACCGACGCGGCCACGCTGGCCGACACGATTTCCTTGTTGTCGGCGGCGGCGTACACGTCCCAGGTATTGGCGTCGGTCTTGACGTAATACGTGGTCATGATGTGCGCGGTCCCCAGCGAGTCATACACGTTGAGCACGGTCTGCTTGTTGTAGCTGGTCGGGTCGTTGGCGTCGAACGGCTGGGTGGCAGGCACTTTTTCAGCCGAGCTCAGGTTCAGCTGAAAGTTGGCGGTGGTGGTTTCCACCGGCGTCAGGTCGGACTTGTCCAGGGTCAGCGGCACGGGCGAACCGAGCTGGATCACGCCGGCCGTGTTCGACAGATAACCGGTCAGCTGCGCGCCTTGCGCGTTGACCAGCGTGTGGCTGGCGTCTTCGTGGAACTGGCCGTTGCGCGAGTATTCCACCGCGCCGTTGACCACCAGGCGGAAGAAGCCGCCGCCGTTGATCGCCACATCCAGCGGATTGCTGCTGGTCTCGATATTGCCCTGCGTGAACTGCTGCGCCAGTTTCGACACCGTCACACCAATCCCGGCGTTGTTGCCCGACACGCCATTGAGCGAGTTGGCGTACAAGTCGGCAAACTGCGCCTGCGAACTCTTGAAGCCCACAGTGCTGGCATTGGCGATGTTGTTGCCAATGACGTCCAGCGATTTGGATGCAGCATTCAAGCCGCTCAGTCCTTGTTGGAACATGGTATTCCCCTATTGGTGATGACTGCTTACAGAACTTCTTTGACATCGCTCATGGCGAACTGCCCGAGCGAGGTATTCAGTTTGACGCCGCCGCTGCCGGTCGACACGCTGGCCACGGCCGCCAGTTGCAGCGGCGTGGCGTCGGTCAAGGTCTTGCCGGCGCTGGTGGCGGTGACGGTAAAGGTGTACTTGCCGGCCGGGGCGGCGGTCTTGTCGTCCTGGGTGCCGTCCCAGGTGATCGGGTAGGTGCCGACGTCGGCATTGGTCATGGCCATGGTGCGCACCGTCTTGCCGGTGCTGTCCTGGATCGCGATCGTCACGCTCTGCGCCGCCGACGCCAGGTCGATGCCGAACACGCTGGAGCTGGTCTTGGTGCCGTCGTCGGCGGTGCTGGTCGCCAATTCGATGCCCTTGCCTGCCACCAGCACCCCCTTGCCGATCATGCTGATCGCGCTTTGCGACTGCGAACTGGCGATATCGGAGCGCAGCGATTCCAGCGTGGCGTTGACCTTGTTGATGCCGGTCACGGTCGACAGCTGGGCCAGCTGGCTGGTCATGGCGGCATTGTCCATCGGATTCAGCGGATCCTGGTTCTGCAGCTGGGTCACCAGCAGTTTCATGAACTTGTCCTGGTCCGCCTGCACGCTGTCGGTCGTCGTGGTCGTGGTGGTGGTCGGGGTGCTGTTCACCGCCGCCGGCGTGTCGATGATGCCGCTAATGGTCATGATGGCCTCTTGTTTCTCTTATTTAGTTTTGACCGATGGTCAGGGTTTTCAACAGCAGCGTTTTCGCCGTGTTCATGGTTTCCACATTGTTCTGGTAGGAGCGCGAGGCCGACATCATGTTGACCATCTCGTCCACTACGTTGACGTTCGGCATGGTGACGTAGCCGTTTTCGTCGGCGCCCGGGTGCTTGGGGTCGTACATCATCTTCATCGGCGACTGGTCTTCCACCACCTGCTTGACCCGTACCCCGGTGGAGGCGCCGCCATTGGTCGGCGTCTGCGCCTCGAACACCACCTGGCGCGCGCGATAGGCTTCGCCGCTGGCGCTGGTAGCGCTGTCGGCATTGGCCAGGTTGGAGGCCACCACGTTGAGCCGCTGCGACTGCGCGCTCATGGCCGAACCGGAAACATTAAAAATATTAAACAGTGACATGATCAGCTCCCTGACTGGATCGCCGCCAGCATCGACTTGATCTGGCCGTTGATGGCGGTGATGCCGGCTTCGTAGCGGATCGCGTTGTCGGCAAACTGGTTGCGCTCGACGTCCATGTCCACCGTGTTGCCGTCCACCGCGCCCTGGATCACGCCGCGGTACAGCAGTGGCGTGCCGTCGGCCAGCGTACCGGCGTCTTGCAGAGGGTTGGGGTAATGCTTGACCGCGGTGGTCGCCAGCGACTGCTGGGCATTCGGGTTGGCCTTGGCCAGCGCGGCCTGCATGGTGGCGCTGAAGTCGATGTCGCGCGCCTTGTAATTCGGCGTGTCCGCGTTGGCAATATTGGAGGCGAGCACCGACTGACGCGTCGAACGCAGGCTCAGTGCCGTTTCATTAAAGCGCATGTAATCGTCTAACTTGCTGCCGAGCATGATGTGCTCCCCTTCCACATTAATGACAGGATCGATGATACGGAGTTGCCCGCCGTAACAATCGGGCGATAAGCACCCCATTTCCCGCCTTATTCAACGCTTCAAGTCCAGCCTGCCAGACTATGATGGCAGCATTGAACGGGAAACCATCGCCATGAAACCACGTCTGCTCATCGCTGCACTCTTCGGCATTGCACTTGGCGCCAACGCCGCCGCCCAGCCCGGTCGCCAGGACATCGCGGCCATCAAGCACACGGTCGAACAATTCCTGCAGGTGCAGGCCGGCGGCCTGCCGGGCCAGGTCACGGTCACGGTCGGCGCCATCGATCCGCGCATGCAACTGGCCGCCTGCCCCGACCCGCAGGCTTTCTTCATGCCCGGCGCCCGCGCCTGGGGCAAAACCACGGTCGGCGTACGCTGTGCGACACCGGCCACGTGGACGGTATATATTCAAGCCAACGTGACCGTGGTGGGCGAATACATCGCCGCCGCCGCCCCGCTGGTGCAGGGCCAGCCGATCGACGCCAACCAGTTGACCGTCCTCAAGGGCGATCTGACAATGTTGCCAGCAGGTATAGCCACCGACGCCAGCCAGGTGATCGGCCGCAGCGCCTCGGTGTCGTTGCCACCAGGAACGCCTTTGCGGCTGGACACGCTGCGCAGCAAGCCGGTGGTGCAGTCGGGCCAGCTGGTGCGCCTGGTATCGAGCGGCAGCGGTTTCAGCGTCTCGGCCGAGGGCCGGGCCATGAGCACGGCCGGCGACGGCCAGGTGGTCCAGGTGAAAACCGGCAATGGGCAACAGATTACCGGCATCGCCAAGACCGGCGGCATGGTCGAGGTGGCATTTTGAGCAATGGCCAGGCAAACCCGGCTAAAGTTTACGACCGAATCGCCGTTACCGACTCAGATCCCGGAGTTTCGTACTCCTCGCTGAGAAGGAAATGCTGTGAAAATTAACGATACATTAAAGAGCACGCCCGGCCTGCCGTCGACGCCTGCTGCAACCAGCTCCACCGCGCGCGGCGCGGACAAGGCTGCGGAAGCGGCGCCGTCGAATGTGGCGTCGGACAGTGTCCGCCTGTCTCCGCAAGGCCAGGCCATGGCGGCCAGTTCGGCCAGCGGCGCCAATGCCGTGTTCGACACCAAGAAAGTCGAGCGCATCAAGTTGGCAATTGCCGATGGCCAGTTCCAGGTCAACTCGGAAAAAGTAGCGGATGGCTTGCTGGATACCGTCAAGGATCTGCTGCACTCAAGAAAACGATAGGATAGTCATGACCACCGTCACCCCGCTGAACAGCCTGCGCGAAGAAGAACACATCATGTCCACCCTGCTGGATGTGCTGCGCCAGGAACAGCAACTGCTGGTGACGGCCGAGATTGAAGGCCTGCCGGCCATTACCACCCGCAAGAACGCGCTGGTCACGCAAATGACCCTGTTATCCGCGCAACGTCACCGCTCGCTGGGCAAATGCGGCTTTCCTGCCGAGGAAGCCGGCATGGATGCGTGGATCGCCGCCAGCGGCGAGGCGCGCGCCGAGTCGGAAAGCCTGTGGAGCGCGTTGCTGCAGCACACCCGCACCGCCAAGGAACTCAACCTGCTCAATGGCGTGCTGATCAACAAGCAGATGGGGCAAACCCAGGATGCGCTGCACGCCTTGCGGCCGCAGGGTTCGGCCGGCAACAACTTCTATGGCCCGGGCGGCGTGACCACCACCCTGCCGCGCAGCCGCGGTTTCCTCGCCGGCTAATTTATTGCGCCGGCAATGCCGTCGGCACTTCCGTACTCGGATCAGGAATTCCCGACAAGATCGTCACCGCCACGCGGCGGTTGCGCGCGCGGCCCAGTGGCGTGTCGTTGTCGGCCACCGGCTGGTTGGAGCTGAAGCCCACCGCCGTCAGCCGCGTCGGCGCCACGCCGGCATCGATGAACAGCCGCACCACGCTGCTGGCGCGCACCGACGACAATTCCCAGTTGGATGGATAACGCGGATTGGCAATCGGCTGATTATCCGTATGCCCTTCCACCTGCACATTGTGCGTATCGCTCTTGAGCAGATTGGCCACCGCGCGCAGCGCTTCCACCGATTCCGGCATCAGCCTGGCCTCGCCCGGATCGAACAGCACCGACGCATTGATCTCGACGCTGACGCCGCGGCTGTTCTGCGTCACCCGCACCTTGCCCTCCTTGACCAGCGGCGCCATGGTCGACAGCAAATCCTGCGCCAGCCGCGTCATCTGCTCTTTTTCCTTGCGCAGCAGCTCGGTGCGGCGCTTCAGGCCGGGATTGGGAATCGGCAGGTTCTGCACCTGTGTATTGACCGGCGTGGCCGAACCCTGGCCGCCGAAGGCATTGCCCAGCGCGTCGGAAAACACCTTGTACTTGCCGATGTTGACCGCCGAAATCGCATACATGACCACAAAGAACGCGAACAGCAGCGTGATGAAGTCGGCGTACGAAATCAGCCAGCGCTCATGGTTCTCCGGCTCGTCGTCGAACTTTTTGCGGGCGCGACGGTAGTACATCTCAGTGCTCCCGCAGCAGCGTGGCGATGCGTTCGTCGATCACCCGCGTGTGGTCGCCGGTGGCGATGTCGTAGAACACCGCCGCCGCAATCTCCTGCTGGTGCACTTCCTGCGTGACGATCGCCTTCAGTTTATTGGCGATCGGATAGAAGAACAGATTGGCCAGGCCGACGCCGTAAATGGTCGACACGAACGCGATCGCAATGCCGGACCCCAGCTTGCTCGGATCGGTCAGGTTTTCCATCACGTGAATCAGGCCCAGCACCGCGCCCAGGATGCCGATGGTCGGCGAATAGCCGGCTGCCGATTCCCAGATGCGCACGGCCTGGCGCTCGGCGGTTTCATAGGCGGTAATTTCGGTGTCCAGCAGCTGGCGCAGTTTCTCCGGCGCGATGCCGTCGACGATCAGGCGCAGGCCCTTGGTGTTGAACTGGTCCTTGGAGGCCAGCATGTAGCGCTCCAGCGACAGCAGGCCGTCGCGGCGCGCCGCCAGGTTCCAGGCGTTGATGTCGCGCGCCAAGGCGGCGCGGGTGTCCTTGGGCGGCGCAAACACCAGCCGCAGCATGCGCACGCCGCGCACAAAGGTCTTGAAGCGGGTCTGCAACAGCACCGCGCCAAACGTGCCGATGACAACGATCGCAAACGCCGCCGGTTGCAACAAGGAAGTGAGCTTGCCGCCTTCCATGGTCTGGCCGGCCATGATGCCGGCCAGCGCCAGCAGCACGCCGGCTACGCTGGCCCAGTCCAAGACCGCTCCCGGAGTGAGGCGCGCAGACGCGCCACGGCCTGCGTATGCAATTGCGATACGCGCGATTCGGATACGCCCATCACGGCGCCAATTTCTTTCAAGTTGAGCTCCTCTTCGTAGTACAAGCCCATCAGCATCTTCTCGCGCTCCGGCAGCATATCGATGGCATCGATCACGGCCTGGCGGAAGTCGCCGTCCAGCAGGGAACGCAGCGGATCGGCGTCGTCATCGGCGGCATAGCGGTCGAGGAAGCTGTCGTTGCCGTCGTCGTCATGGAAATCTTCGTAGTACACCAGCTGGTGGCCGCCGCCGTCGCCCAGCATTTCCTGGTAGTCGGCCAGCGACAGCTTGAGCGACTTGGCCACTTCCGATTCGCTAGGCGGCCGGCCCAGGCGCTGCTGCAGCGTCGACATGGCGGCTTCGACCTTGCGCATGTTCTGCCGCAGCGAGCGCGGCAGCCAGTCGCTGCTGCGCAGCTCGTCCAGCATGGCGCCGCGGATGCGCAGCACCGCGTAGGTTTCAAATTGCGCGCCGTGGGTTTCTTCGTAACGGCTGATGGCGTCCAACAGGCCGATCATTCCGGCTTGCACCAGATCGTCGACTTCGACGCTGGGCGGCAGTTTCGCCTTCATGTGGTGGGCCAAGCGTTTTACCAACGGCATATGCTCCGTCAGTAAAGTATCCTTGTCCGCTTTCCCTTTTACCGTATACATTCGAATATTTATTATATTAATCAAGCGCGCAGTTGGTGAGTCCCCCCCAGCGCGAAGCGGCCCGCCAATTGGCGAAACGCGACAGAAGCCCCCGCCAGCGGAAACGCATCGACCACCGCACGCCCCAAGCGCGCCGCACGTTGCAGGTATTCATCCGCCGGCACCGATCCCATCGACACCAGATTGACGGCCAGGTAACGGCTTGCCGCCTGTGCCATATTATCGTAAACCAACCTAGCTTCGTCTTCCGAGGCGCCGGTGACCAGAATGCCGAACGGCCGACGGCCCAGTTCCTGGTTCAGGCGCTTAATCATACTGTACGCAGCCTTGATCGAGGTAGCGCTATTCGAGACCTGCACCACAATCTCCGAGCTGGCCATGATCGGCACCGGAAAGGCTTCGCCGTCGAACTCGCCGTCGACCAGCACCATGCCGGTCTGCTTGGCCAGCACATCGAAGGCCTTGGCCAGGCGCCGGGTCTCGTCCGGACCGGAGCGCGCCGCGCCGCGGGTCATCGACGCCACCGAGAAACCTTGCGGCACCGCGTGGATCACCTGGTTCAGCGCGCATTCCTGGCGCGCCACATTGAGCAGGCTGTCGCCGCCGTCGACACCCAGGCGCGAGGCGACGCCGTGGGCGCTGGCGCAGGCGTCGACGATCAGCACGTCATTGCCGGCCCGGGCCAGCGAAGCGCCCAGGTTGACCAGCATGGCGCCCTTGTCGTCCTGCGGCGCCGCCGACAGAAAGGTAACGATGCGGGGCTGGGCCCCGGCCAGCATGCGGCGCAGGCCCTCCGCCTGGTCGAAATTAAAATTAGCCAAGGTGCACCTCGCGCATGCTGCGGTTGTCTTGCGTTGTATTGCTCATCAGCAGAGGCAGCTCCGCATCCTGGTACTGAGTGTGGACGCTGTCTCGCTTGAGCTTGAAGGCGCGGTCGATCAGGTAGGCCGGATCGGCCAGGTGCAGGTCTTCCGGCACGCGCTGGCCGTTCGACACGTAGAACAGGTTCAGCTTGTGGCGGATCACCACGTCCAGCGCGTTGCCAATCGCGGCCGCTTCGTCCAGCTTGGTCATGATGCAGCCGGCCAGGCCGCTGCCCTGGTAGGCGCGCACCACTTCGCTCAGGGTTTCCTGGGTGGCGGTGGCGTTCAGGCACAGCAGGCGCTTGACGTTGGTGTCGGCGCCTTGCAGCATCGACACCTGCTCGGTGACCATCTGGTCGCGCTGGCTGACGCCGACCGTGTCGATCAGCACGGTATGCTTGTTCTTCAGTTCTTTCAGGGCGATGCGCAGGTCGGCTTCATCCTTGACCGAGTGCACCATCACGCCGAGGATTTTGCCGTAGATGCGCAGCTGTTCATGCGCGCCGATGCGGTAAGCGTCGGTGGTGATCAGGGCCAGCTTGTCCGGGCCGTGGCGCATCACGCAGCGCGCCGCCAGCTTGGCGGTGCTGGTGGTCTTGCCGACGCCGGTCGGACCGACCAGCGCGAACACGCCGCCCTGCTCGATCAGCGCGTCTTCGTTGGCCATGGTTTGCAGGTTGCGCGTGAGGACGGTCTTTATCCAGCGCAGGCTGTCGGCGGCGTCGCGGCCGGCCGGCAGTTTTTCGATCAGGTAGCGCGCCAGGCTGGCCGAAAAACCGGCCGCCAGCATTTCGCGCAGCACCGCGGTCTTCTGCGGTTCGCGCGCTTGCGTCGCGCCCCATGACAATTCGGCCAGCTGGGTTTCCATCATGCCGCGCATGGCGCGGATTTCGCTCATCATGCCGCTCATCTCGACGGCGGCCGATTCCTTGGCGCTGGCGACAGCGGCGCTGACCAGCGCGGCGATCTGGTGGGCGTCGATAGATGGCGCGGCTTTTGGCTGTGGTGCAGGCGCCGGAGTCGGTACCGGCGCGGCTGCGGCGACCTTAGTGGCGAGCGATGAGTGCGAGGCCACCACGCGGCGTTGCGGCTGCACCGGCAGGCTGGCTGGGCGGGTGCTGGCAACCGGCGGCGACATGTGCGGCAACTCCTCTTCGAAGCGCGGCTCGACGCGGCTGGCGGCGATCACCGGGGCGTCCAGGTCCAACGAGGGTGCGGGTTCCGCCATCGGCGAATGCGGCGCCGGCATGGCCAGCGAGGCGGCGTCATCGTTTGCCAGGGCGAGGATTTCGACGATGCCGTCGGATTGACGGTTGGACAGGATCACGGCGTCAGGGCCGAGGGATTCGCGGACTTTGCGCAGCGCTTCGCGGGAAGTCGGTGCGGTAAATTTTTTAACGTTCATGACCGTCTCTCAAGGGAACCAGGTTGAGTCACGCGCCTTGCGATACAAGACGCCTTGACTCCAATGCTTCCATTATTGACGATGCACTCCGGAAACGATCTGATGAACAGGGGTACAAATGGCCCGCATTTCAGTCGCGGAAAACTTCGTCCAGTGTATGGGCATCAACGAAGTTCAGCACCCATTTGGACAGTTGCGCGACATCGGCGTTAACCAGGCGCGCCGCCACCTCAGGATCGAGCGCGCCAAAGCGCTTGCCCAATAGCGCCGCCAGCATCTCCGCCCCGCCTTCCTGACGGCCTTCCTGACGACCTTCCTGACGGCCTTCCTGAAGACCTTCCTGACGACCTTCCTGCAGGCCCTTCTGCCGGCCTTCCTCCAATCCTTTCTGCAGCCCCGCCTGCAGTCCCTTCTGCAGCCCCTCCTGCAGCCCCTTCTGCAACCCTTCCTGCAGTCCTTTGCTCATACCGATCTCCATCCCTATACGCTCATATGAGGTGACATAAGGCATAGCTTTTCTCCTTTCCAATTCCAGGATCCCATACCTGAGCCGCTTATCAAGCGACTTGGGCAGACGCATCAGCCAGTCGATCGTGCGGTGCAGATTAATGATACGCCGCTTGTCCCAGTCACGTTGATACAGTAGCTTGGCCAAACGCCACTTGGCGCGGCGGCGTTGGTGAGGGCTGTGTTTGGTCTGCTGCGTTAACAGGTGGGCAGCGGTCACCAGGGCAAACGGATTGGCGTCAGTCAGAAGAGCGTCCAGGCAGCCGGCATAGTCCTGCAACTTAGCCACTGGGAAATTCAAGCGCAACTCACAGCCCAATAGGGAATAAGCGAACGATTCAGGCTTCCAGCGCCGCCCCGTATCCGCCAGCACCGCCATGCTGGCGACCGGCCGGTGATAGCGGTCATACACGCGGTAGTGATAGGTGAAGATGCGTTCGGCAAAGCCCGCGTCGCGCCAGCCTTGCACTTCCAGGTGCACCAGCACCCACTGCTCACCGCCCTGATGCAGGTACACGCGCACCAGCTTGTCCAGCAGTCGCTTTCCCTGCTCGGCACCGGGCGACAGTGCAGACAACTCCTGATCGAGAAAATCATGCGGCCGCGACCAGTCGATCGCGGCATGCGCGGAGGGGAAATAGAAAGCCATGAGTTCCGGGAAGTGATCGGTGATCACGTCCTTCCACGGCGTGTCGTAATCGTCATTCATGCAGGCAGTCTAGGCTGCCTGCATGGGAACATGACGCGCTAGATCAAGCCGGCTGCTGGCCGACCAGCGCAGTCACGCGGATGGTTTTGCTTTCCGGGATCTCGGCATGCGACAGCACCTTCAGCTGCGGCAGCGAGCGGCGCAGGAAGCGCGACAGCAAGGCCCGCAACGGTCCCGGCACCAGCAGCACCGGCGTCAGGCCCAGCGCTTCCTGCTGCTGCGTGGCCGCCGCCGCCTGCTGCGCAATGGTATCGGCCAGCCCCGGCTCGATGCCGGCGCCATCCGGACCGCTGGCCGCCAGCGCCTGCATCAGCAAGCGTTCCAGACGATTATCCAGTGTCATCACCGACAGCTCGCCGGCGCCAGGGAACAGCTGCTGCACGATCGCCCGGCCCAGCGCGATGCGCACCAGCGCCGTCAGGTCGCCGGCATCCTGGGTGTGCGCGCCATGCTCGGCCAGCGTCTCGATGATGGTGCGCATATCGCGGATGTGCACGCCCTCCGCCAGCAGATTCTGCAGCACCTTCTGCAAGGTCGAGATCGACACCATCTTCGGCACCAGATCCTCCACCAGCTTCGGCGATTCCTTGGCCAGATGATCCAGCAGCGACTGCACTTCCGAGCGGCCCAGCAGCTCCGACGCGTGCGTGGTGATCAAATGATTCAGGTGCGTCGCCACCACCGTGCCGGCATCCACCACGGTATAGCCCATGCCCTGCGCCTGGTCGCGCAGGCTGGCGTCGATCCACACCGCCGGCAGGCCGAAGGCGGGATCGGTGGTCACCATGCCCTGCAAGGTGCCGCTTGCCATGCCCGGATTGATCGCCAGGAACTGGCCGTTGAACGCCTCGCCCGCGCCCACCTCCACACCCTTGAGCGCGATCCGGTAGGCCGATGGTTTGAGTTCCAGGTTGTCGCGGATGTGCACCGGCGGCGCCAGGAAACCCACCTCCTGCGCGAACTTCTTGCGGATGCCCTTGATGCGCTTGAGCAGCTCGCCGCCCTGGGTCTTGTCCACCAGCGGAATCAGGCGATAGCCCACTTCCAGCCCCAGCGTATCGACCGGCATGATGTCCTGCCAGGTCGCCTCTTCCTGCTCCGAAGTGGCCGCCGCGGCTGGCGCCGCCGCTTCCGCCGCCGCCGTTTCGGCCGCGACTTTCTGCACTTTTTTCTTCGACATCAGATAAGCCGAGCCGGCCAGCGTGCTCGCCAGCAGGATGAACACCAGGTTCGGCATACCGGGAATCAGCCCCATGCCGCCGATGATGCCGGCCGTGATGTACAGCACTTCCGGCTTGGCGAACAGCTCGCCCACCAGCTGCGTGCCGATGTCCTCGTCGCTGGCCACGCGCGACACCACGATGCCGGCTGCCACCGAGATGATCAGCGATGGAATCTGCGCCACCAGGCCGTCACCGATGGCCAGCAGCGTGTAGTTTTTCAACGCGTCGGAAAACGGCATATCGTGCTGGATCAGGCCGACCAGCAGGCCGCCGATGACGTTGATCACCGTCACCATGATGCCGGCCACGGCGTCGCCGCGGACGTACTTCGATGCACCGTCCATGGCGCCGTAGAATTCGGCTTCCATCGACACTTCGCTGCGGCGTTTTTTCGCATCTGCCTCGCCGATCAGGCCGGCGTTGAGGTCGGCGTCAATCGCCATCTGCTTGCCCGGCATCGCGTCCAGGGCGAAGCGCGCGCCCACCTCGGCGATACGGCCCGCACCCTTGGTCACCACCACAAAGTTGATGATGGTCAGGATGATGAACACCACGATACCGACCGTGTAGTTACCGCCGATCAGGAAGTGGCCGAAGGCCTCGATCACCTTGCCGGCCGCATCGGCGCCGGTATGGCCTTCGGTCAGCACCACCCGGGTCGACGCCACGTTCAGCGACAGCCGCAGCATGGTCGACACCAGCAGGATGGTCGGGAACGACATGAAGTCCAGCGGCTTCACCGTGTACAGCGAAGTCAACAACACGATCACCGACAGCGCGATGTTAAAGCTGAAGAAGATATCCAGCACAAACGCCGGCAACGGCAGGATCATCATCGCCAGCAGCATGATGATCAGCAGCGGCGCCGCCAGGCTGGACTTGTTCGGCGAGGACGCCAGGCCTTGCAGCCATGGTGGTAACTTCACGTTGCTGAGGGCGTTCATGCGGATGCTCCATTATTCAAATCTGGGGTCTTGCCATGCTTGGGGATGAAGGCGGGATTCAGCGGGTCCATGGTGGCCGGCACGTCGAGCTGTTTCGGCTCTTCCGGACGGTTGCCGCCGGCACGGCTGAACAGGCGCAGCTGGAACACATACGCCAACACCTCGGCCACGGCCGCGTACAGCTGTTCCGGAATCTCGTCGCCGATCTCGGTATGCTTGTGCAGCGCCCGCGCCAGTGCCGGCGCTTCCAGAATCGCCACCTTGTTTTCCTTGCCGATTTCGCGGATCTTGGCGGCCACCTCGTCGATCCCCTTGGCCACCACTTTTGGCGCGCCGCGCATGCCATCGTTGTATTTCAGCGCCACTGCATAGTGGGTCGGATTGGTGACGATCACGTCGGCGGTCGGCACGTCGGCCATCATGCGGCGCTTGGCCATCTCGCGTTGCAGCTGGCGGATCTTGCCCTTGATCTGCGGATTGCCGTCGGATTCCTTGGATTCCTGGATCAGCTCCTGGCGCGTCATCTTCAGTTTGTCGGCGTAGTGCCACATCTGGTATGGGCCGTCGATCGCGGCAATCAGGCCCAGCGCGCCGACGATGAACAGAAAGCTGGACGCCAGCATGTTCAGCGTGTGGCCGATGCCCAGCTTGAGCGGCTCGACCGACAGGCCGATCACCGCATCCTTGTACTTCATCACCACCAGGTAGGTGACAAAGCCGACCACCACCGTCTTCAGGATGGCCTTGAACAGCTCCACCAGCGCGTTCTTCGAGAACATATTGGTGATGCCGCTGATTGGATTGAGCTTGCCGAAATTCGGCGTGAAGACCTTGCTGCTGAACAGCCAGCCGCCCACCAGCAGCGGCGAGGCCAGCGCCACCACCATCACTGCCACGCCCAGCGGCAGGCAGGCGATCAGCACCTGCACCAGGTCCACGGCGATCCGGTGAATCAGCACGTCGCTGTCGAAAATCTGCTCCTGGGTCAGCTTGAGGCCGGATACCAGCACGGTTTGCAGCTGCCGGATCAGGCTGTCGCCGGTCATCCACAGGCCGGCGCCGGCCGCCATCAGCACGGTAAACGTCGCCACTTCCCGCGAACGGGGAACGTCGCCTTCTTCGCGCGCCTGCTCGAGGCGCTTCGCTGACGCGGGTTCGGTCTTTTCGGCGTCGCTGTCTTCTGCCATGGATTCTGCCTGCTACGTGGGTTAATTGTCGACCCTGCCATTATCGATGGCGGCAGGCGCGCGGCATCGATGGAATACGGCGGGTTTTCACCGCCTGCTCCACAATTCCATACGGAAACTCAGGCTGGTCAGGCGGATTGCCTGACGGTTTGCTGGATGGCGCCGAACACGGATTTACCGTCGTCCAGCATTTCGATGCGGATGGTGTCGCCAAACGCCATGAACGGCGTGACCGGCTCGCCGCCGGCAATCATCTCCAGGCAGCGTTGTTCGGCGATGCAGGAATAGCCGCGCCTGGCGTCCTTGTTGGATACCGTGCCCGAGCCGATAATCGACCCGGCCCGCACATTGCGCGACTTGGCCAGATGGGCAATCAGTTGCGGAAAATTGAACACCATATCGACGCCCGCATGCGGCTTGCCGACCAGTTTATCGTTCCAGGTCGACAACAGCGGCAGGTGCACCTTGCCGTTTTTCCAGGCATCGCCCAGCTCGTCCGGAGTGACGGCCACCGGCGAAAAACTGGTGGCCGGCTTGGACTGCACGAAGCCGAAGCCTTTGGCCAGTTCTTCCGGAATCAGATTGCGCAGCGATACGTCATTGGCCAGCATCAGCAGGCGAATCCGCTGGTGGGCTTGGTCGGCGGTGGCGCCCATGGCCAAATCGTCGGTGATCACGCACACTTCTGCTTCGAAATCGATGCCCCACTCCTCATGCGCCAGCATGATGTCGTCGGTCGGGCCGAGCAGATCGTCGCTGCCGCCCTGGTACATCAGCGGCTCTTCCCAGAACGAAGCGGGCAGCTCGGCGCCGCGCGCCTTGCGCACCAGTTCGACGTGGTTGACGTAGGCCGAGCCGTCGGCCCACTGGAACGCGCGCGGCAATGGCGCCATGCAGTTTTGCGGCTCGAAATCGAAGCTGCGGCGGCCGCCACCCCGGTTCAGTTCATGGTAGATGGCGTCGAGTTGCGGGGAGATGAAGGCCCAATCATCCAGCGCCCGTTGCAGCGTACGGGCCACGCCGTCGGCCAGCTGGGCGGTTTTCAGGTCGCGCGAAACCACCATCAACTGGCCGTCGCGGGTGCCGTCCCTCAGCGTCGCGAGTTTCATGCTGGCGTCAGCAACGACAGTTGTTCAGCCGTCAGGTAGCACCAGTCGCCCTCCTCGATGCCCAGCGAGGCCAGCTCCAGACCGCCGATGGCGGAACGGTGCAGCGCCGAGCAATGGTTGCCGGCGGCGGCCAGCATGCGCTTGACCTGGTGGTATTTGCCCTGCTCCAGCACGATTTCCAGCTGGAATTCGCCGCGCTTGATGCAGGTCTGCGCCGCCAGCGGCGCCGGTTCATCGTGCAATTGCACGCCGGCCAGCAGCTGGGCGATCAGCTCATCGGTGACCGGTTCCGCCGTAGTGGCCTGGTAAATCTTGGGCACGTGCCGCTTCGGCGACGATTGCGCATGGATAAAGGCGCCATCGTCGGACATCAGCAGCATGCCGGTGGTGTCGTGGTCGAGCCGGCCGACCGGCTGCACGTCGCGCCAGGTCAGTTCTTCCGGCAGCAGGGTCAGCACGCCCGGATGATGGCTGGGCTTGCGCGAACATTCATAGTTCTGCGGCTTGAACAGCGCGATGTAGACGTGTTCGCGGTACACCACGTCTTCGTCGAACAGGTTGAAAACCAAACCGTCGGTGTCGATGGTTTCTTTGTAATTGTCGTGCACCACGCCGTTGATGGTGACTTCGCCGTCCTCGATCAGGGAGCGGCAGTATTTGCGGGTGCCATAGCCCTGCGATTGCAGGATGCGGTCCAAGGATAATTTGCTCATGGCCGGGATTTTACAGGAGTCTGGATCATTGATGCATATCAAGCCCCGCCCGGATTCTATTGATAGACTGAAACTGCATTAGGAATTCGCCTACTGCGCTTCGGAATCTCAGCAGGACATCATATGACTTTTCCCGCCAACCCAGCGGCGCAAGCCCAGGCAGCCAAACACCGGGCCGCACTGCTATTGGAGCGCTGCCGCCATGAGCAGCCACTAACGCCCATCCCAGCGGCCAGCGCGCAAGCGCTGTGGCATCGCTATCAGCAAACCCTGTTCCTGGCCTGGCTGGACGCCGGCGGCTTTGCGCAAAACGAACCGCCAATAGAAAACAGCGGCATTGCGCCGCTGTTTTCAGCCCCACAAGGGGACTCGAAAGAGGAATCGAAATTCTCTCTGAGCCGCATCGACGATGCGGTGGAGTAGTTCCATCATTCAGTCTGAATCAAGAACGTGCTGACAACAAGATAAACTGTTTATATCGGCCCCCCTTGGAAAGAACTACAACACCACTATAGTTCACCACTCCGGATATGCAAGTGAAAAAGAGACCGTATTGATAATGTTAATCGCCGCGCCAGTCGTCCATGATGCAGCCTAATGCAGGCTCGGCCGTACAGTGTCGACCGCCGACTTCATCGCGCCGGCGCCCATCGCCGCGCCGAATTTCTTCAGCACGCGTTCCGGCAAGCCTTCGTGCTGGGTATAGTCGACGATGTCTTCCGCCTTGATGACGTCGCGCGCCACCGTATCGACCGTGCCATAGGCGTCGGCCAGGCCCATGTCAATCGACTTGGCGCCGGTCCAGAACAGGCCGGAGAACATCTCCGGCGTTTCCTTCAGGCGCTTGCCGCGGCCGCTGCGCACCACCTGGATGAACTGTTCGTGGATTTCGTTCAGCATCACCTGCGCGTGCTGCTTGTGCTTCTCGGTCAGCGGGCTGAACGGGTCCATGAAACCCTTGTTTTCGCCGGCGGTCAGCAGGCGGCGTTCGACACCCAGCTTTTCCATCGCGCCGGTGAAGCCGAAGCCGTCCATCAGCACGCCGATCGAGCCGATAATGCTGGCCTTGTTGACATAGATGCGGTCGGCGCCGGCGGCGATGTAATAGCAGCCGGAGGCGCAGATCTCGTCCACCACCACGTACAGCGGCTTGCCCGGATAGCCTTTGCGCAGGCGCACCATCTCGTCGACGATCATGCCGGCCTGCACCGGGCTGCCGCCGGGGCTATTAATATGCAGCACCACCGCTACCGAGCCGGTGTCCGAGAACGCCTTGTTCAGCGCCGGAATCACCACCGCCGCCGAGCCGCTGCCCTCGGATTCGATGGCGCCCTCGACTTCGATCAGCGCCGTGTGGCGGCCCAGCGTTTCGCTGTCCGAGCCGGTCCAGCTGAAGTCGAAGTAGGCGCTGAGCGCAAACACGATCACCAGCAAGGTCACGGCCTTGAAGAAAATACCCCAGCGGCGCGCGGCCTTCTGCTCCTTCAGCGTGGCAAACACCAGCTTTTCCAGCACCTCGCGCTCCCAGTTGGAGGCGCTGACGGCTGGCTTGGCCGGCTGCGGAGCAGGCGTCGGCGTCGGGGTGCTGCTCGGATCGATGTTGTCGCTCATGGATTGCTTGTCTTGGTTAATCAGGCGCGCACAGGGCGCACATATTCATCCGGCTGCCAGTAAATCTGCTGGTCATGCTCAACCACGGCGATCGGCCGCAGCCGCCCGCCACGGCACGGGCCGCCGGCGCACTGCCCGGTTTCCGGCACATACACCGCGCCGTGGGTGGCACACATGATGTACAGCTTGCTGGATTCAAAGAACTCGCCTTCCGCCCAATCGAGTTCGATCGGCACGTGGGCGCAACGGTTCAGGTAGGCATAGGCGGCGCCGCCGTGGCGCACCACGAAGCCGGTGGCATCCTCGCCGCCAGCCGTCAGCGGAAAGCGCACGCCCTTGCCGCCGTTCTCGATGGCGTCCGAGGCGCAGATCAGGATTTCATCCACGGTGTCACTCATCTAGGCGTTCTCGCTCAGCCAGCCATGCAGCTCGGCCACCGTCTTGGCCGAGAACATCGGCTTGCAGGCGGCCAATTGCTCGACCGGATGCGCGCCGTACTCGACCGCCACACCGGCCGCGCCGGCATTATTAGCCATCAGCAAGTCATGCGAAGTATCGCCGATCATCACGGTACGGCGCATATCCTGGCCCAACTCGCGCGTCAATTCCTGCAACATGGCCGGGTGCGGCTTGGAGAAGGTTTCGTCGGCGCAACGCGTTGCGTCGAACAGCGACAGCACTTTGACGTCATTCATGGCCCGGTTCAGACCGACCCGGCTCTTGCCGGTGGCCACGGCCAGGAAATAGCCGTGATGCGACAAATCCTCCAGCATGTCGTGCACGCCGGGGAACAGACTGATTTCGTGATCGCGCGACAGGAAATGGTAACGATAGCGCTCCACCATGCGCGGGTAATAGGTCGGATCGATGTCCGGCAAGACCGCCTGCATGGCTTCGTGCAGGCCGAGGCCGATCACGTGCGCCGCCATTTCGTCGCGCGGCACCGGCAGCGCCAGGTCGCGCGCTGCGGCCTGGATGCATTTCACGATGGTGGAAGTGGAATCCATCAGCGTGCCATCCCAATCGAAGACGATCAGATCAAATTGCTTTCTTGCCATTGTGTTTGCGATTAATTAAGAGGTTTGCCCAAGCTTACCAAGAATCGCTCACATTCGGCGGCCAATGGCGCATTGAGCGTCATGTTTTTGCCAGATTCGGGATGGGTAAACGTAATTTGATGCGCATGCAGGAACATGCGTTTCAGTGCGCCGCGTTGGTCCGTGGCTTTCAGCAAAGCCTTGTTGAGCGCGAAATCGCCGTACTTGTCGTCACCTAGAATCGGAAACTCCGACGATGACAGATGAACGCGAATCTGGTGGGTGCGGCCGGTTTTCAGTTCGGCTTCCAGCAAGGCAAAACCCTCGAATTTCTTCAGCAGCGAAAAAATCGTGTGCGAGGCCATGCCGCCCTCGTGCGACACCGTGACGCGGCGTTCGCCGTCCGCCGTTGTATATTTATGCAACGGCAACTTGATATGCTGGCGCGCGTTTTTCCAGTCGCCTGCCACCATGGTCAGATAGCGCTTGTCGGTCAGGCCGTCGCGCATTTGCTCGTGCAGATTGGTCAGCGCCGAGCGTTTCTTTGCGAGCAACAACAGGCCCGAGGTTTCGCGGTCGAGGCGGTGCACCAGTTCCAGGAACTTGGCGTCCGGCCGCGAGGCGCGCAACTGCTCGATGACGCCGAACGACACGCCGGAACCGCCGTGCACGGCCACGCCGGCTGGCTTGTCGATCACCAGCAGGTGGGTATCCTCGAAAATAATATCGAATTCGGCCGCCGGCACGTGGTTGTCCGGCTTCTCTGCCAAACGAATGGGGGGGATTCGCACCACATCCCCTTGTACCAGGCGGTACAGTTGGTCGATACGACCCTTGTTAACGCGGACTTCGCCCGAGCGCAGGATACGATAGACGTGACTTTTCGGCACGCCTTTGCAGATACGCAACAGGTAGTTATCGATCCGTTGACCGGCTTCTTCTTCAGTGATGGTGACGAATTGGGCTTGCAGCGGGGCGGACGTTGAAGCGGGAACAACATCTTTTTGCATCTTCATTTGCTCTGTCTTCCCAGAAATCTCTCTAAGTCCTTCATTTTGAATATATAATTGTTTCGCTGCGGTTCAAACTGCGGCAAGTGTAAGAATAAAAGCACATTTTACACAGGGGCGTCTCCACTGGCCTCGCCAAATTGCAAATTCAGAGGAAAAAATGTATACGCACCATCCCTGACGGAATCAAGGTTGCACCGTCGTTGTAATCGGAGGGCGGCAGGGGTGGCGAAGAAGATTGATTGGTTAGTAAGGATAAAGTCCGGTCAGCCAGCTCACGCGGGCTGGCCGGTTTGATGAGTAGTTGATAACGCTTGCCGTTTTCGCCAGACCCCATGCTTTACTGCAAGCTCGACGGAAGGCTGGAAACCAGCCTGGTTACCGAAGTTGCATTATTTGTAGTAGCAAGCATGGTCGAGATCTGGTCATTTAGACGCTGCTCTCCGTCTGTTCTTTTCTGCCGTCCGTTGGGGCCGCATGGAGAACTACAGATGAAGCGAGCACTCGGCATGTCGATCAGCCTCATGCGCCCAGTTGCGGCCGTTTCGTGCAGCCGCACAGGATGGGCATAACCCACCGCAATCACTCCAATTCTCGCGTATATCCCTGTAGCTTGCTGGACCGGACTAAGAAACCGGACAGCATAGATGGCCCAAGGGTCGCGGAGTTAATAAAAATGAAACGCATGTTATTTAACGCTACGCAGCAAGAAGAGCTGCGCGTAGCGATTGTCGACGGTCAGAAACTGATCGATATCGACATCGAAACCGCCGGACGCGAACAGCGCAAGTCCAATATCTACAAAGGCGTGATCACCCGCATCGAACCGTCGCTGGAAGCGTGCTTCGTCAGCTATGGCGAAGACCGCCACGGTTTCCTGCCATTCAAGGAAGTCGCCCGCACCTACTTCAAGGAAGGCGTCGATGTCCGCAACGCCTCGATCAAGGATGCCCTGCGCGAAGGCCAGGAAATCATGGTCCAGGTCGAAAAAGAAGAACGCGGCAACAAGGGCGCCGCCCTGACCTCGTTCGTTTCGCTGGCCGGCCGCTATCTGGTGCTGATGCCGAACAACCCGCGCGGTGGTGGCGTATCGCGCCGTGTCGAAGGTGAAGAGCGTCAGGAACTGCGCGAAACCATGGACAAGCTGGACCTGCCGCCAGGCATGTCGGTGATTGCCCGCACCGCCGGCATCGGCCGCAACGTCGATGAACTGCAGTGGGACTTGAATTACCTGATGCAACTGTGGCGCGCCATCGAAGGCGCCGGCAAATCGGCCTCGGGCGCGTTCCTGATCTACCAGGAATCGTCGCTGGTGATCCGCGCGATCCGCGACTACTTCCAGCCGGACATCGGCGAGATCCTGATCGACACCGACGAGATCTACGAACAAGCCCACCAGTTCATGAGCCACGTGATGCCCGACATGGTGCACCGTGTAAAACGCTACAGCGACGACGTGCCGCTGTTCTCGCGTTTCCAGATTGAACACCAGATTGAAACCGCCTACAGCCGCACCGTGCCGCTGCCATCGGGCGGCGCCATCGTCATCGACCACACCGAAGCGCTGGTCTCGGTCGACGTCAACTCGGCCCGCGCCACCCGCGGTTCCGACATCGAAACCACCGCCTTCCACACCAACTGCGAAGCGGCTGAAGAAGTCGCCCGCCAGCTGCGCCTGCGCGACCTGGGCGGCCTGATCGTGATCGACTTCATCGACATGGAAGTGGCCAAGAACCAGCGCGAAGTGGAACAGCGCCTGAAAGACGCGCTGCACCACGACCGCGCCCGCGTCCAGATGGGCAAGATTTCCCGCTTCGGCCTGATGGAACTGTCGCGCCAGCGCCTGCGTCCGTCGCTGTCGGAAGGTTCGCACGTTGCCTGCCCACGCTGCTCGGGCACCGGCCACATCCGCGATACCGAATCGTCGGCGCTGCAAGTCCTGCGCATCATCCAGGAAGAAGCGATGAAGGAAAATTCGGCCACCATCCACGTGCAGGTGCCAGTGGACGTCGCCGCTTTCCTGCTGAACGAAAAACGCAGCGAAGTACTGAAGATCGAGACGCGTCACCGCATCAACGTCATCCTGGTGCCGAACAAGCACCTGGAAACCCCGCACTACAAACTGGAACGCATCAAGCACGACGATCCGCGCCTGGAAGACAGCGCCGCCAGCTACTCGCTGGCCGAGACCGCCGAAACCGACATGGCCTATAGCAAGCGCCAGAAGGAAGAGGCCAAGCCGCGCCAGGAAGCTATGGTCAAGACCATCACCCCTGATCAACCGGCCCCGCTGGTCGAGCGCAAGCCGACCGAAACCGTGATCAAGCCAGCACCGGCTCCGGCGCCAACGCCAGCCCCGCAAGGTTTCTTCGCCAAGCTGATCAGCTTCTTCACCGGCGCACCAGCCGCTCCGGCCCTGCCGCAGCAGCCGACCATCGTCGTCAAGGCGCCAGCCGGCGCCGACCGTGGCGACCGCAACGCCCGTGGCCCGCGCGGCCGCAACCGCAACGGCAAAACCGGCCGTCCTGAGCGTGAAGAGAAAGAACCAGGCGCAGCCCGCGCCGGCGCCGGCCAGGAAGAAGGCAAGGCAGCCGACGCCAACGGCCGTCCGCCACGTCAGCCACGTCCACCACGCGAACCGCGTGAAGGCCGCGAGCCACGTGAAGCGGGCGCCGAAGGCCAGGGCCGTGAACGCGCCGAGCGTGCAGAACGTCCGGAACGCGCAGAACGTCCTGAGCGCGCCGAGCGTGCCGAACGCGGCGAGCGTCCACCACGCCAGCCACGCGAGCCGCGTGGCGACAAGGCGCCGGTCGAAGCCAAAGTGGAAGAACTGGCACTGAACGCCGGTGTTCCTGCGGCCGGTCCAGTGGCTGACGCTGCCGCCAGCATCCTGAAAACCGCGCCGAACGCCGGTCCGGAAGGCGATGAAAACGACGTCGCAGGCGAAGGCGATGAGCCACGCCGTCGTCGTCGTCGTGGCGGCCGTAACCGTAACCGTCGCGAGCGCGAAGGCGCAGAAGGCGTGGATGGCGTAGAAGGTCAGGAAGGCGAAGCGGGCGAACAGGCAGAACTGGGCTTCACGCCAGTCGCCGAAACCGCCGCTGTGGCCGTCACGGCTGTCGCAGTGACGGAAGTCACCGAGGCTGTGGTTGTTGCCGCACCTGTTGCTGAAGCCGCACCAGCGGTTGAAGCTGCGCCAGTGGTGGAAGCGGCACCTGCCGCGCCGGTAACAGAAGCCGCGCCGACGGTGGTCGAGGCGCCTGCCCCGGCACCCGTTGAAGCTGCCCCAGTCGCTGCAGAGGTGGAAGCAATCGTGCCGCCAGCACCGGTAGTTGAATTGGCAGCCGAAACCGTCGCCGCACCGGCCGTGGTAGAAGAAGCCGCGCCAGTGGTAGAAGCCGCACCGGCTCCAGCGCCTGTAGCGGAAGTGCCAGTCGCCGCGCCAGTGGTGATCGAGGCCGCGCCAGTCGCAGCAGAAGCAGCACCTGTGGTGGCAGAACCAGTGGTGGCCGCGCCAGCGCCAGTCGTTGCCGCTCCGGCACCGGCGCCTGCTCCGGCGCCAGCACCAGCACCTGCTCCGGCACCAGCGGCGCCGATCGACCTGCAAGCAGTGCTCGGCTCCGCCGGCCTGACGCTGGCAGCCACCGACCCGGCCAAGCTGCGTGCCGCACAGGAAGCTGCTGCGCAAGTCGCGCCGCCGGTGCGCGTACCGCGTGAACGCAAGCCGGTACAGCAGCAAGTTGACGAGCCATTGATCCAGGTCGATACTCGCCGTTAATCTGCTCCGGCAAATAAAAAAAGGGAAGCTTCGGCTTCCCTTTTTTATTGGCGACCTGCGTCTCACCTCTGGGCAGTACGCCAAATGGCCGCTCGTGGTATCGTACCCGGTTGGTACGCACGAGGGTGCGCGCCGTTTTTCAAAAACAGCAAGATTGCATGACCCATGGCAGAAAAAATCATCATGATGACCGAGCAGCGCGGCGAGTCCAATCGCGTGCCGGCCGTCCCCACCTCGCTGGAGGCACCGACCGGTCTGCTGAGCGACCGCCTGGCGCGGTCGCTGCACGACCTGCGCATTTCGGTCACCGACCGCTGCAACTTCCGCTGCGTGTACTGCATGCCGAAAGCGGTGTTCGACAACAACTACCAATACCTGCCGCATACCTCGCTGCTGTCGTTTGAAGAGATTACCCGCATCGCCCGCCTGTTCGTCGCGCACGGCGTGGAAAAACTGCGCCTGACCGGCGGCGAGCCGCTGCTGCGCAAGAACGTCGAACGCCTGATCGGCATGCTGGCCGAGCTCAAAACCGTCAGCGGCAAGCCGCTCGACCTGACGCTGACCACCAATGCCTCGCTGCTGGCGCGCAAGGCGCAGTCGCTCAAGGACGCCGGCCTGCAACGCGTAACGGTGTCGCTCGATGCGCTGGACAACGACACCTTCCGCCGCATGAACGACGTCGATTTTTCGGTGAACGATGTGCTGAAGGGGATCGACGTCGCCCACCAGGTGGGCCTGGGCCCGATCAAGATCAACATGGTGGTCAAGGGCGGCATGAACGACCAGGAAATCGTGCCGATGGCGCGCCATTTCCGCGGTTCGCCCTACATCCTGCGCTTTATCGAATACATGGACGTCGGCGCCTCCAACGGCTGGAAGATGGATGAGGTGATTCCGTCGGCCGAGGTAGTGCGCCGCATCAGCGCCGCCATGCCGCTGGAACCCATCGCCGCCAACTACACCGGCGAGACGGCCTCGCGCTGGCGGTATGCCGACGGCGGCGGCGAAATCGGCGTCATTTCCAGCGTCTCCCAGGCGTTTTGCGCCGACTGCTCTCGCGCGCGACTGTCAACTGAGGGTAAACTGTACACCTGTCTGTTTGCCACCAGCGGCCACGATCTGCGCGCGCTGCTGCGCGAAGGCCGCAGCGACGCCGAAATCAGCACCGCGCTGGCGCATCTGTGGCGTGCGCGCAGCGACCGCTATTCGGAGCTGCGCACCAGTCAGACCGAGGAGCTGAAGCGCGAGCGCAGCGCCAATAAAGTGGAAATGTCATATATCGGGGGATAGTTTGTCTTTGAAGAGCAAGGTCACGGGACTGGTACTGGCGGGCGGTCGCGGCACACGCATGGGCCGTGTAGACAAGGGCTTGCAGCCGTTTCGCGGATCGACGCTGGTGGCGCACGTGCTGGCCCGCCTGAAGCCACAGGCGGCGTCGGTGGCGATCAACGCCAACCGCAACCTGCCGCAGTACCAGGTGGTGGCCGGCGAATCGCCGGTGCTGCCGGATTTCCTCGAAGGGTTTGCCGGGCCGCTGGCTGGCTTGCAGATTGGCCTGCAGTTCTGCCCGACCGAGTTGCTGCTGACGGCGCCGTGCGATTCGCCATTCGTCCCGCTCGACCTAGCCGAGCGCCTGCACGCGGCAATGGCGGTCCAGGACGCCGACCTGGCGATGGCGGTCACCATGGAGCGCGATCCGGAGCAGCCGGACGCCGCGCCGTACCGCCAGCCGCATCCAGTCTTCAGCCTGATCAAAGCCAGCGTGCTGCCGCAGCTGGACGCGTATCTGGAAACCGGCGGACGCCGCATGGAAGGCTTCTTCAAATCCCTGCGCGTGGCCGAAGTGCTGTTCGACGACAGCGCCGCCTTCGGCAACATCAACACTCTGGAAGACCTGCACCGCGCCGAACGCGCCACCGCAGCCGAGCAGACCACCGCCACGCCCATGCCCATGCCGAACGCCGACGCCGCGTCCGGCCCTGCGCCAGCCAGCCCGGCCGCCGCCCGCCCGGCGGACAGCGATCCGGCCGCGCTGCCGGTCGATCAAGCGCAACGGCTGATCTCCGACCGCATCACTGCCGTCGAGGCCACCGAAACACTCCCTCTGCTCAACGCCCTGGACCGCGTGCTGGCCGCCGACATCATCTCGCCGATCAACGTCCCCGCCTACGACAACTCGGCCATGGACGGCTACGCGCTGCGCGGCGCCGACCTGCCGGCCGGCGGCGCCGCGCCGGTCACATTCAAAAACATCGGCATCGCCTACGCCGGTCACCCGTTCACGCAAGCGCCACAGCAAAACGAATGCATCCGCATCATGACCGGCGCCGCCATCCCGCCCGGCTGCGACAGCGTGCTGCCGCAGGAACTGGCTGCCGCGATTGACGGCGAAAACGTCACCATCGCCGCCAACGCCATCCGCGCCGGCGCCAACCTGCGCCGCGCCGGCGAAGACCTGCCGCAAGGCGGCATCGCCATCGCCGCCGGCAAACTGCTGCGCCCTGCGGACCTCGGCCTGATCGCCTCACTCGGCATCGCCAACGTGACGGTGCGCCGCAAGCTGCGCGTCGCCTTCTTCTCCACCGGCGACGAACTGCGCTCCATCGGCGAACAACTGGAAGCCGGTTGCGTCTACGACAGCAACCGCTACACCCTGTTCGGCATGCTGCAGCGGCTCGGCTGCGACATCATCGACATGGGCGTGGTGCGCGACGACCCGCACGCACTGGAAACCGCGCTGCGCGAAGCCGCCAAAACCGCCGACGCCATCATCACCTCCGGCGGCGTGTCCGAAGGCGCGGCCGACTACACGCGCGACATCATGGCGCTGCTGGGCGACGTCGCCTTCTGGAAGCTGGCGATGCGTCCCGGCCGCCCGCTGGCCTTCGGCAAAGTCCAGGCCGAGCAAGACAGCGCCTGGCTGTTTGGCCTGCCCGGCAACCCGGTCGCCGTCATGGTCTCGTTCTACCTGTTCGCCCGCCCCGCCCTGCTGCGCATGATGGGCGCCGACAGCAAACTGCAAACCATGCAGGCGCGCGCCATGGACACCATCCGCAAGCGCCCCGGCCGCACCGAATACCAGCGCGGCATCGTCAGCACCGCTGCCGACGGCACGCCGCAGGTGCGCCTGACCGGCGCCCAGGGTTCCGGCATCCTCAGCTCCATGACCGAAGCAAACTGCATCGTCGTGCTGCATCAAGCGCAGGCCAACGTCGCCGCCGGCCAACTGGTCGACGTGCTGCTGTTCGACGGCCTGACCTGACGCTTCATGCCGCCGCGCCTGCAAATCCACCAGCTGCAATCGCCCCTCGCCGGCCCCTACTCATTCGAGCTGGCGGCCGGCCAGTGCATTACCATCTCCGGCCCATCCGGTTCAGGTAAAAGCCTGCTGCTGCGCATGCTGTGCGACCTCGATCCCAACACTGGCGAGATCCTGCTCGACGGCGCGCCGCGCTCCGGCATCAGCGCGCCCGCGTGGCGCGCGCAGGTGCTGTACCAGCCGGCCGAACCGGCATGGTGGCTGCCCACCGCCGGCGCACACTTCAAGCCGGGTCAGATTCCGCGCATGCAGGAACTGCTGCCGCAACTGAACCTGTCGCCGGCGCTGCTGGAACATGAGGTGAGCCGCCTGTCCACCGGCGAGCGCCAGCGCATGGCGCTGATTCGCTCACTGGCCTGCAGCCCCAAGGTGCTGCTGCTGGACGAACCGACCGCCGCGCTGGACCCGGAATCAGTGGCCGCCAGCGAAGCGCTGCTGCGCAGGGAAGTAGCCAACGGCCTGTCGCTGATCCTGGTCACCCATTCCGAAGCGCAGGCGCAAACCCTGGGCCACCGCCACATGACCATGCGCGAGCGCCAGCTGCATGAGGTCATCCAATGAACGCCATCCAGCCCGGCGCCATCGACCTCACCATCGCCTCCTCGCTGGTGGTGCTGAACGCCGGCATCTCGGCGTATCTCGGCTTGCGCATGCAGCGCATGATGCTGTGGTCCGCTGTGCGCATGGTGGTGCAGCTGCTGCTGGTGGGCGTGGTGCTGCGCTGGGTGTTCGCGCTGGCGTCGCCGGCCGCCACGCTGGCGGTGGCGCTGCTGATGATCGCCGCTGCCGCGCGCGAAGTGGTGGCGCGGCCGGCGCACAGCCTGCGCGGCTGGCCCGGCGTGTGGCTGGCCACGGCCAGCGTCGGCCTGTCCAGCGTCGCCACGGTGATGCTGGCGCTGCTGACGGTGCTGCATCCAACGCCCTGGTACGAGCCGCAATACGCCGTGCCGCTGATCGGCATCGTGCTGGGTAATGTGCTCAATTCCGCCAGCCTGGGACTGGACACCTTCTACGGCGGCGTGGTCAACTCGCGCGCCGCCATCGAGGGCCAGCTGGTGCTGGGCGCCACCCGCAACGAAGCGCTGGCGCCGCTGATCCGCGACTCGGTGCGCAAAGGCCTGATCCCGATCATCAACCAGATGTCGGCGGCCGGCATCATCACCCTGCCCGGCATCATGACCGGCCAGATCCTCGCCGGCATGGACCCGATGGACGCGGTACGCTACCAGATCCTGCTGATGTTTTTACTGGCCGGCGGCAGCGGCATCTCCGTCACGCTGGCGGTCTACCTGGCCGCGCGCAGCGTCACGGACGAGCGTCACCGCCTGCGGCTGGAGCGCTTGACGAGCCGCTGAGGTCAACCGCGCTACTCCACTGCATCAAGCCCGGCGCAAACAGGCGCGCATCCATGATCTTCAGCCGATCGCTGATGGCCGGCCGGAAGTCCATCTGCGCCAGGATGTCGCGCTCCACATCGACATCCGGCGCGATCTCGATCAGCTCCAGCCCGGACTCGCCGTCCCGCAGCACCAGCCGGAACACGCAGCGCTCCGTCACGAACAAGGCTTCCTGCCCGCGCTGCGCCGCGTAGCTGCCGCTGTAGGTGCGATGCTCGACTTCATGGACAAACTTGCGCGTGGCCCCGCCGGCGGCGGTAAAAGTGCCGACAAACACCACCTTGCGCGCGTTCTGGCTGATGTTGATGAATCCACCCGCGCCAGCCAGCTTGCTGCCGAATTTGCTGACGTTCAGATTGCCCTGCCGGTCCGCCTGCGCCAGTCCGAGAATGGCCACATCGAGCCCGCCGCCGTCGTAAAAATCAAACTGGTAGGGCTGGTCGATGACCGCGTCGGCATTGATCGCCGCGCCAAAATTCAGGCCCGACGCCGGCATGCCGCCGATCACGCCGGCTTCCGCCGTCAGCGTTACCAGCTCCAGCATCTGCTCTTCCGCCGCCACCACCGCCACGCCCTCCGGCATGCCGATGCCGAGGTTGACCACGTCACCCGGCCGCAGTTCCATCAGCGCGCGGCGCGCGATCACCTTGCGGTCCGACAGCGGCATTTCGCCCAGCGCCGACAAGGCCACCCGTGATTCGCTGGCGAAGGCCGGGTTGTAAACCTCGGCAAACGTCTGCATGTGATACCCCGGCTGCTCCGCCACCACCACGTAGTCCACCAGGATGCCGGGGATCTTCACCTGGCGTGGATTGAGCGCGCCGCGCTGCGCGATGCGCTCCACCTGCACGATGACGATGCCGCCCGAGTTATGCGCCGCCATGGCGATGGCCAGGGCCTCCAGCGTCAGCGCCTCGCGCTCCATGGTGACGTTGCCGTTGGCGTCGGCCGTGGTGCCGCGTATCAGCGCCACCTGGATCGGATGGGTTTTGTAGAACAGGTGCTCCTTGCCGCCGAGCGTGGTCAGCTCGACCAGGTCTTCGGTGGTGCGGTGGTTGATCTTGCCGCCGCCATGGCGCGGATCGACAAACGTGCCCAGGCCGACATGCGTCAGCAATCCCGGCTTGCCGGCGGCGGTGTCGCGAAACAGCTGGCTGATGACCCCTTGCGGCAGGTTGTACGCTTCCACCTTGCCGCTGATGGCCAGCTGCTGCAGCTTGGGCACCAGGCTCCAGTGGCCGCCGATGATGCGACGCACCAGCCCTTCGTGGCCCAGGTGATTCAGGCCACGGTCCTTGCCGTCGCCCTGCCCGGCCGCGTAGACCAGCGTCAGTTCGCGCGGCGTGGCGGTAGTCAGGAAGCGCTGCTCCAGCGCCACCGCCAGGTTCTCGGCGAAGCCGACGCCGACAAAGCCGCCGGTGGCGATGGTGTCGCCGTCGCGTATCAGGCCCACGGCGTGCGCCGCGCTCACCACCTTGCCGTCCATGCCGCGCTCCTTATTCGATATCGAGGTCGCTCTTGTCCAACTCTGCTCCCATCAGCAATTGCGCCTGTTCGCTCGGCAGCGCCTCCACCGTCTTCAGCTTGCGCGCCATCACGCGGCTGCGGGTCTCGGCCGATTCGATATTCTTGGCGGCGCGTTCCAGCGTCAGCTTGGTGGCGGCCAGCACGTCGCCGAATTTGGCGAACTCGGTTTTGACCGCACCCAGCACCTGCCACACTTCCGACGAGCGTTTTTCCAGCGCCAGCGTGCGGAAGCCCATTTGCAGGCTGTTGAGCAGCGCCGTCAGCGTCGACGGCCCGGCGATGCTGATGCGGTGCACCCGTTGCAGGTCATCGGCCAGGCCGGGACGGCGCATCACTTCCGCGTACAAGCCTTCGGTGGGCAGGAACAGGATGGCGAAGTCGGTGGTGTGCGGCGGCGACACATACTTTTCGGAGATGGTCTTGGCTTCGACCCGCACCGCGCGTTCCAGTTCCCGGCCGGCCAGCGCCACGCCTTCCGCATCGGCGTTGTCGGCCGCTTCCAGCAGGCGTTCGTACTGCTCCTTCGGGAACTTGGCATCGATCGGCATCCACACCGGCGTGCCATTGTCGTTCTGGCCGGGCAGCTTGAGCGCGAACTCGACGCGCGCGCCGCTGCCGGCGATGGTCTCGACGTTCTTGCCGTATTGTTCCGGCGTCAGCACCTGCTCCAGCAGCATTTCCAGCTGCACCTCGCCCCAGGTGCCGCGCGTTTTCACGTTGGTCAGCACGCGCTTCAGATCGCCGACGCCCAGCGCCAGCTGCTGCATTTCGCCCAGGCCCTGGTGCACGCGCTCCAGCCGTTCCGACACCTGCTGGAACGACGCCGTCAATCGCGTCTCCAGCGTGGCGTGCAGTTTTTCGTCGACCGTCTTGCGCATCTCTTCGAGGCGCATGCCGTTGTCGGCTTGCAGATCCTTGATCTTGGTTTCCAGCGTACCGCGGATTTCCTCCATGCGCTGATGCATGGTGTCGGCAAACGCCTTCAGGCTGCGCGCCTGCTCGTTGCGGCCGACCAGGCCTTGCGCTTCCAGCTGGCGGCGCATCGCTTCAAACTGCTGCACGGTGGCGGCGTTGCTGGTCTGCGCCGTGGTTTGCAGCTGCATGCGCACTTCGCGCTCGACGCGTTCGATGCGCTCGGCCAGATCGGCCGCCGGGCTGCTGCGGGATCGCAGCATCGCCAGCACCTGCAACACGATCACGGCGGCCAGCGCCGCCAACAACACGAAAAACTCGATCTGGCTCATGGGTTAATCCGGCTTGTTACGCATCCAGTCGGCGGTCTGGAAGAAGGAGTTCATCAGCCGTACGCGCAGTTCGGTGTCGATGCCGACATCTTCCATCGCCCACGCCATGCAGCGCAGCCACTGGTCGCGCTCCTGGGTGCCGATGGCGAACGGCATGTGCCGCATGCGCAGGCGCGGATGGCCGTGCGCTTCCTGGTACAGGTCCGGGCCGCCCATCCAGCCGCTGAGGAACATGAACAGGCGCTGGCGCGCGTTCTCCAGCGACGGACCGTGCACGGAGCGCAGCAGCTGGAACTCCGGTTCCAGCTCCATCAAATCATAAAAGCGGTCGACCATGTCGCGCACGGTCGGCTCGCCACCAATTACTTCATACAGGGTGCGGGATTCTTCAGTCATCCCGCCATGATAGCTTATACCAGCGCCAGCTTGCGCAGGCGCCGTGTGGACGACCAGTTCTCCAGCTCGACCTGGCCGCGAATCGCGTCGCAGGCGTGGACGATGCGCGCCAGCTGCGCGCGATCCAGCCCGGAATTGAGCGTCAGCCGCACCAGCGAGCGGTTCTTCGGCGTGGCCGGCGCGCAGAACATGGCGCCGTAGACGCCGTGCTTTTCCAGCAGCTTGCGCAAGGCCAGCGTCTTCGGTTCCGGCCCTGGTTCCAGCGCGATGATTTGCTCGCTGCCGTCGCTGACGTTGTAGCCCAGGGCGCTCAACTCCTCGCGCAGTTCGCGCGCGTGGGCATGCAGCGTGGCGCGGCGGTCATCGGCGGCGGCAATGAAGTCGATGGCGGCGTCAAACCACGCCAGCTCATGGCCCAGCAGGCAGGAACTGAAAATCGCCGGGCGCGACTCCGACAGGAAGTAGCCCTTGAAGTAGCTGGAACAACTGATGAAGCCCGCCCGTCCGGCAAACGCCTTGGCCAGCGACGCCGTTCGGAAATGCACTCTGTCGCTCAAGCCCAGCGCCGCCACCAGTCCGGCGCCGCGCGGCCCGTGCGTGCCCAGCGAGTGCGACTCGTCGACGATCAGCATGCAGCCGCTGCGCTCCGCAATCTCCACCAGTTCCGCCAGCGGCGCCACGCTGCCGTTGGTGCTGTACAGCGCATCGACCACGATCAGGCCGCGGCCGTGACGCTGCAACTGCTTCTGCAAATGCTCCATGTCGTTATGCAGGAAGGACACCGGCAGCGCGCCGGCCGACTGCACGCCCTCCCACAGCGAGGCGTGCGCCTGCATGTCCAGATACACCGGGATGCCCGGCCCGGCCAGCGTCTGCACCAGGCCGACGTTGGCGGCCCAGCCGGATTGCGCCAGGATGCCGTCTTCGGCCCCCATGAAGCGCGCCAGCTTGCGCTCCAGCCGGTGCTGGGCGCTGCCCTCCTGCAGGTACACGGCCGACATCAGCATCTCGCCCTGGCTGTGCTGCAAGGCTGTCACCTGCGCGCACACCAGCGCCGGCTCCCCCGCCAGGCACAGATAGTCATTGCCAGCCAAAAACACCGCGTTGGCCGGCGTCGGCTGCCAGGCGTGCGGATGTTCGCCGCCCAGCAGCTGGGCGATCCGCGTGACGTAATGCAGGTCCATGCGGCGGGTGACAAAGTCGGGAAAAAGGGTATGAGCTTGGTGTTCGGCAATAGCGTAGGTCATGGCGACATCTCCTGGAGGGTGGAACAAAAAAGATTGTTTTTTTATGAACCGCAAGTCCACGATGCGGCGAAAAAAACTCAAAGAGATTGATGCGGATCAATTCCCGTTTTGATACCCCCAACCACGTTGTAAATTAAGGCCATGATGGCAACTTGATAAAAGTCAAACGTGATCATGAGCCCGACCCTGCAAGAACGCTGGAAGCGCTGGCAACACGGACTGGTGCAGTCTTTGTTGCTGTATCACGGCCGCGAAGACCATGCGACCGTGCGCGTGCTGCTGCTGTCCTGCATCGGCACGGTGGGCATGCCGCTGTACTACGTGATCTGGCAGCACTTCTTTCCGCAGGAATACGAGTCGCTGTCGCTGCGCCTGCTTGGCATCCTGTTGTGTGCGCTGGGCCTGTTCGCACGCCAGTTCAGCCGGCAGATGCTGAACCTGTATCTGCTGGTCACACTCAGCTACATTTTTCCGTTCTTCTTCACGTTTATGTTCTTGATGAACCACGCGTCCGGCGTGTGGGGCGAATCGCTGCTGATCGGGCTGGTGGTGCTGTTCCATTTCGACACCGGCCTGGCGCTGCGCGCCTACGTCATCGGCACCACGCTGGCCTGCGTGGCGGCGGCGGCGCTCGGCGCCGGCGACATGCTGCTGAGCCGGCAGGTGCTGCAGCAGTTACCGATCCACCTGTTCACCATCGCCGTGCTGTCGGTGGCCAAGATCAGCCGCCATGTGCTGGCGCAGGAAAAACTGGCCGGCATGGGCGCCGGCCTGGCCACCGTGGCGCACGAGCTGCGCACGCCGTTGACCAGCGTCGACGCCAACGTGCGCGGGCTGCTGCGCATGATGGCCGACGCCCAGAGTCCGGGCCAGAGTCCGGACGACCGCCTGACCATCATCGACGCGCTGGCGCGCATCCAGTTCGAGGTGCGCCATATGAATCACATGATCGACCTGTTCCTGCTGAGCGCCACGGCGGTGCGGCAAAACCTGCACCCGGTGGAGACGGTGTCGATGGAGAACGTGGTGGAGGCGGTGCTGAAGCGCTATCCGTTCGTCAGCACCAAGCAGCAGAAGCAGGTCCGGCTGGAGGTGCGCCACAACTTCCAGTTCGCCGGCCAGACGGAACTGGCGGTGGTGGTGCTGCTTAACCTGCTGCGCAACGCGCTGCGCGCCGTGCAGCGCGCCGGCAAGGGGCGCGTGCGCATCATCATCGACGGCGGCCACCAGCCGCCACGCCTGCTGTTCATCGATACCGGCTGCGGCATACCGACCTCGCAGCTGGCGATGATTTTCCGCCGTTTCTATTCGCATCCGCCGCACAACGGCGCCGGCATCGGCCTGGCGTTGTGCCAGGAAATCATGGATGCGTGGCGCGCCAAGATCCGCTGCGTATCGCGCGAGAGCGCCTACGCCATCTTCATTCTGGAATTCCCCGCGAGGTGAACCATGCATCTACCCGTCTACGCCCATCCCACGCTGACCGTGCTGATAGACGACAGCGATTCGTTCTTGCGCAGCCTGTCGTTCCAGCTCGATCCCATGTTGGCCAACAAAACCTTCCACGACACCGCCGAAGCGCTGCTGTGGCTACGCGCCAGCGCGCCGGAACGCGACGTGCCGCTGCACGTCAACTTCGACATGCAGAATCTGCCGGCCGACCAGTGCAACGTGGCGCTGGACCTGGAACGCATCTACCGCATCGCCGAACAGCGCGAGCGCTTTGCGATGCCGTCGGTGCTGGTGGTGGATTACTCGATGCCGCAGATGAATGGCGTGGAGTTCTGCGAAGCGGTGGCGCATCTGCCTTGCAAGAAGATTCTGTTCACCGGCGCGGCCGATGAGAAGATCGCCGTCAGCGCCTTCAACCGCGGCCTGATCGACCGCTACATCAAGAAGAGCGACGACCACGCGCTGGACATTCTGGAGATGGAAGTGGCGGCGCTACAGGAGCGCTATTTCGACAACCGCTCCGACACCATCCGCGACATGGTGGCGCTGCATGATTACCGCTTTTTGACCGATCCGGCGCTGGCGGAAGTGGTGCGGGAGCTCAAGCGCACGCTGGGCTTCGTCGAGCATTACATCTTTCCCAATCCGACCGGCATCCTGTTCCTCGACCGCGACGGCAAGGCCACGCTGATGATGATCGAAACCGAGGAAAGCATGCAGTCGCAATATGAGATCGCGCGCGACAGCGACGCGCCACGGTCGCTGCTGCGCGCGCTGCTGGAGCGGCGCGTGCTGACCTTCTTCAGCGATCCGTATGGCGACGGCATGTACACCAGCAGCATGAGCGAGAACTGGCACCGCTACAGCGCCGCGCCGCGCATCTGCCAGGGCAAGGAGACGTATTACTGGGCGCTGTTCGAACTGCCGGCCCACTACTTCGACCAGCGCCCCTACACCTATGCGCAGTTCCTGCAGGAGCTGCAGCCGCAGATGGTTGCGGCGTAAGCGTCGTCCTCGCGTAAGCGGGGACCCATGGAACGCTTGCTCAGCATAGGCCCCCGCGTGCGCGCGGGCGACGCGGCTCACGCTTCGCGCAGCGTTTGCAGCGGCGGCTGGCGCAGCACGTTGCGCAGTCCCAGCCAGCCGCCGGCGATGGCGCACAGCGCGCCGGCCAGCAGGCCGACCAGCCACACGGCAGGGCTGAATTCCCACGCAAACTTGAACTGGTAGGTGGCCAGCGCCCAGCCCATGGCTGCCGCGCCGGTCGCCGCCAGCACGCCGGACAGCGCACCGACCAGCGTGAACTCGATCAACTGCGCCTGCGACAGCTGCCTGCGCGTCGCGCCCAAGGCCCGCAACAGGCCCGCTTCACGCGTGCGCTCGTCCTGGGAACCCATCAGCGCCGCATACAGCACCAGCACGCCGGAAGCCAGCGTAAAGATGAACAGGAACTCCACCGCCGTAATCACCTGGTCCAGCACCGCCTGCACCTGGCGCAAAATGCCGCCGACATCGACGATGGTCAGGTTGGGATAATCCCGCGTCAGCGCATTCATCGCCGCGCCCTGCCCTTGCGGCAGATGGAAGGCGGTGATCCAGCTTTGCGACACTTCCGTCATCGCCGCCGGGTTGATGATGACGAAGAAGTTGACCCGCATCGAGCCCCAGTCAAGCTTGCGGATGCTGGTGATGGTCACATCCACCGGCGTGCCGGCGATATCGAAGCGCAGCTTGTCGCCCAGCTTCCAGTGCAGCGTCTTGGCGATGCCCTGTTCCACCGACGCTTCGCCGGCGCCCGGCTTGTCCTCGAACCATCTGCCTTCCACCAGCTTGTTCTCGGCCTGCATCTGCGCCATAGAGGACAGATTGAATTCGCGGTCGGCCAGGCCTTTGGCGCGGTCTTCGGTGTAGGTCTCGGCGGTGACCGGCTTGTCGTTCACGGCCGTCAGGCGGCCGCGTATCATCGGATACTGCGGCGCGTACTTTACGCCCGCCGCCTGCAGGCGCTTGCCGAGGTCCTGTTGCTGCTCCGGCTGGATGTTGATGATGAAGCGGTTGGGCGCGTCCGGCGGCGTGGCGTTGCGCCAGGCCGTCATCAGATCGCCGCGCACCACGGTCAGCACCAGCAGCGCCATCATGCCCAGCGCCAGCGATACCACCTGCACAATGGTCGCGCCGGGGCGGCGCTGCAAGGACGTGACGGCGAAGCGCCAGCTTTGGTGATCAATCGCGCCGCGCAGCGAACGCAGGGAACGCAGGCCAAGCCAGGCCACCAGCGCGAACACGGCAAACGCGCCGATAAAGCCGAGGGCCGTGTACAGCGCCATCGCCACATCGCCCGCCTGCCACAGCAGCAGCGCCACAAAGCCGGCCATGCCGAAGCCGTAGGTGGCCAGCGCGGTGACTTTCGGCGGCTCCTGTTCGCGGCGGATCACGCGGTTGTGCGGTACTTTGCGCAGTTGCAGGATCGGCGGCAGCGCAAACGCGGCCAGCAGCAGAATGCCGATCGCCATGCCTTGCAACGCCGGGTAGATGGTCGGCGCCGGCAGTTCGGCGGACACCAGTGACCCCAGCACTTCCAGCAGCACGTAGTGCGCGCCGAAGCCGAGCGCCACGCCCATGGCGCTGCCCAGCAGGCCGACCAGCAGGAATTCGATCAGGTACATGGACGTGACCTGGTTCTGCGTCAGGCCCAGGCAGCGCAGCATGGCGCAGGCATCCAGGTGGCGCTGCATGAAGCGGCGCGCAGCCATCGCCACGGCCACCGCCGCCAGCATCGCCGACAGCAGGCCGACCAGCGACAGGAAGCGGTCCGCGCGCTCCAGCGTGGCCTGCATTTCAGGGCGGCCGTTTTCCAGCGACTCGACGCGCACGCCCTTGATGTTGTTGTTCTTGATTTCCGCTTGCAGCCAGTCCTGATAAGCCTTGGCAACAGCGGCGCCGTTCTTCAGCGCCGGCGGCGTGCCGACCAGCAGGCGGTAATTCACGCGCGAGCCGGGCTGGATCAGATTGGTGGCATCCAGATCGGACAACGCCAGCATCACGCGCGGCGCGAAGGCCAGGAAGTTGGCGCCGCGATCCGGCTCAGTGGCGATCAGCTGGGTGACGGTAAAAGTCTTGTCGCCCAGCTTGAGCGGCTGGCCGACCTTGGTATTCAGGCTGCCCAGCAGACCGGGTTCGATCCACACCGTGCCCGGCGCGGGAACAGTGGTGGCGGGCGTGCCGATGCTTTGCTCGGCCTGCGCGGCGTCGGTGGTAATCTTCACCTTGCCGCGCAGCGGGTAGCCGGGACCGACGGCTTTCAGCGCCGACAGCATGGAGGTGGACGCATCGCCCTCGCCGGCTTGCGCCATGCTGGGGAAGGTAACGGTATCGGTCACCGTCAGGCCGCGCTGGATGGCTTGCGCGCGCCACTCGGCCCGCACCGGCAAGTCGGCGCTGACCACCACATCGGCGCCCAGCAACTGGTGGGCGTCGCGATCCAGTCCGCTGCGCAGGCGGTCGATGAAAAAGCCGGTGGCGGACAAGGCGGCAACCGCCACCGTCAGCGCGATCAGCAGAAAGCGCAACTGGCCGGCACGCCAGTCGCGCGCTGTCATGTTGAGGGCGAGTTTGAGCATTTAGATTTGCGCGAAGAAGGCGTCTACTTCATCAAGATACTGCTGCTTTTTGTCGGCCGGCAGGAAGGCTGCCGAGAAGCTGTTGCGCGCCAGCGTCTGCGCGTGCGACAGGCCGAGCGGCAGCGCTTCAAAGGTGGCGATGAAGTTGTCGTTCATGTAGCCGCCGAAGTAGGCCGGATCGTCCGAGTTGACGGTCGCCACGATGCCGGCGTCCAGCAGTTCGAGAATATTGTGCTGCTCCATTTTGTCGAACACGCACAGCTTGATGTTGGACAGCGGGCACACGGTCAGCGCCATCTTTTCGCGCGCCAGACGCGCGGTCAGCGCCTGGTCTTCCAGGCAGCGCACGCCGTGGTCGATGCGTTCCACCTTCAGCGTATCGAGCGCGGTGTAGATGTAGGCCGGTGGGCCCTCTTCGCCGGCGTGCGCCACCAGGTGCAGGCCCAGTGCGTGGCAACGCGCAAACACGTTGGCAAACTTCTCCGGCGGATTGCCAACTTCCGACGAGTCCAGTCCGACGCCGATGAACTTGTCGCGGTACGGCAGCGCCGCCTCCAGCGTGGCGATCGCATCTTCTTCGGACAGGTGACGCAGGAAGCACAGGATCAGCGTGGCGCTGACCGGGCTGTCCTGGCAGGCGCGGTAGATGCCGTCAATCACCACCTTGATGTCGACGCCGCGCGCGGTGTGCGTTTGCGGATCGAAGAAGATTTCGGTGTGACGCACATTGTCTTCTTCCGCGCGCTTGAGGTAGGCGGCGGTCATGTCGTAAAAGTCCTGCTCCTTCAACAGCACGCTGGCGCCAGCGTAGTAGATGTCGAGGAAGGATTGCAAATCGGTAAAAGCGTACGCCGCGCGCAACTCTTCCACCGAACCGTACGCCAGCTTGACGCCGTTGCGTTCGGCCAGCGCAAAGATCAGTTCGGGCTCCAGCGAGCCTTCGATATGGATGTGCAGCTCGGCTTTGGGCATCTGCTGCAAAACACGGCGTAATTGATCGTTCAACATTTGATTTATTCCTGTTACCTGGTTCCTGAATTGATCCATCTTATCTCATGCGGCGGAGAGTGTGGCAGCACATCTTCGCAAGCCGTGTTACTGTGGTGTTGAAGGACCAAAAAACACCACGAAATTGACGTGATTAAATCGATATTTTCTTTTTAAATCATGAAGTTACAAAAGAGTATTAACGATATTACGACATACCTTTTGACTTCCTGCGGCAATAGCGCAATAATCAATTTCATAGACGTAAGAAGCGTTACGACCAACACATAAAAGCCGCCATCCGGCCAGAAAGCCAGCTCAAAGGCACGGGCAATCCGTGCCACCCAAGAGAAGCTGACCAGAAGAAAAATAAGAACGAAAGGGATTATACAAATCAGAGCCAGGGCAGGCGAACTGCCGGTGACTCGTGACCAGCAGGTTTTCATCATCAAAGGACATTCACATGACCATTTTTGACAACTACGCCGCACGATACGAACGGACCAAAGAAGAAGAGATGTCCATGAAGGAATATCTCGAACTTTGCAAGAAAGACCGGCTGACCTATGCCAGCGCCGCCGAGCGCATGCTGGCCGCCATCGGCGAACCCACCCTGATCGACACGCGCAACGACACGCGCCTGTCGCGCATCTTCGCCAACAAGATCATCAAGATTTATCCGGCATTTCGCGAGTTCTACGGCACCGAGGAAGTCATCGAGCAAGTGGTGTCCTATTTCCGCCACGCGGCGCAGGGGCTGGAAGAACGCAAGCAGATCCTTTACCTGCTGGGCCCGGTAGGCGGCGGTAAGTCGTCGATCGCGGAAAAGCTCAAGTCGCTGATGGAACATGTGCCCTTCTATTGCCTGAAGGGTTCGCCGGTGAACGAGTCGCCGCTGGGCCTTTTCAACGAGGAAGAGGACGGCACCATCCTCGAAGAAGACTACGGCATCCCGCGCCGCTACCTGCGCAATATCCCATCGCCGTGGGCGGTCAAGCGCCTGCACGAATTTAACGGCGACATCAACCAGTTCCGTGTGATCCGGCGCTACCCGTCGGTGCTGAAACAGATCGGCATTTCCAAAACGGAACCGGGTGACGAGAACAACCAGGATATTTCCTCGCTGGTCGGCAAGGTCGATATCCGCAAGCTGGAAGATTATTCGCAGGACGATCCGGACGCCTACAGCTACTCCGGCGGGCTGTGCCTGGCCAACCAGGGGCTGATGGAATTCGTCGAGATGTTCAAGGCGCCGATCAAGGTGCTGCACCCGCTGCTGACCGCCACGCAGGAAGGCAACTACAAGGGCACCGAGGGCTTTGGCGCGATTCCGTTCGACGGCGTGGTGCTGGCGCACTCGAATGAGTCCGAGTGGAAAACCTTCAAGAATAACCGCAACAACGAGGCTTTCCTCGATCGTATCTACATCGTCAAAGTGCCGTACTGCCTGCGCGTCAGCGACGAGATCAAGATCTACGACAAGCTGCTGTTCAATTCCTCGCTGTCGAGTGCGCCTTGTGCGCCGGGCACCTTGCGCATGATGGCGCAGTTCGCCATCCTGTCGCGGCTGAAAGATCCGGAGAACTCCAGCATCTTCAGCAAGATGCTGGTGTACGATGGCGACAACCTCAAGGATACCGATCCGAAGGCCAAGTCGATCCACGAGTACGTCGACTACGCCGGCGTCGACGAGGGCATGAACGGGCTGTCGACGCGCTTTGCGTTCAAGATCCTGTCCAAGGTGTTTAACTTCGACAACACGGAAGTGGCGGCCAATCCGGTGCACCTGCTGTACGTGCTGGAGCAACAGGTCGAGCGCGAGCAGTTCCCGCCTGAGCTGGAGCAGAAATACTTCTCGTACATCAAGGAGCACCTGGCGCAGCGCTATGTCGAATTTATCGGCAAGGAGATTCAGACCGCGTACCTGGAATCGTATTCGGAATACGGCCAGAATATCTTCGACCGCTACGTCACCTTTGCCGACTTCTGGATCCAGGACCAGGAATACCGCGATCCGGATACCGGCGAGAGCTTCGACCGCGAATCGCTGAACAACGAGCTGGAAAAAATCGAGAAGCCGGCCGGCATTTCGAATCCCAAGGATTTCCGCAACGAGATTGTCAACTTCGGATTGCGGGCGCGCGCTAATAATGGGGGCAAGAATCCCGCGTGGACCAGTTATGAAAAGTTCCGCACCGTGATCGAGAAGAAGATGTTCTCCAACACGGAAGAGCTGCTGCCGGTGATTTCGTTCAACGCCAAGGCCAGCGCGGAGGACGCCAACAAGCACGCCGACTTTGTCGCGCGCATGGTGGAGAAAGGCTACACCGCCAAGCAGGTCCGCTTGCTGTGCGAATGGTATCTGCGCGTGAGGAAGTCGTCATAAAGCCCGTCGCTCCCGCGCAGGCGGGAGCCCATAGAACGCGTGAATGCACGCTCAGCATGGGTTCCCGCTTTCGCGGGAACGACGCGGCAGGTATTCTGTAGGAGGCATCTTTTGACTTACCTCATCGACCGTCGTTTGCAAGGCAAGAACAAGTCCGCCGTCAACCGCGAACGCTTCTTGCGGCGTTACAAATCGCAGATCAAGGACGCGGTGGGCCGCGCCATCAAGGGCCGCTCCATCACCGACGTTGAGAACGGCGAAAAGGTCTCCATCCCGGTCAAGGATGTGAGCGAGCCCTCCTTTGGCCACGCCCATGGCGGCGTGTGGGAAGTGGTCAACCCCGGTAACCAGGAATACCTGAAAGGCGACCAGATCAACCGGCCCAAGGGCGGCGGCGGTTCCGGCCGCGGCAAGGCCGGCAATAGCGACCAGATGACCGAAGACGACTTCATCTTCGAACTGTCGCGCGAAGAATTCATGAACTACTTCTTCGAGGACCTGGAACTGCCGCACATGGTCAAGACCCAGCTGACCGCCAGCACCGATTTCAAGAACCAGCGCGCCGGCTACAACATGTCCGGCACGCCGTCGAACATCCACGTGCTGCGTTCGCTGCGCGGCGCCCTGGGCCGGCGCATCGCGGTCGGCGGCGGTTCGCGCAAGCGCGTCGCCGAGGCCGAGCGCGAACTGGAACAGCTGCTGCTGGACGGCGCGCCGCTGCTGGACCCGCGCGTGATCGAGCTGAAGAAACTGATCCACCACCTGCACACCCGCCTGCTGGCGATTCCCTTCATCGATCCGTTCGACCTGCGCTACACCAACCGCATCAAGGTGCCCAAGCCGATGACGCAGGCGGTGATGTTCTGCATCATGGACGTGTCCGGTTCGATGGACGAGACGCGCAAGGACACCGCCAAGCGCTTCTTCATCCTGCTGTACCTGTTCCTCAAGCGCGTGTACGACAAGATCGAGGTGGTGTTCATCCGCCACCATACGGCAGCGGCGGAAGTGGACGAGGAAGAGTTCTTCCACTCGCGCGAATCGGGCGGCACGGTGGTGTCGTCGGCGCTGCATCTGCTGGACAAGATCATCGACGAGCGCTACGGCGGCGGCAGCTACAACGCCTACGTGGCGCAGGCGTCGGATGGCGACAACTGGGACAACGACTCGGTGCTGTGCCGCCAGCTGCTGGTCAACACCATCATGCCCAAGGTCCAGTATTACACCTACGTCGAAATTACCGATGGCCCGCCGCAAAACCTGTGGGAACAATATTCGCATGTGCCCGACCACCATCAGCATTTCGCCATGCAGAAAATCGTCACGCCGGCCGATATCTATCCGGTATTCCGTGAACTGTTCAAGAAGCAGCCGAAGTAGTGGATCCCATCTATGAATGACATGACCGCCAAACCGCGTCACCCCAATGCCCTGCCCGAGCAATCGGAATGGACCTTTGAGCTGATCGAACAGATTCACCAGGAAATCCGCCGCGTGGCCGAAGGCTTCGGGCTGGATACGTATCCAAACCAGCTGGAGATCATCACCGCCGAGCAGATGATGGACGCCTACACCTCGGTCGGCATGCCGGTGTCGTACAACCACTGGTCGTTCGGCAAGCATTTCCTCAGCACCGAGAAGGGCTACAAGCGCGGGCAGATGGGACTGGCGTACGAGATCGTCATCAACTCCAATCCCTGCATCGCCTATCTGATGGAGGAAAACAGCCTGACCATGCAGTCGCTGGTGATCGCGCATGCGGCCTACGGCCACAACTCCTTCTTCAAAGGCAATTACCTGTTCCGCACCTGGACCGATGCCGAGGCCATCGTCGACTACATGGTGTTCGCCAAGAACTACATCGCCGAGTGCGAACAGCGCCACGGCATCGACGCGGTCGAGACGCTGCTCGATTCCTGCCATGCGATCCAGAACTACGGCGTCGACCGCTACAAGCGGCCAGCCAAGCTGTCGTTGATGGAAGAGCGCGCGCGGCAGAAGGAACGCGAAGCCTATGTGCAGTCGCAGCTTAACGACCTGTGGCGCACCTTGCCGCGCCGCGAGGAGGAAGAAACCGCCAAGGCGGCCAAGCGCTTCCCGGTCGAGCCGGAAGAAAACCTGCTGTACTTCATCGAGAAGTACGCGCCGCTGCTGGAGCCGTGGCAACGCGAGATGGTGCGGATCGTCCGCAAGATCTCGCAGTACTTCTACCCCCAGCGCCAGACCCAGGTGATGAATGAGGGCTGGGCCACCTTCTGGCATTACACCATCCTCAACCAGTTGTACGATGAGAGCGTGATCGGCGACGGCTTCATGATGGAGTTCCTCAAGAGCCATACCAACGTGGTGTACCAGCCGCCGGTCAACAGCCCGCACTACAGCGGCATCAACCCGTATGCGCTGGGCTTTGCGATGATGACCGACATCCGCCGCATCTGCGAAAACCCGACCGACGAGGACCGCGAATGGTTCCCCGACATCGCCGGCAGCGACTGGCAAAAGACGCTCGATTTCGCCATGCGCAATTTTAAGGACGAGAGCTTCATCGCCCAGTACCTGTCGCCCAAGCTGATCCGTGAGTTCCACTTCTTCGCCGTGCTGGACGACGACAATAACGAGAAGCTCAACGTCTCGGCCATCCACGACGACAGCGGCTACCGATACGTGCGCCAGCAACTTGCGGAACAATATAATCTGGGTAACCGTGAGCCCAACATCCAGGTATGGTCGGTCAACACCCAGGACGACCGCGCGCTGACCTTGCGCCATACCCAGTTCCAGCGCCGTCCGCTCAACCAGCAGGCTGGCGAGGTGCTGAAACATGTTGCCCGCTTATGGGGCTTCGACGTCCATCTGGAAACAGTGGCGCCAAACGGCGAAGTCATCAGTACCTTGGAGGTCAGACGGGAGAAACGCGGCAGGATCCCGTGACCAACTAATATATAAGGCTTTTTTCAGGCGTCGTGTCTGCACCAGTTTCAGGCACGGCTCTTGCAAGAGTCAAAACCGGGGGCAGCGACGGCGCGCTGACCCCGGTTTTTTTTCGCGAATGCATGAGGCGGGACAGAAGTCAATATTTTTCTGAAGCTACTTGTATAGTAGTGCCCGCTAGAATTTCACGAAAGAAACATTTACGGCCAAATTATCAACTGCCTGTAGTAAAACTACCGGCATAAAATTCCGTTTTTGGCCTTAAGGGAAAACTAAGTAACGTCGTGGTGCGTGTACGCCCAAAAATGCGCCGTAGAGTCTTGCTCGTTGAGCCAGAACGGTGCAAAGGGAGCGCTACCACATAGGAAAACCCTATGAAATTTAACCGGTTTTAGGGATGAAAATTCTATGTAAAATCAAGAATTCGTATGTATAATTCGCCGACGTCCCGGATGCGGCTGTTGTTTTGTGTCGCCATTTTGGGGTTTAAGTAGCACCAAAGAGAGTTGGTATTGGAGAAAGCAGGCATGAATTTCACGCACAACGAGAAAAGCACCGGGAAGAACTTTACAGGCATTACGATTGTCGTTTTGTTGCACATCCTGGTTGCTTATGGGATCGTGACGGGCTTGGGAAAACGTCTGGTGGCCAAAATGGTCGAACCAGTGGAGACCAAGATCATTGAGGAGGTCAAACCTCCTCCACCGAAGGAACTCCCACCACCGCCACCTCCGCCAGAGATGAAAGCGCCACCGCCGCCATTCATCCCGCCAGTTGAGGTGAACGTGCAGCAGCCGCCACCGCCGCAAAACGTGATCGCTAACGCGACCAACGTCAAGCCGGCGACCACCGAGCTCCAGAAAGCACCGCCAGCACCGCCTGCGGCGCCGCCTGGTCCGGCCAAAACCGGTGTGCGTACTGCAGCAGTGGTTGACTTCAGCACTTGCGCCAAGCCGGAATGGCCGAAGTCGTCGCTGCGTAACGAAGAAACCGGTACCGTGCAGCTGTCGTTCCTGATTGCAGCCGATGGCCGCGTCGCCGAAGGCAAGATCGTGAAATCCAGTGGTTTCCGCGATCTGGACAAGGCCGCGATTGCCGGTATCACCAAATGCCGCTTCAAACCGGCAACGGAAGATGGCGTACCAAAAGAAGGCTGGCAGCAGATGCAATACGTCTGGACGCTGGAGTAAAAACGAGGCAGAACACCGTCTCACATGTAGTTTTCGTTGTCATTACGCCAGCGATCTGATTATTTTATCAATTTGGAGGAAGCATGTTTAAGAATACCCGTTTGTCCGCTGTACTGGCCGCTGTGCTGTTCTCGGTGACCGCAGCCACCGCCCTGGTTAGCTCGGCTCAAGAGCAAGCCTCGGCAGCCGCTTCGGCTCCAGCAGCAGATGCAGCAGCAGCGCCTGCGCCAGCAGCGCCAGCAGCGGATGCGGCAGCAGCGCCAGCAGCAGAAGCGCCAGCAGCAGCTAAAGGCGGCAAAGAAGAAGTGGAAAATCCATACGGCTTCGCTGCTGTGTGGGAAGCTGGTTTCGTATCGCGCGGCACCCTGATCATCCTGTCGCTGATGTCGATGGGTTCGTGGTACATCATCATCACCAAACTGATCGACCAGACCAAGATCTTCAAACAATCGAAAGAAGCGTCGGCCAAGTTCTGGAAAGCTTCGTCGATCGCTGCTGGTTCGGCTTCGCTGGCCGACGGTTCGCCATTCCGCTTCATCGCTGAAACCGGCACCAAGGCTACCGCGCACCACGACGGCGCCCTGCTGGAACAAATCGACCTGTCGACCTGGGTGACCATGTCGATCCAGCGCGCTGTTGAGAAAGTCCAATCGCGTCTGCAAGATGGCCTGTCGTTCCTGGCAACCGTGGGTTCGACCGCACCGTTCATCGGTCTGTTCGGTACCGTGTGGGGTATTTACAATGCACTGATCGCCATCGGCATGTCGGGTAACGCCTCGATCGACAAAGTGGCAGGTCCAGTGGGTGAAGCGCTGATCATGACCGCTTTCGGTCTGTTCGTGGCAGTGCCAGCCGTTCTGGGTTACAACTGGCTGGTGCGTCGTAACAAGTCGGCAATGGAAGACGTACGTGCTTTCTCGGCTGACGTTCACTCGGTGCTGATCTCGGGCGCCATGTCGACCGCTACCGGCAACAAAAAAGTTGGGTAATTAACCATGTCCATGTCCGTAGGCTCCGATAGCGGAGACGAAGATCAAGTCATGTCAGAAATCAACACGACGCCCCTGGTGGACATCATGTTGGTGCTGCTGATTATCTTCCTGATCACGAGCCCGGTTGTTCTGAAGCTGATCAAGATCAAGCTGCCAGAGGAAACCAACCAGGTTATCCAGACCAAGCCGGAAGACGTCAACATTGTCGTTAGCAAAGATGGCGACATCTATTGGAATCAGCGCAAAATGCGCGACGCCAATGAGCTGTTCGACAATCTGAAGGTGGAAGCTGTGAAACTGCCTCAGCCGGAAGTTCATGTACGTGGCGACCAAGAAACCAAGTACGAAGCCATCGGCAAGGTTATTTTCACTACCCAGCGTGCTGGTATTCAGAAGGTCGGCTTCATCACCGAACCGCCTGATAAGGGTTAATACCCGACAGTGCATCGCAGGCCTGTCCGCAGGCCTGCCCTTCTCAAAAGGAAAACATCATGAGTATGAATGTGGGCTCCCCTTCCGCAGGCGCGGATCCGGAACCAATGATGGAAATGAATATGACGCCCCTCATCGACGTGATGCTGGTGCTGATTATCATGATGATCATTACGATTCCTAAGGCCAACCACTCGGTGAACCTGAATATGCCAGTCGGCACCCCGCCGCCTCCGACCAAGGAGCCAGTGGTGGTAACGATTGACGTCGACTTCGACGGGACGATTCTGTGGGATAACGCGGTTGTGCCTGACCGCGCCACCCTGGAAGCGAAACTGACCGACGTCGCCGCGCAAGCGGATCAGCCGGAAGTGCATCTGCGTCCGAACAAGCTGGTCTCGTACAAAGTTGTCGCAGGCGTCATGGCTTCGGCCCAGCGTCTGGGCGTGACCAAAATTGGTCTGGTCGGTAACGAACAGTTCCAGTAAACAGTCACATGTACAATAATAGGCAGGACCATTCCTGCCTATTTGCTTTTTTGAAGAAAGAAAATTCACCCATGACCAAGTTTCGTCTCGCTCATCTCGGCCTGGTAATGGCCGCTATTGGTTTTACCGCAGCAGCTCCCCTCGCAGGTTTCTCGTCGGTCGCCTACGCCGCCGAAACGGTACGCGCAGAAATCGGCAAACCATTGCAAGAAGCACAGAAACTGGCCGCGGCCGGCAAGAACAAAGAAGCACTTGCCAAACTGAAAGAAACTGACTCCGTCGGCGGCAAATCCGCCAACGAAACCTATTTGATCGAGCGCACCCGCGCCTCGGCTGCCGCTGCTGCCGGCGATAACGACGCCGCCGCCAAAGCCTTTGAATCGGTCATCAATTCGGGCAAGCTCTCGGCTGCCGAACAACCCAAATTCACCCAGGCCCTGGCCGGTATCTACTACCGCGCCAAGGACTACCCAAAAGCCATCACCTGGATCCAGCGCGCGCTGAAAGACAATCCAAACGATACCCAGATGCATGACCTGCTGATCCAGACCTACTACATCAGCGGCAAGTACGCTGAAGCAGCCAAGGAACTGTCGAGCGCCAAGGGTGCATCCGAACAAAACCTGCAAATGCTGGCCAATATCCAGCTGAAACAGAACGACAAGGCCGGCTACGTCCAGACGCTGGAAAAACTGGCCGGTTCGTATCCCAAAACCAGCTACTGGGCCGACCTGCTGAACCGCGTCTCGGGCAAGCCAGGCTTCTCGCCGACCCTGTCGCTGGACGTGCTGCGCCTGCGCCTGGTCAACGGCCTGCTGTCGAAACCGTCGGAATACATGGAAATGGCCCAGCTGTCGCTGCAGGCCGGCAACCCTGCTGAAGCGATCAAGATCATTGACCAGGGCTACAAAAAAGGCATTCTGGGCACCGGCGCCGACGCGCCGCGCCACCAGCGCCTGAAAGACCTGGCAGCCAAGACCCAGACCGAGTTCGACGCCAAAGCCGCCACCGAAGAAGCCGAAGCCGTCAAGGCCAAGGATGCGGACGCACTGGCCAACCTGGGCTACGGTCTGGTGTCGGCTGGCAAAGCCGACAAGGGCCTGGCGCTGATGGATCAAGCCGTCAAGCTGGGCACCGGCCGCAATCCGGAAGCCATCAAGCTGCACTACGGTATCGCCCAGAGCATCGCCGGCAAGAAAGCCCCGGCCCTGGCAACCTTGAAAACCGTTAAAGGCACCGACGGCACCGCCGATCTGGCCCGCTACTGGACCCTGAACATTAACCACCCGATGTAATTCGGGCGGTTGATCAGCAAAGCGCTGCTCCGGCCCAGCCGGACAGCGCTTTTTTTTCGCTTTGAGGGATTCCCCGTATAATCCCGTATTTGCGACAAGTTTTCCCCAGATTCCCATGAAGGTATTTCGAGGTCTTCCCAATGCTGCGGCGCGCGCGCCGTGCGCGCTCACGATCGGCAATTTCGACGGCGTCCACCTCGGCCACCAGGCCCTGCTGGCCCGCGTGCGCGCTGCCGCCACCGGTCTGGGACTGGAAGCGGCCGTGATGACCTTCGAGCCGCATCCGCGCGAGTTTTTCGCCCACAAAGCCGGCGACCTGTCACGCGCGCCGGCCCGCATCGCCAACCTGCGCGACAAGCTGCAATCGCTGTCCGACAACGGCATCGACCGCGTCATCGTCGAGCATTTCTCGGCGCCGTTCGCGGCGCTGACGCCACAGGAGTTCACCGAAAAAGTGCTGGTCGAAGGCCTGCACGTCAAATGGCTGATGGTCGGCGACGACTTCTGCTACGGCGCCCGCCGCGCCGGCAATGTGCAGATGCTGCTGGAAGCCGGCCAGCAATACGGCTTCCACGTCGAGACCCTGCCGACCGTGATGAACGGCAGCACCCGCATCTCTTCCTCCGCCGTGCGCGCCGCCCTGAACGAAGGCGACTTCCCGCACGCCGAAGCGCTGCTGGGTCATCCATACGCCATCTCCGGCCACGTGATCCACGGCCAGAAGCTGGGCCGCACGCTGGGCTTCCCGACGCTGAACCTGCGCGTGCCGCACCGCCCTGCGCTGTCCGGCATCTTCATCGTGCAGGTGCACGGCCTGGCCGATCATCCATTGCCGGCCGTCGCCAGCCTGGGCGTGCGTCCAACCGTCGACGACAGCGGCCGCGTGCTGCTGGAGGTGCACGTGTTCGACTTCGACCAGGGCTGCTACGGCCGTCAGGTGCGCGTCGAATTCCTGCAAAAGATCCGCGACGAAGAAAAATACATCGACCTGCCGACGCTGACAGCCGCCATCCACCGCGACGCCGACATCGCCCGCGCCTTCTTCGCCCAGCGTATAGCAACCGCCGCTACCGACCGAATTTGACCGCGCGATTTAGCTACGCGCGCCGGCTACCCAGCATTCCCGAATAAATCACTGAAGACCACTATGTCCGATAACAAATCCGCAAAAAAGCCTGAAAGCAAATACCCGGTTAACATGACCGAAACCCCGTTCCCGATGCGCGGCGACCTCGCCAAGCGCGAGCCGAACTGGGTCCAGCAATGGCAGACCAAGAAGATCTACGAGCGCGTGCGCAAGGCCGCCGCCGGCCGGCCGAAATTCATCCTGCACGACGGCCCACCGTACGCCAACGGCGACATCCACCTGGGCCACGCGGTCAACAAAATCCTCAAGGACATGGTGATCAAATCGCGCTCGCTGGCCGGCTTCGACGCCCCTTACGTGCCGGGCTGGGATTGCCACGGCATGCCGATCGAGATCCAGATCGAAAAACTGTACGGCAAAAACCTGCCGACCGCCGACGTGCTGACCAAGGCGCGCGCTTACGCGCTGGAGCAGGTCGACCGCCAGCGCAAGGACTTCATCCGCCTGGGCGTATTGGGCGAATGGCAGAACCCGTACCTGACCATGAACTACTCCAACGAGGCCGACGAACTGCGCGCGCTCGGCACCATGCTGGAAAAAGGCTATGTCTATCGCGGCCTGAAGCCGGTCAACTGGTGCTTCGACTGCCAGTCGGCGCTGGCCGAAGCGGAAGTGGAATACCAGGACAAGCGTGATCCGGCGATCGACGTCGGCTTCAAGTTCGCCGAATTCGACAAGCTGGCCAACGCCTTCGACCTGACCCAGTTGCCGACGCACGAAGGCTACATCGTCATCTGGACCACCACGCCGTGGACCATCCCGGCCAACCAGGCGCTCAACGTCAATCCGGAAGTGACCTACGCGCTGGTGCAGACCGAGCGTGACGGCCAGCTGCTGCTGCTGATCCTGGCGCAGGACCTGGTGGAATCGTCGCTGGCCCGCTTCAAGCTGGAAGGCGTGACCATCGCCACCTGCAAGGGCGAAGACCTGTCCGGCATCAGCTTCCTGCATCCGCTGCACGCCGCCGACACCTTCTACAACCGCCTGTCGCCGATGTACCTGGCCGACTACGTGACCACCGAGAGCGGTACCGGTGTGGTGCACTCGGCGCCCGCCTATGGCCTGGACGACTTCATCTCCTGCAAAGCCCACGGCATGCAGGACGACCACATCCTGACCCCGGTGATGGGCGACGGCAAATACGTCTCGACTCTGCCGCTGTTCGGCGGCATGACCATCTGGGAAGCCTCTAAGCCGATCTGCAACGCGCTGCGCGAAGCCGGCGCGCTGTTTGAAGTCAAGATGTTCGACCACAGCTACATGCACTGCTGGCGTCACAAAACCCCGATCATCTACCGCGCCACCTCGCAGTGGTTCGCCGGCATGGACATCAAGCCGAAAGACGGCGGCGCCAGCCTGCGCGAGACCGCGCTCAAAGGCATCGCCGAAACTAAATTCTTCCCGGACTGGGGCCAGGCGCGCCTGCACGGCATGATCGCCAACCGTCCTGACTGGACCCTGTCGCGTCAGCGCCAGTGGGGCGTGCCGATGGCCTTCGTGGTCCACAAGGAAACCGGCGCGCTGCATCCACGCACGCCGGAACTGCTGGAGCAAGTCGCCCAGCTGATCGAAAAGAGCGGCATCGACGCCTGGCTGGCGCTGGACCTGAAAGACCTGATCGGCGACGAAGCGTCCGACTACGTCAAGAACAAGGACACGCTGGACGTCTGGTTCGACTCCGGCACTACCCACCAGACCGTGCTGCGCGGTTCGCACAAACAGCAGCTGGCCTTCCCGGCCGACCTGTACCTGGAAGGTTCGGACCAGCACCGCGGCTGGTTCCACTCGTCGCTGCTGACCTCCTCGATGCTGAACGGCGCGCCGCCGTACAAAGCGCTGCTGACGCACGGCTTCACCGTCGACGGCGAAGGCAAGAAAATGTCCAAGTCGCTGGGCAACACGCTGGCGCCGCAGAAAATCTCCGACACCCTGGGCGCCGACATCCTGCGCCTGTGGATCGCCTCGACCGACTACACCGGCGAGCTGTCGATCTCGGACGAGATCCTGAAACGCGTGACGGAAGCCTATCGCCGCATCCGCAACACGCTGCGCTTCCTGCTGGCCAATATCTCCGACTTCAACCACGCGCAGGACGCCGTGCCGGTCGCCGAGCTGCTGGAAATCGACCGCTACGCGATCGCCAACATGGCCGCGCTGCAGAAGGAAATCGAAGCGCACTACGAACAGTATGAATTCCAGCCGGTCTACTCCAAGCTGCAGAACTACTGCTCGGAAGACCTGGGCGGCTTCTACCTGGACGTGCTGAAGGACCGCCTGTACACCACCGCCGTCACCTCGCACGCGCGCCGTTCGGCGCAGACCGCGCTGTGGCACATCACGCAAAGCCTGCTGCGCATCATGGCGCCGGCGCTGTCGTTCACTGCGGAAGAGGCATGGGCAATCTTCGCCGGCGAAGAAGCCTTCAAGGCCAGCGACGAAACCATCTTCACGCAGACCTGGTGGCAGCTGCCGGAACTGGCGGACGGCGACGCGCTGCTGGCCAAGTACGCAGCGCTGCGCGCAGTGCGCACCGACGTCACCAAGCAGCTGGAAGACCTGCGTACTTCGGGCGCGATCGGCTCGTCGCTGCAGGCGGAACTGGGCATCAAGGCGGCCGGCGACAAGTACCAGCTGCTGGCCAGCCTGGAAGATGACCTCAAGTTCATCTTCATCACGTCGCTGGCGAAAGTGACGGAAGTGGCGTCGGAAGCGGAAGAAGCGGTCACCGTGGCCGCATCGACCGCCGAGAAGTGCGAGCGCTGCTGGCACTACCGCGCCGACGTCGGCGCCCACGCCGACCACCCTACCCTGTGCGGCCGCTGCTACAGCAACCTGTTTGGTGCGGGCGAAAAACGCAAGTTCGCTTAATATGACGCACCGTCATTCCGGCGAAAGCCGGAATCCATACGTCGCTTGCTCTCATGCGTTCTATGGATTCCGGCGTGCGCCGGAATGACGGGTTTGAAGCTACGTAAATTAAATAACATGGCCACCAAAAAAATCTTCCCGACCAAATCCTCGGCCAGCATCACGCCTTGGCTGTGCGTCGCTGCGCTCGTGATCCTGATCGACCAGCTGACCAAGATCACCATCACCAAGACCTTCCAGCTGGGCGAAGAAAAAGTCATCACCTCGTTCTTCAACCTGGTGCTGGCGTATAACAAGGGTGCCGCCTTCAGCTTCCTGAGCAATAGCGGCGGCTGGCAGCGTTACTTCTTCACCGGCATCGGCATCTGCGCCGCCATCTTCATCGTCTACCTGCTGAAAAAGCACAGCGGCCAGCGCATGTTCGCGTGGGCGCTGTCGCTGGTGCTGGGCGGCGCGCTGGGCAACGTCATCGACCGTCTGCTGTATGGCCACGTGGTCGATTTCCTCGACTTCCACTGGCAAGGCCTGGGCCACTTCCCGGCCTTTAATGTCGCCGATTCGGCCATTTGCGTCGGCGCCGCCCTGTTCATCCTGGACGAACTGCGCCGGGTGAATAAATAACGGAGCCGCACCATGATGGAACTGACTGGTAAAAAAATCGTCCTCGGCCTGTCCGGCGGCGTGGCCTGCTACAAGGCGGCGGAACTGTGCCGCGCCTTCACCAAGGCCGGCGCTTCGGTGCAGGTGGTGATGACGGAAGCGGCCACCCACTTCATTACGGCGGTCACCATGCAGGCGCTGTCCGGCCGCCCGGTGTACACCGACCAGTGGGATGCGCGCGTCAACAACAACATGGCTCACATCGACGTCACCCGCGACGCCGACGCCATCATCATCGCCCCCTGCTCCACGGACTTCATCCGCAAGCTGGCGCACGGTGCCTGCGACGACCTGCTGTCGACGCTGTGCGTGGCGCGTCCGCGCCATGTGCCGCTGCTGATCGCGCCGGCCATGAACGTCGAGATGTGGCTCAATCCCGCCACCCAGCGCAACGTGCAGACGCTGCGCGACGACGGCATCGCTATCTTCGGCCCGGCGGCCGGCGACCAGGCCTGCGGCGAAGTTGGTTTCGGCCGCATGCTGGAACCGGAACAGCTGCTGGAAGAAGTCATCGCCGCCTTCCAGCCGAAAGTCCTGGCTGGCAAACGCATTTTGATCACCGCCGGCCCGACCTTCGAGCCGATTGACCCGGTGCGCGGCATCACCAATCTGTCCTCGGGCAAGATGGGCTACGCCGTGGCGCGCGCCGCGCGCGAAGCCGGCGCCGAAGTGATGCTGATTTCCGGCCCGGTGGCCTTGCCGACGCCGTTCGGCGTGCAGCGCATCAACGTCCAGAGCGCGCAGCAGATGTATGACGCGGTGATGGCCAATGTCGACCACCAGCACATCTTCATCGCGGTGGCGGCGGTGGCCGACTGGCGCATCGCCAACGCCAGCGACCAGAAACTGAAGAAGAACCCGAACGGCACCGCGCCGGACCTGAAGTTCGAGCAGAATCCGGACATCCTGGCTTCAGTGGCCGCGCTGACCAACCTGGCCGGCCATCCATACTGCGTCGGCTTTGCCGCCGAATCGGAAAACCTGGTGCAGTTCGGCGCCGACAAGCGCGAGAAAAAAGGCATCCCCCTGCTAGTAGGGAATATCGGCCACCACACCTTCGGCCAGGACGACAACACCATCATCCTGTTCGATGAAAACGGCCACACCATTTTGCCGCGCGCCGACAAGCTGACGCTGGCGCGCCAACTGATTTCCGAGATCTCGAAACGCATCTCGCAGAACTCTCTCTTTGCCAAGTAAATGAAAACTGTAGACGTAAAAATCCTCGACCCGCGCATGAAGGACCAGCTGCCGGCCTACGCCACCCCGGGTTCGGCCGGCCTGGACCTGCGCGCCTGCATCGACGCGCCGCTGGTGATCGAAGCCGGCCAGACCGTGCTGATCCCGACCGGCCTGGCGATCCACGTCGCCGATCCGGGCTATGCCGCCATGATCCTGCCGCGCAGCGGCATGGGGCACAAAAACGGCATCGTGCTGGGGAATCTGGTAGGCTTGATCGACTCCGACTATCAGGGCCAGTTGATGATTTCGACCTGGAATCGCGGTCACAGCGCCTTCACGCTGAACCCGATGGAGCGCCTGGCGCAGCTGATCATCGTGCCGGTACTGCAAGTCGGCTTTAACGTTGTGGAAGAATTCGAATCGAGCGAGCGTGGTGTCGGCGGTTTCGGCAGCACCGGCAAACAATAAAATGGAGACGGAGTGCAGGGATGAATATGACGAATAAATTTGGCAACTTCTCCCTTGTACCGGTGATTGCCGCCGGTGCGCTGCTCTCCGCCTGTTCCACTTTCCAATCGCAACCGGCCGCGCCGGAGCCGGCGCCGGCGGTGGTCAGCACCGTCACCGAAGCGCCGCCGGTGGTCACCGCCAAGATGGCCGCCGCGCGCCAGCAACTGAGCCAGATGGTGGCGCTGCAGGATCGCCTGTACCGCGTCGCCGGCCCGCTGCTGATCAACAATGCAGACCTGTGCCGCAACCAGGCGCGCAACCTGCTTGGCTTCACCGCCAAGAACAAATACTCCTACTCCGGCGAATTCGTCGACGCCGCGCAAGCGGTGCTGAACTACGGCGACCGCCTGGAAGTGGCCAGCGTGCTGGCCGGCAGCGGCGCCGCCCGCGTCGGCCTGCGCAAGGGCGACGTCCTGGTGGCCGCCGATGGCAAGCTGCTGCCGGTAGGGACCAATGCGGAAACCGAAGCGGCTGCGGTACTCGGTCCGCTGGTCAGCGCCAACAAGGTGCTGACGCTGACCATCGCGCGCGGCGGCAGCAACCAGCAGCTGCGGGTGCCGGTCACGCGCGCCTGCGCCTTCAAGATCGACATCGGCAACTCGGATAACATCAACGCCTATTCCGACGGCCAGCGCGTGATGATCACGCGCGGCATGGTCAACTTCGCGCAGAGCGACGACGCTATCGCCTACGTGCTGGCCAAGGACATCGCCCACAATGTGCTGGGCCACGCAGCCACCACCAAGCAGGCTTACACGATCGGCAGCATCATCGACAACCTGGTGGCGGTGCGTCCCGATCTGTCGATGCTGATCGGCACCGCCGGCGTCAAGCCGATGCCGCAGGAGCTGGATGCGGCGGCCGACAACCTGTCGCTGTACATGGTGGCGCGCGCCGGCTACAACGTCGATGGTGCGCGTGTCTTCTGGCAGCGCCTGGCCACGCAATATCCGGCCACGGTGTTGAACGGCTATACCGCCAACCATCCTGCCGTGGCTTATCGCCTGTCCACCATCGACAAGACCGTGGCGGCGATCCGCAACAAACGGTCGGCCAAGCAGCCGCTGGTTCCTTAATCGAGAGAGAACGCCATGAACAAGTCCGGCCTGATCGCAATCATCCTGATGTTGGCGGCCGGCTGGGCCCAGGCGGCGCAGTGGGTGCGCGTGGGCGGCAACAAGACCGCCACCTACTACATCGACAAAGCCAGCGTGATCCCGATCGACAAGACCCGCAAGGCATGGTCGATGCAAACCTATGCCCGCATGCAGAAGACGCCCGAAGGCAAGCTGTATAAGTCGGTGAAGATGCTGCACGTGTATGGCTGCGACGACCACACCACCACGCTGCTGGCGCAGGTCTATTACCCGGAAGCGATGGGCAAGGGCGAGCCGGTGGAGAACTACAAGTTCGAGAAGTTCAATCCTGAAGACATCGTGCCCGACAGCCCGTTCGACGCCACGCTGGCCGCCGCCTGCAAAAGCTAGCCGGGGAAGTTGGGGAACACGGTCGCCATCAGCCAGGTGAGGAAGGCGCACAGCAGCACCGCGCAGATCAACACGATCAATAATCGGCCGAATTTAGGGCTACCGTCGTCTTCCTTTTGAGGCATGTCCGTTCCCTGCAAGCTTTGATGAGCCGTAGTATATTCCATTCATGGACTCTATCGACCTCGAAGTATTAAAAACCAGCGTCGCGTGGATCGCATCCGGGCGCCGCTGTGAGCTGATCACCGTCATCAAGACCTGGGGCTCCAGCCCGCGTCCGGTCGGCGCCACGCTGGCCATCTGCGAAGACGGCACGGTGGTCGGCTCGGTCTCGGGCGGCTGCATTGAAGATGATTTGATCGCGCGCGTGCGCGACGAAGGCATCAGTCGCACGATTCCGGAAATCGTCAGCTACGGCATTACCGCCGACGAGGCGCACCGTTTCGGCCTGCCTTGCGGCGGCACGATTGAACTGTCGATCGAACCGCTGTCGGCGCACAGCCGCATCAACGAGCTGCTGGCGCGGCTGGAACAGCACGAACTGGTGCAGCGCCGGCTGGACCTGCGCAGCGGCGAAGTGGAACTGTCCAAAGCCGGCGCCGGCGCGCAGATGCAAGTCAGCGAGCAGGCCATGGTGACCTTGCACGGCCCGCGCTGGCGGCTGCTGATCATCGGCGCCGGCCAGCTGTCGCGCTTCCTGGCGCAGATCGCGCTGGCGATGGACTACAGCGTCACCGTCTGCGATCCGCGCGAAGAATACCGCGCCGGCTGGCATGTCGACGGCGTGCAGCTGGTGCACGACATGCCGGACGACGTAGTCCTGGCAATGAACCTGGACCACCGCAGCGCGGTCGTCGCGCTGACCCACGATCCCAAGCTGGACGACCTAGCGCTGATGGAAGCGTTGAAGTCGGACGCGTTCTACGTCGGCGCCATCGGCTCGCGCCTGAACAACAGCAAGCGCCGCGAGCGGCTGCTGGAATTCGACCTCACGCCGGAACAGCTGGCGCGCCTGCATGGCCCGATCGGCCTGTACATCGGTAGCAAAACGCCATCCGAAATCGCCATCTCCATCCTGGCCGAAATGACGGCGATCAAAAACGGCGTGCCGACCAATCTGATCGTGCCGCACGCCGCCGCGCCGACCAAGGCCGGCGATGCCGTGTGCGTGGTGGACAGCGGCGCAGTTTAAAAGCAAGAAACGAATAGCGCCACGCGGGCGGCTGGGCGACAATAGCGGACCGCCGCCGCTACCGTTCACCCACTGGAACCCGCATGAGCACCGCCAACCTGTTACGCCTTATCCTGCTTGCCGCCATCTGGGGCGGCTCCTTCCTCTTCATGCGCATCGCCGCGCCGGTGCTGGGCGCTGCGGTGCTGATCGAATACCGCGTGCTGTTCGCCGCCATCTTCCTCGCAATCGTCGGCGTATTCCTGAAAAAATCGCTGATGTGGAAGCAGCACTGGAAGCACTTCTTCATTCTCGGCCTGTTCAACTCCGCCCTGCCCTTTTTGATGTTTGCCTTCGCCGCGCGCACCTTGTCGGCTTCCGTGCTGGCGGTGCTGAACGCCACCACGCCGCTGTGGGGCACGCTGATCGCCGCCGTCTGGTCGCGCACCATGGTCAGCGGCAAAGTGCTGATGGGCCTCGGACTGGGCACCTGCGGCGTCGCGCTGCTGGTCGGCTTTGATCATGTCAGCACCAAGCCCGGCGCCGGCATCGCCATCGCCGCCGTGCTGTTCGCGTCCTTCAACTACGGCATCGCCAGCAACTACGCCAAGCAGGCCAAGGCGGTCGAACCGTTCGCCAACGCGCATGGCTCGATGTGGGCCTCGGCGCTGCTGGTGCTGCCGGTGGTGCCGTTCTTCCCGCCGCCGGCCGAGCCGACCATCGGCATCATGAGCGCAGTGATTGCGCTGGCGGTGCTGTGCAGCGGCGTGGCTTACCTGATCTACTTCCGCCTGATCCAGGACGTCGGCCCATCGTCGGCGTTGACAGTGACCTTCCTCAGTCCTTTGTTCGGCATCCTGTGGGGCGTGATGTTCCTCGGCGAGACGGTCGGCTGGTACACCTTTGCCGGCGCCGCCATCGTCATCACCGGCACCGCGCTGGTGACGGGATTCCGTCCGAGCTTCCGCCTCAAACCGCGCGCCGCATGAAGCCCTACACGCTGCCGCTGCCGGACGACTACCGCGCCGACGACGTGCTGGCCTTCCACCGCCGCGACATCGAAAGCGTCGCCGAAGACGTCAGTGCCGAACGGTTTCGCAAAGGCGTGCTGCTGGACGACGTGCCGGTGGTGCTGGACGTCGCGCTGTCGCCCTCCGCCGCCCACGTGACGGTGCATGCGGACGCCAAACTGACCGCAGCAGCGCAGCAGCAGGCGCGCGACGCCGTGCTGAATATCCTCGGCCTGCGCATCGATCCCGCGCCGTTCTGCGCCTTCGTCAAAAAGGACAAATTGTTTGCCGCGCTGGCGCGCAAGCAGCCCGGCCTGCGCATCGTACAATCGGCCACCGTGTTCGAAGCGCTGACATGGGCCATCATCGGCCAGCAGATCAACCTGTCGTTTGCGATCGCGCTACGCCGCACTTTCATACTGCTGGCCGGCCGTCAGCACAGCAGCGGCTTGTGGTGCTATCCCGACGCCCACCGCGCCGCCGCACTGACGCTGGAAGACCTCACCAGCCGCAAATTCTCGCGCGCCAAGGCCGAAACCATACTGCGTCTGGCCGCGCTGATCACCAACGGCGAACTGCGACTGGCGCCGGCGGACGACAACAGCATCGACCAGATCTCCGCCGCACTACTGGCCGTCAAAGGCATCGGCCCGTGGACCGTCAACTACGGCCTGCTGCGCGGCTACGGCCACGCCGATTGCTCGCTGCATGGCGATGTCGCCGTGCGCGCCGCGCTGCAAGCGCTGCTCGGCGAAGACGTCAAGCCGGACATCAAACGCACCGAAGAAATCCTCGCCCGCTACAGCCCCCACCGCACCATGGCCGCCGCCCATCTGTGGGCCAGTCTGCATCCGCGCGACTAAATTCCGCTTGAGCCTCACGTAACGTCAGGCTTTACGCTCTTCTCATCAACCACTAGGAGAGCACAATGCAGAAACCCAGCGCCTGGATGACCGCCACCGCCCGCGCCGCCCACCAGTTGTACGACCAGCCACTGATCCTGAACGACCCGCTGGCCGTGCGCCTGCTCGGCGTAGAACGCGAAGCGGAACTGCGCGCCGACGCCCAACGCCAGCAGCATCCATTGGCCGCCGCCATGCGCGCCACGATGGCGGTGCGCGCCCGGCTGGCGGAAGACAGCTGGCTGGCAGCGCAAGCGCGCGGCGTGCAGCAATACGTCATCCTCGGCGCGGGTCTTGACACCTACGCCTACCGTGCCGAGCACACCGCGCACATTTATGAAGTCGACCTGCCAGCCATGCAGCATTGGAAGCGCGACTGCCTGCGCGCCGCCGATATCAGCGAACCGGCCAACGTGCGCTACGTCGCCAACGACTTCACCGACGGCAGCCTGCTGGAAGACCTGCAACAGCAAGGCTTCGACGCCGCGCAGCCGGCGTGCTTCTCATGGCTGGGCGTCAGCATGTATTTGCAGCCGGATGAAGTCATGCGCACCTTGCGCGACATCGCCGACTGCGCGCCCGGCAGCAGCATCGTGTTCGACTACAGCGTGCACCGCCGGCACCTCAACGACAACGAGCGCGCGGGCCTGGACTTCGTCACCGCCGCGCTGGCGGCGCAAGGCGAACCTTTGCAGAGCAGCTTCGAACCGCCACTGCTGGAACACATGCTGCGCCACCACGGCTATCGTCACGTCGAGAATTTCGGCGCGGAGAAATTGAGTACGCTGTATGGTCCTCGCCTGAGCGGAATTTTCCGCCTGATCCGCGCCACGGTTTAAACTACGGGGCATGGAAAAAACCGTACTGAAAATCGGCGAACTGGCCGCGCGCTCCGGCCTCACGGTGCGCGCGCTGCACCACTACGACAGCATCGGACTGCTGACGCCATCGGCGCGCGCCGATTCCGGCTATCGGCTCTACAACCGCGACGACGTCGAACGCCTTCACAAGATCCAGGCGCTGCGCAAATTCGGCATGTCGCTGGCGGACATCGGCACCTTCCTCGCCAGTCCGGACGCGCAGTTTGCCGACATCGTCGCGCAGCAGATCGCTGCGCTGGACCAGCAGATCAAGCAGGCCAGCACGCTGCGCGACCAACTCAGCCTGCTGCAGCGGCAGATGCCGAGTGAGGAAGCGCCGGCACTGGAAGACTGGCTCGGCGCGCTGGAGCACATGAAGCTGTACGAACAATACTTCACGCCGGAGGAGTTGCGCCGCCTGCCGTTCTGGCAGCAGAGCGCGCGCCGCAACGCCAAATGGCGCGGGATGGTGAGCGAGCTGCAATCGCTGATGGAACGCGGCGTCGCCACCGACAGCGAAGAAGCCAGCGCCTTGTCGCAGCGCTGGATGGAGACGCTGGAGCACGACACCGCCACCAATCCCGCCTTCGCGCATCGCATGACGCAGTTGCTGCAGCAGGAGCGCACGGAAGGCCGGCGTTCGCCGATTACCGAAGCGATGCAGCACTACATTGGCGCCGCCTTCAACGCCCGCAAGATGGCGCTGTACGCGAAATATCTGAACGACGACGAGATGCGCTACCTGCGCGAGAACAGCCGCAAGTATCAGCAAGAGTGGATACTGCTCTTCATCGAGGTGCACAAGCAGATGGAGCAAGGTGTGCTGCCGGAAGCGCCGTCGTCGCAAGCGCTGGCGCAAGAGTGGATGCGCCTGTTCCACGCGCGCGCCGGCAGCGATCCGCAGACGCAAGCAAAAATCCGCCACGCCCACGAAACCGAGCCGGAGCTGCTGAAAGGCACCTGGGTCAGCCAGGACACCATCGCCTACATCCGCCAGGCCCTGGCCGCTTGCGGACCGGTTTGATACGACATAAAGTGTAAGCACACTCCCCGTTCTACGATGGTGTCTTATGGACGATCATCTCAACAACCTCTACGAAACCGACGCCCTGATCTGGACCGAAACCCAGATCGCCCTGCTGCGCGCCGGCAAATTCGATCAGCTGGATCTGGAAAACATCATTTCAGAACTGGGATACCAAGTGCGAAAAGACAAACGTCAGGTGGCGCACCGCATGGTGGGCTTGCTTAGCCATCTGTTGAAATACCAGTACCAGCCGCAACGCATCAGTAAAAGCTGGATCCACACCATCCACAACCACCGCATGAAGATCGACAGGATACTCAAGCAGATGCCCAGTCTGGCGCCAGTGCTGGACGAATACATCATGGACGCGTATCCCCGCGCGGTGCGAGAGGCCGCGCTGGAAACGCGCTTGCCGCCATCCACCTTCCCCAGGAAATGTCCTTTCTCGCAACAGCAAATCTTTGACGAAGATTTTTTCCCGGGCGAAAACGAAAAAGCCGTTGAACCTTAACGGTATCAACGGCTTTTGAATTTGGTTGCGGGGACAGGATTTGAACCTGTGACCTTCGGGTTATGAGCCCGACGAGCTGCCAGACTGCTCCACCCCGCGTCTGTATGCATGTATTATAGGGCAGATCAGGTGATTAGGCAATATTAATCCTTGAATCCGGCACGATAGATCGAATAAATGCTGAGCCGCGTGCGTAGCGGGCATGCCGTAGCGCTGGCAATCGGTGTAAAGTAAGCATAAACCGACCTCACGACTAGTTTATGAAATTTTGTTCCGAATGCGCTTCCCCTGTCAGCCTCAGCATCCCGGCTGGCGATAACCGTCCCCGTTATGTCTGCAGCCAGTGCGCCACCATCCATTACCAGAATCCGAAAATGGTGCTGGGCTCGATCCCGGTCTGGGAACGCGACGGCGAACTGAAGGTGTTGCTGTGCAAGCGCGCCATCGAGCCGCGCCATGGCTACTGGACGCTGCCGGCCGGCTTCATGGAAAACAATGAGACCACCGGCGAGGCCGCCATCCGCGAAACCGAGGAAGAAGCGGGCGCCAATATCAAGCTGGGTAAGTTGTTCAGCTTGCTCAACGTGGCGCGCGTGCACCAGGTACATATGTTCTACCTGGCCGAACTGCTGGACCTCGACTTCGCCCCCGGCGAGGAAAGCCTGGACGTGCGGCTGTTTGCGGAAAGCGAGATTCCGTGGGACGACCTGGCCTTCCCCACCATCCACACCACGCTGGAACTGTTCTTCGCCGACCGCGTCAAGATCCGCGAAGGCGGCGGCTACGGTTTTCACACCCAGGACATCACGCGCGCGATGCGCTCCGACGACCAGCCAACCTGACGCGGCCGCATGATTCCCTGGCTCGACACCGACACGCCTTTCCCCGACGTTAGCCAAGCGCTGACCACTGACGCGCCCGGCCTGCTGGCGGCCGGCGCCGACCTGTCGCCGCAGCGTTTGCTGATGGCCTACCGGCACGGCATCTTCCCGTGGTTCTCGGAAGGCCAGCCCATCCTGTGGTGGAGCACCGATCCGCGCATGGTGCTGCACACCGCGCAGTTCCGCATTTCCGACTCGCTGAAGAAAACCCTGCGCAGGGTCGAGCGCAGCCGCCAGGAAGACGGTCGCTGGCAGATCCGCTTCGACAGCGCCTTCGAGCAGGTAATGCGCAACTGCGCCGCCCCGCGCCGCGACGGCCCCGGCACCTGGATCTCGGAAGAAATCATCGCCGGCTACAGCGGCCTGCACCGCATGGGCCACGCGCACTCGGCCGAAGTCTGGCTTGATGGCGAACTGGTCGGCGGCGCCTACGGCGTCTGCCTGGGCCGCATGTTTTATGGCGAATCGATGTTCGCACGCGTCACCGACGCCTCCAAGATCGCCTTGGCCTACCTGGTGCGCTTCCTGCACGCCCATGGCGTGGCGATGATCGATTGTCAACAGGAGACCGGCCACCTGGCCTCGCTGGGCGCGGCGCCGATTGCACGATCCCAATTCCTGGCGCATCTGCGCAACAGTATCGACTTGCCGCAGATCACCGAATGGGCACCCATTGCACCTCTGGGCCCGGACGGTGTTAAGCTAGCCACAGACTCCACCACCGCTCGATAGGACGTGCATGACGCACCTGAACGACCTGCCTTTCGCGACGCTGCAGTTTTACACGACGGCGCCCTACCCTTGCAGCTACCTCGACGCGCGCCAGGCGCGCTCGCAGGTGGCGACGCCGTCGCACCTGATCAATGCGGATGTCTACTCGGAACTGGTGAAGAACGGCTTCCGCCGCAGCGGCATCTTTACTTATCGTCCATATTGCGACGGCTGCCAGGCCTGCATCCCGGTGCGCGTGGTGACCGACGCGTTCCGTCCCAACCGCACCCAGCGCCGCGCCTGGATGAAGCACGCCGAGCTGATCGCCGGCGTCGCCACGCTGTCGTTCTCCGACGAGCATTACGACCTCTACCTGCGCTACCAGAGCCGGCGCCACGCCGGCGGCGGCATGGACCAGGACAGCCGCGACCAGTACGCGCAGTTCCTGCTGCAAAGCCGCGTCAACACGCGGCTGGTGGAATTCCGCGAACCGGGCGGCACGCTGCGCATGGTCAGCATCATCGACGTGCTGTCGGACGGCCTGTCGTCGGTGTACACCTTCTTCGATCCGGATATGGAAGGCGCGTCCTACGGCACCTTCAACGTGCTGTGGCAAATCGAGCAGGCGCGCGAGCTCAAGCTGCCGTACGTCTACCTTGGCTACTGGATCAAGGAAAGCCCGAAGATGTCCTATAAAACCAACTTCAAACCGCTGGAAGCGCGGGTGAAAGGCGTGTGGGGCGTGCTGGACGCCTGATAAAATACGGGCGATCCACAACCTGAGCGCCCCATGTCCAACAAATTCCTGTATTCCCTGGCCCGTCCGCTGCTGTTCTCGATGGACGCCGAAGCCGCCCACCACTTCACCCTTCCCGCACTGAAACGCGCCGCCGCGCTGGGCCTGACCAAGCTGCTGGTATCGCAGCAGCCCAAGGCCGATCCGCGCACCGTGATGGGGATTACCTTCAAGAACCCGGTCGGCCTCGCCGCCGGCCTGGACAAGGACGGCGCCTACATCGACGCGCTGGCCGACCTCGGTTTCGGTTCGATCGAGGTGGGCACCGTGACGCCGCGCGCACAGCCGGGCAACCCCAAGCCGCGCATGTTCCGCCTGCCGGAAGCGCACGCCATCATCAACCGCATGGGCTTTAACAACGGCGGCGTCGACGCCTTTGTGGCCAATGTGCAGGCCTCGCGCTTCTACCAGAACAAGGAAGGCGTGCTGGGCCTGAACATCGGCAAGAACGCCGACACGCCGATCGAGCGCGCCACCGACGACTACCTGCACTGCCTGGAAAAAGTCTATCACTACGCCAGCTACGTCACCGTCAACATTTCGTCGCCGAACACCAAGAACCTGCGCCAGCTGCAAGGCGGCTCGGAACTGGATGGCCTGCTCAGCACGCTAAAAGAAGCGCAGCTGCGCCTGGCCGACCAGCATAAGCGCTACGTGCCGCTGGCGCTAAAAATTGCGCCGGACATGGACGGCGACCAGGTCAAGAACATCGCCGACGCGCTGCTGCGCCACAAGATCGACGGCGTCATCGCCACCAACACCACGCTGAATCGCGACGCCGTCACCGGCATGCTGCATGGCGCCGAAGCGGGCGGCCTGTCCGGCGCGCCGGTATTCCAGTTCTCCAACACCGTGATCCGCTTGCTGAAGGCCGAGCTGGGCGATGCGCTGCCGATCATCGGCGTCGGCGGCATCATGCAGGGACTGGACGCGCGCATGAAGATGGAATGCGGCGCGCAGCTGGTGCAGCTGTACAGCGGACTGATCTACGCCGGCCCGGCGCTGATCAAGGATTGCGCCGACGCCTTGCGCGGCCACTAACCCGGAGCTCGGCATGGACAAGGTACAACTGGGCAACAGCCACCTCAACGTCAGCAAAATCTGCCTCGGCACCATGACCTGGGGCGAGCAGAACACCGAAGCGGAAGCGCACAGTCAGCTTGATTACGCGATCGAGCGCGGCATCAACTTCATCGACACGGCGGAAATGTACCCGGTGATGACGCGCGCCGAAACCCAGGGCGCGACCGAGCGCTACATCGGCAGCTGGCTGAAGAAAAGCGGCCGGCGCGACCAGCTGGTGATCGCCACCAAGGCGGCCGGGCCGAACGCCAGCATCACGTGGCTGCGCGGCGGCCGTGCGCGCAACTTCGACGCCGCCAACCTGAAGGCGGCGGTGGAGACCAGCCTGAAGCGGCTGCAAATCGAGCATATCGATTTATACCAATTGCACTGGCCGAGCCGCAACGTGCCCATCTTCGGCAACAACGTCTTCAACCCCAGGCAGGAACGCGCCGCCGTCGCGATTGAAGAAACGCTGGCCGCGCTGGGCGATCTGGTCAAGGAAGGCAAGATCGGCGCGATCGGCGTCTCCAACGAATCGTGCTGGGGCGTGAGCGAATTCATCAAGCAGTCCGAGATGAACGGTCTGCCGCGCATCGCCACCATCCAGAACCTGTACAACCTGACCGCGCGCCACTACGAAACCAGCCTGCTGGACGAGACCTGCTACCGCGAGAACGTCAGCCTGCTGGCGTACAGCCCGCTGGCCTTCGGCCAACTGACCGGCAAATACCTCGACGATCCGGCCGCGCACGGCCGCCTGACCATCTTCCCGGCCAACTGGAGTCCGCGCTACGTACGGCCGGCAACCGTGGAAGCGGCACGGCGCTACGTCCAGCTGGCGCGCGAGCACGGCCTGACGCCGGCGCAACTGGCGCTGGCGTGGTGCTACTCGCGCTGGTTCGTGGCCTCGACCATCATCGGCGCCACCAGCCTGGCACAATTGCAGGCCAATATCGACGCCTACAGCATTGTGTTGCCGCTGGACGTCATCAGGCAAATCGACCAGATCCACGCCGAGATCACCAATCCTGGCCAGTAAATCCGGGCGCCGTAACAACAATATTCAAAATTCACATATGTTAATTGCTAACGAGTAGTGTGCTTTAGGGGACGTGGCATATAAGATTTACGTATTAATGCCACTTGAGAAAGAACCTCACCATGCAGAACCGCCGCACCGCTCCCCGCTTCGCTCTTGCCCCGCTGCCTCGCGCCCTGTTGTTGGGCGGGCTGATGGTGACTACTTTTGCCGTGGAGGCGCAGGAAAGCAGCGTAACGGACGGCGAATTGCAGTCCGTCGTCGTCACCGGCACCTACGCCAAGAACCGCCGCACCGTCGACTCCGAATCGCCAATCGACATCATCGGCGCCAAGGAACTGCAAGCCAGCGGCTCGACCGAGCTGGCCACCGTGCTGGGACGCGTGCTGCCGTCGCTGAATTTCCCGCGCCCATCCGGCGCCGACGCCTCCGACGCCGTGCGTCCGGCGCAATTGCGCGGCCTGTCGCCGGACCAGGTACTGGTGCTGGTCAACGGCAAGCGCCGCCATACGTCGGCAGTGGTCAACGTCAACGGCACCCAGGGCCGCGGCTCGGCGCCGGTCGACCTGAATGCAATTCCGCTGTCGGCCATCGACCACATCGAGGTGCTGCGTGACGGCGCCGCCGCCCAGTATGGCTCCGACGCGATTGCCGGCGTGATCAACATCATCCTGAAAAAAGGCGCCAGCGGCGGCGAAGCCGAAATCGGCTTTGGCGAGTACCAGAAACGTGACGGCCGCCAGCGCTCGGTGCGCGCTTCGGGCGGCCTGGCGCTGGGCGAAAACGGCTGGGTACGTCTGGCAGTCGATGCCGCCGACCGCGATCCGACCAACCGCGCCGGCGCCGATTTCCGCAATCCCGCCGAGCCGCTGTACGGCAAGGTCACGCAGCGCTTCGGCGATCCGGACACCAAGCCGGCCTCGCTGTTCCTCAACAGCGAATACCGCGTCAACGACGATATCGACTGGTACGCCTTCGCCAATTACGGCCAGCGCGACACCTCGGCGGCCGCCACCTGGCGCACCGCCTTCAACGGCACTGCGCTGCGCTCGCCGCTGTTCCCGCAGGGCTTCCTGCCGCTGGAAAACAGCCGCTCGACCGACACCGCGCTGGTAACCGGCGTGCGCGGCGAAAACACCGGCTGGCGCTGGGACCTGAGCGTTAATTACGGCGAGAACGAATTCAAGCTGAACCTGGACAACACCGTCAACCAGGACCTCGGCGCCAACAGCCCGACCCATTTCTATGCCGGCCGCCTGAAGAACTCGGAAACCGTGCTCAACTTCGACGTCGCCAAGGACTTCCCGGTCGAAGCCTTCAGCGGCCCGGTCACCGTGGCGCTGGGCACCGAGTACCGCAAGGAAACCTATGAAATCGGCGCCGGCGATGTGGCCTCGTACAGCGGCACCGGCGCGCAAGGCTTCTCCGGCTTCCGCCCGGTCAATGCCGGCAGCAACAGCCGCAACAACAAATCGATCTACGCCAACGTCGAAGCGGAAATCACCAAGCAGTTCTCGGCCTCCGCCGCGCTGCGTCACGAACGCTACAGCGATTTCGGCAACACCACCTCGGCCAAGGGCTCGGCCCGCTACGCCTTCAACGAGATCGTGTCGCTGCGCGCCACCGCTTCGTCGGGCTTCCGCGCGCCGTCACTGGCGCAGCAGTTCTACACCATCACCACCACCAACTTCTCGGTGGTCAATGGCGTCAATACGCCGATTGAAACCGGTACCTTCGCGGTCGGCAGCGCCGCCGCCACGGCGCTCGGCGCGACTCCGCTGAAGGCCGAGAAAGCCCGCAACTACAGCCTCGGCCTGGTAGTGCAGCCGAGCCGCAACTGGACTACCACGGTGGACGCCTACCGCATCAATATCGACGACCGCGTCGCGCTGTCGGCCAATATGACGCTGAACCAGACGCTGAAGAATGCGCTGGCCACGCAAGGCATCCTGGTCGGCGCCGGCCGCTACTTCACCAACGCCATCGACACCCGTACCACCGGCGTCGATGTACTGAGCACCTACCGCTGGGACACGCGTGACTACGGCCGCTTCGACTTCACCGGCGCGTACAACCACAACAAGACGGATGTGGAAGGCATCAAGGCCAACCCGGCGATCCTGACCGCCAACGGCCTGACGCTGATCGACCGCCAGACCGTCAACCGCCTGACCGTCGGTTCGCCGAAAGACAAGCTGAGCCTGACCACCGACTGGGCCATCAGCAACTGGGGCCTGCGCGCGGTGGTCAACCGCTACGGCAGCTTCACGGTGCCGCAGAATAATGCCACGCTGGACCAGACCTACGATCCGCAATGGACGCTGGACCTGTCGGGCAACGTCAAGCTGGGCAAGAACTGGCGCCTGACGGCCGGCGTGGATAACGCCACCAACCGCTACCCGGACCAGGTAACGTCGGCGGGCAACCTCAACACCAACGGCATCTACCCGTACAGCGGCTGGGCGCCGAACGGCTTCAACGGCCGCTACTACTACGCCAAGGCCAGCTACACCTGGTAACCCGCACGGCGGCGAGCTGGGGTCTGACCCGTGCCGGGTCAGACCCCGATGTGCCCGGGTTTAGCGTTACGGCTCACGCCACCGCCAGCCGATTCACGCACGGTTTTGCTGGCGGCGGGGTCCCCGCCAGCTTGAACACGCTCACCGCCTGCGCCAACAGGTCCGCCTGGTCGCGCATGCTTTGCGCGGCGGCGGCGGCCTGTTCCACCAGCGCCGCGTTCTGCTGCGTCACATCGTCAATCGACACAATCGCCTGATTCACCTGCTCGATCCCGGTGCTCTGCTCGCTGCTGGCGGCGCTGATCTGGTGCATGATCGCCGCCACCTGCTGCACCGACTGCACAATACCCTGCATGGTCGCCCCAGCCTGGCTGACCAGCGCCGCGCCGGCGTCTACCGTCTCCACCGACCGTCCGATCAGCTCCTTGATCTCCTTGGCCGCCGAGGCCGACCGCTGCGCCAGGTTGCGCACTTCCGACGCCACCACCGCAAAGCCCCGCCCCTGTTCGCCGGCGCGCGCCGCCTCCACGGCCGCGTTCAACGCCAGGATATTGGTCTGGAACGCAATGCCGTCAATCACGCTGATGATGTCGACGATCTTGCTGGAACTTTCCTTGATCGCGCCCATCGTGGTCACCACCTGGCCGACCACCTGGCCGCCCTGGGTGGCGTAGTCGCTGGCGGTCACCACCAGCCTGGTCGCCTGGCGCGCGTTTTCGGCGTTCTGTGACACGGTCGAGGTCAGCTCTTCCATTGACGACGCCGTTTCCTCCAGGCTGGACGCCTGCTGCTCGGTGCGTGACGACAGGTCCAGGTTGCCGCTGGCGATTTCATTCGACGCCGTGGCAATCGTGTCCGTACCTGATCGCACCTGCCCCACCGTGCGCGCCAGCGCGTCGTTCATGTCGATCAGCGCGCGCAACAGCTGGCCGGTTTCATCGGTGGTGTGGCATTCCATGCGCATGGTCAGATCGCCGCCGGCCACCGCCTGCGCCATGCCCACCGCGCGGTTGAGCGGCTGCGTGATGCTGCGCGTGATCACATACAGCACCCACGCCGCCAGCGCGGCCGCCACCAGCGTCAGCACAATCATCGTGGTGCGCGAACTGGCGTAGGAGCGCTCCGCCACGGCGCTGGTCTCCTCCACGGCGGCAATCTGAAACTTGACCATGTCGGTCAAGGCATTCAGATAGGCGGTCTGTTCCTTGCGCACCGTGGTCAGCAGATATTTGACCGATTCGTCGCGCTGGCCCTGATCGCTGGACATCTTCAGGAACGCGCTCTGCACCACCGCGTATTTTTCCCGCGCATCGAGCACCGCTTGCAGCTTGACTTTGCTTTGTGGATCTTCATCGTCGGCGATCAGCTTGCCCAGCTTGTCGAGCCGCTCGCCGTTTTCCACGCGCCGTTTCTCCACGCGCTCCAGTTCGGCCCTGACCACCGCCGGATCGGTCGACAGCATGGCGTTGCGCATCGCGCGCGCCACATCGTTCAAACCGCCTATCGTTTCGTAAGCCAGTATGACCTTGGGAACCTTATCGACCGCGAGATCCTTGGTGTTGCTATTGAGCTTGCCAAGATTGCTGATGCCTTCGACGGCGATCCCGATCATGAAGAGGATGGCCATGCCCAGACCGGCCGCCAGGCGGTAGCCGATTTTCCAATTACCGATACCCATGTGCGCTCCCAAAGTTGGTTGCAGGGATTCAGTATATGGTCATTTCGATATTAAAATACAAAAAATTCAATAACTGTTTTGCTGCCGCCACAACTGATGCGGCGGCAGCAACTGATCAGGCCAGATCGCCGCCGTTGAGGGCGGCGTCGATATCGGCGCGGGTCAGGTCCGGCGCGAATTCCTGGATGAAGTGGTAGGCATACGAGCGCAGGTATGCCCCCTTGCGGACTGCAAGCCGCGTGGTGTTCTGCGCGAACAGGTGCGAGGCTTCCACAGCGCGCATGCCCTTGTCGCGGCCGTGGTCGAACGCCATCGAGGCGACGATGCCGACGCCCAGGCCCAGCGACACGTACTGCTTGATCACGTCCGAGTCCATCGCGGTCAGCACGATGTCCGGCTTGACGCCGGCCTGCGCGAACGCCGCATCGATATGGCCGCGGCCGGTAAAGCCGACGTCATAGGTAATCAGCGGGAACTCGGCCAAGTCTTCCAGCCTGATCGGCGAGCGCGACAGCAGCGGATGGCCGTCCGGCACCACGATCAAATGGCTCCAGCGGTAGCACGGAAACGACACCAGGTCCGGGAACTGCGACAGGCCTTCGGTGGCGATGCCGATGTCGGTCTTGCCGGACAAGATCCATTCGGCGATGTGCTCGGGCGCGCTCTGCTGCAAGGCGATGCGCACGTCCGGATAGGCGGTGCGGAAACTCTGCACCACTTTCGGCAGCGCATAGCGCGCCTGCGTATGGGTGGCCGCCACGCTCAGCGTGCCGCTTTGCTGGCCGGTATATTCCAGGCTGGCCTGTTGCAGATTCTCGGCCTCGATCAGCAGGCGGTCGATGATCTTCAGGATGCCTTTGCCCGGCTCGGTCATGCCGGTCAGGCGCTTGCCGTTACGCTCGAAAATCACGACGCCCAGTTCGTCTTCCAGCTCGCGGATCTGGCGCGACACGCCAGGCTGCGAGGTGAACAGGGCATTCGCCACTTCGGTCAGGTTGTAGCCACGACGGGCTGCTTCGCGGATGGACCGCAGCTGTTGAAAATTCATATGGATGCTCCTTCGTCCACGAACACCCGCAGGCGCTTGGGACGTACAACTAACGTTTCGCCTTCTTTCAGGCCCAGGGCGCTGAAGCGCTCATTCGGAATCACGGCTTCAATCAATTCGTTGGTATCGTCGCGCTCCAGGTCCAGCTGGGCCAGCGGGCCGATCGCATGCGCGCGGCGCAGCTTGACCACGATGCCTTCGGCGCCCGGCGTGTAGCGGTCCACTTCCAGCTCGTGCGGACGGACGTAGGCGGTGCCCTTGCCGGCTGCGCCGCCTTCGCCCGGCACGGTAAAGCTGGCGTCGCCGCTGGCGAGGATGCCGTCCTGCACGCGGCCGTGGAATACGTTCACATTGCCGAGGAAGCCATAGACGAAGGGCGAGGCCGGATGGTTGTAGACCTCGTCCGGCGCGCCGATCTGTTCGACGTTACCCTTGTTCATCAGCACCACCTGGTCGGCCACTTCCAGCGCCTCCTCCTGGTCGTGGGTGACGAAGATGGACGTGACGTGCAGCTCGTCGTGCAGGCGGCGCAGCCAGCGGCGCAATTCCTTGCGCACCTTGGCGTCCAGTGCGCCGAACGGTTCGTCCAGCAACAGCACGCGCGGTTCCACCGCCAGCGCGCGCGCCAGGGCGATACGCTGACGCTGGCCGCCCGACAGTTGCGGCGGATAGCGGTCGGCCAGCCAGTCCAGCTGCACCAGTTCCAGCAGGTCTTTGACCTTGCGGCGGATCTGGTCTTCCGATGGGCGTTCGCTGCGCGGTTTGACGCGCAGGCCGAAGGCGACGTTTTCAAACACGGTCATGTGCTTGAACAGCGCGTAATGCTGGAACACGAAGCCGACCTGGCGCTCGCGCACATGGCTGCGGGAGGCGTCCTGCCCTTCCAGCAATACCTGGCCCGAGTCCGGATGTTCGAGGCCGGCGATACAGCGCAGCAGCGTGGTCTTGCCGCAGCCTGACGGACCGAGCAGCGCGGTCAGCTCGCCTTGCGGGAAATCCAGCGACACGTTGTTGAGGGCGACAAAATCGCCGAAACGCTTGTTGATGTTTTTAACTTGGATCGTCATGGTATTACTCCGAAAGGCGGGCGTCGTCAGCGACGGATTCGTTCAGGCGCCAGGCGATAAAGGTTTTCACTACCAGCGTCACCAGGGCCAGCAGCGCCAGCAGCGACGCCACGGCAAAGGCGGCGGCAAAGTTGTATTCGTTGTAGAGAATCTCCACTTGCAGCGGCATGGTGTTGGTCTCGCCACGGATGTGACCGGACACCACCGACACCGCGCCGAACTCGCCCATGGCGCGGGCGTTACACAAGATCACGCCGTACAGCAGGCCCCACTTGATATTCGGCAGCGTCACGCGGCGGAAGGTGTCCCAGCCCGACGCGCCCAGCACGATGGCGGCCTCTTCTTCTTCGCTGCCCTGCGCCTGCATCAGCGGGATCAGCTCGCGCGCCACGAACGGGAAGGTGACGAAGATGGTGGCCAGCACAATGCCCGGCACCGCGAACAGGATCTTGATGTCGTGGTCCATCAGCCATGGCCCGAAGTAGCCCTGCGCGCCGAACAGCAGCACGTAGATCAGGCCGGAAATCACCGGCGACACCGAGAACGGCAGATCGATCAAGGTCAGCAAAATGCTCTTGCCGCGGAACTCGAACTTGGCGATACACCACGAGGCGGCCACGCCGAACACCAGGTTCAGCGGTACGGCGATGGCGGCGGTGATCAGCGTCAGCTTGATGGCCGAGATGGCGTCCTCGTCAATGATTGCGGCGACATAGGCGTCCCAGCCTTTTTTCAGGCCTTCGTAGAATACCGAGACCAGCGGCACGAACAGGAACAAGGTCAGGAAGATCAGCGCAACGGCGATCAGGACGACGCGCACCCAGCCTGGTTCCAGGCTCTTCGGCGCCGACGGCAGTTCGCCGCGACGCGGTGCAGTGACAGGCGTAGCACTCATGATTATTTCCCCGACTTTCCGCGTGCCCAGGCCTGCAGCAGATTGATCCCCAACAGCATCAGGAAGGACACCACCAGCATCACCGTCGCAATCGCGGTGGCGCCGGCGTAGTCGTACTGCTCCAGCTTGGTGATGATGAACAACGGCGTGATTTCCGACACCATCGGCATATTGCCGGCGATGAAAATCACCGAGCCGTATTCGCCGGTGGCGCGGGCGAAGGCCAGCGCGAAGCCAGTCATCAGCGACGGCATAATGGTCGGGAACACCACGCGCGAGAAGGTCTGCCAGGCGTTGGCGCCGAGGCTGGCGGCGGCTTCTTCCAGTTCGCGTTCGGCGTCTTCCAGCACCGGTTGCACGGTGCGCACCACGAACGGCAGGCCGATAAAGGTCAGCGCGATCACCACGCCGATTGGCGTGAACGCCACCTTGATGCCCCACATGCCTTCGATCACCTGGCCGAGCCAGCCGTTGGCCGAATACAGCGCGGTCAGCGTAATGCCGGCCACGGCGGTCGGCAGCGCGAACGGCAGGTCGACCAGCGCGTCGATAATGCGCTTGCCGGGAAATTCATAGCGCACCAGCACCCAGGCCACGATGCCGCCGAAGATGACGTTGATGAACGCGCCCAGCAGCGAGGCGCCGAACGTCAATCGGTACGAGGCCATCACGCGCGCCGAGGTCACCGTGGCCCAGAACGATTCCCAGGTCAGCGTGAACGTTTTGAGGAATACGGCAGACAGCGGGATCAGGACGATCAGCGTCAGGTAAAAAATGGTGAACCCCAGCGAGAGCCGGAATCCCGGCATCACGCGGAATGGTGCGCCCCGCTTGGCCACTGGCGGGGTGACCTCGGATGCTGCAAGAACAGCTGACATGAATGCTCCCTTATTACAAAACCTTCTATAAGGGCTGCATGTTCTCACCTCTGCTTCATAATACAAACGAAGCAATAGTCATTTGATTAGATGATTCAGCTATATACGAGCTTTGCCGCCACGGCAACAAGTGTTACCGCAAGCAAGCCCCGCAACAGGCGTTCCGGCACCGCGCGCGCGGCGTAGGCGCCGATGGTGATGCCGGGCAGCGAACCGACCAGCAGGGTCAGCAGCAAGCTCCAGTTGATCGAGCCCAGCCACCAATGCCCGACGGCGGCGATGGCGGTCAGCGGCACCGCATAGGCGATGTCGGTGCCGGCCACTTCGGCGGCGGTCAGGCGCGGATAGAGCATCACCAGCAAGGTGGCCCCAATCGCGCCGGCGCCGATGGAGGAAATCGTCACCAACGTGCCCAGCACGGCGCCGGAAACGATGGTGGCGGTGCTCAGCGCGCGGCCTTGCAGCTGGCGTTCGGGATGGGCGTTGATCCAGGCCAGCATCTTGCGTTTGAACAGCAGCGCGATCACGGTCAGCAGCACCGAGCTGGCGATCATGTAGCGGATGATCTGGCCCATCTCCTTGTTGAGGGTGCCGAAGTGCTTGAGCGCCAGGCTGGCGCAGAAGGCGGCCGGCAATGCGCCGATGCACAGGCGGCGGACAATGTCCCAATGGACGGTGCCGCGCATTCTATGGGTGAAGGTGCCGACGCCCTTGGTCAGCGAGGCAAACGCCAGGTCGGTACCGACCGCCACGGCGGGCGTGACACCGAACAGCAAGGTCAGCAGCGGCGTCATCAGCGAACCGCCGCCGACACCGGTCATGCCGACCAGTAAGCCGACTGCGAATCCTGAAACGACGAATTGCACATCCATGCGATTTCCCCAAAGTAAGCCCGAAGGTTATCCTACTCTGGGGAAAGATCCAAACAACGGAAAACTAATAAGCTTATTTGCTCGCTTATTTATTTGGTTGCGGAGTCACGCGCAGGTACGGACGCTCGGCGGTGAAGCCCTTTGGATACTTCTGCTTCAGTACTTCCGGATCCTGTACAGTCAGCGGAATGATGACGTCGTCGCCATCTCTCCAGTTGCCCGGCGTGGCCACGGTGTAGCCATCGGTCAGTTGCAGCGCATCGATCACGCGCAGCACTTCGTCGAAGTTACGGCCGGTGCTCATCGGATAGGTGATGGTCAGGCGCACTTTCTTGTTCGGATCGATCACGAACAGCGAACGCACGGTGGCCGTGGCCGACGCTTCCGGGTGGATCATGTCATACAGGCCCGACACCTTGCGGTCCGCATCGGCGATGATCGGGAAACCGACCACGGTCTTCTGCGTTTCTTCGATGTCCTTGATCCAGGCCTTGTGCGACTCGGCCGGGTCAACCGACAGCGCGATGGCTTTGACATTGCGCTTGTCGAATTCAGGCTTCAGCTTGGCAGTCAGGCCCAGCTCGGTGGTGCAGACCGGCGTGAAGTCGGCCGGATGCGAAAACAGCACCACCCACGAATTGCCAGCCCACTCGTGGAACTTCAGTGGGCCGATGGAAGAATCTTGTTCGAAATCAGGCGCGGTATCGCCCAGGCGGATAGTCATAGTTGGTCTCCAGAATAGAAAAAAGCATCACGTTGACAGCACGTCATTGTGCACCTGACTGGCCAGGAAGTACAAGGTTTCCAGGCCTTCCGGCCAATCGCCCAGACCGGACTCGGCGTTGATATGCCCCAGCGGCCCACCGTTGATAAAGCGGCTGTCCCAGCGCTGCGCCCACAAGGCGGCGCGCGGGGCGGCCATCCACGGATCGTTGGTGCTGCCGACCATGATGGACGGCACGGCCAGCGCCTGCTGCGGCAGCAAGGCCGCCACGTTGAATTTGTCGGGATCGGCCGGCGCCACCAGCAGCAGGCCAGCTACGCCGTCGGCGTGGCGCGCCACGCTATGCACGGTGGCCAGCGCGCCGAAACTGTGGGCCACGATCAAGACCGGCCGTGGATCGTTGTCACGCTGACGCAACTGATCGACCCGCGCCGACCAGCGCGGCAGGTCCGGCACTTCCCAGTCATCCTGCTGCACCCGCTCGAAGGCGGGGAACAGCCGTTGCCAGCGGCTTTGCCAGTGATCCGCTCCGCTGTCATGCAGACCGGGCGCGATCAGCACGCGAAACTGTTCAAAGACGCTGGTCATTAGCTTACCTCGCAGATTACTTGTTGGGCTGGTAGATCTGGTCGAACAGGCCGCCGTCGGCGAAGTGGGTCTTCTGCGCCTTGGTCCAGTCGCCGGCCACATCAGCCAGGGTGAACAGCTTTACTTTCGGGAACTGGCCGGCGTATTTCTTGGCGGCTTTCTCGGTGGCGGGACGGTAGTAGTTCTTGGCGATGATGTCCTGCGCTTCGTCGGTGTACAGGAAGTTCAGGTAAGCCTCCGCCACCTTGCGGGTGCCGCGCTTGTCGACCACTTTATCGACCACGGCCACTGGCGGTTCCGCCAGGATCGAGACCGATGGCGCGATGATGTCGAACTTGGTCGGGCCCAGTTCCTTCACGGCCAGCAGCGCTTCGTTTTCCCAGGCGATCAGCACGTCGCCGATGCCGCGCTCGACGAAGGTGGTGGTGGCGCCGCGCGCGCCGGAATCGAGCACCGGCACGTTTTTATACAGCTTGGTCAGGTAGTCCTTGGCGCTGGCTTCGCTACCGCCCGGCTGGCGCAGCGCGTAGCCGTAGGCGGCCAGGTGATTCCAGCGGGCGCCGCCGGAGGTTTTTGGATTCGGGGTAATCACCGATACGCCTGGCTTGACCAGGTCGGCCCAGTCCTTGATGCCCTTAGGATTGCCCTTGCGGACCAGGAACACGATGGTCGAGGTGTACGGCGTGCTGTTGTGCGGCAGCTTTTTCTGCCAGTCCGGCGACAGCAGCTTGTGTTCGGCGATGGCGTCGATGTCGTAGGCCAGGGCCAGCGAGACCACGTCGGCTTCCAGGCCGTCGATCACAGCGCGGCCCTGCTTGCCGGAACCGCCGTGCGATTGCTTGATCTTGACGGTGTCGCCGGTCTTGGTTTTCCACTCTTTGGCAAATGCGGTGTTGACGTCCTGGTACAGCTCGCGCGTTGGGTCATACGACACATTCAACAGCGAGATGTCCGCTGCCATTGCTGGGGCGACGGCGGAAATGGCGAGAACAGCAGCGGCAATAATTTTTTTGGACAGCATTTGATTCCCCTAGTAGTGAAGGTCTCCAGATTACTGCCGCGCCTTATAAATGAGAACTAAGCTTTTATCAGTTCTATATACCGAAAAATCATATGAACCGGTTATACAGCACCACCGCCCAGGTGGCGATCGCCAGCAAACAGGTCAGCAACACGGCCGCGCTGCCAAAATCCTTGGCGTTCTTGGACAAGGGGTGGCGTTCCAGCGAGACCCGGTCCACCACCGCTTCGATCGAGGAATTGATTAGCTCGACAATCAGGATCAGCATCAGCACGCCGATCAGCACCAGCTTTTCAAATGCCGACACGCGCAACAGCAGGGCAATGATGGTGCCGACCACGAACACGCTGACCTCCTGGCGGAAAGCGTGTTCATTCCGCCACGCCGAGCGGAAACCATCGAGCGAATAGAAAAACGCCTGGTGGATACGTTTGAGACCACTTTTACTCTTGAATTCGCTGATCGGTTGCATGGGGAATAGTGTGCGTTGTGAATAGCATATTATGCACCTTTTACCACATTATGGTATAAATCAGGTATCCCTTACCGCATTGCACCAACCACATCATGAAAATCGAATCCGTTCCCGAGCAGAAGACCACCATCCAGGTGATCGAACGCATGGTGGCGCTGCTCGATGCGCTGGCCAAGTATCCCGACCCCGTCAGCCTCAAGGAATTGTCCAAGGTCTCGGGGCTACACCCGTCCACCGCTCACCGCATCCTGAACGACATGGTGGTGACCCGCTTTGTCGACCGGGTCGAACCGGGCACCTACCGGCTCGGCATGCGCCTGCTGGAACTGGGCAATGTGGTCAAGAGCCGGCTATCGGTGCGCGAAGCGGCGCTGGATTTTATGCGTGCACTGCACAAAAAAACCCAGCAGACCATCAACCTGTCGGTGCGCCAGGGCGACGAGATCGTCTACATCGATCGCGCCTTCTCGGAGCGCTCGGGCATGCAGGTGGTGCGCGCCATCGGCGGCCGCGGCCCGCTGCACCTGACCTCGACCGGCAAGCTGTTCCTGTCGGTGGACGAGCCGAAAGCCATCCGCGCCTACGCCACGCGCACCGGGCTGGCCGGGCACAACAAGAATTCGATTACCGATCTGGGTAAGCTGGAGCGCGAACTGGGTCTGGTGAAGTCACGCGGGTACTCTCGCGACAATGAAGAACTGGAGCTGGGGGTGCGTTGCATGGCCGCCGGTATCTATGACGACAGCGGCAAACTGATTGCCGGGCTGTCGATCTCGGCGCCGGCCGACCGTCTGCAGGAAGACTGGCTGGAAGATCTGGTGCTGACTGCGCGCCAGATCTCCGTCACGCTGGGTTACATGCCGGTCGAATAAGCACCGGTGCTGCTGCCGCCGCCGACCAGGTTGGCCGGACGCAGCGCTTCCAGCCATTTGCGCATGCGGCCGGCGTCCGCCGTCCGCGACTGCTTGCCCTTGGAATCGAGGAATACCATGATGACCGAGCGGCCTTCGATGACGGCCTGCATCATCAGGCACCGCCCTGCTTCATTGATGAAACCGGTTTTCTGCAGGCCGATCGCCCAGTCCGGGCTGGCCACCAGATGGTTGGTGGTGCCGAACTGCATCGGCCGGCCGTTGCTCAGTTCCACCGTGGCTTTCGGATCGGTGGAGAACTGGCGCAGCATCGGCTGCTGATAGGCCGCCATCGCCAGCTTGGCCAGATCGCGCGCGCTGGCCACATTCATTTTCGACAAGCCGTTGGAATCGACGTAATGGGTGTCGCTCATGCCCAGCTCACGCGCCTTGGCGTTCATCGCTTCGACAAACGCCGGACGGCCGCCCGGATAGTTGCGGCCCAGCGCCGAGGCGGCGCGGTTTTCCGAACTCATCAGCGCGATGTGCAGCATATTGGCGCGCGTCATCTGCGTGCCGACTTTCAGGCGCGAGCTGCTGAATTTTTCGCGGTCCACGTCCTCGTCGGTGACGGTCAGGATCTCGTCCATGTCCTGCTTGGCTTCCACCACGATCAGGCCGGTCATCATCTTGGTGATGGAGGCGATCGGCAGGGCAACGTTGGAATTCTTTTCAAACAGCACTTCCGAGTTGGCCTGGTCCAGCACCAGCGCCACATTGGACTTCAGGTCCAGCGGATCGTGCGTCTGGCTCAGGCCGGCGAGATCGCCCATGGTCGGCACCGCCGGCGCGGCGGCCAGCACGCGCTGATACACCACCTTGCGCTTGCCCTTGACCTTGATCACGCGCTTGACCATGCGGTCGCTCGCATCGGCGGCGGCCACCCGCACCGGTTGGCGTTTCTTCAGCACCAGCTTTTTATTGGGCGCGCTGCCGGCATCGGCTGCCTGCACGGTAATGGCTGCGGAAGCAAACATCAGCGAAATAAGGGCGCTTAATGCGAGTTTGATCATTCGTATCCCCAAAAAAGAAATCAGCCAAGACCGTTGCAGTGTAGCAAAACGCTGCGCCAGCGCAAGGAAATTTAACACTCATCGCACCAATGGTTGTGTTGGCGCAATAGCGGAAAAAACAAGCTAGTCCTACTCGACAAATTTAACAAATTCTGTGAGCGGCATCCGCTCAGTAATCAAAGAGTTTTCGATCTTGCTCAAATCCGCCACACCTAGCGACATGCCGCAGACTACCGTTTCGCTTTCCGGCAACTGCAATTGCTCATCAATGATGCGGTGATACTGGGTAAAAGCTGCTTGCGGGCAGGTGTCGAGGCCGCGCGCGCGGGCCGCGACCATGATGTTCTGCAGGAACATGCCGTAATCCAGCCACGACCCCTGCGCCATCACGCGGTCGATGGTGAAGATCAGGCCAACCGGGGCGCCGAAGAAATCGTAATTCTTTGCATGTTGGGCGGCCATGCCGGCTTTGTTGTCGCGAGTCAGGCCCAGCAGCGAATACAAATCCCAGCCAACCTTGCGGCGGCGGTCTATATAAGGCGACACCCATTCCTGCGGGTAATAGGCGTACTCTTCCTTGTGCTGACTGGCCTGCTCTGGATCACTATATGCGGCCAATATTGCCGAAGACAACTGCTGTTTGCGTTCGCCTTGCAACACATAGACTTTCCACGGCTGCGTGTTGGTGCCCGACGGCGCGCGGCCGGCCACCTGCAAAATCTGCTCGATATCCTCGCGCGCGACCGGCGTCGGCAAAAAGGCGCGCAGGGAGCGGCGCGACATGATCGCGGCGTCGACCGCCTGCTGCTCGGGAGTTGAAATCATGCTTCCTCGCTCACTTGGATTTCTTGACTACAAATATCACGCCCGTCACCGCCAGCGCCATGCCAGCCATGCCGAGGGCATTAAAAGCTTCGCCAAACATCAGCCATGCCATGATAGCGGTGGTCGGCGGCGTCAGATACATCAAACTGGTGACGTGGGTGGCGTCATTTCTGCGGATCAACGCAAACAGCAAGAAAATCGCGCCGATCGACAAGCCCAGCACCGACCACAGTAAGGCTCCCACGAAGCGCGGTGTCCACTGAACCGCAGCAAAATCCGGGCCAAGCCCTTCGAAGTACATCGCCAGGGGCAATACCACCAGCGATGAGGCGGCAAACTGGATCACCGTGCCCACCCGCAGGTCGAACTGCGGGCAGTGATGTTTCTGGTACAGCGTGCCAGCGGTGATACTCAATAGTGCAAGCACGCACAACAAAATGGCATTCGCCGAAAGTCCGACCAGCTGGATCTTGGCAGCGACCACCAGCCCTACCCCGCCGAGGCCAAACAACAAGCCCAACCATTGGCGCGGCAGCACTTTTTCACCAATCAGCGGCGCCGCGAACGCCGTCAGGATCGGCTGCATGCCGACGATCAACGCCGACAAACCGGCCGGCATACCCTGCTTGATGGCGCACCAGACACCGATCAGGTAGCCGGCCTGCACCAGCAGCCCGGCCAGCGCGATGTGTCCGATCTTGCCATGCGGCCAAGGTGCGCGCAGCACCAGCACGGCCGGCACCAGGAAGGCCAGCACGCCGAGAAAGCGCAACAGCAGGAACGTTAGCGGCGGCGCGTAAGGCAGGCCGAACTTGGCAACGATGAAGCCACTGCTCCATAACAGCACGAAAAACAGAGGCAACGGCGACCAAAAACTGGCCTGCCGGGCAGTTTGCGCGGCGTGGGGCGTATCGGGCATCGGAATAACTTGTGAACTAAAAGGCAATCGGCGCCAGCAGGTGGCGCCGATTCGGGTCGGACTGAGTCTAACACGGCAGCAATTTTTCCACCGGAAAGCCGCTGTTTGCCTCATTCTTAAGGAATAGTTCTTTAGGAAAATATTTTCAATAGATGAACTTCAACTTCTTTGATGCAACGCACAAAAAATCGCTTGACTTAATTTCTGGAGGTCGTAAAATCGGGTTTGTTGCGTTGCACAATTTGTTGTTCGGTCTGAAACGTAGTTGGGCTGTTTCTCACCGACGGTAGAAACACACACAAGCAGTTATTTTAATGAACGACTATTTTCTGGAGAACCAAATGTTTTCGATTCCTGAGCAATTTTCCAATGCGACCAAAGCCAATTTCGAAGCGCAATTCGCAATCTTCTCGACCCTGACCAATAAAGCATTTGAAGGCGTAGAGAAATTCGTCGATTTGAATCTGACCGCTGCCAAGGCTTCGCTGGAAGAAACGTCGGCCACCACCAAGCAATTGCTGGCTGCTAAAGATCCACAAGAATTCTTCTCGCTGGCTACTGCTCAAGCTCAGCCGAATGCAGAAAAAACCCTGGCGTACGGCCGTCACCTGGCAACCATCGCCAGCACCACGGGCGCTGAATTCAGCAAAGCCGCTGAAAACCAAATCGCCGAAACCAATCGTAAAGTGATTTCGCTGGTGGATGAAGTCAGCAAAAACGCGCCAGCCGGCAGCGAAAATGCCGTGGCACTGTTTAAATCGGCAATCGGCAATGCCACCGCTGGTTACGAGCAGTTCACCAAAACCGCCAAACAAGCTGTTGAATCGATGGAAAGCAATGTGAATGCCGCCGTGAGCCAATTCAACGCTGCTGCCGCGAAAGTAACGCCTAAGAAATAAATACAGATAAGACGGCACGGTAGGGTGCCATCTATCTCGTAAGAAGCCCCGGTTCATCCGGGGCTTTTTTTATGTCCGCTCTACGCCAGAAAACGGCGTATACACGCCAATTTTTGGCATGAACTGGGCAATAAAAAAGCCGCACAGCGTGTGCTGTACGGCTTGTGCCGGAGTGGTGCTGCAGCTTCGCGTTTATTCGCCCAGGTAGGCGGCCTTGACGCGTGGATCGTCCAACATATCCTTGGCATTGCCGGTCATGGTGATATTGCCGGATTCCATGACATAACCACGGTGCGCCGCTTGCAGGGCGAGTTTCGCATTCTGTTCCACCAGCAGCACGGTAATACCCTCTTTCGAGACATTGCGTATCACCTCGAAAATCTTTTCCACCATAATCGGCGACAAGCCCATCGACGGCTCATCCAATAACAGCAACTGGGGATGCGACATTAATGCACGGGCCATTGCCAGCATTTGCTGTTCGCCACCCGATAACGTTCCCGCCAATTGCTGCGCACGTTCCTTCAGGCGTGGGAATATGTCAAACCACTTGGCAATATCCGCTTCAATCCCGGCCTTATCATTGCGAGTATAGGCACCCATCATCAGATTCTCTTGAATCGACATCCGGGTAAATACACCACGGCCTTCCGGAACCATTGCGAGTTTCTTCTCAACCAAATGAAAAGATTTACTGCCTTTCAGCGATTCACCCTGATAAGTAATCGTACCTTCGACTTTACACGGCGGCAGCGTGCCGGTAATCGCTTTCAGCGTGGTGGTTTTACCGGCGCCATTGGCGCCGATCAAAGCAATTAACTCGCCTTTATTCACTTCCAGATCGATACCCTTGACGGCTTTAATGCCGCCGTACGCGACTTTCAGTCCCGATACTTTAAGAACATTGTCGCTCATTAATGCGATCCTCCCAGGTAGGCGTCAATCACCGCCTGATTACTTTGTATCTCCGCCGGCAGTCCTTCTGCAATCGGCTTGCCATACTCCAGCACCATCATGCGGTCGCACAAGCTCATCATCATCTTGACATCGTGTTCAATCAGCAACACCGTCCGGCCCTGTTCTTTGATTTTGATCAACAATTCGCGTAATGCCAGTTTCTCGGTGGCGTTCATGCCGGCCGCCGGTTCGTCCAGCGCCAGCAGTTGTGGATCGGTCGCCAGCGCGCGGGCGATTTCCAGGCGGCGCTGATCGCCGTACGACAGGAATTTCGAGGTGCGGCTGGCAAACTTGCCGATGCCGACAAAATCCAGCAGCTCCTGCGCGCGCTGGCGGATCGCCGCCTCTTCGTCGCGCGCCGCCTTGTGGCGGAAGATGGCGCCGAACACCCCCTGTTTGGAGCGCACATGACGACCGACCATGACGTTTTCCAGCGCCGTCATCTCGCCGAACAGGCGGATGTTCTGGAAGGTGCGGGCAATGCCAGCCTTGGCCACCTCGTGCGGGGCGGACGGCGAATACGGCTTGCCGGCCAGCTCAAAGGTGCCGGTGTCTGGCTGGTACAGGCCGGTAATCACATTGAAGAATGTCGTCTTACCGGCGCCATTGGGGCCGATCAGGCCGTAAATCTGGCCTTTCATGATCTTGATGCCAACATCGGTCAGCGCCTGCAAGCCGCCGAAGCGCTTGTTGACGCCGGCGATCTGGAGAATTACCTGTTCACTCATGTCTGGGTTCCTTACGCCGCGATCACGCCGGACGATTGATTCTTGGTGTCGGAGTCGCCATCCGGCCGGTCTTCATGCTTGGGCGCGGGCCACAAGCCGGCCGGCCGCAGCAGCATAGTCAGCACCAGCGCCAGGCCGTACAGCAGCTGGCGCAGCACTTCCGCCTCGATCAGCACGTGCCCGAAAAGCTTCTCCTGCAGCGGCTCGACCACGTGGCGCAGCACTTCCGGCAGGGCCGCCAGCAGCGCCCCGCCAAGGATCACGCCCGGGATGTGGCCGATACCGCCCAGCACCACCATCGCCAGCACCACGATCGATTCGGTCAGCGAGAACGACTCCGGCGACACAAAGCCCTGGAACGAGGCGAACATGGCGCCCGCTACGCCGCCGAACGACGCACCCATCGAGAACGCCAGCAGTTTGACGTTGCGGGTGTTGATGCCCATCGCCTTCGCGGCGATTTCATCTTCGCGGATCGCCACCCAAGCGCGGCCCAGGCGCGAATGTTGCAGGCGCGAAGTGACGAACACCACCGCCACGCACAGCGCCAGGAACAGGAAATAGTAGGCGTTGACCGAAGGAATGCCGAAGCCGCCGACAAACACGGTGGCGCGCGAACCGGCCTCGCCGCCCAGGTTGACGCCGAACACGCGGATCGGGTCGATCATATTGATGCCCTGCGGACCGTTGGTGAAATTGATCGGCTCGTTCAGGTTGTTCATGAAGATGCGGATGATCTCGCCAAAGCCCAGCGTGACGATGGCGAGGTAGTCGCCGCGCAGCTTCAGCGTCGGCGCCCCCAGCAGCGCGCCGAAGAAGCCGGCCAGCGCCGCCGCCATCGGCACAATCGCCCAGACCGACAGGTGGATGCCGTTCTGCTGGATTTCCGGTCCCAGGATCGCCACCAGCGAATCGCCTAGCACCGGGTACTGGTTGATGATGGATTCCAGCAGCGCCGCAAACTGCGGCGAGGCCAGCAGGCCGGCCAGGTAGGCGCCGACCGCGTAAAACGCGATATAGCCCAGGTCCAGCAGGCCGGCAAAGCCGACCACGATGTTCAGGCCCAGCGCCAGCATGATGTACAGCAGCGCCATGTCGGCGATGCGCACCCAGGAGTTGCCGAACTGCTGCGCAAAGAACGGGAAGATCAGCAACAGCGCCACCAGCACCGCCGTGCTGACAGCGGCCTTGCGCGGATTGCGTTGAAAGTCGAAATTAATCAGTGCCATGGTCGTCTGCCCTTATGCCCGGTCCGCCACGCGCTCGCCCATGATGCCGGACGGACGCACCGTCAGCACCAGGATCAGCACCACGAAGGCGAAGATGTCCTGGTAGTGGCTGCCGAGGAAGCCGCCGGTCAGGTCGCCGATGTAGCCAGCGCCGAGACTTTCAATAATGCCCAGCACAATGCCGCCGACCATCGCGCCGTAGATATTGCCGATGCCCCCCAGCACCGCCGCGCAGAACGCTTTGAGGCCCGGCAGGAAGCCCATCGTAAATTGCACGGACGCATAGTTGGCGCCCCACATCACGCCGGCCACGGCCGCCAGCGCCGCGCCCAGCGCGAAGGTGGCGACGATGACCAGGTTCGAATCGACGCCCATCAGCCCGGCGACGCGCGGGTTTTCCGCCGTCGCCCGCATGGCGCGGCCCATCTTGGTTTTTTCCACCAGCAGCACCAGGCCGGCCATCGACACCAACGCCAGCGCCAGCAGCAGGATCTGCGTCGGGGTGATGACAGCGCCGCCGATCATGACCGGGTCGGACGGCAGCAGTTGCGGGAAGGGCAGCGGGTTGCGGTCCCAGATCATCATGGCAAACACGTTCAGCAGGGTCGACACGCCGATCGCGGTGATCAGCGGCGCCAGCCGTGGCGCATTGCGCAGGCGGCGGTACGCCACGCGCTCGATGATGATGTTGACGATCATGCAGACCGGAATGGCGCCGCCGATGGCGATGGCCAGTTTAACGGCGCCCGGCATGTCGGGGAAATGGGTGTTAAGGAAATTGAGGATCGTCAAGCCGGTCATGGCGCCGATCATCAGCACATCGCCGTGGGCGAAGTTGATCAGATTCAGTACGCCGTACACCATGGTGTAACCCAGCGCGACCAGTGCGTACATGCTGCCTAGCACTAGCCCGTTAATAATTTGTTGGATAAAAGTATCCATGCTCTGCCTTTACCTATTGTTATGCGTCCATGTAACAAAAACGGCACCCGGGTGTCCCCGTAGTGCCGCCGTTGACTACACGTTCACGATGCAAGTTTCATGCCTGCCTGGTGCCTCCATCGCCCGGTTTTATTAAGCCGAAAGGACAACTTTTTAGGGCGAGGCAAATAATAACGAGAATTCCAGAAAACTAATCCCGGAATAACGCGAACAGAACGGAATTATATTCCGTTTTTAAAGGTAAAGGATCAGACCGTGCCCTCGATTGGTGCAGTTTTTGGCCCGCCGTCCAGACCTTTGGGCAGCGGGAAGGTGACATTCTCCTCCACGCCCTCCAGCGGACGCACGCTGCGCACGCCCAGTTCCTTCAGGCGGTCGATCACTGCCTGGACCAGCACTTCCGGCGCCGAGGCGCCAGCGGTGACGCCGACCCGCAGCTTGCCTTCGAGCCATTCCGGCTTGATCTGCGTGGCATTGTCGACCATATACGCTGGCGTGCCCTTCTTCTCCGCCACTTCGCGCAGGCGGTTGGAGTTGGAGCTGTTCGGGCTGCCGACCACGATCACCACTTCCACCTGCGGCGCCATGAACTTCACGGCTTCCTGGCGGTTGGTGGTGGCGTAGCAGATATCGCCCTTCTTCGGCTCGATGATGGCGGGATATTTGACCTTCAGCGCGGCAATAATGTCGGCGGTGTCGTCGACCGACAGCGTGGTCTGCGACACGTAAGCCAGCTGGTCCGGCTTGGCGACCTGCAGCGTGGCCACATCGGCCACGGTTTCCACCAGATACATGCCCTCTTCGGTCTGGCCCATGGTGCCTTCCACTTCCGGATGCCCGTCGTGGCCGATCATGATGATCTCGCAGCCCTGCTTGCGCATCTTGGCCACTTCCACGTGTACCTTGGTGACCAGCGGGCAAGTGGCGTCAAAGATGCTGAAGCCGCGCGCGTCGGCTTCCGCCCGCACCGCCTTCGACACGCCGTGCGCCGAGAACACCAGCGTATTGCCGGGAGGGACTTCGTTCAGATCCTCGATAAAGACCGCGCCCTTGGCGCGCAGGTCGGCCACCACATAGGCGTTGTGGACGATTTCGTGGCGCACGTAGATCGGCGCGCCAAACTGTTGCAGCGCGCGTTCGACGATTTCGATGGCGCGGTCGACGCCGGCGCAAAAGCCGCGCGGCTGGGCCAGCAGGAGTTCTTTATCGCTCATGCATTCCTCACAGTACGGAAATCAGTTGCACTTCAAACTTCAGCGGCTGACCGGCCAGCGGATGGTTGAAGTCGAACACGCAGGTTTCATCGCCCAGTTCGCGCAGGATGCCGGCGAAGCGGCCGCCGCCCGGCGCGGCGAAATCAACCAGGTCGCCGATCTTGTAGTCGGCGTCCGGCGCCGAGTTCTGGTCCAGCGTGGCGCGGCTGACTTCGCGGATCAGCTCCGGATTGCGCGGGCCGAAGCCGACGCCCGGTTCCAGGTCGAAGGTCTTGTGCGTGCCTTCAGGCAGACCGATCAGCAATTCTTCCAGCACCGGCGCCAACTGGCCCTGGCCCATCAGCAGCGTGGCGGGCGTGGCGCCAAAGGTGGTGACAATATTGTTGCCATCCAGCGAGGCCAGACGGTAATTCAGGGTGAGATACGACGACGCGGTGACAACAGGTTGCTCGTTAGACATGACTTAAGCTTCGTTGGACTGGGAAAGGCCATATTGTAAGCCACCTTTGATCCGCATCGCTTTGTCCGGCCGCGACTGATGCAAAGTAAATGGTGATTGAGGGAGAATCCACATGCCGATCCTGGACTGGCCGCAAGAAAAACGCCCGCGCGAGCGGCTCATACGCGAAGGCGCGCAGGCGCTGTCGGAGGCCGAGCTGCTGGCAATCTTCCTGCGCACCGGCGTGGCCGGCAAGGATGCGGTCCAGCTGGGCCAGGAGATGATGCACCATTTTGGATCGCTGCAGCGGCTGTTCGGCGCCACCTTGCCGGAATTCGCCGTGGTGCACGGGCTGGGGCCGGCCAAGTTTGCGCAGTTGCAGGCGGTGATGGAACTGGCGCGGCGCGCCATTCTTGAAGAGATCAAGGCCGGCGCCATGCTCAGTTCGCCGCGCGCGGTGAAGGAATACCTGCGCACCGCCTTTGCCGGCAAGCCGTTCGAATCCTTCCACGTGCTGTTCCTGGATGTGAAGAACCGCCTGATCGACGCCAAGGAAATGTTCCGCGGCACCTTGACGCATACCTCCGTGTATCCGCGCGAGGTGGTCAAGGAAGCCTTGGCGCGCAATGCCGCCAGCGTGATGCTGGCCCACAATCATCCGTCCGGCACGCCGGAGCCGAGCGAGTCCGACCTGCTGCTGACGCGGGCCCTGATCCAGGCGCTGGCGCTGGTCGATATCCGCATCCTCGACCATTTTGTGGTGGCCGGGCATCAAGTTCATTCGTTTGCCGAGCATGGACAACTGTGAGTTTACCCCTATCGGCTCAAGGGTTTACGAGCGAATACACAATTGTTAAATAAATCCACAATATCAAGACACAATTGTTTTTCGTAAGTGATTGAAAATCCTGCTGTTTTTGGATATACTCTCGTTTTTCCAATTGTGGAATGTCTTTTAAGGAGTGCGTTATGGCACGTGTTTGCCAAGTTACTGGGAAGAAGCCGATGGTCGGCAACAATGTTTCCCACGCAAACAACAAAACCAAACGTCGTTTCCTGCCTAACCTGCAGAACCGTCGTATTTTTGTTGAATCTGAAAACCGCTGGGTCTCCCTGCGTCTGTCCAACGCTGGTCTGCGCGTAATCGACAAAGTCGGCATCGATGCCGTACTGGCCGACATGCGCGCCCGTGGCGAAAAAGTCTAAATAGGGAGCTATCATGGCAAAAACTGGCCGCGACAAAATCAAGCTGGAATCGACCGCAGGTACGGGTCACTTCTACACCACGACCAAAAACAAGCGCACGATGCCTGCTAAAATGGAGATCACCAAGTTTGATCCTAAAGCACGCAAGCACGTGATCTACAAAGAAACCAAGATCAAGTAATTCGATCTCGCTTCTCTGTAAAAGAGCCACTCATCGAGTGGCTTTTTTTTGTCTGTTGAAAACGTCCAGGCAAAAAAAATGGCCCCGAAGGGCCATCTGCATTGCAGTGTCACGCGTAGCTACGCAGGCGCAGCGAGAAGTCTTCCAGCGACTTGATGCCTGACGCTTCGGCCCGGTTGCACCAGTCCTGCAGCTTGTGCAGCAGCTGGTCGCGGGTGAAATGCGAACGCTCCCAGATCACGCCCAGTTCCACGCGCATATTGTGCATGGTTTCCAGCGCTTTGCTGTGCTGGAACAGTTCCGACAGCTGCTGCTGCTGCGGCGCTGCCAGCTTGGCCGGCTCGCGCTGCATCAGCTTGCGCGACGATTTGAGGAAGCGCGTTTCCAGCTGGGCCTTGTCCTTCAGGTGCTCCAGCTCTTCTTTCCACGCATGCTTCATCGACTTGGCGTACTTGGCCATCACGTCGTAGCGGTTGGCGATCACCGATTGCAGCGTGTCGAAGTCGGCTTCCAGCTTGTCCTTGGCGAACTTCGGCGCCGGCGCCAGTTTTTTCACCTTGGCCAGGCCGACCATTTCCAGCGCGCGGATGTAGCCCCAGCCGATGTCGAACTCGTACCATTTCGACGACAACTTGGCCGAGGTCGCAAAGGTGTGGTGGTTATTGTGCAACTCTTCGCCGCCGATCAGGATGCCGAACGGGATGATGTTGGTGGCGGCGTCGGCGCAATCATAGTTGCGATAGCCCCAGTAGTGGCCGATGCCGTTGATGATGCCGGCCGCCGTCACCGGAATCCACATCATCTGCACCGCCCACACGGTAATGCCGATCACGCCGAACAGCGCGAAGTTGATCACCAGCAGCGCCACCACGCCAGCCGCGCTGTGGCGCGTGTAGACGTTGCGTTCCATCCAGTCATCCGGCGTGCCATGGCCGTACTTCTCCATGGTTTCCAGGTTTTTCGATTCGGCGCGATACAGTTCGGCGCCTTCCCAGAATACTTTCTTGATGCCGCGCGTAACCGGGCTGTGCGGATCTTCCTCGGTATCGCACTTGGCGTGGTGCTTGCGGTGGATCGAGGCCCACTCCTTGGTCACCTGGCCGGTGGTCAGCCACAGCCAGAAGCGGAAGAAGTGACTGACCATCGGATGCAGGTCCAGCGCGCGGTGCGCCTGGCAGCGGTGCAGGTAAATCGTCACACTGGCAATGGTGATGTGGGTGACCACCATCGTGTAGAAGAACACTTCCCAGCCACTCAGACGGGTGATGCCGTTCGACAAGAAATCCAATACTGCGTATAAATCCATTACTACTCCAAAGGATGGCCGGAGGGCCAAGATTGTGTTTTCGACAGGCGTACGGTCACCCGCCAGTTATAACTTTTGGACGACATTGTACGCTGAAACAAGCGGGGTCTACTGACTATTCTTTAGGCACGGTCGTGCTTTCCGGTTCCGCCAGGACGGCCGGCACCGGGCCGAGGATGCGCATCTCCCGTTGTGGGAATGGCACAGAGATATTGTTTTCTTTGAGTGTACGCCAGATCGCCCGGTTGACGTCGGACGTTACGCCGCCGCGGCCGTTCTGCGGATCGTTGATCCAGAAACTGACCGACAACTCCAGTCCATCGGCGCCAAAGCTGCTCAGGTAGACCGACGGCGATTTGTCCTTCAGCACCCGCTCGACCGTCAGGGTGGCGTCGGTCAGCAACTGGATCACGAAGTCAACATCAGTGTCATACGCCACCGATACCTTGGTCGAGATATTCAGCAGACTGTTCGACAGCGACGAATTCTGCACCGCCCCCGACACCAGCATTTCATTCGGCACGATCGATTCCATGCCGTCCAGGCTTTGCAGCACCGTGTAGCGGGTGTTGATCTGCGTCACCTTGCCGCTGTATTTGTCGACCGTGATCATGTCGCCGATGGTCAGCGAACGGTCCAGCAGGATGACAAAGCCGGACACATAATTACTGGCGATCTTCTGCAAGCCCAGGCCGAGGCCGACACCCAGCGCACCGCCGAACACCGACAGCACGGTCAGGTCGATGCCGACCAGCGACAAGCTCATCAGCACAGCCACCAGGATCAGCACCGCGCGCGCCGTGCGCGACGCCACCACCCGCAGGTTGGTGTGCATGCCCGGCATTTTCATCAGCCACTCTTCCAGCGCGGCGCCGGCCCACAGCGCCAGCATCAGCAGCACCACCACCGACACCGTCGCCTGCAGGATGTCGGCAATCGACACTTTGTATTTACCCAGCGGCAGCACGGTGTCGTCCATGAACTGGAACACATCGACCCACAGCCCGGTGATGTACAGCACGAAGGCCAGCCACACCAGCAACTGGAACACTTTCTCGAACGCCAGCATGTTCGGGCTGATGGTGCGGCCATTGCGCGCGAACACGCGGCGCATCAGATAGAAGGTGAAACGGATCACCGCCAGCGAACCGAAGATCGGCATCGCCACCCGGATCCAGTTGACGTGGGTGTAGTGATACTTGGCCAGGATCAGGCGCGACAGGGCCAGCAGGCCGATCACCGCCAGCGGCGCCATCACGCGGCCAAAGCTTTCCACGCCAAAACCCAGCACGCCGGTGTGCGCCTCGTGGTGGCGGCCGAAACGCTTGCGCAACAGCCGCGCCAGCCCGAAGCCGAGCAGCACCGACAGCGCGATCGCCAGCAGCTGCCATAGCAGGCTGGGTTCATGCAGGTCACCGGTCAGGTCGTCGATCAGATTGAGCAGAGGCTGTTGTTGGGTCATTGCGCGCAACTGTAAGTGAGAGATGGGTAGATTAACGTAAAACAGGCCGGAATCTCCGGCCTGTTGCATTACTCGTCGGCTTCCTCAGCCGGTTCTTCTTGCTTGACCTTTTTGGCCATCGGCTTGCGCTCGAACACGGCGGCGAAGAAGCCGTCGGTCTGGTGCTTGTGCGGCAGCAGCTTCAGATAGTCGCCCATCTCCAGCTCGATCTTCTGCTCGGCCAGCGCCTTGTTCATCGGCACCAGCTCGAAATCCGGATGGCTTTCCAGGAATTGCTTGGCGATGAACTCGTTCTCGTCTTCCAGCACCGAGCAGGTGGCGTAGACCAGGCGGCCGCCGCCTTTGACCAGACGCGCTGCGCCGTCCAGGATGGCGGCCTGCTTGACTTGCAGTTCGCCAATGGCTTCCGGCTTCTGGCGCCATTTGACGTCCGGATTGCGGCGCAAGGTGCCCAGGCCCGAGCATGGCGCATCGACCAGCACGCGGTCGATCTTGCCGGCCAGACGCTTGATCTTGGCGTCGCGTTCATGCGCGATGACCACCGGGTGCACGTTCGACAGGCCGCTGCGCGCCAGGCGCGGCTTCAGCTTGGTCAAACGCTTTTCCGACACGTCAAACGCGTACAGGCGGCCGGTGTTGCGCATGATCGCGCCCAGCGACAGCGTCTTGCCGCCGGCGCCGGCGCAGAAGTCCACCACCATCTCGCCGCGCTTGGCTGCGACCAGGGCCGACAGCAGCTGGCTGCCCTCGTCCTGCACTTCGATGTGGCCGTCCTTGAACAGCGGCAGGTTTTGCAGCTGCGGCTTTTGCAGCACGCGCAGGCCCTGCGGCGCGAATGGCGTCGGGGTGGCGCGGATCGGCGCTTCAGCCAGCTTGGCGATGACGTCGTCGCGGTTGGCCTTGAGCGTGTTGACGCGCAGGTCCAGCGGTGCCGGCTGGTTCAAGGCGTCGGCCAGTTCCAGCGACTCTTCTTCGCCGTACTGCTCCACCAGTTTCTCGAACAGCCATTTCGGCATGTTGGAACGGCTGGATTTATGCATCACCTTGCGGTCGATTTCCAGGATGCGGGTGACCCACGCCACTTCGTCTTCGCTCAGGCCGCCCAGCGAGTCCAGGCCGACGGCGTCGGCCATGCCCAGCAACGTCAGGCGGCGCATGGTGGCGCCACCGCCGGCTTCGGAGAAGTCGGTGTAGAAGTTCTTGTTGCGCAGCACGTTATACACGGACTCGGCAATGGCGCCGCGTTCGCGGCCGCCCAGGCGCGGGTGGTCTTTGAAATAGCGCGACAGGGTGGTATCGGCTGGCGCGGCAAAGCGCAAAATCTCGCGCAACACTTCTTCGGCGTTGGCGAGTATCGCTGGAGGCAATCTCATGGAATTCCTTGGTTAATTTTTACTTGCTGTGGTCCACCTGGACCGCGCCCTGCGCCACCGTCAGCCGGTCTTCTACGAACCAGCGCACCGCGCGCGGGTAGATGACATGCTCTTGTTCCAGTACGCGGGCCGACAGGGTTTCGACCGTATCTTCCGGCTGCACCGGCACGCTGGCCTGCACCACCATCGGCCCGTGGTCGAGTTCGGCCGTTACGAAATGCACCGTGGCGCCATGCTCGCGCACGCCGGCGGCCAGCGCCTGCGCATGCGTTGCCAGCCCGGGGAACAGCGGCAGCAGCGACGGATGGATGTTCAGCATGCGGCCCGCGTAATGCGTGACGAATGCTTCGGTCAGGATGCGCATGAAGCCGGCCAGCACCACCAGATCCGGCGCAAAGCCGTCGATCACGGTTTGCAGCGCGGCGTCGAATTCGGCGCGGCTGGCGTAGTCCTTGTTGGCCACCACCGCCGTCGCGATGCCGTGCGCGGCCGCAAAAGCCAGGCCGGGCGCGTCAGCGCGATTGCTGATGACAGCGGCAATGCGGGCCGGCCAGCGCTCGGACTGCAGCGCCCGGACGATGGCTTCCATATTGCTGCCGCGACCAGAAATCAGAATGACGATGTTTTTCATAACCCGGCATTGTACCGCGTCCCACCTCGCAGGGCCACTAAAAGGCAAGAATTGTTGCGATGCAGCAGGCGCGCGCCGGCCTACTCGAAGGAGTAAAAGACCCGGAACGGCACTTTTTTGTCGGCCCAGTAGTCGGCCGCGTCACGGAACACGTCCAGCAGGGTTTCCCGTGCTTCCTTGTCAAATTTCTGGGTATTGGGCAATTGTTCCAGCACCACCAGGAAGCCGGTTTGCGTGCCGGCCTGGAACATGGTGTCGGTCAGCGTGGTGCGCAGACCGTCGAAATTCTTGCCTACCCCTTTGGGAAACAGGAACGATTCCGCAATCAGCCCCAGCACCTGCTGCTTGGTGGCGCCGGTATTCGGATGCGCATACAGGAAGTGCTGCCCCAGGCGGGCCGCCTCTTCCTGCAGCTCGCCGACGCGGAACGCGCGGATTGACTGCACGAGGTTGGCCGGCACGCTGGCCAGCAAGCTCTCGTCTCCCTCAATTTGACCTGGTATGTACGGAGTGTCCACTTTGCTGTCGGGAGTGCCTAACTTGTGAATTAATGAGTAAATAATTTGAGCACCTGTCCACGAAACATGGCTGACGGGTCGGCGCCGGCCATGGTTGATTCAATATGTTTCTGAATCCCATACGCATATTAGGGTAACGTGTTGTTCCTTCCAGATCAACACGTATATGATATTCAACGCAATATTTGTTAAAAACAGAAGATTTTCACCGGGTTTAGCGGTGAAATCGGCACAATTCGCTTGATGTCCGCTGTTACAATTTGTTGCCACAGATACCGAAGGGGGACTAGCGGTGCTTCGTCGTCGGGATTACCATACGATTCATGCAATATCAGAATCCCCCTGATAGACACCCTGAACACAACGAGGTCTCAAAATGAACTTGCAAGCCAAACTGATCGCAACCGCCCTGTGCGCCAGCGCCCTGCCTTTTGCCCAGGCCGCCGATTTTGAAGATTTCGGCCGCGTGGTGAATGTCGTGCCACAAGTGCAACAAGTCAACAGCCCGCGCCAGGAATGCCGCACCGAGTACGTGCAGGTCCAGCAACCGGCGCCGGAACGCGGCGTCGGCGGCGCCATCCTGGGCGGCCTGGTGGGCGGCCTGGCCGGTAACCAGATCGGCGGCGGCTCCGGCCGTTCGGTCGCGACCGCAGCGGGCGCCATCGCCGGCGCGCTGGTCGGCGACCGCGTCGACAACGCCAACACCCCGAACAGCGGCGGCGTGCAGGAACAGGCGGTCAAGCAATGCCGTACCGTCGACCACTGGGAGTCGCGCACTTCGGGCTACCAGGTGACCTACAGCTACCAGGGCCGCAACTACACCACCCCGATGTCCTACGACCCGGGCGACCGCATCCGCCTGCGCGTGGTGGTTGAGCCATCGCAACGCTAAGCCAATCAGCTTACGTCTTTTCAATGCCGGCCTTGCGCCGGCATTGTCGTTTTCAGATAATGCCGGTTCCTCTCCCCCTATTCCTCCCACTGCCGCCCTAATGTTAATCAAACGTAAATCCATCGAACAAGAAGAATCCTCGCGTCCGGCAGCCTCGGCGCCGGCCGCCAAACCGGCGCGCAAGCCGAAATATGCGCCGGTGACGTTGTCGGAGTTCGATGGTGTGCGTTACCTGCACTTCGGCACCGAGTGGGTGCAGGGCGCGATGCGCATCCGCAAGCCGAACTGGCTGGAGCTGGAATACGCGCAGCAGATGATGGCCTGGATGCTGTGGCTGGAACAGCCGCGCCGCATCGCCCAGCTGGGCCTCGGCACGGCGGCGCTGACCAAGTTCTGCTACACCACCTTCGCCGACGCGCAGGTCACCGCGATCGAACTGAATCCGTCGGTGATCACCATCTGCGAAACCATGTTCAAGCTGCCGCCCAACGACACGCGTCTGCAGGTACTGGAAATGGACGCGCTGGACTTCGTCAACGACAAGGCCAACGTCGACACGCTGGACGCGCTGCAGGTCGACCTGTACGACGCCACCGCGCGCGGCCCGGTGCTCGACACGCCGGAGTTCTACCAGGCCTGCAACGCCTGCCTGACCGACGACGGCGTGATGACCATCAACCTGTTCGGCGACCACCCGAGCTACGCGCGCAACCTCAAAGCGATCAAGTTCGCCTTTGCGCAGGTGATTTGCCTGCCGCAGGTGCATGATGGTAACGTAGTCGCGATCGCCTTCAAGCACGCCCGCCCGGTCGACATGGAAGCGCTCACGGCGCGCGCCGCGCAGATCGTCGCCGCGACCAAACTGCCGGCCAAGTCCTGGGTCAAGGGCATCGCCGCAAAATAACGGAAAGGTGGCCGCACAGATGAATTCAGCAATCGCCCCGAGCAAAGCGGCCCCGCTCGACCTGCAACAGATTTACACCTGGCTGCTGGCCGACGGCATGATCCGCAAGGCCGAGGTCAAGGAGCTGTACGCGCAGAGCTCAGCCATTTTGAAGAACACCAGCGGCTATATGCATCCCTTGTGCGCGGTGGCGCACGCCAAGCTGCTGTCGGCGCAGCCGCCGCACCGGCTGCTGACGCTCGACGCGCTGTGCGAATGGCTGGCGGCGCGCGTCAACCTGCCCTTCATCCGCATCGATCCGCTGAAGATCGACTTCACCAAGGTGGCCGATGTGATGTCGGCCAGCTACGCCGCGCGCTTCAACATCCTGCCGGTGGAACTCAACGCCGACACGCTGGTGGTGGCCACCGCCGATCCGTATTCGCACGATTGGGAAGCCGAGATCGCCAAGATCTCGCGCCGCGCGGTGCGCCGCGTGATCGCCAATCCGCTCGACATCGCGCAATACATCACGCAGTTCTTCAGCCTGGCCAAGTCGATCAAGAAGGCCAACAAGACCGGCGGCAACGACCTGTCGCTGCGCAACAACTTCGAGCAACTGGTCGAACTGGGCAAGAGCAACAAGCAGGTCGACGCCAACGACCAGCACGTCATCAACATCGTCGACTGGCTGTGGCAGTACGCGTTTGAACAGCGCGCCTCCGACATCCACCTCGAACCCAAGCGCGACATGGCGGCGATCCGCTTCCGCATCGACGGCGTGCTGCACCAGGTGTACCAGGTGCCGGCGGTGGTGATGATCGCCATGACCGCGCGCATCAAGCTGCTGGGCCGCATGGACGTGATCGAAAAGCGCCGCCCGCAGGACGGCCGCATCAAGACCCGCACCGCCGGCGGCCAGGAAGTCGAGCTGCGCCTGTCGACCTTGCCGACCGCGTTCGGCGAGAAGCTGGTGATGCGGATTTTCGATCCCGAGGTGGTGGTGAAAACCCTGCCCGAACTGGGCTTCCCGCTCGACGACGCCGCGCGCTGGGACGCGCTGACCCAGCGTCCGCACGGCATCATCCTGGTGACCGGACCGACCGGCTCCGGCAAAACCACCACGCTGTACACCACGCTGAAAGCGCTGGCCACTTCCGAGGTCAACGTCTGCACGGTGGAAGATCCGATCGAGATGGTCGAGCCGGCCTTCAACCAGATGCAGGTCCAGCCCGGCATCGACCTGTCGTTTGCCGACGGCGTGCGGGCGCTGATGCGGCAAGACCCGGACATCATCATGGTCGGCGAGATCCGCGACCTGGCGACGGCCGAGATGGCGATCCAGGCGGCGCTGACCGGCCACCTGGTGCTGTCGACGCTGCACACCAACGACGCACCGTCGGCCGTGATGCGGCTGCTGGAGCTGGGCGTGCCCTACTACCTGCTGGAAGCCACACTGATCGGCATCATGGCGCAGCGCCTGGTGCGCACACTGTGCGAAGACTGTAAGGCCGAGGGCGGCGAACTGAGCGACGAGATCTGGGCCAGCCTGGCGGGCGAATGGCAGTTGCCCAAGCCGGCAACCGTCTACAAGCCGGTCGGCTGTCCGGAATGCCGCCAGACCGGCTATCGCGGCCGCACCGGATTGTATGAACTGCTGACCGTGACCGAGGCCTTCAGCGCGCAGGTGCGCGAAGAAACCGACATCCAGGCGCTGCGCCGGCAAAGCCTGGCCGACGGCATGAAACCACTGCGCATCGCTGGCGCCTTGAAGATCCAGGAAGGCGCCACCACCGCCGACGAAGTGCTGAAAGTCACGGCCGCCCTGGGCATGAAATAAAAGAACTTTGCAATTATCGGCGGACTGTATATAATACGGCCTCTTTCGGGGGTCGTTAGCTCAGCTGGTAGAGCAGCGGACTTTTAATCCGTTGGTCGCAGGTTCGAATCCCGCACGGCCTACCACCGAATTCCTAAAAAAGCTTCCAGTCTGGAAGCTTTTTTTTCGCCTGCGGCAAATCAAGGCGCTGCGCAAGGCGCGGCGTATAATCGGCCATCATGTCCAGCCTCCCCACACCAGAACAAGAAGGATTCGCCACGGCGGAAGAAGCCGAGTCTTACGATCGCTGGTATCGCGCCAAAGTGCAAAAGTCGCTGCATGATCCGCGCCCCAGCGTCCCGCACGACGCGATGATGGCCGAGGTGACGGCAATTATCGAAACCAAGATTGAAGCCCAGCGGAAAGCCGCCCATGCTTCCGGTGACCTGGAGCCACGCAGCTAGGGCAGACCTGACCAGCATCGTCGAATACATTGCCGAGCACAGCCCCTCGGCTGCACTTGCCCTGCGCGACGCTTTGATACGCGCTGCGGCAAAAATCCCCCAGCGGCCCCTGCTCTATCGACCCGGCCGAGTCGCCAACACCCGCGAACTGGTGGTCCATAAAAATTACGTCCTCGTCTACGAAGTCCGCAGCACCGAAATCCGGGTGCATGCGGTACTGCATACAAGACAGCAATATCCATAGCTTCCTCAACTAGCGGCCACTGGTGTAAGCTAGGGTCATAGAGCGCGAGGCGCCGGACTTTTGGGGACGTTATGGCAGGCATGGACAGCATACGGGCAGTGCTGCTGGGAGCGGCGTTCTGGCTGCCCGCGCTGGCCGCCGCCGCACCGCCGGTGCTGTTGCGCACCGCGGCCCAGGAGGGGTCCGAACCCAAATTCATTGCCGACGGCAAGGACAGGATCGTCGGCCTGTGTACCGACATCATGCGCGCGGTCGAGCAGAGCGATCCCGGCCTGCGCTTCGTCGGCGACCAGCAATGGAAGCCGCTGATCCGCGTCCTGGCGGAGCTGGCCAACGGCACCGAGGACGTCAGCTGCGCGATCCAGCCCACGCCGGAGCGCGAAAAACTCTTCAACTTCATCGGCCCGGCACTGTACGCCATCGACTATCACTTCCTGGCCCGCAGCGACGACAACATCGTCGTCAACAACTGGGACGACGTGCGCAAGCTGGGACCGGGCGCAGTGGTGCTGGTCAACCGCGGCTATGCGGCCGGCGAGATCCTCACCGCCATGGGCGGCTTCACAGTCGACGCCAGTTCGCCGCGCGCGGAACTGAACCTGCAAAAGCTGGTCGCCGGCCGCGGCCGCCTGTACTTCCATCGCGCGCCCGGCTTGAACAGGCTGCTGCAACGCACCGGCACCGCCGGCCAGGTCAAAATTCTGCCGCAGGTCATGGCCAGCGCCAAGTTATACTTCGCCGCCAGCAAACAGCTGGACCGCGAGACCCGCGACCGCGTCGCGGCCGCGCTCTTCTCGCTGGAAAAAAAAGGTGAACTGGAAAGGCTGATGCACAAATGGGATTGAGGGTGACACCACGATGGCAAGCGATACTGCTGTTCAGCGGCGCGCTGCTGTGCGCGCCGCTGGCGTGGGCCCAGCCGACCGTGCTGAAGGTGGTGGCGCAAGAAGGCACCGAACCCAAGTTCATCCCGGCCGGCATTGGCCGCGTGGTCGGCCTGTGCGTCGATCTGTACCGCGCCATCGAACGGGTCGATCCCGGCCTGCAGTTTGTCGGCGACCAGCAATGGCTGCCGCTGCTGCGCGCGCATTCCGAACTGGCCAGCCACCAGCATGACGCCTTGTGCGCCGTGCAGCGCACCGACGAGCGCACCCGCCAGTATGTCTTCCTCGACCCGCCGCTGTTCCAGTTCCGCTACCAGCTGATTGCACGCGCCGACGATCCGGCCGTCATCGCCAACTGGGACGATGTGCGCAAGCTTGGCGCGCAAGGCGTGGTGCTGACCAACCGCGGCTACACCACGCCGGAAATGCTGGAGCGGATCGGCGGCCTGCGGGTGGATTCCAGCGCCACCAGCCCGGCCATCAACCTGCACAAGCTGGTGGCCGGACGCGGCCGCTTCTTCCTGCACCGCGCACCCGGCATGCAGGGTTTTATCGCCCGCGCCGGCGTGGCCGGCAAGGTCAAGATCCTGCCGGCGGTGATGGCTTCCACCGATGTCTACATGGCGATGGGCACCCACGTCGATCCCGCCGTGCGGCTGCGCGTGCAGCGCGCGGTGGAGCAGCTGGACCGCAGCGGCGAACTAGCCAAGCTGCTGAAGAAGTGGGACTGAGCGACCTTATTCGCCCAGCCAGCGCGCGCTGCCCGCCACCCGGATCGAACTCCCCTGCTCAACCGGAATCTGCGCTTGCAGATGGCAAGGCGCGCCCATGTCCTCGCCCTGGATAATCTCGATCGCGCCGCCGTGCGGCCAGTCGAGATCGCGCAGATAGCCGGCCAGCGCCGCCGCCGCTGCGCCGGTGGCCGGATCCTCATACACGCCGCCCGATGCAAACGCATTGCGCGCATGGAAGCGCTGCGGCGTTTCCGCATAGATCAGCGAGATGGTGGCAAAACCATGGCGGCGCATCAGCTCGCGGCCGGCCGCCAGTTCGTAGCGCATCGCGCGCAGCTTGTCGCGGCTTTTCAGCGCCAGAATCAGATGGTGCGCGCCGCCATTCGCCACCGCCGGCGGAATGCGGTCGTCCAGGTCGGCCAGCGTATAGCCGAACAGCGCCAGCGCCTCCTGCACCAGCGCCGGCGTCGCGGGCGAACTGTGCGTGGCCGGCGATTGCAGCGCCGCATGCGCGCCGTTGGCGTGCGCGCGCCCCTCGACCGTCACCCGCGTGTGATTGGTGGTCAGCGGAAAAATGCCGTCGCCATTCTGCTGCGCCAGCACGGCGCCCAGCGCGATCGTCGCGTGGCCGCAGAACGGCACCTCGCCGTCCGGCGAAAAATAGCGCACGCGCCAGCCGTCTTCGTGCGGCGCTGCAAACACGGTTTCCGAGTAGCCCATCTCGGTGGCAATACGCTGCATCGCCGGCTCTTCCGGCAGCGCCGCGCGAATCATCACGCCGGCCGGATTGCCGCCCTGCTCGCCGGCGGTGAACGCCGCAACTTTGTGAACTTTGGTAATCGTCTGCATGTTGTCTCCTGGCTGGGAAAGTTGCGGATACTTGATTGACAGCAATGAGGGATGTGGCCACTATCGTTGTTTTCACTGACTTTATTACCGAACTCGCCATGACTATACCGCGACTTTCCGTTCTTGCCTTCATCATTTCGGCCCAGTTGACTTGCGCCGCGCTGGCCGCCGATGCGGTCCCGGCCAAGCACGCCATCACCCACGAAGACGTCTGGCTGATGAAGCGCGTCGGCGCACCGCAGCCGAGTCCGGACGGCCGCTGGGCCGTGTTCTCCGTCACCGATCCGGCCTACGACAGCAAGGAACAATGGTCGGACCTGTGGATCAAATCGCTGACCGACGACACGCCGGCGCGCCGCCTGACTTTCAGCAAAGGCAGCGAAGGCTCGGTCAACTGGTCGCCGGACAGCAGGCAACTGATCTTCATCGCCAAGCGCGACGGCGACGACGCCGGCCAGATCTACCGCATCGACGTCGCCGGCGGCGGCGAAGCCCAGCGCCTGACCACGCTGACCCTGGGTGCGCGCACACCGAAGTTCAGCCCGGACGGCAAGCAGATCCTGTTCGTCAGCGACATCTTCCCCGGCAACGCCAGCGAAGACGACGTCAAGAAAACCGCCAAGGAACGCAAGGACCGCAAATACTCGGCGCGCGCGTACGAAAGCTTCCCGCCGCGCTACTTCGACAAATGGCTGGACGACAAACAGGTGCGCCTGTTCGTGATGGACGCCGCCACCGGCGCCAAGCCGCGCGACCTGCTGAGCGGCAGCAAGCTGGCGGCGCTGCCGGGCTTCGGCGGCGGCCAGGGCGACGAAGGCCAGTCGCTGGACGCGATCTGGGCGCCGGACGGCAACAGCATCGTCTTCTCGGCCTCGACCAACCGCGACGAACAGGCGCGCAACGCGGCTTACACGCAACTGTTCAGCGTGCCGGTGACGGGCGGCGAGGCCACCCAGCTGACCGCCGACAAGCACAGCTACAACAACCTGAAATTCAGCGCCGACGGCAAGACCCTGTTCACGCTGACCGAAGCGGAAGAGCCAGGCAAGGTCTACGACGTCAGCCGCCTGGCCAGCTTCGCCTGGCCGATCGCCAGCGCCGCGCCGAAAATCCTGACCGCGTCGCTGGACCGCTCGATCACGCGCTACGCGCTGCCGGCCGGCAGCAACCGCGTGGTGTTCAGCTTCGAATACGCCGGCCTCGAGCAGCTGCACTCGATCAACTACGCCGGCGGCGACCTGCGCGACGAAGCATCGCTGCCGACCGGCAGCATCAATTCGCTCAACGCCGGCGGCAAGGCGGTGGTGGGAGTGTGGGAATCGGCGATCAATCCGCCCGAGGTGTACGCCTTCGGCAACGGCGCGCCGAAGCGCCTGACCGCCTTCAACACCGCGCGCGCGGCCGGCATCGACTGGCAGGCGCCGGAACACTTCTGGTTCAAGGCCAGCGACGGCCGCATGATCTACAACATGCTGATCAAGCCGGCCAACTTTGATCCAAGCAAAAAATATCCGCTGTTCGCAGTGATCCACGGCGGCGCCGCCAATATGTGGCGTGACCAGTTCGTGCTGCGCTGGAACTACCACCTGCTGGCGCAGCCTGGTTACGTGGTGCTGCTGACCGACTACAAAGGTTCGACCGGCTACGGCGAAGCATTCGCCCGCGCCATCCAGGGCGATCCGCTGAAAGGTCCGGCCGACGAAATCAACGAAGCGGTCGATGAAGCCATCAAAAAATACAGCTACATCGATGGCAGCAAACTGGCGGCCGGCGGCGCCAGCTACGGCGGCCACCTGGCCAACTGGCTGCAAGCCACCACCACCCGCTACAAGGCGATCGTCTCGCACGCCGGCGAGATGGACCTGATGATGCAATGGGGCAGCAGCGACAGCATCTGGGGACGCGAAGTCAACAGCGGAGGCCCGGTCTGGGGCGACCAGGCCGTGTGGCGCGAACAAAGCCCGGTGCTCCAGGGCGGCAACCACGCCAAGGGTACCGGCTTCACGACGCCGATCCTGATCTCGGTGGGCGAGCTGGACTACCGAGTCCCCGCCAACAACGCCCTGATGAACTTCGCCACCCAGCAGCGACTACAGGTACCGAGCAAACTGCTGGTCTTCCCCGACGAAAACCACTGGATCCTCAAAGGCGAGAACAGCCGCTACTTCTACAACGAAGTGCACGGCTGGCTGGCCAAATACCTGAAATGAAATCCGGGGTCAGGTCCCCCATTTCTACACGAACTGAAGCGTAGCTATTGCTACAGCCTAGCTCGTGTTGAATTGTGAGACCTGACCCCGGATTATTAGTTGAAGCTCAGTGCGCTGCTGCTGGCGTTGCTGAGCTTCTGCGCTTTCAGGTCGATCGTGAAGTGGTCGCTTGGCTTGCCGGAGCCGAGCCCTTTCAGGATCGCGAATACTTGCTTGAACTGCGACTGGAACGCCACCTGCACCGGGTTCTGGTCCGACAGCTGGTCGCCGATCTTGACGATCGCCGCCGGCGACGCCGGGAAGGCGTTCATCAGCACCTTGTATTGCGCCACCCGCTCGGCGCCCATGTCGCGCAAGGCCAGTTCGCCGGCGTACACGGTGCGGTGGAAGTCGCCATAGAATTCATAGGCGCTGATCTTGGCGAAGTCGGCCAGCTTGAGGTTGGCGGCGGCGGCCACCTGCTCGGCCTTGGCGGTGGCCGTGGCCCAGTCCGCCGTCAGCTGGCTGGCAGCGACGCTGTCGCCCGACGCCGCACCCTTGGCGGCGCAGGTCGCGGTGATCGGCAGCACCGACGGGTTGTCCTTCAGCTGCGCCAAGGTGACCTTGGTTTGCAGCTGCGACAAAATCAGCATCTGGCGCGCATCCAGCGACATCGCCGCTTCCTTCATTTCGCACGGCCAGTAGTCGCTCATGAAGCGCAGCCGCGACAGTTCGCCGAAGTAGGTGCGGGTGAATTCGCCATACGATTTGCTGTCGAGGATGCTGCGGTTCCAGCGCTTGGCGACGTCGCCGGCGGCGCTGCTGCCTTGCAGATAGTCATACTCCACCTGGTACAGCGGGAACAGTTCGTTGTGGCGCGCCACGCTGTTCAGGCCCACGGTCTGCACGTCGATCACGTCCTTGCTCTGGTAGCTGACGATTTTGTACGCCGCGCCAAACACCGCCAGCGACGGCGACTGCACGTTGACCAGGTAGTTGCCGGCGCTGTCCTTGTAGTCGTTGCTGCCGTTGAAGTGCATGTGGCCGCCGATGTGCAGCGGCAGGCCGGTCGCCGCCAGCGCAGCGGTGGTGGCCGCCGCCGGCATGCGCGACACCTGGAACGCGCCCGGCTTGAACACGGCCTTCATCGCATCGGTCTGGTTGGCGTAGAAGTCCATGGTCGGATAGTGCGAGAACGCCATCAGCTGCTTGCCCTGCGCCCTGGCGCGCGCGGTCACCGATTTGATCCATTCCATCTGGTGGATCTTGTGCGTCTGCACCTTGTTCCAGCCGGCGTCGCCGGCGTTGTCGAAGCCTTTGAAGGCGGTCGGATTGGCCGGGTCGAAGTTGGCGTTCGGCACGTGCACATTGGCGTCCAGCGCCAGCAGCCAGACACCCTTGACCGGTTCCACCAAATAGCTGGCGTCGATGATGCTGGCGCAGCGGCTGTAGGTCTTGCCGGCCACCTTGTACTTGCCGCCCTCGCCTTCGCTGCAAATTTCGAACTTGCGCTTGCTCAGGTCGGCCGCTGCGGCGGCAGCGTCATAGCTGTACTTGCCGTCGGCATAGGTGGTGAACGGGGTTTCCCAGTAGACGTCGTTCTTGTTCGGCGCGTAGCCAAATTCGGCCAGCTTGGTCAGCAGCTTGTCGTAGCCCTGTTCCATCAGCTGGTTGGTGCACACCACTGCCGGGTCTTTGGCTTTGCAGGCGGCGTTGTTGACGGCGTAGATTTTCTGTTCCTTGCCATCCTTGGTCAGGAAGTCGTTCTTGCCGGCTTCGTCGTCGTCGAACGGTTCGTTCGGGTCGTGGTTGCCGGGGGCGATGAAGAAGCGCATGCCCTTGGCCTGGTATTCGTGCAGGATGTCGGTCAGGCCGTCGATGTTGATCGGCTGGGCGTCGTCCGAGATATCGCCCGGCAGCGCCACCAGACGCAGGCCTTTGCTGTAGGCGTCGTCGAGCGCGGCGCGGAAGGCGAAGTAGTTTTCGTTGAACAGCCGCGTCGAGGTCAGTTGCGCGTACATGGTGCGGATGGTGGCGTTCTTGCCATCCTTGGTCGGAATGCCGGCGAACTGCGTGCTTTTCAGATCGCCGTAAATGTTCTCGAAGTGGACGTCGCTCATGAAGGCGACCGCAGTCTGGTTGACCGTGTCGGCCGGCGCGGTGGCGGCAGCGGGTTGGTTGTCGCTGCCGCAGGCGGCCAGCAGCGCGGATGTGACAATCGCGGCAGCGGCCGTGATGGCCGCTGCAGGCAAGGCGTAACGCATACAAAACTCCATCAGGCTGGTTGCAAACCGCCGCATTGTCACATCGGCAAATGACAACCTGATTACATTTTGGAAGCGCTCCCAGTTTTTATGCGGCCTTGGCTTGCCCCGGCGCGGCGGCGCTGGCGGCGGCCGGCTTGCGGATGATCCAGACCATCGCGGCCGCCGTCAGGCAGGCGGCGCCGGCAGCGAACAGCGCCGGGTCGTAGGTCAGCAGCAAGGTGCGCACGCGGCCGGCGCCATACGCGGCCACCGCCGCCCCTAACTGGTGGGCAGCGAAGATCCAGCCGAACACCATGCCGGCCTTTTCCTTGCCGAAGGTGGCGGCGGTCAGGCGCACGGTCGGCGGCACGGTGGCAATCCAGTCAAGGCCGTAAAACATGGCGAACACCGACAGGCCGTACAAGGTGAATGCCGAATACGGCAGCCACAGCAGCGACAGCCCGCGCAGGCCATAGTACATGAACAGCAGCTTGCGGTTGTCATAGCGATCCGACAGCCAACCGGAGGCGATGGTGCCGACCAGGTCGAACGCGCCCATCATCGCCAGCACCGAGGCGGCCGGTACCGGCCCCAGCCCGGCGTCGCCGCACAGCGAGATGAAGTGGGTCTGGATCAGGCCGTTGGTGCTGAGGCCGCAAATGAAGAAGGTGCCGGCCAGGACCCAGAACACCCGCTGCTGCGCGGCTTCGGCCAGGACCTTGAATGGCGTGGCGAAGGTGATGCGCATGGCCGGCGCGCCTGTCGCCAGCGGCGTGCCGGGGGCGGCGCCGAATGGCGTCAGGCCGACGTCGGCCGGCCGGTTGCGCATCAGCAGCAATACCGCCACCGCCACCAGCGCGCAGGCGCTCAGCACCGGCAACACCGCCAGCCGCCAGCCGAAGTGCTGCACCAGCCACGCACCCACCGGCAGGAAGATCAGCTGGCCGGTGGCCGAACTGGCGGTCAGCAGGCCGACCACCAGGCCGCGGTGGCTGTCGAACCAGCGGTTCGATACCACGGCGCTGAGCACCAGCGCGGTCAGCCCGGAGCCAACGCCGAGCATCACGCCCCAGAACAGCACCAGCTGCCAGAACTGGGTCATCTGCGTGGCCAGCGCCATGCCGGCCGCCACCAGCGTCAGCGCCGTGACCACCACGTTGCGCACGCCAAAGCGCTCCATCAGGATGGCGGCGAACGGTCCCATCAGGCCGAACAGGGCGAAGCGCAGGGCCAGCGCGGACGAGATCTGCTCGACGTCCCAGCCGAATTCCTTGGACAGCGGCTGCAGCAGCGCGCCCGGCAGCCCCAGCGCCGCCGACGAGCTCAGCGCGGTCAGGAAAGTCAGGGCCACAATCACCCAGGAAAAGTGCAGGCCACGGCGTTGCAGCCAGTCGGATAACGGTTGGGCAAACATCAGTTCCTCGCAAGGCAGTGCGCGCCGGCAGCGCGCTTGCCTGCATTTTAAATTACGGTCATAATGAATGCAATCAAAAAAAATGCCGTACGGCGGTGGACGCGCTATCCCCGCCACCCTTGATGCAGGGCGGCGCGCCAATGCGAACACCCGGCCGCGTCAGTGAAGACTCGGCCGGGCGTCAGGGAGAAGGCGGCGGTGGGGGAGGTCCGCCCTACCCTTTACTTGATGCGCAGCGAACTTTGCACCTTGTTCACACCCTTGACGTTACGGGCGACGTCAACGGCTTTGTCGACTTCCGCTTGCGACGGCACGAAGCCGCTCAGCATCACGGTGCCGTTATTGGTTTCCACATGCACGTCCAGCGATTTCAGTGCCGGTTCGGCCATCAGTTCGGTTTTGACTTTGGTGGTGATGGCGGTGTCGGCCAGTGCATCCTTGGTCAGCGCGGTTTTCGAACGGGCTTCGCACGATGCCTTGTCGGTGCCGGTCATGGTGCTGCAATCGATACCGGTCTGGGCGGTGTCGGCGGCTTTCTTGCCGGCCTTGGCGTCGTTGACCCAGGCGGTGTGCTGTTGTTTCGCGCCGCTCAGGCAGCTGTCCTTGTCGGCGCCGGTGCGGGTGGCGCACTGGGCTTTGGCGAGGTCGTAGTTGGCGTCGGCCACATTGATCTGGGCTTTTTCGACCGATTTCTTATCGTTCTTGTACTGCAGGGCGGCGGTCGACTCGGCGTTGGCGCGGGTGACTTTGGCCTGTTCCTGGCAGACGTCCTTGGCATTACCCGATTGTGCATCGCAGGCGGCCTTGGCGGTTTTGTAGGCAGCGTCCGACTGGTTGATGGCAGCCTTATAGGCCACGGTGTCGTTGGTCGGGGTGGCGGCGAAGGCGGCGCTGGCGGCGGTGGCCAGCACGAAGCAGAGTAATTTATTCATGATCGTGTCCCTCTTGTGGTGGTTGATGGACACATTAAACCCCTGCCGCGTTACGGCCTCCGTGCGGAAACGTACACAGAACCGGTTTTCATTGTTCTTGCAACAAGCCCTGGCGCCACACCAGGCTGGCTTGTTCAAACACCGGCAGACCCGGCGTGAAGGCGGCGCCGGTCGAAGCCAGTTGCAGCCAGTTCAGCGTGCTGTGGCTGCCGGCGGCGGGCGACGGCGCGCGCACCTGGCGCATCCAGGTCGCCACGGTGGCGTACTGATCGGGATGGCGCTGCTGGATCCACGCCAGCGCCACCAGGTCGGCATAGCCTTCCTCGCGGCGGGTGTCGCGCAACTGGTCGGCGGCGGCTTCGTGCGGCGTGGCCTGGTTCTGGCTGGCTTCAAAGCCGGCTGGCAGCACATGCCACACACCCTGCGCATAACGCCAGCAGTGGCCGATTTCATGCGCCACCATGGCCTCAATCATCAGCGGGCGTTGCGCGGGAGCTACATTGTTCAGGATGTCTTCGGCATTGGGGTTGCCGCGCATCGACAGCACGAGCTTGCAGCGGCCCTTGTCGTAGCCCAGCGCCAGCGGCACGTCGTTGGGGCCGGCCTGCGGTTGGACGGTGATATCGAGCGGCAGCTTCAGGTCCTGCTTGGCGTAGGACAGCACGGCGGCGCCGGCGCTCAGCCAGCGGATTTCCATCTCGGTCAGGTCGGCAGCGGAGGCCAGACCGGACGTCAACAATAGCAAGGGGAGGAAGGCGCGCTTGATCATGGTGATCAAACTGTAGCATGCACCGGGCAAGAATTATTGCCCGGTGGCAGGTAAATTACTACGTAGAAAAACCTGAATGATTAAGGTTTTAGAATGCTACTTGCCCAGCAGGGTATTGGCGGTCTGGAATTCCGGACGGATGTCGTTCGGTACAGCTTTCATTTTATCCAAGGCCTTTTGCACGTCCGGACGGATCACCACATACTTGGTCATCAAGGCCTTGGCGCGCGCGTAGTCGCCGGTGGCTTCGATGGTCAGGAACTCGCGGTCGAGGTCGGTCACGGCCTGCTTGATCTTGCCGAAGTCGACCGCAAAAGTGCCGTCGCCGTGCGACACGAAGCCGCCCTTGTCGAGGATGTAGTTGACCTGGATCGCCATGCCGCGCGCGTGCGAGTCGGTCAGGCCGAAGTGCAGCGTGCGGAAGGCCGAGGCCAGGAAAGTGGTGTACAGCTTGCGCTCGGCCGCCTCGCCCTGCCCCAGCGTGCCTTTCAGCTGGCCCTTGTCCATCATGTAGGCCAGCGCGTACAGGCCGGTGATGTCGGCCTTGGCTTCCTCGATGGTGGAATAGGCTTCCTTCAGGTCCTGGCGCGGGGTCGATGCCTTGCCGCCGGCTTTGGTGATGTGCGGGCCCAGGCCGTGGGTGATTTCATGCGCCAGGATGTGGGTAAAGAAGGAATCGAAATCCACATCCTTCTGGTCCGCCGGGCGCAGCACCAGTCTGGAGATCGGCGTCAGCGTGGATTTGAATTTGGCTTGCTGCACGTTCTTCAGCATCACGCGCTTGGAGCCGCGCTGGCTGATGATGCGCTCGTCGTTCGGCAGATTATAGGCGGCGGTCTGCACGCCCATGTTGCCGTCGCCGGCGCCGTACACCTGATTGACCACCACCATCGGCGCCAGCGCGCCGACTTTCGGATTGCGGTATTGCGCGTCGATCGGCAGGTTGTCTTCCAGCTCCTGCATGTGCTTGGCGAAGAAGTTCAGCTTCTGGGTTTCCTTCTGGTCGCGGATGTTGACGTAGGCTTCAAACGCGGCCTTGTAGCCGAACAGTTCGTCGTTGTAGGTCTCGTAGGGGCCGATGATGATATCGACCGGCGCCTCCAGATCCATCCACGCGAAGTCGGAGGCCAGGTAGTCGTTGCTGAGGAAAGCGTCGGCGCGCAGCTGCAGGAATTTTTTCAGTGACGCATTGTCGGTATCGGCGGCGGCCTGCTTCAGCAGCGACGCAGCTTTTTGCAGCTCGGCCTTGTATTCATCGGAATACTTGACGATGGCGAACTTGCCATCCTGATTCTTGCGGATCACGGTGAAGAACCACTGCGCCTGCTCCTTGTCGGCGGCCGGCAGCGCGTTCATCCAGGTTTCCAGTTCGGCCTTGGTGGCGCCGGCCGGATAGAAATTGCCGCCTTCCGGCTTCTTGGCTGGCACCTGGATGCCGGCCACTTCGGCCGGCAGGAAGGACTGGTGATCGTCGAGGATCGACCATGGGCCTTTGTTGAGCCAGAAGTAGTTCAGGCGCGCCTTGCCCAGTGGCGTGGTGTCTTTTTGCAGCGCGGCCCACAGCGCTTCGTTGCCGGACCAGCGCTGGCGCAGTTGCAGCACGTCGACGATCTTGGCCGCTTCGATCAGCTTGGCGATGGCTTTCTTGTCGCCGGCCGAGAGCTGGCTGGTGTCGGCGGTCAGCGCGACCGGCGCGTAACGCTGGCTCATCTGGTTGAGTTGATTGACGTCGGCCGGGCCGGCCCAGGCGGTGGCGCAGGCGACTACCAGCGCCAGCGGGAGCAGGATTTTTTTCATGTGGTCCTCTTGTGCAGTGAGGACCACATTGTAAAGCACTGCGGCTTACCAGGCCCTGTAGACCTGCCCGGTTTGCGCGCCATCGACACTGCGCGCGTACGACAACGCAACGCGGCTGGCGGCAACCGGTTCGAAGCCGATGAAGAGCGGGCCGTGGGTGCCCATCGATTCCTGCAGCACCGTCGGGCTGACCACGTTAATGCGCAGTCCGCGCGGCAGTTCGATCGCCGCCGCCCGCACAAACCCCAGCACGCCGGCATTGGCGGTCGACGCCGCGACCGCGCCGCGTATCGGATGCTCGGTATCGACGCCGCTGGTCAGCGTGATGGAGCCGCCATCATTCAAATACTGCTGCGCAGCCAGGGCCACGTTGACCTGCCCCATCAGCTTGCCCCTGAGGCCGACGTGGAAATGCTCCGGCGCCAGCTGCGCCAGCGGCCCGACATGCAACGCGCCGGCAGCCACCACCACCGCATCCAGACTGCCAACTTGCGTCAACAGGCGCTGTACCTGGAGGAAGTCTTCGATGTCCACCTGATGCTGGCCGCTGCGCGAGCCCACCGCAATCACCTCGTGCCGTTGCGCCAGCTCGCGCGCCACGGCGGAGCCGATGGCGCCGGTGGCGCCGATCACCATCACTTTCATGCGTGTCCTCCCGCGCGGTACACTTGCCCGGTCTGGGCGCCATCGACGCTGCGCGCATATGACAGCGCGGCGCGGCTGGCGGCGATCGGTTCGAAGCCGATGAAGAACGGGCCATAGCTGCCCATTGATTCCGCCAGCACGGTCGGGCTGACGACGTTGATGCGCAGGCCGCGCGGCAGCTCGATCGCCGCCGCCCGCACAAAGCCTTCGACGGCCGCGTTGACCATGGTGGCGCTGGCGCCGTTGCGGATCGGCTCCTCCGCCACGATGCCGCTGGTGAGCGTGATCGAGCCGCCATCGTTCAGATATTCCTGCGCCACCAGCGCCACATTCACCTGCCCCATCAACTTGCTGTTCAGCCCCACGTAGAACTGCTCCGGCGTAAAGCTGCCGAGCGGCGCAAAGTGCAGCGAGCCTGCCGCCACCACCACCGCATCCACCTTGCCCACCTTGGCGAACAGGGATCGCACCGAAGCGATATCGGCGAAGTCCACCTGATGCTGGCCGCCGCGCGCCCCCACCGTTACCACCTCATGGCGCTGGCCCAGCTCCGCCACCACCGCCTTGCCTACAGCGCCCGTTGCGCCGATCACAATCACTTTCATGCTGAACCTCCGTCTCAAAAATCCAGTATGGTCTCCTTCCACCAAAGAATAAATGCGCTACCATGAACAACATTACCAACCCACAGTTAGCAATCAATGGACAAGTTGCGCAGCATGGAAATCTTCGTCGCGGTGGTCGATGCCGGCAACTTCACCGCCGCCGCCAGCCGCTTCAACCTGTCGCCGGTGATGGTCGGCAAACACATCGCGCAACTGGAAGCCACGCTCGGCGCGCGCCTGCTGGCGCGCACCACGCGGCGCCAGAGCCTGACCGAAATCGGCAGCCAATACGCCGACCAATGCCGCGCGATTCTGGCGCAGATTGAAGCCGCCGAACGCGGCGCCGAAGCCATGCGCAGCGTGCCGCGTGGCCGCCTGCGGGTCACCGCCTCCACCTCTTTCGGCAACGAATGGCTGGCGCCGGCGCTGACCGACTACCTGCGCCGGCATCCCGAAGTGAGCGTGGACCTGAACCTGAACGACCGCACCGTCGATCTGGTGGACGAGGGCTACGACGCCGCCATCCGCATCGGCGCGCTGGACGACTCGGGCATGATCGCCCGCCCGCTGCAACCGTACAAGATGGCCATCTGCGCCTCGCCCGGCTACCTGCGGCAGCGCGGCACGCCGCACACGCCGCAGGAACTGGCGCAGCATGAATGCCTGGATTTCGTGGTGGGAGATATCGGTGTCAGCTGGCGCCTGCAATCGGTGCACGGCAAGCATGCGCTGCCGCCGAGCCGCTTCCGCGCCAACAATGGCCAGGCTTTGCGCATGGCCGCGCTCAAGGACTTCGGGATTGTGATGCAGGCCGAGGTGCTGCTGGCGCAGGACATCGCCGCCGGCCGGCTGGTGCCGATTTTGAGCGACTACCTGCCGGCGCCGCGCGCCATGCACGTGGTCTATCCGCGCGATCGCCGCGCGACGCCCAAGCTGACCACCTTCATTGACTTTATTCTGGAACGCTTAGGACCAGCGGCACCGTTGCCGCTGGCCTCTTCGCGTAAAAGGACGGCGCTTACTGCGCCTTGATATTGCCGTTCTGCGCCACTTGCGACAGCTGTGCAGAAGGCTGCCAGCCGGCGCCCAGCGCGCGCGCCACCGCCACTGCCGCCAGCAGGCGCTGGGTGTTGATCTGCACCGCCGCGCGGTCGGCCGTCAGCGCGCTGCGCTGCGCATCGGTGACGTCGAGGTAGTTCGACACGCCGCGTTCATAACGCGCACGCGCCACCAGGTAGCCGCGCGCCGCCGCCACTTGCGAGGCTTGCTGTGCATCGCCCTGCTGCTGGCGTTGCTGCACGTCCGACAGCGCATCTTCCACTTCGCGCAGTGCCGTCAGCAGCTTGGTCTGGTGATTGGCAATCGCTTCTTCGTAGCGCGACTTGGCAATCGCCAGGTTGGCCTTGTTGCGGCCACCGTCGAACACCGGCAGCGACAAGGCCAGCGGACCGACGCTGAACTGGCGCGAATCGCCCTTGGCCAGGTTGCTCAGGCTTTCCGAGGCAAAGCCGAAGTTACCGGTCAGCGAGAACGATGGATAGAACGCGCCTTCGGCCACGCCGATCTGCGCATTGGCGGCACGCAGCGTCGCCACGCTGCCAGCCAAATCAGGACGCTGCGCCAGCAGGCTGGCCGGCAGGCCGACCGGAATCGCCGGCGGTTGCGGCAGCACGGCGGCATCGGCCTTCGGCGCCGTCAGCAGCGACGACGGCGAAGCGCCGACCAGCGTCGCCAGGCTGTGTTCCAGCAGGTTGCGCTGGCGCTGCACTTCATGCAGGTCGGCTTGCGCATTGGCGCGCTCGATGCGCGCGCGCGAGACATCCAGTTCGTTCGACAGGCCGGCGTCAAAGCGCGCCGTCACCAGCTGCTCGCTTTCGCGGCGGGTATCGAGCGCGCCGTTCAGGATGGCGATTTCCGCATCCAGGCCGCGCAGCTGCCAGTAGGTGGTGGCCAGTTGCGACGACAGCATCAGCAGCACGCCGTCGCGGTCCGCTTCCGCCGCCAGCGCTTGCGCGTCGGATGCTTCCACCAGACGGCGCACGCGGCCCAGCAGGTCCACTTCATACGAGAAGCTGGAGCCGACCGAGTAGTTGTTACCCTTGATCGCGCGGCCGCCCAGCGCCAGGCCTTGCGAAGTTTCGGCCGAGGTGCGCGAGTTGGAGATGCCGGCGTTGACGCTCAACTGCGGCTGCTGGTTGGCGCGTGATACGCCGGCCTGCTCCAGCGCCTGCACCAGGCGTTCGGCGGCTGCCTTCACGCTGGGATTATCGCGCAGCGCGGTTTCTTCCAGCTGGTTCAGGGTGGCGTCGTTAAACACGGTCCACCACTGCGCCGGCAGGTGCGCCTGGCTGGCGCCGGCCTGCGGCAGATGGCGGAACGAGGCGTCGGCGACATTCGCCGGCGCTTTGAAGTCACTGCCCACAGTGGCGCAGCCAGTGACGGCCAGGGTGACGGAAACAGCGAGCGTCAGGCGCTTCAGAGCTGAATTCAACATGTGATTACCTCTAAGATTAAACAGTTATCCCGTCGTTCCCGCGCAGGCGGGAACCCATACTCAGCATGGATTCCCGCTGGCGCGGGAACGACGGCGTTATTAGTGCGCGCCGCCGCCACCGCCGCCGCCAGGGGCTTTGACTTTGTCCGAGAACCACAGCACGCCGATGCAGCCAAACAGCACCATCGCCACCAGGAAGAAGCCGTCGTTATAGGCCATCACATACGCCTCGCGCCGCACGATGCCGTCCACCGCCTTGAGCGCCATGTCGGCCGCGGTGGCACTATCGAAGCCGTTATTGATGAACGACGACGTCAGCGTCGACAGGCGCTCCTGCGTGGTCAGCGCGTAATTGCTGACCGACTCGCCGATGCGGGCCGAGTGGAAGTGTTCGCGGTTGGTCAGCGCGGTGGCCAGCAGCGCGATGCCGATCGAACCGCCCAGGTTACGGGTCATGTTGATCAGGCTCGACGCCGATGGAATATCCTTGGGCGGGATGCCGTTCATCGCGAAGTTCGACAGGGTCAGCATCACGAACGGCTGGCCCAGCGCGCGCACGATCTGCGACAGCAGCAGCTGGTCGTAGCCGGTGGTGGCGTCCATATAGGAGTTCATCAGGCACGAACCGCCGAACAGCAGCAGGCCGAAGGTGCACAGCACGCGGTTGTCGATCTTGGACGACAGCTTGGCCACGAACGGCATGATGAACAGCTGCGGCAAGCCGGCCCACATGATCACTTCACCGATCTGCATCGGCGAGTAGCCTGGAATCTGCGCCAGGAACAGCGGCAGGATGAACGCCGAACCGTACAGGCCCATGCCCATCGCCATCGACAGCGCGGTGGCGGCGGCGAAGTTGCGCTGGCCATACAGGCCCAGGTTCACAAACGGCTGCTTGCGCAAGGTGCTGTTGACCACCCAGCCCAGCAGGCCGACCACGGCCAGCGCGGCAAAGGTGTTGATGAACGGCGAGTCGAACCAGTCCTTGGTATTGCCCTCTTCCAGGAACACGGTCAGGCTGCCCAGGCCGACGGCCATGAAGGCGATGCCCAGCCAGTCGGCGCCCAGCAGGGCCGACAGGTTGCGCTTGTCTTTATCCAGGCCGACGGCGATACCCCCGATCAGCAGCAAACCAGGCACCCAGTTGATGAAGAAGATCGACGGCCAGCCATACAGGTCGCTCAGGTAGCCGCCCAGCGTCGGCCCCATCGACGGCGCCAGCGTGGCGGTCAGGCCGAAGATGGCCATGCCGGTGGCGCGCTTGGACGGCGGCAGCTTGGCCATCACCAGCGTCATCGCCATCGGAATCAGCGCGCCGCCGGTAAAGCCCTGCAGCATGCGGAAGGCGATCATGCTCGGCAGGTTCCAGGCGAAGCCGCACAGCGTCGAGAAGCCGAGGAACAGCGTGGTGGTGCCGATCATGTAGGCGCGCATGCCGAACACGCGCACGAACAGGCCGGTCATCGGAATGACGATGATTTCCGCCACCAGGTAGGCGGTGGCGATCCACGAGCCCTCTTCCTGGGTGGCGGACAGCGCGCCGAGGATGTCCTTCAGCGACGAGTTGGTGATCTGGATGTCGAGCACCGCCATGAAGGCGCCCAACATGCCGGCGGCCACCGCCAGCCAGGTGCGGCCGGAGACCTTTTCGCTCGGCGCGGCCGGGGCGGCAGCCTTCCCGCCGGCCGGCGTATCGATTGTGGTGCTAGCCATGACGCGCTCCTTAGCGGGCGGCGTGGTCGGACTTCAGCGACACTTCGGCGATCGCCGACATGCCCGGCACCAGACGGCCGCTCAGGGCCTTGACGTCTTCCGGCTTGAAGGTGATCTTGACCGGCACGCGCTGGACGATCTTGGTGAAGTTGCCGGTGGCGTTATCGGCCGGCAGCAGCGCGAACTGCGCGCCCGAGGCTGGCGAGAAGCTGTCGACCTTGCCGATCAGTTCCTTGCCCGGCAGCGCATCGACGCTGACTTTGACTTCCTGGCCCGGCTTCAGTTCGGCCAGCTGGGTTTCCTTGAAGTTGGCGGTCAGCCAGACGTTTTCCTGCACGATGGCGGTCAGCTGCTGGCCCGGCTGCACGCGCTGGCCGACTTCGATGGTGCGCTTGCCGATCCGGCCCGACACCGGCGCCAGGATCTTGTTGTACGCCAGCTGCTGCTGCGCGTCTTTCAGCTGCACCTGCAGCACGGCGACCTGCGCCTGCGCCACATCGCGCGCCGACTTGGCCGACTCGATCTGGGCCTTGGCGGCAGCGGTGCTGTCCTTGCGCGCGGCCACATCGGCCACGGCGCTGGCGCGGGCGGCTACGGCGGCGTCCAGCTCCGACTTCGACACGGCTTTCATCTGGCTGTTGTACAGCTGGCCGAAGCGCTCGGCGTCCTGGTTGGCGCGCACCAGTTGCGCCTGCGACTGCGCCACTTGCGCGGCGGCGGCGCTGGCTTGCGCCTGCACCTGCACGATCTGGGCGTCGGCCTGCACCACCTGCTGCTTGGCCGAGGCGATCTGCGCCTGGATCTGCTCGACGCGCACGCCCTGGTCAAACGGGTCCAGCTCGGCGATGACGTCGCCTTCCTTGACCAGCTGGTTATCATCGATCAGCACCTTGGTCACCACACCGGCGATGCGCGACGACACCGGCGTCACATGGCCGGCCACATAGGCATTGTCGGTCTCGACATAGTAATGGCTGCGGTACCACATGCGTCCACCGACACCGATCGCGGCCAGCGCGACGATGGCGGCCACGATCAGCACGCGGCGGTTCGGGCCCTGCGCCGCTGGCGCGGCCGGGGCGGCTGGTGCTGCCGCTGGAGGAACGGCACTGATTTTTTGTTCTTGGGTGGACATGGACAGCTCCGAGAAAATGAAATGAGATGGGAGCATTATGGCGGGTTTCTGCGCAAAGTCAAGAAATGAAACGGTTGCATTTCATTTTTTTTTGGACTAGCATGGCGGCATTCGCTATCATTCGACCGCCATGAATACCACCGCCCCCACCGAGGCCGCCGTACTGGACGAGCAAGATTGTCCGGAAGGCCAGTACTCCCCCGATTCGCCGTGCTTCGGCAAGGCCGCCGGCCGCCCGCGCGCCGCCGACAAGGCCGCCCGTCGCGCCGCCCTGCTGCACACCGCCGGCCAGCTATTCCTGGAAAAAGGCTACAGCAAGGTCAGCCTGGAAATGATCGCCCGCGAAGCCCATGTGGCGGTGCGCACCATCTACGTCAAATTCGGCGGCAAGGTCGGCCTGCTGGAAGCCATCATCACCGACGGCCGCGCCAACTACATGGCCGGCGTGGCCGACATGCAAACCGATCCGCGCCCGATGCAGCAAATCCTGGCCGACTTCGCCGTGCGCTTCCTGGAGCTGATCTCGCTGCCGACCTTCACCAGCCTGCACCGCATGGTGGTGGCCGAAGCCAAGAGCACGCCGGAACTGGCGGCCGCCTTTTTCGAGGCCGGCCCGCTGCGCACGCGCCAGGAGCTGGGCCGCTTCTTCGCCCGGGCCGACGTCCAGGCGCAGCTGCGGCCGGACCTGCGCCCCGACCTGCTGCCGGTGTTCCTGATCAACTGCCTGATGGGCGACCACATGGCGCGCCTGCTGTTCCCGGCCGAGCAGCCGGCCAGCCGGGACGAACTGCGCCGGCAGGCCAGCGAGGGGCTGGACCTGTTCCTGCGCGGCGTGCTGCGCTAAGTTCGCTAGCGCACATCAAAAGACGCCCGAAATTTGCCTTTTGTTCTATACTGGTTTTTTGAATACCGGAGCGCACATGAGCAAAATGAATCGTCTGGACTGGAGCAAGCAAATCACGCTCATGAATGAGCGCATCAAGACCTTCCAGGCCAACCCCGGCCAGGAACAGCTGGAAGCGGTGATCGTTGAACTGCAGGCGTACGCGGAAGCGGCGCGCAGCGGCGGCATCGAAATCCCGGCCCGCTTTACGGTCAACTAGGCGTCGCCGGACATGAAAGCGCTGCGCCTGGTCGTGCTGGTTCTGGTGCTGGCCGGCGTGGGCGCCGCCGGCTATTACTACATCCGCAATCCCGAATCGCAGACGCTCAATACCGTGGCGCGCCGCGACGCCCAGGCGCCCGGCGATTACCTCACGCTGGGCGACGGCGTCACCCATTATGAAGTGGCCGGCCCGGACAACGGCCGGGTGGCAGTGCTGGTGCACGGCTTTTCGGTGCCGTCCTACATCTGGGACCCGACCTTTGCCGCGCTGCGTGACGCCGGCTACCGCGTGATCCGCTACGACCTGTACGGCCGCGGCCTGTCGGACCGGCCGGACGCCGCCTACGACGGCGCCTTCTACGACCGCGCCTTCTACGACCGCCAGCTGGACCAGCTGCTGGCCGCGCTCAAGGTGGACGGCAAGATCGATTTGTTCGGCCTGTCGTTCGGCGGCTACGTCAGCGCGCACTATGCCTCCACCCACCCGCAACGCATCCGCACGCTGAACCTGGTCGATCCGTCCAACAGCGCCCCCCAGCTGGGCTGGCAGATGACCACGCCGCTGCTCGGCCCCTACCTGTTCCAGACCGGCGCCGTGCCCGGCATGGCGGACCACCAGAGCAGCGACTTCCTGCATCCCGAACAATTCCCCGGCTGGGCCGACCGCTACCGCCAGCAGATGCAGTACCACGGCTTCGGCCGCGCGCTGTACCGCTCGCGGGTGGCGCTGGCGCGCGAGGATTTTGACGGCATCTACGCCGCCATCGCCCGCGCCGGCACGCCGGTGCACCTGGTGTGGGGCAAGCAGGATCCGACTATTCCGGTGGCGCAAGCGGCGCATATCCGCAACGCGATTCCGTCGACTGTATACCGCGAGATCGACCAGTCCGGCCACCTGCCGCAGATGGAGCAGGCGGCCTTATTCAACCACGACATGCTGACTTACCTGGCGGCCCATCCATGAACATCCGCACCCTGCAAGCCGACGACGTCGACCGCCTGCTGGCGTTTGAAACCGCCAACCGCGCCTGGTTCGAGCAGCATGTCGAAGCGCGCGACGCCAACTTTTATTCAGCAGCCGGCGTCGCCGCCCACATCGCCGACTACCTGGACAGCTACCAGGCCGGCGCCATGCATCCGTGCGTACTGACCAGCGACGACGGCGCCGCCATCATCGGCCGCGCCAACCTGCGCCAGATCGACCACGCCGCCGGCAGCGGCGAGGTGGGCTACCGCATCGGCCAGGCGCAGGCGCGCCAGGGACTGGGCAGCCAGGCGTTGCAGCATTTGATGGCGTTGGCGCGGACGCGCTACGGGCTGCGCATCCTGAACGCCTGGATCTCGCCGCAGAATCTGGGCTCGCGGCGGGTGGTGGAGAAATGCGGCTTCACGCGCGACGCGCTGGCCGCACCGGTGGTCAGCCAGGTGAACGGCGTCGGTCACGCCTCCCACCTGTACCAGTGCCACCTGTAGAGCTTACTTCTTGCCGGCGCGCGCCTGCGCCACCAGCGCATCGAGCACCTGCAGCGTCGCCGCGTTCAGCTGCTGGCGCGGCGTGCCCGGATTGCTGGCGTCGACCATGGTCGGATTGGTAACGTAGCGGCCATCCACCACCAGCGTCGGCGTGCTGTTGACTTCATACGTGCTGGCCACGCGGCCGGCGTTTTTCAGGCGCGTCATCACCGCGAACGAAGTGTACATGGCGGTGAACTTCTGCTTGTCGATGCCGTTCTTGACCGCCCAGTCGATATTCGCCTCGTCGCTGTTCAGGCGGCGGCGCTCGACGTGCCAGGTGCTGAGGATCCTGGCGTGCAGCTGCTCTTCCAGCTTCATCGCTTCCAGCGTCAGGAACATATGCGCTTCCGGATCGTTCTCGCCGGTCAGCGGCAGGTGGATGCGGCGGAACACGATGTTGTCGCCCTGCTTCTTGACCCAGGCCAGCATGTCGGGCTCCAGCGCGTAGCACGCCGGGCAGTGATACATGAAGAACTCGATCACCTCGACCTTCTGGCCCTGCGCCTGCACCGGCTGCGGGGCTTTCAGGGTGGTGTATTCGGCGCCGTTCCGCGGCGCGGTCGGCGAAGCAAACGCAGTGGCGGCGCACAGGCCGGCGACCACCAGGGCCATCTTCAACAAACGCATGATCATCCTCAAAAGAGCAAAGACAGCAGATTATCACTTCTGTGGCGGACGCGCTTCCAAACCGGCCATATCCTGCATCAGCGCGATCAGCCGCGCCGCGCCCAGGCCGGCCGTCGTGCAGCATGCGCTGCAAGGCGTCCTGCGGCGCGTTGTTATCTGAATCAAGGAAATACCATGCAAGGCATGAAACGCAAAGTGGTCTACGCATCCCTGTTTGAACTGATCGCCATCGGCCTGACCAGCAGCCTGCTGAAGTTCGGCGTCGTCGAGCGTCGCCTTCGTCTGGCACTTCGTGTTCAACTCGGCGTTTGAAGCGTGGGAAGCGCGCCAGGTCACGCGCGGCCGCAACTGGAAGCGCCGCGTCGTCCATACGATCGGCTTCGAGGGTGGACTGGTGGTGATGCTGGTGCCGCTATTCGCCTGGTGGCTGCGCATTTCGCTGTGGGACGCGCTGGTGCTGAATCTCGGCCTGCTGCTGCTCTTTATGGTATATACGTATATTTTCAGCCTCACGTTCGACCGCATTTTCGGCCTGCCCGCATCGGCGCAAGGCTAAGCCACCAACCACTGGAGACCCTATGAAGTTGCATCCGCTTGCTGTCGCAGTCCTGGCCCTGACCTTCGGCGCGGCGCATGCCGACGCACTCTCCCCCACCGAGCAGAAAATCGTCGCCGAAGTGAAAGCCCATGCGCCGCAGGGACTGGAACTGCTGGAACGCTCGGTCAACATCAACAGCGGCACCATGAACCACGACGGCGTGCGCGCGGTCGGCAAGCTGTTTGGCGAGCAGTTCGCGCAACTGGGCTTTGCCACGCGCTGGTCGGACATGCCGGCCGCGATGCAGCGCGCCGGCCATTTGATCGCCACGCGCGAGGGCAAGCAAGGCAAGCGCCTGCTGCTGATCGGCCATCTGGACACGGTATTTGAAAAGGACAGCACGGTGCAGCTGTGGCAGCGCAATGGCGACCGCGTACGCGGCCAGGGCGTCAACGATATGAAGGGCGGCGACGTGATCATCGTCGAAGCGCTGCGCGCCTTGCAGCGCGTGGGTGCGCTGGACAACACCAATATCACCATCGTCTTCAGCGGCGATGAAGAGAATGCCGGCGAACCGATTGCCGTCTCGCGCGCCGACATGGTCAACGCCGCCAAGCGCAGCGACATCGCCCTGGCCTTCGAGGCCACGGTGCGCGACAAGAGCGGCCGCGATACCGGCACCATCGGCCGCCGCTCGTCGTCATCGTGGGAATTGAAAGTCAGCGGCAAACAGGGCCACTCCAGCGGCATCTTCAGCGAGAGCGCCGGCTATGGCGCCATCTACGAAGCAGCGCGCATCCTCGACGGCTTCCGCCAGCAGGTGATTGAACCCGACCTGACCTTCAGCCCCGGCCTGATCGTCGGCGGCACCGACACCACCACCAACGCGCTCGGCACCACCGGACAGGCGGCCGGCAAGAGCAACGTCATCGCGCGCAGCGCCACCGTGGAGGGCGACCTGCGCTACCTGACCTACGAACAGCGCGACCGCGCGCACGCGAAAATGAAGGCCATCGTCGCCCAGAACCTGCCGGGCACCAGCGCCAGCATCAGCTTCCGCGACGCCTACCCGCCGATGTCGCCGACCGCCGGCAACCTGGCGGTGCTGAAGGCCTATTCGCAGGCCAGCCAGGACGCCGGCCTGGGCGAGATCCCCGCCCTGCCGCCAGGCCAGCGCGGCGCCGGCGACATCCAGTTCGTCGCCCCGCTGCTCGATTCGCTGGACGGCTTGGGCGCCACCGGCAACGGCGCCCACTCGCCCGACGAAGACCTGGAAATCGCCTCCATCGAACGCGCCACCGTCCGCATCGCCATCCTGCTGTATCGTCTGACGCGTTGAGCCGGGGATAGATCAAACTCTGCTGAAATACTGGGTGCTACCATGGCTGAATCATTCAGGAGACAGCCATGGAAACCACAACGACAGTCAATGCTGATGGGACCGTCACGATTCCAGCAGAAATAAGAAAACGCTACGGCATCAAGCCCGGCGCCGAGGTTTGCTGCGTGATGAATGGCTACCAGCTTGAGATGCGCATCGTAGGTACCCAACTTCCCGAATCCAACACCAAGCCGGTCAGCGGTTTCGGCATGATCAAAAGTGATGTGCCTTCCGTCGACCCTCACGTTGGACTCTGATGGCCATCCACCATGATCGGGCTCGACACCAACGTGCTGGCACGCTACTACATCGATGATCACACCGATGCAGAAGCAAAACTGTAGCGTCCATTAGCACAACGCCTGATCGATTCCGGCCAACCGCTAGCTGTCTGCAAGACGGTCATCCTCGAACGAGAGTGGCTGATGCGAAATAACTACCACCTGGAGCGCGCAGCAATTCTCGCCACGTTGCATCACATGGTGAGCGTGGCCCACTTGACGATAGAAGATCGGCCCGCCATCACTCACGCCATAACGAACTACGCGCGGGGAATTGCATTCACCGATGCGCTGCATCACGCCAGCTATCAAAACTGCGACAGGAAGATCTAGTTCGACGATCAAAAATTATCTCTTCAAACGGCGACATTGGTCTAATGCCGCGAGAGGCGATGTTACATTGAGACGTTAGCTCTTTGTCATTGCGGGAAGCAAGTTTCATCAGGGTTACCGGGGGATGCATTTGGTACCTCCGCCCGGTATGGCGTGTTTGAGTGGCATAAAGTACGAAGAACACAACGAATCGATCTCCATATTGGGAGACGTGAACGCTAGCCTATCGGCTATAGCTTGCTGTCACACCTCGTGTTCATGTTCTGCACAACGTTCGACTAGGGCTTTATCAATAAATCACTAGTCTTACAAATGTGACTATTGGATAGTTTTGCACTTTAAAAAATAGTCATAATATTCCTTGGATGCATTCACCCATACCTCCAAGGAAAAAAGCATGTTACAAACGGCACTCATAATTTCTCTTCCGTCTCAGCATTCCCATCATGCACAAATTCTGGCGGACCTAAAAAAAGCCTTTAATATTAAGGAGCTTTCATTAAATCCAATGAATGGTGCTCCTTGCAATCAAAAAATTTTAATAGATTCAGCATTAAATAATGTCTCCCTGGTCGTTATCACTCTTTCGAACAAAACAAAAAATGATGATTGTATTTGTTATGCAATACAGTCTGCCACTGCCAAAGGAATTAAAGTACTTGGCATATGGGACTCAGGAGCTCATGTTGAAGATATTACGCCTTGCATGGTGAAAAGCGGTGACTTCGTTACAAACTATCCAAGCGATTTAATTGATATTATTAGACAAAAGCCTAGTATTTGGATAGATCCCAATGGAGAAACAATTGAAAAAAGATCTATAAAAAAACATATTTGTGGCTAATTATGAAAATTCATTCTTACGTGGTGGCACGAGACTTTGGTTTTGCTCCGAATCCTTTTTTTGATTACTGTACTCTTGCGACATGCAAACCTATAATACGTCGCACAGCTCAAGTAGGGGATATAGTAATTGGTACTAGAGCATCTCCCAAAGATTATGAATTGGTTTTTTTCTTAGAAATAAGTGAAATATGTACTTTCGAGCAGTACTGGCAAGATCCACGGTTTATAGAAAAAAAGCCAAATTTTTCGGCAAGCATAAAACATGCTTTTGGTGATAATATTTATCATAAAGATTCAAAACAAAACTGGGTACAGGAAGATTCCCACCATACAAATTATGATGGAACTCCAGTTAAGGAAAATATCGATAAAGATACATCAGGGTTAAATGTCCTTATAGCGAAAAATTTTAGCTACTGGGGACGTGAAAGTATCCCAATACCTGAAGATCTCAGATTAATTAAGAAAATTGGACCTGGGCATAAAAGTGATTTCAACAATCTACAAAAATTAAAAATAATCGAATGGTTAAAAACTCTTCCAAGTGGCGTTCAAGGCCTGCCAATAGATTGGGGGGTATAAATGAATATTGAAGAATATTTTTTTAAATTAAAGGCTTTAGATAAGTTAAATGATATCACCGATGTGAAATTAGGGCTTTTTGGCGAAGTTGGAAGTATATTAACTACTGCAAAAAAGAAAAGCCGAGAAGGCAACTCTTTTGATTATATTCCCCACTTAACTGAGGAGCTCGGCGACGCACTATGGTATTTTTGTAGACTAACCGATCGTTTGGGATTAGAATTTAGCGAAATTGTGAGTTTTGAAGATTTCAAAGCCGGAAATAGTAATATATTAGCTACCGATCTATATTCTAGTCCGCTAGCACATGCCCCAATCGTTGAAACTGCTAATTTTCCAGCAACACTTCAACTTTTGGGTAGCGCTGCCGCCAAACTATTACATGTCGAACTTGATAAGAAAATTGATGCGAAGATGGCTCTTCAGGAATTCTTCCGTTATTTTTTAAGTATAGTTGCCGCTACTGAAATAAAATTTTCGTCTGTTTTATCATTTAATCTTCAAAAAAGTGAGGGAAGATTTTCAGAACTCGACATAAATCGCCTTCCAAATTTTGATAGAAATTTTGATAGTGACGAGAGATTACCAGAAAATTTCGAAATAAAAATTATACAACGGTCAAATGGTAAATCATATATGAAGTTAAATGACGTCTTCATTGGCGATCCTTTGACAGATAACATCTCAGTAGAGGATGGGTATAGATTTCATGACGTTTTTCACATGGCGAATGCAGCCATCTTACATTGGTCTCCAACTTTTAGATCTTTAATTCGTCACAAAAGAAAAAGTGACTCGAGAATTGATGAAGCTGAAGATGGCGGTCGTGCCATAGTCATAGAAGAAGGTTTAACTGCATGGATCTTCTCTTATGCGAAAGAAGTAGATTTTTTTGCAAATAGAACTAGCATTTCATTTGACATTTTAAAGTCAATTAAGCAATTTGTAAAAGGCTATGAAGTTGAGAATTGCCCTGTCTCTTTATGGGAAAAATCTATTCTAGATGGTTATGCGGTTTTTAGAGAATTAAAAGCTCATAAAAGTGGAACCATCTTAGGAGACAGAGGAAGGCGTACAATAGAATTTCGGAGGTAAAATGAAGTCTAATGAATTTATTAACTCGCTAGCGTCGTTAAGCGTTGCCAATACTTTTAATCCTTACTCAGAAGTATGCGAGAAATTCGATATAAAAAATGCGGATAAAACCAGAAAAAAAATTTTGCATTTGCTTTTAAAAAAAGCTGAGTATAGCGAAGTGGATTCACTTTGGATCGGTAGAGATCTTGGACATCGCGGGGGAAGACGTACGGGTTTAGCATTGACAGATGATGTAAATGTTAAATCTCATACTCAGAGATGGGGTATTGAATATGAGCCAGTAACCATAGGGCCACCTGTTACTGAACGCACTGCGGCAGTCATTTGGAGTGTATTAAATCAGATTCCAGAAAAAATATTTCTTTGGAATGTTTTCCCATTACATCCATTTGAGCCACATGATCCCTTTACTAATCGATCCCACAACTCCGCAGAAAGGAAAATCGGCGAGGAAATATTGGCCAATTTAATTTCCGTAATCAAACCAAAAAGATTAATTGCGATTGGAAATGATGCAGCATCATCAGCAATGAAAGTCGGCGGCAATATTGAGATATTGAAAATAAGACATCCGAGCTATGGAGGGCAAAACATATTTCTTTCGCAAATTCTTGAAATATATGGAGTTTCTCCGCCAGAAAAACAGTGCAACCTTTTTTAGTATTGATATTAAATTTAGATGCATTTATCCCAAAACTAAACCCTGCATCAGCGCGCTTAGCACAACCGGCCATGCGGCTGGCAAAACCAACGTCATCTCGCGCAGCGCCACCGTGGAAGGCGACCTGCGCTACCTGACCTACGAACAGCGCGACCGCGCGCACGCGAAAATGAAGGCCATTGTCGCCCAGAACCTGCCGGGCACCAGCGCCAGCATCAGCTTCCGCGACGCCTACCCGCCGATGTCGCCGACCGCCGGCAACTTGGCGGTGCTGAAGGTCTACTCGCAGGCCAGCCAGGACGCCGGCCTGGGCGAAATCCCCGCCCTGCCGCCAGGCCAGCGCGGCGCCGGCGACATCCAGTTCGTCGCCCCGCTGCTCGATTCGCTGGACGGCCTGGGTGCCACCGGAAACGGCGCCCACTCGCCCGACGAGGACCTGGAAATCGCCTCCATCGAACGCGCCACCATCCGCACCGCCATCCTGCTGTATCGCCTGACGCGCTGATTTTATTGAAGCTAATTCCTGATCAAATCCACGGTGGTGATGCAGTCTCCGGTTTGAACCACGCGCAAATACATTTCACTGTCGCTGTGGCCGGGAAAAACAAACTGGTAGGTGCGGACGGGGATGTAGGGACCCGCCCCGAGCGCGGTCGCCTCTCCGCACGTTTTCTCCAGCTTCACATCCAGCGCCTTCGCTACCTGCTCCGGCGAGATACGCTCAGGCGACAAAGCCAGGGACTTCATTGCAGCCAGTTTGCGTGCAGTATCGATATCGGCATCCGCATGAGCAATGGCGCATAACGCAGCAAGAAGAAGCGCGGTGCAAACAGTTTTCATGGTTTTAGTCCGCAGCGGCGTCGATGGCGCGGCGCGACCAATGCAGAAGTTGGCCGGGATCGTCGAGCAGGAATTCCGGGGCGGTGTAGAACTTGCGGACAGTGACTTCGCCCTTTTTGGTGGTGTACTTGAAGGGCTGCGCGCCTTCTGCTTCAAAGTCGGCGCGGGTCGTATCGCCCACGCGCAGGTACAGCGTGCTGCCGATGATCCAGGCGAATTGCCGGCCGTGATATTTGAGCGCGCGGCCGCCGAAAAACGGGCCCGTTGTCAAAGAGCCCAATGGCGCCAGCAGTTCTTCGATGTAGCGTACAAATTCAACATTTGCGGCCATGCGCGTCTCCGATAGAAATCAGTGCATCATCGCCGAATGCATCACCGCCCACACCATCACCAGCGGCACCAGCAGGCCGTAGGCGATCAGCGACAGCATGGCGGCGCCTTTGCTGCCTACCGGCTTGCCGTCCAGCGTACGGGCGCGCGCAGCGAGATACCAGGCGCCAATGCCCACCTGGATCACTACGCTGGCCGCAACCGCCACCAAGTCAGGAATCACATCGCCGGACAAGCGGTTGAGCAGCATGCCTGCACCCAACAAAAGCAATAAAATCAGGCTGAAGATGCTGGCGTCGCGCCAGCTCAAACGGGCGCGCTTGTACAGCAAGGCCGCCAGCTTGACGCTGCCGGCGTACAGCGCCACGATCAGCAGCAGAAACAAAAAAGAAAAAGAGCTCATGGTCAAACCTCACAAATAAAAAAACCGGGAGCATGTCCCGGTTTTCTGTTGCCACTACCTGCTTAGCGCTTGCGCGGTGGCGGCAGGTCGGTGCAGACGCCTTCGTAGACTTCGGCGGCCATGCCGATCGATTCGCCCAGCGTTGGATGCGGGTGGATCGTCTTGCCGATGTCGGTGCCGTCGGCGCCCATTTCGATGGCCAGCGCGATTTCGCCGATCATGTCGCCGGCGTGCGTGCCGACCATGGTGCCGCCGATGATGCGGTGCGTTTCAGCGTCGAACAGCAGCTTGGTGAAACCTTCGGCGCGGCCATTGGCCACGGCGCGGCCGCTCGCTGCCCAAGGGAAGTGGCCCTTCTCGACCTTGATACCCTTGGCTTTCGCTTCGTCTTCGGTCACGCCGACCCACGCCACTTCCGGATCGGTGTAGGCCACCGATGGAATCACCTTCACATCGAAGTGCGACTTCTGGCCCGCTGCGGCTTCCGCCGCCACATGACCTTCGTGCACCGCCTTGTGCGCCAGCATCGGCTGGCCCACCAGGTCGCCGATGGCGAAGATGTTCGGCACGTTGGTGCGCATCTGGCTGTCAACCGGGATGAAGCCACGGTCGGTCACCACCACGCCAGCCTTGTCGGCGGAGATCTTCTTGCCGTTCGGGCTGCGGCCAACGGCCACCAGCACCAGGTCGTAGACCTGTGGCGCAGGCGACGGCGCACCGGCTTCCGCTGCTTCGAAGGTGACCTTGATCCCTTCCGGCAGCGCTTCCACGCCGACGGTTTTGGTCTTGGTCATGATGTTGTCGAAGCGGGCTTCGTTGTACTTCTGCCAGACCTTGACCGCATCGCGGTCGGCGCCTTGCATCAGGCCGTCCATCATTTCGACCACGTCGATGCGCGCGCCGAAGGTGGAGTAGACGGTAGCCATTTCCAGGCCGATGATGCCGCCGCCGATGACCAGCATGCGTTTCGGGATCTGACGCAGTTCCAGCGCGCCGGTCGAATCGACGATGCGCGGATCTTCCGGCACGAACGGCAGCTTCACTACCGACGAACCGGCGGCGATGATGGCCTGCTTGAACTGCACCACTTTCCTGGTGCCGTCGTTGGCGGTGACTTCGATATGGTTCGCGCTCAGGAACTGGCCGACGCCGGTGACAACCTGCGTCTTGCGTGCCTTGGCCATGCCGGCCAGACCGTTGGTCATGTTCTTGATGACGCTTTCCTTGTGCTTGCGCACCTGGTCGATGTCGATGGTCGGCTTGGCGAAGGTCACGCCGGTCTTGGCCATGTGCGAGGTTTCGTCGATCACGGCGGCCACGTGCAGCAGTGCTTTCGATGGGATGCAACCCACGTTCAGGCACACGCCACCTAGCACGTCGTAACGCTCGACCAGCACGGTGTTCAGGCCCAGGTCCGATGCGCGGAACGCAGCCGAGTAGCCGCCAGGGCCGGAACCCAGCACCATCATGTCGCAGTCGATGTCGACCTGGCCGGTGTAGCTGCTACCGGCTGGCGCGGCGATCGGTGCGGCAGGGGCAGCAACAGCGGCAGCTGGTGCCGGCGCAGGTGCGGCGGCGGCAGGCGCTGGCGCAGCGGCGGCTGGCGTAGGAGCGGCGGCACCTTCGGTGGCTTCAACCACCAGCAGCGCCACGCCTTCCTTGACCTTGTCGCCAACCTTGACGCGCACTTCCTTCACCACGCCGCTGTGCGACGATGGGATTTCCATGCTGGCCTTGTCCGATTCCACGGTAATCAGCGACTGATCGACCTTGATCGTGTCGCCCACCTTGACCATCACTTCGATTACTTCTACTTCCGCGAAGTCGCCGATATTCGGCACTTTTACTTCTGTGCTCATCATGGCTCCTTACAGCAGAATTTTACGCATGTCGCCGAGCACTTCGCTCAGGTACACGGAGAAGCGCGCGCCCATCGCGCCATCGACCACACGGTGATCGTAGGACAGCGAGGTACCCATCAGCAGGCGAGGCTGGAACGCCTTGCCATCCCACACCGGCTTGAGCGACGCCTTGGACAAGCCGAGGATCGCCACTTCCGGCGCGTTGACGATCGGCGTGAAGTGCGTGCCGCCGATGCCGCCCAGCGACGAGATGGTGAAGGTCGCGCCTTGCATGTCGGTCGGTTTCAGCTTGCCTTCGCGCGCCTGCAGCGACAGCTCGGTCATCTCTTTGGCGATCTGCGTGACCGATTTCTGGTCGGCGTTTTTGATCACCGGGACCACCAGGCCATTCGGCGTGTCGGCGGCGAAGCCGATGTTGTAGTACTTCTTCAGAATCAGGTTCTCGCCCTTTTCGTCCAGCGACGAATTGAAGGTCGGGAATTTCTTCAGCGCGGCGACCGATGCCTTGATCACGAAGGCCAGCATGGTCAGCTTGGTGGCGTCCTTGTTCTTGGCGGTAGCGGCGTTCGACTCAACGCGGAAGGCTTCCAGGTCGGTGATGTCGGCGTCGTCGAACTGCGTGACGTGCGGGATCTGCACCCAGTTGCGATGCAGGTTAGGACCGGAGATCTTCTTGATGCGCGACAGCGGCAGCAGTTCGGTCTCGCCGAATTTGCTGAAGTCCAGCGAAGGCCATGGCAGCACGCTGAAGTTACCACCGCCACCGACGGCGCCACCAGCGGCGCCCGAGGGTGCAGCGACGGTACCGGCGATCACGCCCTTGACGTAGTTCTGCACGTCGATCTGGGTGATGCGGCCTTTAGGACCGGAACCTGGCACTTTGCCCAGGTCCACACCCAGTTCGCGGGCGAACTTGCGGATCGACGGCGAGGCGTGCGCCAGCTTGCCGGTGGCGACCGAGCCTTGCGATGCGGTCGGCGCGGCGGCGGCGGCAGGAGCCGGCGACGGCGCTGCGACCGGCGACGGCGCAGG
>NZ_WWCS01000016.1 GCF_009857535.1 Duganella margarita
ATCTGACCCACGGGCTTAATGGCCCACAGTCTGGTCGGCATCACCCTGCCTGACCGCTTCACCTTTCTGATTATCTGATGGCGACGCGGTACGTTCAATATACGAGGTCTCCCATTTCTACACGGCCCCAGCTGTAGCAGCACGCTACAGCTGGGGCCGTGTTCATTTGTGAGACCTGACCCCGGATTTGGATTAGGATAGCGAATCTGTCAACGCGCTATTCGCCATGCCCAAATTCGCCGCCAATCTGTCGATGCTGTACACCGACACGCCGTTCCTGGACCGTTTCGCCCTTGCCCATCAGGCCGGCTTTGAGGCGGTTGAATTCCTGTTCCCCTATCCTTACGAAGCAACGCAACTTGCCGAGCTGCTGCAACGCTATCAGCTCAAGCTGGTGCTGTTCAACCTGCCCGCAGGCGACTGGAACGCCGGCGACCGCGGCGTGGCCTGCGATCCGCGCCGCGTTGACGAGTTCCGCCAGAGCGTGGCCAGCGCCCTCGCCTACGCCACCGCGCTCGGCGTGACGCAAGTCCACTGCATGGCCGGCAAGCTGCCGCCCGACACGCCCCTTGAGCTGGCGCGCACCACCTATCTCGATAACCTGCGCTACGCCGCCGCACAATTGCAGCCGGCCGGCATCAATCTGCTGATCGAGCCGATCAATCACTACGATATGCCCGGCTATCTGCTGACCCACAGCAGCCAGGCGCTGCAGATCATCGCCGAGGTCGCGGCGCCGAATCTGTTCCTGCAGTACGACATCTATCACATGCAGCGCATGGAGGGCGAACTGTCCAACACCATCGCCGCCAGCCTGCCTTTCATCAAGCACATGCAAGTCGCCGATACGCCCGGCCGCCACGAGCCCGGCACCGGCGAGATCAATTACCGCCACCTGTTCGCCCACATCGACCGGCTCGGCTACGACGGCTGGCTCGGCTGCGAGTACATCCCGGCCGGCGACACCAACGCCGGCCTCGGCTGGCGGCAGGCGCTGACCACCTGGTCTGCGCCCGCGCAACACGGAGATATTCACTAACGGCAACAATCGTCCCACCAACTGCGGAGTGCCCATGAAACTGTCCCGTTTATTCCTGATGCTGGGCCTGCTGGCCATCCTCACCGGCTGCGCCAGCAGCACGCCGCGCATGGCCGAGGTGCGCGCCTTTGCCGCCGACTCGCCCAAGCTGGGCGCCTACCATGAGTTGACCGAGCGCTACCGCAACACCTATCAGCGCGAACAGCCCTACCTGTCGCCCGACGCCGATGCCCGCGAACGCCAGCTCGACGCCAACCGCCAGCAGGCCTGCGACGATTTCGTCAAGCTGCAATACGGCCTGCAAGCGTATATGCAAACGCTGGGCAGGCTGGCCGGCGACAACCAGTACGATCTGGAAGACCAGGTCAAGGCGATTGGCAGCGGCATCAAGGAGTGGCCGGACTCGGGCCTGGACAGCCGCCACGTCAACGCCTTCGCCGGCCTGACGCGGCTGATCGCGCGCGGCCTGACGCGGCCGCTGCAGGAGAACGCCGTCAACGACATTTTGCGCGACGGCCAGCAGCCGGTGGCGGAGGTACTAGACGCCATGCGCACGCTGTTGCGCCTGTACGATAAGAGCAATGACAACGAGCAGAAAATCGTCCTCGGCATGCTGGAGTCCGCCATCCCGTTTGTCGATCCGCAGCGCGAGCGCCTGCTGCTGGCGCTCGCCAGGTCGCAGCAGCAGGAGAAGCAGGCCGAGTACCGCCTGATCGGCCTGCGCTACACGCTGGCGCGCAAGAACCTGGACCTGATCGAACAGCGCCACCGGGCGCTGGTCGAACAGCTTCCGACCAAACAGTAAGGAGTGGCCATGGCAAATCCGACCCCACAAGCCCAGATCGAGCTGCTGGCCGATCATCTGTCGGCCAACGCCGACGCGCTGCACCGGCGCCTGATGCGCGCGATCCGCCAGCCGGCGGCGGACGGCGCCCTGCCCGGCATTTCGCAAGGCGTGGCGCAGGCGCTGTTTGAAAACGAGGTGGCGCTGCGCCAGCGCGCCAACGGCCTGTATCTGGAAGCGGCGGTGCTGGCCGCGTCCGGCCTCGGCCCGCAACAGCAGCAGTTGCTGGACCTGACCGCGCGCGCGCAGGAAAAGATCGACCAGATCGACCGCCTCAAGGATCTGGTCGACCTGGCCGGCGAACTGCTGTCGCTCGGTGCGGCGGTGGCGGCCGGCAAGCCGGAGCAGGTGCTCAAGCCGCTGGAAAAACTCAAGCAGCACATCGAGGCGCTATAGAACCAATCGTGCCGGCGCAAGTCCAAGCCGTAAGGAGGTCGCGCTATGAACGGACTGGACGATCACCAATGGCAAACCCTGCAGGCGCGGCTGGAACACGCCTGCGCCGCGCTGCTCAGTCAACTGGCGGATGACCTCGACCGCAGCACCGACCTGCGCCTGCCGCAGCCGCATGTGGCGGAGGCGTCGCCGGCCGACAACGCCAGTCAGCGCCTGCTGCACGCCGCCGTACACGACGCCGCCACGCTGACGTCGCTGCAACTGGGCATCGTGCGCCACGCGCTGGGCAAGTTTATGGACCAAAGCTACGGCCTGTGCGAAAACTGCGGCGAAGTGATCGGCTATTCGCGGCTGGAAGCGCGGCCGGAAGCGCGGCTGTGCATCAAGTGCCAGACGCGGCTGGAACAATACGGCAGACACTGATGTCCACTTAATTGTCAGCTGATCGTCAGCTGATCGTTAGCTGATCGCCAGCTAATCGTCGCTGAGCCAGGGCTGGCTGCGGATCTTGGCCACCTGCCGCTGCGCCATCAAGCGCCATAGCTGCAAGGCGTCGGCCGGCTGCTTGACGGTCATAGTGCGCGGCGAGGCCAGCGCGATTTCGCAGTCGCGGTCCGACCATTCGGCAAAGCGCACCGCGCCGCCGCTCGACACTTCCATTTCGTACATCAGACCGTCATCGTAGCCGAAGCGCAGCACCGCACTGCCGGGGCCGCCATCGGGACTGACCGTGTTACCACCGTAGACGTCGGACAGCGCCGCCGCCAGTTGGGCTTCGGACGGCGCGGCAACGTCGCGCCCATCCGGACGAGTGAGCACTAGCCATGCCTGGGTCATTGCCGCCTCCGCTCTTCGGTTGATCTGTGCAGACTATCATACCGAAAATTGCATGCTGCGCCGCCATCGTCTCGGATAAGCAACAGCGCCAGCCAAATGGCAGATAACAAGCTGACACTGTTGCGTTAGCCAGCGGCCATCAGGCCGGCACCGGCAGCGAATTCGGATTGAAATCGCCCCAGTCGCCGCCGCTGATGGTGCCCTCGGCCCGTTCGATGTCGACCGCGTGCAGGCGGCGCAGGATGTCCAGCGCCTTGTCCTCCTGCGCCGTGTCGTCCACCGCCACCGCGATCAGCATGCCGGCCTTGCGCGGCGGCTGCACATTGCTGCCGTCCTCGTCCGGCTCGCCCGCTTCCTTCATCTTGTGCAGACTGTACAGCGAACCGACGTGGGCGCCGACCAGCGCGCCGACCACCGGACCCACCGGGCCGGCAATCGGAATGGTGGCGCTGCCGATCACCGCCCCGGCGACGGCGCCGGTGGCGCCGCCCTTGACCACGCCCTCGTCGCTCTCCCTGGCGCCGGGCGACTTGTCATGGTCGCCGCCCAGCTCGTGCATATCGTGCTGTCCGGCCGGATTGACGTAAAAGGCGCTGATGCGCGCCGCCGCAAAACCGGCGCTCAGCAACGCCAGACGCGCATCGGCGATTTCATCCTGCAACTGAAAATGGCCCGCAATAATCGTGCTCATTGGTGTTCTCCTGGATTAACGTGGCCCCAGTGTGCCCCGCATGGCCAGTGGCTTCCGTTCGCGCGCGCACCATGAAAAAGGTTGAATGCCGCGGGCTTATCCGTAATAATCAGTCGATAGTATTTTCGAGCAGCCAGCTTCCATATCGATAGGAACGCCTGATGGAGTTCGATGATTCGCCGCCGCGCTACCAGCCGCTGGTCGATTTGCGCAACGGCGCGGTCGCCGCTGTCGAAGCATGGCCGGCGCGCGGCGACACGCTAGAGCTGCTGCGCCGTAGCTGCGAAGACCGCCAGCTGTGGCAAGGCGGCGTGCTGCACGGCAACGATCTCCAAGTGGCCCTCAACCTGAGCGCGCGCCAGCTGCACGACGCGCGCTTCGGCGCCGGTGTGGCGGCGCTGCTGGAGCAGTATGCGATTGCCCCGGCGGCGTTGACGCTGGAGCTGGATGAAGCGGTGCTGATGCGCGATCCGGCCGCCGCCGGCACGGCGCTGGCCTGGTTCAAGCAGCTGGGCGTCAGCCTGACGCTGGACCAGTTCGGCGCCGGCCCGGCCTGCCTGAGCAATCTGCAACGCTATCCCTTCGATTACATCAAGCTCGACAGCGCCGTGGTGCGCGCGCTGAATGATAGCGATAGCGACAGCGACAGCAACGCCGCCGCCGCCCAATGCCAGGCGCTGATGGCGATGGCGCTGCATCTCGGCATCCGCGTGGCGGCCGACGGCGTGCAGACCGAAGCCCAGTGCGCCTTCCTGCGCGACAATCTGTGCGACCTGATCCAGGGTGAGCTGTACGCCGCCCCACTGCTGCCGGCCGATATAGGCGCGCTGCTGCGCGACGACCGCCGCCTGCCGCCGCAGCTGCTGCGGGTGCAGGCGCGCCATCGCAGCCTGCTGCTGGTGGACGACGAGGTCAACATCGTATCGGCGCTGAAGCGCCTGCTGCGCCCGGAAGGCTACCAGATCCTGACCGCCAGTTCCGGCGAACAGGGGCTGGAACTGCTGGCGCAGCAGCCGGTGGACGTGATCATCTCGGACCAGCGCATGCCCGGCCTGAGCGGCGCCGACTTCCTGCGCCAGGCGCGCAAGCTGCGGCCGGACACGATCCGCATCATGCTGTCCGGCTATACCGAGCTGCAATCGGTGACTGACGCCGTCAACGAAGGGGCGATCTACAAATTCCTGACCAAGCCGTGGAACGACGAGCAGCTGCGCGACCACCTGCGCGACGCCTTCCGCCTCAAGGAAATCGCCGACGACAACCACCGCCTCAACATGGAAGTGCGCAACGCCAACCACGAGCTGGCCAGCGCCAACCGCCGCATGGAGCAACTGCTGCACCAGATGCAGCGCCAGATCGACCGCGACGAGATCAGCCTGGGCGTCGCCCGCGAGATCCTGCAGCAACTGCCGCTGCCGGTGATCGGCATGGACGACAACGGCATGATTGCCTTCGTCAACGGCGCCGCCGGCCGCCTGTTCCAGCATGCCGGCGCCTTGCTGGGCAACGAGGCGTGCACCATGCTGCCGCAACTGTTCGCCGGCGACGGCTGCCTGCCGCCGGCCGGCCACCTGGCCGACATCGGCGGCGTGCGCTACACCGTCACCACCTATCCGATGGGTTTGCACTCGGCCTCGCGCGGCAGCCTGATCACGCTCAGCCAGGGAGCGCCGACATGAGCCGCATCGCCCTCGATGACGTGATCCGCCGCGTGCACGACCTGCCGTCGCTGCCGGCGGTGGTGGCCGAACTGATGACCAGCATGGAAGAGGACGATATCGACCTGCACTACCTGGCCGGCCGCATCGCGCTCGACCAGGCGCTGACGGCCAAGACGCTGCGCCTGGCCAACTCCTCCTTTTACGGCATGCCGTCCAAGGTCACCAGCATCCAGCAGGCGATGTCGGTGCTGGGCCTGCACAGCGTGCGCACGCTGGTGACCGCCTGCGGCGTGATCGGCGTTGTGCCGGCCGCTGCCGGGCCGGCGCTGGACTTCGGCCTGTTCTGGCGCCACGCCATCGCCACCGCCGTCTGGGCGCGCGCGCTGGCGCGCCACCTGCGGCAAAGTCCGGACACCGCCTTCACCGCCGGCCTGCTGCACAACCTCGGCACGCTGGTGCTGGCCACCCGCTTTCCCGAAGAGTACGCGGCGGTGCCGCTGTGGCGCGCCGAACATGCCGAGGCCAGCGTGGCCGAGGCCGAGCTGGCCGTGTTCGGCGTCGACCATGCCCAGGCCGGCAGCGCGCTGGCGGCCCACTGGAAATTCCCGCCGGCGATCCAGGACGCCATCTGCCACCAGCACAGCGCCACGGCCACCGGCCTGGCGCTGGCGATCGGCCTGGCGCACCTGCTGGCCGAACCGTCCGACGCCAGCGCCGAACAGCGCGAACAGGCCTGGACCACCCTCGCCTTCGACGACGAGCAGCGCCGGCAGCTGAGCGAAAAGTGTCCGCTGATGGTCAACGACATGTGCCAGATACTGGTAAGTTAGGAACCCACGATGAAACTCCCTACACAGGCCGAGGTCGCGCTGGACGAATTCTTTGACGGCCATCCGGTCGCCACCTTCGCCGTCAACCGCCACCACGTCATCACCCACTGGAACAAGGCATGCGAGCAGCTACTGGGCTGGACCCGCGCCTGCATGGTCGGCACCCGCAACCAATGGCAGCCGTTCTACATCAAGGAGCGGCCGCTGCTGTGCGACCTGATCGTCGACGGCGATGACAATATCGCCGACCATTATCCCGGCCACAGCCACCCGTCGACGCTGATACCCGGCGCCTACGAGTCGGAAGACTTTTTTCCCAACATCGGCGCCAGCGGCCACTGGCTGCACTTCACCGCCGCGCCGCTGCGCGATGCTGCGGGCCACGTGGTGGGCGCCATCGAGACCATGCGTGACGTCACCGAACGCCGCGTGGCGGAAAACGCGCTGCGCCAGTCGCGCGACAGCCTCGAGCATATCGTCGAGAAGCGCACCGCCCAGCTGGCGCAGGCCAACGACCGGCTGGAAGACGACATCCGCCAGCTGACCGAACTGAACGACCTGCTGTCGGCGGCCCAGCAGCAACTGGTGCAGGCCGAAAAAATGGCCTCGATCGGCCAGTTGGCGGCCGGCGTGGCGCACGAGATCAACAACCCGATCGGCTATATCTTCTCCAACGTCGGCACCTTGCAGAATTACCTGGAGCAGCTGTTCGAGATGCTGGACGCCTACCAGGCGGCCGAGGCCAGCATCGCCCAGCCGGACGTGACGAGCAAGCTGCGCGCCATGCGCGAACGCATCGACCTCGACTTCCTGCGCCAGGACATTCCGGCGCTGATGCGCGAATCGGGTGAAGGACTGGTGCGGGTGCGCCACATCGTCGAAGACCTGAAGGATTTCTCGCGCGCCGACAACAACCAGGCATGGAGCCGCGCCGACCTGCACCAGAGCATCGACTCGACGCTGAATATCGTCGCCAACGAAGTCAAGTATCACGCCGACGTGGTCAAGGCCTATGGCGACATCCCCGCCATCGAATGCCTGCCGCTGCAAATCAACCAGGTGGTGCTGAACCTGGTGGTCAACGCCGCCCAGGCCATGGGCGAGCAGCGCGGCACCATCACGCTGCGCACCGGCATGGCCGACGCCGACACCGTCAAGCTGGAAGTGGAAGACACCGGCAACGGCATCGCGCCGGACGCACTGTCGCGCATCTTCGATCCCTTCTTCACCACCAAGGCGGTCGGCAAAGGCACCGGGCTGGGCCTGTCGCTGGCCTATGGCATCGTGCAAAAACACAAGGGCCGCATCGAAGTCGATACCGAACTGGGGCGCGGCACCTGCTTCCGTGTGCTGCTGCCGGTGCGCCATACCGAGGAATTATCATGAGCCGCATACTGCTGGTGGACGACGAACCGAACATGCTGAGCGCGCTGCAACGGGCGCTCCGCCAAAGCAAGGCGCTGGCCGGCGCGCAGATCGAGACTTTCACCAATCCGTTCGACGCACTGAACCGCATCTGCGTGTGCGAGTTCGACCTGGTGGTGTCCGATTTCATGATGCCGGAGATGACCGGCGGCGACTTCCTGCAGGCGCTGAAGGACGTGGCGCCGACCACGGTGCGCATCATGCTGACCGCTTCCACCGACTTCAAGACGGCGATGACCGCCATCAACGAGGCGCATGTGTTCCGCTTCATTTCCAAGCCGTGGGAGCAGTCGGAACTGGAGCAGAATATCCTGCAGGGGCTGGCAGAGCGCCAGCGCCTGCTGGCCGAGGCCGGCAAGACGCCGAGCGCGGCGGATCAGGAAGCGCGGCGGCTGGAGGAAGAGGAGCCAGGCCTGCTGCACGTCAAGCGCACCGACGACGGCTCCATCATCCTGTGATCACCAGCTGTAGGCAAACGATACCGGCGGCGGTTCCGGCGGCGCAGGCGGTGGCGGCGGCGACATCCAGGCACGCGGATCGACCCGGTAATATTTGAGGAATTCCTCGTACAGCTCGGCGTGATGCTCGGCCATCTGGTACGGTTTTTCAAAGAAGGTTTCGGTGGCCACGGCGAAGAATTCGGCCGGATTGGTGGCGCCGTACGGGTCCATCACCGTCTCCATGCGGTGCATGGCGTGCAGGCGCAGGTTCTGGAAGTTACGCGATAATACTTCCGACCATTCGCGGTAGCTGGCGGGGTTGCCCAGATACGGCGCACCGTTGGCGCGGCCCGATTCGCTGTCCAGCTGGTGCGCAAACTCGTGCAGCACCACGTTGTGGCCATCGGTCCAGTCGCCGGCGCCGCGCTGCACGTCGTCCCACGACAGCACTACCCGGCCATCATCCCACGACTCGCCCAGCATGCTCTGGCGGCCCGGCGTGATCACGCCGCCGGGCCCCACTTCGGCGCGCTGCGCCACGAATTCGGAGGGATAAACCAGGATGGTGTGCAAGGCCGGATACACCTTGCTGGGCCGGTTCAGCAGCAGCAAACAGGCCTGCCCGGCGATAGTAACGGCCATTTCATCGGTCACTTCCAGCCCGGCGCAGCCGACAAACTTCTTCTGATGCAGGAACTGCACCACCAGCTTGCGCAACTGCTGCTGCAAGTCGGCCGGCATGTTGCGGTACACCGGGATATTGCGCTGCAGGACGGCGACCGCCTCGGGCGGCAACGGCCGCGCCAGTACCCGCTGCAAGCGCCAGCGCGGGTAAATGAAGGGCAGCGCGATCGCCAGCGCCGTCAGGCCGATCCAGATCAAAGCTTCCATGTGCCGCAGGTCCGTGAGATGTGATGCCAGCTAGGTGGGGCTGCATATCAACATTTCAATACGAAAACAGCCGGCGCAAGCGCCGGCTGTTCATCATACTCCCGCTGCGACGCGGTTTATTCTGCTTTTTGCTGCGACGGCGCGCTGCCGAACAGGGCGGCCACCAGCGGATCGCGCATCACCGGGCCACGGTTGACGCGGATGGCGTAGTGGGTGTCGTCAGCCAGGATGTGGAAATGGCGACCGCTGCCGGCCATGGCTTGCTCGCGCAGGCCTGGACGTTCCTTGCGTGGCGCCACGCCTTCGCGCTTCGGCTGGGCGATGGCAGCCAGGAAGGCGGCGATGCGTTCCGGGTCAGGGGTCAGCTGGTACACCGCTTTGCCCAGGTAGGTGGCGGTGCCTTCAACGTAGCGCGCCAGTTCGATCACGCCGGCTTCGCGCAGATCGCGGATGTATTTGCGGGCGCCGGACGGCGAAAACTTCAGGAACCAGGCGATTTCGTCAGCCAGCATCTCGTGCAGCGACAGTTCGCCGATCAGTTTTTGCATGTTTTCGATGCGGCGCAGCGTGGCCGAGGTCGACCGCACGCGTTCAATCGACGCCATCGACAGGCTTGGCTTGCGATCCAGCGGTGCCGGCGTCGACCGGTCCATTAACGAGGTCAAGCGTGCCGTGGTGGAATGCATCTCCGGCGAGGCTTTCATCTCGTTTTGAACCATGGTTTGTTGTTTGCTGACTGCATGCATGGGAACGCTCCTTTAAACTGGATTGGTACGGCTTTGACGCAAGAATGCCGGTTTGTAGGGTTTCAGTCTGTGCGTCAACGAACATTAGCGAAGCATCTATTGCTTTACGTTGGGACAATCGGGAGGCGCGTTAGTTCTGGGATTTGTGACAAATTTGATACAGCGCAAACTTTGGTGCGGTAGCGAACGGAAGAACCGCACCTTGTCGCCTAATCTTCGGTCCAACAGCGATGCAACAACATTGCTGACGATGAAACTTTTAAACTATCGGGAGCCACCCTGTGAATAAATCCAAGAAAATCGCCTTCGCCGTAGCAGCACTCTGCGCGTCGTTCTCCGCCATGGCCCAACAAGATCCGGTCATCAACCCTTCGTGGTACATCCAACCGAGCGTCAACGGCATCAAGCCTGACTCCGACTTTGGCGCCACCAGCAAGCGCGGTTACGGCGCTGGTCTGAAATTCGGCAAAGCCGTCAACGAATACTGGGATGTGCAAGGTGGCTACACCTACAGCCGCTCCCGTGACGGCGTCAACCGCTACCAGCAAGACACGCTGGGCGTAGATGGCCTGTACATGTTCTCGCGTAAATCGTTCCGTCCATTCCTGCTGGTCGGTATCGGCGCCGAGCGCGACAAGGCCAACCTGCCTAACTACATCGAGCGCAAGAAAAACTCGCCATACGTCAGCGCCGGTCTGGGCTTCCAGGCCGACATCAACGACCGCACCACCTTCCAGGCCGACATCCGTGACGTGCATGGCTTCATCCGCGGTGACGAATTCCCGAACAGCAAGAGCAACAACTACCTGCTGACCGTCGGCCTGAACTTTGCGTTCAACGCGCCACCGCGTCCAGCGCCAGCCGCACCGCCGCCAGCACCGCAAGTGTCGGAACCACCACCGCCACCACCAGCACCGCTGCCACCGCCACCACCACCGCCAGCGCGCTTCGAAAAAGTGACGATGTCGGCCACCGAACTGTTCTCGTTCGACAGCGCCAAGCTGAATCCGAACCAGCCTAAGCTGGACGAGATCGCTAACGTGCTGAACAACAACAGCAGCATCGACAACGTGGTCATCAGCGGCTACGCCGACCGTCTGGGCAGCGACAAGTACAACCAGAAACTGTCCGAACGCCGCGCCAACGCCGTCAAGGACTACCTGGTCGGCAAAGGCATCGCCGCCAACCGCCTGAACGCTGTCGGCAAAGGCGAGTCGAATCCTGTGGTGGAATGCAACGACAAGAAACGCGCCGACCTGATCAAGTGCCTGGAGCCTAACCGTCGCGTCGAAGTGGAACAAATCACCATCGAACGCCGCGTGCAATAAACCCTCGCAACCAACAGCCCCGCAATGAAAGTTGCGGGGCTTTTTTTTATGAACAAAAAAAATATTTTCTCGGTGCTCAAATGCACCGTGCTGGAATGGTTCGAGCATCGCGGCAGCAGCATGGGCGCCGCGCTGGCGTTCTATACGCTGTTTTCGATGGCGCCGATCCTGGTACTGGTGCTGGCCGTGGCCGGCTGGTTCTATGGCCCGCAGGCAGCCCAGGGGGAACTGTTCGCGCAACTGCGCGGCCTGGTCGGGGCACAGGGCGCGGAAGCGATCCAGGCGGTGCTGGCCGGCGCGCGCAACAAGGAAGAAGGCCAGCTCGCCACCATGGTCGCCGGCGCCCTGCTGCTGTTCGGCGCGACCACCGTGTTTGCCGAGCTCAAGGCGAGCCTGGACGCCATCTGGCAAGTGCCGCCGCTGACCAAGGGCACGGTATGGGACACCATCCGCACCCGCCTGCTGTCGTTCGGCATGGTGCTGGTGCTGGCGTTCTTGCTGATGGTGTCGCTGGTGGTCAGCGCTGCGCTGACCTTGCTGGAAAAATTCTGGGACAGTTACTGGAGCGACGCCGGCCTTGTGCTGACGGTGATTAATCTGGCGATCAGCTTTGTGGTGATTGCCGCGTTGTTTGGCGTGATCTTCAAGATGCTGCCGCGCGTCACACTGTCATGGCATGACGTGACCATCGGCGCCATCGGCACCGCAGCCTTGTTCACGATCGGAAAATATGCGATTGGCGCCTACATCGGCAACAGCGGCGTAGCCAGCAGTTACGGCGCGGCCGGATCGATGATTGCGGTGCTGATGTGGGTGTATTACTCGGCGCAGATTTTCTTTCTCGGCGCCGAGTTTGCCAGACAGTATGCGCTGCAGCTGGGCAGCCTGCGCAAGACCTCACTCGCCGAGTAGCTCGGCCACCACTTCCATGCCTTCCACCCGCTCGGCGACCACCTTGATGATGACGATCACGGGCACGCCGAGCAACAAGCCCCACACGCCCCACAGCCAGCCCCAGAACAGCAGGCTGACAAACACCGCCGCCGCGTTCATGCGGGCGAAGCGGCCGGTCATCCAGGTCGCCACCACGGTGCCGATCAGCGTGGCGATGGCCAGCGAAGCGCCCATCACCAGGAAACTCATCTGCAAGGATTCGAACTGCAGGAAGGCGACGATGCCGGTCGCCATCATGATCAGCAGCGGGCCGAAGTAAGGCATCAGGTGCAGCAGCCCGGCGACGATGGCCCACGCGCCGGCATTCTCCAGCCCGATCCAGCGCAGCGCGATCCACATCAGCAGCGCCAGCGCGCCATTGGTCACCAGCAGCATCAGCATGTATTTCTGGATCGAGCTGTTGATGTCTTCCAGGATGTGGACGGTGATTTTCTTCTTGGTCAACGACGGCCCGGTCAGCTTGACCAGCTTGCGCTTGAAGGTGTCCCCCGACAGCAGCAGGAAAAACACCAGGAAGATCACCATGGTGGCCTGGCTGACAAAGCCCATCACGCCCATCGAACCGGCCCACAGCCAGTCCATCACCGGCAAGGTATCCGGCGGCGCGGCGGCGCTGGCGCGGCGCGCGGCGCGCTTTTCCTGCGCGCCGGCGGTGGCCTGTTGCAGTTCGGTGGCAACGTCCTGGATGCGCTGCAAGGCGCTCGGCCCGCCGCTGTGCAAGTGTTCCGAGACCAGTTTGGACAGCTTGTGCCCGGCGGTGGGCAATTCTTCGACAATCGCCTGGAACTCGCCTTGCAGCTTTTCCGCCACCACCACTGAGCCGCCCAGAATGGCGGCGGTAATCAGCGTCGCGCCGATCACGCGCGGAATGCGGATGCGCTCCAGCCAGCATACGAGCGGACTCAGCGTGTAGCTGATCAGGATGCCGAGCAATAAGGGAACCAGGAAGTTGCGCGACCATTGCAGCGCCCAGACAAAGGCGACGGTCGCAATCACGCCCAGCGCCAGGCCGCGCGCGTTGACATGCAGGGGAATACGGGGAGATTCGGGAACAGCGGGAGGGGTGGCGGCAGCAGGAACGTCAGCATCGGCGGGGAGCGCCTGTGCGTGAGTCCGGGGAAGATCGACAGGCTGGTTCATGATGACTCACAGGGTAAAGCGCCGGCGCGTTTGCTGCGCGCCGGCCGGGGGAATTACTTGACGTGCAGGTCGTTTTTCACTGCGGTCACGCCTTTGACGCCACGTGCCACCTGGGCAGCTTTGGCGATATCTTCAGGCTGGGCCACGAAACCGCTCAGCTGTACGGTACCTTTGAAGGTTTCGACGTTGATTTCGGTGGTTTTCAGGCTCGGCTCATTGAAGATGCTGGCTTTGACTTTGGTGGTGATGACGGAATCGTCGACATACTCGCCGGTGCCTTCTTTGGTCGAGGTCGATGCGCAGCCGGTCATGGCGCCCAGCAGCGATACGGTGAACAGGGCAGTAGCGATTTTATGTGCGATTTTCATGGCGATTCTCCTTAGAGTAATTAAATGAGTTTGTCAGCCAGCGGGACGTTTGATTTACCGTCTCTGCTACCGATGACGCCATTAAACGCTGCTTCCGGAACTTGCTCTGTACGTTAGCGTACCAAACTCGCCACGGCGCAGCATCGTGCGAAAGCGCACAGACCCGCCTTGCACCGTTGTTTATTCTGAACCCACACTTTTTCAGGAGAAACAACATGAAACGCTCAACTACGCTTGCCGCCGCCATCTTCGCCGGCGTTGCTGCCTTGAGCGGCTGCGCCAGCAACCAGCAGCCGCAACAGATCGGCTATATCAGCAACGACTCGTCCACCTACGGCACCATCGACTCGATCCAGATCATGCAGGCCCAGCGCAGTTCCGGCGTCGGCGCCGTGACCGGTGGCCTGATCGGTGGCCTGCTGGGTAACCAGGTCGGCGGCGGCTCCGGCCGCGCAGTCGCCACCGTGGCCGGCGCAGTGGGCGGCGCAGTGGTCGGCAACAATGTCGAAGGCAACCGCAATGCCGGCAAAGAGGAATACCAGATCAGCGTGCGCATGGATAACGGCGACACCCGCATCATTCAACAGGACAGCATTGTCGACCTGCGCGTGGGCAACCGCGTGCGCCTGATCGACGGCCGCCTGTATCGCTATTAATCCCCGCTGCTCAAACCACCATCGCACGTTAAAACAAGGAGAATTACATGGGTACCATCATTCTGATTATTCTGGTTCTGGCCCTGATCGGCGCACTGCCAACCTGGCCGCACAGCCGCAACTGGGGCTACGCGCCCAGCGGCATCACCGGCCTGATCGTGGTCATCCTGCTGATCATGCTGCTGACCGGTCGACTCTAAGGAGGACATCATGATTCATCGCATCGTTACCGGCGTGATGATGGTGGGCGTGGCGCTGGCCGCACACGCCCAGCAAACCGATACCACGCCACCGCAAAACGTCCAGCTGCAACGCCAGGAAATCGCCCGCGGCGAACCGGCCCGCTGGACCGAAGGCGACCAGAGCACCGCCGAGCGCACGCGCATTCTGCGCAAGGAAATCGGCGCGGCGCTGGCGGAAGCCAGGCAAGCCTGCAAGCAAGGCCCGGCCAGCGAACGCAGCGCCTGCCTCAAGGAGGCGCAGCAGACTTACCAGGACGATATGGCCAAGGTGCCGCAGCTGGTGGCACAGAAGTAAAACCCAACGGGTCGCTCAGGCGGCCCGTTCGGTTTTTGGGACCGCCAGTGGCGGCAGTTCGTGCACCACCAGCGGCGTGTCTTCCGAGACGAAGCTGAGCCAGCCTGCAGCGGTGATGGCACGCAGCGCATCCTGATAGCCCTGGTCCCAGCGCCAGTCGATCGAACCCTGCGAGAAATTGATGTCCTTGGCGGCCATATTCCAGTCGCGGCCGGCATATGGCAGCCGCACCACGTGCAGCGTGCTGCCGCAGCCCAGCGCTTCCAGTTCGGCGGTCTGCGCCGGCGTGCGCTGGTCGGCCGGCAGCGCCGCGTACAGCTCGCGCAGCTTTTGCCGCATCTGGTGCGTGGCGACGTAATCGTCCAGGTGACGCCGCGAGCGCGAGGCGAAGGTGACGTCTTTCTGGCGCGTCTGCACCTCGTCCAGCGTGGTCGGCTCTTCGCCGTCGGCGCTCCAAAGGTCGACCATGAAACACAGCGTGTCGACCTGCTTGCTCTCGTCGAGCACGGTTTCCAGCGGCGTGTTCGAATACAGCCCGCCGTCCCAGTACAGGTCGCCATCGATGCGCACCGGCGGGAAGCCCGGCGGCAGCGCGCCGCTGGCGCGCACGTGGTCGGCGTGGATGGTCTGGTCGCGGTTGTCGAAGCTGCGCAGGGTGCCGCTGGTGACCTTGAGCGCATTCACGGTCAGGCGGATGCCGCCCGGCGCGTTGAGGTAATCGAAGTCGATCAGCTCGTTGAGGGTATCGCGCAGATCGGTGGTGTCGTAGAAGCTGGCCTGTTCCGGATCGACCGGCGCGCCGGCGGCAAAGGCGCTGAACAGGCGCGGCGTAAAGAAGCCCGGCACGCCGCGCAGCAGCGTGTCCCAGGTTTGCAGCAGGATGTTCGAACGGCGCTGCGCATCCGGCACCTGGCGCATGTCGTAGCTGTCGCGGTGGGCGATGCCTTGCCAGAACTGGCGCAGCCGGGTCAGGCGGTCTTCAAAGGGATTGCCGGCCAGGATGGCGGCGTTGATGGCGCCGATGGAGGTGCCGACGATCCAATCCGGCGCCAGTTGATGTTCGTGCAGCGCCTGGAACACGCCGGCCTGGTAAGCCCCCAATGCGCCGCCCCCTTGCAGGACCAGCACGATGCGCATGCCTGCGGGGTTCAGCGGATTGGGCGCGGTGCTCAAAGCTGCTCTTGTTGCGGTGGGGTTTTGCGGCGCATCAGCCAAGCGACGCCGACGCCGGCCACGGTGGCCAGCACCAGCACCGGCTTGATCAGCCGGCGGCGGGCGATGAACGAGCCCACCGTCAGCGCATACGGCATCACCGTTTTCAGCGTGCCGAGGGACACCAGCGACGTCAGCGACTTCAAACTGAAGCCGCCACCATCACCGGAGTGCAACAGTCCGCCCAGCCGCGCCTGCGCCAGACCGACCGCATGGTCGATGGCGCCGTGCATCAGGGCATCCGGTTGCAGCGCCTGGCCCACCAGTGCTTTCGAGTGCACCAGCTTGATGCGCCACAACTCGCCTTCCCGGATGACTCTTAGCTTCTCGGCCGCCAGTGCGGCCTCATCTTCATGCTTGCTCACAGCCTCTCCTTACAACAGCATATCGCGGTCGGACTTGAGTTCCGCCATGGTGGCTGGCAACGCCAGCTTGCCACTCCGGATCAGTGCGCGCGCATACAGGATCAGGCCAATGGCGACCACCAGGAACACGGCGGTGATGATCGGCAGGATAACCCAGCCGATGGCCGCCCACGCCAGGTAGACCACGGTGACCGACGCATAAATCAGCGCAAAGCCGCCCAACAGCACGGCCAGTGCGAACACCAGCACCAGTTGCAGCAGGTGGTTGCGCACCTCGGCCAGCTCCAGCGCGGCCAGTTCCAGCCGGTTGAGCAACAGCGCGATCGCATTGCGGGTCACCAGACCCAGCGATGCGATCAGCCCTGGCGGACGATTGCCTTCGTCGTGCGACACGGCAGCTTACTTGCGGCCGATGATCACGCCGACCAGCAGGCCGATACTGGCTGCCGCTGCGATCGAGCGCCATGGGTTTTCCTTGACGTATTCATCGGCGTGCTTGGCGGCTTCCTTGGTGGCGGCCAGCGCGCTGACCTGGGCTTCGTGGGCCTTGGCCAGGGCGGTGTCCAACGCGCGCATGCCGCGGCCGCGCAGTTCGTCCGCTTTTTCGCCGGTCAGGGCGGTGGCGGCGGTGAACAGCGCCTGGGCGTCTTTCACCAGAGTTTTCACGTCATTATTTACGGTACTGATATTTTGTTCCAGCATGATTAAGCTCCTGTTTTGGTTGTCGATGTGAAAACTGTACAGCAAATTGCAAAAGACTGTGTCAACCGTGTTCGGTCATCATGTCACGCATATCGTCCGCGTGCTCTTCTTCGACCGCCATGATCTTGATCAAGAGATGACGCGTGGTCGGGTCGCTATCGCCGATTTTTTCAATCATCTGGCGGTACGACTCGATCGCCACGCGCTCGGCGATCAGATTGGCGCGCACCATCGATTGGACGTCGTCTGACGCATCATACTCGGCATGGCTGCGCTCGAGCAACGTTGCCGGATTGAAATCAGGATCGCCATTCAGCTGAACGATGCGTTCGGCCAGCCAGTCGGCGTGTTCTGCTTCCTCGTTGGCGTGCTCCAGGAACTCGGCCTTGATGGCGGCGTTCTCGCGACCGCTGACCGTGTAGTAATGGCGCTTGTAGCGGGCGATGCACACCAGCTCGGTAGCCAGCGCATCGTTCAGCATCTTGATGACTTCGGCGCGGTTGCCTTGGTAGCCTGCGGTGACCGGGCCGTCTTCCAGATTGCGGGCGGCGGCACGGATTGCTTCTTTATCGATGCCTGCCGGTTGGGTGGGATTGGATTCAGCCATGAGTCTTTCCTTCCTAAGTAAGAGGTACAAATAAAACGGTGTAAATAACGACGCGACTTAACGACGCAAATAACGACGCGAATTAACGACGATTCGCGATCGGTGCGCCGTTTTGCGACAGCACGATTTCCACACGACGGTTCAGCTGGCGGCTGCCGGCATCGCTATTGCTGGCGACCGGATAAGCTTCACCGTAGCCGCGGCTGGCGATCTTGGCGGCCGGCACACCCAGTCCGATCAGCGCATTGCGCACCGACTCGGCGCGGCGTTGCGACAGGTCCAGGTTGTGCGCCGAGGTACCGGTGCTATCGGTAAAGCCCTCGACCAGCACCACGCTTTGCGGTTCCTGCATCAGCACGTCGGCCAGCTTTTGCGCGGTGCGCATGCCTTCCGGGCTCAGTTCGGCGCGGTCGACATTGAACAGCACGTCGTTCAGCGTGATGATCAGGCCGCGTTCGGTTTGCTTGGCTTGCAGGTCGGCCAGCTGCTGTTGCAGGGCGGCGTTCTTGGCTTGCTCTTCGCGCGCCGAACCGGCGGCGGCGTCAGCCTGGGCACGGGCGGCGTCGGCATCAGCCTTGGCCTGCTCGGCCTGGGTCTTGGCGCGGTCAGCCGCGTTGCGGGCCTGGTTGGCTTCGGCGGTGCGGGCCTGCAGGCGGATTTCATCGCGCTGGCGGGCAGCGTTGGCGACTTCGCCCTCAGCCTGCTTGGCCTTGGCGGCTTCCTGCGCGGTGGCGACTTTCTGTTTGGCGATATAGGCCAGCTTGTCGATTTCGTCCAGGCTCTCGCGTTTGGCGGCGGCGGCGTTGGCGCGGTCCAGCGCATCGGCGGCGGCTTTGAATTCCAGCGGCGCGTTGGCGGCGACCGACGGGTTGCTTTGGGCGGCCTGGAAGTCGCCGCGTGCCTGGTCGAGCTGGCTGGTGGTGGTCGGCGTGCTGCTGCACGCGGCAAACATCACGGATACGGCAAAGGCGGCTGGCAGCAGAATGAATTTTTTCATGGTGGATTCTCCGTTTATTTATTGTTAGGGATTATTGCTGCGCGTTGGCGTTGGCGCGCGCCAGTTCTTCGCGCAGCAGGCGGATATTCTGTTGCAGCTCATCCGAGGCGGCGGTCGCCTTGGCCGAGTTGGCCTTGCTCTGCGCCAGCTGGGCATCGGCCGAAGCCTGGGTAGCCAGATCTTGCGCGGTTTTGTAGTCCTTGGCGGCCAGCGCCTGGTTGGCGCGCATCAGTTTCTCGCGGGCCGAGGTCATTTCGGCCGGCGCCAGATCGGCGGCGCCGGCGGCGGTCGCAGCGGATACTGCCTCACGCGACACCGCGACGTCGGCGGTGGCCGGGGTTTTGTCGCTGGCGCAACCGGCCAGACCAGCCAACAGGGCGGCGCCAATCAGCAATTGCTTATTCATGTTCATCATTATTGTTCTCCTCGAAATATGAAAGCGATGTGACTTTATAAACCGGCGCCGGATCGGCATCAGTACGGTGACGCACAAAAGCCGGAGTGTGTAAAATGAGGCAACTACCAGACACCAGGTCCGCCATGCCCCTTCCCCGCCGCACCCGCATCGCCCTCGCCGCCGGCAGCGTCGTCGTTGCCGTTCCCGCCATCGCGGTCATCGCCCTCGCCAGCATCGACTGGAACCGTGCGCGGCCGTGGTTGAACGAGCGCATCAGCACGGCCATCGCGCGGCCGTTCGAGATTCGCGGCGAGCTCGCGCTGGCGTGGCGCCAGCAAGGCCAGGTCCTGCCGATGCCGCATCTGGTGGCGAAGGACGTCCACATCGGCAATCCGCGCGGAATGCAGGCGCCGAGCGAGATGCTCAGCGTCCGCCAGTTCGCCTTTGCCGTCGAGCTGCTGCCGCTGCTGCGCCAGCGCATCGCCATTCCCGAGCTGCGCTTCGACCATCCCGAACTGCTGCTGCAGCGCGACGCCGGCGGCAATAACAACTGGACCTTCCACCGCGACGACCAGCCGTCGACGTGGAAACTGGACCTGCAGCGCGTGGTGTTCTCCAAGGGCACGGTGCGCTACATCGACGCCGTGACCCATGTGGACGCCAGCGCCAACGTCGATACGGTGAACGACCCGCGCTACGGCGTCGCCTGGCAGCTGCAAGGCAAGTGGAATAACCAGCCTGTCAGCGGCAGCGGCAAGGCCGGCGCGGTGCTGTCCTTGCAGCAGCAAACGGCGCCCTTCCCGCTGTCGGCCGACCTCGACCTCGGCGGCACCCACATCGTCTTTGCCGGCACGCTGACCAAACCGGCGGCGCTGACCGCGCTCGATCTGCAGCTCAAGCTGTCCGGCGCCAGCCTGGAACGGCTGTACGCGCTGACCGGCGTGCTGCTGCCGGAAACCCCGCCCTTCTCCACCGAGGGCCACCTGACCGCCAACCTCGGCGCCAACGCCAGCCATTGGATCTACGACCAGTTCACCGGCAAGGTCGGCCAGAGCGACATCGCCGGCAAGCTGGATTTCCAGACCGGCCAGCCGCGCGCGCGCCTGAGCGGCACCGTGCAATCGAAGCTGCTGCAGGTGTCCGACCTCGGCCCGCTGATCGGCGCCGACTCCAACGCCAGCAAAGAGGCGCGCGGCGCCGAGGAGCGCCAGCCGGGCAACAAGGTGCTGCCGGTGGAAACCTTCCGCACCGACCGCTGGACCGCCATCGATGCCGACGTCAACTTCAAGGCGGCACAAATCACGCGTGACAAGAACCTGCCGATCCAGCACCTGGAAACGCAAATTCACCTGAAGGACGGCGTGCTGTCGCTGACGCCGATGAACTTCGACATCGCCGGCGGCCGCTTCACCTCCACCGTCATGCTGGACGGCAGCGGCAAGGTCAACGCCCACGCGATCCGCGCCACGCTGAAGGCCAACGCCAGCCATCTGCAGCTCAAGCAGCTGTTCCCGTCGATCGACGGCATGCAGGCCACGGTCGGCGAAATCAATGCCAATGTGGCGCTGGCGGCCAACGGCAATTCGGTGGCCAGCTTGCTCGGCTCGTCCAACGGCGAACTCAAAGGCGCGGTCAGCCAGGGCAGCGTCAGCAAGCTGATGCTGGAAACCATGGGATTGAATATCGGCAGCGTGGTGCTGACCAAGCTGGTCGGCGACAAGCAGGTCAAGCTGAATTGCATGGTGACCGACTTCGCCGTCACCAATGGCGTGATGAAGTCGCGGCTGTTTGTGGTGGATACCTCGGAAGCGCGGATCGACATCAACGGCACGGTCAACCTCGGCAACGAGAAGCTGGACCTGACGCTGCAGCCGGACGCCAAGTCGGTGCGGGTGATTTCGCTGCGCTCGCCGATTTACGTGCGCGGCAGTTTCAAGGACCCGGAGGTCAGCGTCGACAAGGGCTCGCTGGCCCTGCGGGCCGGCAGCGCGCTGGCGCTGGCGGTGGTGGCGCCGGTGGCGGCCATCGTGCCGCTGGTCAGTACCGGTCCCGGCGAGACGAGCGGCTGCCGGCGTTGATTCGGCGTTAATGTGCGATGACGAACGGAAGCACGGGCGGGATTTTCGTAATCTGTGTCCATCGGTGAGGCGCAATACCGCGACTTGCCTGCCAGAGGAGAAAAATCATGAACAACGTCAAACGAATCGCAGCAACCGCCGCTGTCCTGGCGGCGACCCTGGGCCTGAGCGCTTGTGCAGGTATGTCGAATCAAGACCGCAACACTGCCGTCGGCGCCGGCGTCGGCGCAGTGGCCGGTTCGGTACTGACCGGCGGTAGCGCCGTGGGCGCCGTGGGCGGTGCAGCCGTGGGCGGCGTGATCGGTAACCAAGTACAAAAGCCACCGCGTTAAGCTGACGCCGGCATAAAAAAACAGACCTGCGGGTCTGTTTTTTTATGCCTCCCCGCTTTGCATGCTGCGCTTATTTGTCCTTGAACATTTCGTAGCAATGGCAGGAAGCCGATTCCAGCCCGGTCGAATCGAGGATCTCGATATTGCCGCGGCTGTAGGTAATCAAACGCTGGTTCTGCAAGGCGCTGGCGGCCTTGGTCACGCCGACCCGCCGCACCCCCAGCGCGTGCGCCAGGAACTCGTGGGTCAGATGGAATTTTTCCGATTGCAGACGGTCGCGCGTAATCAGCAGTGAGCGCGCCAGCCGCGCCTCCAGCACATGGAAGCGGCTGCACACGGCGATCTGGATCGCCTGCGCGAGCTGGATGTCGGTGTAGCGGTGCAGCAGGCGCTGCAGCGAATCCATGCGGTGGAATTCGGTGACGAAGTCGCCGGCCCCCATGCGATAGGTGCGGCCGGAACGCTGCACCACCGCCCGTACCTGCGCCAGTTCATGGCCCAACACCACCGCGGCGCCGAGCATGCCTTCGCGGCCGATCGAACCCACTTCCAGCGTCATGCGGCCCTCGGCCACGCCCAGCAGCGACACCAGGCAATCGATGGGGAAATAAATGTAACGCACCTCCTGCCCCGGTTCGGACAGGATCTGGCCGTTGTCCACCCGCACCGTCTCGCACTTGGCCGCGAGTTGTTGTTGATCGTCGTCCGGCAGGCTGGCCAGCAAGCGATTATTGGCCAGACGCAGCTGGCCACGGTCATCGTCGGGAGAATGTGAGATAGAGGTATGCATGGAATCAGCGTAAAGGCAATAAAACACCCTGTATGTACGGTGACGCACGGAGACAATGGATGCACTCAAGCAGAATATCGACTGCAATGCGTTACCCCACCTAATAACAAAGGACACTCCACATGGACACCCCAAATAAACCAAAAACCCATCCGATCATGGTCATTGCCGCCGTGGCGGTGGTGCTGTTCTGCGGCGTCGGCAGCGCCGCCATACTGGGCTGGCTGCCAACCTCGAACGCCACCGTGCCGCCCCAAGTGAGCGGCATGCCGCCGGCGCCGCAACCAGCGCAGCAACTGGCCTACAACGATGCGCCGCCGGCCGCTTCGTCCGCCGTGGCGCCAGCCGTGTCGCAAGGTCCGGGCCAACTGCAGCAACAGGAAGCGCGTAACGCCCCCTGCAGCAACTGCGGCGTGGTCGAATCGGTGCGCGCCATCGAACACCGCGCCCAGGGTAGCGGCGCCGGCGCGGTCGGTGGCGCCGTGCTGGGCGGCTTGCTGGGCAACCAGGTCGGTAGCGGTCACGGCCGTCAACTGGCGACGGTGGCCGGTGCGGTCGGCGGCGCAGTGGCCGGCAACCAGATCGAAGGCAACATGAAGAAGACCACCAGCTGGGACGTCAGCGTGCGCATGGACAACGGCAGCCGCCGCGTGATCCACACTTCGCACCAGCCTGAATGGCGCAACGGCGACGCTGTGCGCATCGTCAAAGGCCAACTGCGTCCACTGGACTGAGGATTTTAGTACGGCAACGTACAGAAGAACGGCGCTGTATTGTTGATAATGAATTCAACACAACCCGAGGAGATTAATCATGCTTTATACCATCGCTGTCGTTCTGCTTATCCTGTGGCTGCTGGGCCTGGTTACTTCGTACACTATCGGCGGCTTCATCCACGTCCTGCTGGTAGTTGCCATCATCATGGTGCTGCTGCGCCTGATTAGCGGACGCGGCGTGTAGCCTTCTCCGCATTTGGTTTAAACGGCGCCTGGGGCGCCGTTTTCATTTCTACTGGAGATCTTCATGAAACGAGTATTGATCGCGCTGGCCGTGCTGACGGCCATCCAGGCGCAGGCCCAGACCATCAAGCCCGGCTTGTGGGAATTGAACAGCAAGGTCCGCACCGGCAACGCCCAGACCGACCAGGCGGTGAGCGCGGCGCTGTCGCAGCTGGCCGCGCTGCCGCCGGCGCAACGCGCGCAGGTGGAGTCGATGATGGCGCAAAACGGCGTCTCGGTGCCGCAAGCCGGCGCCGACGGCAGCCTGCGCGTGACCGCCTGCGTCACGCCGGCAATGGCCGCGCGCCGGGAGCTGCCACTCGGCCAGCAAGGCAAATGCAGCGCGCAACAAACCCCGGTGGCGGGCGGCGTGGATGTGACGTTCAGCTGCACCGATCCGGCCTCCAGCGGCAGCGGCCAGGTGCGCATGCAAGGTGACAGCGCTTACACCGCCAGCCTGCAGGTGACCAACAACAGCGGCACCGGTCCGCAGCAGGCGACGGTGGAGTCGAGCGGACGCTGGCTAGCAGCCAGCTGCCCGGCCAGACCTTGAGACCAGTCGATTAAAAGGCGTGCCGCAAGCCGATGTTGATGGCGCGGTCGCCGCTGCCGCGGTTGCTGGCATTGCCGACCGTGTAGCCGGCGCCGTTGCGGTTCTGGATCTTGGCGACCGAGGTGTAGACATTGGTCCGCTTGGATAGCGCGTAGCTGGCGCCGATGGCGATCTGGTTGGCGTCGCGATTGGCCAGGCCACGATCATCCTTATGGATAACCGAGGCCAGCAAGGTGGTGGCGCCCATCGGCACCGCCACCCCCAGCAGCACATCGCGGCTGTTGGTGGAGGGGTCGCGCTGCGCCACGGCGCCATAAGGATTGGTTTCGTCCCACTGCGAACTGCCGTCGCCTTTGCTGTGACCGTAGGCCGCGTAGCCGACGAAACGGCCGAAATCCACATTCGCCGCCACCAGCGAATTGCTGGCCGACTGGTCGACCGCCGGCGTGGTGCCGGTGGCGTCCAGCAGGTTGTCCTTGCGCTGGTGGGTGATGCTCAGATTGACGCGTCCCTTTTCGTAGCCGATGGTGGCGCCATACGCGCGGTTGACCTTGCTGTTGAAGGGCGACTCGCCAAAGCTGTAGATGACGGACCCGATCAGACCGCTGCGCGAACGCGGCGAGGTGTACTTGATGGTGTTGTCGTAGCGCTTGGTAGTGTAGCCGACCAGATTGGCTGCGCTGCCCGCCATGCCGCCGTGGAAAGGATCGGCCACATCGGTCAGGGTGGTGTAGACCAGGTTGTACTGGCGGCCCAGCGTGACCAGCCCCAGCGGGCCATCCAGTCCGACAAACGCCTGGCGGCCGAACAGCCGGCCATGTTGATCGGAGACGCCGGTATCGTTCAGGAATCCGGCCTCCACCGTGTAGACCGCCGCCGTGCCATTGCCCAGGTCTTCGCGGCCGCGCACGCCGAGGCGGGAACCGCTGTCGATCCCGCTATCGACCCTGGTGCGGGTGCAGTCGCTGCGGCAACCGCCGTCGGCCACCACGCCGGCATCCACCACGCCATACACCTCTGTCTGCGCCAGGGCGCTCAGCGGGGCAAGCAAAGCCAACGTGATGAGTGCGGGTTTCATAAGGGGCCAAAAATCGGTGAGTGGTTAAGAACCAGTGTAGTCGGCGCCACTGGTCCTTTCTGTGCGCATGACCACGCAGCTGTTGTATTTCGTCGCGGAAACCTATGTTCGTTGGCGTACATACATAGGGCGACGCTGCCGCTATACTGCTGTTTTATCTGACGAGGCTATCTCCATGCTCGAACTTCTGGAACGCATCGACGCAGACAGCAATGACATCGGCCCGCTGGTCGCGCTGTTTGACACCCTGCGTCCCAAGCGCGCCACCGATGGCGCCCGCGCCACCGCCAATGTGCGCACCTTGTGCCAACTACTCAAGGGCAATCCGGCGCAAGCCATCGCGCTGCGCAACTACCTGCGCAACCTGCTGGCCGCGCGCCGCCACGCCAGCCTGTACACCGAGATCGGCGTGCTGTCCAACGACGGCTTCTTCAGCGAACTGAAGACCCGCATCGCCTACCGCATCCTGCCGCCCGCGCTGGGCAACGATTACCTGAGCGAGGCGGTGGACCAGATCGCCTACAAACGCACCGATCACCTCTGGATGTCGGCCGTGCCGGCCGAGGACTGGCTGCAACTGATCGATGTGGTGATCAACGCCGAACAACGCGCCAACGCCAGGGCTGAAGACGCCGGCCAGTCTCACCTGAGCAATATCATGCTGCCCGGCCTGCTGGACGCGCTGCGCACGCTGTCCTACCGCGTCTGCGCGATCGGCCTGGAACCGCGCCTGACCAATTTCCACACCGAGATGGAGACCTACGAGTCGCCGTTCATGGTGCAGAACTTTGAAGTCAACACCTATCTGGACGCCTACCACCGCCGGCTGGCCGGCCAGGAAGTCGACCTCGACGATGCCCGCCACCTGCTGGTGATGCTGGACCAGTGCGACACCGTGATCGGCAAGATCCGCAAGAAAGCGCTGAGCCAGGGCACCAGCATCGCCCTCACCTACCTGCTGGTGTCGCTGACGCAAAGCCTGGACCGCATGCGCAAACTGCTGTTCCTGGTGGACGTGCACCAGCCGGGCGAAGAACACGACAGCGCGCGCCGCCTGGCCGCGATCGCGCTGGCGCGCGAACTGATCGACGCGCACAACAACAAATACATGGTGCGCGACCTGCTGCGCGACAACATCAACCTGCTGGCGCGCAACGTCACCGAAAACGCCAGCCATACCGGCGAACACTACGTGGCCGACACCCGGCGCGAGCTGGGCGGCATGTTCGTGTCGTCGGCCGGCGCCGGCCTGATCATCGGCTTCATGGCGCTGTTCAAGATCCTGTTGTCCTATCTGCGCGCGGCGCCGCTGGTGGAAGCCTTCCTGTTCAGCATGAACTACTCGCTCGGCTTCGTGCTGATCCACCTGCTGCATTTCACGGTGGCCACCAAGCAGCCGGCCATGACCGCCTCGCGCATTGCCTCCGGCCTGCACAGCAAGGACGGCCGCAACATCGACATCGACTCCATGGCCGAACTCTGCGCCAAGGTGATCCGCACGCAAAACATGGCGGTGCTGGGCAACCTGGCGGTCTGCATCCCCACCGCGTGGCTGATTGCCATGGCGTGGCCGCACATGACCGGCCACCACCTGGTGACGCCGGAGAAGGCCATGCACCTGCTGCAGGACATCGACCCGATCCACGCGCCGACGCTGATCTACGCCGCGATTGCCGGCGTCTGCCTGTTTGTCGCCGGCCTGATCTCGGGCTACTACGACAACAAGGCGCTGTACACGCGCTGGGCCCAGCGCATCGCCCAACTGCGCGGCCTGCGCTGGCTGCTGGGGCAGGAACGGCTGGCGCGGCTGGGCGTCTACCTGGAAAACAATTTGGGCGGGCTAATGGGCAATTTCTGCTTCGGCATCCTGCTCGGCATCATGCCCTTCCTCGGCTTCGTGCTGGGCATACCGCTGGACATCCGCCATGTGACGTTCTCGTCAGCCAACTTTGCGACAGCAATTGTTGGACTCGATCACAATGTCAGCTGGGAACTGGTTGTGACCTCGGTGGCAGGTTTCCTTTCCATCGGGACAGTCAATCTGCTGGTCAGCTTCGGCCTGGCGCTATGGGTGGCGCTGCGCTCGCGCCAGGTGCGTTTCAAGCAGGGCTGGCAATTGACCAAGGCATTGGGACGGCGCTTCCGCAGCGGCCCGATCAGCTTCCTGTTCGGCGGCTCCGATGACATTAAACTGATAGACAAAGGCTCACAATGAAAGTCTTGCGCATGCGTTTCTGGATTCCCCTCGGCTTGATGTGCTGGGGGTTGCTGGGTGCGTGTGCATCGCTGCCGAACGTGAAGGCATTGGGCGACCAGCTGGACCCGGCCGCCACGCCCACCGTCAAAGGGACACATGGCGAACTGAGCAACGCGGGCAGCAAGGCGCTGCTGAGCAAACGCTGGCCCAAAGGCTCGCTGGACCTGCAACAGCAGGCGGCGCTGGAGGAAGCGGCAACCGGCGTGCCGTTGATCGCCGGCAACAAAACCACTTTGCTGTTCGACGGTCCGCAGACCATGACCGAAATGCTGAAGGCGATCACCTCGGCGCGCAACAACATCAACCTGGAAACCTACATCTTCGACCAGGACGAACTGGGGCTGAAGTTTGCTGACGCGCTGATCGACAAGCAGCGCCAAGGCGTGACGGTGAATATTCTGTATGACAGCGTCGGCACCATCGGCGTGCCGGCCGAGTTCTTCAAGCGCATGCGCGATGCCGGCATCAAGCTGATCGAATTCAATCCGGTCAATCCGGCCAAGGTCAGCGGTAACGACTGGAAGCTCAACAACCGCGATCACCGCAAGGTGCTGATCGTCGACGGCAAAACCGCGTTTACCGGCGGCATCAACATCAGCGCCACCTATGCGAAGAGTTCGCTGTTCCGCTCGAAGTCGAAGCCGACCACCAAGAGCGATGTCGGCTGGCGCGACACCCACATCAAGGTCGAGGGACCGGCGGTGCAGGCCTTCCAGTGGCTGTTCGTGCGCCAGTGGGCGTCGCAGGACAAGGATGATTTGCGCGAGGCCGACTACTTCCCGCAGCCGGTGATTGCCGGCGACAAGGTGGTGCGGGTGCTGGGCAGCGATCCGGGCGGCCATTTCGAAATCTACAAGGCGTACGCGCTGGCGATCCAGGAAGCGAAGAAATCGATCCACCTCACTTCGGCCTATTTTGTGCCGGACCGGCAGACGGTGGATGCACTGATCGCCGCCGCCAAGCGCGGCGTGGACGTCAAGATCGTGCTGCCGGGCGTGTCCGATAGCGGGCTGGTGTTCTATGCCGGCCACGCGCTGTACGACGAGTTGCTGGCGGCCGGCGTCAAGATCTACCAGCTCAAGCTGGCGGTGCTGCACGCCAAGACCGCCGTCATCGACGGCAACTGGTCGACGGTCGGCTCGACCAATATCGACACCCGCAGCTTCCTGCACAACAGTGAGCTGAACGTGATCGTCATGGGCGAACCGTTCGGCACTGAAATGGAAAAAGCCTTCCAGGAGGACATGCGCGACTCCAACCTGATCACGCTGGAACAATGGCGCCACCGCCCGTGGGCCAACCGCATGAAAGAATGGGCGGCGCGCTTTATGGACTACTGGCTCTAGGACTCGGTTCTAAGACTCGGCGGCGAGCGACCAGACGTCGCCGCTGCGGCGGAAGCATTCGGTGTGCACCGGCTCGAAGCTGCGGGTGCCTTCAACCCAGCTGTAGCGCTCGACCTGGACATCGTCCGGCGCCACCCGCAGCACGTTGAAGGAATTCGATTCGCCGCGTCCGCGGGTCGAGGTCGCCGTGCCGGCCTGCACCACCAGCGCCGCGTAGCCGCTGATCTTGTAGCGCTGCGCGCTGTTGCCGGCGTGGCTCGCGTGCAGGTGGCCAGCCAGCAGCACGTCGACGCCGCATTCGGCAAACGCCTGCATTGCCATCGGCGCGCGATCGACCAGGTCGTCCTTGTCGAACGTGTCCGGCAAATCAAAGGGATGGTGGGTGACGATGATGCGCGTATGCTCCGGCCCGACCGACTGCATGCGCTGGCGCATCTGCGCCAGCTGCTCCTGGTTGACGCGACCATCCTTGAAGGTGAGGGAGCGCGCGGTGTTAATGCCGAGCACGGCGATTTCATCGTCCACATATTCCGGCGCCAGGTCGAGCGTGACGTAACGCAGGTATTTGCGCAGCGGCGTCAGGAAGCGGCTGGCGACGTTGTATAGCGGGATGTCGTGATTACCCGGCACCACGATCTGCGGCCCCGGCAAGGTGTCCAGCCACGCGCGTGCCGCCTTGAATTCCTCGGTCTTGGCGCGCTGGGTCAGGTCGCCGGACACCACCACCACGTCCGGCGCCAGCTTGACCACCAGTTCCTGCAGCGGCCGCAGCAAGTCCTGATCGACGCGGCCAAAATGCAGATCGGATAAATGGACGATGGTGCGCATGCGCTTCTCCTAGACGGCCGGGACGATGACAGACAGCGCCGCAGCGCGCGAGCGGTAGCGCAGCGGCGGCGTCATCACCGTCACCTCGCCGTCGGTGGCCACCCGCAGATGATGATGGCGGGTTTCGATTTCCAGCGACGACGCCGACAAAACATCGAAATCGCGCGCCGCTTCCAGCTTGCCGAACAGCGCGTGGGCCGCATAGCGCAGCAGGCCGAGCCGGGTCGGCTTCTGCGCCACGTACAGGCACAGCTTGCCGCTATCGAGCCGCTCGCGCGCGCCCAGCGTCAGCCCTTGCAGGTATTCGTTGTTGCCGATGAAGACAAAGGGCGTGCGGCGCAGGTGCTCGTCGCCGTTGATCTTCAGCCGCACGTTCATGAACGGGAAACGCCGCAGCGCGGCAAACAGGGCGCGGCCGAAGGCCGGCCATTTGCCGCGGCCCAGATGCTTTTGCTGCTGTTCGCGGTCGCGCACGATATCGGGATAGATGCCGAGGCTGGAGTTGTTCAGGAAGATGCGGCCGTTGACTTCGCCCACATCGACCTTGCCGGGCTGGCCATGCACCACGTTGGCAACTGCGTCGTCCAGCTCCAGCGGGATCTTCAGATCCTTGGCGAAGTGGTTCAGCGTGCCGAGCGGCAGCACGCCCAGCAGCGTCTCGGTGCCGGCCAGCACCGAGGCCACCGCATTGATGGTGCCGTCGCCGCCGCCCGCCACCACCACCGGCGCGCCCTCCTTCAGCGCCCGCTCGGCACGCGCGATCATTTCGTCGCCGCTCTTGGCCAGCGTGATATCGGGCTCGACGCCGTGGCTGCGGAACTTTTCTTCCAGCGCGGCAGTCCAGCCGCCACAGTAGCCCAGGCCGGCGCCCGCATTAACAATGACGACGATTTTATTCATATGATTTATACCGTTTTACCCTCGCGCCGGCGGCGCAGCGTGGAGATCGCCGTGATGCACACCGCCAGCCACGCGACGCTTTCGGCCATGGCCGCCAGCACGTCGCTGAGATAGTGCGCGCCCAGATACACACGGCTGAATGCCACCAACAATACCATTGTCAGGCAGAAGGCGACTGTTCCCACGCGCACACTCCACGCCGGCCGCGCCATCACCAGGTAGCTGACCAGCAGACCGTAAAAGCAGGTGGCGGCGGTAGTATGGCCGCTGGGGAAGCTGTAGGTGGTCAGCGTCACCAGCGGATCTTCAAACACTGGCCGCGCGCGCTGGAAGAAAAACTTCAGCGCCACGTTCAGCACCATCCCGCCCGGCACCGCGAACGCCAGCGCCAGCAGCCAGTAACGCGCCTGCTGCCGCCACAGATACCCGGCCAGCAGGCAAAACAGCAGCAGCATGCCGGCCACCGAATGCATGGCCGAGACGCCGACCATCAGGCTGGTCAGCGGCTCAACAGCATGCGCATTGAACCAGTGCGCTACCTGTACGTCCAATACGGTGATGGCCTCCTGGCCCATGACTGCCTCTGCCAGTTCATGGAAAACCAGCCCGGAAGCCAGCAGCAGCGCCATGCCGACGGTTAAATGCAGGCCAAATTCGCCGCCCGGAGACAGTCTTGCCTCGACGAAACTCATGAGTTTGCTAATAGTTGGTCCTCCCCGCCTGGTCGCCGATGAAGTTGGCGTAAAAATCACAAAATAACAAATTTACTGTTTATTTGCACAGTACCTGTTTATTCATACAGTAGTTATGCTATTCTGAACTCCTCGTTAAACACCACTTCCCACAAAAAGGAACTGTCATGAGCACTCTGAATAGCAGCTTTGGCTCCCGCTTCGGTCTGGAATACCTGCCTACCTCGTTTATGGTTCGCATGGGTCGGCGCGAAATGATGGTGTGCCGTGACTTCCGCAAGCGTTTCTACGCGGTGAACCCGATTATCGAATGCGATACCGGCGTGCAGGCTGGCCATCTGGAAGTACTGATGTTCCGCCGCTGGCTGCTGATCCTGTCGAAGTCGAAGGCGCACTAATGGTTGCCGGTGCCAGTTGCCCTACCCATGCACAGGACAGGCCGGCCGATGCCGCTGCCTCGCTTGCGCTCCTCACCTGGGTTTGGCAACTGGCGAGCCGACATCCGCATGATGGCTTTGCGCCTCGTGCCATAACGTTACAAACAGCACCATCACCACCGGACCAATAAACAGTCCGACCAGGCCCAGGGTTTCGACCCCGCCCAGGATGCCGAACAGGACGGCCAGGAATGGCAAGCGCGTTGCGTTGCCGATGATGCCAGGCCGTACAAAGTGATCCGCCACAAACAGCACCACGGTGCCCCACACTGCCACGGCAATGGCGGCGGGCAGCGCACCGCCAAACGCCAGCACGGCTGCCGCGCTGACGAAGGCGATCGGCGCACCGAAAGGAATGATGGCCAGGATGCCGGTCGCCGCCGCCCACAGTGCGGCGGACTTGAGTCCGGCCAGCCAGTAGGCGATGCCGATCAACACGCCTTCCGCCAGGCCGACCAGCACCAGGCCGTTGACGGTGGCGCGGATCGCGGTCGGGATTTTTTCCGAATATTGTGCCCAGCGCTGTTCACTGAACCAGCGGCTGCCGATATTCATGATCTGGCGGTTCAGCACTTCACCGTCTTTGTAGAAGAAGAACAGGCACAGGAAGGCCAGGCCGAAGTCCACCAGCCGGTGCATGAAGCCGACGCCGGCCACCTTGATGATGTCGCTGGCCGAGTGGAAGCCGTTGATTTCGCGGTCGGAGAACAAATGCGCCAGGCCATGCGGCTGGCTTAAGGTCGCCTGCCACCATTCGGCGATCGAATCGCCGACCACCGGCAGATGGGCAAGGAAGTTCGGCACCGGCACGCCGTCGGTATTGGCGCTGACAATATAGTTGGCGAGTTCCGGCGCCTGGCGTGCCGCCTGCGTCACGCCCAGCAGCGCTGGCACGATGAACATTGCCGCTACCAACAAGGTCAGCAAGGCAGCCGACAGGATGGGGTGGCCGATGCGCGCGCGCAGCCGCAAATACATCGGCCACGTGGCCACGCACAGAATGCCGGCCCATACCAGCGGCAGGAAGAAACGCTGCATCACGAATGCCGCCAACGCTATCAGCGTCAGCGAAAAACCGGCGCTGAGAAAATCGCGCTGGGTTTCGGTCATAACTCTCTCCCGATCATTTTTATTAACGCTATGGTAAGCGCATTTTGTCGCGGTGCAACCACACTGCTGGCCAATTTCAGGTGGTCTTAAGCTTTCTCGCACTGTGCGCGCAGGAAGTCGCGCAGTTGCAGCACGGTCGGCGTGATCTGCGCGCGGTGCATGCAGACCATATTGAGCGGGGTCGGTTCGCCCAGCGCATCGGGCAGCAGCACTTGCAGGCGGCCGGCGCGAATGTCGGCGCTGACGTCCAGACGCGACTTGTAGGCGATACCGACCCCGGCCACGGCCCAGCGCCGCACCACGTCGGCATCGTCGGCAGTGCGGTTACCGCGGACGTGCACCACGTCCGGCGCGGCGTGCTGTTCGCTGTAAAAACTCCAGCGGTCATGGATGACGTCGTCCAGCATGAAGCGCAGGCAGTTGTGCTGCGCCAGGTCGTCCAGCGAATGGAGCTTGCCGTGCTGCTTCAGGTATTCGGGCGAAGCCACCAGCACGCGGCGGTTTTCCGGCGCCAGCGGCAAGGCGACCAGGCTGGAATCTTCCTGCTTGCCGTAGCGGATGGCGATGTCGATCGGCTGCCGGTACATGTCCGACACGCGGTCGCTGATGCCCAGTTGCAGCACCACTTTCGGATACTGCGCCTGGAATTCGTCCAGCCAGCCCACCACCAGATTGCGCCCGAGGTCGGACGGCATGGAGATTTTCAGCGTGCCGCCCAGGATTTCCTTGCCCTGAATCAGCGCATCATGTCCCTCTTTCAGCATGCGCAGCGCCTCGCTCGCATGGCGCAGATAGTGCTCGCCCTCCTCCGTTAGCCGCAGCGAGCGCGTGGTACGCGCGAACAGGCGCAGTTTCAACTCGGTTTCCAGCCGCTTGAGCGCGGCACTGGCCAGCGCCGGCGAGATCTCCAGTTCACGGGCGGCGGCCGACAAGCTGCCGCGATCGGCAGTGCGCACAAATACATTGAGATCATCTAGACGCAGCAATTTTCTTCATTCCTTTGAAAGAGTTTCGCCAAAAGGCGCTTTTTTCTCGTTATAAAACAAAATATCATAGTTCCATCCTAACTTCATCGGAGAATCCCATGAAAGCAATCGCCTACCGCAAATCGCTCCCTATCGAAGACGCTGAATCGCTGATCGACATCGAACTGCCAACGCCACAGGCCGCCGGGCGCGACCTGCTGGTCGAAGTGCGCGCCATTTCGGTCAATCCGGTCGACACCAAGATCCGCCGCAACGTGGCGCCGGCCGAGGGCCAGGCCAAGGTGATCGGCTGGGACGCGGCCGGCGTGGTGAAAGCGGTGGGCCCGGACGTGAGCCTGTTCAAGGTCGGCGACGAAGTCTGGTACGCAGGCGACCTGACCCGCCCCGGCACCAACAGCGAACTGCACCTGGTGGACGAGCGCATCGTCGGCTTCAAACCAAAGAACCTGGACTTCGCGCAGGCCGCCGCGCTGCCGCTGACCACCATCACCGCGTGGGAATTGCTGTTCGACCGACTGGGCGTGAGCCGCGATGCGGCCGCCACCAGCGGCAAGTCGTTGCTGGTGATCGGCGCGGCCGGCGGCGTCGGTTCGATTTTGGTGCAGCTGGCGCGTCAGCTGACCGGCCTGACCATCATCGGCACCGCGTCGCGTCCGGAAACCGGCGAGTGGATCAAACAGCTGGGCGCGCACCACGTGATCGACCACAGCAAACCGCTGAATGAAGAAATCGCCCGCCTCGGCCTGCCGCCGGTAACGTATGTGGCGTCGCTGAACCAGACCGATCACCACTGGGCGGCGATCAGCGAGCTGGTGGCGCCGCAAGGCAAGGTCGCGCTGATCGACGATCCGGCCAGCATCGACGTCCGCACGCTGAAGCGCAAGAGCGTGTCGCTGCACTGGGAATTCATGTACACCCGCTCGATGTTCCAGACCGACGACATCCAGCAGCAGCATCAACTGCTAAATGACGTGGCGACGCTGGTGGAAACCGGCGCGGTCAAGACCACGCTGGCGGAGCGCTTCGGCAACATCAATGCCGAGAACCTGAAACGGGCGCACGCCCTCATCGAGAGCAACCGCGCCAAAGGAAAAGTGGTGCTGGAAGGCTTTTAAGCCCGGGCGGAGTGGGCCGCGGTGGCATCCGCCTCGGCCCGCAATTTGGCCAGTACTGCATCGTCATGGCGCGTCAGCGCTTCCTGCATGCGGCTGGCCGAGGCGCAGGATGCTTCCAGCATGTCGATGAAGGCGGTCTGGCGTCGCTTCAGCGCCGCCGAGTCGTAGCCCAGTTCATCGAACATGCGGCCGATGTCGACGCAATAGTCACGCAGGTCCATCATGGTGCTCTTGGTGAATTCGATGTCGGTGCGCATGCTGTGGTCCAGATCGAGCATCTCCATTTTTTCCTGTGCCACCGGCGAGGCCTCGCGGATGGCCGGCCCCCAGCGGTCGAACTTGCCGCGGATGCGCTTGATGCGCGCAATCTTCTGATCCAGCATGCGGCAATAGTGCCAACTCAGCCAGCAGGTCGGCAGCCGCGCCACAAACCGCGGCAGGCCGGCAGTAGACAGGTTGCGCTCGAGTTTTTGGACAGCGCTGACCAGGCGTCGCGCGCTGGCTCCGGTAGGAAATTGGGACATGATGGTAGCTCCTCTGATGGGTCCAGTGAGCTACAGTAGCCGCCGCATCAAGCACAGGGTTTGATGCGGCTTAAACTCACCGCAAATTTATGCGGAAGTTTTGCGCAACATGGCTTTGATACCACGCAAGCCCTGGCGAATGCGCGCCTCGTTCTCGATCAGCGCAAAACGCACGTACTCGTCGCCGTACTCCCCGAAGCCGATGCCGGGGGAGACGCAAACCTTGGCCTCGGCCAGCAGCAGCTTGGCGAATTCCAGCGAGCCGAGATGGCGATAGCCTTCCGGAATGCGGGCCCAGATGTACATCGAGGCTTTCGGCTTGTCCACCGGCCAGCCGGCTTCGAGCAGCCCCTTGTGCAGCACGTCGCGCCGGCTCTGGTACTGCGCGCAGATCTCGCTGACGCAGGACTGGTCGCCCTCCAGCGCGGCGATCGCCGCCACCTGCACCGGCGTAAAGCTGCCGTAGTCGTGGTAGCTCTTGATGCGCGCCAGCGCCGCCACCAGCTCCTTGTTGCCGACCATGAAGCCCACGCGCCAGCCGGCCATGTTGTAGCTCTTGGACAGTGTGAAGAATTCTACCGCCACCTCGCGCGCGCCGGGCACCTGCATGATGGACGGCGCTTTCCACCCGTCGAAGACGATATCGGCGTAGGCCAGGTCATGCACCACCAGGATGCTGTGCTGCCTGGCCAGCGCCACCACGCGCTCGAAGAACTCCAGTTCGACGCACTGCGCGGTGGGATTCGACGGGAAGCCGAGGATCATCATCTTCGGCTTCGGGTAGCTTTCGCGCACCGCCCGTTCCAGTTCGTCGAAGAAATCGATGCCGGGCGTCATGCGCACCGAGCGGATATTCGCGCCAGCGATCACCGCGCCCCAGATGTGGATCGGGTAGCTGGGATTGGGCACCAGCACGGTGTCGCCCTGGTCCAGCGTAGCCAGCATCAGGTGCGCCAGGCCTTCCTTGGAGCCGATGGTGACGATGGCTTCCGAGTCCGGATCGAACTCGACGTCGTAACGCGTCTTGTACCAGCGCGCAATGGCGCGGCGCAGGCGCGGGATGCCTTTGGAGGCCGAGTAGCCGTGGGTGTCGGGCCGTTGCACAGTGTCGACCAGCTTGTTCACGATGTGCGGCGGCGTGGCGCCGTCTGGATTGCCCATCGACATATCGATGATGTCTTCGCCGCGCCGGCGCGCCGCCAGCTTGAGCTCGGCGGTAACATTGAAAACGTAGGGAGGCAGGCGATCGATACGCGCAAAGCTGCGCGGAGTTTGGGTGTCAGTCATGGATGTCTCACGTAAGCGCCCGGAACCGTCCGAGCGACGCTGATGCAGTTGCATCGGGATCGATACTAGACGATCCCGTCCACGTCTGGCAAGCGCCTTATGCGGCGGCTTGTTTTTCCTGCTCGCTGAACCACTCGAACAAAATCAGGCCGATGATGGAGGCGACCGGCATGAAGCACAGCGACACCAGCACCCACACCACCGGCGAACGGCCCAGGCGCTTGGCGGCCATGGCGATGAAGAACAGGTGCAGCACCAGGCAGACGAAAATCCCGATGCCGGCGGCGATGATCAGCAGCACGGACTGGCTGGTGTACTTGAACAGTGGCGGCATAAACGACGCCACGCCGAAGATCCACAGCACCAGCGTGACGGCAGCGGCAGCAATCGGTTGTTGGGCACGAGCGACTTGCATGACACCTCCTTGGAAGAAGCATCCATGCTGCCACGAACGCATTGTAAAAGCAACAAGCAGCTATTTGTAGGGCGGCATCTGGATGACGATGGGCGCCGGCTGCGCGGGCGGAGCTTTGGGTACGGCGTTGTTCAGAACGAACGTCATGATAGTGATGGCGGCCACGCTGGCGCCAAAAACGAGGCCAATCATCCATTTGACCAGTGTGGCCCCCATTTCCGCCAAGTCTTCCTTGGTGGCCGTGTGCTCCAATTGCGACTCTATCTTCGCCAGACGTCCGAGCACATCGACGAACAGTTCGTCGTGTTTGTCGAGGCGGGCTTCGATATCCATAATGGTTGCATCTTAGGCCGCTGCGCACGGCTCAGGCAAGCTGAGCCGGTTTGAGCTAGCGCAAGGAAGTCAGTGCCGACGCCGTCACGATGGCGCCGATGGCCAGCCATTGCGTCAGCGTCAGATGTTCGCCCAGCACCACCATGCCGGCCAGCGCGCTGAGCGCCGGCGCCGCGCTGCTGAACATGCTGAAGGTGCGCGACGACAACCTGCGCATCGACAGCATCTCCAGCGTGTAAGGCAGCGCGCTGGACATCACGGCAATCGCCATTCCGACCAGCATGAACGACGGCGTCAGCAACAATGCCCCCGCATGCGCCACGCCGATCGGCACGATGAACAGCGACGCCGCCAGCATGCCCCACGCGACCGACTGTCCACCCGACATCGACGACACCCGCTTGCCGTAGACAATATACAAGGCCCAGCACACCGCCGCACCGGCCGCATACGCCACGCCCACCGGATCGAGCTGATCGACATGGCCATGAATCGGCAACAGGAAATACAGGCCCGCCGCCGCCAGGCACACCGCGACGACATCGCGTGGACGATGCGACGACAGCACCGCCACCGTCAGCGGCCCCGCCACTTCAATCGCCACCGCGATACCCATCGGGATGCGGGAGAAGGCGCGGTAGATCAGCAGATTCATCAGGCCAATCACCGAACCGTAGATGGCGACGTTGAGCACCTGCTTCAGCGTCAGCGGCGTGCGCCATGGACGGAAGATCAGCAGCATCACCAGCGCCGACATGCCGACGCGATAGGCCGTCACGCCCTCCACGCCGATGCTGGGGAACAGCTGCTTGGCGATCGCCGCGCCGAGGTTCAACGACAGCTGGCTGCACAGCAACGCCAGCCCCGCCAACACGGGACTGCCGGCGGGATGTTTATGCACTTCACTCATCCTATTTCGCCGACAGTTCCAGCTTGAGCGCGACTGGCTTGCCGGCGCCGCTGTCGGTGGTGCTCGGTGCGGCGGTCGACACCGTGGTTGCACCGGCTTCCTTCAATACCGCGATCACCGCTGCGGCACGCTGCGCACCCAGTTGCGGCAAGGCGTCCTTGGCCAAGGGCTGATTCTGCTCCAGTCGCGTTTGCAGCTTGCCGTAAAAGGCTGTGGCGTCGGCCACCTGCGGCTCGCCCTGCACCAGCTTGCCCAGACGCTGCAACATCGGCAGCTTATTCGCGGCAGCGCCGGCGGTGCCCATGGGCGTGTCCGAGGCGCTGTCGCCAGCGGACGCGCCAGGGATGCCCGGGGCGGCGGCAGGAGCCGTATTGGTAACGCCGGCGCTGGCCTCGGCCGCTTTCTTCTCCTTGTCCAACTCGGCGGCGCCGAAACGTTCGGCGTACAGGTCACGCAGCGCGGTGCGCACCTTGCGCTGGCCGATGTCGAGCGGCCCCGGTTGCTCCCCTGCCGCCAGCTTGATGTCTGCCTTGGCCAGCACAGCGCGCCGCAACGCCTGTGCGCGCAACGCCGCGCCATCATTGGCTTCGCTGTACAGGCCTGGCACGGACAGTTTCAAGTCCGGCTTCTTGGCCAGAATCTGCGCGACCTGCTTGAGCTTCTCGCGCTCCGGCGGCAGCACAACGTCGCTGCCGGCATCAAACTCCACCGCTTCCAGTTTGTCGCCGCTCACGCCAAACAGATTACCCAGCGCACGGAACGGCGCCGTCACCACCTTGGTCATGATGTTGCCCAGCGCCTTCCATACCACCGCGCCATAACTGAAGCTCGGATCGTTCATATTGCCGGCCACCGGAATGCCCAGGTCAATGCGGCCGTTACTGTCCTTGAGGATGGCCAGCGCCAGCTCCAGCGGCAGCTTCAGCGCGTCAGGACTGTCGATGCGCTCGCCCAAGGTCAGGTTATCCAGCACCACCTGATTGTTGCCATCCAATTGGCCATTGCGCACCTTGTACTGCAGGTCCAGCGAGATCTTGCCCTGGGCGATCTTGTAGCCGGCAAACTTCATGCTGTACGGCGAAGCGGCCACCATGTCGATGTTCTTGAAGATCACGTTCAGGTCGGTGTTATCGGCCGGCACGAACGGGTTCAGCTGACCACGTACGCGGGCCTGGCCGTAGTCGTCCACGCGGCCATCCAGTTCGATCTGGCTGCGCGCATCGCGCTTGGAGGACAGGCCGGTGATGACGCCGTTCAGTTCATAAATGTGGGCGCCGAATTGGGGACGCAGGCTGAGGTCGGTGAAGTCCAGCTTGGCGTCCTGCAGGCGCACGCGGCGGATGCGGACCGGAAATGGCTCACTGGCGGCTGGCGTTGCGGCAACCGCTGGGGCGGATGCAGCGGCCGGGGCCGGCGCCTCCACCAGCAAGCGCTGGGCGTTGAAGCTGCGGTCGTTTTCGATAATCAAAATTGCGGTCGGCTCGATCACGCGCAGTTCGGCCACGTCCAGCAAATCTGGCTTGAGGCTCAGCGCCAGCTTGTCGGCGCGCACGCTGGACCAGTGGGCGAAACGGTCGTTATCCAGTTCGTTGAGCGACAGCTGGGCCACTTCAAACGAACCGTCATAGCGCAGCGCCGGATCGGTCTTGCTGTCGCCCGCGCCGGTACGCAAGTGGCCCTGCGCGTTGATGGCGCCGTCGGCGATTTTCAGCTTGATGTACTTGGCGAGCAACGGCTGCACTGGCGCCAGCGCCAGTTTGCTCAGCTTCAGATCGGTATCGACCGCGCCGGTAGAGGGCACGACTTTGCCCTGGGCGGCCAGTTGCCCGCCTTCGCGCAGGCCGACGCCGCCCTCGAATACCAATGGCTTTTTCAGATCGGTGCTGGCGTCACGGACTTTTAGATTAAAGTCCTGCAAATTGATTTTGATGCCGGTGCCGGCATCATCAAAACGCGCGCCGAATTTGTTCAGCTCGACCGACCTGATGACGGCTTCCCAGGGTGCGCTGGCCGATGCAGGCGCTGGCGCTGGCGATTTGGCCACCCCTGCGCTGCTGCCCGCCTTCGGCAGCGTGTTCAGGAACAGGAACTGGCCCTTGGCATCGCGCGACAGATCGAGCTGGCCACCGTCAGCATACAAACGCCCGACGTTGGCCTTGTGCGCATCCAGATCCAGCGAAGCGTCTTCAAAGCCAATGCGCGACAGCTTGAGCGGCGCTTGCGAACCGGCGTTCATCGACAGGTTATCCATCGAAAAATCGGCATCGGCGATATTCAGCTTGCTACCGTCCAGTTGCAATGCCAGTTTCAGCTTGGCGTTGTCGGTGCTGACTTTCAGCGCCGGACTAACGGTCTGGTCGAAATAATTGATCGCCACTGCATCCAGCCCGATCTGCTTGAATTGCAGTTTCCAGCTGCCCTTGGTGGGCGCAGGCGCGGGCTTGGCCGGCGTTGGCGTTGGCGTGGCTGCCTGCGCCGGCAACGTCAAATTCGCCACATCCAGCTCACCCGTCGCATCGCGCCGCACGGTCAGTGCGCCGCCGCTCAACTGCAAGCTGCCAACGCTGACCGACTGCTTCAGCAAATCAACGCCCACGTCACCAACCGCCAGCTGCTTGACCTTCACAAACGCCGCATCCGCGCCACGCTTCAGCGACAGATCGCGCAGCGTCAGACCTGCGCCAGCCAAACTGGCATCCAGCTTGCCATCCTTGTAGCCAAACTTGTACGGCAGCCTGGCCGACAACTTGCCCTCTTCCACCACCACCCGCGAGAACGACTTCAGATAGGTCGCCAGGCCCGGCAAAGCCACATTTTCCAGCGTCAGCAAGCCGCTGCCGCTGATCGGATTGACGGCCGCCACACCTTTCCAGGACAGCTTGCCGCCCAGCCCCGCATCCGCGTTCAGCGTGTAATCGCCATTTTCATCCGGCAGCGTGCTCAGGTTGTTCAGCGCGAAAGTGATCGGCGCGAAAATATCGTTGTAGCCGGCGTGCTGGTCATGCATCGCCACCTGGCCGTGATCCAGCACAAAATGTTCGATCACCAGACGCGGCATCGGCGAATCCGGCTCATCCGGCTTCTTATGCTTTTCCAGGGTCTTCAGGAACTCGGCGATATTGAACTTGCCGTCCTTGGCAATCGCCAGCTGCACGGCCGGCTGCGTGATGCGAATCTCGGCAAAACTCCAGGCGCGGCGGAACAGCGAGCGCCACTGCATCTCCACCGCCAGCCCGCCAACCGCGAACAGCGGTGCGCCATCGGCCTCGGTGAAGCGCACATCCTCCGCCTCCAGACGCAACGTGAAAGGGTTGAAACTGAGCTGGCCGATGCTGGCCTTGCGTTCCAGTTCGGTCTCGGCATACTTGGGCAGCTGGCTTTTGATCACACTCGGCAACAGCCATGCGCCCGCCAATGCATACACACCGACAGCGCCGACCGCACCGATACCCCACCGCTTCCACCGTATTGCCATACCCAGCCAGCCTTTACTATTTTTATGTAACAAGCAACAGTATAATCGATGCCATGAAAGCAGAACTTGAACCCTTCCACGCCATCGCCATCAGCAAACAGGCTCACGCCCTGAAAGCTGAAGGCCGTTCGATCATCCACATGGAATTCGGTCAGCCGTCCACCGGCGCGCCAAAAACCGCCATCGCCAGGGCACACGCCGTGCTGGACGCGGAAAGCATGGGCTACTGGGAAAGCGCGCCGTTGAAACAGCGGCTGGCGCAGTTCTACGACGAGCGCTACGGCGTCACCGTCCACGCCGACCAGTTGATCCTGACCTGCGGCGCCTCGCCGGCGCTGGTGTTGGCGCTGAGCTCGATGTTCTCGCCGGGCGACCGCATCGCCATGGCGCGGCCCGGCTACGTTGCCTACCGCAACACGCTGAAAGCGCTGCACATGGAACCGGTGGAAATCGCCTGTGGCGCCGACGTCGGCTTTCAGCTGACCGCCGCTGCATTGGCTGCCGTCGAGCCGGCGCCGCACGGCGTCATCATCGCCAGCCCGGCCAATCCAACCGGCACGCTGATCAAGGCCCAGGAACTGCAGGCCATCGCGGAAGTCTGCCGCGCGCGCGGCATCCGCATCATTTCGGACGAGATTTACCACGGCCTCAGCTACGTCGAGCCGGCGCAAACCGTCCTCGCCTACGAACCGCAGGCGCTGGTGGTCAGCAGCTTCTCCAAATACTTCAGCATGGCCGGATGGCGACTGGGCTGGCTGCTGGCGCCGTCGGAACACGTCGACCGCGCGCAGGCCTACTGCGGCAACCTGTTCCTGACCGCGCCGTCGCTGAGCCAGCACGCCGGCCTGGCCGCCTTCGACGCGCTGGATGAGCTAGACGGCCACATCAACGTCTACCGCGAAAACCGCCGCCTGCTGCTGGCCGCACTGCCCGAGCTGGGCCTGACCACGGTGGCGCCGCCGGATGGCGCGTTCTATATTTACGCCAGCATCGCCCACCTGACCGACGACAGCCTGGCCTTCTGCAAGCGCCTGCTGCAAGACACCGGCATCGCCAGCGCGCCCGGCATCGACTTCGATCCGGTCGACGGCAAATACTTCATCCGGTTCAGTTTCGCCGTCTCCACGGCGGAAATCGAAGAAGCCATCCGCCGCCTCAAACCCTGGTTCGCGGCGCAACCCAGAAAGGACTGATCATGCGCCTCTCCTCCCTGCCCCGCTACGCTGCATTGATTGCCGTTGTGATGCTTGGAGGATGCGCAGCGCCACCTGCCGCGCCGCCGGGGCTGGACGCCGAAGTCCAGCGTCTGATGAGCGCGGCGCGCGTGCCCGGCCTGTCGCTGGCGCTGATCCAGGACGGCAAGGTCAGCTACACCCACGCCTACGGCTACGCCAATCTCGACCAGCGGCAGCCCTTGCGCACCGACACCATCATGTACGCCGCCTCGCTCACCAAGGCCGTATTCGCCTACACCGTAATGCAGCTGGTGGACGAAGGCGTGCTGACACTGGACGCGCCGCTGCCCACGCTGCTGAAAAAGCCGCTTCCCGACTATCCCAAATTTGCCGACCTGAAGGACGATCCGCGCTGGCAGCTACTGACGCCGCGCATGCTGCTGACCCACACCAGTGGCCTGATCAACTGGCGCTACATCAACGAGAACAACAAGCTGGACTTCAAATATCCGCCCGGCAGCCGCTACGTGTATTCGGGCGAAGGCCTGAACATTTTGCAAATCGTGGTGGAAGAGCGTACCGGCGTCCCGCTGGAAACGCTGATGCAGCAGCGCGTGTTCGACCGCTTCGGCATGCGCGACACCAGCATGGTCTGGCGCAAAGAATGGGCCGGCCGCGAAACCACGCACTACGGCAAAGACGGCACGGTCATCCCGCACAAGCGCCGGAGTGATGCCCGCGCCGCCGGTTCGATGGATACGACAATTGGAGATTACGCCGCCTTCATGGCCGGCGTACTGCGCGGCGAAGGCCTGTCGGCCGCCGGGTACAAGGAAATGCTGTCGCCGCAGATGGCCATCGTCTCGGTGCAGCAGTTTCCCTCGCACTGGCCAGGCGATACGGATTTATGGCGCGGCAGCGGCCTGTCGATCGGCATCGGCTGGCCGCTGTACAACTCACCGCTGGGGCCGGCGTTCTTCAAGGAAGGCGCGGACGATGGCACAAATAACATCGCGCTGGGCTTTCGCCAGTCGCGCAACGGCATCGTCATGCTGAGCAACAGCTCCAACGCGAACAATATGTTCTTCCCGGCCATAGAATACGTCTACGGCAAGACCTGCCTGCCGTGGTTCTGGATGAATTACATCCCCTACGACCGGCCGGACCTGATGGGATTGCAAGCGCGCGAACGGCCGGAGCTCAGCCCCGGCTGCCGCTGAATGCTATTGCTCGGTCATGCCCCGCAGATTTTCGATGTCGGCCACCGCGTGCCGCCAGGCGATTTCCGGATCGTAGACCGGGGCCGACTGCAGCCCCAGCTCGATATCCTTGAGCACTTTATCGCCCAGCGAGATTTTGTAACGCAAAGCCGTATATTCGACCTCGTAGGTTTTCTTCAGGCCCTGGGTGCGAGTATAGGTGTCGTGAGAAGCAGGCATATATCCTCCTTGTTCATACCGTCCAAACAGGATAGCACTAACTCACACTTCCGGCATTTTTGCGATGAGTTTATCCAATGTGACCGGATAATCGCGCACCCGCACGCCGGTGGCGTTGTAAATGGCGTTCGCCACCGCCGCGCCCACGCCGCAAATGCCCAACTCGCCGACGCCCTTGGCTTTCATCGGTGAAGACACCGGGTCGGTCTCATCGAGGAAGATTACTTCCTGATGCGGAATATCCGCATGCACCGGCACTTCATAGCCCGCCAGGTCGTGGTTGACGAAGAAACCGCCGCGATGGTCGATCACCAGATCCTCCATCAGCGCCGCTCCCGCCCCCATGGTCATGGCGCCGATCACCTGGCTGCGCGCCGCCTTGGGATTGAGAATACGCCCGGCGGCGCACACCGCCAGCATGCGGCGAATGCGGGTCTCGCCGGTGGCCGCATCCACGCCCACTTCGACAAAGTGCGCGCCGAAGGTGGACTGCTGGAACTTCTTGTCGAGGTCGCCGTATTCCATCGTGTCCTCGACCACCAGTTCGCCATTGGCGGCGGCCTGCGTCAGCGGGAAGGAGCGGCCGTCGGCGCGCACATTACCGTTGGAAAACTCGGCGAGATTGGGATCGAGGCCGAGCTTTTGCGCCGCCAGTTCGCGCAGCTTGACGCACGCCGCATACACGCCCGCCGTCGAACTGTTGCCGCCCCACTGCCCGCCCGAGCCGGCCGATACCGGAAAGTCCGAATCGCCCAGCTTGACCTGCACCTGGTTCAGCGGCACGCCCATCATCTCCGCCGCCGTCTGGGCGATGATGGTATAGCTGCCGGTGCCGATGTCGGTCATATCGGTTTCCACCGTGACCAGCCCCTTGCCGTCCAGCCGCACGCGCGCGCCGGACTTCTGCACCAAATTGTTGCGGAAAGCCGAGGCCACGCCGATGCCGACCAGCCAGCGACCGTCGCGCACTTTGCCCGGTTGCGCCTGGCGCTTGTCCCAGCCGAAACGCTGGGCGCCGGTGCGCAGACAATCGACAAAGCGGCGCGTGGAGAATTTGCGGTCGCGCTTGGCTGGATCGACCGTGGTGTCATTGATGATGCGGAAGGTGATCGGGTCCATCTTCAGCTTTTCGGCCATTTCATCCATGGCCACTTCCAGCGCCATCAGACCCGGCGCTTCGCCCGGCGCGCGCATCGCATTGCCTTCCGGCAGATCGAGCACCGCCAGGCGCATTTTCGTCATGCGGTTCGGGCCGGCGTACAGCAGCTGCGTCTGATTGACTGCGGTTTCCGGCTGACCGCCCGGTAGGTCGCCGGACCAGCTCTCGTGGCCGATGGCGCTGATCTTGCCCTCGCGCGTGGCGCCGATGCGAATGCGCTGGATGGTGGCTGGACGGTGCGTGGCGTTGTTGATCATCAGCGGACGTTGCAACGCCACCTTGACCGGCCGCTGCACCGCCTTGGCGCCCAATGCCGCCAGCAAGGCTTCCGAGCGCAGGAACAGCTTGCCGCCGAAGCCGCCGCCGATGTAGGGCGACACCAGCCGCACATTGTCTTTCGGGATACCCAGCGTTTTCGCCATATCGCCCCGGCCCCAGTCGATCATCTGGTTGGAGGTCCACAGCGTCAGCTTGTCGCCCTGCCAGCTGGCGATGGACGCATGCGGCTCCATCATCGCGTGCGACTGGTCGGGCGTGGTGTAAGTCGCGTCGAGCTTGACCGGCGCCGCAGCGAAAGCGCCGTTGAAGTCGCCGACTTTCTTGTCCTTGGCTTCCTTGTCGTCCGGCTCCTTGGCTTTGTCCTTGACCTTGGCCAGGTCGTACGAACCCTTCTCCTGACTGTACTGGACGTTGACCAGCTGCGCGGCCGCGCGGGCCTGCTCGAAAGTCTCCGCCACCACCAGCGCAATCGCCTGATGATAGTGCTGGATGTCCGGCCCGCCCAGCAGCTTGGCGGTGTTGAAGTTGCCCTTGCCCAGCTTGCCCGCGTTGTCGGCGGTGATCACCGCCAGCACGCCGGGCGCGCGCTTGGCCTGACTCACATCGATGGACGTGATGCGGCCCTTGGCGATGCCAGCGCCGACCACATAGCCGTAGGCGGCGTTCGCTTGCTGGTGCTCATAGGCATACGGCGCGGTGCCGGTGGTTTTGTAGGGGCCGTCGATACGGTCGGTGGCGTGGCCAATCACCTTGAGTTGGTCGATGGGATTGGTGGTGGCGGGAGTGACAAATTTCATGTTGTTCAGCCTTTCTTCACATCAGCCAGCACCGAGGCCAGCGTACGCTGCACCAGCGGAATCTTGAACGCGCTCTCGGCGCTTGGTTTGGCGCCGGCCAGCAATTGCTCGGACACCGCCTTGGCGCCTTGCGGCATGCTGGCGTCAGCGCCCGGAACGCGCCATGGCTTGTGGGCGACACCGCCGAGCGCCACGCGGCCGCTGCCGTCCGGCAGCACCACGGCCGCCACCGAAATCAGCGCAAACGCATACGAGGAACGGTCACGCACCTTGCGGTAGACGTGCACGCCGCCCAGCGGCTTGGGCAAGGTCACCGCGGTGATCAGTTCGCCCGGCATCAGCGTCGTGTCGATCTGCGGGGTGTTGCCCGGCAGGCGGTGAAAATCGGCAATCGGAATGGTGCGGGTGGCGCCGTCCGGCTTGATGGTTTCGACAGTGGCGTCCAGCAATTGCATGGCCACCGCCATGTCGCTCGGGTGCGTTGCAATGCAGGCATCGCTGGCGCCGAGGATGGCATGATTGCGGCTGTAGCCGCCAATCGCCGAACAACCACTGCCCGGTTGGCGCTTGTTGCAGGGCTGGTTGGTATCGTAAAAGTAAGGGCAACGTGTGCGCTGCAACAGATTGCCGGCCGTGGTGGCCTTGTTGCGCAGCTGCGCCGAGGCACCGGCCAGCAAGGCGCGCGACAACACGGCGTAATCGCGCCGCACGCGCTGGTCGGCGGCCAGGTCGGTGTTACGCACCAGTGCACCAATGCGCAGGCCGCCACCCTGGATCGCTTCGATCTTGTCGAGCGCCAGGCCGTTGACATCGATCAGGTGCTGCGGCGTTTCAATCTCCAGCTTCATCAAGTCCAGCAGATTGGTGCCGCCGGCGATGAAGCGGGCGCCGGGCGTGCGTTGCGCCGCTGCGGCGGCTTCGGCCGGCGTCTGCGCGCGCTGATAGGTAAAGGCCCTCATGCCGTCCTCCCCGCCACTTCGGTGATGGCGTCGATGATGTTGGAGTAGGCGCCACATCGGCAGATATTGCCGCTCATGCGCTCGCGCAGCTCGGCTTCATTCAGCAACGGCCGGACGTTGAGATCGCCGCTGACGTGGCTCGGGATGCCTTGCTTGATCTCGTCCAGCGCGGCGACGGCGGAACAGATCTGCCCCGGCGTACAGTAGCCGCATTGGTAGCCGTCGTGCTTGATGAAGGCCGCCTGCATCGGATGCAGCTGGTTCGGCGTGCCGAGGCCTTCGATGGTGGTGATCTTGTCGCCATTGTGCATCACCGCCAGCGACAGGCAGGAATTGATGCGGCGGCCATTGACGTGCACGGTGCAGGCGCCACACTGGCCGTGATCGCAGCCTTTCTTGGTGCCGGTGAGATGCAGATGTTCGCGCAGGGCATCGAGCAGCGTGGTGCGCGTGTCGACTTCCAGCGTCTGCTGCTTGCCGTTGACTTCAAAAGAGAACTTGGCCGGGGTCGGCGGCGGCGTGGTCGCGGGCTTGGCCGTGGTGGGCTGCGCTTCCGCAGCAGACAACGGCACCGTCGCCGCCGTCGCTGAAATCGCGCCCGCAATCAATACATTGCGGCGCGTCATATTGATGTCGCTGTGGTTATTCATGTCGTCGCATCCTCTAGCCTGTCGGGTCCAAGGCTTATAGTAAATGCGTGACGAGCATCCCAATGTTAGGGAGCGCACATAACGAAGCTGATCAGCGATCCGGCTCGGCCACCGGTTCCACCACGCTCAGCACCAGCACCACGCACAGCAAGGCGGTGCCGACCATGTACAGGAACACGCTACTCCAGCCATAGTGATCGAGCAGCATGCCGACCGCCAGCGGAGCCACCGCCCCGCCAATCTGGCCGAGGAAATTGACGATACCGAACGCGGTGGGATACGTGGCCTTGGTCGCCAGCCCCATCGCATACGCCGAGTAGCCGGCGAAGCCGATGCCCAGCATCAGGCCGGAGACCAGCAGCGTGCAGCCGAGATACACAGCGCTGTCCGGCGCTTCCACCAGCAGGCACATCATCAGCGTGGTGCCGACCGCTCCCAGCAGCATCATCGGCTTGCGGCGGCCGTCCAGCAGGCGGTCGGAAATCAGGCCGCCGATCATATTACCGCTGACCGCGCCGATGAACGGCGCCGACGCCAGGAAGCCCATCTTCACGGCCGCAAAGCCTTTCACCGTGATCAGGTAAGTTGGAATCCACGACATGAAGATGTTGCTGATGCCGATCATGCAGCCGTAACCGAGCGCCACGCCGATGATATTCCACGACAGGCACACTTGCCGCACCGTATTCAGGCGCGTCACCGGCTTGGTGCGGTTGATGAAGTCGAGCAGCGGCATCTTGCGCAGTTGCATGCGTTCGGCGGTCGGATGCAGGCGCTGTCCGGCGGCGGGATCGCCCTCGCCCTGGATGTAGCGGCGCTCGGCCGGCGTGCAGTAGCGGCTCTGGTCCGGCGAATTGGTAACCAGCAGCATCCACAGCACCGAGAACAGCAAGCCCGGCACCGCGAAGACGTAGAAGATCTCGCGCCAGCCCCAGATGGCGATGACGATCAGGCCGATCGACGGCACCATCAGCGGGCCGAGCTTGGAGGCGGCGATCCAGATGCCGGTGGCCAGCCCCTTCTCCTGTGGCGGGAACCAGCGGTTGATCACATTGGTGCAACCGATGCCCAGCGGCCCTTCGGACAGGCCGAGTCCCACCCGGTAAAGCTGCAACAGCAAGACCGACGACGTGGTCGCCATCAAGCCGGTAAATACCGACGTCAACACCATGCAGATGGCCAGGAAATACCGGCTGGCTTTTTCACCGAGACGGCGATACAGCAGGCCGACCGGAATCTGCACAATGGCATAGGCGAACGAAAACAGGCTGACGATCAGGCCCGCTTCCGTATTGGTGATGTGGAATTCCTTCTTCATGTACGGCAAGGCGATGCCGAAGTTGGCGCGGTCGGCGCAGGCAATCGCCCAGATGCAGAAAATCAGGCCCATGACGACCCAGCGGTAGTTGCTGGTTTTCTCGGGCGCCGCTGCCGTCGCTGTGACGATCGGCTGCGGGATGCTGGTGACGCGTTGTGGGCGCATGCGGTGTCTCCATTTTTGTTTTTTAAAAGATTGTTATTTTTATCGGTCCAGCAAATCCTCCCACCGGCCGACAACGCTGTCCAATCTTTTCTGGACATCCGTTGATCCGCAAATTGAATCACGCAGAGCTTGTATCAACTGATAGCGTATTCGGATTGGACGCGTTGTCAAAAACCGCAGATCATGCGCCAACGACCAACAAGGAGCTCCTGAATGAAGCCGAATATTTTGCAGTTGAACCCGATTCTCGTGCCCGCCATCAATGACCAGTTGAACACGCTGTACACCATGCACCGCCTGTTCGAGCAAGAAGACAAGCCCGCGTATCTGAAGCAGCACGGCGGCGTGATCCGGGGCGTGATCACCGGCGGCCATACCGGCATCAGCAACGACATGATCACCGCGCTGCCGGCCTTGAAGGTGATCGCCGTCAACGGCGTCGGCACCGATGCGGTCGACCTGACGTTTGCCAAGGCGCGCGGCATTCCTGTCACCGCCACCTTCGGCGCGCTGACCGAGGATGTGGCCGACCTGGCCATCGGCCTGATCCTGTCGGCCTGCCGCCAGATCTGCGCCGGCCATCAGTTCGTCACCTCGGGCAACTGGCAGCGCAATCCGAATCCGGGGGCGTTGCCGCTGTCGCGCCGCTTCAGCGGCAAGCGGGTCGGTATCGTCGGCATGGGCAAGGTCGGCCGCGCCATCGCCCAGCGCGCCGCAGCGTTCGACTGCCCGGTCGCCTACACCGACCTGCGCCAGATCAACGAGGTGCCGCACCGCTTCGTGCCGGACCTGCTGCAACTGGCGCGCGACAGCGACATCCTGGTGCTGGCGGCCGCCGCCGACAAGGCGCAAGGCATCATCAACGCCGCCGTACTGGATGCATTGGGCAAGGACGGCTACCTGATCAACATCGCGCGCGGCAAGCTGGTGGTGGAAAGCGATCTGGTCGAAGCGCTGCAACGCGGCGCCATCGCCGGCGCCGGACTGGACGTGTTTGTCGATGAGCCGAATGTGCCGGCAGTGTTGTTCAACCACGACCGCGTGGTATTGCAGGCGCACCGCGCCAGCGCCACCGTCGAGTCGCGCACCGCCATGGGCGAGATGGTGCTGGCCAGCCTGGCGGCCGGTCTGGCCGGTCAACGTCCCGAAGGCAGCCTGACCACCTGATCCGATGAAGCACGCGAAACCTGTCCTGCGGCCAATAAACCTATAATCATGGCCGACTACTTACGCCTTACAGGACACGCTATGTTAGATCTGGGACAGGTACGCTGCTTTGTCGCCGCCGCCACGGAATTGAATTTCCGGCGCGCCGCCGCATTGCTGAACATGACACAACCGCCACTCAGCAGGCAGATTCAGCTGCTGGAGCACAACCTCGGCGTCGAGCTGTTTGAACGGATCGGCCGCACGGTCAAGCTGACCACCGAAGGCCGCATTTTCCTGGCCGACGCCAGCCGCCTGCTGAATCTGGCGGAACAGGCCGAGACCACGGTGCGCCGCGCCAGCAAGGGCAAGACCGGCCGGGTCCGCGTGGGCTTCACCGGCGCCGCCGGCTATGAGCTGATACCGGAGCTGCTGGCCGCCGCCAGGCAAGCCTTGCCCGATATCGACGTGGTGCTGTTTGAATTGATCTCGGTGGCGCAGATCGAAGCGTTCTACGCCAACACCATCGACCTCGGCTTCATGCGGCCGGTGTCCTCGCGCCAGCAGCTGGAGATGCAACTGGTGGCGGAAGAAGCGCTGGTGGTGGCGCTGCCCCAAGGCCATCCACTGTGCGCGCATCAGCAGATTGAACTGAAGCAGTTGAACAACCAGCCCTTCATCATGCACGCGCCGGTGCAGGGCAAGTATTTCTATGACCGCCTGATGGGCATTTTTGCCAGCCAGGATGTGCAGGTCAATATCGCCCAATACATCGACCAGAGCCCGACGATTCTGTCGCTGGTGCGCGCTGGCCTGGGCGTGTCGATCCTGCCGTCGTCGGCACAGCGCTTCCATTACGACAATGTGGCATTCCGCCCCATCGCCGATGTGGTGGCGCCGGCAGAAATGAGCATGGCCTGGCGCACAGACCAGGACAACCCAGCCGTCAACGCTTTCCGGCTGCTGGCCATCGAACACTTTGCCAACAAACAGCGGGCTGGCCCCGGATAAAACCAAACAGGAGACCTATGAAAAAAATGACGATCGCGGCTGCCATGACGGCCTTATTTGCTGCGCAGGCAGCCCATGCGCAGTCCTCGCTCACCATCTACGGCATCGCCGACGTTGGCCTGGTGGGCGAAAGCGGCGGCAGCGCCGGCAACGTCACCCGGATCACCAGCGGACCGGCATCGTCATCGCGCATAGGTTTCAAAGGTTAGGAGGATCTGGGGAGCGGCGTCTCCGCCTTCTTCATTCTGGAAAATGGCTACAGCATCGACACCGGCACGCTGGCCAGCGCCAACGTGCTGTTCAACCGGCAGTCGCTGGTGGGCTTGCGCAGCAGCGCCGGCACGCTGACACTGGGCAGGCAAACCACGCCGTACCACAACGCTCTGGTCAGCGTCGCCGATCCGTTCGGCACCGGCTATGCCGGCACCATCAAGAACGCCTTCCCCGACTGGGGCACCAATGCCCGCAGCAACAACACCATCATGTACGCCATGCCTGAGTCCAACGGTGTGAGCGGCGACATTGCCTACAGCCCCGGCGAACAGGCGGGCGATGCCACGGCCGGGCGGCAGATTGGCGCATCGCTGGGCTACAGCGCCGGCCCACTTAACCTACGCCTAGCCTACAACGGCCGCAATGGCGACACGGTCGCGGCGGCGGGGACGCCGGCAGTCACGCGCGGCACCGGCAGCAACAAACTGTTCGCCGCGAACTACGAGGTCGGCATCGTCCGGATGTACTTCGCGGTCGGCGTCGACAAAGGCTACAACAGCGCGCCGCTGGGCAACACCAGCAATCCGTACGGCGGCGCGGCGCCGACCGCCTCCACCGATGGCCGCGAAGTTTTGATCGGCATCGCGGCGCGGATCTCGCAGGGAACGCTGATGGCCTCCGTCATGCGCAAGGATGACCGCACCGCGTACAACCAGGACGCCAGCACCTGGGGCGTCGGCTACGTCCACCCGCTGTCGAAGCGCACCGCGCTGTATGTGGCCTACGGCAGCATCCGCAACCGCAACGGCGCCGGTTACACCGTGGCCAACAACAGCGAAGCCGGCACCGGCGACCGCGCCTACAACCTCGGCCTGCGACACACCTTCTAAGCGACGCTTGCGCGCTATCATTGACAAGCTGGATAGCGCGCGCAAAATGGCGCGATGGAGACCACCGACAAAGACTATATCGATGCAAAGCTGCAAGCAGTCATCGAAAGACTGAACGGCGATGCCCGCGCGCATCAACTCGCAACCGATGCGCGCTTCGTCCAGCTCAACCAAACATTGGAGGCTGGATTAAAGTCCACACAGAAAGAAAACGAACTCCAACGGGCCCAAACCGAAGCGTATCTGCAAAAGGTCGTAAGCGAAGTGACCAGAAGCCAGAGTGAAATCACCAAAAGCCAGGGCGAACTCATCAAATGGGTGGCCGGCATCTCCATCGCCAGCGCTGCCATCACGATCTCGGCAACCACGTTGCTGGTGACGCAATCCACGCCCAAGGGGCCCGCACCCATCGTGATTTATGCCCAGCCGTCTCCGCCTGCGGCAGCACCGGAAATTGACAAACCCGACGGTGCTCGGAAATAATCCCGGGATGATCAATCTCATCCACGGCGCCGTTGAAGTCGAGCGCACCGCAGCTGGCCTGCTGCCCCATCGCCTGCCTGCTTGGGCCCGCGCCCAATGTCCCGACGCGCAACTGGCAATGGCGGAATCGCAGCCCTCCGGCGTGCGCCTGTCGTTCCAGACGGCGGCGACCTCCATCGAACTGGATACGCTGCCCACCAAGCGCGCCTACGCCGGCATGGCGGCGCGGCCGGATGGGGTCTACGATCTGCACATCAACGGCAAGCTGGCGCGCCAGCTCAGCGCCCCCGGCGGCAAAATCATGAAGATCGACCTGGCCGCCGGCGCCTCCGCCATCGAACCGGGCGCAACCCAAACGCTGTACTTCACCGATCTTCCTGACGGCGACAAGACCATCGATATCTGGCTGCCGCACGACGAAACCACCGAACTGGTCGACCTGCGCGCCAACGCCGCCATCACGCCGCTGACCGCGACCGGCAAGCGCAAGTGGTTGCACCACGGCAGTTCCATCAGCGCGGGTTCGAATGCCGCCAGCCCATCCGGCATCTGGCCGGTGGTCGCGGCCGGACTGGCGGGCGTCGACCTGCTCAATCTCGGCCTCAGCGGCAACGCCCTGCTGGACCCGTTCACCGCCCGCACCATGCGCGATCTGCCGGCCGACCTGATCAGCGTGAAACTCGGCATCAACCTGGTTAACACCGACCTGCTGCGCCTGCGCGCCTTCGCGCCCGCCGTGCACGGCTTCCTGGACACAATCCGCGACGGCCATCCGACCACGCCGCTGCTGGTGATCTCGCCGCTGTACTGCCCGATCCACGAGGAGACGCCCGGCCCGTGCCTGTTCGATGCAGGCGCGCTGAGCGAAGGCCGCCTGCTGTTCCGCGCCGTCGGCAAGCAAAGCGAAATCCGCCAGGGCAAGCTGACACTGCGCGTCATCCGCGAACACCTGCAAGCCATCATCAAGCAACGGCAAGCGACCGATCCCAACATCCACTACCTCGACGGTACCCGACTCTACGGCCCGGACGACAACGCCCGCCTGCCGCTGCCGGACGCATTGCATCCCGATGCAGCCACACACCAGCTCATTGGCGAACGCTTCCACGAATTGGGATTCTTGGCGAGGCGATGAAGCACTATTGAGCGAGGTCATTGACACCGCTTTTCCCTGCGCAGACCATGTTGCAATGGACACGCCCAACGAAAAAGACTACATCGATGCAAAGCTGCATGCGTTTATCGAGCGACTGAACGGCGAAGCAAAAGCCCACCAACTCGCGACCGATGCCCGCCTGGACAAGCTCAACCAGACGATCGACGCAGGTTTGAAGTCAGTGCGAGAAGAATCCAGCACCAAATACGCACAACTGGAAGCGAGCTTTCATCGCGGGCAAAGTGAAGTCATCAAATGGGTGGTCGGCGCCATCCTGGCCAGCACCGCAGTGTCGGTCTCCACCATTGCCGTGTTGTTGGTCAATTCAGCGCCGAAGCCGCCCGCAACGGCACCTGCTCCCATCGTAATTTATCCCCAGCCGGCCACAGCGACGCCTGCGGCACGGTGACGTCGGTGCAGCAGCTGATAAGAAGGGTTGAGAATGGGCGATTCGGAGCGGGATGGCCGGTAGGGCCATGCCCTTCGAATCTCACACGCAAGGCCCGCAGGGGCCTTGCTCGCTTCCACCAAGAAATAAAAAAGCCGCCGGCACTGAACGCGATCAAGATCGCGCTCAGTGCCGGCGGCTTTTTTATTGTTCTGGCGGAAGCGGTGAGATTCGAACTCACGAACGGCTCACACCGTCGGCAGTTTTCAAGACTGCTGCCTTCAACCACTCGGCCACGCTTCCTAAGTGTGCAGCATTATACAGATTTCTACAGCCAAGACCACCTACGCCGCCCGGTAGCCACTATTGGGTAACCAATTTTCCCGCAACGCCCGCTCGAACGCGTCCGCTTCCAGCGGTTTGGAGAACAGGTAACCCTGCACTTCGTCGCAACCGGAATTTTTCAGGAATGCCAGCTGTGCTTCGGTTTCCACGCCTTCGGCAATCACTTTGTGCTTGAGCTGCTGGGCGATGCTGATGATGGTGTTGGCAATCGCACAGTCATTGGTGTCCTCCGGGATGCCGATGGTGAACGAGCGGTCGATCTTTAGCGTGTCGATCGGGAAGCGCTTCAGGTACGACAGCGACGAGTAGCCGGTACCAAAATCATCCAGCGACAAGGTCACGCCCAGCGCAGTAATCCGGTCCATGATGCCGATCACGCGGTCAATGTTGTGCATCAGCGTGCTTTCGGTGATTTCCAGTTCCAGCCACGTTGGCTCCAGGCCGTAGCGCTTCAAGGTCTCGCTGACGCGGCCCGGCAGCGCCGCCGTGAACTCGCGCGCCGACACATTCACCGCCAGGCGGATCGGCGGCAGGCCGGCGTCTTTCCATACCTGCGCCTGCGCGCACGCGGTTTCCAGCACCCATTCGCCGACCTGCACCACCAGCCCGGTCGCTTCGGCCAGCGGGATGAATTCGGACGGCGGCACCAGGCCGCGCACCGGGTGGCGCCAGCGCACCAGCGCTTCGGCGCCGATGATCTTGCCGTCGGGGATGGAATACTTGGGCTGGTAGTGCAGCAGCAACTCGCCATTGCCCAGCGCGTTGCGCAGGCCGGTTTCGATGCGCATGCGTTCCTGCATGCCCTGGTTCATGTCCTGGCTGTAGAAGGCGATGTGGTCGCCGTCCGCCCCGCCCTCCTGCTTGGCGCGGTACATGGCGATGTCAGCCAGCCGCAGCAGGGTTTCGGCGTCGCCGCCATCCTGCGGGAAGACGCTGATGCCGATGCTGCCGCCCACCCGCAGGTCATGGCCGTCGATGAAGATCGGCGTGTTCAGCGTGGCCAGCAGTTTTTGCGCGACCATGCTGGCCTCGAAGTGCTGGCCGATGTCGAACAGGCCAACGGCAAATTCGTCGCCGCCCAGCCGCGCCACCAGGTCCTGGTCGCGCAGCACCGAGCGGAAGCGGTGCGCCACTTCGACCAGCAGGGCGTCGCCGATATGACGGCCCAGCGTGTCGTTGATCATCTTGAAGCGGTTCAGGTCGATGAACAGCACGCAGCCATGCGCCTTGTTGCGCTGCGCCACCATCAAGGCCTGGTCGACCAGCTTGGTCAGCAGGGTGCGGTTCGGCAGGCCGGTCAGGGCGTCGTAGTAGGCCAGGTGGTGGATGCGCTCCTCGGCCATCTTGCGTTCGGTGATGTCGGTCAGGTAGGCGATCAGGCCGATCGAGCGGTCGTTGATGTCGCACAGCGGCGACAGCGACAGGCTGGCCCAGAACACTTCGCCGCTCTTCTTTTTGCGGCGTACCTCCATCAGCCGTCCGCCCTGCTCCAGGAAAGCGTCGTGAAAGCCCATGTCTTCATCATCGTACAGGAACAGGATGTTGCGCCCCACCGCTTCCACCGCGGTGTAGCCGAACAGCCGTTCGGCGCCCTTGTTCCAGCTGATGATGAAGCCGTTCATGTCCATGGTCAGCACCGACTCATGGATCTGGTCGAGGATCTGCGCCTGGTGCTGCAACTGCGCTTCCACCTGCACGTAGGCGTGGGTGGTGCGCTGGGCAACCGAATGGACTTGCAGCACGCTGGCCGCCAGGCTGGCCAGGCTGCTCAGGTGCTGGCGGTCGAGATCGCTGTAGGCGGTACGGCCGGAGACCACGAAGCGGCCGAAGAAATGCTGGTCGAAGTACAGGTCCTGGCTCAGGCTGGGCACGGCGTCGTCGTTGGCGGCCTGCGCGGGGCCGATCGGCGGGCGCAGCAGCAGCGCGGCGGCATCGGCCGGGATGTATTCGCCCAGCGGACTGTTGAGTACGGCACGCAGGATGCGGCCCAGTTCTTCGGTCAGGGCGGTGCCGCGCAAGCGCAACACCGCGTCGCACAAGGCCGCGCTGTTGGTCAGGAAATCGGAGCCGGGTTGCGCGAGCATGGGTTAGATGTTCCTGCTCACCTGAATCGCCCAGTGGTAAGCCTGCAACTGCGCTTCCCAATAGGTTTCGCGGGAAATGCCGGCCTGCTCCAGGCTGGCGCCATCGTGCTGCTCGACCAGCTTGAGCAGGTCGCCCAGCGGACCGGCGCGGTCCAGCAGCGCCATCACCACGTCGAGGTCGAGGCTGAGGGCGGCGACGATTTCGGTCATCGGCATCGCCAGCAGCACGTCCAGCAGCGAGAACACGCCAGCCACGAAGGCCATGTCCTGCTGGTCGCGGTCCCAGCCCAGTTCGCGGGCCAGCCCTTCCATCATCGACGCCCGCACCGCCGCCAGCGGCAGCAGCGGATTGGCCAGGCCGTCGTCCTGCTGACGCGCGTACAACAGCAGTTGCAGCCAGCGCTGCAGTTGACGGCGGCCCAGCACGTTGATGGCCTGGCCGAAGCTGTGGATCGGCGAGCTCAGCGCGAACGCGGCCGAATTGACCAGTTTGAGCAAGTGGTAGGCCAGCGCCGGATCCTGCTTCAGCAGCACTTCCAGCTCGCGCGAATCGGCGTCGCGCGCCAGCAGGCCCAGCAGCGCCAGCAGACGCTTGCGCGAGGTGCCGTCGCCGGCGTTGTTGTCTGGTGACGGGAACAGGGCGAAGTCGCCGGCGAACCAGCTGAAGCCGGCCTTGGCGCAGTCGGCGATGCGTTCTTCGCTGCGCATGCCGGTCGCCAGATGCGGGCCCGGCTGGGCCACCAGCGCCAGCATCGGCGGCAGTGTCAGCGACGCGTCCACCATCAGCGAACGGGCGCTGCACATGGTGGCGGCCGATCCTTCGGCCACACCGTCGACCATGATGCGGTAGCCGGCGTCGGCATAGCTGGCCAGCTTGCGCTGCACGGCGACGTCGGCGCAAGCGCCGGCCGGCACGCGCAGGATGATGCGGTTGGCCGGCAGGTTCTCCAGCTGGGATTGCTCCAGCAGATGCGGCTGCGGCACCGGCAGGATGCACTCCAGCGGCGCCAGGGCGGCAAACACGTCGGGCGTTTTCAGCAGCGTCAACGTGGCCTGGAAGGCGTCGCCGGCGTCGGGCGAAACCTCGAACAGCAGTGCCACCCACTCGTTATGAGCGTTGGATACCGCATGTAATTCCACCAGTGGAAACGGGCTGATTTCAGGCGCAGACATCAATATCTCATCAGGGTTATCCGCCCCATCTTAGATCAACAATTGACTTTAAGCAATCAGATACCATGAAGATAGTAATGTGATAAGCAATATGACCAATTCAAGACCAGTCGATGGTGCGGCAGTCGGTGCAGGAATATAGCAGATATTGCCGTACAAACACGCTCTGTTGACCATTGCTTAAGGTTTCCCGTCACAATATGGGTTTTTTTGCCACACTTCTATTGAGCGTTTTGCACCGCGAAACGGATCAGCTCGGCCTGCCCTTCAATGCCCAGCTTGCGCTTGATGTTGAGGCGGTGGGTTTCCACGGTGCGCACGCTGAGGTCGAGCGCGCGGGCGATCTGCTTGTTCGACTCGCCATGGGCGATATGGCGCAGCACCTCGTGCTCGCGCGAGGTCAGCTGGTTGTCCTGATTTTGCGGCTGGGCCAGCTGGCGCGCCAGCGCGGTGCTGTAATAAATGCCGCCCGACATCACGGTCTCGATCGCCACCACGATGTCCTTGCCGGGCGCATCCTTGAGCACATAGCCGCGCGCGCCGGCCTGGATCGCCTGCGACACGTATTCCAGCTTGTCGTGCATCGACAGAATCAGCACCGCGATCTGCGGAAACGCCTGCTTGAACAGCGCGGTGGCCTCGATGCCGTTGGCGCCGCGCATATTAATGTCCATCAGCACCAGGTCGACCGGATGGCGCGCGGCCTGTTCCAGCGCCTCCGCCGCGCCGCCGGCCTCGGCCACCACTTCAAATTGCGGCATCGCTTCGAGCCGCGCGCGCAGGCCGTCGCGCACCAGGGGATGGTCGTCTACCAGCAGGATTTTGATCGTTTTCGTCATGGCATTGGGCTGTTGTTAGCGGCATAGGCGGTCACCACCGTGCCGTCGGTCGAGGACTGGATCGCGAAGCGGCCGCCGATGGCGTCCATCCGCTCCATCATATTACGCAAGCCGATGCCGCGCTGCGGATGCAGAGCGATGCCTTCGGCGTCGAAACCGTGGCCGTCGTCGCGGATCCGCAGCGACACCCCGTGCGCTTCGCCGGTCAGCGTGATGTCGATGCGGCTGGCGCCGGCGTGGCGCTCGATATTGGTCAGCGCCTCCTGCGCCAGCCGGAACAGCACGGTGTTGGCCACATCCGGCAAGGCATCGGTGCAGCCGGATGCCTCAAAGTGGACCGGCGTGCCGCTGCTCAGCGTGTACTCCTGGCCCAGGTGATGCAGCGCGGCGGCCAGGCCGATGTCGTCCAGGATGGCCGGACGCAGATTGTGCGAGATGCGGCGCACCTCGGCCATCACGTTGCTGAGCTGGTCGGCGGCGTGCTCGAACACCGCCTGCGCCGCCGGCTGCTGGCCGCTGGTGAGCCGGATAATCCCGGCCTCGATCTGCAGCTTGATCGACACCAGCCACTGGCTGATACCGTCATGCAGATCGCGCGACAGCCGCGCCCGTTCCTCTTCCTGCGACTCCACCACCCGCTGCGCCAGCACCTTGAGCTTGGCGTCGGCCACGCGCAGTTCGCTGATATTCAGCGCCAAGCCGGAACTGGCCACGGCCACCGCGGCGGCAATCGCAATGCCGGCGATCCACAGCATGGTGTTGTGGATGTTGCCGGACTGCTGGACGTCGATCTTGGCCAGCGCCTGGTCGACGTCGTCCAGATAAATCCCGGTGCCCATCATCCAGCCCCACTTCGGCATGGCGATCACGTAGCCGAGCTTGGCGACCGGCTTATGGGTGGACGGCTTGACCCACATATACCGCTCCAGCCCGCCACCGGCGCGGGCCCGCTGCAGCAGGTTCTGAATGGTCAGCTGGCCATATTCGTCGCGCAGGCCGATCAGGTTCCGGCCGACCAGCTCCGGCTGGCGCGGATGCATCAGCGTGTTGCCCTGCATATCGTAGAGGAAGAAATAGCCGTCGTCGCCATAGCTGAGCGAGGACAGGATGCGCATCGCCTCCTGGCGCGTGGCGTCATCGTCGCGGCCAGATTCGTACAGGTGCGAGATCGAGTGCGAGGCCAGCGCCACGTAATGCTTCAGTTCGGCTTCCTTGCTGCTCAGGTAAGCCTGCTGGATGGTGGCGCGTTGCTGTTCGGCCAGCAGCACCGACTGGTGGCGCACCGCCAGCGCGATCGCGCACAGCGCCAGAATCAGCGGCGTGATCGCCAGAAAAATCACCTTTTGCCGCAACTTCATCAAGCCATCTCCATTTATCGTCTTGCAGCCGCGATTTTACGCCCCTGCCCGTCTCGCAGCCTACGTAGTTATACGCAGCCGCCGTGCGTATTGGTGCGCTTGTTACTGATATCAGCTTGATGAATACTAGTCATAAGCCGCAAAAAGCGGCAAAGAGAACCTTGGAGGAAGCATGAGTACCACTGTACCGAATACCCTGGCTAGCAAGCTGGGGTGGGCCGCTATGGCCCTCGCCGGCGCTTCGGCGCTGGGCGTCGTCGCCCTGCACCGCGGCGAGTCGATCAGCGCGATCTGGATCGTCATCGCCGCCGTCTGCGTCTACCTGATCGCCTACCGTTTCTACAGCCTGTACATCGCCGACAAGGTGCTGGGCCTGAACGCCCGCCGCCAGACCCCGGCCGGCAAGCTCAACGATGGCCTCGACTACGTCCCCACCAATAAATACGTGCTGTTCGGCCACCACTTCGCCGCCATCGCCGGCGCCGGTCCGCTGGTCGGCCCGGTGCTGGCCGCGCAGATGGGCTATCTGCCCGGCATGCTGTGGATCCTGGCCGGCGTGGTGTTTGCCGGCGCGGTGCAGGATTTCATCGTGCTGTTCATTTCGATGCGCCGCGACGGCCGCTCGCTGGGCGACCTGATCAAGGCCGAGCTGGGGCCGATTCCCGGCAACATCGCCTTGCTGGGCACCTTCATGATCATGGTCATCATCCTGGCGGTGCTGGCGCTGATCGTGGTCAAGGCGCTGACCGGCTCGCCGTGGGGCAGCTTCACCGTGATGGCGACCATTCCGATCGCGCTGTTCATGGGCGTGTACTCGCGCTTCATCCGCGTCGGCCGCATCGGCGAAGTGTCGATCATCGGTTTCATCCTGCTGATGGGCGCCATCTTCGGCGGCCAGTACGTGCAGGAAAACGCCGCGCTGGCGCCGATGTTCACCTTCACCGGCACCGAGCTGACCTGGATGCTGATCGGCTACGGCTTCGTCGCTTCGGTGCTGCCGGTGTGGCTGCTGCTGGCGCCGCGCGATTACCTGTCGACCTTCCTGAAGATCGGCACCATTGTCGGCCTGGCGCTGGGCATCCTGATCGTCGCGCCGCACCTGCAGATGCCGGCCTTCACCAAGTTTATCGACGGTACCGGCCCGGTATGGTCGGGTTCGCTTTTCCCGTTCCTGTTCATCACCATCGCCTGTGGCGCCGTGTCCGGCTTCCACGCGCTGATTTCGTCCGGCACCACGCCCAAGATGATCGAGAACGAAAGCCACGCCCGCTTCATCGGCTACGGCGCGATGCTGATGGAATCGTTCGTCGCCATCATGGCGCTGGTAGCGGCCTCGACCATTGATCCGGGCGTCTACTTCGCCATGAACTCGCCGGCCGCGCTGCTCGGCACCACCGCCGAGTCGGCCGCGCAGGCGGTGTCGCAGATGGGCTTCTACATCACGCCGGAGATGCTGATCCAGACCGCCAAGGACGTTGGCGAGCACAGCATTATTTCCCGCGCCGGCGGTGCGCCGACCCTGGCGGTGGGCATGGCCCACATCCTGTCCGGCGTGCTGGGCGGACGCGAGATGATGGCCTTCTGGTACCACTTCGCCATCCTGTTCGAGGCACTGTTCATCCTCACCGCCGTCGACGCCGGCACCCGCGCCGGCCGCTTCATGCTGCAGGATCTGCTAGGCGCCTTCGTGCCGGCCATGAAGAAAACCGAGAACACCTTCGCCAACCTGGTCGCCACCGGCCTGTGCGTGGCGGCCTGGGGCTACTTCCTGTACCAGGGCGTGGTCGATCCGCTGGGCGGCATCAACACGCTGTGGCCGCTGTTCGGCATCGCCAACCAGATGCTGGCGGCGATCGCGCTGATCCTCGGCACCTGCGTGCTGTACAAGATGAAGCGCGGCCAGTACGCCTGGGTCACCATCGTGCCGACCATCTGGCTGCTGCTGTGCACGCTGACGGCCGGCTGGCAGAAGATTTTCGCCGCCAACCCGAAAGTCGGCTTCCTGGCCCACGCGGCCAAGTACCAGGCGGCGCTGGATGAAGGCAAGATCCTGGCCCCGGCCAAGTCGATCGCCCAGATGCAGCAAGTGATCTTCAACGATTACCTGGATGCTTCGCTGGCCGGCTTCTTCGTGCTCGTCGTGTTGAGCGTGCTGATCTTCGGCGCCCGCACTGTGCTGGCGGCGCGCGCCAACAGCAAGCCGACCGCCAACGAAAGCCCGCTGGTGGTGACGCCGCAGGTGCCATGATGCTGGGCGACATCGCCAAGGCCGGCCGCTACCTCGGGCAAAGCATGCGCCTGATGATGGGATTGCCTGATTACGACGTCTACGTCACGCACCGGGAAACCACCCATCCGGGCGAGCCGTACATGACGTACGAGGAATTCTTCCGCGAACGGCAGGAGGCCCGCTACGGCGGCGCAGGCAAGCGCGGCGGTTGCTGCTGATCCGTTGCTGATCCGTTGCTGATTCCAGGCCGGCTCCCAGGGAGCCGGCTTTTTTTTCATTCACGGCGGAACTTTCGACCGTCCCCATGTGTCCAACCAGTAAAACAGGAGACGCATGGCACATCAATTCAATTACCAACAGGCGTTTGCGCGCAACATCGGCTGGGTGACCAGCGACGAACAGGCCACGTTGCGCAACAAGCGCATCGCCATTGCCGGCATGGGCGGCGTCGGCGGCGTGCATTTGCTGACGCTGGCGCGGCTGGGCATTGGCGCATTTCACATCGCCGATTTCGACACCTTCGACCTCGCCAACTTCAACCGCCAGGTCGGCGCCACCATGGGCACGCTAGGCCGGCCCAAGGTCGACGTGCTGGCCGAGATGGCGCAGGAGATCAACCCGGAAGTCAAGCTGGTGCGTTTTCCCGACGGCATCCGCCAGGACAACCTCGCCAGCTTCTTTGAAGGAGTAGACTTGTACGTGGACGGCCTGGATTTCTTTGCCTTCGGCGCGCGCCAGGCCACCTTTGCCGCCTGCGCCCGGCTCGGCATTCCGGCCGTGACGGCGGCGCCGCTGGGCATGGGCACGGCCGTGCTGAGCTTTCTGCCCGGCCGCATGACGTTCGAGGATTATTTCGGCTGGGGCGACCGGCCGGACATGGAAAAAGCCCTGCGCTTCCTGGTCGGGCTGGCGCCGGCCGGACTGCACGGCGGCTACCTGGTCGATCCGTCGGCCATCAACCTGAAGGAGCAGCGCGGCCCGTCCACCATCATGGGCTGCGAGCTGTGCGCCGGCGCCGCCGCCACCGAAGCGCTGAAGATTTTACTCAACCGCGGCGACGTGCGGCCGGCCCCATGGGGCTACCAGTTCGACGCCTTCCGTAACAAGCTGGTGCGCACCTGGCGTCCCGGCGGCAACCGCCATCCGCTACAGCGGCTGATGATGATGCTGGCCCGGCGGCGTCGGCCAGGAGGGGAACCATGAACAGAACGGAGCAGCAACTGGACGCCACACTCGAACAAATCCTCGACCTGGCGCGCTGGGCGCCCAGCGGCGACAACACCCAGCCGTGGCGCTTTGCCGTGCTGGACGAGCGCCGGCTGGTGGTCCACGGCCACGATACGCGCGACCACTGCGTCTACGACCTCGACGGCCATCCCAGCCAGATGTCGATCGGCGCGCTGCTGGAAACCATGGCCATCGCCGCCAGCACGTTCGGGCTGGCGATGCGCGCCGCGCGCAATACCGACACGCCGGAGGCGCGGCCCACCATCAGCGTCGAATTCGTGCCCGCGCCCGGCCTGCCGGCCGATCCGCTGGCCGACGCCATCCTGCCGCGCGCGGTGCAGCGCCGCCCGCTGAGCCGGCGGCCGCTGACGGTGACGGAAAAAGCCACGCTGAGCGCCGCGCTGCCGGACGGCTACCGCGTGCACTGGCTGGAAGGCCGCCAGCGCGTGGCCGCCGCCCGCCTGATGTTCCGCAACGCCAAGCTGCGCCTGACCATGCCGGAAGCGCACCGCGTGCATCAGGCCATCATCGAGTGGAACGCCCAATACAGCGACGACCGCATCCCCGACCAGGCGCTCGGCGCCGATCCGATGACCACCAGGCTGATGCGCTGGATCATGCAGGACTGGCAGCGTGTGCGCTTCTTCAACACCTGGCTGGCCGGCACGCTGGCGCCGCGCCTGCAGATGGACCTGATCCCGTCGCTGGCCTGCGCCGCGCACCTGGTGCTGGTGGCCGAGCAACGGCCGCAGCGCATGGACGACTACATCGCCGCCGGCCGCGCCATGCAGCGCTTGTGGCTGACCGCCACCGCGCTGGGCTTGCAGATGCAGCCGGAGATGACGCCGCTGATTTTCTCCCGCTACGTGCGCGAGCATCGCGTGTTTTCCGGCACCGCCGGCATGCAGGAACAAGCGGCGGAACTGTCGCGCGCCGGCGCGGCGCTGCTCGGCCAGCAGGACTGGGACACGGCCGTGTTCATGGCGCGCATTGGCGCCGGCCAGGCGGCCACGGCGCGCTCATTGCGGCGGCCCCTGCGCGAACTGCTGGTGCCGGTGCACGGAGGCGGCTGATGCGCGCCATCAAATTCTGCCAGGTGGCGGTGTTCCTGTGGCTGCTGCTGGTGATTGTGGCGCTGGCCATCGGCACTACGCTGCTGGTGATCGACCGCCTGCCGCTGGGCGACTTTCGCGGCGTGACGCTGGTGCTGGCGGCGGTGCTGCTGATCTACCTGTACGCCTTCCTGGTGTACCGCCTGTTCCTGCTGGCGCTGCCGCTGCCGGAAGGCGAGGTGGTCGAGCACTCGCGCGACGAACTGGCGGCCAACGTCAACAGCCTGTTTTACCTGCTGCTGTTCAACTCGCTGATCTGCACCCACTTCATCCCGGTGCCGCTCCAGCGCCTGATCTATCTGGCGCTGGGGGCGCGGCTGGGAACCAACACCTACAGCGCCGGCGCCCTGCTCGATCCGCCGCTGACGCGCATCGGCAGCAACACCATCATCGGCCACGAAGCGGTCGTCTTCGCCCACGTGGTGGAAGGTGCGCGGCTGGAACTGTGGCCAGTCCAGATCGGCAACACCGTCACCATCGGCGCCAAGGCGGTGGTCATGGCCGGCGTTCAGATCGGCGACAACGCCATCGTCTCGACCGGCGCTGTGGTCACCAAAAATACCCGCATCGGCGCCGGCGAAGTGTGGGGCGGCATCCCGGCGCGCAAGCTCAAATCCGCAGCGGACGCGGCCTGACGGCTTTTTTTACACCGGCCGCCGCCAGCGCCCCATCCACGCGTGCAAGTGCTTGATTCCACAGCGTTTCCATCCACTGGCAAGGCTTTTGCTCTTAATACGATACGGCCTCGATTCCCGTGGCCTTTTTCGAGGAGCACACATGAAAACCTATCAACCCGCGCTGGCGGTCGCCATCCTGGCCGGCGCGCTGGCGGCGCCACTGACCGCCAGCGCCGGCCCCACACTCGGCCTGGACCCGACCGGTTCCGGCGCCTATAGCACCTACGCCGACCTGTGGACCAACGTCACCGACACCGGCCTGGCCACCGGCTTCATTCCCGGCCGCATCGTTGGCCCTGGCGCCTCGGCGCCCTACCTGACCGAACTGCGCTCGCAAATGGTGGTCGGTACTATGTCGAACAGCAACATCCCCGCCATCGTCACGCCGGCCGGGCTGAACAGCACTTTCGAGATCAGCAAAGTGGTGCGCTTCCAGGAACTGGTGACCGCGCAGACCCCCACCACCATCAATTTCGGCCTGCCACCGACCCAGTCGGCGGCCATGGACGTCGATCCGCTGCGCGCCGGCGTGCAGAACCTGGCGATCTACCTCGATAACATCACCGACGGCAGCCGCGCGATTCCCGGCAACGGCGCCAACACCGTGCGCTGCTACGGCGCCGGCGTCACCTCGGCCGGTTGCGGCGCGGGCGGCGACGGTGACGGCCTGCTGATCCTGTCCGGCCATCTGGTGTTCAACGAAGCCAGCTTCAGCGCCACCGGCGCGGTCGGTACCGGCTCGTTCGACTCGCGCTTCATGATTGATTACGTCGATCCGCTGTACCTGGACGTGGTCACCGGCTCGATCTTCATCGACAAGGTGACCGGCACCACCAACGTGCCATCGTTCTTTACCCCCACCACCATGTGGGACGGCGCCACCCCCACCACAGTGCCATTCCTGAAGGTCGATTCGTCGCAAAGTTTCGCCTCGATTCCGGAACCTGCCACGCTGGCACTGATCGGGCTGGGCTTTGCGGGCCTCGCGCTGGGCACGCGTCGCAAAGTGCAGTCCTGACCGCAGCAGCGGTATTGACAGCGGACCGGCAGAACAGCGCCGGCCCGCTTTTTTTTTCGCCTGTTGCATGGTTTATGGCTGCGCCGGTTTTTTTTACACCTGCCGCTACAGACAAGCCTCGGTTAGGCGCAAGTGCTTGATTTGACGGCATTTACATCCACTGGCAAGGCTTTTGCTCTTGGTACGGTACGGCCCGATTCCCGCGGCCCTTTTCGAGGAGTGCACATGAAAGCCTATTCCCCCGCGTTGACGCTCGCCATCCTGGCCGGCGCGCTGGCGACACCTCTGAGCGCCAGCGCCGGTCCCACGCTCGGCCTGGACCCGACCGGTACGGGCAACTACACCACCTATGCCGACCTGTGGACCAACGTCACCGATACCGGGCTGTCCAGCGGCTTCATTCCCGGGCGCATCGTCGGCCCGGGCGCCACCGCGCCGTACCTGACCGAATTGCGCTCGCAAATGGTGGTCGGCACCATGTCGAACAGCAACATCCCGGCCATCGTGACGCCGGCCGGACTGAACAGCACTTTCGAGATCAGCAAATTGGTGCGCTTTCAGGAACTGGTGACGTCGCAAAACACCAGCACCATCAACTTCGGCCTGCCGCCGTCCCAATCGGCGGCGATGGATGTCGATCCGCTGCACGCCGGCGTGCAGAACATGGCCATCTATCTCGATAACATCACCGACGGCAGCCGCGCTATTCCCGGCAACGGCCCTAACAGCGTGCGCTGCTACGGCGCCGGCAGCACCTCGGCCGGTTGCGGCGCCGGCGGCGACGGCGACGGCATCCTGATCATGTCCGGCCACCTGGTCTTCAACGCCTCCAGCTTCAGCGCCAGCGGCGCGGTCGGCACCGGCTCGTTCGACTCGCGCTTCATGCTCGACTATGTGGATCCGCTGTACCTGGATGCGGTCACCGGCTCCATCTTTGTCGACAAATTCACCGGCACCACCAACGTTCCATCGTTCTTCACGCCCACCACCATGTGGGACGGCGCCACCCCCACCACCGTGCCGTTCCTGAAAGTCGACTCGTCGCAAAGCTTCGCCACGATTCCGGAACCTGCCACGCTGGCGCTGATCGGGATGGGCTTTGCGGGTCTCGCGCTGGGCACGCGTCGCAAAGTGCAGTGCTGAGCGCAACAGCGGTATTGACAGCGGATCGGCGTAACCACGCCGGTCCGCTTTTTTTATTGCTGCAAAATGCGCGCAAGACAGCCGGCCAGCCGCGCGCCGGCATCGTAACGCTGGAATTGCTGCGCCACCCTGGACGCTGCGGCGCGTGGCTCAGGGTGTGACAGCAGCTGCAGCGCCGTCTCGCGCAAGCGGTCCTGCGCCAGACGGTCCGAGCGCAACAAGGCGCCGGCGCCGGCGCGCAGCACGCCATCCATGTTCAGGTACTGGTCCAGGTTGCCGGCAATGCCCAGCACCGGCACGCCGGCCGCCAGCGCCTGCTGGCTGGTGGGACTGCCGCCGTTGCAGATCACCAGCCGCGCACGCGCCGCCGCCAATTCGCCGGGCAGGTAGTCGGCCACCAGCGCGTTGTCCGGCACCACGCCGACGTCAGCATTGCCGGCGGTGGCGGCGATCACCGTCACCGGCAGCGGCGCCAGCGCCTGCAGCACCCGCGGCAGCAAGGCGCCCTGCCCCGAGCTGCCCAACGTCACGTAGACGATGTCGCGCAGGCCGGAGACGCCATCCCACCACGCCGGCAACGCCACCGGCGGCGACCACAACACCGGCCCGAGGTAGCTATGCGACGCCGGCAAATCACTCGGCGGAAACATCTCCGGGATATCGGCGTACAGCACGTAGTCGGCGTCGGTGTAGATGCGCCGCAGATCGCGTCCCAACGACGGCATGCGGTAAGCGCGCCGCACCTGGTTCAGCGGCCGGCTATGCAAGGCGAACGCCAGCGGCCGCACCAGGTTGAACAGGGTGTCGGCCAGCGGAATCGGCAAGATGCGCGCCAGCGCGATCGCCGGCACCTGGTAGCGCTGCGTCACGTAGGGACTCCAGTAGGCATTGATGACGCTGACATACGGCACCTGCACCAGCCGCGCGCTGACCGACAGCGACAGCCGGAAATCGCCGATCACCACATCGGGCCGCAGTTGCTGCAACAGCCGCATATCGTCGAGCACGTATTGCGACAGCGTCGGCGCGTCATACACCGGTTTGCCGGCGGCCAGCGCAGCCAGGAAGCGCGCGCTGGCGATGCTGGTCAGCGGCCAGTTGCTGAGCTGGCTGCCCTGCAAGAACCGTTCGTAACCGGGCGCGCAGGCAAAGTGCACGTCGTAACGCTGGCGGTCCAGCGTCTGCGCCAGCGCCAACGGACGGCCCACGTGGGCCAGTGTGACCGCCTCGGCCACGAACAGGATTTTTTTGCGTTCCATCCCCGTAGCTTGCGACGCCCGCGCGCAGGTTGTTTGAGGCAGCGCAAACGTGCGGCCTTAGACCAGGATCAATGTCGAGCTTGCCAGATGCATATATTTTTCTTATTGGAATTTATGGAGAGGCGCGCGCGATGTTCAACTTTGAACGTTCCGGTCTGAGCCAAAAGCTCACGATCATGTCCGTGTTGTCCACTGGTAGCGCCTTGCTGCTGGTGTTTGTCGCATTTGCCGCCACCGCCGTCCTCAGCCACAGCGAAGACGCGCGCCAGCAACTGTCCTCGCTGGCCGGCGTCATCGGCAGCAACAGCCGCACCGCCCTGCTGTACGCCGACCGCCACCAGGCCGAGCAGACACTGGCCACGCTGGCGGTCGAGCAAGACATCGTGCAGGCGGCGCTGTACAGCAGCGACGGCAAGCTGCTGGCGCGCTACACCGCGCCGCGCCTGCCGCAGAACCAGGCCGGGCCGGACGAACTGGGTGACAGCGCCACCGCGGCCGACGTCCGCAGCGAACACAGCGGTCCGCCATGGTCGCCGGCGCTGCGCGTCTACCGCGTGCTGCGTGACGGCGAGGCGGCGGTCGGCGTGGTGATGCTGGAAAGTTCGCAACTGCGGATGTGGCTGGACATTTTGAAAAACCTCGGCGCCGCCATCGCCGCCGCCGCGCTATCGTTCATGATGGCGCTGCTGACGGCGGCCCGCTTCAAGGGCAGCATCGCCGAACCGGTGGGGCAGCTGATCGCCGCCGCGCAGCAGGTCAGCCGCGGCCAGGCCACGCCGCGCATCGCCCACCAGCGCAGCGACGAGCTCGGTGCGCTGATCGACAGCTTCAACGACATGCTGGCGCAGGTGGAAGGCCGCGACGCCGCGCTGGCCGAATACCGCGACCAGCTGGAACGCCAGGTCAGCGTGCGCACCGAGCAGCTGGAAAAAGCCAAGAACTCGGCCGAGGCCGCCAGCCAGGCAAAGAGCGCCTTCCTCGCCACCATGAGCCACGAAATCCGCACGCCGATGAACGGCGTGCTGGGCATGACCGAGCTGCTGCTGGCCACGCGCCTGACCGACCAGCAGCGCCACTACACCAGCATGGTCAAGCGCTCGGGCGAGCATCTGCTGGTGATCATCAACGACATCCTCGACTTTTCCAAGATTGAAGCCGGCAAGCTGACGGTGGAGTACATCCACTTCAATTTCCGCGACCTGCTGGACGACATCGACAATGTGTTTTCGCCGCAGGCGCAGGCCAAGGGGCTGCGGCTGGAGCTGGATATCGCCTACAACATACCGCTCAGCATCTGCGGCGATCCCAACCGGCTGCGGCAGGTGCTCTTCAATCTGCTCGGCAACGCCATCAAGTTTACCGACCGCGGCCAGATCATGCTCAAGGTGGTCGTGGCGCAGGAAGATGCGCAATCGGTCGGCCTGCGCTTCGAGGTGCATGACAGCGGCATCGGCGTCTCGGCCGAAGCGCGCGCGCGCATCTTCGATTCGTTCTCGCAGGCCGACGGCTCGACCACCCGCAAGCATGGCGGCACCGGGCTGGGCCTGGCGATCTCCAAGCAGCTGGTGGAATTAATGGGCGGGGCAATCGGCATCGACCATGCGCTAACTCAAGGATCGATCTTTTGGTTTGCCGTAAATTTTGACAAACGTCGTATCGATATCGACGATCCATCCACCGCCACACAGGGAATCCGTGCTTTGATTGTCGATCAACATCCGGCCAGCCGCGCCGCGCTGGAACGGCAACTGGCGGCCTGGCGCCTCAGCTATGCCAGCGCCACCGCGACCGAGGCCGTGTCCCAGTTGCGGCAGGCGGCCGCGCGCGGCCAGGCCTACGACGTGGTGCTGCTCGACATGGAGCAGCCGCGCACCTCCGGCCTGGCGCTGGCGGCCGCCATCCGCGCCGACAGCACGCTGACGCCCCCCCGCCTGCTATTGCTCAGCACCGAGCGCAACGCCGCCGACGGCGTGCAACGGCGCGCCGCCGGCGTCGCCTTCCAGCTGATCAAGCCGCCACGCGAATGCGACCTGTACGACGCCATTGTCACCCCGGTGCGCGGCCGCGAGAACCGGCCGGCAACGGATGCGCCAGCGGCCGAGGCGCCAGCGCGCCTGCCCAACGGCGCCGATGCGGTGGCGACGGTCGCGCCGCCGGTTAGCGTGCTCAGCAGCGGCGCGGTGCCGGGCACGCGGGCGCGCAAACGCCGCAAGGTGCTGCTGGCGGAAGACAATCCCGTCAACGTCGAAGTCGCCAGCGCGATGCTGGAGGGACTGGGACTGGACGTCAGCCGCGCCTGCAACGGCGAGGAAGCGCTGCACTCGGTGCAGGCCGACGACTTCGACCTGATCCTGATGGATTGCCAGATGCCGGTGATGGACGGTTTTGCCGCCACCACCGAAATCCGCCGTCACGAACAGCAACGCGGCCGCGCGCGCAGCCTGCCGATCATCGCCATCACCGCCAACGCGCTACAAGGCGACCGCGAATCCTGCCTGGCGGCCGGCATGGACGACTACCTGAGCAAGCCCTTCACCCAGCAGGCGCTGGGCCAGACGCTGTCGCGCTGGATCAGCCTGCCGCGCGTGCCGGGTCCCGCCGCCGCGCTGGCCGAAGCGCCGCCGCCCGATGACGAGCCGATCAACCAGCAGGCGCTGGACAACATCCGCGCCCTCAGCCCGGCCAATGGCGACGCGCTGCTGGAACGCGTGCTGCACGCCTTCCTGCACGACACGCCGGGCCACCTGCACACCCTGCGCCAGGCGCTTGCCGCCGGCGATGCCGAACAACTGCGCAAGACCGCGCACAGCCTCAAATCCAGCGCCGCCAATGTCGGCGCCACTGCCCTGGCCCAGCGCAGCAAGGAACTGGAACAACTGGGACGCAACGATACCACCGCCGGCGCCGCTGTCCTGCTGGCTGACATGGAACGATCTTTCCAGGCCGCGCGGCAGGCGTTGGGAGCAATGCTGGAAAAGGAAACCTGATCATGGCAACTTCCCCCAAACGCGGCCTGGTACTGGTCGCCGACGACGATCCCACCATGCGCCTGCTGATGCTGGAGATGCTGGCCCAGGTCGGCCTCGACGCCATCGAGGCCGAGGACGGCGTCAAGGCGCTGGCCTGCTACCACAGCGTGGCGCCCGACCTGGTGCTGCTGGACGTCGACATGCCCGGCATGGACGGCTTTAGCGTGTGCCGCGAAATCCGCCGGCTGGAAACCCAGGCGAGCGTACCCATCATCATGGTCACCGGCGGCGACGAGCTGGAATCGGTGACCCGCGCCTACGAGGCCGGCGCCACCGACTTCGTCTCCAAGCCGATCAACTGGCCGATCCTCGGCCACCGCGTGCTGTACGTGCTGCGCGCCAGCGACGCCATCAGCCGCCTGCGCATCGCCGACGCCCAGCACCGCGCCGTGCTGGCGGCCATTCCCGACACCTTCTTCCGCATGAATAAGGACGGCTACTACCTCGACTACGAACAAGGCCACGAGGCCAGCAGCGTCTTCTCCACCGAGCGCTGCGTCGGCCATCACCTGAGCCAGGTGCTACCGGCCGACATCGCCGGCCACATGCTGGAGCAGGTGCAGACGGTGCTGGACACCCAGCACATCCGCTCGCTCGACTACGAACTGCCGCTGCCCGGGCCGGCGCCGCGGGTGCGCCAGGGCGAGCATCCGGCGCCGCGCCCGGTGCGCCACTTCGAGGCGCGGCTGGTGGCCACCGGGCCGGACGAGGTGCTGGGCCTGGTGCGCGACATCAGCGAGCGCAAGCGCAGCGAGGAGCAGATCCGCCGCCTGGCCTACTGTGATTCGCTGACCGGCATCCCCAACCGCCAGGCCTTCCTGGAAACGCTGGAGGCCGAACTGGCGCGCTCGCGCAAGGCCAACAAGAAATTCGCCGTGCTGTTCATGGACCTGGACGCCTTCAAGCGCATCAACGACACGCTGGGCCACGACGTCGGCGACCATCTGCTCAAGGCCGTGTCCGAGCGCCTGCGCGAAACCACGCGGCCGGGCGACCTGATCTCGCGCACCGAGGCCGCCACCAACCTGGCGCGGCTGGGCGGCGACGAATTCACCATCCTGATTCCCGACCTGGAACGGGTGGAAGACGCGCTCAACGTCGCCCACCGCGTCAAGGAAGCCATGCGCCGGCCATTCCTGCTGGACGCGCACGAAATCTTCGTCACCGCCAGCATCGGCATCTCGCTGTATCCGGAGGATGGCGAGGACTGCAACTCGCTGCTCAAGTATGCTGACACCGCCATGTACCACGCCAAGAACTGCGGCAAGAACAACGCCAAGCTGTACAGCTCGTCGCTGACGATGCAGATCATGAGCCACGTCAAGCTGGAAGTGGGCTTGCGCAAGGCCTTGCAGAACGACGAGCTGTACCTGCTGTACCAGCCGCAGATCGACGTCGCCAGCGCGCAGATCACGGGCTTTGAAGCGCTGGTGCGCTGGCGCCATCCGGAGCGCGGCGTCATCTCGCCGACCGAATTTATTCCGCTGGCCGAAGAGACCGGGCTGATCGTGCCGATCGGCGAATGGGTGCTGCGCACCGCCTGCCAGCAAGCGATGGCGTGGCAGACGGCGGGCAAGCCGCCGGTGCGGGTGGCGGTCAACCTGTCGGCCAAGCAGTTCAAGGACGAGAACCTGATGCAGATCGTGCTGTCGGTGCTGCACGACACCGGCCTGCCGGCCGAGCTGCTGGAACTGGAACTGACCGAAGGCACGCTGATGGACGACGCCCGCGCCACCATGGCCACGCTGGAACAGCTGCGCGGCATCGGCGTATATTTGTCCATCGACGACTTCGGCACCGGCTATTCGTCGATGAACTACCTCAAGCGCTTCGACGTGCGCGCGCTGAAGATCGACAAGAGCTTCATCAGCGGGCTGCCGCTGGACTCCGAAAACGCCGCCATCACCCGCGCCATCATCGCCATGGCGCACGGCCTGAAGATGGCCGTGGTGGCCGAGGGCGTGGAGACCGACGCCCAGCTGGTGCTGCTGGAACAATATGGCTGCGACATGGTGCAAGGCTACTACCTCGGCCACCCCTCGCCGCCCGACACCATCCACCGCATGCTGGCCAGCCAAACCGCGCTGGCCATGACGTGATCCGCATCAGCCAGCAGTTCGCTCACAACACCCCATCCTGCTTCATCGCGGCGATGGCGGCGGCGGTGTAGCCGAGGGATTGCAGCACTTCATCGTTGTGCTGGCCCAGCGTCGGGCCCAGCGATTTGGTGTGGCCCGGCGTGGCCGACAGTTTGGGCGAGATGGCCGGCAGCTTGACCGGCGTGCCGTCAGCGAACTGGTGCTGCTCAAACATCTCGCGCGCGAGGAATTGCGGGTCGGTCATCATGTCGCGCACCGAGTAGATCTTGCCGGCCGGGACGTCGGCTGCTTTCAGCACCGCCAGCGCGCTGTCGATGGTCTGCGTGTCGCACCAGGCCTGGATGGCGTCGTCGATCATCTGCGTGTGCTTGACGCGGCCGTCGTTGCGCTCCAGCTCGGCATTGCCGGCCATGTCGATGCGGCCCATGGCCAGCACCAGCCGCTTGAAGATGGCGTCGCCATTGCCGGCAATAACGATGTTCTCGCCATCGCTGGTGGTGTAGGTATTGGATGGCACGATGCCCGGCAGCGAGCCGCCGGTGCGCTCGCGCACCACGCCGGCGTGGTCAAACTCCGGCACCAGCGATTCCATCAGGTTGAAGACGGATTCATACAAGGCCACGTCCACCATCTGGCCCTCGCCTTGCAGCTTGCCGCCGGTGGCGTCGCGGTGGCGCAAGGCCATCATGGCGCCGATCACCCCGTGCAAGGCCGCCACCGAGTCGCCGATCGACACGCCGACGCGCACCGGCGGCCGGTCGGCATGGCCGGACACGTAACGCAGGCCGCCCATGGATTCGCCGATGGCGCCAAAGCCCGGCAAATCCTTCATCGGCCCAGTCTGGCCGAAGCCGGACAGGCGCACCATGATGATGGACGGGTCGAGCGCCTTCAGTTGTTCGTAGCCGAGCTCCCACTTCTCCAGCACGCCGGGGCGGTAGTTCTCGATGATGATGTCGGCTTCCAGCGCCAGCTTGCGCGCGATCTCGCGGCCCTGCGGATGCTTCATGTTCAGGGTCAGCGATTTCTTGTTGCGCGACTGCACCGACCACCACAGCGAGGTACCATCCTTCAGCACCCGCCATTTGCGGATCGGATCGCCGCCATCGGGCGACTCGACCTTGATCACCTCGGCGCCAAACTCGGCCAGCATGCGCGCACAAAAAGGGCCCGCGATCAGCGTGCCCAGTTCCAGTACCTTGATGCCGGCCAGTGGGCCGGAAGTGTTCTTGCTCAAGTCGCTCTCCGGTCCAGCATGGCGCGGGCGATGGTGCCGGCGTCCACATATTCGAGTTCGCCACCGACCGGCACGCCGCGCGCCAGGCGGCTGACGTGCAAGCCGCGCGCCTTCAGCATCTCGCTGATGTAGTGCGCGGTGGCCTCGCCTTCGTTGGTGAAGTTGGTGGCCAGCACCACTTCGGTAACCAGCCCGTCGGCGGCGCGCGCCACCAGTTTTTCCAGATGGATGTCCTTGGGCCCGATGCCGTCCAGCGGCGACAGCCGGCCCATAAGCACAAAGTACAGGCCCTTGTAGGTCAGCGTCTGCTCGATCATCAGCTGATCGGCCGGCGTCTCGACCACGCACAGCAGACGACGGTCGCGCTGCTCGTCGTTGCAGGTGTCGCAGACTTCTTCTTCGGTGAAGGTATTGCAGAGTGCGCAGTGATGCACGGCGTTGACCGCCTGATGCAGCGCGCGCGACAGCATGTCCGCGCCTTCGCGGTCATGCTGCAGCAGGTGGAACGCCATTCGCTGGGCCGACTTGGGGCCGACGCCAGGCAAGCGGCGCAGTGCCTCGGTCAGGAATTCCAGCGATTTGGCCATGGTTCCTTAGAAAGGCATCTTGAAGCCGGCCGGCAGATTCATGCCCGAGGTCAGGCCGCCCATTTTTTCGGCGGCGGTGGCTTCCGCTTTGCGCACGGCGTCGTTGAAGGCGGCGGCGACCAGGTCTTCCAGCATGTCTTTGTCGTCGGCCAGCAGCGATGGGTCGATAGAGACGCGCTTGACGTCGTTCTTGCAGGTCATCACAACCTTGACCAGACCGGCGCCCGATTGGCCTTCCACTTCGATCAGCGCCAGCGATTCCTGGGCTTTCTTCATATTGTCCTGCATAGCCTGGGCTTGTTTCATCAGGCCGGCGAGTTGGTTTTTCATCATGATGGAGTTCTCCGAGTGTTAGTTAAAGATGGCGATCAGCCGGCCGCTGCCGCACTAAACTGCGGCGGTACCACGGTGCCCGGGACGACCCAGGCATCCAGTTCGCGGATCATGCTGTTCACAAAAGGATCGTTGGCGACGATGTCCTCGGCGGCGCGCTGGCAGGCGTCGCGGTAGGCTTGCGCCTCGGCGCTGCCGGTGTACCAGACGGCGCCCAGTTCGCTATCGACGCGCACCGTGCGGCCGAAGCGTTCGGTCAGCGCGGCGGTAAGTTTTTCCAGGTTGCCGGAGGTGCGCCAGGTTTCGATCGGCACGCGCAGGGTGAACACGGCGGCGTTGCCTTCAAAGGTGCAGCTGACCATCTCGGCTTGCATGGCCAGTTGCTGGGCGGTGCCGCGCAGTGGCAAGGCGGCGGCCACGGCGGGCCAGTTGCCGTCCCAATTCAGTTCCGGGACAGGCGTGACCACGTAGGCGTAAGGCGCCTTGGCGGGCGCCGGCGCGGCGCGGGCTGGCATGGCGATGGCGTGCGGGTCGTCAGGCTGTCCCGCTGGGGGCGCCGATGGCGCCGGCGCGTAGGGATGCGACGAAGCTGGTGCGGCGACTGCGCTGTCGTCCGAGAATTCGGTGACCCAGGACGGCACGTCGTCTTCAACGGCTTGCTGTCTGGCCTGCGGGGCTGGCGCGACCTGCTGCGGCGCGGCCACTGGCGGTGCCACGCGGACCGGCGCTTCCAGGACAGCCGCGCCACCATCGGCGGCTGGCGGCATGTCTTCCCACGGTGCAGGGCGTAACGGTGCGGCAGGCGGCGTGTACGCAGCCGAAGGCGCTTGCGGCGCGACTGCTGGTGACGAGGCCGGCGTTGGCGGTGCGAATGCGGCGGCCGCACCGCTTGGCGCGGCTTGCGGCGCGCTGGCCGGCGCTGGCGCCGACGGACGTCCGCCCGGCCGGGAAGCCGCGCGAGCCGCTTCCAAAGCCGCAGTAATGGCGGCGCGTGCGGTGCTGATCGGTGCGCCGGATGTTGGCGCCGGTGCAGCGGCATGCGGCATCGGCGCCGGTGCCGCGGCCTGTGGCGCCGGCGTTGGTGCAGCGGCGTATGCCGTCGGTGCTGGCGCAGGGGCCGTTTGCGTCGGCGCACCGGCGTGTGGCGCTGGCGCAGATGCAGCGGCGTGCGATGTCGGTGCGACGGCTGGTGGCGCTGGGCGCTGCATCGACGCGGCCGGTGCTGGTGCTGCTGGTGGTGCTTCATTGCGCGCCATGGCGGCCGCGCCGGCGATCACCGACGGCGGCACCACGCTGGCGTGATTCGCCTGAACATTGGCGGCCGCGCGGGCCGGCGCTGCACCGGCTCCGGCAGCGGCTCGCGCCGACGCCATCGCCGCCTGGCGCGACACCGCCGGCGCCGCAGGTGCTTGTCCCTCTGCCCCGCCTATGCCGGGACGAAAGGCCAGCATCCGCAACAAGGTCATCGAGAAGCCGGCATACTCATCCGGCGCCAGGCCCAGCTCATTGCGGCCATGCACCGCGATCTGATAATACAGCTGCACCTCCTCCGCATCGAACGCAGCGGCCAGACGCACGATATCCGCATACTCCGGCAAATCCTCCGGCAAGGCAGCCGGCACCGTCTGCGCCAGCGCGATCCGGTGCAGCAAGGTGCCCAGATCCTGCAGCGCGCCGTTGTACGACAGGCTGCGCGCCGCCATCTCATCGGCCACCGCCAGCAGATCGGCGCCATCCTGCGCCGCCAGCGCATCCAGCAGACGAATCAGATACGACTGGTCCAGCGCGCCCAGCATGCCCTGCACCGCATCCAGCGTCACTTCGCCGGCGGCATAGGCAATCGCCTGGTCGGTCAGCGACAGCGCATCGCGCATCGAACCGTGGGCGCCGGCCGCCAGCAAGCGCAGCGCCGGATGTTCAAAGGTAATGCCTTCCTGCCCCAGAATATTTTCCAGGTGGCCGATGATGTGGCCCGGCGGCATCTGCTTCAGATTGAATTGCAGGCAGCGCGACAGCACCGTCACCGGAATCTTCTGCGGATCGGTGGTGGCCAGAATGAACTTGACGTGCTCCGGCGGCTCTTCCAGCGTCTTCAGCATCGCGTTGAAGGCGTGGTTGGTCAGCATGTGCACCTCATCGATCATATAGACCTTGAAGCGCGCATTGCTCGGCGCGTACACCGCTTGCTCCAGCAGCTGCGCCATCTCGTCCACGCCGCGATTCGACGCCGCATCCATCTCGATGTAATCGACAAAACGGCCCGCATCGATCGCCGTGCACGCCTCGCACACGCCGCACGGCGTCGCGGTGATGCCGCCATTGCCATCCGGACCGATGCAGTTGAGCGACTTGGCCAGAATCCGCGACAAGGTGGTCTTACCCACACCACGGGTGCCGGTGAACAGATAAGCATGGTGCAGCCGGCCGCTATGCAAAGCATGGGTCAGCGCGCGAACCACGTGCTCCTGGCCGACGAGCGTTTCGAAGTTCCGAGGGCGGTATTTACGGGCGAGGACTTGATAGGACATGCTGGGATTTTACCGTAGATAGCTGGATGCCAAAGCGACCATTGTAACAAGTCGAGAACGGATTGAGTAGAATTGAAAAAAGCTGCCCGAGGGCAGCTTTTAGTATAAGGAGGCGAGCCTGATCTGCGGCACTTATGGTGAATAGCTGTGGCTGCTTCGTTCCCGACCTGACCAGGTTGGCCATGCCACAATGCGCAGGGGCCCGCCAGACATAATTATACCTTACAGCCCGAGCTCCTGCCAAATTTGATCCACCCGTGTTTTCACCTCGGGCGACATGGTGATTACCGTGCCCCACTCGCGGGTGGTTTCGCCCGGCCACTTGTTGGTGGCGTCGATGCCCATCTTGCTGCCCAAGCCGCTTACCGGCGAGGCGAAGTCGAGGTAATCGATCGGCGTGTTGTCAACCAGCGTGGTGTCGCGGGTCGGATCGACGCGGGTGGTGATCGCCCAGATCACCTCGTTCCAGTCACGGATATTGACGTCCTCGTCCACCACAACGATAAACTTGGTGTACATGAACTGGCGCAGGAAGCTCCAGACGCCGAACATCACGCGCTTGGCGTGGCCGGCATACTGCTTCTTGATCTGTACCACCGCCATGCGGTAGCTGCAGCCTTCGGCCGGCAGGTGGAAATCGGTGATCTCGCTGAACTGCTTTTGCAGCAGCGGGATGAACACTTCGTTCAGCGCCAGCCCCAGCACGGCCGGCTCATCCGGCGGCTTGCCGGTATACGTCGAGTGATAGATCGGATCGCGGCGCATGGTGATGCGGTCGATGGTGAACACCGGGAACGAGTCCTGCTCATTATAGTAACCAGTGTGGTCGCCATACGGCCCTTCCAGCGCATGCTCGTAACCGGTCGGATGGTTTTCGTCCGGATAGATATGGCCTTCCAGCACAATCTCGGCCGACGCCGGCACCCGCAGCTCACTGCCGATGGCCTTTACCAGCTCGGTGCGGCTGCCGCGCAGCAGGCCGGCGAACTGGTATTCGGACAGACTGTCCGGCACCGGCGTCACCGCACCTAATATAGTAGCGGGATCGGCGCCCAGCGCCACGCAGATCGGATACGGCTTGCCCTTGCTCTGGATGGCGTGCTCGCGGAAGTCCAGTGCGCCGCCGCGATGCGCCAGCCAGCGCATGATGACCTTGTTCGGACCCAGCACCTGCTGGCGATAAATGCCCAGATTCTGGCGCTTCTTATTAGGGCCTTTCGTAATGACCAGGCCCCAGGTAATTAAAGGCGCAACGTCGCCCGGCCAGCAGTGCTGGATCGGCAATTTCGACAAGTCGACATCGGCGCCCTCCCAGACGATTTCCTGGCACTTCGCGCCGCGCAATTCCTTCGGCGCCATATCCCACACCGCCTTGACCAGCGAGCCGAGGCCCATCAAGTCCTTGAAATCCTTGGGCGGCTCCGGCTCTTTCAGGCGCGACAGCACGTGGCCGATCTTGCGCAGTTCGCTGACGTCGCTGGCGCCCATGCCCAAGGCCACGCGCTTCGGCGTGCCGAACAGATTGGTCAGCACCGGCATGCTGTGGCCGGTCGGATGCTGGAACAGCAGCGCCGGTCCGCCAGCCCGCAAAACCCGGTCGGACACCTCGGTCATCTCTAAATGCGGCGAAACAGGGGTCAAAATGGGTGTAAGTTCACCCATTGCTTGCAATTGAGAAATAAAATCTCGCAGATCGGAATATTTCATCGTTTTTTAATATTTTCTTACATTAAAGCGCACTGTTTAAAAATACAGGTCAAGTGGTTGATTTTATTGGTTTTCCACCGAACACAAGGCAAAATTCTAGATTTAAAAGTTATAAAGACGGTTCGCGTTAGTATTGACTTGATATAAAACGCCTCATACAATCCACCCTACTTGAAGAGAGACAGGTCTCTGGACCTCATGCGGACTACCTAAGTTGTCGCTCATTCATTCACGGAGTCGGGGCTCCACATGACATTTTAAGGAGTGTTTTCGAAAGGCGTCTGCCTTCCTCCCCGAAAATAGTTGTATTGCATTCTGGTTGACTCCTGCGGGAGAGATCAGCAACAAGCAAGCAATGATGGCGTTCTCGCGCGCTCTTCTACAGCGGCGACGAACGAGATATTTCTGATGCACGGCATTAGCACCTGGTTAGCTGCGTATAACGCTGGCAGGGACCCGCTTTTACGGACATTTCAGGGGAACTATATGATTAATAGCAATACCGGCGCAATTTCGTTTGCCCGTCTGATGGCTCGCCAGCCAGCCGCGTGGATCTCCACGACGCGCATTTCGGCAAAGGGTGTGCTGACCACCGCCCAACACACGTTGACCGTCGTAGGCGTTACCGCTTTGGTAGTCATGGCAGTACTGTTTGTCCGTCCGGATCTGGCCAAGGCCTTGAGCAATAGCCTGAACCATTCGCCGGACGTTGAAGCTGTCGCCGTCACCGCACCGCCGCTGACGGCCCTGATGGAGGCGCCAGCAGCGTCCGCGCCGGCTAGCGCCGCCGCACCGCTGACGGCCGAAGAAAAAGCCCTGCTGGGCACGCAGAAGCAGCAACAATGGGTCACCACCTGGCTGTCCAAGCGTTACCGCGTTGCCGGTGACGCCGCCAACATGCTGGTGTCGACCGCCTACCTGACGGCCCGCGAGATCAAACTCGATCCGCTGCTGATCCTGGCGGTGATGTCGATCGAATCCGGCCTCAATCCGTTCGCGGAAAGCCCGGTCGGCGCGCAAGGCCTGATGCAAGTGATGTCGAAAGTGCACCATGAGAAGTTCCAGGACATGGGCGGCCTGCAAGCCGCGCTCAATCCGGTCGCCAACATCCGCGTCGGCGCGCTGATCCTGAAGGATTACGTGACCCGTGGCGGTTCGGTGGAAGCTGGTCTGAAGAGCTACGTCGGCGCCGCTGCGTTCGAAACCGATGATGGTTACGGCAGCAAGGTCATGGCCGAGTACAACCGTCTGAAGCAGGTTTCGGCGGGTAAGAAGGTGCCAACCACCAATCCGGTGATGACTGCTTCGGCGACCAAACCAGCCGCGCCGGTCGCTGTTGCCGACAAATCGGTCAACGACACGCAGATCGCTGGTCTGTAAGCGCACCGCGCACAACCAAAAGCCACTCTGGTCGAGTGGCTTTTTTTTCGTCCTCAGCGCGGACAGTTGCTGACAACTATACGCCCGCTATCCCGAAACGGGTCACGCCCACCGCTGAAGTTGTTGGATGCCGCCTTGTAGCAGACCTCCCCGCCGCCCGGCAAAATGAATTTGGTGATCCGGCTGCCATCGGCGGCAATCATTTCCACCTGACGCATCGCTCCGCCACGATAGGCTTTGCCCATGGCGGCCGCTAGCGCGGTTTCATCGTTGACCAGCTTGCGGTCGCGCTGGGTGAAGGACTCCTTCAGTACCGCCTTGTCGGCCGCCGCAGCGCCGGCAATGGCGCGCTGCTTGAGATCCAGCTCCGGCTTGACCGGCAGCGCGAACGGGTCGGCAGGCGGCGTGGTTTGCGTGATGGCTTGCGGCGGCGCGGGTTCGGGTTCCGCCACCGGCGGCGCCGTAATCGGCTGAGCCCGAACGGAAGGCGCCGGCGGCGCTGCCCTGCCCGCCTGGGCCGCCACGCGCGGCGGCCGCTCCACCGTCGGCAACGGCTGGCGCTGCGGAGGCGGCTTGATGGGCGCTAATATATAAGTGATGGCCTCATGCGGCCCGACGGGCGCCGCCAGTGGCCGCGGGGGCGTCTGCCAGCACAAAAACGCCAGCACGTGCGCGCCGGCGATCAGCGCCAGCCAGCCACGCCGTTTCCAGCCAGGGGGATGCGGTTCGATGACAACTCCAGAATTACCTAAAAATCAATTCTGTGTGGCACGCGCCTGCACGGTCAACCCGCAAATAAAAAAAGCCACTACACGCTACCGTGAGTGGCTTTTAACGATACCGGGGAAGCTTAGCGCTTCTTGTCGGCAGCGACTTCGTCCGGACGCAGGCGCGGCGCCAGCTTGTCCAGCACGCCGTTGACGTACTTGTGGCCGTCGATACCGCCGAACGACTTGGTCAGTTCCACCGCTTCGTTAATGACGACGCGGTAAGGAATTTCCAGGTTGTTCTTCAGCTCGTAAGCGCCAATCAGCAGCACCGCATGTTCAATCGGCGACAGCTCATTGATGCCACGGTCCACCAGCGGTGCAAAGGTCGCGCGCAGCTCGACCGACGAACCGATGGCGCCGTTCAGCAGCACGGTGAAATGCTCGGCGTCGGCCTTGTCGAAACCGTGGGCGCCGCGGATGTGGTTGACCACCGTCGAGGCCGACTCATTGTTCAGCAGCCACTGGTACAAGCCTTGCAGCGCGAACTCGCGCGCGCGGTGACGCGGCGTGCGGTTCTTGCTGGGGTTAGCGTGCGTAGTGTTCTCAGTCATATTCTTACCTTCGTATATTGGTGCTATTTATTCGTCGTCGCCGTGATCCTGGTTCAGCTCTTCCAGGGCGATGGTCAGGTTGGCCATCTCGACCGCGACACGCGCCGCGTCGGCGCCTTTGACGGCCATGCGCACTTCGGCTTGCTCGTCGTTCTCGGTGGTCAGGATCGCGTTGGCGATCGGGATGCCGTAGTCTAAGCCGATACGGGTGATGCCTGCGCCCGATTCGTTGGACACCAGCTCGAAGTGGTAGGTTTCGCCCCGGATGATGGCGCCCAGCGCGATCAGCGCGTCGAACTGCTGCGACTCGGCCATCTTCTGCAGCACCAGCGGCACTTCCAGCGCGCCCGGCACGGTCACGTGCAGCACGTCCTCGTCCGCCACGCCCAGGTGCTTGAGCTCAGCCAGGCAGGCCGACAGCAGGCCATGGCAGATGTCTTCGTTAAAACGGGCTTGTACCACGCCAATGCGCAGGTCTTCGCCGTTCAGGTTGGTTTCGTAACTTCCTACGGTCATGATGGCCTCTTGTATGTTGGTTGATTATTCGGGTTTGGCGACATAGCCAGTCACTTCCAGATTGAAGCCGGTCATCGACGGCATCTTGCGCGGGCTGGCCAGCAACTGCATCTTGCAGACGCCGACTTCGCGCAGGATCTGCGCGCCGATGCCATAGCTGCGCAGGTCCATGCTGGCCGCGCGGCCTTTCGGCCGGGCTTCCGGCTTGTCCAGCGCGTCGAACTGGGCGAAGAACTGCTCGGCGGTTTCCTCGCAGTTGAGCAGCACGATCACGCCGCTGTCGGCCGCCTTTACCGCCGCCAGCGAGGCCGGCAGGTTCCACGAGTGGGTGGTGGCCTCCGATTCCAGCACGTCCAGGATCGACACCGGCTGGTGCACGCGCACCAGCGTTTCCTTGCCCTTCTCGATCTGGCCATGCACCAGCGCCAGGTGGGCCGAGCCGCTCGGTTTGTCGCGGTAGGCGATCATGCGGAACTCGCCTTGCGCGGTCTTCAGCGGACGCTCGCCGACTTTTTCCACCAGCGATTCATTGCGGCTGCGGTAGTGGATCAGGTCGGCGATGGTGCCGATCTTCAGATCGTGTTCCTTGGCAAATTCCAGCAGGTCCGGCAGGCGCGCCATGGTGCCGTCATCCTTCATGATCTCGCAGATCACCGAGGCCGGCGTCAGGCCGGCCATGGCGGTCAGGTCGCAACCGGCTTCGGTATGGCCTGCGCGCATCAGCACGCCGCCCTTTTGCGCCTTCAGCGGGAAGATGTGGCCCGGCTGGACGATGTCGGCCGGCTGCGCATCCTTGGCCACGGCCACCTGGATGGTCTTGGCGCGGTCGGCGGCCGAGATGCCGGTGGTCACGCCTTCCGCCGCCTCGATCGAGACGGTGAAGTTGGTGCCGAACGCGGTGCCATTCTTGGTCGACATCATCGACAGTTCCAGCTGGTTGCAGCGCTCTTCGGTCAGCGTCAGGCACACCAGGCCGCGTGCGTACTTGACCATGAAATTAATGGCTTCCGGCGTGACGAAGTCCGCCGCGAGCACCAGGTCACCTTCGTTTTCCCGGTCTTCCTCATCGACCAGGATCACCATGCGGCCAGCGCGCAATTCGGCGACGATTTCTTCGGTGCTGGAAATTGACATTTTTTATTCCTTCAAGACTGTGCATGAGTATTTCTTAACCCGCTATTTTAAAGGATTTACGCCCGCCCCACCGCAAAAGCCCGCTTTTATCCACCGAACTTGTAAAAATCCCATCAAATTCCGCTAAGATGACTATTGGCAACGACGTGAATCCATTAGCAGCGGCCTTGCGTATAAGCAAGATACAACCAAAAAGCGCCAGTCAGATTATGAAAACGACCATACTCATCCGCGCTCTACCCCTCTGCCTGGCCCTGTTGGCAGCAACCGCGCAAGCGCAGGACAATCGGCAAATCGCCCAAGGCCAGCGCGTCTGGCAGAAACGCTGCACCGAATGCCACACGCTGGACGTTGACGACACCGGCCCGCACCATCGCGGCGTGTTCGGCCGCCGTGCCGGCAGTGTCAAGGGCTACGACTACTCGCGCGCGCTACGCAAGGCCAACCTGGTGTGGGATGAAACCTCGCTCGACCGCTGGCTGACCGATCCGGAAAAATTCCTCCCCGGCCAGAACATGGATTTCCGCGTGCGCAGCAAGGAAGAGCGCGCCGCCCTGATTGTCTACCTGAAAAGCCTGTCGGCCCCGGCTGCCGCTAGCCCTGTAGCGGCGCAAAACTAGCGTGCAGCGACAAATAGGCCGCGCCGATCACCTTGGCGTCATCACCCACCTCGCCGGCCTGTAGCGCGGGCCGCGCGGCACCCGCCCAGTTGTAGCGACCCAGTTCCTGTTCCACCAGCGCCAGCAACGACGTCAGCAAGGCGCGGTGGCACCGGCCGTCCACCACCACCCCGTCCAGATCGATCAAACAGGCGGCGCTGCAGATGGCGTAGGCGATGGCATTGGCCGCTTCGGCCAGCCAGGCTTGCGTTAGCGGCAGCCACGGCTGCTGTATGGCGCGCTCATCGGCCATGGCGTCCGACGCCAGACCGGCCGCTTCGTAGCGCTGCTCCAGCGTGACCAGCGAGGCAATGCTGAGCAACTGCTGCGGCACGCCGTCGCGCGCGGCCTGCATCGGCATCGACCCGACCGCGCCGGAATTGCCATGCACGCCGGCATGCGGCCAGCCATTGATGACCAGGCTGCCGCCAGCCAGCGTATCGACGTAAATGTACAGATAGCTGGCGAGGCTGCGGCCACGGCCGACCAGCAGTTCGGCCATGCAGGCGGCGGCGGTATCCTTGGCCTGGCTGACCGGCAACGGCGTCATTGCCTGCACGCGCTGGCCGATGACCATCCCGCCCCACTCGGCTGCATCGGCAGCCGGCATGCGCAGCAGCTCTTCCCACTGGCCAAAATCGCGCGGCGCCGAGACGCCAACGCCGCACAGCCGCGCCGCCGCTTCCGGCCCCAGCGTGCCCAGCATCTGCGCCAGTTGCTGCTCGATGGCCGGGAATATCAACCGGACGTCCGGGCTGGCGTAGGCCAGTTCCCAGCGTTCCAGCACCGTGCCGAGCAAATCCACCAGCACCACTTTCAGCGTGCGGCGGCCGATCTGGATGCCGATCGCATACGCCCCCACCGGATTCAGCGCAATCGGCTGCGACGGCTGGCCGACCTTGCCGCGCTGCACTTCCAGCTTGCGCACCAGTTGCTCTTCCAGTAGCCGGTTGATGATGACCGACGCTGTTTGCGTGCTCAGCTCGGTCACGCGCGCCAGCTCGGCCTTGGCCAGGCTGCCGTGGCGGCGGATCTCGTGCAGCATGCGGCGCTCATTGGCCCCGAGCCGGCGTTGTATTGCGTTCATGGCAAGAAATGGGAGGCTATTTTATTTATGTAGTATAATTCTCGTTTAATTAATAAATCAAGTTGATTTATTAATTCAATACGAAAGGAGAACCATGCAAATTGATTCCAACCTTCTCGGCTTGATTGCCGCCGCCTGCACCACCCTTGCCTTTGTGCCGCAGGTGATTCTCATCTGGCGCCGCCGCTCGGCGGAAGGCGTCTCGACCGGTATGTATTGCGTTTTCTGCTTCGGCGTGTTCCTGTGGCTGGTGTACGGCATCAGCATCCAGGCCTGGCCGATCGCCATCAACAACGGCATCACCCTGGTGCTGGCGTGCTCGGTGCTGATCATGAAATGGCGGTTCCGATGATGAACACCACGCCCCTGTCCAGCGCCACGCTGGACGCGCTACAACAGCACAACCCTGAACTGGCCCTGCCCGGTTACGACCGCAGCAAGCTGACCGCCGGCATCGCCCACATCGGCGTCGGCAACTTCCACCGCGTGCACCAGGCCGCCTACATCGACCAGTGCCTGCACCTGCCGGGTCATGAAGACTGGGCCATCGTCGGCATCGGCCTGGGCGACAGCGAGCAGGCGCAAGCCAAAGCCGCCGCCTTCGCCTTGCAGGACGGCCTGTACACCGTGACCGAAACCGGCGCCGACGGCAGCGCCAACGCGCGCGTGATCGGCGCCATGATCGACTACCTGCATGCGCCGGCCGATCCGGAAGCGGTACTGCGCTGCCTGAGCGATCCCGCCATCCGCATCGTCACGCTGACGATCACCGAAGGCGGCTACAACCTCAACGAAGCGACCGGCGAATTCCGCCTGACCGCGCCCGACATCGCCGCCGAACTGGCGGGCGGCGCACCGCGCTCGGCGTTTGCCTACCTGGTCGAATCGCTGCGCCGCCGGCGCGACAACGGCAGCGGTGGCTACACTGTGGTGTCCTGCGACAACCTGCGCCACAACGGCGACACCGCCCGCCTGGCCGTGCTGAGCTACGCGCAAGCGGTGGATGCCGAACTGGCCGACTGGATCGCCACCGAAGTGACCTTCCCCAACAGCATGGTGGACCGCATCGCGCCCGGCGTTCCGGCCGGCCAGGCGGATGCGCTGAACAGCGCCAGCGGCGTCAACGACCAGATGCCGGCGCTGGCCGAACCGTACACGCAATGGGTGATCGAAGACCGCTTCAGCGCCGGCCGCCCCGACCTGGCCGCCGCCGGCGTCGAACTGCTGGACGACGTGACGCAGCACGAAGCGATCAAAGGCCGCATGCTGAACGCCTCGCACATGATGCTGGCGTATCCGGGCCTGCTGCTGGGCTACCGCACCGTGCCGGAAGCCATGGCCGATGACGACCTGCGCCAGCTGCTGCACAACTTCATGGAACACGACGCCATGCCGCTGCTCGATGAGCCTGAAGGTTTGGTGTTGGAGGAGTACAAAAACAGCGTGCTGGAACGCTTTAACAATCCGGCCATTGCCGACCAGCTGACGCGCGTGGCGCACGATGGCGCGGCCAAGATTCCGGTGTTTTACACCGCCACCGTCAAAGGCATGCTGAGCCGGGGCTTCAACTCCCGCCGCGTGGCCTTCCTGCTGGCCTGCTTCCGCCTGTATTTGAATGGACTGGATGCGCGCGGCGACCGCTACGACGTCAACGAACCGCGCCTGAGCAACGCGGACTGGTCACTGGTGCGCAACGGCCCGCCGTCGGCGATTCTCGACCTGAGCTGCTTCCGCGGCATGAAGCTGACGCAGCACGCCCGCATGGTCACCACCTACAACAGCCTGTGGATAGCGGTCACGCGCAGCGGCGTGCGCGCGACCTTGCAATCGCTGATGAAGTAGTTACTTGGTAGCGGCGCCGACCGACACCATGCGCTCGACGTAGCGCGCGATCAGGTCGATTTCCAGATTGACCTTGGCGTCGACTTTCAGGTGCTTCAGCGTGGTGACGGCGATGGTGTGCGGGATCAGGTTGATCGAGAACTGGCACACCAGGTCGGCGCCGGTGCCGATGTCGGTCACGCGGTTGACGGTCAGCGACACGCCGTTGACCACGATCGAGCCTTTGTAGGCCAGGAACTTGGCCAGTTCGTGCGGCGATTCGATCACCAGTTCCCACGATTCGCCCACCGGCTCGAACTTGCGCACCACGCCCAGGCCGTCCACGTGGCCGGATACAAGGTGGCCGCCCAGGCGCTCGTTCAGCGTCAGGGCTTTTTCCAGGTTCACTTCGGTGGTCGTATCGAGACCGACGGTCTTGTTCAGGCTTTCGCGCGAAACGTCGACGCGGAAATTGGTGGCGTCCTTCTCCACCACCGTCATGCAGGCGCCGTTGATGGCGATCGAGTCGCCCAGGCCGACGTCGGCAAGCGGCAGGCCGCCGGCGTTGATGTCCAGGCGCACGCCTGCGAAAGAGCCGCCTTCCAGCGGTTTGACCGATTCAATTTTGCCGACTGCGGCGACGATACCAGTAAACATAGTTTTTCCTAATGAGTGAAGCGGGCAAGGATACGCAAATCTTCGCCGATCTGCTTAACCTCGTGAAATTTCAACATCTTCTTGTGGGCCAGGTCGGTCAACGCCGGCAAGGCGAACATGCCTTGCGCGTCACCGATCAGCGCCGGGGCCAGATACACCAGCAGCTCATCGACGCAGCCTTCGCGGATCAGCGAACCGTTCAGCTTGCCGCCGGCCTCCACATGCAATTCGTTGATCTGGCGGCGGCCCAGTTCGCGCATCAGCTCCGGCAGATCGACCTTGCCGCTGGCGTTGGGCAGCACAATCACTTCGTGACCGGCGGCGGCCAGCGCCGCTTCCTTCTCGGGATGGCGAACGGCGGCAACGATCCACGTCCCGCCCCCCTCTAATATCTTGGCGGAAAGGTCAATATCAAGCCTGCTGTCGACCACAATGCGGCGCGGCTGGCGTGGCGTCTCGACCGCGCGCACGTTGAGTTGCGGATTATCGGCCTTGACGGTGCCAATGCCGGTCAGGATGGCATCGGCACGGGCGCGCCAGTGGTGGCCGTCGGCACGCGCCTCCGGGCCGGTAATCCATTGGCTGACGCCGTTGTGCAGCGCCGTCATGCCGTCCAGGCTGGCAGCGGTTTTCATGCGCACCCACGGCAGGCCGCGCGTCATGCGCGAGAAAAAGCCGATATTCAGTTCATACGCCTGATCGGCCAGCAGGCCGACGCTGGTGTCGATGCCATTGGCGGCCAGCTTGGCCAAGCCCTGCCCGGCCACCAGCGGATTCGGATCTTCCATCGCCGCCACCACGCGGCCAAGGCCGGCGCGCACCAGCGCGTCCGAACAGGGCGGCGTGCGGCCGTGGTGGTTGCACGGCTCCAGCGTGACGTAGGCGGTAGCGCCGCGCACGTCATGACCGCGCGCCTGCGCATCCTTCAGCGCCTGGATTTCGGCATGGTCGCTGCCGGCCCGTTGCGTGACGCCGGCGCCGATCACGACCCCGTCGCGCACGATCACGCAACCGATGTGCGGATTCGGCGCGGTGCTGTACAGGCCCTTGGCGGCCCATTCCAGCGCCAGCGTCATGCCTTCAAGATCGTTACGGATGTTCACATTGCTCCTGCCGAGTTGGGTATCGCGCCATTATAAAGGCTAGTTCAATCGTCGGCTCCGGTGCAGTTGGCGGAGGCGGTAGCCGGATCGCAGACGCGCACGCGGCCGAGCATGTTGATCTTGATGTGGCGCGCCTGGTCGCCCTGCGTCACCGACAGCGTGCCCCAGCGGGCGGCCATGCTGTTGCCAGCGGCGCAAGTGCGGCCTGTGCCGTTGTAGGCCAGATAGGCCGGGATATTGCCGGAGGTGAATTTGGAAGTGATGACGATATCGGTGCGCAGCGGGTCGTGGCGGTAGATGATTTTTTCCTCCGGGTCTGGGCGGCGATTGCCGTTTTGGTCGAGGAACACGACCCAGCCGCTTTGCCACTCCTGCTGCAGCGGCGCCATCAGCACCTTGCCGCCGCGTGCCAGCGCTTGCGTGCGCGTCAGGTCAATGGCGGCCAGCAAATCATTGACGGCTGCTTGCAGGCGCAGGCGTTGCAGCGACTGCTGAAACGATGGCGCCGCCGCACCGAGCAGCACGCTGGCGATGACCAGCACGATCAGCAGCTCGATCAGCGTGAGACCGGCATGTTTCATAGCCAGCATCCGGAAGCCGGGCCGCTGGCGAGACGCAGGCCATTGCTGGTCAACATCAGCGTCTGGCAGTCGTCATCGTGAAAGTGCACATCGACTGCCCGGGTGCCGGGGGTGGCGACGATTTGCACGCATTCCCGGATGGTCTCGCCGTCGCAGGCCTTGCCTTCGATTTCGTAGGCGCTGTTCTGCGGATTGGCGCCGCTCCACCACTGGAAAAGCCGTGCCTCCGGCTCGGTGCTGCTGGCCGAGAAGGCAATGTAGGTGTTGTTCTGGGAGTGGAAGCGCTCTTGCTGCATCATCAGTTTCAGCAACGCCGATTGCGCTTCGCCGCGCTTGGTGCGAATGATGTGCTGCTGATACGCCGGCATGGCCTGCGCCGCCAGCACGGCCAGGATCACCAGCACCACCAGCAATTCGATCAGGCTGAAGCCGGCGGGTTTCATTTTGCGGCCTCGTGCAGTTCGTGCCAATTGCTGATCTCACGCCAGCTGAGTCGGCCGGTGCGGCGCGTGGCCTTGATGCTGCCGGTGGGCGTGATCTGCCCTGCGCCGCCGGCCTGCACCAGCGCTGCGTTTTTTGTTTGCAGAATGCGTCCCGTCGCATCGCGCGGTCCCGCCGTTGCCGATTGCGGCAGCAGTAGCGGCAGCGGCGTGTACTCGGGCAGCATCAGGCCGACAATCGCATCGTTGTTTGGCAGGAGAGCGGTGAAGCGGCCATCGTCCGGCAGCCCGGTCACTGCGCTGAGCGCGTAGCTACGACTGCGGGTGGCCGCGCACAGATCAGCGCCGGGCAACACGGTGTTGAACAGGACGGCGCCGTCGGTCAGCACCCCGGCGTTGGTGCTGCGCTCGTTGGTCTGCACAAAGTCGACATACCAGCCTTTGCTCTGCGCATCCATGGGGGCGCCGCTGATGGTCAGCAGCGCGCCACTACCGTCGAGGAAACGCGGCGTCAGTTGCTTGCGGCTGGTGATCACTTCCTGCGGCGTCTGCAGACTATCGATGATGCCGTAGTACGACTGGGTGACCGGCGAGGCGCTGCGGTCGGCTTTTTCTATCAGCCGTCCGGTGCCAAACAGGACTACATAGCCGCGCACTTTGGCGTAGGCCAGCAATGGCTGCTCGGTGATCGGCTGGCGCTGGCCTTGGGCGTCACGCGCCACGAACAGCGGTTTGCCGATGGCGTCGGGCCACGGCGCCTTGCCGCTGAAATCGAATCGCCACAGGTTGCCTTGCTGGTCGCCGGCGTAGGCGTACAGCAAGGCGCCGTCGCTGTCTCTCAGCAGCACCGGCGCGCTGAGTGCGCTGTCCAGCGTGGTGATGCGGTAGTAGTTGCTGTTGAGCTTCCAGCCTTGGTTGCGTGGTTTATCGAGGGCCAACAGGAACAAGGCGCCATCACCGTCGTTATTGATGCCGCTGGCGACGATGGCGAAGTATCGCAAGCCGCCGGCTTGGACTCGCACCTGTGCGATCTGCGGCATGGTGATGACGTTGCCCATCAGTACGTCGTCCCGATCCGTGAATTCCCACAGTACGCCAAGGCCGGCGGCGAAGTTGGCCGGATCGGTAACGTCCAACGCGAACAGCCCGCGTGCGCCGCCGCCCATGGCGGAGATGAGTATGTTTTTTTGCTGGCCGTTGATGCCGGCCTGGCCGGCGCTGGCCGGGCCGTCTACGTAGGCGCGGTGGACGTAGCCGGGCTTGGTCAGGTGATGCAGTTGGGCGATCAGTGCATCCGGCACGTAGGCGAAGAGTTCGATGCCGGTGATGGCGTCAAACGCATGCAGCATGCCGTCGTTGGCGCCCAGATAGACTGCTTCGCGGTGATCGATGGCGCCGACGTAGACGGCGGTGCTATGGACGGCGTCGCCAAGGATGCTGGTGCGTTGGCGGAACGGTTTGCCTTCCAGCGCGCGGTCGCCGCGCAGGTAGTTGAGCCGTTGTTCGCCGGCGTTGTCGGCCTGGTTGAGCGCGGCTTGCTGCTCGGCGGACAGCGTCTGCCAGGTGAAGGGCGTCATGGTCAGCGCGCCGTTGGGTTGAATGATGGCGGTGTAGATGTTGCGCTGCTCTGGCGCGGGTGTTGGCGGCTTACCGGTGCTGCCAGTGAGAATGGCGCCAGCGTCCCAAGCCAGCACAGACGCCCCGCCGCTGCCCGCCGCGCCAGCCGGCAAAACGTAGCGCGAGAAATGGCCGCTCCAGTCGGCGATGTCCATCGTGGACTGATACAGGTCACCCGCGCTGGGCGGCGAGGACGATGTCGATGTTGACGCAGACGGGGACGAAGGCCGCAGCAGCATCGGCCCGCTCGCCGTGCCGGCCACCACCTTGCCTGGCTTACATGAAGCCGCCAGCGGTTGGCTGTCGATATCCACCGCCGGTGCGGCGTGCGCTGGCGCGCCGACGCATTTCGACAGGACGAGCAGCAGGACCATCCAGCACCGACGCCAGGCGGTCGCCTGTGACAATTGCGGGCCGCCTGCCTCCCCTGAGCCATCTGGGTTGCTGGTGCATCGCCGGTCCTGCCCACCTTGCCGCATGCGCGTCATCTTGCTCATGGCTTCTCCTCTGGCTTGCTGAATACGCTTTGCAACACCACATCTGTCCCCGGCTTGGCGCCAAAGCCGATGGCGGTGACGCGGTAGCAGTACTGCGGCTCGGCTCCTGCCGACGCGTCATCACCGGGCTGGTGGCACTCCATCCGCTCAATCAAATAGCGCGGCTTCTTGAAGGGCAAAAAGCCTTCGCCGGTCGGCAAAGCCGCTGCCGTGTAGGCGCCATGCGTCACCGTGCACGCGCCATCGTCCGTAGCACCGGACAGATCCACCACCTGCCAAACCGGCTTTTCCCCAGGCGCCGCGCGCAACCGCAAGCCCACGCCACCCGCGCCGCACGTCGCGCCAAACGCATCCCCGCCCTCAAACGCCGCGCGCCGCGAAGGATCGTTGCTATCCTGAATATCCCGCTCCGCATCTGCCAAGGCATCCTCCGCCGTCAGAAACGCCACATCCCGATCGCGCTCCGCGCGCGCCGCCTTCTCGCCTTGCAGACACAACTGCGCCGCCGAGACGCCCAGCAGCAGCACCATCATCAGCAGCACCAGGCTGACCAACAACACAATCCCCCGCTGCCTGCGCATGATTCAGCCATCCCGATTGCGCAACGCCACCGTCGCGCTGAAGATGCCACGCGGCCGCAAGCGCTGCGCCGGCGGCAAATCCGCCTCCAACACGCGCGCGCCGATGTCGCCCGGATGTGCATCGGCATATGCCGCGCCAAACAGATCAAAGGTCGCGCTCACTGTATCCAGCCGCGTATTGCCTTCGCCATGCAGCAGCAAAGCCAGCTTGATGGTGCAAACGCGTTTCCAATGCGCAGCGGCAGCCACCGCTGTTGCATTCAGGTAGACATTAGGCACGCCATCCATCGGCATATCGGTATCGACGCCATACAGCACCTGGAAAGAATCGACGCCGCGCACTACCGCATCCGCACCCCAGCCGGACGCGCTGCGGTATTTGCAGCGCAACTCCGGTTCGCCATCGGCATCCGCGCCGACATAGAAAATGCTCCAGCCGCGCGTGTCGCCGGCCACGCCGAAGCCGCCGCAGTTGACACTGGAACCGTCACCGCTCGCGCCATCGCCGGAACCGCTGAAGCGCAATGCCAGCACATCGCTGCCAGCCACCACCGGTGGAAGCGGCGCGCTGATGCCTTCGCTGTTGCGCGCAATGGTGGCGGCATCCAGGCCGTCTACCGAGGCAGGCATTGCCGGATCAAGTTCCGGCGGCACCCCGTCGCGCTCCCAGTTGATATAAGCGCCCTGCCGTATCGCCTGCGCCATCACCTGCAGCGCGTAGCGGCCGCCGTCGTTGAGCCACATGGTGTCGCTGTGATGGCGGTAATTGCTGCCGGCCGCTACCAGCATCCCGCTAGCCAGCAAGGTCACCAGCAAGCCCAGCGCAACCGCGATCAGGAATTCGACCACGCCCCAGCCGCCAAAAGATGCCGGCTTCATGGTGACGCTCCCACCACCAGCGCCACACTGGGCACATACTCGCCGGCGGCGGTCTTGTCCTGCGCGCCGTCTGGACGCTTGCCGCGCCAGCCGACTTTCACCACCGCGGGCGCTGCACCGTCGCCTGTGCATGACCAGTGCAGCTTGCCTCCGCTCCACAAGCCTGCATCACGGCAGATGACGATGCGGCCGGCGGGCAGATGCGACCGCAATTGCGACTTGGCTTCATACAGGTCGGCGAGCGCCAGCTGGTCCGCCGAGCAAGCGCCGGCGCCGGCGTAACAAAGTGCGGCAGGCGCGCCAGGCGCCGGCTCGACAACAGCATCGTAATCAAGAGTGAGATAAGTATCGCGCTGCGATGGATTGGCGCGCATGCGTTCGGCCAGCGAAGTGGCCATCTGTGTCGCCTGCGACAGCAGCACCGATTGCTGCCGCGCCCGCAAGGCGGCCAGCTGCAACGCCACGCCGCCGAGAATGCCCAGGGCAAGCACCAGCATGGCGATCAGGATTTCCAGCAGCGTAAAGCCACGGGCGCGCACGGCACACCTCCGCAAGTCGCAAAGACTATGTCAGAAGGTAGCAGTGCTAATTGATGAGAATATGAGGTGTATCAAACGTGCGCCAGCAGTGGCGCGCACCAGCTGCACTCAGCGCGCAGGCTTGCCGACTTCGGCAATGGCATTCTGGAACTCGGCCAGATCTTCAAAGTTTTTATACACGGAGGCAAAACGGATGTACGCCACGTTATCGAGACGCTGCAACTCCTGCATCACCAGTTCGCCGATATAGCCGGTTTCCACTTCGCGCTGGCCGCTGGTCAGCAGCTTTTCTTCGATCGAGGCAATCGCGGCATCCACTGCCGGCGCCGCCACAGGGCGCTTGCGCAGGGCCAGCTCCAGGCTGCCGCGCAACTTGGCCGCCGCGTACTCGGTACGGCTGCCGTTCTTCTTGACCACATACGGCATCACCAGTTCGATGCGCTCATACGTGGTAAATCGTTTATCACATTTACCGCAGCGCCGCCGCCGGCGAATAGAATCCCCCTCCTCCGATACGCGGGTATCGAGGACTTGGGTATCTTCATGCTGGCAGAACGGACATTTCATAAGCGCTAACTTTAGTGCCGTCGTTCCCGCGCCGGCGGGAACGACGTGCGTTGGTATTACTTGGCGTAGACAGGGAACTTGTCAGCCAGAACCTTCACCGCCGCTTTAACGCGCTCGATGGTGGCCGCGTCGTGCGGGTTATCCAGCACGTCGGCGATCAGGTTGCCGACTTGTTCCGCTTCCGCTTCCTTGAAGCCGCGGGTGGTCATCGCCGGCGAACCCAGACGAATGCCCGAAGTCACGAATGGCTTCTGCGGATCGTTAGGAATGCCGTTCTTGTTGGTGGTGATGTGAGCCGAACCCAGGATCGCTTCCGCTTCCTTGCCGGTCAGGTTTTTCGGCCGCAGGTCCACCAGCATCACGTGCGACTCGGTGCCGCCCGACACAATCCGCAGGCCGCGCTTGATCAGGGTCTTGGCCAGCACGTCGGCGTTTTTCACCACTTGCTGCTGGTATTCCTTGAACTCGGGCTGCAGCGCTTCCTGGAACGCCACGGCCTTGCCGGCGATCACGTGCATCAGCGGGCCGCCCTGGATGCCAGGGAAGATGGCCGAGTTGATGGCTTTCTCGTGCTCGGCCTTCATCAGGATGATGCCGCCGCGTGGGCCGCGCAGCGATTTGTGCGTGGTCGAGGTGACGAAGTCGGCGTGCGGCACCGGGTTAGGATACAGGCCAGCAGCGATCAGGCCGGCGTAGTGCGCCATGTCGACCATGAAGTAAGCGCCAACGGCTTTGGCCACGGCGGCGAAGCGCTCGAAGTCGATCTTTTTCGAGAACGCCGAGGCGCCGGCGATGATCAGCTTGGGCTTGTGTTCCTTGGCCAGCGCTTCCATGGCGTCGTAGTCGATGTCTTCCGCAGCGGTCAGGCCGTAGGACACCACGTTGAACCATTTGCCGGACATATTGAGCGGCATGCCGTGGGTCAGGTGACCGCCTTCGGCCAGCGACATGCCCATGATGGTGTCGCCCGGCTTCAGCACGGCGAAGAACACGCCCTGGTTGGCTTGCGAACCCGAGTTAGGCTGGACGTTGGCTGCTTCCGCGCCGAACAGTTTTTTCACGCGGTCGATGGCCAGCTGCTCGACCACGTCGACGTATTCGCAGCCACCGTAGTAGCGCTTGCCTGGATAGCCTTCGGCGTATTTATTGGTCAGTTGCGAACCTTGCGCCTCCATCACGGCTGGCGAGGTGTAATTTTCCGAGGCGATCAGTTCAATGTGATCGTGCTGACGGGTGTTTTCGTTTTGAATTGCGCCGAACAACTCTGGGTCTACGCTGGCGAGGGTGTGATCTTTTGCGAACATGAAAAAACTCCAATCGAATGAGTAACTTGTTACTGGCAGTTGGATCGAAAGAGAGAAGCCATAGCGGACCGGCAGCCTCTTCGTGCTTTCCATCGAGGGCTGCCCAGGCGAACGGCTGTTGAAATCTCACGTTTCCCGGTGGATGCCCACCTTTCGCCGTTTGACCAAAACGCACCATTATGAGGCGGTTTTGAGGATCATTCCAGCTTTTCGCCAGTTACGTGAGACGTAATGGAACCCAAATTGTATTTGATGCGCCAGATTTGAGCAAGAATATGTATTGCATTAAAAGCAATTCGGCGGCAGGCCGCGTTTGCGGCTACAATTTTGTCCACCTCATCACTCACCCCAAGGACAGATCATGATCGTCTTCATTACCGGCGCCACCGCCGGCTTCGGCGCCGCCATGGCGCGCATCTTCGCCAGCAACGGTCACAAGGTTCTGATCAGCGGCCGCCGCGAAGACCGCCTGCAGGCGCTGTCGGCCGAGCTGGGCGACGCCGTGCGGGCTATCGTGCTGGACGTCACCGACAAGGCCTCGATCCAGGCCGCGCTGGACGGCCTGCCGCCCGAATGGCGCGACATCGACGTGCTGGTCAACAATGCCGGCCTGGCGCTGGGCGTGACGCCGGCGCAGACCTCGTCGCTGGAAGACTGGGACACCATGATCGCCACCAACGTCAGCGGCCTGGTGGCCATGACCCGCGCCATCCTGCCGGGCATGGTGGAACGTAACAGCGGCACCATCATCAATATCGGCTCGATCGCCGGATCGACGCCCTACCCTGGCGGTAACGTATATGGCGCCACCAAGGCGTTTGTCAACCAGTTCACGCAAAACCTGCGGGCCGACCTGGCCGGCACCGGCGTGCGCACCACCAACCTGGCGCCGGGCCTGTGCGGCGGCACCGAGTTCTCCAACGTGCGCCTGAAGGATGACGCCGCAGCGGCCAAGGTCTACGAAGGCACCACCCCGCTGACGGCCGACGACATCGCCAACACTGCTTACTGGATCGCCACCCTTCCTCCTCATGTCAACATCAACCGGATTGACATGATGCCAACCTGCCAGGGCTACGGCCCGCTGAACGTCAAGCGCAGTCTCTAACACGGACACCACCTCCCTTGGCTTAAGGGAGGCTTATCAAGCATTTCAGCCGTGAAATAATTGGTAAAGGGTTGTTACAATACTTGGCAAGTTGCAAGTAAACCGCTTTACTACCGTCAGGCACCCTTGCGCGCCAGTTGATAAAGTTCAACCAAAACAACAATATCGCGTAAAATGTTGCTCACTAATAAAAGTCCAAACAACATGCCAGCAGATTTCATCTGGAACGTCCGGGTCTACTACGAAGACACCGACGCCGGCGGTATCGTCTATTACGCAAACTACCTCAAGTTCTTTGAGCGCGCCCGCACCGAGTGGCTGCGCGCCCTCGATGTGAACCAGCACACACTGCTGGCGGAACACGATACCTTGTTCGTCGTCAAAAGCGTCAGCGCGGAGTATCATGCGCCTGCGAAGCTGGACGATGAACTAAAATTAACAGTTAGCATCGAAAAGCTCGGCCGCGCCTCCATCGTCTTCCGGCAGGAAGCCTGGTGCGGCCAACTATTGCTGAACACGGCGCGGGTCAAGGTGGGCTGCGTCGATTCCGCCCTGCGTCCGCGCGCCGTCCCAGCGGCCGTTGCCGACAAAATGCGCCAAACCAGTGTCACCACCCAAACCGACTGATAAACAATGAACGTCACTCAAGACCTTTCTTTCCTGTCCCTCATCACCCATGCGCACCTGATCGTGCAATTGATCATGGCGCTGCTGTTCGTCATCTCGCTGACCAGCTGGACCTATATCTTCGGCAAACTGTTCGCCATCAAATCGGCGCGCCGCCTGACGGTGGAATTTGAAAAGACCTTCTGGGCCGGCGGCAACCTGCACGCGCTGTACCAGAACGCCGGCAAGGACCGCGCCAACAGCGGCCCGCTGGCGCGCATCTTTGAAGCCGGCATGGGCGAGTTCATCAAGTCCAAGGCGACCTACACCGCCAGCCGCGAAACCATGGACACCGGCGCCATCCTCGACAGCGCCCGCCGCGCCATGAAGGCGGCCTTCCAGCGCGAAATGGATGCCTTGGAATCGCACCTGGCCTTCCTGGCCTCGGTCGGTTCGGTGTCGCCGTACATCGGTCTGCTGGGCACCGTATGGGGCATCATGAACGCCTTCCGCGGCCTGGCCAACGTACAGCAGGCAACCCTGGCCGCCGTCGCGCCCGGCATTGCCGAAGCGCTGATCGCCACCGCCATCGGCCTGTTCGCGGCGATTCCGGCGTTTGTCGCCTACAACCGCTTCTCGTACGACGTCGACCGCCTGGCGATCCGCTTCGAGAGCTTTGTGGAAGAATTCTCCAACATCCTGCAACGTCAATCGCGGTAATCATCATGGGCTCCTCTTCCTCCGGCGGCATGCGCAGCGGCCGCACGCGCAAGCTGAAATCCGAAATCAACGTCGTGCCATACATCGACGTGATGCTGGTGCTGCTGATTATCTTCATGGTGATGCCGTCGGCCAACGACCCGAGCGTGGTCGACCTGCCGAAGGCGGAAAAATCCACCAAGCCGCCAAGCGACTACGTGCAGATCGTCATCAAGCCCAACGGCGCGCTGTCGATCGGCGTCAAGGGCAAGGACGAAGACGCGCCGGAAACCGCGCCGAACCGCGACGCGCTGGTCAAGAAACTGCGCGCCATCCACAACGACCATCCCGACTACCCGGTGCTGATTGCCGGCGACAAGGAAAGCAAGTACGACGACGTGATCCAGCTGATCTCGGAAGCGAAGAAGATGGGCATTAACCGGGTGGGCTTGTCCACCAAGTAAAACACAGTGCAAACGATGAAACCCGCAACCGCCGACGGTCCCTACAAGGTTCCGCGACAACACAATGGCTTCCGCTCCGGCCTGCTGGCCGTGGCGATGCACGCCGTGTTGCTGCTGTTCCTGTGGGTGGGCGTGAGCTGGCAGAACAATGAACCGACCGAAGTCCAGGCCGAAATCTGGGACATGAAGGTGCAGGACGCCGCACCGCCAGCGCCACCGCCGGAACCGAAGCCCGAGCCGGAGCCGCAACCTGAGCCGGAGCCCGTCAAGGCGCCGCCACCGCAACCGGTGCAGGCGCCGCCGGTGCCGAAGGAAGATCCGGAAATCGCGCTGGAACGCCTGAAGGCCAAGAAAAAAGAAGAAGACCGTCAAGAGAAACTGGAACAGGCACGCCTGAAGAAAGAAGCTGACGAGAAACTGGCCAAGCTGGAAGCCAAGAAAAAGGCCGACCAGAAAGCCAAGGAAGAGAAAGAAAAGGCCGAGCAGGAAGAGAAGGACAAAGCGCTGGCCGCTGAGAAAGAGAAGGACAAGAAAAAAGCCGCGGCCGAAAAACTGGCCAAGGAAAAAGCCGAGAAGGCCGACAAAGCCGCCAAGGACAAAGCCTTCGCCGCCGAGATGAGCCGCATTACCGGGTCCGCCGCCAAAGGCACCACCGGCACGGCCGCGCAATCGACCGGCGGCAAGGTTGACGGCGGTTATGCGTCCAAAATCCGGGCCAAGATCAAGAGCAATCTGGTCTACGGCTCGCAGGATGACAGCCTGGCCGCCAGCTACACGATTACCCAGCTGCCGACCGGGGAAATCATAGGTATCCGCAAGGTAAAAAGCAGCGGTTCGTCCGCCTACGACAACGCGATTGAAAACGCGATTAGCAAATCGTCACCACTCCCAACAAAAAATGATGGTACGGTAGAGCGCGAAATTACCCTGGACTTCAAGCTGAAGGAAATGCACTGATATGAAAAAACTGAATATGCTCTACACCGGCCTGGTCATCGCCGCCACCATGGGCAGCGCACATGCCCAGATGCGGATCGAGATTTCCGGCGTCGGCAGCAACCAGATCCCGGTGGCGGTGGCCGGCTTCGCCAATGAAGGCGTGTCGCCACAGAAAATCTCCGAAATCATCAAGGCCGACCTGGAACGCAGCGGCGCCTTCAAGATCATCGACGCCGGCGTCATCAACGACGTCAACAACATCGACTACAGCGGCTGGAAAGCCAAAGGCGCCGACGCGCTGGTGGTCGGCACCGTCGACGCCCTGGCCGACGGCCGCTACGACGTCCGCTACAAGCTGCTGGACAACGTCAAGCAGACCAAGATCTCCAACCTGGACAAGGCCGTCACGGCCCAGTTCACCCGCCTGTCGGCCCACCTGATCGCCGACGACGTCTACTTCAAGCTGACCGGCATCCGCGGCGCGTTCTCGACCCGCATCGCTTACGTCAAGCAGGAAGGCCGCACCTACCAGCTGATGGTGGCCGACGCCGACGGCGAAAACGAACAGCTGGCGCTGCGCTCGAACGAGCCGATCATCTCGCCATCGTGGTCGCCGGACGGCACCAAGGTCGCCTACGTGTCGTTTGAACAGAAAAAACCGGTGGTCTACGTGCAGAACCTGATTACCCGCGCACGCACCGTGGTGGCCAACGAAAAAGGCAGCAACTCGGCGCCGGCCTGGGCCCCGAGCGGCAACAAGCTGGCGGTGGCGCTGTCGAAAGACGGCCACACGCAGATCTACACCGTGAACGCCGACGGCAGCAACCTGCGCCGCGCGTCCAACAGCCCTGGCATCGACACCGAACCGCAATGGTCGGCCGATGGCAACAGCATCTACTTCACCAGCGACCGCAGCGGCGGCCCGCAAATCTACCGCATGAACCCGGACGGCGGCGACGCCAAGCGCATCACCTTCGGCGGCGCCTACAACATCAGCCCGCGCATCTCGGCCGACGGCAAGACGCTGGCCTACATCTCGCGCCGCGACAACAACTTCCAGCTGTACGTGCTGGACCTGGCCAGCAACCAGGAGCTGCGCCTGTCCGACACCACCAACGACGAATCGCCGAGCTTTGCGCCGAACGGCAAATACATCATGTACGCCACCCAGGCAGGCAGCCGCAAATCGCTGGCCGTGGTCTCGGTCGACGGACGTGTCAAGCAACGCCTGACCACTCAGGCGGGCAATATCAAGGAGCCCACCTGGGGTCCGTTCATGCAGTAATTTTGTGTCACTACTAGGAGAATGATTATGCGTAAACTCAGCAGCTTAGCCTTTGCCATCACCACCGCCGCCATCCTCGCCGCTTGCTCGTCGACCCCGGTGAAAGATACCGCGCCAGCCCCAGTGGTTGAGCGTCCAGTCGACAAGGCAGTCCAGCCACAAGCCGACACCCGTACCGTGGCGCCAGTGGAAACCAAATCGCTGGATCCGCTGGACGATCCAAAAGGCGTGCTGGCCAACCGCAGCGTCTACTTTGACTTCGACAGCTTCGTGGTGCGCGCCGACGGCAAGCCAGTGGTGGAAAACCACTCGGCCTACCTGGTCAAAAATAAAGCCCGCTCGATCCTGATCCAGGGTAACACCGATGAACGCGGTGGCTCCGAGTACAACCTGGCGCTGGGCCAGAAACGTGCGGAAGCCGTGCGCAAGTCCATGACCACCCTGGGCGTGCCGGAATCGCAGATCGAAGCCGTGTCCCTGGGTAAAGAAAAACCAAAGGCCGAAGGCCACAACGAAGAGGCATGGGCACAGAACCGTCGTGCTGACATCGTCTACAAGTAATCAAAAGCACTACCCTTTTGCCGGGTCACAGGCATAATACGGGGCGGCGCGCGGATTCAACCGCGCTCTGCCCCGTTTCCATTTAGATTAGTGTGAAAGCGCCTGACATGAAGAAACTGACCAAATCCGGCCTCAGCGCCGCCCTGCTGGCCGCACTGACCTGGCTGCCGCTGCAAGCCCATGCCGGCCTGTTCGACGACGACGAAGCCCGCAAAGCCCTGCTCGACCTGCGCGCCAAGGTCGAAGCGATGCGCAGCGACCTGAACACCCGCCTCGACACCAAGTCCGACAAGTCCAGCACGCTGGACCTGGTCACCCAGAACGAACAGCTGCAACAGCAGATCGCGCAACTGCGCGGCCAGATCGAAGTGCTGGCCAACGACATCGCCAACGCCCAGAAGCGTCAGAAAGACTTCTACGTCGACCTCGACACCCGCCTGCGCAAGCTGGAGCCGCGCGAAGTGACCATCGACGGCAAGACCGCACAAGTCGATCCGGGCGAACAGCGTTCGTACGACGCCGCCACCAAACTGTTCACCGGCGGCGACTACAAGGCGGCCGCCACCGCGCTGCAGGAATTCGTCCAGCGCTATCCAGGCTCGAGCTACGCGCCGAACGCGCAGTACTGGCTGGGCAACTCCTACTTCGCCCAGCGCGACTGCAAGAGCGCCATCACGGCCCAGCTGGTGGTGCTGAAGAACTACCCGGACAGCCCGAAAGCGCCGGACGCGATGCTGAACATCGCCAGCTGCCAGACCGAGCTGAAGGACAAGGCCGCCAAGAAGACGCTGCAAGACCTGATCAAGCAGTATCCGGACTCGACGGCGGCAGAGACGGCGAAACAGCGTCTCGGCGGCAAATAATTACCGCTGGGTATTTGACAGCTGGGTGACAGATCCTCTATAATCTCGCTTCTTTCGGGGGTCGTTAGCTCAGCTGGTAGAGCAGCGGACTTTTAATCCGTTGGTCGCAGGTTCGAATCCCGCACGGCCTACCATTCCGAAAGCACCTAGGTGAGATGCCTATGGGTCGTTAGCTCAGCTGGTAGAGCAGCGGACTTTTAATCCGTTGGTCGCAGGTTCGAATCCCGCACGGCCTACCAAGAATTATCAAGGAAGCCCACGAATTTCGGTTCGTGGGCTTTTTTTTTGATCTATTTCTGGCCCGCATAAAGGTGTGACAATCTACGCACTTTTCCCCTATGGAAATAGTGTAAATTGATTAGCTTTATTTGCACGCCACTCCCTATGCAAACGCCAACACCTCCGGCCTCCTCGACGTCCTCGACTCCTGCTGCTGCGGCCGATATCACGGCTGATAAAAACAGTGGCGGTGTTTTGAGTAAAATTCGAGCGATATCGCTTACAGCAGTCGGTGTGGCCTCGCTATTCAGCTACTTTTTTTACATCGATTATTTCCCGTTGTTCGATCTGCAGGCAGCGTCCAGCTACCTATTTTCGGTTGTATGGGTGTTGGCGGTACTGTTAATTCTCTTGGCACTCATATTGATCGTGCCAAATATCGTCATAGGAATGGCGCTTGAGCCCAGCAAATCAATAAGGAGCGAACGAAGATTAACCGCGACAATTATCGTCTGGATGGGCTTTGGCATGCTGTCGCTCATAGGCTGGAGTGCAGGTATTTTGTTGGTCACCTGGCTGACGTGGAAACCGATTTTGGGGCTGCTAATAGGACTGGCCGTTAACACGCTACTGTGCGCAGTGCGCACTTTTTATTGCGTCAAAAAAATCAAGAAAAAGCACAGTAGCAGTGTCGCCCGGCTATGGAATATAAAAAAACTCCGATCACTCCTTGCCAGCCAGCTTGGCATCGCTGCCCTAAGCGGTGCGCTGCAACTGATGCCGCTATGGGCGCTATTGTTAGTGTTCAGTCGCGCCTCAGAAATGGCTCAGGACAGCTACATGGATTTTTTCGCGATACTGACGCAGAGCGCGATGTTTACCGCCTTTGTCGGCGGCGCGGTGTTGTATGTTGCATTTATCCCGCGACGGAGAAAGTTCTGGTGGGTTGCACTGTTCCTGATTCTCGTTTTACCGTTATTTCTAAGTATTGTTGTACGCGCCACCGGGATGCTGCCCATGACCATGGCCCAACTGACCAAGATCGGCAACTTCCGCGCGGAAAAACTCGTGCTGTCCCCCAAGGCTTGTGGCAGCATCGCGCCGATTTTTGGCATCGACTGCGACGAAAAAACTTCACCACCAATACAACTCTGCAATGTGCACATCATGTCGCGCGTTGGCCCTGAAACTTACTTGCGCATCGCCGACCGAAAAGCGGGGACGGATGGGAAATACCCAATTCATCGCATCTTCCTCCCCACGTCCGACATCACCTCAATGGAAGTGAATTTCGAGATCAAGAACAGACGCCTGAACCTCATCGACGACGATCTCGCTGGACGTAGTTCTGTTTGCGACGCTACCCTGACGACTCTCCATGGCGACTCTGCGTTCGACTTCAATGACTTCACATTAACCGACAGCGGCAAGACGCAGTTGCTGACTTTTGTCCAGGAGATCAAGAGCGGCGTATTGGGCATACAAGAAGTCCGAGTGACAGGCCATGCAGACCAGATCGGCCAAACCAAACGCAATATTTGGTTGTCAGAGCGGCGGGCTCAGGAAGTAAAACTGTTCATGGATAAGCGGTTAATTAATTTGGTGCCGGAGATAAAAATCAGCGCCACATCCGAAGGAAGCACGCACCCCGTGATGAAAGATTGCGGCGTGCTTACGGCGCTGAAAGAACGCATCAAATGCGAAGCCCCTAATCGGCGCGTGGAACTTGAAATCATCAAAAAGGCAGAGGCAAAACCAAAGTAACTGCGCGAGAACAATCTATTGGCATATGATTTTCAAGGTTCGCTGCCCTGCTTTTTCGCCTTTGCTGAATTGGACCGTACACGAGTTGGTCTTCGCGTCCAACTGCCTTGAAAGCACGACCTGCCCATATTCGCCGTAACGGCATTCCATCCATTTGCCGGCGGAGAAACTGGCGTCGTTCAGATCATAAGTCGTTGTCCATTCGCTCGCCCCTTTCTTCCAAGTAGAGTCGCCCATCAGGGTTGCCAGTTGTTCGGGCGGCCCGGCAGCGGCGCCTGCCGAAAACAGATAAAGTGGTGACGCGACATATGGCGTCCACTGCGGCGGTACTCCGGTCAGTTTGATTGATGCCTGCGAAATTTCGGTCGGGCAGATGACGCTCTGCTCGGCACCGCAAACTGACGGCGCCACAAGCACAGGCATCGTGACGAGCACAACTTTTGCGTAAGCTTTCATATTATTCAATGACCCAGAATGCGTCTGCATTATCGGTAGGATTGGCATAGCTTCCGTCAGGGTTGCTGCGTAGTTTTCGAATGAATCGGATGGAGATTTTTTCTTTTTCCACGCTGGGCCACTGATCGATGACATAAATTCCATCCGATACCTGTCCGAGATAAAACGCAGAATGATTACCCTTGCTTCGGCCTGGCCAGCGCCCATTCTCGAAATTGGCTATGGCGGTACCGGGCAAGATCTCTTTATTTCCAAGCACCTTCGCACCTTGTCGCCACATTCTGGCTGGCGGTGCATTCGTGTATCGACGAATTAAAGTAACACATTCGAAATCACCGACCTTGGGTTGCTTATCAAGCAGGCGGGCGTCAGGGTAGCGATATGGCATGACGTTCTCCTCTGGATGGGAAGACCATCTTGCCGCTAGCCAAAGCGATGCTATTGCGACCGCTCAGGCCGCAATGCCGAGCGCTGTGTTCAATATCAAAGCTATGCGATTATCGGTCGGCCGCCCTCGCTCCCCTTGCCATGTTTCGATCCAAGCGCACGGTGCCAAGGCTTCTGTGTTAGTCTGCAAGACGGCCATCGTTTGCCGTCTTCGCCGCCCGCCTAGTTGACGACTGGAATAACCAATATCTCCATGCGTCTCAACAACCCCAATCAAAACCATTTGCTGGCCGCCCTGCTGGACGCCGAGTTCGACCGTATTTCGCCGTACCTCGAACCGATCATGATGCGCCTCGGCGATGTGCTATATGAATCTGGCGGCGTGCTCAATCATGTGTATTTCCCGACCTCCGCCATCGTCTCGCTGCATTACGTGCTGGAGAACGGCAGTTCGTCGGAAATTGCCGGCGTCGGCAATGAAGGCATTCTCGGCATCTCGCTATTCATGGGCGGGAACACCACGCCCAGCCGCGCGGTAGTGCAGACGGCCGGCCACGGCTACCGCCTCAAGTCGCACATTCTGATGGAAGAATTCAACCGGGCCGGGCCGGTGATGCGCCTGCTGCTGCGCTACACGCAAGCCTTGATCACGCAGATGTCGCAAACGGCCATCTGCAACCGTCATCACACCCTGGACCAGCAGCTGTGCCGCTGGCTGCTGCAAACGCTGGACCGTCTGCCGACCAATGAGCTGACCATGACGCAGGAACTCATCTCCAACATGCTCGGTGTGCGGCGCGAAGGCGTGACGGTGGCGGCAGGCCGGTTGCAGACGCAGGGCTACATCAGTTGCCGCCGCGGCCACATTTCGGTCATCGATCGCATTGGCCTGGAAAAAGACGCCTGCGAATGCTATGACGTCGTCAAAAAAGAATTCGCGCGGCTGATGTCGGACGTGCGCCAACGCCAGGGCGTCAAATGAACACCGTGCTTCCCCCCGAAGGCAATGCCCTCAAGGCCGATGCCTTGCAATCGGCGATACATAACAGCGCCACCTTCTCCAGCATCGCCACCGATGCCCATGGCGTGATCCAGATCTTCAACGTCGGCGCCGAGCGCATGCTGGGCTACAGCGCGGCGGAAGTGGTCAACCAGATCACGCCGGCCGGCATCTCCGACGCCCAGGAAATTATCGCCCGCGCCGCTGCGCTCAGCCTGGAAGCAGGCATGACGATTCAGCCCGGCTTTGAGGCGCTGGTGTTCAAGGCGTCGCGCGGCATCGAGGACATTTACGAGCTGACGTATATCCGCAAGGATGGCAGCCGCTTCCCCGCCATCGTCTCGGTCAGCCCGCTGCGCGATGCGCATGAGAAGATCATCGGCTATCTGCTGATGGGCACCGACAACACGGCGCGCAAGCGGGTCGAAGCCGAGCAGTCTCTGCTGGACCAGCGTCTGCGCCAACAACAGCTCGCACTGCAAGAAACCAATGTGGCGCTGGAAGCCGCGCGCGCGGCGGCCGAGAAGGCCAATCACGCCAAGTCCGATTTCCTGTCGAGCATGAGCCACGAGCTGCGCACGCCGCTCAATGCAGTGCTGGGTTTTGCTCAGTTACTGGCGTCCGAGAAGCCGCCGCCGTCGGTGTCGCAACAGCGTTCGCTCGACCAGATTCTCAAGGGCGGCTGGTATCTGCTCCAGCTGATCAACGAGATTCTCGATCTGGCCATGATCGAATCCGGCAAGGTCACCATGTCGCAGGAATCCATGGGCCTGGCCGAGGTGTTCAAGGACTGCCAGGCGATGATCGGTCCGCTGGCCGACAAGCGCGGCATTCACCTGGTCTTCCCCACGTTGAGCCGGCGCTTCTTTGTGCACGCGGATCGCACGCGTGTAAAACAGGTGATGATCAACCTGCTCTCCAACGCCGTCAAATACAACCGCCGCGGCGGCACGGTAGAGGTCGGATGCGAAGAAGGCCATGAGGGCATGGTGCGCATCAGCGTCACCGATAGCGGCGCCGGCTTGTCGCCCGAACAGGTCGACAAATTATTCCAGCCCTTTAACCGGCTCGGACAGGAGGACGGCGCCGAGGAAGGCACCGGTATCGGTCTGGTGGTGACCAAGCAGCTGACCGAGTTGATGGGCGGCTCGATCGGCGTCCAGAGCAGCGAAGGCGTGGGCACCACGTTCTGGATTGAACTGGTGGCCAGCGATGAGCCAACGCTGGAGCCGATGGCGCTGGATGCCTTGCTGCCGGCGGAGACGCAGGACGCCGCCTCGCTGGCGACCTTGCTGTACATCGAAGACAACCCGGCCAATCTGGCGCTGGTGGAGCAGCTGATCTTGCGCCGCAGCGACCTCAAGCTGCTAACCGCGATCGATGGCCACACCGGTATCCAGCTGGCGCAAACCTACCAGCCAGACATGATTTTAATGGACATCAATCTGCCGGGCATCAGTGGCTATGGCTGCCTGAAAATCCTGCAAGACAATCCGGCGACAGCGCATATTCCGGTGCTGGCCCTGTCGGCCAACGCCATGCCGCGCGACATAGAAAAAGGGATGGCGGCGGGATTCTTCCGTTATCTGACCAAGCCGATCAATGTAGTCGAGTTCATGAGCGCGCTGGATGTGGCCCTTGAATTTTCCGCCGCCCACACAGGAGTCCCATCATGATTGAATCTTCCGAAATAGCCGCTGCGGGCATCCTGATTGTTGACGACCAGGAAGCGAACGTGATGCTGCTCGAGCAGATGCTGGCGAACGCCGGCTACACCAACGTCAGCAGCACGATGGACCCGTTTGCCGTGTCCGGCCTGCATCGCACCCATCACTACGACTTGATCCTGCTGGATTTGCAGATGCCCGGCATGGATGGCTTTGCGGTACTGGAAGCGCTCAAGGAAGTCGAGCCGGACGGTTATGTGCCGGTGCTGGTGGTCACCGCGCAGCCGGGCCATAAACTGCGCGCGCTGCAAGCCGGCGCGCGCGACTTCGTCAGCAAGCCGTTCGAGCTGATCGAAGTGGAGACGCGCATCCGCAATATGCTGGAGGTGCGGCTGCTGCACCGCAATCTGGAAAAGATGGTCGAGGAGCGCACCGCGCAGCTGCGCGCCAGTGAAGCACGTTTTCAGCGCTTCGCGGAATTGTCGACCGACTGGTACTGGGAACAGGATGCCGAGGGCGAGCTGACCAACTGGTCCGGCCCAGTCGCTGACATGGTGGGCATCGGCGGCACCGAGACCGATGGCTGGGATGTCGAGGAACGCGCGCTGTTGCAGTCGAATATCGCCGAGCGCAAGCCGTTCCTGGACTTTGTGTACAGCCGGGCCACGACAGCGGGCGCGGTGCAGTATCTGCAAGTCAGCGGCGAGCCGATGTTTGACGAGGCCAGCCGCTTCATCGGCTATCGCGGCGTGGGACGTGACGTCACCGCGATGGCGGCGATGTTCGCCCGTCCGGATTAAGTCAGTTCAGCTGGCCGGCGGCACCAGGATCGCGCTGGCGATCAGCTGGAACAGCCGGTCCACGCGGGACGCGAACAAGGGCTGATCGTTCAGCCACGCCAGCGCGCTGACCAGCGCGAACAAATCCGCCCCATCGATATCCAGCCGCGCCTCGCCCTGCGCTTGCGCGCGCGCCAGCAGTTGCGAACCCGAGGCCCGCATCGACACGCATGACGCATGCAGGGCCGAATCCGGCTCAGCGATGGCGGCGGTCATCGCGGAAATCACGCCGCGATGGCTGTGCGTCAGCGTGACCATCTCGCGCAGCCACAACACCAGGGCATTGCCGGCCGACGCCACCGTTTCGAGCTCACCGGCTTTCGCCGTCAGTTGATCAAAACTCTTGCGCAGCAACGCGTCCAACAAGGCTTCCCGCGATGGGAAGTGACGATAGAGCGTGCCAATACCGACCCCGGCCCGGCGGGCGACTTCACGCATGGAGGCGTCCGCCCCCTGCTCGGCGACGACCTCACGCCCTATTTCAAACAGATGATCGTAATTTTTTTGGGCGTCAGAACGCATCAGATAGCTTGACAAACGGAGCACCGCTCCGTATATTTAAAACACAAACGGAGCACCGCTCCACCTTTTCGGAGCTTCGCTCCGGTATTCATTATCAATTCTCGCAAAAGGAAAAGCAATGTCAAACACGACGATGAAAGCAATTCGACAACATGCCTTCGGCGGGCCCGAGGTATTGCAGTATGAAGAGGCGCCCATGCCCGAGCTCAATCCCGGCGAAGTGCTGGTGCGCGTGCACGCGGTCGGGATCAATCCGCCGGACTGGTACCTGCGCGACGGCTACAAGATGCTGCCGCCTGAGTGGCAGCCGCCGGTCTCGTTCCCATTGATTCTGGGTACCGACGTATCGGGCGTCATTGCAGCGGTGGCAGCGGATGTAACTGGTTTCTCCGTTGGCGACGAGGTATTTTCGATGGTGCGCTTCCCCACCGGCCTGGCGGGCGGCAGCCGCGCCTATGCGGAATATGTCAGCGTGCCGGCTGCGGAGGCGGCGCACAAGCCGGCCGGCATCGATCACGTGCAGGCCGCCGCCGTGCCGATGTCACTGCTGACCGCCTGGCAGTTCATGATTGAACTTGGCCACGATGTTCAGAATCCGTTGCAGCCAAATCGTCATGAGCCGGTGCCGCTTGAAGGCAAGACCGTCCTCGTCAACGGCGCGGCCGGTGGCGTCGGGCACTTCGCGGTGCAGCTTGCGAAGTGGCGCGGCGCCCGCGTGATTGCGGTGGCCTCCGGCGAACACACGGCAATGTTGCGCGATCTTGGCGCAGACGAAATCATCGACTACACCCAGACTGCCGCCGAGGATGTTGTACGCGATATCGACCTGGTCATCGACGCGGTCGGTGGTCCGACCTCGGGCCGCTTCTTGCGCACGCTGAAGCGCGGCGGCGCGTTGTTCCCGGTGTTCCCACTGGGCTTCTCCGGTAGCGAAGAGGCCGAGAAGCTGGGCGTAACGGTATCGTCCACCCAGGTTCGCTCAAGCGGTGCGCAATTGGCTGAGCTCGCACGGCTGCTGGATGCCGGAACTATCCGCGCCGTCATCGACAGCACCTATCCGCTGGCCGAAGCACGCAAGGCCCACGAGCGCGCGGCCGCTGGCCACATTCGCGGCAAGATCGTTCTCACGGTGGCGCAATGACGGCCCATGGGACAGCCCGGTGGTTCGAGATGGTGGGCGAGGTGCTGGTGGCCGCAGCCACGCAGGCAGGCCTTCCACCGGAGTGCAATATTCGCCTGGTGGAGCGCTACATCGACGGCGCCGAGCTGAGCCCCGGCCTGGTCCAGGGCCTGCGCTTTGACATCGTCAATGGCAAGCCGGCCTTCCAGCTTGGCGCCCGACGTGACGAACGGGGCGACATCACGGTCGAGGTAACAAAAGCAGCCTCGTACACGCTCAACACCTTGCGGAGCGAAGACCCGCGCTTTCACGCCGCGTTCACAAACCTGCTGGCCGCCGGCGAATTGAAGATCGACGGCGACCTGTCGCAGCTAGGAAGCTGGTTCAGCGTGGTGCATGACCGGATCGTGGATCACACAAGCTAGCAAAGAAAGATGCTATTCTTGTAAGCCACAGCCTCTCGCCCCTTCAAGGAAAATATGCGTCAACTGCTTGCCTGCTTACTTCTCATTGCTTTGTCCGCCTGCTCCACGGTCGATGTCACGTCCAAGCAATTCATTCCGAAAGACGCAGGGAAGCTGTCAGTTCTGAAGAAGGCGGCGCCGGACTACCAGATCGACAATATCGAATTCAAGCACCCGGATGGCGCGATCAGCCGGGGCATTTTCGTGCACAAGCCGGACGCGCAATTTACCGTGCTCTACTTCATGGGGTCGGGTGTCCGGATCGATGTGAATGGCGCATTTATCGCAAAGCCATTTGTCGAGATGAACGCCAATTTCATCAGCTACGACTATCACGATTTTGGCCGCAGCGATGCGCCGGAGTCCGCATTTGGCCTGCCAGAGCTGAACGCAGAAACCCTTGCGCTGTATGACCATGTACGCGCCACGACCAACGGCAAACTGGTCGTCCACGGCCATTCGTTTGGCAGCTTTGTCGCCGCCACATTGGCGAAACAACGGCCTCTGGACGCCCTCGTGCTGGAAGGCACCGGCACCAGCGCGCAAGCGTATGCCGACAACATGGTGCCGTGGTACGGCAAGCCCTTCGTGCGCATCAAGCTGGATCAGGAACTGCTGTCGATCGACAACCGCGCCGCGCTACGGGCGTATCAGGCCCCTGTGCTGATTATCAGCGGCGTCAATGACGTGCAGACGCCGCTTGCCACCGCCCGCGAACTCTTCGACGGGTTGAGTAATCCGCATAAACGGTTTGAAGCGGTCAAAGACGCAGGCCATATGAACGCGATGACGAAACCGGAAACCCGCCGCGTATATCAGGCTTTTGTCAGCGGCGTCTACGAGTAGGCGTCGCGAAAACAGTAGCGTTCCCGCCAGCTGGAGCGGCTACAATGACAGCATCTTTAGAATAATAGAAAACTGCACCATGACTTACGAAGAATTCCTGGACGAGATTGCAACATTACTCACCGAGATGTACGACCTGACCGATGAAGCTGCAATCAAGCTGGTGGTCGATGCACAAGACAACGATTATTTTGTCGTGCATGACGACAAGGAAGAACTGCGCACCGTCGCCCAGGCCAAACTGGACGCCACCGCCCTCTACGAAGCCAAGCAGAACAAGAATCAAACCCAGCGCAAGCAGCAGCAACGTCAGGTACAAAAGAAAAAAGCCCCTTGATCGGGGCCGTCAGCAACGCGCCGACGAGTTGGCCGCGCGATCTGGCATCACCATAAAAAAAACGCCAGCATCAGCTTAATGCAGTTAAGTTAAGCTGAAATTTCACATCGTCATTCCCGCGCAAGCGGGAATCCATAGGACGTTTGCCTGGCAAACGCGGCATGGGTTCCCGCTTGCGCGGGAACGACGGCGCTTAACTTAACGGCATCAAGCATCAGCTGGCGTTTTTTACTTCAAGCCTTGCGGCGACGGGCCACGTAGCCCATCAGCGCCAGCCCGCCAAGCAGCATGGCGTAAGTGGACGGTTCAGGCACGGGGGCGGTGTAAAAGGCCACGTTCGAGAACGTCGGCACGCTATTGGCATTGCCCGCGTTGTTACGCCATTGAATCAGCCAGTCGCCGGTCACGGTCTGCCCTGCGCCGACCGTCAGGTGATCGAACAGGAAGCTGCCGACGTTGTTCCCAGCGTGGAACGACAGCACCAGGTCAAAGACGGTGTTGACGTTGCGGCTGTTGGTGATCGACCAGGTACCGTTCTTGCCGCTTTGCGCTTGCGCCAGGGAGAACGTCAATTGGTCGCCCAGCATTTTGTCGCTGAACACCATGTTGTTGCTGGTTTCGACCGTTCCTGCCAGCACCCAGTCGCTCGCCGCGACGCCGGTGGTGCTAAAGAACTGGCTGGCAAAGCCGGCCGTCGAGTTGACCGGATTGATCTGCGATCCCTGTACCAGGGCGAATTGATTCGCGCTGTTGTGGGTCAAGGTGACGTCGCTCGCGCTGGAAGCGCCCGCGCCCGGATTGGCGGCGTGGGCAGCAGTGGCGGCAAACATGGCGCTGATCAATACAGCTTTGATAATGGTGTGCATTTGGGATCTCCGGGCGGCTGGCAAGGAATTTCCATGGGAACAATATAATTTCCTTGATGAAATCAAGATAACGCCAAGCATGAAGAAATGCAAGAAATATATTGATTGATGTAAAAATGAAACTAAATAACGCCGGCTTTACAACAGCAAGCCGGCGTCCTTGGCCGTTTAGAACGCCGCCCGCAGGCCGATGCTGACGCGGCGGCCCACATCTTCCAGCGTCAGGAACTGGCTCTCGTTGAGCGCATATTCATGCGTGCGCGCGTTGTTGAGATTGATGGCGTCGGCGTACAGCGACAAGGTCGGCGTGAGGTTGTAGCGCAGGCTGGCGTCGGTCTGGCCGTAGGCGGCGCGGGTGCGTGGCTGGGTACTGCCGCCGCCGCAATCGACCGAAAAGTGATTGCGCCAGTTGTAGCTCACACGCGCCTGGAACTTGCTGTTCTCGTAGAACAGCGAGCCGTTGTACGACTGCTTCGACAGGCCCGGATAGCCGCACGCCGGCGTGCTGCTGTCCACCTCGCGGCTGGCGCTGGCGTCGACGTAGGTGTAGTTGGCCGTCACGCCGAAGCCACGCAACCATGGAGTCGCGGCGTCGAACGCATACTGGCCGGCGATCTCCACGCCCTTGATCTTGCCCTTCTGGCCGTTGCGCACACGGGTGTCGTGGACGATTTCGTCAAACTGCGGAATCTTCATGTCCACCAGCCGCGTCTCCAGAAAGTCCGATACGTATTTCTGGAACACCGCCGCGCTGACGTAGTTGGTTTTCGACAGATACCATTCCCACGACACATCGTAGTTATTCGACTTCATCGGCTTCAGGTAAGGATTGCCGCCGCCGGTCTGCACGTCACCGAAGCGGCCGCCGTAGTAGTTGTCCACGCCCATCTGGTTCAGCGTCGGCCGCGTCTCGGTCTTGGAGGCGGCCAGGCGCAGCAGCATCTCCGACGTCAGGTCGAACTTCAGGTTGGCCGACGGCAGCACGCTGTTGTAGCTGTTGCTGACCGTGGTGGTGGTCATCGGTCCCCAGTTGGAGATAAAAGTGGTGTCGTTCGGGCTCTTGGTGGCCGACAGCAGCACGCGGCTGATACCGGTCGAGCTCGACTGCACATGCACCACCCGCACGCCGGCATTGGCCGACCAGCCGGCGCCTTCCCACTTGCTGTCGACGAAGAAATTGGAGACTTTCTCTTTCACGCCCCACATCGACGGCAAGGTGTAGTCGATCGCCATCGGACCGTTGGGATACTTGGTGGTGTCCAGGTACAGCGCCGGGTCGTTGGACTGCGCCAGGATCGAGCGCTGGTTCAGGTAGTTCATGTACGCGTACGGGTCGAAGCTCAGGTAAGCACTCGGCACCTGCGCGCCGTTGCCCATGAAGTTCTCCATCGGCGTCACCGTAAACAGCGACGACGGCAGCGGCAGATGGTAGCCGCTGAAGGTATTCCACGCGTCATTCTTCCACTCGGTGCGGTCGACGCTGCGCTGCGAATAGCCAAGGCCGGTATCAATGCCCTTGAAGTAACCGATCTCATGATTCCAGCTCAGGCCCAGCCGGCCTTCCGACAGCTTGTCGTGGTTGCGGATGTCGCCATTGGAGACGGCGTGCGCGCGCACCGCAGTCGGATCGGCGATGCCGTCGCCGAACACCACCGACGGCGTGCCGCCAAAGCTCAGCACGTCGCCATTCCTGGGCACCATGCCGGCCACCACCCACATGTCCGGCGAGTACGAGGTGGTGCGCGAGGTCGATACATCGCCCTCCAGCTTCCACTCCGGCGCCAGCGCCCACTTGGAGTTCAGTCCAAACGCGCGCGTGATCGACAGCCGGTCGCCGCCCTTGACGATCATGTCGTTCGAGTTGGCCTCGCCCAGCAGGTTGCCGCTGCCGGCCAGCGCCGGGTTGTTGGCGTAAAACGTCGAGCCCGGGCGCAGGAAGCTGGTGACCTGGTTGTTCTGGTTCACCTGCGCGCCCAGCAGCTGCGGGTTGATCCAGTCGCTGAACGCGATCACGTCGTTGCGCTGGTCCAGCCGCGAGTACAGTGCGTCGGCCGTCATCTTCCACGTCGGCGACGGGTTGTATTGCACCGTCAGATTGCCGACCAGGCGTTTGCGGCTTTCGTTTTCCTGCTGGTAGCCGAAGCTCTGCGGCAGGTAGAGTTTTTTGGTGGTGACGTCGGCCATGGTCAGGCCCTTGGAATTGAGGTCGCCGTTGATCAGCGAGACGTCGCGGTAATTCCACGCATCGGTGATCGCCTTGTTCTGCTTGGAGGCGCGGTCGGTGTACGACAGCGAGGTGGTCACGCCGAAGTTGCGCTCGGCGTTGGCGAACGAGTACATGCCGCTGAGGTTGGGCGTCTTCCTCTCCGAGTTGGAGTCGTACGATTCCGACACATTCACCACCGAACTGTGCCCGACCTTGCCGGACAAGGGCCGCGCGGTCTGGATATCCACCGTGGAGCCGATGCCGCCCTCGGGCAGGAACGGCTGCGAGGTCTTGTACACCAGCGCCTTCGAGATCAGGTCCGATGACAGCAGGTCGAACGAGAACTCGCGGCCGCCGGTATCGCTGGTCAGCGTGCGGCCGTTGACCAGCACGTTGTTGAACTCCGGCCCCAGCCCGCGCACGGAGATGTAACGCCCTTCCCCGCCATTGCGCTGGATCTGTACGCCGGTGACGCGCTGCAGCGATTCGGCGATATTGGTATCGGGGAATTTGCCGGCGTCCTCTGCGGACACGGCATCGACCACGCCATCCTGCATGCGCTTGGTGTTCAGCGAAGAGCTGAGCGAAGCGCGGATGCCGCTGACCACCACGGTCGGACCGGCGTCGGCGGGTTGGTCGGTGGTTTGCGCCTGGGCGCTGAGGGAAAACAGCAGGTCGGCAATGAGCGCGGCCAGCACGGTTTGACGCAACGTTGCGTGAGGTATAGCCATGATGTTGTCTCCATCTTGTAAGTTTTATGAATGACATCGGTGTAGCCGGTCTGATCTTACGCCCGACCCAACCATGTCAATCTATTACTTCTTTACGAAATGGCATTCCAAAATGGTATAACTCAGCGGCCTCCTCTCAGCGCAGCGACACGCCGCTGGTGCGCACAGGCAACGGCCGTGGCATATGCACATCACGCACCGCCAGCTGCTCGCCCAGTGCGTGGATCATGCGGCCCAGCGGCGTTTCCACCCAGCGGTAGAAGGCGGCGCCGGCCGTCAAACTGGCGGCCCACGCCACCAGCATGCCCAGCAACTGCCATGCCGGTTCGGCCGGCGCAAAGCGGGTGAAGGCGGCGTTCACCAGCAGGCACACCGGGAAGTGGATCAGGAAGACCGAGTACGAAATCTTGCCAAGGCCATTGACGACGCTCCACGCGCGGCCCTGGTCGGGACTCTTGGCCCGGCCAAACAGGAACAGCGCACAGGCCACCACGGCGGCCAGCGCGATCCGGCTGCGGAACTCCAGCGCCAGACCGGCCACGGCAGGCAGCAGCGCCATCATCATCAACATTACCGCCACGCCCGGTTTGCGGCGCGGATCGCTGGCCCACCACGCCATGATGCCGAGACCGTAGCTGCCGAAGAAATACGGCGCCCAGTTGTCCCAGTCGGCATCCAGGTTAAAGTACAGCAGCGACAGCGTGACGCCCGCCGCTGCGACCAGCGGCATCAGCCAGGTAACCGGGCGCCGGCCTTCGACAATGCCGCCGACCCATAGCGCCAGCACCAGCAAGGCGTACAGCTGGAAATCGATGGCCACATACCAGGCCCCGGCCGACACCGACGCGTAACCCAGCACGCCGTGCAGCAGCAGCGCATGCGCGGCCAGCTGGCTCAGCGTGGCGGGGGCGGAAATCGAATCGTGGGTCATCCATTCAGCGGCCCAGGACGAGGCGACGGCGGCGATCAGCGTCGCGGCGAAGAATGCCGGCGCCAGCTTGGTGTAGCGGCGCCAGATGGCGCGCAGCGGCTGGCCATAGCCGGCATGGCCGGACGGCGCCAGCGATTTGGCCGCAAGAAAGCCGCCGATCACCAGGAACACCTGAACGGCAATGCGGGCGCTGCCGCTCAGCCAGTCGATCAACGCCGGGAAGATGATACGGACGTGATCAGACATCGGGCCATAAAACGCCAGATGGTGCAGCACGATCAATTGCGCCGCGCCGGCTTTCAACAGATTAATCAAACCAAACTGCGACGGGGCCGGCTTCACCGTGCCAGGCGTCGGGCCTGTATCTACTTTCATTCTTGTTCCTTGCTGTCAACTTGCCAATAAAGATGGCTTATTTTTATAGCAGGCCGACATGATAGCCGAGGTTGACCGATCGGTGTCGCCCGAAACAATTTAGCAATATTTTGATTTACGCTGCAAAGGGGCGGAAATTGGCGTGCTAGCGTGGCGAAATGACTGTTTCCTACTTCGCGCAGCTGCAAAACAATCCCGGCTGGTTTGCTATCAACGTGCTGGTGCCGGTACTGCTGCCCTTCGCAGTAATCACCGCCGTCGCCACCGCTACGGGCGGGTGGCGCACGTTTGTATTGATGCTCAAAAAATCTGTCGACAGCGGACAATTATTTTGGGTGGTTATCGGAATGCCGGCGGCATCAGGATATGAGGCCTTCTCCGCTTATAACCGGCATCCTGAGCTTGGCGAATTCATCGCGTGGACGCTGGGTTGGTGTGTCGTCGGCGCCGTGTTCAGTTCGATTTTCATTGCTATCAATGCTTCCCGCTCGTTGCAGCAAGAGCCTGTAAGACCCATCATCGTTTGGATATCGATTTTAATGACCTTGACGCTGTCTTGCTATTACCCGTTTGTCCACTTCATTGTCTTATAGTGCTAAACTCAAAAGGCACATTGCATATGTGAGGCTACCCATGAAAAAAAAACTGAAAGCACTCATCGTGAGTGATAAGTTCAGCGACATTCTGGGTTACGTCGCCGGGGCGATCATGCTGATCGGCGTTATTGGACTGCTCATACTTGCCCCGCATTCCTGAGCGCTTGAACTTTCGCGCGCCAGCAAGTACAATGCTGGCCCTTGGGTCGTTAGCTCAGCTGGTAGAGCAGCGGACTTTTAATCCGTTGGTCGCAGGTTCGAATCCCGCACGGCCTACCAAGATTCATCAAAAAAGCCTACGAATTTCGGTTCGTGGGCTTTTTTGTTTTCATTGACCTTCTGGCAGGCACCCCGTCCTGGGGAAAAGCTGAGACAAAACTGTATCATTAGATATTTTTGACAACTAATGCATATCGGCTTGCCTTGTAGAACAATGCTTTCCGTAATGTTAGCCGGTCGGCCAACGACGAATTGGATGCGGATGCTCAACCTGGTACCTCTACACGCAACGCTTGAACGTCCGGAGGGAAAGCGCAGTTATCTGGTTGCGGCGCCGCCCGCCGTCATGCCCGAAAAACGGGGGCTGGTCGTGATACTGCACGGCGCCGGCGCTTCGGCTGAGCAGGTGCTGGGATTGGCATATCCGCCGTCGCCGCTGTCGCTGTGGCTGGACATTGCGGCACGCGAGAACCTCATCGTGATCGCGCCGGATGCGGGCAAAGGTGGCTGGAGCGATTGCTTCGCGTCGCACGCGCGCGTGGCGCGCAAGAACGATGTGTCCTTCATCGATGCGCTGATTGACCATGCCATCGCCCGCCACCAAGTCGATCCGGCCCGCGTCTACCTGATCGGCGTATCGCGCGGCGGCTGGATGGCGTACGCGGCCGCCATGGCGATCCCGCACAAGCTGGCGGCGTTCTCGGTGATATTGGCCGGCATGCCGCCGCCCGGCCGCATCACCATGCCCACCACGCCGCTGCCGGCGCTGATCTTCGGCTGCACCGCCGACCCGCTGATCCGCTATCACGGCGGCAAACCCTGGTATGCATTCGGCTTTGCCGAGCCGGTGCGCAGCATCGAGGACAGCGTACAAGTCTGGCGCGAACTGGCGGGCCTGCCGGACACGCCGGTAGTGCACAAGCTTCCCGTCAGCGACCCGCAAGGCCGCACCAGCGTCACCCGCTACCTGTGGGGCGAGGCGGCGCACCAACTCCAGGTCGGCCTGTACCGCATCGACGGCGCCGGCCATGCGGAACCGAGCCGCCTCAAGCGTTATCCTCGCTTCCTCAACTGGCTAACCGGTCTGCAAAACGCCGATCTGGAAGTCGCTGAAGCGGCATGGGAGTTTTTCCGCGACAAGCAAGCCAGATAAGCATTCAGCGCGATTTCTTGCGCGCCGAGGTGTCGGTGCGCACGTAAAAACCCGGCGGCTTGTTGGCCACCCAGGCAATAAAATTCTGGATATCCGGATGCGCACGCAGCGCCTCCCACGTATGGTAACTGTGCAGCAGCTCGCGTTCGGTGAACACCGAGTGGATCTTGCGGTGACAGATTTTATGGATCGGAAACTGCTCCTTGCCCTTGAAGGTCTTGGGCACCAGGTGATGACGGTCGATGTTGACCGTACCCAGCACCCGGCCGCACAAGGGGCAGTGTTCCGCTTCCATCGCTAGCGGCGGAACTTGCGCGGCTGGCGTTTGCGCGCCGCCGAGTTCTGTTCCTGCAAGATCGAATCGACCCGCTCCGACGCCTCGCGCGACAGGCGCTGCGCCAGTTCGGTATCCGGGAAGTATTCCGGCTGACGGTAGGCCAGCCACGCATAGGCCGAGTACAGCCGGCACGCGTCTTCCACTTCCTGCAAGTTCATGTAATGCAGCGGCCGGTCGTTGGCGGTCAGCGGCGTGATCTTCTTGTGCGCCAGCGCCTTGGCCCAGGTCTCCCACGCGTTCTGCAACGACGGCACCTTGGACGAAATCGGCACCAGCGACAGCGCAAACTTCTCGGCCACCGTCAGCTGCAAGGTGTCCAGCCAGGCCGCGCGCTCGAACTGCTCTTCGGTAATGCGCGGATAGAAGAAGCCATCCGGCACATCGATGTTGTGTACAAAGCGCTTCAGCAATTTCGCCAGCCCATGCTCATGCGTGACCGACGAGATACGGTGCAGATGCTCCAGCGTCGGCGCGACGGCAAAGCCGGTCGCCTTCAGCGGCACCGGCTTCTCGCGCAGCAGCGAGCGCATCACATTGTGGGTCTCGTTGTCGTAGCCGGCCACCAGGCCTTCTTCGTGCACGCCGAAACGGCCGGCGCGGCCGGCGATCTGGCGCGCCAAGGCGGCCGGGATCTCTTCCTCCTCGTAGCCGTTGTACTTGACGGTGGTGGTCATCACCACGCGCGCGATCGGCATGTTCAGCCCCATGGCGAGGGCGTCGGTGCCGACCACTACGTCGGCCGTGCCTTCGCGGAAGCGCTGGGCTTGCGCGCGCCGCACTTCCGGCGACAGGTTGCCGTACACCGTGGCCACCGACAGGCCCATCTCGGTCACCATATCGCGCCACATCAGCACTTCGCGGCGCGAGAAGCAAATCACTGCATCGCCGCGCCGCAGACCGCTCAGCTTGCGCACGGCGTTGGTTTCCATGGTCAGCGGCCCCTTGCGCTTGAGGACGTGCACCTCCAGCTCGCACTCCAGCCGCGCCGCCAGCACCTCGATGGCGCGCCGCGCTTCCGGCGCCCCCACCAGGTAGACGATGCGCGCCGGCACGCCGCAGACGGCGGCAGTCCAGGCGGCGCCGCGGTCGCGGTCGGCCAGCATCTGGATTTCATCGATGACGGCCACATCGACCGGGGTTTGCGTATCCAGCATCTCCACCGTGCTGGCGACGTGGGTGGCGCCCGGCACCAGCCGGCGCTCCTCACCCGTGACCAGGCTGACCTTCAGCGGCTTGCCGTGCTGCTCCATTTCCTGCAGGCGTTCGTAGTTTTCCAGCGCCAGCAGACGTAGCGGCGCCAGATAGACGCCGCTCGGCGCCTTGGCCAGCGCCTCGATCGCCTGGTGGGTCTTGCCGGAATTGGTCGGTCCCAGCACCGCGATGAACTTGCGCTTGATGCGGCGCGCGAGGTCGAACGAGGCCGGATATTCGGCCAGATTGATGCTCTGGCGGGTGCGTTCGGCGTGCTGCTCCTCCATCTCGCGCTCGACCGCGTGCTCCAGCCGCAGGCGGATGCGGTCGAACACCATGCCGGCCGGCTCGGCGATCTGCATATCATTCAGCGCTTGCAGGAACGGCTCGGCGTCCATGTCGCAATCGTCGCAGGCGTCGGCCAGCTCCTGCACGAAGTCGCTGACGTAGCCGTGCAACTCGGCCGCCACTTCCTCGCTGGCGCGCTCCAGCAGCAATCCGGAGCGGGTGTCCTCATCCAGCTTGCGCCATTTGGACGACTTGGCCAGCACGCCCTGAGCCGGTACCAGGTCGTAGGCCACGCGCCGGTCGCCGTACTTGACGACGCCGCTGATGCGCAGGAACACCCTGCCCTCGGCCTTGGCCAAGGCGATGCCGCGTTCGGTCAGGCCGAGATGGCGCATCAGGTCATCGTCCTCTGCCGGGTCGCCGTCGGCGGATGAAACGAAGGGGGCGGAGGCTTTTGTCATGGCATATCAGATGGGGTGAGCTCGGCCCGGATTATACCGCGCAGGCGCTGGCCGGATGGCGTGCGGCTCTGATTTCTGGCACCATACGGCGGTTTTACACCGCCGTCTTGCCAGAAAACCTCCCATGCCCCAAACAATCAATATCGCCGTTCATCACGAACTGCTGATTAAAAAAAGCCGCTTTATTGCCTGCGTCCAGCCGATGACCGATCGCGCCAGCGCGCAGAAAATCGTGGCGGCATTATGGGAACAGCATCCCGGCGCCGCCCACGTATGCTGGGCATTATTAGCCGGCGGCCAATCGGCCGCAGTCGATGATGGAGAACCGAGCGGTACCGCCGGCCGTCCGATGCTCGATGTATTGCGCCACCAGGATCTGGAAGGCGTATTAGCCACCGTGGTGCGCTATTTTGGCGGCGTTAAATTAGGCGCCGGCGGACTGGTGCGGGCTTATACCGACAGCGTAGCCCAGGCTTTATTAAAGGCGGAGAAAATCCCCATTATCAAACAGCGCTTCCTGATTTGCAGCGCGCCATACGCGATGGAAGGTCTGGTGCGACGCGAAATTGAAATGGCCGGCGCCGAGCTGAATAATGTCCAACATGGGAATGACGTGCAGTTTGAATTTAATCTCCCTGACACCGCCGCCGATGCGCTGATGACTCGCCTGAACGAAGCCGGCCATGGACGCATCGTCTGGACCAATCCCGACGATACGTCCTCAGCAAGCTGAATTTTGGTGTCTTCGCGCTAATTTTTGGCATGACTGCCGAGCCACGTCAGCTTGTGCCACACGGATTCAAGCGGTCCTTGCTGATGCCGGGCCAGCCACCACACGCTGAACTGCCGCTGCATCAGCGCCAGTGCGATACCGATCGCCAGCGCAAAACTGGCGCCGGTGTATTGATACATGCCCAGGCCAAAACCATAATAAATCGAGGTGCCGATAATCGACTGCACCACGTAACTGGTTAAACTCATGCGGCCGAGCGGTGCAAAGAACATCAGCCAGCGCTGCGAATAAAACATCAGCACAAATACCGATACCAGCACCACCATGAATGCCACGTTGGACCAGGAAGTAATAATCACCAGCAGCGGACGACGCACGGCCTCACCTACGCCCCAGAATTCCGGCCAGGTCTTGAGCACATAGAATGGAATAAACAGGACTATCGCAATAACCATTGCCCGGCGCCAGAATATCGGATCGCTAAATAATCCCTTGCGGCCAGCCAGCATACCCAGCATGAATAAAGCCGGAATTTGGAATATCCGGCCATTTTCCCAGCTCCAGCGAATCACCCCGATTTTCCCGTTGGTGAGATTACCCGTCCAAACCTGCAAGGCCGAACCGTGGGCAAAATAATCATTGGCCCGACCGAAATAAGCCCACGAAGCCGGATTAGGTAATTTCGCATTCGGGTTCGGCAAGGCCTGGAATAACTCCCACCATGCATACGGCTGCAACAATAAAACCACCGCAATAATCAATACCCAGCGATTACTGAGCCGCGCGACGGGTATCAGCGTCAATCCCAGCACCGCGTAAATACTCAGGATATCGCCGTGATAAAACATGGAATTGAACAGGCCAAACGCCAGCAGCAACGCCAGCCGCCAGGCGAAGCGGGCGCGAAAGTCCTCGCCGCGCCGTTCACGGTTGTGATATTGGATGTAGAAAGTGAGGCCAAACAGCAGCGCAAAAATGGCGTAGGACTTGCCGCCAAACAGGAAAAACAGGCTATCCCAAATGGCCTTGTCGACCGTTTTGAGCCAGGACGGCAGACCTGCCGGGGCAAAATAGAAGTCAAAATGCTCGATATTGTGTAACAGCATGATCGACACAATGGCAAAGCCACGTAGCGCATCGATCACATCCAGCCTGGAAGTCGTTGTCGTTATAGTCATGCGTCTCCACCAAGGTAAGCAAAATGCCAAGCTTACCTTGTTTTTTTAACTAGCCAGACGAAAAACTTTAACGGCGTCGGCCAGGCGGCCGGCTTGTTCCTGCAACGCGCCTGTGGCGGCGGCGGCCTGCTCTACCAGCGCGGCATTCTGTTGCGTGGCGCTATCTATGGTGCCGATGGCCTGGTTGACCTGGTCGATGCCCATCTCCTGTTCGCGGCTGGCGGTGGCGATTTCGCCCACAATCGTGGTCACCCGCTGGATGCTGGAGACGATTTCCTCCATCGTCCCGCCGGCCTGGCCGACCAGCGCGCTGCCCGCCCCCACCTGCGCCGCCGACGCTTCGATCAACTGCCGTACTTCCTTGGCGGCCGCATCCGAGCGGTGCGCCAGGCCGCGCACTTCCGACGCCACTACCGCAAAGCCGCGGCCCTGCTCGCCGGCGCGCGCCGCTTCCACCGCAGCGTTGAGCGCCAGGATGTTGGTCTGGAACGCGATCCCCTCGATCACCGCGATGATGTCGACAATCTTCTGCGAGGAGGCATTGATGTTGCCCATGGTGGTCACCACCTGCGCCATCACCTCGCCGCCGCGTGTGGCGACTGCGGCCGCCGACGAAGCCAGCGTGTTGGCTTCGCCGGCGTTATTGGAATTCTGCCGCACGGCCGAGGTCATCTCTTCCATTGACGAGGCGGTCTCTTCCAGCGAACTGGCTTGTGATTCGGTGCGCGCCGACAAATCCATATTGCCCGCTGCAATCTCGCCGGAGGCCAGCGCAATCGCATCGGTACCGCCGCGCACCTGACTGACGATGCCGTGCAGGCTGTCGTTCATCTCGCGCAGGGCGCGCTTGAGCTGCCCGGTTTCGGTAATGTCCTGCCCGGACACCTCAATCCGCGACGACAGATCGCCCTTGGCCACGCGCGCGGCAAACTCCACCGCCTCGCCCAGCGGCGTCAGGATGGAACGTGAAATCATCTGCCCCACCACCAGCGACACCACCACCGCCAGCAGACCGAAACCGAGGATATGGATGCGCGACTTGACCACCGCCTCATCGCCGACCGCCTTGGTCGCCTCCGAGTTTTTTTCGATCAGGTCGCTCAGCGCGGCCATGCTTTTCTCCAGCACGCGGAAGCTGTCCATAAACGCGGGGAACCTGGTTTGCGCCGCCGGCGGATTGGTCAGCGACAGCTCGACCATCTCCTCCGCACTTTTCAGGTAGCGTTCCACGTCCGGCCGCACCTGTTCCATGGCGCGGCGAACCTCGGCGTCGGTGCTGGCGCCGTCCATGTCCTTGATCAGCTTGCGAAACAGCGCGATGTGTTCCGCCGTATCCTGCCGCACTTCCTTGATTTCGGCCGGATCGTTCTTGCCGGACGCCAGCCGGGCTGCCAGCACGTCGGCGCGCAACGCGTCGTGGGCCTGATCGGCTTGCAACTGATCCTTCATCGCCGAACTGTTGGTGCTGATGGCGTCCATCGAGCCGTCCAGAACGTACACCGCGTAATAGCCTACCAGTCCTACCAGACTGACGAATACCAGCGTCGCCAGGTTCATCAACAACAAGCGCTGCTTGATGGTCAATCGCATGAGCTCTCCTGTTTAGAATTTGATGGACAGTCCCACCGTCCAGCTCCAGTCCGGCGTGTTCTTGTTGAGGCCGCGAGACAGCGCGGTATCGACCTGCACCAGGTCGGTCAGCAGATAGGCGGCGCCGACGTCGAAGTGGTGACGCTGCCGCCGTGGCGGCCCTTGGCGATCTGTGGCGCCGAGTATTCGATGAAGCTGCGGAAGCGCTCGTTCCACTCCTTGCCGAGCACGATGCCGAAGATGCCGCTGCTGTAGCGCGCGCCGCTATCGTCATGCTGCCAGGCGATGCCGGGCATGACGCCGAGGCTGAAGTCCTCCGGCAATTCCCATTCGGCCGCCAGGCGCAGCGAACCGCCCTTGCCGGTGGCGCGGAAGGCGCTGGAGCCGCTGTCGAGGTCGACGTGGGCCAGCACGCCCATCGATGGCAGCGAGCCTTGCGCATCGGCCACATGCCATTTGACGCCGACTGAGACGTCGGCGTAGCCGTTGTCGGTGGAGCGCTCGCCGGTGTTGAGGTCGTCGGTAACGACACGCATGCGGCCATCGGTTTCGATGCGCGCTTCCACCGTATCGCTGAGGCCGAAGCGCAGCAGGGTTGGCGTGGAATAGGTGCGTTCCTTGATGCCGTTGGCCTTGTTGCGATCCAGCGCGAAGCTGGTTTCAATCTGGACGCGGCCGGCACCGACGACGTTGCTGGACTCGACGAAATCCGGCCGGTCGGTGACGATCTGGTCTTTCTCATCGGCCTGGGCCAACAGCGGGTATGCCAGCAACAACGTAGCAAGCATCTTGATATGCATGTCTCCTCCACGAGCGAAGCGCGAGAGGTCCACCCTAACACATTGGCGTAGATCAATTGTTGGTAAATCCCAACATCGCTTCAGCCGCAGTCAGCACATCAACTAGCGAAAAAGGACGATACTCAACGTGGTGACGAGTACGATACCGCCTCCCGCCAGCGAGGTAGATACCATGAATTTGATCATCTTATCGCGACCAAGTGGCGTAGAGGCATAGCGAACAAAAGAGTCAATCAGGTTTCCCATGTTTATCTCCCTGTGATCACGAAATGAAAAATGGCGAAGGTCAAAGCCGATAGCACCGTGAAGACTATTGATACTAGCACTATCCGCAAGGCCCCGGAGGCGGGCTTGTTATCACTGCGATCCAGTGAATCAATGGCTCCGAGCATGACCAGCACCGCAGAATAGATGATTAGAACCACATGAAAAACTAAAGCCGTCCATGCGATAACGCGCGGCCATCCGCTGGCGTTTTCCAGATAGCCAGCCAGCTCATAAGTGGCTCCGGCCGACATGGCGATCACAGGCCAAAACAACTGGCCATCTTTTACTACACTGTAGACCAGCCCCCGCGCATGCTCTCGATAGGTTCGCCCAATGCCCAGCAACGGTAGCAGAGCAATCGGTGCGAAGATGGGGATGGCGATGTGGACGAAAATCCAGGCGATGAATTGAAGGGCATTCATAAATTCTCCTTTCTCAAGGGTGTCCGTTTCCGGACGGGTGTGGGCGGAGACGGGCAACGCGGTGGCGTGGCGGTAGATGGCCGGATCAGCTTAGAGCCTTGATTTGCCTGGGTTTGTCTTTTTATCAAAGGTATGGCACGGGGCTTGCAATAGAACGGGCATGGACACCCTCATCACCACCGCCACCCTCTCCCGCCGCAGGCGCAATACCGTGCTGGCGGTCGCCACATTGCTGGCCACGCTTAGCCTCACGGCCTGGGCCATCAACCGCGCCGTCAGTCCCAGCGTCGATGCCGGCGACGTCAGCATCGCCACCGTGCGCGTCGGCGGCATCGCCAATACCATCAACGCTTCCGGCATCGTCATCCCGGTGCACGAGGAACTGGTGTCGAGTCCGATCCAGACCCGCGTCGCCAAGGTCCACGCCAAGCTCGGCCAGCAGGTGCAGGCCGGCGAGCTGCTGCTGGAGCTGGACCACCGCACCATCCTGCTCGCCATCGACGGGCTCAAGGAACAGCTGGCGCAACAGGAAAACCGCATCGTCGCGCTGACGCTGGAGATGGAACAAAAGCGCAAGCAGCTGACCAGCGCGATCGAACTGCTGCAACTCGACCTGGAAGCCACCCGCGTGCGCCTGGTCCGCTACCAGACGCTGCGCAAGGCCGGCGGCGCTTCCGCCGAAGACCTGCTGACCGCCGAACTCAACGTCAAGCGCAACGAGATCCAGCTGCGTCAGACCCGCGAACAACTGGACGACAACAAGCTGGTCACCAACAGCAATATCGAAGGCGCGCGCCTGCAAAAAAACATCCTGCAAAAACAGCTGCAGGAGCAGCAGCAACTGCTGGCGCAAACCCAGGTGCGCGCGCCGTTCGCCGGCATGCTGACCTGGCTGATGGCCGATGAAGGCGCCAGCGTCGCCACTGGCCAGCTGGTGGCCAAGGTCTCCGAACTCAACAACTACAAGGTGGAAGCCTCGCTGTCCGACTTCCACGCGCGCGCGCTCAGCGCCGGCCAGCAGGTGCTGGTGGAACAAGGCAACGTCAAACTCCACGGCGAGGTGCAGACCGTGCTGCCGGAAATCCAGAACGGCACCGTCAAGCTGCTGGTCACGCTGACCGAGCCGCACCACGCCATGCTGCGCAACAAGCTGCGGGTGGAAGTCAACATCGTCACCGAGCAGAAGCAGAATGCGCTGCTGGCCGACAATGGCCCGGCCTTCAACGGCCGCGGCCCGCAGGATATTTTCGTGGTGCGCGACGGCGTCGCCCGCAAGACCACGCTCAACATCGGCGCCAGCGATGGCAAGGCCGTGGAAATCCTGTCCGGCGTGCGCGCCGGCGACCATCTCATCATTTCAGACACCAGCCGCTACAAGGACCGCGACAGCGTCCGCGTGGCCCAATAAAAAAGAGGGAAAACAATGATACGCCTGAACAAAGTCAGCAAAACCTACCAGACCGACAAAGTGGAAACGCTGGCGCTCAAGGACATCGACCTGCACGTCGGCAAAGCCGAATTCGTCAGCATCATGGGACCGAGCGGCTGCGGCAAGAGCACGCTGCTCAACCTGATCGGCCTGCTCGACAAGCCGGGCAGCGGCGCTATCGACGTGGCCGGCACGCCGGTGGCGTCGTACAAGGACAAGCATGTCGCCAAGCTGCGCAACAGCACCTTCGGCTTCATCTTCCAGAGCTTCCACCTGATTAACGACCTGCGCGTGATCGACAACGTCGAACTGCCGCTGCTGTACCGCCCGATGTCGGCCAAGAAGCGCCAGCGGCTGGCGCGCGAGGCGCTGGAAAAAGTCGGCCTCGGCGCCCGCATGGACCACTATCCGAACCAGCTGTCCGGCGGCCAGCAGCAACGCGTGGCGATTGCGCGCGCGATTGTCGGCCAGCCGCAGGTCCTGCTGGCCGACGAGCCGACCGGCAACCTGGACAGCAAAATGGGCCAGGAAGTGATGGACATCCTGCTCAAGCTGCACAGCGAAGGCACCACCATCGTCATGGTCACCCACAACGAGCACGAGGCGAAAATGGCCTCGCGCATCGTGCGTGTGTTCGACGGCCAGCTGGTCGCTTAGGCTGAGGGAGCGCACATGTTCAGGAATTATCTGCTGACCGCATGGAAGGTCTTCATGCGCCGCAAGCTGTTTACCGCCATCAACCTGCTGTGCATCGTGCTGACGCTGACGGTGCTGCTGGTGGTCGTCGCCTTGCTGCAAAACGCCTTCTATCCCACCGGCGTGGAGGGCAAGAGCGAGCGCTTCGTCCAGATCCAGCTGGCGCAATCGACGAATTCGAAGAACACCTCCAAGCGCACCAGCCCGCTGGGCTACCAGATCATCGACAAATATCTGAAACCGCTGCCCGGCGTGGAAGCGGTGTCCGCCAGTTCGCTGGCGGAATCGGTCTCGGTCTACCAGCAGGGCCGGGTCAGCACCATCGACCTGCGCTACACCGATGCGGAATACTGGAAGATTCTCGACTTCAAGCTGCTGGCCGGCCGCCTGTATAACCAGGACGATGTCGACCAGGGCCGCTACGTCGCCGTGCTCAACCAGTCCACGGCGCGCAAGCTGTTCCCCGGCCTGCCCTACCTCGGCCAGAAATTCAGCGCCGGCGGCCAGCTGCTGACGGTCATCGGCGTGGTGGAGGACGCGGTGCAACTGAACGCCTATGCCGACGTCTGGGTGCCGGTGACCGCGCAGCCATCGAGCGACTACAAGACCAAGCAGACCGGCGACTTCGGCGTGATGATACTGGCGCACCGCGCCGCCGACCTGCCTGCCGTCAAGCAGGCCATCCTGCGCGCCGCCAGATCGGTGCAGTTTGACGACCCGGAAAAATTCAACATCATGCAGTTCTGGGGCGACACCAAGCTGGAATTCTTCTCGCGTACGCTGCTCAACAGCGAGACCGAGGACGGCGGCGCCCCCAAAATGCTCGCTATCATCGTCGGTCTGATGCTGCTGTTCATGGCCTTGCCGACGCTGAACCTGGTCAACCTCAACGTCGGCCGCATCATGGAACGCAGCAGCGAGATCGGCGTGCGCCGCGCGTTCGGCGCCACCACCGGCCAGCTGGTAGCCCAGCTGGTGCTGGAAAACGTGCTGCTGTGTTTGGCCGGCGGCGTCTGCGGCCTGCTCTGCGCGGCTGGCGTCATCTGGTGGCTGGAAGGGTCCGGCCTGATCCCTTACCTGCATATCGATATCAATCTGCCCGTGTTCGGCTATAGCCTGCTGATTACGCTGGTGTTCGGCATTCTGTCCGGTCTGATCCCGGCCCTCAAAATGTCGCGCCTGGACCCGGTACAAGCGCTGAAAGGAACCGCATAATGCTGCGCCATCTGCTGAAACTGATCTGGAAGCGCAAATCGCGCAACGTCATGCTGACGCTGGAAATCCTGCTGGCCTTCGTGGTGCTGTTCGCGATCGCCGCCTTTGGCGTGCGCAGTTACGAGCTATACCACATGCCCACCGGCTTCGACTGGCGCGACCAGTGGGCGGTACGCATCCGCGCCACCGACCTGAAGAACGACGCCGCGCTGTTCGACCAGTACAAGCGCGCGCTGCTGGCATTGCCCGAGGTGGAAAAAGTGGCGTTCACCGCCTTCCCCAACTACACCATGTCGCGCTGGATGGGCGACTTCTCGCTGCCCGACCGCAGCCATCGCCTGCATGTGGACCTGATGAGCGTCACCGACGACTACTTTGAGGCGATGAACATGCGTCTGGTGGCCGGCCGCTGGTTCTCCAGCATCGACGACGGCGCCGCCGCGACGCCGGTGGTCATTACCCGCAGCCTGGCCGAGCGGCTGTTCCCCGGCCGCTCCGCCGTTGACCAGGACTACGTCGAGGCCGACGATGAAATCAAGACCGCGCCGCAGCGCTACCGCGTCACCGGCGTGATCGAGTCCTTCCGTTCGCAGGGCGAATACATGGCGCCGCATCCCTTCATGCTGCCGCGCGCGATACCCGGCGTCGACACCGAGGCGCCCTCCACCATCATGCTGAAGTTGAAGCCTGGCACGCCGCGCGCCTTCGAGAGCCGCCTCAGCGCCACGCTCAAGCAGGTGCGCAGCGACTGGGCCTACACCATCACGCCACAGGCGGAATCGCGCAAGTCCTTGTTGCGCCAGCAATTGCTGCCGTTGATCATTCTGTCGGTGATCGCCGCCTTCCTGCTGGTGATGGTCGCCTTCGGCCTGTTCGGCGTGCTGTGGCAGAACACCACGCAGCGGATTCCGGAAATCGGCCTGCGCCGCGCGCTGGGCGCCAGCGCCGGCCGCATCTACCAGCAGATCATCGCCGAGCAATTGCTGCTGAGCTCGGGCGCGATGCTGATCGCGCTGGTGCTGCTGGTGCAGCTGCCGCTGACCGGCGTGTTCGGCGACAGCCTCAACTGGCCGGTGTTTGCGACGGCGGCGGCGCTATCGGCCGCTGTGATCTATCTGCTATCCTTGCTATGTTCGCTGTACCCCGGCTGGCGCGCCGCGCGCCTGAGTCCGACGCAAGCGCTGCACTATGAATAAATAATGGACTCTACTCGCAAGCAACGCATTCTCATTGTCGACGACGACAGCGCAGTCCAGGTCTCGCTGGCCCTGGTGCTCAAGCAGCAGGGCTACGACGCCCTGTGCGCCGATGGCCCCCGGCAGGCGCTGGCGCTGCTGCAGGGTGCCGCCGCGCAGCCGGTCGACCTGGTGCTGCAGGACATGAACTTCTCGCTGCAAACCAGCGGCGAGGAAGGCCTGCAGCTGCTGGCCGACATCCGCGCCATGCAACCGGCGCCGCCGGTGCTGCTGATGACGGCCTGGGGCTCGATCGCGCTGGCGGTGCGCGGCATGCAGGCCGGCGCCGCCAACTTCTTCACCAAGCCATGGGACAACACCCAGCTGGCCGAGCTGATCCGCACCACGCTGGAAGCGGCCGCGCCGGCGCCGGCCGGCAACGCCTCGCGCCAGGCGCTCGATGCGCAGTTCGATTTCAGCGGCATCGTCGGCGAGCATCCGCGCCTGCTGAAGGTGCTGACCACCATCGGCCAGGTGGCCAACACGCGCGCACCGGTGCTGATCCTCGGCGAAAGCGGCTGCGGCAAGGAACTGATTGCCGACGCCATCCACCGCAACAGCCCGCGCACCGCCAAGCCCATCATCAAGATCAATATGGGGGCGATCACGCCGACGCTGTTTGAGAGCGAAATGTTCGGCCACGTGCGGGGTGCGTTTACCGACGCTCGCAGCGACCGCAAGGGCCACATCGCCAGCGCGCACGAGGGCACGCTGTTCCTCGACGAGATTGGCGAACTGAATCGCTCGGACCAGGTCAAGCTGCTGCGCGTGCTGCAAGACCAGACCTACCAGCCGGTCGGCGCCAGCCGCAGCGAAAAGGCCGATGTGCGTATCGTCTCGGCCACCAACCGCGAACTGGCGGAACTGGTGGCCAGCGGCGAGTTCCGCGAGGATTTGTTCTACCGGCTGAACCTGATCACCATCCGCCTGCCGCCGTTGCGCGAGCGCCGCAGCGACATTCCGCTGCTGGCGCGGCACATCATCGGCGAAGTGGCGGCCAGCTATGGCCTGCCGACCACCACGCTGGCGCCGCAGGCGCTGGAGTGGCTCAGCGCGCAGCCCTGGCCGGGCAATATCCGCCAGCTGAAGCAGACGCTGGAACGCACGCTGCTGCTGGTCGGCAGCAGCGAACTGCGCCAGGCCGACTTTGTCGCCGCCGAGCAGCACGAGCACGGCGGCGCGCTCGGCACCCAGCGGCTGGGCGTGGACGGCATGACGCTGGAACAGGTGGAACGGCACATGATCGTGCACGCGCTGGAGCAGCATCACGGCAATATCTCGCGCGTGGCCAAGGCGCTGGGGCTTAGCCGCACCGCGCTGTACCGCCGGCTGGAGCGGCACGGCCTGGGCAGCGCGCCGGATAGCGAAGCGCTGCCATGAGCCTGCGTTGGCGCTTGTACGCCTATCTGGCCGGCGCGCATCTGCTGTTTCTGGCGATCACCGTGATGCTGTTCCGCACCCAGCCGCTGCTGATGCTGGGGCTGGAAGTGCTGGTGCTGCTCAGCCTGGGGCTCGGCGTATGGCTGCTGCGCCGCGCGCTGGAGCCGCTGGGCTATACGCGCCACTTCCACGATCTGCTGCAAGACCAGCACTACGCCGCCCGCTTGCAGCTCAGCAGCGACAAGGAGTTGAACGAGCTGGTGCAGCTGTTCAACACCATGCTGGGCCGGCTGTATCAGGAGCGCTTGCAGATCGGCGAGCAGCAAGGCTTTCTCGACCGGCTGCTGGAGGCGACGCCGAGCGCCGTCATCGTGTTCGATTTCGACGGCCGCATCAGCCTGCTGAACGCCAGCGCACAGGCCTTGCGCGGGCTGGGCGACGCCAAAGGTGAAACGCTGGCCGCTTGCGCGCTGGAGGTCGATGCGGCCGGCGCCGGCGTCGGCCTGCTGGCGCAGCTGGATGCGCTGCCGCTGGGCGATTCGCAATTGTTGACCGATGCCGACGGCCGCCGTTATCGCGGCCAGCGCGGGCAGTTCTATGATCGTGGTTTTTCGCGCCACTTCCTGCTGGTCGAAGAACTGACCGAGGAACTGGAAAGTTCGGAAAAAGCCACCTACGAAAAACTGATCCGCGTGCTGGCGCATGAGGTCAACAACACGGTGGCCGCCACCGGCTCGGTGCTCGATTCGCTGCTGTACTACCGCAGCCAGTTGACCGAGCGCGACAGCGAGGATTTCAGTACCGCGATCCTGGCAGTGCAGCGGCGCAACGCCAGCCTGGGCGAGTTCATCGAGCGCTTCACGCGGGTGGTCAAGATGCCGGCGCCGGAACTGCGTCCGGCCGCCGTGCGCGACATCATGGACGATATCCTGTACCTGTACCGCGAACAGTGCCGCAGCCGTGGCATTACCATCGCCTGGCAAAGGTGCGACGCGGTGCCGGCGATTGCCATGGACCGGCATCTGATGGAGCAGGCGCTGCTGAATGTGGTCAAGAATGCGATGGAGGCGGTGGAGGCTGGCGCCGGCGAGGCCGATAGCGACCATCGGCGCATCGACTTCGTGCTGGCGCAGGAGGCCGGCCGCGTGCGGCTGTCGGTCATCGACAGCGGCAACCTGCTAGGCGATGTACCGGCGCGGCAGTTGTTCACGCCGTTCTTCACCACCAAGAAAGGCGGCCAGGGCATCGGCCTGCTGTTCGTGCGCGAAGTGCTGAACCGGCATGGCTACGCCTACCGCCTGGCCGCCACCACCGACGGCGCGACCAGCTTCGACATCTGGCTGACGGCCTAGCCGCCAGGCGGCGCCGGCCACCGCGTGACTCCGGCCGCGCGTCGCGTGGCGGGCTGGCATTCACTGCAGCGAGGCGCATTCAGCGGGCGGCGCAGCACGCGCCGGTCAGAACTCTTCCCAATCGCCGTCGCTGGTGGCGGCACTGGTCAGGCGCTTTGCTGGCTTGGCGGGCGCGCTGACGGCGGGCGCCGGACGCGCCGCAGCGGGCCTGGCCGAGCCGGCGATCGCCAGCTTGGCCGCTGCCGGCCTGGCCGCTGCGGGCTTGACCATTGCCGGCTTGGCGGCAGGTACCGGCGCGGCTACGCGCTGTTGACCATCCAGCTGGAACACGCTGACCACACGCTCCAGATTGGCCGCCTGCTGCTGCATGGCCTCGGCCGCAGCGGCGGCCTCCTCCACCAGCGCCGCATTCTGCTGCGTCACGGTATCCATCTCGCTGACGGCCTGATTGATCTGCTCGATGCCGGCGCTCTGTTCATCGCCGGCGGTCGAAATCTCGGCTATGACATCGGTCACGCGCTGCACGCTGCTCACCACCTCGGCCATGGTCTGGCCAGCCTGCTCAACCAGCTTGCTGCCGACCTGCACCTTCTCCACCGAATTGCCGATCAACTCCTTGATTTCCCTGGCCGCCGCAGCCGAACGTTGCGCCAGCGTCCGCACCTCGGATGCCACCACCGCAAAACCGCGTCCCTGCTCGCCGGCGCGGGCCGCTTCCACCGCCGCATTCAGCGCCAGGATATTGGTCTGGAATGCAATGCCGTCGATCACCGCAATAATATCGACAATCTTGCGCGACGAATCGTTGATCGCGCCCATGGTATCGACCACCTGCGACACCACCGCCCCGCCCTGCACCGCCACCGCCGACGCCGACTGCGCCAGCTGGTTGGCCTGGCGCGCATTGTCGTTGTTCGCACGCACCGCGCTGGTCAACTCCTCCATCGACGATGCCGTCTCCTCCAGCGAACTGGCCTGCTGCTCGGTGCGCGCCGACAAATCCTGGTTGCCACTGGCGATCTGCGACGATGCCGACGCAATCGTCTCTGTGCCCACGCGCACCTCGGCAACGATGCTGGCCAGCGCATCGCGCATCTGCTTCATCGCGTGCAGCATGCTGTGGTTATCGTTGCTCTGCGTATCGACCACCACCGTCAAATCGCCGGCGGCAATGCGGCCGGCGATCGAGGCCGCATAATCCGGCTCGCCGCCCAGCTGGCGCAGCAGACCGCGCGCGATCAGGACAGCGGCGACCGCGCCCACCACAATCGCCAGCCCGCTCAGCGCCAGCATCAGCGTGCGCGCGCGCTGGTACGCAGCGCTGGCTTCCGCCGCATCGCCCTGGTTGTTGGCCTTTTGCAGTGCGGCATATTCATCCATCGCCTCCTGCCAGACCTGGGTGGCGGGACCGGCCTGCTGCATCAGAATTTGCGTCGCCTCGTCATCCTTGTTGGCCAGCGCCAGCTCAAACACTTTGTCGTTCAAGGGACGCGCCACCCGCTGCAGGCCGACGATGCGTTCGCGGATCGCCATGCCTTTCGACTTGGCCGGCAACTTGTCCAATTGCTCAAGCGCGGCGTTGTACGTGGCACGCGCCTTGGCGACCTTTTCCATTTCAAGCCGAATATCGGCATCCGCAGTCAGCAGCACCACCGAGCGCGACACCCGCGCGACGACGTGCACCGATTCCGACATCTCATTCACCAACTCGGTTTTGACGACGTTTTCGTTGACGATGCGTTCCAGCTTGGCATGGATCGTGCTCATGTTGAATACGCCCAACACGGCTACCAGTAGCAACAGCACCAGCACCAGCCCGAATCCCAGGCCCAGCCGGGTACCGACTTTCATGTTTGTAATAGCCATGCACCTTACTCCTCGATAAGTGATGAATAAATTGTACGCCTACAAGCTTCGTGTAGTTTTATTTAATTGCCGAAAGAAAACGACTTACAACACTCTATAGATGAATTTCGCATACTTATATAGCCAAATATTCGCTAAACAGTTTAAGCGGACAGATAAAATGCACGATCGGTTACAAACATAGTAGTAAGGAACAAGCCATGGCGATAAATGTGATCCTCAACCTGCTGGCGGCGATGGCGCTGATCGGCCTGCTGTACGCGCAACAGCGCAAGCACGGTTCCTTTTCGGTGCGCGTGTTCACCGGCATGGGGCTGGGCGTGCTGCTCGGTGCGGCGCTGCAAGCGATCTACGGCGCCGGCTCGGCCGAGCTGAAAACCACCAGCGACTACCTCGACATCGTCGGCAGCGGCTACGTCAAACTGCTGCAGATGATCATCATGCCGCTGATTATGGTGTCGATCATCTCCGCCATCCTCAAGCTCAAAGGCATCAACTCGCTGGGCAAGATCAGCGCGCTGACCATTGGCACCTTGATGATCACCACGCTGATCGCCGCCAGCATCGGCATCCTGATGGCCAAGGTCTTCCACCTGAGCGCGGTCGGCCTGACCGCCTCGGCGGCCGACATCGCGCGCGGCGTCTACCTGCAAGGCAAGGTCGAGACGGCACAGGCGATTTCGCTGCCGAGCATGCTGCTGAGCTTCATCCCGGCCAATCCCTTCCTCGACATGACCGGCGGCCGCAAGACCTCCACCATTGCGGTGGTGATCTTCTCGGTGTTCATCGGCATTGCCGCCAGCGGCATCCATGACAAGAAGCCGGACATCTTCGCGTCGTTCGAGCGCTTCATCCAGGTGGCGCACGCCATCGTGATGCGCATCGTCACCCTGGTGCTGCGCCTGACGCCGTACGGCGTGTTCGCGCTGATGGCGCAGGTGGTGTCGACCTCCAGCTACACCGACATCCTGCACCTGATCGACTTTGTGCTGGCGTCGTACAGCGCGCTGTTGCTGATGTTCGTGGTGCACCTGCTGATCGTCTCCGGCCTGGGCCTGAATCCGCTGCGCTGGACCAGGAAAATCCTGCCGCTGCTGACCTTTGCCTTCACCTCGCGCAGCAGCGCCGGCGCGATTCCGATGAGCGTGCAGACCCAGAGCCAGCGCCTGGGCACGCCGGAAGGCATCGCCAACTTCGCCGCCTCGTTCGGCGCCACCATCGGCCAGAACGGCTGTGCCGGCATCTACCCTGCCATGCTGGCGGTGATGATCGCGCCGACCGTCGGCATCGATCCGTTCACCCTCAGCTTTATCGCCCCGCTGCTGGCGATCATCACCATCGGTTCGGTCGGCGTGGCCGGCGTCGGCGGCGGCGCCACGTTTGCGGCGCTGATCGTGCTGTCGTCGATGAACCTGCCGGTGGCGCTGGCCGGCCTGCTGATTTCGATCGAACCGCTGATCGACATGGGCCGCACCGCGCTCAACGTCAGCGGCTCGGTCACCGCCGGCGCGGTCGCCAGCCGCATGATGGGCGAGACCGACATCGCGGTCTTCAACAGCGACGCCGAACCGGCCATCGACAGCGACCGCAAGGCCGCCTGATTGCAATTATCCAGGCAATAAAAAAAGGACCCGAGGGTCCTTTTTTTTCGTCCTAAAAAAACTTAGAACTTGTAGTTGTACGACAGACCGATCAGCGACAGGTGAGTCTGATACACGCCACGGGTGGTTTCGCCGTTGCCGGTGCAGCTGGTGGCCAGCGGGTTGCACTGGTTGGTGTAGTTGATGTTGGCGTCCTTGAAGTCCAGGAAGCTGTACGCCAGGTCGATCGACGAACGCGGGCTCAGCTTCCAGTTGGCGCCGATCGAATACTGCATGCGGTCGCTGTCCGGCAGCGCCGGGTGGGTCAGCTCGGCGTTCTGCACCGGCGACTGGTCATGCGCGATACCGCCGCGCAGGGTCAGGTTTTCGTTGTACGCATAGTTCGCGCCCAGCGATACGCGCACGGTGTTTTTCCAGTGCTGGCGAATCACTTCCGCGCCTTCGGTGGTGCCAGGGAACTGGATGTCCAGGTCGCCCAGGCGGTTGTGACGGCTGAAGGTGACGTCGGCCATGCCGGCCCACTGCGAATTGAACTGATGGAAGGCGTTGGCCGACAACGTCTCCGGCGTGCGCAGCGACACCAGCGCAGCCGAGTTGGCCTTGTGCGAGGCCGCCTGCAGCACCTGGTTGACGATCGGATCGGTGGTCACTTTCGAGAAATCCCACACGGTGCTGCCACGCAGCTGGTGCGAAATCGACGAACGGTAGGCCAGGCCGAAGCGGGTGCTCTCGTCCAGCGTGAACATATAACCCAGGTTGAAGCCCCAGCCCCAGTCCTTGCCGTCGTTGGAGCCGTGCGCATCGCCCGCCGTGCGCAGCAGCGCCGGATTGCCGCCCAGGGCAGCGATCTGACGGATCAGCACGGCGCCTTGCGCGGCGCCGGCGCCGCTCGACAGGGCGGCGATCGAGCCAGGCACGTCAACTGCCTGGCCCAGTTCGGCCTTCATGAATTCGGCGTCGATGCCGAAGCCGAACGCGTGGTGTTCATTCATTTTCCACGACACCGATGGATTCAGCGTCACCGACTCCAGCTTGATGTTGGACAGCGCGTAGCGGCCGCTCCAGGTGTTGCCGTAGTCCAGCTTGGCGCCGTATGGCACGTACAGGCCCATGCCCACCGCCCACTGGTCGTTCAGCTTCTTGCTGATGTACAGCGATGGCGCGGTGACCGCGTTCGGCGCGTAATCGTTGGCCGGGGTGCCGTTGGTCGGCGCGCCGGTGAAGTGGGTCGAACCGGTGTCGTTGTAGGTCGAGTGCGGCACCACGACGGTGGCGCCGACGCTGATCTGGGTGCCGTCCAGGCGGCTCAAGCCGGCCGGATTGTAGAAAATGGTCGAGGCATCGGCCGCTTCGGCGCCGTTGGCGTCCGCCGTGCCCTGGCCGGCCACGCTCTGCGAACCGAAACGGTAGCCGGACGCGCTGGCGCCCACGGAAATGGCGCTCAGGGCGGCAGCAATGATCAGGGGGAGATATTTGGGTTGCATAGCAGTCTCGCTTTATGAATGGTTTTTTTGTCCCATAGCCTTTTGGTACGGGAAGGCCAGCAGCATACTACACAAATAAAACAATTAAAAAGGCAAGACGTTAGAGTGCGAATACTAATTAAAACCTTGAAACCGAGCAGTTGCTCTGCACTGCCGGCGCAAAAAAAGGGCCCGCAGGCCTAATGCAGTTAAGTTAAGCTGAAATTCACATCGTCATTCCCGCGCAAGCGGGAATCCATAGGACGTTTGCTGGGCAAACGCGGCATGGGTTCCCGCTTGCGCGGGAACGACGGCGCTTAACTTAACGCATTACCTGCAGGCCCTTTCTTTTGATTAAGTGCTAATTACACTCAAGCAATCTTGCGTTCGGCCTCCACCGGTGGCGCCGGCGGATTTTTGTCCTTGCCGAACACCTTGCGCACCAGCCACATGACCGAGCGGAACACGAAGCGCAGCAGCACCAGGAACAGCAGGAACTCGACCACGATCGACAGCACGGCCAGGATCATGCCGAAGCGCTCGGCGCGGCGATGCAGCTTGACGATGGCGCTATCCTTCTTGATCTCGATACTGTCATAGAAGGTTGGCACCATCAGCAGCGTCAGCAAGGTCGAGGTGATCGTGCCGCCGATAATCGCAATCGCCATCGGACGGTAGAACTCGCCGCCCTCGCCCAACCCCAGCGCCACCGGGAACATCCCGGCGATCAGCGCGAAGGTGGTCATCAGGATCGGCCGCAGACGCATGCGGCCCGCATACATCAGCGAGTCCTCGCGGCTGAAGCCCTCTTCCTGGCGCTTGCGCGCCGCATCCAGCAGCAGGATGGCGTTCTTCGCCACCAGGCCCATCAGCATGATCACGCCGATCAGACTCATCAGGTTGATGGTGCTGTTGGTGGCCAGCAGGCCCAGCACCACGCCGATCAGCGACAGCGGCAGCGACAGCATCACCGCCACCGGCGCCGTGAAGGAACCGAACTGCATGACCAGGATCAGGTACATCAGGCCGATACCGGCGATCAGGGCGATGCCCATGGCGCCGAACACTTCCTGCATATCCTTGCCGGCGCCGCCCAGCGCCAGGCCATAGCCCGGCGGGAAGTCGATATCCTTGACCAGTTTCATGGCGTCGGTGGTCACCTCGCCCGGCGAACGGCCTTCGACGTTGGCGGTGACGGTAATCACGCGCTTGCCATCCTTGTGCTTGATGGTGGACGGGCCTTTGCCCATCGTCACTTCAGCGATCTGGTCCAGCGGCACCATCTGGTTGGTGCCCACCACCGAAATCGGCAGGCGCTCGATGTTCTCGGCGCTGGTGCGGTCTTCCGGCGCCAGGCGCACGGCGACGTCGCGCGACTCGCCGGTCGGATCGACCCAGTCGCCCACCTCGATACCGGCAAACGCCACGCGCAGCGCCTGCGCCGCGTCACCGGTGGCGATGCCCATCGAGTTGGCCAGGCCACGGTTCAGCACGATTTGCAGCTCGTCCTTCGGATCCATCTCGGACAGGCCGACGTCGACCGCGCCCGGTACCCGGCGCAGGCGGTCCATGAAGCCGTTGGTGATCTCCATCAGCTTGCGCGAATCGGCGCCGGTGAATTCAATCTGCACCGGCTTGCGGGCGCCATTGCTCAAGTCGTCCAGCACCGTGTATTCGGCGCCGACCAGACCGGCCAGCTTTTCGCGCAATTCCTTGGCCACCTCGATCGCACCGCGCTTGCGCTCGGTCTTCTTGCCGATATCGACATAGATGCGGCCGCCGCTGAGGTTGACGTAGCTATTGGTTTCCTTGGTTTCCTTGATGCCGCGCGCAATCACCGCCGCCTTTTCCAGCTTCAGGCGCGAGTACTCCAGCGACGACGACGACGGCGTGCGCACATCGATCGCAATCGTGCCCCAGTCGGACGCCGGCACGAAGCTGGCGCCGCCAAACTTGACCTGCAGGCCGATCGCCGCCACGAACGTGGCCAGCGCAATGATGCCCATCGCGCGGCGGTGGTGCAGCGCCCATTCGATCACATTGCCGTAGCGGTTGGCCTGGTGGTCGAACCAGTGATTGAACTTGGCGAAGTATTTCTCGATGCCACGGCGCGGTGCATCGTGGTGATCCGGCGGATCGCCCCAGAAGGCCGACAGCATCGGATCCAGCGTGAACGAAATCACCAGCGACACCGCCACCGAGCAGGTCACCGTCAGCGCGAACGGACGGAACCATTCACCGGTAATGCCCGGCATGAAGGCCACTGGAATGAACACCGCCATGATCGAGAAGGTGGTGGCAGCCACCGCCATGCCGATCTCGGCCGTGCCCTTCAGCGCGGCGGTGCGGCGGTCGGCGCCCAGCTGCATGTGACGCACGATGTTTTCCCGCACCACGATGGCGTCATCGATCAGCACGCCGATCGCCAGCGACAGGCCCAGCAGCGTCATGAAGTTCAGCGTAAAGCCGCACAGCCAGACGCCGATGAAGGCCGCCAGTACCGAGGTCGGCAGCGACAGCGCGGTAATCAGCGTCGAGCGCCACGAGTTGAGGAAGGCGTACACCACGAAAATGGTCAGGCCGGCGCCGAACACCAGCGATTCGATCACGTTGTTCAGGCTGCTTTCGGCGTTTTCGCCGTCATCCTCGGTCACTTCCAGCTTGGTGCCGGCTGGCATTTCCTTCTGCATTTCGACCGACATGGCGCGGATTTTCTTGGCCACCGTCACGGTCGAGGCATCGCGCGAACGGGTGACCGAAATACCGACGTTCGGTTTGCCGGAGCGCACGCTCAGGCTGTTGACTTCGGCAAAACCGTCTTCAATCGTCGCCACCTGCGCCAGGCGCACCAGCTCGTCGCCGTTGCGCTTGACCACCACTTGCTGGAACTCTTCCGGACGCTCGATGCGGCCGACCAGGCGGATGCTCTTCTCGTCCAGCTCGCCGCGCACCTTGCCGACCGGCGCGTTGGCGTTCTGGTTGCGCAGCGCGTTGACCACGTCGCCTACCGACACATTGTATTCACGCAGCTTCTCAGCCTTCAGCAGCACGCTCAGCTCGCGCTTGAGCGACCCGTCGATGTTGACCGAGGCCACGCCGTCGATGCTGCGGAAGCGGTCGGCCAGCTTGTCTTCGGCCAGGCGCGAAATCTCCGCGTGGGTCTGGGTGCTGGACGACAGCGCCAGCTGCATCACCGGCTGCGCCGACGGATCGATGCGCTGCAGAATCGGCTCGCGCATCTCGGTCGGCAGCTTGTAGCGCACCGCCGCGATGGCGTTGCGGATCTCGTCCGACGCCTCGATCAAACTCTTGGTGAAGGTGAATTTGATCAGGATCTGGGCCGAGCCTTCGGCCGCCGTACTGTTAATCTCGGTGACCCCGGTAATCGAGTTCAGCGATTTTTCCACGCGGTTGATGATCTCGCGCTCGACCGTCTCCGGCGACGCGCCCGGATACGGGATCGCCACCACGATGAACGGCACTTCGACGTCCGGGTTCTGGTTGACCCGCAGCTTGCTCAGGGCCATCAGGCCCAGGCACATCATCGCGACGATCAGTACGATCGTGGCAATGGGTTTCTTGACACTAAAATCTGAAAGGAACATGGCGATTTATCCTGTTATTTTTCCGACACTTTTGGCGTCGAGGCCGAGGCCACCGCCTTCGGCGTGCTCAGTTCGACTTTCTGGCCATCCTTGAAGCCGGACGCCGGCACCCGCACCACCATGTCACCCGACTGCAGACCGCTCAGCACCTGCCAGCGGCCGGTGCGTTCGTCGCGGGTGCCGATGCTCAGCGGCACCTTGGCCAGCGCGCCATTCTTGATGCGCCACACATAATTGCTGTCGCCGGCCTGCACCAGCGCCGACGGCGGGATCATCAGCGACGAGGTGGTCTGCGCTTCGATCCGGCCTTCGGCATACAGGCCGGCCACGCCGGGACGCACGTTGTCGGCAAAATCGACCAGCACTTCGACCTGGCGGGTCACCGCATTGGCGGCCGGATCGACGCGCTTGACCTTGCCGTTGAATTGTTTGTCCGGATAACCGTTGACGCGGAACAGCACCGGCTGGCCCAGCTTGACCACGCCGATCTTGTCGGCCGAGACCATGCCCTCGAAGCGCATGCTGGACGGGTCGATCACTTTGATCAGTTCCTTGCCGATCTGGGCGGTGTCGCCGCTGGACACCTTGCGCTCGCTGACGATGCCGTCAAACGGTGCGCGCACCACGGTGCGGGTCAGCTGCTGGCGCGCCGACACCGAACGCGACTTGGCGGCCGCCACATCGCTCTGGGCATTGTTGCGGCGCACTTCGGCGTCTTCCAGCGCGGTGGTCGAGACCATGCCGGAGGCCAGCAGGGTTTTCTGGCGCTCGTACATGCGCTGGGTCTGGGCCAGCGTCTGCTCGGCGGCGCGGGTGGCTTCGTCGGCCGAGGTCAGGCTGTCGCGGATCGAGGTCTCGTCCAGGCGCAGCAGCACATCGCCCTTTTTCACGGTTTCGCCGTTTTCCTTCAGCACCTGCAGCACGATGGCGCCGACTTCGGCGCGCAGATCGGCGCGGCGCTCGGGCTGGATCGAGCCGGTGATGACCGGGCCGGACGCCAGCGCGTCGGACTCGATGGTCAGCGTGTCTTCCGGCGACATCAATAAGGTCACTTTTTTCTCGTCCTTGGCTGCGGTTGCCGAGGCGGAAGCACTGGCTCCTTTCTCGGGCTCCTTGGCTGATTTGCCGCAAGCCACCAGGGCAGAGGCAATGGCGAGAGCTAACAGGGTTTTACGCAACATAAAGTTCTCCGAGATTTATTAAGTGCTTCTTAAAAATTTAGCCAGACTACAGGGCACGGAGTATCCGCGACCAACGTTATCAGGTCAATCATAGTGCGATGGACGGCAGAATTTGTGGCTGAAATGCCGAATACGGGGATGAACGGTAAAGCCAGGAAGGGAAAAGTGTCCGCTTTGGCGGACAGGCCGGACAGAGCGTCCGGCCGGCGGGAGGATCAGCCGCGGCCGAAAATCGCGTGGACCAGGTGGCCGATGGCGATGCCGGTGCCCAGGCCGCCGGCGATTTCCACCAGCGTGTGGCCCATGCGCTCGCGCAGCCACTTGTGCTGGTCGTTGCCTTCGGCCAGGCGGTTGATGGCGGCGGCCTGCTTGCCGACGTGCTGGCGCAGGCTGTTGGCGTCGATGATGACAATAAAGCACAGCGTGACCGCGACGCCGAAGGCCGGATGGCCGATGCCCTCGCGCAACGCGATCAGGGTCGCCATGCTCGACACCACGGCGCTGTGGTTGCTCGGAAATCCGCCGTTGCCGACCAGATTGAACGCCCATTTGCGCGCTTTCAAACTATTAATCAGGAACTTGATCGGCCCCACCGTGACCCAGGTAAGCAGCGGCGTGACGAGGTAAGCGATGTCCATCGTTAAATCCTTAACATTTTTGTGGCGACATTATGGCAGATGGCAACCCAGCGACGGAAGCAAGTAATATAAAATCCCCCTTGCTCTCATTTCAATAAAGATAACCATGCAACACTTCAGAATCTCGTTCATCGTCACCTTCATCCTCATGGCGCTGTCCGGCTGGTGGGGCTACAGCCACGGTGGCGTCAACGGACTGGTGCAGGCGCTGTGGATCACCGCCGTACTGGGCATCATGGAAGTGTCGCTGTCGTTCGACAACGCCGTGGTCAACGCCTCCGTGTTGCGCCACTGGAACGAATTCTGGCGCAAGCTGTTCCTCACAGTCGGGATTCTGGTGGCCGTGTTCGGCATGCGGCTGATTTTCCCGCTGCTGATCGTCTCCATGGCCACCGGGCTGGGCCTGCTGGAAGTGTGGCATATGGCCACCACCACGCCCGAGTTGTACTCCAAGTACCTGACCGGCGCCCATGCCGAGGTGGCGGCCTTTGGCGGCGCCTTCCTGCTGCTGGTGTTCCTCAACTTCCTGTTCGACGACCAGAAGGAACTGCACTGGCTGGGCTGGGTCGAGGAAAAACTCGGCCAGCACGGCACCGAAAGTCTGGCGGTGCTGCTGACGCTGGCGGCGGTGTTCGCCTGCGTGTCGCTGGTGCCCGGCGCCGGGCAATACAAGGTGCTGACGGCCGGCGTGGTGGGTGTCATCGTCTACTTGGCGGTCGGCTGGATCAGCTCGCTGCTGGAGGAAGACCCGCCGGAAGACGACAGCGACATCACCGAAGCCGGCGTGGCGCCAATCGTGGCGGCCGTGGCCAAGGGCAGCATCGGCGGCTTTTTATACCTGGAAGTGCTGGACGCCTCGTTCAGCTTTGACGGCGTGATCGGCGCCTTCGCCATCACCACCGACGTCGTCGTCATCATGCTGGGGCTGGCCATCGGCGCCATGTTCGTGCGCTCGCTGACGGTGTTTTTGGTGCACAAAGGTACGCTGGATGAATACGTCTACCTGGAGCATGGCGCGCACTACGCCATCGGCATCCTGGCACTGATCATGCTCGCCAGCGTCAAATACCATATTCCCGAGTGGTTTACCGGACTGTCCGGCGTGGCGTTTATCGCGGTGTCGCTCTGGTCGTCGGTGCGCTACAAGCGCCGCAACGCCGCGTGATACCATCCTTTTCATTGCATAAACCAGGCTCACCATGACCACATCCAAACGCGTAATCCTCACCTTCCTCGGCCTGCTGGCGGCGGCCGTGCTGCTGATGGCCGCCTACACCTGGGCCATGCTGCACATCTCGTACTCGGACGGCGAGCGCGCCGGCTACCTGCAGAAATTCTCCACCCGCGGCTGGGTGTGCAAGACCTGGGAAGGCGAAATCCTGCTGACCTCGATGCCGGGCGCGATCCCGGAAAAGTTTGAATTCAGCGTGCGCGACCCGCTGGTGGCCAAAGAGCTGACCAATGCCACCGGCAAGCGCGTCATCCTCAGCTATGCCCAGCATAAGGGCGTGCCGACCCAATGCTTCGGCGAAACCGAGTATTACATTACCAAAGTCGCCATCCAGCCATAGCACAAAGGCAAGAATACCGTTTTGCGCAACTGTCAGACGGCTTTTTTTGATTTCCGGTAAACTCCCCCTTTTGCCGGACATCAATTATATTCTATGCAACGAATGCTATTCGGCGCTGTGGCGCTGGCGGCTGCGGCGAGCGCGCCGGCCCAGGAAGTAACCGGTTATGCCGGCACACTGCGGGTCAACGAAGCCAACGAGCACACCTTCACTGCCGGTGCCTCCTACACCCATCCGGTCCATGAATACCTGGCGCTAAGTGTCAGCTACCTCAACGAAGGGCACCCGATCGATCACCACCGCGACGGCGTGGCCGGCCAGGTATGGGTCCGCAGCGGTCCCAACCAGCCCGGCTGGAGTGTTGCCGCCGGCGCCGGCCAGTACTTCTACTTCGATACCAGCCAGTTGCACAGCGACAGCAGCACCAAGTACACCAACGACCATGGCTGGGCGGCCATTTACAGCCTGCAAGCGACGTACCACTATGCGGACAGCCGCTGGTACAACCAGGTGCAGATCAACCGCATCTCGCCGAGCGGCAAGGACTCGACCACCTCGCTGATGCTGGGCGTGGGTTACCAGTTCAACGGCGTCAAAGGCGACAAGCTGCATCTGGAAGGGCCGACCACGGACGAAGCGATCACCTTGATGGCTGGCCAGGGCATCAATAACAGCCTCAGTTCGGAGACCGCCGCGATTGCGGGCCTGGAATACCGGCGCGCCGTAGGCCGTTATGTGGACTGGACCGTGACGGCGCTGTACGAAGGCAACACCCCGCAGAGCAAGCGCAACGGCGTGGCCACGCAGCTGTGGTTGATCCGTTCACTGAATCAGAAGGTTGAATTGGGCATGGGGGCCGGCCCCTACTTCAACGCCAAGGTGCCGGACGCCGAGGGCCAGCGTTCGCACAAGGCGGGGCTGATCAGCATTGGCGGCCGCTACCACCTGGCCAAGCGCGTGGTGGCGCAAGCGACGTGGAACCGCGTGGTCACCGACTACCACCGCGACGCCGACCTCTTCCTCATCGGCCTCGGCTACAGCTTCTAAACCCGGGGTCAGATACCGTCTTGAATAGCAAGCCCTTTCGCCAGGTAATTGGGGTCAAAGGGCTTGTTTGTTTTGATGACGCCGTAAATGAAATGCGCCAGCTTATGCATGACGGCGCCGATGACGGCC